>PBNE01000001.1 GCA_002722885.1 Rhodospirillaceae bacterium
GCGACATCGATCTGGTTGTGACATGAAAGACCTTGCCCCCTGGACAGTGACCGGAGAATGCCTTCTGCATGACGGCTCACCCTGGCTGCAGCTTTTTGAGCAGTCTCTCGCCCTGCCCGGTGGCTTTATCGACGACGGCGAGGAACCGCTCGAGGCCGCTCAGCGTGAGTTGCTGGAGGAAACCGGTTTCCGGGCGTCGGACTGGAGTAGTCTCGGGAGCTATGTCATGAACAGCAACTACGGTTGTGGCCGATGCTACGCCTTCATGGCCTCTGGTGCCGAACAGGTCGCCGAGCCCGATTCAGGCGACCCGGAAGATGCCGAGCTCTGCCTCATCCCTCGCAAAAGGCTGCTGCAACATCTGCGGGACGGTGACATCGGCATCATGGGTCATGCCTCTGTCATCGCACTTGCGCAGGTGTTGGGAGCCAACGCACCCGTCAGAATCGGACATTAAAATCCGCCGGCTGGCTGTAGCTGCGGCAGCGCGGTTCGCGCACAGAGGCCGGATCCGGGTCGACAAAGAAATCGGCGGTCGCGACCATCGCACAGTCAAACCAGAACGAGACCGCGTGGCCGCCCGAACGGAACACCAGATGACGGCTGTTCGAGAGAGTCTCGGCCGCCTCATCGGCATACGACGGCGGTGTCACGGGATCATAGCGGCCGCTCAACAGCAGGGTGGGAATGTCACTCACCACCGGCCCTTCATCGGGCAGCGGATTGCTCGCTACCGGCCAGACATTGCACGACGGAACCAACGACCAAGTCATGGCGGCTTCACCGTAGAGACCGTAACGAGCGACCTCCTCGGCCATGGCCACGGTATCGAGCACAGGCGCCTCACGGCACTCGATGTTGGCAAAGGCACCCTCGATCATGCCGTCGGACGCATAACTTCCCAGTCCGTAGAAGTAGGTCAGGGCGTCAAGATTCCCCTTGGCGGCAGTCCCTATGGTAAGCGGAATGTAGGGCAGCCAGTCGGCGTCGTAGAGGTACTCCACCATGGTCATCACGAGCGTGCTGCCATCGAACCGCACGAAGGTGCCACGGTCGAGATAGTCGAGATCGTAGAGCTCGAGTTCACGCGGATTGGCATTCAGGTCCGCAATCAACCGCTCGAAGTCATTTTGGACATCGGGCGCGACCCGGCGGCAGCCGCTGCTGGCGGCGCAATCATCGAACAGGTTCTGAAAGGCGTCGGCCACCGCGCGCGGAAAGTCGATCTCCGGATCGACCGTCGGCGGATAGACACCGTCAAGCACCGCCGATCGCACAAGATCGGGGTGACGGCGCATCACCTCCAGAGCCAGGCGTGAGCCGTAGGATACCCCGTAGAGGTTGACCTCGTCGTAACCCAGGGCGCGCACGATGTCGGCAACATCGTCGGCGCTGTTGCGGGTGTCGAACCGCTCCAGGGGAACACCCTCCGCCCGCAACCGGTCGTAGCAGGTGCCCAGCGTCTCGATTTCCTCGTTCCAGAGTGGATCGTCGTAATCGACGACCTCCGGCAGGCGTCGGTCGAAATCATGCAGCTCCGGGCAATCAAGACTGGGCCGCGACAGGCCCATACCACGCTGGTCGAACAGGATGAGATCCCGGGTCCGGCGGATTGATGAAGAATCCTCCCACCAGTATTCGCTGTAGTCGTCGAAATACGGATAGGTCGTTCCAAACGACGAGTAACCCGGGCCGCCTTCCAGATAGATCACGGGATCGGGTGCCGTATTGCGCGACGACGAATGCAGCACCGCCACGGCAAGCCTTGCGCTGCTGTTCTCCGGGTTGGCCCGGTCCAGCGGCACGGTCACATGGTAGCAATCGACCGTCTGCAGCATGTTGGCCACAACCCAGCAGTCGTTGACCGGCTGCACGGTGACCTCGGCCCGCGCGCCCTGCATCAACGTCGCAAGGCCCAAAAGAAAAAACGTCAGAAATCTGATCATGATCGTCTCTAGGATGGCCGCTCAGAACTCAAGTGCGAAGGTCGCGGACGCCGTGTACTCACGACAACGCGGTGAAGGTGTGCGGCGCGGATCCGGGTTCACGAAGAACCGGGCCGCCGTCACGGTTGCACAGTTGTAGGTCGCCGTGACGCCATGGCCGCCGGAGCGAAACACGAAATGGCGGCTATTCGACAGGGTCTCGGCTGCGAGTTCGGCATAGGCCGGCGGCGTGATCGGATCGTAGCGGCCGGAAAACAGCAGGGTAGGGATGTCGCTGACGATGGATCCTTCATCGGCCAGCGGCGCTCGTTCCACCGGCCACACATCGCAAAAGGGAATCAGCGACCAGTTCAGCGTTGCTTCACCGAAGATGCCCTCCGCCTGTGTCTCTGCAGCCACCATGTCGAAATCGAGCGTCGTCGATTCACGACAGCCGATGTTGATGAAAACACCCTCATCCGAACCGTCCGACCCGAAGCTGCCGCTGCCCCAGGTGTAGGTCAGGGCTCCGATCTCGCGGCGCGAGGCTCCGATCATCAGAGGAATCAGGGTCAGTGCGTCGCTGTCATAGAGATCACCGATCATCGATGAAACGATCTCGTTGCCGTTCAGTTCCACTCTTGGTGCCGGTGTGCCGTCGTGAGGATCGAACAGTTCCATCTCGCGCGGCTCTTCGTTGAGTTCGGTTATCAGGGCCGAAAAATAGGACGCCATGTCCGGCACAAGGCGTGAGCACTGGCGGTCGGCTTCGCAGTCCTCGAAGAGATTCGAAAAGGCTCCGGCCACCGACGATGCAAAACCGATCTCCTCATCGATCAGGCCAGGATAGACACCGTCGATCACAGAGGCGCGCACGATACCGGGATGGCGGCGCATGACCTCGAGCGCCAGACGCGAGCCATAGGAGATGCCCCAGAGATTGACCTCCTCGTAACCCAGGACGCGGACGATATCGGCGACATCGTCGGCGCTGGCGCGAGTATCGAACTGGTTGAGATCGATGCCTTCTTCCAGGGCCAGCCGCTCGTAGCACTGCTCGGCCGCCCGAACCTCCCGACGCTCCAGGGGATAGTCCCACGCCATGAGGATGGGCAGGGCGTCATGCAGTTCGTGGAACTCCACACAATCCAGACTTGGGCGCGACAAGCCAATGCCGCGCTGGTCGAACAGGATAAAGTCACGGGTGCGTCGGAACGGCGCGGACATCCACCACCAGTAGTCGCTGTACTCCTCATAGGCCGGGTAACCGTCGGCAAAGACTGGCGCACCAGGACCGCCCTCGAGATACATCACCGGGTCGTCGTTCGGCCGGCCGGTTGTCGCACGCAGCACAGCAACAGCGAGGTCGACAGTTCCGGCATCGGGATTCTTCCGGTCAAGCGGAACAAGAACGCGATAGCAGTCGACCTGCTCGCGCTCTTCCGGTGCTACCCAGCACTCGTCGACCACCTCCAGCACCACATCGGCCACCGCCGGCCAACCGGCCAGCACCACCAGTGACGCCACAAGAACCGATTTCAGCACCATCTTCATCATGCCGCCTGCAGTCGTCCGGTGTGGTGTCGCCGTGTTGCCGAAATCAGATAGGCGACGATCACCAGGTTGATCACGTTGAAGGCCACGCCCAGCAGGAAGGGTGCATGATAGGTTCCGGTCATGTCGAAACCCAGCCCGCCGATCCATCCGCCGATGGCCATCCCGAAGGTCCCGAACATGATCACAATCGCGGTGTAGCGCCCGGCCCATTGCTCAGAAAGGTACTCGCGAATGATCACGGGATACGTTGGACCGATTCCGCCGTAGCCAAAGCCGAACACCAGAGCCAGCAGGTAGATCGCCGTCAGGCCCTCGGCCATGGGCATCAGGCCCAGGGTGACGGCCTGCAGGGCCGAAAAGACAAACAACGTGCGCAGCGATCCGATCTTCATCATCAGCAGGCCCGCGGCAAAGGCACGAGCCAGGAAGCTGCCACCCAGCAACACAGAAAGGATCGTCGCGGCTTCCATGGGTGCGATGCCGATATCGGTCGCGTGCGACTTCAGATGTGCCAGCGGCAGAGACATCGCGATGCAGCAGCCCACGATGGCGCAACAAAGCAGCGCCAGCAGTGTGTGGGGGCGGATATGCAGGATTGGCGCATCGGGGTCGAGCGCGCTCCCTTCCACCGCAGCCGAGCGCGGCTGCGCCTTCGGTGGCGGCCGGCGCAACAGAAACGACAGCGGCACCATCGCGGCAATCCCGAAAGCGCCATAAAACAGATAGGTGTCACGCCAGCCCACGGTGCCCAAGCCGTACTCAAACACCGGAGGCCACATGAACCCGGCAATGCTCTGTCCGCTGGTCACAAGCCCCACCGCCATTCCGCGGTTGCGCGAAAACCATCGTGTGATGTTGGCGACCAGCGGCGAAAACATCGCCGCATTGCCGAACAAACCGATCACAAGTCCGTAGATGGCGAAGAGCTGCCAGGCTTCGTCAATTCCGGCAATCATCAGCGAACCGCCGCTCACGGTGATCGAGCCCAGAAGTGCCGGCTTGCCCATGCCGGCCTTGTCGAGCCACCAGCCCATGAGAATTCCACCCAGGCCGCCACCGATGAACTGCAACGAATAGGCTGTGGAGGGGATCGTGCGCGGCCAGTCGAAGGTCGCCGCGATATCCTTCATCGCAACGACCAGCAAAAACAGCGCACCGTTGGCGATGACTAGCATCATGAAGGATGCGGCCAGCACCACCAGCGCATAGTGCCGGTCTTCCAGATTGCGCAGATACGCCGACATGAACAAAACCGATCAAAGAGAAAACACCAGTCTAGACCGGACCTGTCACACGGCACGAGCCCTGATCCGATGATCGACGCCGTGTCGCGGCGATCAGGTCACGAATTTCACGGGGATAGGTTCTGCCGGACTGGTTCGTGTTGATGAAGTACTGCTGGATGTTCGGCCGGATGAACTCCGCGAAGTGCCGCAGATGACCAATCACCGGGTAGTTGCGCAGCACGTTGTGGCGCGAGTGTGTCGCGTCCAGTAGGCCAAGCAACACAAGGGGAACGATCACCACCAGCGACCAGATCGCAGGCGGCCACGATCATCAGAACGAAGGATGAGACGAGGAAGAAGAATTATCTTGGAAGCATGCCGGACTATAGGACGCAGACGGTCGCTGATGCCAGCCCCTTCCTCAGTACTTCAGAACGCCCGTTTCCAGAACCTTGGCCGCCTCTCCGCGATAGCGCGTGTCGGACCGGTCATCCCGCTTCGCAATCCCGGCCTGACGGTACATCTCGATATTAGGATCAATCGGTCGCCTCTCGCCCTCGTGCGCTGTCAACCACAGCCGCAACAGCATCCGACCGGTCTCGGGGCCTGGTGTGTCCTCGAAACCGGTGCGCGAATGGAGCGTCGTGTGGTTGTTGCACAGCAGCATCTGACCCGGCTCCATCATAAATTGGAGGCGGATGTCCTCGCGGCCTGCAATGTCGTCGAAATGGGCCAGCGAATCCATCTCGTGCTGGCTCAGTTCCTCGCCCATCTCGTCATAGGCCATGTAGATGTAGCCGGCGACGTAGCGGCACGAGACATAGCCCTGCTTTTCCGAAAGCACCGGCACATGGTGTTCGGTCACCGGCGCTTCGTCCGGGCCTTCCTCGCCGAAGCGGTGATAACGGAACCCACGATAGAGCGGCCCGAGATGATCCGGGTTCTCCTTCAGCAACACGTTGTGGACTGCCAGTGCGCTGGCGTACTGCGACTCTCCACCGCTGTCGCCCTTGCGGATCGAGAGCATGCAAAGCAGATCGCAGGCGTCGGTGTGCAACGTGAGCGGGAGCGAGTTGCGATAGGCGCGCTCGTTGTGATTCTTGCCGCCGATGTTGACGACATGGCCAAGCCGGTCGCCGATCACCGACTGCGACTGGCCTTTGCCCAGATGCGTACCTATACCCCAGTAGATGATCTCGCTCTTTTCGAGCGGCCAGTCCTCAACCGGCAGGCGGTCGACCAGAACGATCCCGCGGCCCCACATGATCTCTTCGTAGATGTCGCGCAGTTCATCGGCGATGGCGGGCACCCGGAAGTGCTTGTGTTCGACTTCGTCTAGCGTCAGGCCCTGGGCCTTGATGACGTCGTAGGCTTCTTCGAGGGCGTCGATGTGGCGCTGCTCCCAGCGCACCGTCACCGCATCGATCGAACCCAGCTCCGCGGCAGTCCATGCCGACGGATGTTCGACGGGCTGCATGTACGTTTCGGCCATGACGGTCTCCTCTCCTCGACGTCGTCTAAATCTCTATCAAGTTTCCGGGCCGCCGGTCCAGTTTCACGGCTTGGCGAGCCCGTACCGAATTGGTTAGCGTGATGGCCGAAGGAGACCCGCCATGATCACCGTCTACGGCCTGAAGAACTGCGACACCTGCAAGAAGGCCCTAGCCTGGCTGAAGGCCGAGGGGATAGAGCATGTCTATCGCGATGTCCGTGCTGATGGCCTGGACCGAAGCGCGCTTTCATCCTGGATGGACGAGTTGGGCCATGAGGTTCTGGTGAACACCCGCGGCACCACCTGGCGCGGCCTGCCCGATGATCAGAAGGCCGGGCTCGACAATGCCCGCGCCGTCGGCCTGATCATGGATCAGCCCGCAATCATGAAACGCCCGGTGTTCGATCTCGACGACCGACGCCTCGTCGGCTTCAAGGACGCGCAGAAGGAAACACTCTCAGCTCACAGATAGGCCAGCGGCAACTGGGGCGTGTGTTTGATCCGTTCCATCGCGAACATCGAGCTCACGTCGAAGAACCGCGTCTTGGCGGTCAGGGTCTTGTAGACCCGGTCATAGGCCTGAATATCGGGCACAACGACCTTCATCAGATAGTCTATCTCAGCAGCCATCCGGTAGATCTCGACGACCTCGGGCACGTTGGCGACCTCGGTCGCGAAGGTCTCCAGCCAGTCCTCGTTGTGCTGGTCCGTCCGCACCGCGATCGGTACATTAGCCTTGTCGGGATCAAGCAGGGCGACACGGCGCTCGATGTAGCCGTCCCGCTCCAGCCGCTGGATGCGCCGCCAGCACGGCGTTGTCGAAAGATGAACCCGCTCGGAGATCTCCGCGAGCGACAGCGTCGCATCGTTCTGCAAAAGCGCCAGCAGCGCCTTGTCGATCTCATCAAGCATCAAAAACCTCAAATTCTTCATTTCATAGGAAATTATCCGCACATTGGTTAACGAACTGCGCAAGGAAACAAGCACCTTCTCTCGGGAAGCCCCTAGCCTTTCTCCCCAACAAGACCCCGGAAAGGGGTCCAGTAAGGCTGACCGTTCATTCCGTTGGGAGACGTTGATGATTGACCTTTTTACCCGCCATCCCGAATCGGTCGGCGAGACCTATCTCGAACACATGGGCGTCGCGTCCTCGTTCGGCTTCCGCATGATCTTCGCGGGGTTCGACTGCCTGGGACACGCGCTTCTGCCGTTCCTGTTCGTCAAGACAGGCAGTGCTGCGATCACAGAACTGCATGATCGCATGATGACCAACCGCCACAACCAGACCGACGGTGTCCATTCTGCTGTCGCTGCAGGCAGCGACTGAGGCAGGCCCCACCCTCCCGCGCCCGGGAGTTGTGCGCACAAAAATCGACCCACCGCTCCCTGACTTGTGCGATTCCGATTGTCAGGACAAATAAGCGCTGTCAGCGTTCGCCGCATCAACTCTGGCGGCGGAGGTTTCATGGCCCGTCTGGCGGTCGACATCGGCGGCACTTTCACGGATGTCGCACTCGAGCTCGATGATGGAACGCTCGAGACCTCCAAGGTCCCCACCACACCCAAGGCCCCCGAACAGGGTGTGATGAACGGCGTCAGGCTCGCCCTGGAACAGGCGGGCCTAGAACCCGGCGCCGTCACCAGCGTGATCCACGGCACCACACTGGCGACCAACGCGCTGATCGAGCGCAAGGGTGCGGTCACCGGACTGATCTGCACCGAGGGGTTCCGCGACACCCTGCGGCTCGCCTACGAGAACCGCTACGACCAGTACGATGTCTTCCTGCAGAAACCCGACCCAATCGTACCACGCCACCTCACCCTGCCCGTCGGTGAACGGATGGATGTAAAGGGCAAGGTGCTTGCGCCGATTGATGAAAGCGCCGTCCCGGCCATCGCCCGGCAGTTGCGCGATGAGGGTGTCGAGGCCGTCGCGATCGGCCTGCTCCATGCCTATGCCAACCCCGATCACGAACAGCGCGTGCGTGATCTGCTGCTCGCCGAATACCCCGACGTCTATGTCACGCTGTCATCGGAGGTCTGCCCCGAGGTCCGTGAGTACGAGCGCCTGACCACGGCCACCTGCAACGCCTATGTCCAACCGCTCATGGCGCGTTACCTCCAGGCCCTCGACGGCGAACTCAAGACCGCGGGCATCGCGGGACCGATGCTGCTCATGACCTCGGGCGGCGGCGTCTGCGCTCTCGAAACTGCCATGCGCTTTCCCATCAGGTTGGTCGAGTCCGGCCCCAGTGGTGGTGCCATCATGGCCGCCACGGTCGCGGCTGAACGCGGTGAGGGCAAGGTTGTCTCCTATGACATGGGCGGCACCACCGCCAAGATCTGCCTGATCGACGACGCCACGCCGCAAACCGCCCGCACGTTCGAGATCGCGCGCGCCGCGCGTTTCATGAAGGGCAGTGGCCTGCCGGTGCGTATCCCCGTGATCGAGATGATCGAGATCGGTGCCGGCGGCGGTTCGGTCGCCCGTCTCGACACACTCAAGCGCATTACGGTCGGGCCCGACAGCGCCGGCTCGGAGCCTGGCCCCGCCTGCTACGGCCGTGGCGGCACAGATGCCGCAGTAACCGATGCGGACCTCACGCTTGGGAGGCTCGATGCCGAGGCCTTTGCCGAAGGCCGCATGACGCTCGACCGCCAGGCCAGCGCCGATGCCATCGTCACCCATGTCGCCGAACCGCTCGGGCTCACGGCCGACGAAGGCGCCCTGGGCATCTCCGAGGTCGTTGACGAGAATATGGCCAACGCCGCCCGCGTCCACGCCGTCGAGCGCGGCAAGGACCTGCGCCAGCGCACCATGATTGCCTTCGGCGGCGCCGGTCCGCTCCATGCCTGCCGCATGGCCGACAAGCTGCAGATCCCCCGCGTCGTGATTCCGAAAGATCCCGGCGTCGGATCTGCTGTCGGTTTCCTGCGCGCGCCGATCGCCTATGAGGTCATCCGCAGCCGCTACATGACGACGGCAGCCTTCAGACCCGACGCGGTCAACCAGGTCTTCGAAGCTCTGCGCGACGAAGCCAATGCCATCGTCCGCCAGGGCGCACCTGAGGGCGAGCTCACCGAGCGACGAAGCTGCTTCATGCGTTATCTCGGCCAGGGCCACGAGATTGAGGTCATGGTCAGCGCCGGAATGCTTGATGACGCAGAGGCCGCTCGTCTCGGCGAGGCCTACAACACCGAATACGCCCGCATGTTCCGCCGTGCGGTGCCCGGCATGGATATCGAAATCTTGGGCTGGAAGCTGGTCGTGGCCGCTGGCCAGGCGGCACCGCAAGCCGTCGCAGCAGACGAGAGCCCGCACTATGCCACGCTCGCGTCACACCGCGCGCTGATCGATCCCGCCGCCGGTGTGCCGGCCGAGGCTCCGGCCTACGACCGGGCCACCATGAAACCCGGTGCCGCCTTCCATGGCCCCTGTGTCATTGCCGAAGGTCAGACCACCACCGTCGTCACCGGGGCCTATGACGGCCGCATCGACGGCTTCGGCCATATCGTGCTGCAACGCCGAGAGGAGCACGTGTCATGAGCGATGCCCTGGAACGTATCCATCAGCAGATCATGTGGGACCGGCTGATCGCTGTCGTCGAGGAACAGGGCCAGACCCTGATGCGCGCGGCCTTCAGCACCATGGTCCGCGAATCCGGTGACATCTCGGCGGGCATCTTCGATTTGAAGGGCCGCATGATGGCCCAGGCCGTCACCGGCACGCCCGGCCACATCAACACCATGGCCGCCTCGGTCGCTCATTTCGTGACGATCTTCCCGCCAGAAACCATGGTCGAGGGCGATATCTACCTGACCAACGATCCATGGCTCGGCTCCGGCCATCTCAACGACTTTGTGCTGGTCAAGCCGTGTTTCTTCGACGGCACGCTGATGGGGCTGAACGCCTGCACCTCCCATCTTGTCGACATCGGCGGTCGCAGCTTTGGCCCCGATGGCGCGGATGTTCACGAGGAAGGTCTCTACATCCCCCCGATCAAGTTGGTCGACGCCGGGGCGATCAACGAGACCCTGATGGCGCTGCTCCACGCCAATAGCCGCGTGCCGGTGCAGAACGAGGGCGACCTCTATGCCCTGATCGCCTGCTGTGAGGTCGGCGAGGAACGCCTCGCCGCCATGATGCATGAGTTCGGCATGACCTCGCTCGACAGCCTGGCCCAGCACATCATCGACACGTCGCGCGAGGCCACCCTGGAACGCATCCGCGCCTGGCCGCAAGGCACATGGTCCTCGGAGATGATGACTGACGGCTACGATTTCGAGATCAAGATCGCCGCGACCATGTCGATCGGCGACGACGGCCTCGACATCGACTTTGCGGGAAGCTCCGGACGCTCCCGCTACGGCATCAACTGCCCGCTGACCTATTCGCAGGCCTATACGGTGTTTGCCATCAAGTGCATCATCGCCCCCGATATCCCCAACAACGCCGGTGCGCTCGAACCCTTCCGCGTGACGGCCCCCGCAGGCACGATCATGAACGCGCAGAAACCGGCCCCGGTCGTAATGCGCCACATCGTCGGCCAGCTCCTGCCCGAAGCCGCCTTCGGCTGCCTCGATCAGGCCAGGCCAGGCAGCGTTCCCGGCGAAGGCACCTCGGTCCTTTGGGATCTCTCCCTGCGCGGCGGCTTCGGCCATAATCACGCGGCCAACCAGACCCCCTTCGCCATCGAACTGGTGCACAACGGCGGTACTGGCGGCCGCCCCCATTGCGACGGCCTCGATGCCACAGCCTATCCCTCGGGCGTGATGGGGAGCCAGGTCGAGATGACGGAGTCAGCCGCCCCCCTGACGGTCTGGCGCCGCGAGCTGCGGCCCGATTCAGGTGGCGCAGGTAAGTTCCGCGGCGGCCACGGCCAGATCATCGAGATCAGCTCCAGCGAGGAGGCCCCGTTCCAGCTCGCCGCCGCTTTGGACCGCATAACCTATCCTGCGCGCGGACGGGCGGGCGGCGGCCCGGGCCGCAACGGCGTCCTACGCCTCAAGTCCGGCACCTCGATGAACGGCAAGGGCGAACAGGATATCCCGCCCGACGACAGGCTCTGGGTCGAAACCCCAGGCGGCGGAGGCTACGGCAATCCCGCCGAACGTTATCCCGCCCTAATCGAGGCCGATATCCGCAGTGGCCTAGTCTCGGCCGACGCAGCGAAACGTGACTACGGCACCGATCACGGCTAGAGCGCCGACACCGCGTCGGCCAGGCGGGCGACCTCGTCTTCCGTGTTGAGATAATGCACGGCCGCACGGCAGAGCGGCGGCAGCGCACGGCTCTCGAAATCCAGACGGGTCGCCTCAGGCGCCGATGTTCCGATCACGATCGACCGCTCCAGCAGTCGGGCCGCGATCTCGTCGACGGAAAGGCGGTCGTGACTGAAGGTCACGATGGCGCATTGATCTCGCCCGGCATCACGCAAGGTGACGCCGTCGATGGCACCGAGCCGTTCACGCAGATCACCGGCCAGCTCCCGGTTACGCGCCGCAATCTCAGCCAGCCCGAAGGAGAGCGCGTAATCGACGGCCACGCCCAGGCCGACCTTGCCAGCGACATAGAACTCCCAGTTCTCGTAGCGCCTTGCCGTAGGCTGCATCTCATAACGGTCGGGTGCGACCCAGGTCGCGGAGTGAAGGTCCAGCACCGGCGGCTCATGGGTCTCCATGATCGCCCTGCTGGCGTAGAGGAAGCCTGTACCGCGCGGACCGCGCAGGAACTTGCGTCCCGTCGCCGACAGGAAATCGCAGCCGATGGTCTGGACATCGAGCGGCAACTGACCGGCCGACTGGCAGGCGTCCAGCAGATAGGGCACCCCCTTGGCGCGTGCGATCTTGCCGACCTCCGCAGCCGGTGAAATCAGCCCGCCCGAGGTCGGGATATGGGTCATGGCGATCAGCCGCGTGCGGTCGTTCACCAGGCCATCGAGCGCCTCCAGGTCGACCTGACCATCGGCATCGTTGGGTGCCACGACGATCTCGATACCGCGCCGCTTCACGGTCCGCAGGAACGAAATGAAGTTCGAAGCGTATTCGGCAATCACGGTGACCACGTTGTCGCCGGGCTTCATATCCTGGGCCAGACCATAAAACGCCTGGCACCACGCCACTGTGGCGTTTTCGACCAGGGCGATCTCTTCGGGCGCACAGTTCAGCATCGTGGCGATCGAGGCATAGGTCGCCTGGGCCTGCGGTTCAACCTGCTCTTCGGCGGCATAACCGCCGATCCGCGCTTCGAGATCCAGATGATCATGTAGCGCCTTCAGAACGGGATCGGGCATCAGGCCCGCACCGCAATTGTAGAAAAACGCCTGGTCTTCAACGGCGGGCGTGTCGGCCCGGGCTCGTGCAACATCGATCATGACAGTGCCTTTGCTCTTGTCTCCGGGCGCACCATATGTCACGGGCCTCTGTCCTTCGCCACCCCGGTTCGGAAAACACCCATCCGCTCACCCGCCACATCAGACACGACTGACAACCTCAACAGCGGGTTTCGGACGATCCTCTCCCTGCTGCCCTATCTATGGCCGAAAGGGCAGTGGAGCATGCGCGCGCGGATCGTGGCCGCCATGGTACTGCTGGTGCTGTCGAAGGTCGCCATCGTAACCGTGCCGATCTTCTACAAGGATGCGGTCGACGCGCTGGTGTCAGCCGAGGAAGGTCTGCTGCTCGCCATTCCTGTGGGTGTGATCCTCGCCTATGGCCTGGCCCGTATCGCATCGCTTGGCTTCAGCGAAGCACGTGACGCGGTTTTTGCCCGGGTCGGGCAGCGCGCGATCCGCCGCATCATCCTGGAAGTCTTCCGCCACCTGCACCGTCTCTCCCTGCGCTTTCACCTGGAGCGGCAGACAGGCGGGCTTTCGCGCATCATCGAGCGCGGCAACCGCGCCATAGAGCTTCTGATCCGGATCAGCTTGTTCAACCTGATCCCGACCGTGATCGAGATCGTACTGGTTTTCGGCATCCTCTGGTACATGCTCGACTTCACCATCGCAGCGATCACGCTGGTCACGGTGGTTGTCTACATCGGCTACACGATGAAAGTGACGGAGTGGCGCATCAAGTTCCGCCGCCGCATGAACGATGCCGACACCGGGGCCAACACCCAGGCCATCGACAGCCTGCTGAACTACGAGACCGTCAAGCAGTTCGGCAACGAAAAACACGAGGCCCAGCGCTACGACAACCGGCTGGCGAACTACGAAGACGCGGCGGTGAAGAGCAATGTCTCACTCGCCGCGTTGAACTTCGGTCAGGCCGCCATCATTTCCGTCGGTCTGACGGCAGTCATGCTGCTTTCGGCCGCCGGCATCGTCGACGGCACCATGACCGTCGGTGATTTCGTGCTCGCCAACACCTACCTCATGCAGCTCTATCAGCCGCTGAACCTCTTCGGTTTTGTCTATCGCGAGATCAAGCAGGCCCTGATCGACATCGAACAGATGTTCCAGCTTCTGGCTGTGGACGCCGAGATCGTCGACAGCCCCGGTGCCACGGAAATCATGATCAACGGCGGCGCAATCCGCTTCACCGATGTCGATTTCGCCTATGACACGCGCCGCCCGATCCTGAAGGGCGTGAGCTTCGACGTGCCCGCTGGCAAGAAGGTGGCCTTGGTCGGTCCGTCCGGTGCGGGCAAGTCGACCCTTTTGCGGTTGCTCTATCGTTTCTACGACGTCGGCGCCGGCAGCATCACGATCGACGATCAGGATATCCGGTCCGTGAAACAGGATTCCCTGCGAGCGGGCATCGGCATCGTTCCGCAGGACACCGTGCTCTTCAACGACACCGTGGCTTACAACATCGCCTATGGCCGGCCGGGCGCCACTCAGGAGGAGGTCGAGGAGGCCGCGCGGCTGGCGCGTATTCAGGAGTTCGTCGAAGACCTGCCGGACGGCTACGACACCATGGTCGGCGAGCGCGGCCTGAAGCTCTCAGGCGGCGAAAAGCAGCGTATCGCCATCGCCCGCACGATCCTGAAGAACCCCGGAATTCTCATCTTCGATGAGGCAACCAGCGCGCTCGATACGCACACCGAGCGCGCCATCCAGGCCAACCTCAACGACATCGCCAAGGGCCGAACCACCCTTGTGGTCGCCCACCGGCTGTCGACCGTGGTTTATGCCGACGAGATTCTGGTGCTGGAGGCTGGGCGTATCGTCGAACGCGGCCGTCACAGCGACCTCCTCACCCGCGACGGCATTTATGCCGGTATGTGGCACAGTCAGCAGCAGGGCGACAACGAACCCGTCCCGACCGACCCGCAGGCCGCTCCCGCCTGACACAACCCAGCCATGCGCAGCAAGAGACTTGAATTGCGCTGCCATGAGGAGGCCCATGGCGATCCGGTGGGAACGTGCACGGTGCGTGGTTTACATCTTCAGGTCTGGCTCGGGGTCGCCGATCTTCCGAACGCCATGCCGTTTGCCGTTATGTGCGGCCTACAGGGTGTCGCGCGCGCCCTTCCCCTGACCATCCTGCCGCTCACCGCTCTCGAGATCATGGGTTCGGCGCAGGAGGTCAGCCTGCTCTACTTCTGTGCCTCCTTTGTTGGCCTGGCCGGCAGCCTGTCGATGCCGCTTCTGGTTCACCTGATCCGAAGGCGCCGCGTCGTGGCGCTGGGCACCGTCCTGATCTGTCTCGCCGCCGCCCTGCTGTCTCTGGGCAGTGGGATCGTCTTCGCCGCCGGTCTGACCTGTTTCCTGGTCGGCTTCATCGCGATCGACATCTCGCTCAATCTCCACCTGATGGATCACATTCCGCGTCAGGAGTTCGGGCGTTTCGAAACGGTGCGCGTGCTGTTCGTGGGATCGGGTTTCATCATCGGGCCCATGGCCGGTGTCTGGCTCTCCCAGGCATTCGGGCGCCCCGCCCCGTTCATTGCCATGGCGGTGGTCACACTCATTGTCTACGCGGTCTTCCTCTACCTGCGCTTCTCCGACAACAAGGCGATCCAGGCCGCCAAGACGTCACCGCCCAATCCGCTGAAGTTCTTCCCGCACTTCTTCCAGCAGCCCCGGCTGCGACTGGCCTAGCTGCTGGCCGTGGGCCGGTCCGGCTGGTGGGCCATGTTCTTCGTCTATGGCCCGATCTACTGCGTGCAATCCGGGCTGGGCGAAACGGTCGCCGGGCTTCTGGTGTCAGCCGGATCCGGTGCGGTCATGCTTTGTCCGTTCTGGGGCTGGGTCGGTCGGCGCTGGGGCATCCGCAAGCTGCTGATGATCGACTATGCCGCGTCAGCCGTCGCAACCATTGCCGTTGCTGTGGTGTCCGATTCGCCATGGGTAGGCATCACGTTCTTCCTGATCGCCGCCTTCGTGACCAGCATGATCGACGGCGCGAGCAACATGCTGTTCCTGCGTGCTGTCCATCCGCATGAGCGCACGGAGATGACCAGCGCCTTCGTCACCTTCCGCGACACCTCGCAGATCGGACCACCAGGCGTCTTCTCGGCCCTGCTTACAGTCTTCGCCCTGCCCGCGATGTTCGTCGCGGCCGGTGTCGGCATGGTCGCCATGGCATGGTATTCTCGCTACGTGCCAAGGCAGTACTGACAACGGAGAGCAGACCCGTGACCCATCCGCCGCCCCGCCAGTCCGTGGTGGAGATCATGAATCCGAAGACGGTCGCGTTTGTCGGGGCCTCCGAGGACCAGCGCAAATTCGGCGGGCGCATCTTTTACAACGCCTTCAGCCTAGGTTTTCCCGGCACCATCGTGCCGGTCAACCCGAAGCGCGAAAGCTTGTTCGGCCTGCCTTGTGTGCCGCGGGTTTCAGAGTCGGACCACAAGGTCGATCTCGCCGTGATCGCCGTGCCTCGGGACTTGGTGCTCGACCACATCGAAGATTGCGCCAAGGCCGGTGTCGCCTGCTGCTGTGTCATCACCGCGGGTTTTACCGAGGCGGGGGACGACGGCGCCGCGTTGGAAACACAGATGGTGGCGCTGGCGCGCTCACACGGCATGCGCCTGATCGGTCCGAACTGCCTGGGCCTGATCAACACCCACGCCGGGCTGATCATGAACTCCTCGCCCTCGATGCAGGATTCCGGGCACGAGCCGGGCGGCATCGGCTTCATCAGCCAGTCCGGCGCACTGATGGCCACGGTCTACAACCGGGGCGTCGGCGATGGCGCACGATTTTCCAGTGCCGTCAGCATCGGCAACCAGGCCGATCTCGAGCTCGCCGACTTCCTGGAGTGGATGGCCGAAGACGACGCCACCCGTGTGGTCACGCTTTACGTCGAAGGATTCAAGAATCCCGCGCGCTTTGTTGCCGCCGCCCGCCGCTGCCGCGACGCCGGCAAGCCCGTCCTGATGGTGAAGTCGGGTCGTTCCGACGAAGGCGCGCGGGTGACCATGAGCCACACCGCCAGCCTCGCCGGTTCCTGGCGTGTGCTCGAAGCGGTCTGCCGCGAGGCCGGGGTCGTGCCGGTCGATGACGTTAACGGCATGATGCAGGCCGCTGAGATGATCTCACGCCACGGCCGACCCACAGGTGACGGCATCTGCGTCATCACCGGCTCCGGCGGGGCCGCCGCAATCACCACCGACCGTTTCAACGATGTCGGCCTGCGCCTGGCGCAGTTTTCGCCGGAGACCCGCACGAAGCTCGAAGAGCTCTACATCCCCATGCAGCTCGGCAACCCGCTGGACCTCGGTGCGATGAAGAGCCGCAGCTTCATCGATGTCGACGACGGCGGCCTCGGCATCGCTGCTGCCGATCCCGATGTCTCGGCCAATCTCATCATCATCACGACCGGGCCGCAGATGACGAAGTCTGCGCAGACCCTGGCCGAAGGCGCCAAAGCGACCGGCAAACCGAGCCTGGTGGTCTTCACGCCGGGCTCGTCGTCGGACGGCGGCCGCGAGGTCGTGCGTGACCTCGACATGCTGAGCTACGAGACGACCGACGAAGCCCTGCGTGTTCTCAAGACCTGGCTCGCCCCGATCAACGGCGGTACCGATCCCCAGCGCCCTGCCGGGCTTGTGGACGGCGACCCGTTCGCAGGCCATGGCGACGGCTGGCTTCCGGAGCACAAAGTCAAATCGGTTCTGGCAGGCTACGGCATGGCTGCGACCCGAGAGGTTGCCGTGACGGATATCGAGGCGGCCATCGTCGCCG
The DNA here is from genome assembly GCA_002722885.1 of Rhodospirillaceae bacterium. Taxonomy (GTDB): domain Bacteria; phylum Pseudomonadota; class Alphaproteobacteria; order SP197; family SP197; genus SP197. The sequence continues at coordinate 17,336 of PBNE01000001.1, forward strand.
CTGGGGACATCGGCTGGCCCGTCGCGTTGAAAGGCTTCGGCGCCGACATCCTTCACAAATCCGACGAAGGCGCCGTAGCATTGGAGATCACAGATGCTGAAGCGTTGCGCGTGGCCTGGAACGCCATGGCGGATCGGCTTGGCTCCCGACTTGCCGGTTGCTTGATCGCCGAGATGGCCTCGGGCGAGGCCGAGGTCATCCTCGGCATCCAGAACGACGTCCAGTTCGGCCCCATGATCCTAGTCGGTCTGGGTGGCGTGCTGGCCGAAGTGCTCAATGACGTGATCCTGCTCCCCGCGCCGGTTCACCCCGACCGTGTCGCCGAACGGCTGCGCGATCTCAGGCTCTGGCCCGTGCTCGAAGGGGTCCGTGGTCGTCCCGCCCTCGACGTCGACGCCCTGGCCCATGCCGCCGCTCGCCTGTCCTGGCTTGCGATGGATGCCGGAGCCCGTCTGCAGGAACTCGACATCAACCCGCTGTTCCTGCGCAGTGCAGGCGACGGTCTGGTCGCTGTCGATGCGCGGGCGCGGATCAGCGGGTAGAAGCCCCCCGCCCGAAGAAGTCCCGATGAACGTCTTCGCTGAACACCTGATCGGGGCAGCCGTCGTAGGACAGCAGGAGCATGATCCGGTCAGGCCCGGCCTCGACCGGTGTGACCCGGTGCAGGGAACGGCTCCCGTTGAGGATTGTGAAATCGCCCTGCTTCTGGTCGAGCTGGCGGGTGCCGGGCCACTGACCCGACATGACGGCATCGATGGCATCACGCTGTACTGCTTCTGAGGTATCATCGGGCCGGTTCATGTGCGCAAATTCGAAGCAGCCACCCCCGCTGCAGCGCTGCACCATCAGGGTCACGACGCCATCGTTGGGATCGTAGTGCCAGCCTAACTCGTCGCCGGGCTGATGAGCACCCAGCATCGCGCCGACCATGGGATCGGTGCTGGGAAAGTTAGGTCTCGCGTTCGAGAACGGCAGCGATGAACCGGGTCATCGGATCCCAGCGATGAATCTGCAGGAACGGTGAATCCGCAGCCATCCGGTCACCGCCGACACCGCGCATGGAGGCCCGGGTTGTGCGATGCCATGCGAAACAGCCCGACCGGCGACCCTCTTCCGGATCCCGCTCGCGGCTTCGATAGAAACCGTCGACCATCAGCGCACGCGCCTCGGCCGCAAGGTCTTCAATCCTGTCGGCGCGAATGAAGCCGTCGAGCACAAAACAACCGTCGGCCAGGAACTGTGCCCGCCCACGCGCGACAAGAGCCTGTGCCTCAGGGCTCGCGGGATCAGCGATCGGGTACCGGTCGAGGTCGATGATGGCGTCGATCTCAGTCAAGGCTTTCGATGATCTCGCGGATCTTCGTATTGACCACATCGTGCTTGTGACCGCAGAGCGAAAGATGGCTCAGGCCTTCCAGCCGGTGGTAGTGGCCGTTGCCCGCAAGCGCCGCGCATTTCTTGCCGAGATAGGGCGGTGCCTGCATGTCCAACCCGAAACCGATCACGTGCATCGGCACGGTGCAGTCAGGCAACCGGTCGGTTGTGTCGAAGTCACAACAGGTCTGCCACTGGGCATCCAGCATCCTGCCGTCACGATGTTTGTAGGCCGCCTCAGTCACAGCACGCAGCTCCGCCCATTGCTCGGGATCGTCCATAACCTCGGGCGGGTACATGAAGACAGCATAGTGGGTGGTCGCAAAATCCGGCGGCAGATCGCCGTGTTCGCGGCGGTAGCGGATTTCCGATTCCATCCACTCCTTTGAAAAACCCTCAGACACCGCGAAGGTTCCCATGGGGATCGCAAGTCTGACCAGATGCGGCCAGTTGATCGCGATCTCCTGCACGATCAACGAGCCCATCGAGAGCCCGGCCACGATCACCGGCGGCTCACACACCGCCTCGATCAGTTCCGCGGCATCGCGCGCCATGTCGAGAATCGTCCAGGGCGGCCCTTCGGTGTGTTCGGTCTCGCCCACGCCGCGCGGATCCATCGTGGTGTTGCGGAAATCCGGAAAGCCACCGACCTGCCAGCGCATCTCCTCGCCCCGCTGATCGCCGCCTGGCAGCCAGACGATATCGGGGCCGGATCCGGACTGCTCGTAGTAGAGCTCCGCACCGGATGTCGTGAAATGCGACATGGCTGTGTCCTTCCGCTCAGGCGAGCGATTTACCGACCTTCTCCGTCAGATCGGGTGACAGGTCTTCCTTGGCGCCGATACGCGCAAGTTCGCCCTTCATGAGTCCTTGCCGCGCCGCATCGTGGCGACGCCAGCGGCCCAGTGAATCGATCAGACGTGCGGCCACCTGCGGGTTCAGGCTGTCGAGTTCGATCAGCCGGTCCGCCAGGAAACGGTAGCCGGAGCCATCGGCCTTGTGAAAGTTCACGGGGTTGCCCATGCAGAACCCACCCACCAGGGCATAGACCTTGTTAGGATTGGTGATCGTGAAGGCCTCATGGTCAAGCAGCGCTGTGATACGCTCCACCGCACGGGGCAGCGGCGAGGTCGATTGCACACCCAGCCACTTGTTCACGACGAGATCGTCATCACGGAACCGCTGGTAGAAGTCGTCGAAACAGGCCGCGCGTTCGGGTGTGTCCGTGTGCCCGATCAGCACCAGGGCGGTCAGCCGGTCGGTCATGTTGTCGGCGTCGTCGTACTCCGATTTCACCAGCGCCACGGCATCAGCATCGCCGGGCGCGGCATAATAGGCCAGGGCCGCGCCCTTCAGCGCCCGTTGGCCCGCCTGTCTGGCATTGGGACTGTAGGGCGCATCGGTCCGGTTCGCCCGGAACGTAGCCAGCCAGTCATCACGGAACCGTTCGCCCACAGCCACCCGCATGGCCTCGCGGGCCGTGTTGATGGCATCGACATCCACCGTCTCCATCTGATCGGCCAGATAGGTCTCCGCCGGCATCGCCAGCGCATGGGCCTTGAACATCGGGTCGAGGGAGCCATCGGCCAGGATTGCGCCGAGCGCCGCGACATAGGGTTCGTCAATCACCGGTCCGCTGCCCGTCTGGACCTGCGCCACCATCTTCAGCAACACCCTGGTACCGTACTGCTGACCGGCCTCCCAGCGCGCGAAGTGATCGGCGTCATGCGTCATCAGGAACGCGCTGTCGTCATCGCTCAACTCGGTCTGCAGGCGTACTGGCGCGCTGAAACCACGGTTGAGCGAGGGCACCGGGGGGGCGCCGACATTTTCGAAGCGGAACGACTGTCTCAGGCCGGTCAGGTCGAGTACATGGCTCGACGCCGCGACACCCTCCACCGCGGTTTCCATTTCGCCGCCGTTGGGCCCGATCAGGCCGACCTCGAAGGGAATGTGGAGAGCGCCCTTTTTGTCCTGACCCGGTGTCGGTGTCGTCTCCTGAGCCAGCGACAGCTCATAGGTCCTTGTCTCTGCGTCGTAGACGCCCACAGCCGTGACCACCGGCGTGCCGGCCTGGCTGTACCAGAGCTTGAAGTGCTCCAGATCGGCGCTGTTGGCATCGGCCATGGCGGCCACAAAATCCTCGCAAGTCACGGCCTCGCCGTCGTGCCGTTCGAAATAGAGGTCCATGCCTTTGCGGAACCCGTCACGGCCCAGGATTCGCTCCATCATGCGGATCACCTCCGCACCCTTCTCGTAGACGGTCGCGGTGTAGAAGTTGTTGATCTCGACAAAGCTCGATGGCCGGATCGGATGGGCCAGCGGGCTGGCGTCCTCGGGGAACTGCGCACCACGCAGGCGTCGCACGTCGCTAATCCGTTTGACCGCACGGCTGCGCATGTCGGCACTGAACTCCTGGTCACGATAGACCGTGAGCCCTTCCTTCAGCGAAAGCTGGAACCAGTCGCGGCAGGTCACCCGGTTGCCGGTCCAGTTGTGGAAATACTCGTGGGCGACCACCCCTTCGATCGCCTCATAGTCCCCATCCGTTGCCGTCTCCGGGCTGGCCAGGATCAGTTTCGAATTGAAGATGTTAAGACTCTTGTTCTCCATCGCCCCCATGTTGAAATCGCCCACCGCGACGATGTTGAAGATGTCGAGATCGTACTCCAGGCCGTAGCGTTCCTCATCCCAGCGCATCGAGCGCTTCAGAGCATCCATTGCATAGGTGCATTTGTCCTGATTGCCGTGTTCGCTCCAGATCTTCAGCGCAACTTTGCGGCCCGACACAGTGGTGAAGCTGTCATCGAGACAGGCAAGATCGCCCGCGACCAGCGCAAACAGATAGGACGGCTTGGGGAACGGGTCGTGCCACACAGCGCGATGGCGACCATTCTCGAGCGCTGTCTCCTCAATCAGATTGCCATTCGACAACAGCACCGGGCAGGTTTCCCGCTCGGCATCGATGGTGACGGTATAGACCGACAGCACGTCGGGCCGGTCGGGATAGAAGGTGATGCGGCGGAAGCCCTCGGCCTCGCACTGGGTGCAGTACTTGCCCGACGACATGTAGAGCCCCTCGAGCGCCGTGTTGCTCGCCGGCGCAATCTGCGTCTGCGCCTCCAGGGTAAACCGCGCCGGCGGTTCATGGAGCGTCAGGCCCGCCGCGTCGTGGCTGTAAGCGGCGGCGTCCAAGGCAACACCGTCGACCGCGACGTGATCAAGCGACAGGTCATCACCGTGCAGTGCCAGCGGAGCGCCTGCCTCACCGACTGCCTCAATTTCCATCGTGGTGGTCACGCGGGTGGCTTGGGGCTCCAGCTCAAAATGGAGAGCCACTGAAAGGATGCGGTAGGCCGGCGGCTGATAATCACCGAGATGAATCACACGGGGTTCTTCGGTGCGCATGGGGTGTCCTTGTTGGTTGGCCGCATCCTGAACGATTTGAGGGAGACAGGACAACCGAAAGGCCGATAGGGTTTTCCGTTCCCGGTCGCCGGGTGGTGCCGTCTTCTGCGACGGCGAATTCTGGTGTCGCGCCGATGCGGATGCGTTTCGTCGCCGAACTGACCCGGCCGGGCCCCTGGATGTTCGCCAGCTTCTGGGCGCTGGAAAGCCTCGCGCGGTCCGTTGTGGCGCCCGTCGTACCGGTCGCAGCCTATGACCTTCTGGGCGAGAGCGACCTCGCCATGACCTCCATGTTCGTGATCGTGGGCCTGGTCTCGATCGCCTCGGCTTTTGTCATTCCCTTTGTCGTTCACAGGCTCAAGCCGGTCCGGACCTACCAGCTCGGCGCCGTCCTTGTGATGATCTCCCCGGCCATCATGGCAATCGGCACCTTCACCACCGTGTTCGGCGGCCTCTTCCTGCGCGTCTTTGCCACGAACTGCCTGATGGTTGGCCTCTCGCTCTTCATCATGGCTTACATCCGCAAGCGCGACATGGGGCGCAGCGAACCCATACGAGTGCTGATGGCGTCAGTTCCTTGGGCGATCGGCCCCACGCTGGGCCTGTGGCTCTATGAGAACGAGGGCCTGGCCGCCCCCTTCCTGGTGTCGGCTGTCGTCGCGCTCGCTTTGATCGCCTATCTCGCTGTGGTCCGCATCGACGAGACGCCGATCCTGAAGGCCGCACCGAAGGAGCCCGCCAGCCCACTCTCCTACATTCCGCGATACGTCGGCCAGGCCCGTCTGCGGCTTGCCTATCTGCTGACCTTCGGGCGTGAGAACTGGTGGTGGATGATCTATCTCTACCTGCCGGTCTACGCCGAACGGAACGGTCTTGAGGTGCGTATCTTCGGCATCGATCTTCCGGCCGGCGGCCTGGCCCTGTCGTTCTGCAGCGGCATTCAGCTCTTTGTGCCGCTCTGGGGCCGGCTGATGCGCAGGATTGGCATGCGCCGCCACATGATGGGCGGGCTGGTGATCACCGGAGTTCTCGTATTTCTTGCCGGCATGGCCTTCGGCGATCCCTGGATCGTCACCGGCCTCATCCTGCTGTCGTCGGTCTCGCTAACCAGTATCGAAGCGGCCGGCAACACCCCGTTCCTGCGTTCGGTCAGAAGCCGGGAGCGGACCGAGATGGCCATGGTCTACGGCACCTACCGCGACATGGTCGGGCTCGTGGTCCCCGCCTGCTATTCCCTGATCCTGCTGTTCTTCGAACTCGATGCCGTCTTCATGGCCTCGGGCGTCGTGATGCTGCTTTACGCCTGGTATGCCCGCTATCTGCCGAAGAGCATGTAGCGGGTCACGTTTGAGGCGAGGCCTGCAGCCGCGCCAGAGGCTTTTCGTCGATCGCCAGGTGCACCAGCGCCGCCGCCAGGCCCAGCGCCGCACTCAGCCACCAGACTACGTCGTAGGACCCGGTGCTGTCGTAGAGGCGTCCTGCCAGCCAGACCCCGATGAAGCTGCCGAGCTGGTGGCTGAAAAACACGATGCCGAACAGCATTGCCATCCAGCGCGTTCCGAAGACCTGGGCCACGATGCCCGTGGTCAGCGGCACGGTGGCCAGCCACAGGAATCCCATGGCCGCCGCAAAGGCGTAGATCTTGAATTCGGTTTTGGGCGCCATCAGCAGCGCAACGATGATGATCGAACGCAGGAAATAGATGCCGGCCAGCCCGCAACGTTTGCTCCAGCGCTGACCCAGGACACCTGCCGCCAGACAGCCCAGAATGTTGCACCCACCCACGATCGCAATGGCGTTGACCGCCACGCCGGCTGTCAGCCCCTCCCCAGTGATATAGGCCGGAAAGTGAATCGTGATGAAAGCGATCTGAAAGCCACAAACGAAAAATCCCAGGGTGAGCAAAACGTAACCCCGATGGGTACAGGCTTCCTGCAGTGCAGCCATCACACCCTGGTCGCTGGCGACCTCGCCCACGCCACGACGGGCCTTCGGCAGAGTTAGCGCCAGCGGGATGATCACGAGCGTGGCCATCGAAAGCACCAGAAGCGCACCCTGCCAGCCGAAGGCTTCGATGGCGAAATGAGCATTGGGCGAGAACACAACCTGACCGAACGACCCCGCAGCCGTACCTAGGCCCAGGACAAGGGAGCGTTTTTCCGGTTCCACGACGCGAGCCATCGCCGCCATGACCAGCGAGAACGACGTGAAGGCGATGCCCAGCCCGACCAGCACACCGGCCGTCAGGTGAAACAGCCACCCTGCCTCCACAACAGACATCAGCCAGTTGCCCACGGCATAGGCCAGCGCCCCGGCGATGATCACCTGTGACGGTCCGTATTTGTCGGCCAGCATCCCGGCCACCGGCACACCGAGGCCCCACAGCAGGTTCTGCAATGCAAGCGCAATCGAAAAGGTCTCGCGGCTCCACAACCGTTCCTCGGTCATCGGCTCCAGGAACAGGCCATAAACCGCACGCACACCGAACCCGATCATCGCAATGGCGCAACCGGCAGCGATCACCATCAACGGTGTCCGCCAGGTCGATGGCGGAGAAGCCTGAACGTCAGTCATGACGGGCACCCTTCTGGGTCGGCGGGGAAGGAGAACATTGCAACAACATCGGATGCATCGCATCCTGGTGCTGGAGTCACCTTAACGGCTCGGCAGTCCGTGCCGAAAGCCCGGGATTGTCTACGTTCAATCAGGGAGCGGTGTCAGCCGTCGAGCAGCCTCTTCAAGGCACGGCCCGCAAACCGGGCGGGGTGCTCACCGGACGGGCGTTCGGTCGCCATCTGGCGCAACTCCCCTGCCTTCTGGTCGATCACGGGCTTGGCGTTCTGCTCATAGGCCTCGCGCGCCTTGGCCTGCAGGCGCGGATCGGTCGCGGCCTTGCGGGCCGCGGAAAGGAGCAACCGACGGATAATCATGGTGTCGAGACTACCACAGAGGATCGCAATCGGCCACCGGACACCCCGTCACATCGCGTGTTCTCTGGCGCTGCCTACCACAAGATCTACTGTACATGGGGTTAAACGTCGAAAAACACACGGCCCCTCTCCCCGGACGATCAGATCGGCGGCACGATCTCCGCACCCACGGCATCGAGACCGGGCTTTAAGAAGAGCAGCAGGGCCAGCCGGCGATCCTCCAGGGTGGAGCCGAAACCGTCCCCGCTGGAGTGCCAGAACCAGGGCCGGAACAGGATGCAGCGATTGAAGATGCAGCGATTGAACTTGAGCGGCAGCGTGAAGTTGAACTCCCACTCGTCTATGTTCTCGCCCTTGGCGGGATCGAGGATATCGGTCAGCGCCTCACGAGGGGTCGGCTTGCCATAAATGGTCTGGGCTTCCTCGTTGGTGATCGGTGCCCCGTCCGAGCCGGTGGGGCGATGACGGAAAAATCGGTGCCGCCCTGCCAGTCCTCGTCGCGGCTCGGTCCGATGATCCCGGCCCAGACCGCTCCGGGGTCGACATGGACACGGCCTACCGGACGTTCGTCATCGGCGACCGTGATCCGGGCACAGCCGTGCGACTGGCCCAGCGGAGCAAGCCGCTGGCGGAGAATATTCGAGAACATCTTCTCGCGGTTGGGTCAAGCCATCGACTGCTTCGAGTTTCGCCCCTTGTAGTAGACCGTGTCGGGCGACCGCGGATAGTCCATCGAGAGCGCCGTCTGGCGCGGCCGCCGGATTGTCGAAGAAGTTGTCGAGAACGAGGTAGGACGATTGCATGCCAGTCTAGGAACCCACGATCTCGGAGATGTCATCCATTTCATCAGGGGTCATGCACCAGGCGGTGACCGCTGCTGCGTTGGCCTTCACCTGCCTGGGCTTGGTCGCGCCGCAGATCACCGTGCTGACGACCTCGTGGCTGGCCAACCAGCCGATCGCAAGTTCCAGCAGCGTGTGTCCATGATCGGCCGCATAGGCATCGAGCCGCTCCATGCGGTCAAAGTTGTCGTCGCTCAGCATGCCGTGTTCGCCATCATCACCGCTGCCCAACCGGGTGGTGCGGGCGGGGCGTTTGCCCCTCGTGTACTTGCCCGAGAGCAGCCCCATGGCGAGGGGATAATAGGGCATCACGCCCAATCCGAAGCGTTCGGCCGCGGGCACCACTTCGGCCTCGATCTCGCGCGAAAACAGGTTCCATTCGTTCTGGGCGGCCACGAAGTTTGGGATGCTGTTGCGGTCGGCCTGCCAGGCTGCATCGGCGATCTGCCAGCCGGCATAGTTCGAACATCCGGCGTAGCGGATTTTGCCCTGGTCGATCAGCCGATCCAGCGCGTCCAGCGTCTCGGCCACCGGCGTGCGCGGGTCCGGCGCATGGTGGAGGTAGAGGTCGATGTAATCCGTGCCCAGCCGCTTCAGACTGCCTTCGCAGGAACGGATGATGTAGTCGCGGCTGCCGCGCGGGATCTCGCGCTGGTCGCTCTCCTTCTTCATGCCGAACTTGGAGACGACCACAACGTCCTTGCGTCGGGCACCCAGCGCCTTGCCCAGAATCCTCTCGGAGGTGCCGTCGTCATACATATCGGCGGTATCGAACAGCGCCACGCCGGCATCCAGACCGGCATGCACCACCTTCTTGCCCTGTGCCTCGCCGACCCACCAACCCAGCGTGTTGCAGCCCATCCCGGCCAGCGACACCTGAAGGCCCGAGCGGCCAAACATCCGATACTCCATGACAACCGTCCTTGTGTGATACCGCGCTATCCTAGTCGCCCCGGCACGATCAGCACAACGCGCACTGTGTTGCCGCAAGCCATCATGCGGGTTAGGTCATCGCCATGACCCAAGATTTCTCTGTCAGTGATGACCTGCGTTCGGCCATGGCCGAGCGGATCGATGCGTTCGAACGCCTGCCGCAGGATGGTGAAGGCCTGAAACGTGCCGCCGTCACCATGACCGTGATTGACGACGGCGAGGGCCATGGCGCCTTTATCCTGACCCGGCGGACCGCAAAGATGAATCGTCATGCGGGCCAGTGGGCACTGCCGGGGGGGCGGCTCGACCCCGGAGAAACGCCGGAAAAGGCCGCGCTCCGCGAGCTCGAGGAAGAGGTCAACCTCTCCCTGCCGCCTGAAGCTGTTCTGGGACAGCTCGACGACTATCCCACACGCTCGGGCTATCTCATCACGCCGGTCGTCATCTGGGCCGGTGAGACGGTCGATCTCGTCGCCAACCCCGACGAGGTTGCCGCGATCCACCGCATCCGCTTTTGCGTGCTGTTCAAGCCGGGCTCGCCGGAGTTCGTGTCGATCCCCGAAAGCGACCGTCCGGTGATCCGCATGCCGATTGCGGGAACTAAAATTCACGCACCGACGGCCGCCGTCATCTATCAGTTCCGCGAGGTCGCGCTATCGGGTAAGCCCACCCGCGTCGCGCATCTCGAACAGCCGGTGTTCGCCTGGCGCTGAAGCCCTTCCCAACAAAGGACCCGTTATGAACATCCTCCGCATCATCCTCGCCATCCTGTTGCCGCCGCTCGGCGTCTTTCTGACCGTCGGTATCGGCATGCACTTCTGGATTAACATCCTGCTCACGATCTTCTTCTACATCCCGGGCCTGGTGCACGCGATCTGGGTGATCGCGACCAAGTCAACGGAGTAAGCGATCAGGCGGCTTGGACCCATACCGCCGTGTCGTGGAACAGCCCGCCGCCGATCGGCGCACCGGGCTCGGAAGACACCAGCAGGTTGATCCCTACGCCTTCTTCAAAAGCGTGGTTCGGCCAGACGCTCTCGACGATCACGGTGCCATGCCGCTGGCCGTCGGTGAGGCTGGCGTGCAGCACCAGACTGCCCTGATCGTTGCCGATACGAAGGCGGTCGCCGTCGGCAACACCCAAAGTGACCGCATCGTCGGCGTGAATCTGCGCGGTCGGGCGGTCTTCGCGTTGCCGCGAGGTCGGCGTTTCGGTAAAGCTTGAGTTCAGGTAGTTGCGCGCCGGCGCAGTCACCAGACGGAACGGCCGTTCATCATCAGCCGCGTCGATCACATTCCAGAAGTCCGGCAGGTCGGGCATCGAATCCGGCACGCCGTCGGGCCCGAAGCCGTTCTGCCGATGGGTCCAGTCGGCACGGAAATGAAAGCGACCGTCGTCGTGTCCGAAGCCGTTGATGAAGTGGGCCGTGTCGAAGTCGGGCTGTATATCGATCCAGCGCTGCGCCATCAGCTCATCCAGCGCGCCCCAGCCCGAGACCTCCATAGTGTGGGCGGCGAGTTCCTTCGGGTTCATGGCAAAGCCGGGATGCCGGTCGGCCACACCCATACGCCGGGCGAGGTCGCAAATCACCTCGTGGTTGCTACGGCAACCTTCGGGTGCTTCGACCAGCTTCGGTCCCCACATGATGTGCTGGTGTCCGCCGCCCTGGTAGAGATCATCATGCTCCAGGAACATGGTCGCGGGCAGCACGATGTCGGCCATCTCAGCCGTCTCGGTCATGAACTGCTCGTGGACACAGACAAAGAGATCGTCGCGGGCAAAGCCCTTGTGCACCTTGCCGAGATCAGGCGCCACCATCATAGGATTGGTGTTCTGGATGAACAATGCCGTGACCTCGGGACCGTCGCGCAGGTCGCGCAGATCACCGGTCAGCACCGGGCCGATGCGGGACTGGTCGAGCACACGGGCCGCGGGATCGCGGACATCAAGCCCTTCGATCATCGAGCGGTCCCAGTGATAGATCTGGCCGTTGTTGTGGAAGGCGCCGCCACCCTCATGGCGCCAGGAACCGGTCACCGACGCAATGGACGAGGCCGCATGCATCGACATTACGCCGTTGCGGCCGCGGCAGAAGCCATAGCCCAGACGCAGGAAGGTCTTGGGCGTCGAACCGACCAGTTTGGCGAAGGCTTCGATCTCCGTGGCCGGCACACCGCAGATCGCCTCGGCCCATGCGGGCGTGCGGGTCTTCAGGTGCTCGGCCAGACCGTCGGGATCGTCGGTGTTGGCGCGCATCCAGTCCCAGTCGGCCATGCCGTCGCGGAACAGCACATGCATGACGCCGCAGGCCAGTGCCGCATCCGTCCCGGGCTTCAGGCACAGGAACAGATCGGCCTGCTCGGCCGTGCCGGTGCGGTAGGTGTCGATCACCACGATCTTCGCACTGCGCTCCTTGCGGGCGCGGATGGCGTAAGTCATGACGTTGACCTGCGTGTTGACCGGGTTCGTGCCCCAGATCACGACACAATCGGATTTCGCCATCTCGCGCGGATCGGGGCCCATCAACGCGCCTGTGCCAGCCATGAAGCCGGTCCAGGCCAGCGTGGTGCAGATCGTGCTGTGCTGCCCGCTGTAGCGTTTCACATGGCGCAGACGGTTGATGCCGTCACGCATCACGAAACCCATTGTGCCCGCATAATAGTAGGGCCAGACGGTCTCCGGGCCGTGCTTCGCTTCCGCTTCAGCCAGGCGAGCGACGACCTCATCCATCGCCGCGTCCCAGGAGACCGGCTCAAAGCGGCCCGAGCCCTTGGGCCCGACACGGCGGAGTGGTTGTGTGAGGCGGTCAGGGTGATGAATGCGTTCGGCATAACGCGCGACCTTGGCGCAGATGACGCCGGCCGTGTAACTGTTGTCCCGCGCACCACGCACCCGGCCGATCCGGTCCGGACCCAAAACTTCGACTTCCAATGCACAGGTCGACGGGCAGTCATGGGGACAGGTGCTGTAACCCAGCTTCACGTCATCCTGCGGCATATCCTTCTCCTACCAGGCCAGCAGCGGCATCACGCCACGCGGGTTCACACCGCTCTCGGCACAGGCTGCAACTACACGATCCTGCGGCGGAGGTGCATCGGGCGCAACGCCCCAACTGTGAGCCGGCAGCCCACCGGTGATCCAAAGAGCATCGATACCGGCATCACGAGCGCCGGCGATGTCCGTCTCGATCCCGTCACCGATCGCCAGAATGCGATCCGTTGCAACGTCACCGAGCAGTGTGCGGCAACGGGCATAGACAGCGGGATAGGGCTTGCCCTCTTCACGCATGGTGCCACCCATGGCGACATAGGCTTCGGCAATCGTGCCCGCACAGATCTCGCGTGTGTCTCCGCGCAGAACCGACTTGTCGGGATTTGTCGAGACCAGCGGCAGACCGCGCGCGAGCGCGGGTTCAAGCTCCGGCATGATGTCGGCAACCGTTTCGCCACTGTGGCGAATGCCGCAGCAAAGGACGAACTCGGCCTCACCGACCGTTCCGACACGTTCATAATCCAACCCGTCGAGCAAGCTCGCGTCATTTTCCGTGCCGATGTGGTAGTAGCGGCGGCCCAGCTCGGCGAACCACGGATCGGCCCGCTCGTTCATCTCGAGTTTGACCGCCAGTCCCGCCGTCATGATCGCATCCCACGCCGTGTCGGGAACGCCGAACCGCACAAGCTGCGCCATAACCGCCCGGTCATCACGCGGTGCATTGGACAACAGTACGACGCGCCCACCGCCTTCGCGGAATCGGACCAACGCATCGACAGCGGCGTCATAGGCCGTGATTCCGTTGTGGAGACAGCCCCAGAGGTCAATTAGAAGGCCATCGTAGGCGGACGCGATATCGGAAAGGCCTGCCAACACTGGCGTGGCGTCGGAGGACTGATCGTTCATTATGTGGTCCGCGTCGTAACCATTACGCAAACGTCCTGACACGACCATGCCGTCAGGGCAAGGCGCGGGTATCGAGCAGAGCCGTTACAGCACGAATCATGGCGATTTGCCCCATGATGCCAGTCGCCTCGGAATCAATGTGGGAGAAGCCGGGCACCACGATCAGGCGTGTCCCCTCCACAGCGTCCGCCAGCCGCCGGCTCTCATCGATCGGCACGATGGGATCAGCATCGCCGTGTATCAGGAGCAGTTTTCCTTCAAGAGGCGAAAGATCGTGCAGCGACGGCGAAACAGCCAGAACTCCATCTCGCAGAACAGGATCAAGATTGGCGAGCAGGTCTTCCACCCGGGCCGGATCCGTGTTGGCGATAAACGTCAGCAGGGCATGCGCATCGGGCTGCAGCCCGGCCATCACCGTGGCAATGGCCATGACATCGGGTGGACCATCGTAGAGTCCCTGTGAAGCCAGTGTCGTCAGCGTGGCCCGATCCAGTGGCGATGACACAAGGGCAGCATTTGCCATCAACAGAATCCAGCGAGCCCGGGGATCGGGCTCAAGAATTTCCTGCGCCGTCTCGCGTCCGACAGCGCCGGTGGTCGTGAAGCGGACCACGGACAGAGCATCATAGTAACCGCCCAAGCCGACATAGGTGTCGAGCGCTTCTGCCAGTTCGGGATCGCTGAGCGCGATCAGCGCCGGCCCTTGGCCATAGGAGATCGCTACGACAACAAGGGGTAATCCACCATCATCCGAGACATCCGTCAGAACGAGCTCGAGGACCGCATTGTCCGCTTCATCGGTCCGGAACGTGGAGGCACCGGGAAGCTGCGGCACCACGACGCGGAATCGCGCCCGGGCAAGGACACCGGCGACCGCGGTCACCCGGGTGTCATCACGTCCCGCCGGAGTCAGGCCGGGAACAAACACCAGCACGGCGCGTGCGGCGTCCAGCCCCTCATAGACGTAGTAGTCAGCATGGGTCTCCGCACCGCGAATCTGAACGTCGGCGCGGCTCACGTCGGTAAGAAGGGCGCCAGTCGACCCGTTCAGAAGTGCTTTCAGGACACCGATGGCCTCGCCATAACGCAGCCAGGCACCGCCAGCCACACCGGCCCCCATGAGAACCATCAAGCCAAGAGCAAGGAGTAGCTTTCCTTTGCGCTTCATCGCGGTGCGCTCCAGATTGCGTGGCAGAGTCTAACGATCTGTTGTGCCATGACCGTCCTTGTTACCGAACGTCTCGTTCTCAAACCACTGCATCGTGGCGATCTCGCGGCGCTGAGAACGATTTTCGCGGACAAGGCGCATATGTGGGATCTGATGGACATTCCCGGCCGTTCCAACGACCCGACCGAGCTCGCCTCCTACTACCTCGCCCGTTCGCTCTGGTCCTTCGAGACTTACGGTGTCGGAATGTGGGGCCTTCATCTCAGAGAATCGCAAAACACACCCATCGTGGGCTACACCGGCGCGATCATCGATGTGGGCGAAGAGACCGATATCAGCAAGGACGTCGAGGCGGGCTGGGCCGTGGCTCCGGGTTCAGCCGGAAAGGGCTACGTGGCCGAAGGCACAATGGCCGCATTCGATCATCTGTTCGACCGGCACCGCACGGCCCGGATTTCGG
Source organism: Rhodospirillaceae bacterium (assembly GCA_002722885.1). Lineage (GTDB taxonomy): Bacteria > Pseudomonadota > Alphaproteobacteria > SP197 > SP197 > SP197. Next base: position 32,349 of record PBNE01000001.1, read on the forward strand.
CAGTAACCAGCCCCGACAACTGGGCTTCCCGCCGCCTGATGGAGCGGCTGGGCCTTGTTCGTGAAGCCGATATCACCGCCTATCAGGGGCTTCAGGTGGTCTATGCCATCGACCGCGACGCATGGCTGTCTCGAGGCAGTAAGTGATGATCAGGCCGCCTTGCCGCGGTGATCGAAATTGCGGTTGGTGAAGGCCAGGATGTGGTCGAGATAACGGATCGGCTCGTGCCTGGGCGGGTTGTCGGTCCCCTGGCAGGTCGGCAGACAGGCCACCGTGGCCTCGAAGTCGGGATCAAAGAAGAACGGGATCGAAAACCGCTCTCGTCCGGCCAGATTGACCACCCGGTGGGGGGTCGACGGAAAGATATCGTTGGTCCAGCGGGTCAGCATCTGTCCAATGTTGACCAGGAAAGCACCCGGCAGAACCGGCGCCGGATGCCAACGGCCGTCTCGCAGAAGAATCTCGAGGCCGGGAACATCGGCCTGGGCCAACATCGTCATGAAACCGGCATCGGTGTGTGGTCCGGTGCCGAACTCTTCACCATCGAAATTGTCCTGGGCCGGATAATGCGAGATTCGGAGCGTGATACTGGGTTCCCGAAACGACGCCGCGAAGAAGTCAGTTTCCAGCTCCAACGCGCGCGCATAGACAGGCAGCATGCGTTTGCCAAGTGACTCCATCGCCGTCATGTACTCGAGCATAGTCCCGCGAAAGTCTGGCAGCTCGTCCGGCCACTGGTTGAGGCCACGCAAGGGCAGTCCTTCGACTACGACGGGATCATCCGAAGAACGCTCCCGCTTCATAAAGTACGATGCCACGAGGTTCGGCTTGGTGGCTTTGTGCACGGTCGAGCTGCGCTGCATGCTGGTGCGCGGCGCCATGTATCCGATGTTGTGCCGGTTGATGGCGTAGGCCGCTTTCACATGAGCGGGCAAATTGTGAAACGCAGCGGTTTGTTCAAAGGTACGATCGACAAGACCCTGCGGCACGCCGTGATTGGTGATGAAGTAAAATCCAACTTCCATGCAGACCTTACGCAGGTCTGCCGCAAGGCGATCCAGGGCGCCTTCGTCGCCGGCCATCCAGGGTCCGAGGTCGAGAACGGGTATGTCTTTGGTGAGCGCGGTCATGACGGTCTCCGTTGTCCCGACAGTCTAATCCCTCACGCAGCAGCGTCGAGACAGGGACGAAACCGACCGTCCGCGAGTGCGTCAGAGATGCTTGCCACTTCATGTGTCATCGAACGATCATCATCGAGAGCAGGCACGATTTCGCGGACCGTGCTGTACAGAGCATGGGCAACATGCGCGGCACTTTCCGGTGCACGCAACTCGAAGGCCTGGGCAGCCGTGAGCAACTCGCAGGCCGCGAGCTGCCGCAGGAGCGCCGCCGCCTGGCTAGCCTGGCGCACAGCCAGCGTTGCCATCGGCGCATGGTCTTCGACATTGTAAGTCGAGCTGTCCTGCAGGCTGGCAGGGGCACCCAGCATATGGATGTCCTTGGATAGCGTTTCCGCAGTGAGAGACAAGAGCCCCATACCCGCGTGTGTCGTGCCGTGATTTGTAAGACCGTCAGGAAGGTCGGTGTAGAGATTCTGCAGCATCCGTCCGACGCGTTGCGCACTGATCGTCGCAGCCTGCGCGATGGCCAGCGCCAGAGCGTCGAAGGCCACGGCCATCGCCGGCGTGTGAAAGTTTCCTGTCGACAAAATGTCCTGATCCGGCTCGAGTACCACGGGATTGTCGCCGGCGCCATTCAGTTCAACGAGGATGTTCGGCTCGCAGAAATCAATTGCGGCTCGCAAGCTGCCGTGGACGTGACTGACACAACGGATAGAGATCGGATCCTGCACACGGCGCGGCTCGCCGTCGTCAAAAAGCGCCGTGCCTGCCAGTTTGTGCCGAAGGCTCTGGGCCGCGCGCGCCTGCCCTGGCGCGCCGCGCGCCATAACGACACGGGGGTCGATCGGGCTGGGGTTCGCGCGGAACGCCTCGAATGTCAACACCGCGATTCCATCCATGAGTTCCAGCAACTCAGTGAGATCGTGCAGAACCAGGGAGCCAAGACCCACGGAGATGCTGTTGGCAGAGCAGAGCGACAGACCCTCCTTCTCCAAGGGGGCCACAACATCGATCCCGGCACGTTCCATTGCCTCTTTGCCTTCAAGCCACGTGCCTTTAAACATCGCGCGGCCTTCACCCAGCAACGGTAAGGCCATGTTGGCGCACAGTGCCAGATCCGAGGCACCCACAGAACCAATTGAAGGAACGTAGGGATGGACACCTTCGCGCAGCATGGCGCAGAAGGTGTCGACCAGCAGAGGCCGAACCCCCGCGCCACCGCGCGCCATACTGCTCGCACGCGCGACCATGGCCGCGCGTGTAGCACCTTCAGACAGCGGGTCGCCGGCGCCACAGGCTCGCGCAAGAACCACGACCCGGCTGAAGTCGGAGCGCTCCTCCGGTGTCACCTCGCGCACAACACGGCTGCCGAGGCCACGGGTGAGTCCATAGACCGGCCTGTCTTCGGCGCTGAAGGCCTCAACCACGGCACGACTGCGCTCCATCGTGTTGCGCGCGTCCGTAGACAAGACCGCTATCGCACCCCGACGTGCCACAGCAACGACATCGGCGATGCCGGTGTCACCGTCACCCAAGAGAATGTCCTTTTGAGTCATCGTTTCTCCATCTTCGGCACCATGACCATGTCACATTTGACACAGCGACGGTGGCGGGTCCTCAGGGGTCCGTCACCCGTCGTACCGGATAACGCAAATCTCGATCCGATCTAACCCTGTGCTTCGGGTTCGCGGTTCTCCCACCATTCGGACCAAAGATCGTAGTCCGGCCCCATGGTCTCACCGGTAATGTTGCGCAGGGACCAGGACGAAAACCAACGAACATCCTGCGAGTCGTCGTTCAGCGCTTCGATCAGCTCCGGAATGGCGACAGGGTCGGCGATCCGCCCCAGTGACCAAGCCGCTTCCCACCGAACACGTTCGTGGCTGTCGTAGAGGGCCTCGATCAAATCGGGCACCGCAACGGGATCGCCGATATGCCCCAGAGCGGTGACCACGCTGTAGCGCAGGGGTATCTCATGCTCGTAGACCCACGGGAGCAGAACCTCAACGCCCCAGGCCTGTGCGACGGCATAACAGAGCGCCTCGATGAAGCCGCCGGGCTGTTCAAAGGCAACCAGAAACGGCGCGTTCCTGGGATCGTCGAACCCGTGGTTGATGGTGATCTGGAACGGACGTTGGATGGTGGACGCGAAGTCGCCTGCAGCGAACTCGCCGTGCTGTCCTTCGATCATGATTTCGCCGGAAAGATCGGCGCCGGTATAGAGATAGGCCTTGGTCGGCTCCATATAGGTGCCCCCGGACGCCCGTCCACGCAATGTCACGTGGATGACAGCCTCGGCACCTTCGTCGCCTGGATAGAACGGCTCGATCTCGGCAGCAAACAACATGTCCTCGATGTATTCGAGGACCGGAAGTTCAACACCCTCCATGACATTGAACTCGATCCGGGAAGGTTCCCGGTAAGTAAACTCCTGATCGATCTCGATCAGGACGGATCCCGGCGCCTCCTGGCCGCTTGCAGGCCCAATGATCGCCGCTGTCATATACAGCGACACAAACAGAGCGAGGCACGGGTGATGGCGGGTCATGGCGGCCAGCATAGCGGGTCCGAGCGACAATTTCGCCCGACAGCGATCATGATTGATCGAATTTGAGTGCGCCCGCGGTCAGGGCTGAGCGGCAAGCCACGCGTCGAGCGCCGCCTGCGCCGCTTCAAGGTCCTCCGGCGTCATCGTAGCCCGCAGTGCATCGAGATTAGCTGCGACAGCAGGATCGCCCGCCTCACTGGCCACCGAGAGCCACCGATAGGCGGTGACAGGATCGCGTGGTTCCAACGTCAACAGAACAAAACCCAGCAACGACATGGCATCGACAACACCCTGTTGTGCAGCTGCATCCAGCCAACCGCGGGCGGCCTCTTGATCGAGGGGACCGCCGACACCTTCCATCATGAGCAGAGCGAGACGAACCTGGGCGCGGACATGGCCCTGTTCGGCTGCCTTCTCGTACCAGCCGCGCGCCGCCACCGTGTCGGCTTCGGCCTGCGCCCCGGTCTCCAGGGCAAAACCCAGGAGAAACTGTGCTTCAGGATTGCCGGCGGCGGCTTCATCACCATACCACGCCATGGCCTCGCCATAGGTCTGTGGTGCGTCATCTGCCTGCGAAACAGGCATCACCACCGCCAGTCCCATGGCAGCGGCAACCAGACAGGCGAAAATGTCGCTCCGGCTCAGCATCGTTCGTTCGCGTTTTCGAACCCCAAGTGACCGTCCGGTAGCAGACCTCGCGGTCATTGCCGTTAGACTGGGTGATATTAGTGCGGATACCGGCATGATGGAACAGCGCTGTCCTTGTGCGGTGTGGACGTGTCGCCTCAACTCTTCACGACGTGATCCGTCAGACGCCCCGCCGCCTCGTCGAGGCTGAGGTCACCATCGCGCAACCCGGCGACGAGCCCGTCAAGGACGGTGTCTCCCTCCGCCGCCTGTTCAAACAGTTGCAGCGCACGGGCAACGACCTGCCGAGCCATACGCTGGTCTGCGCCCCGGCGCTTGTTGGCGCCATGTTCCCGGGCAACCGATGCCACAGCATCAGCAAGCGCGGGGACACCACTGCCGCTGGTCGCCGTTGTTGTCATGACTGTGGGTGGTGTTCCAGTGCCATAGGACGCCGCGCTGCGCAGGGCCGCTTCGGTTGCAGCAGCCTGGGGAAGGTCCGCCTTGTTGACCACCAGGACATCGGCGATCTCCAGGATACCCGCCTTGGCCGCCTGAACATCATCGCCTGCGCCCGGCGCCCAGACCACGACACGGACATCGGCCAGATCGGTGATCTCGATCTCCGATTGGCCGACACCCACGGTTTCCACAACAATGACATCCCGTCCCGAGGCATCCATGACATCGACGACCGAACCGGTCGAAAGCGCCAGCCCCCCGAGATGTCCGCGCGAGGCGAGGCTGCGGACAAACACGCCGGGGTCACCGGCATGGGATAGCATGCGGATGCGGTCACCCAACAGCGCCCCGCCGGTCAGCGGGCTCGACGGATCGACCGCGAGAACGCCCACCGTCTGGCCCCTACGGCGCAGTTCCGCAACATAGGCGCCGACCAGAGTCGACTTGCCGGCGCCCGGGGCACCGGTCATGCCGACAACAAGAGCGCGGCCGCTCAGCCTTCGCGCGGCACGGAGAATTGCCTCGGCTTCATCGGTGTCGTTCTCAACCGCAGTGATCGCGCGCGCCAGCACGCCACGGTTGCCGCTGGCAAGCGTGGCGTCCCAGTCTGTGAAACTGTTGTCTGTGGTCCGGCTCATGATGGCGGCGGAGCATACGCATGTTCCCGCCCGCAGCAAGCATGGCCTGCTTGCACAGAGCCCAGGAAATGCGCACGATCCTGCGCGTGAACGACATCAACACCTTGCAGATAAACGATGTCGCCGGTGCCGACAGCGGCGTCGCACCGGTCGACGGTGTTTCCCTGCGTCTGAGTGCGGGTCAGACGCTTGTTCTTCTGGGCGATTCGCGTTCCGGCAAAGAAAGCCTGGTGCGGCTGGTCGCAGGGTTCGGTGATCTGGTGTCGGGCACGATCGCCTTCAACGGCCACGACATCACCCGGATGCCGCCGCACAAGCGGCCGTTCACACTGCTGACGGCGCGTGATGCACTGTTTCCGCACCTCGATATTGCCAACAACGTTGCCTACGGGATCAAACCCCGCATTGCCAAAAAGGAAGGTGGCAGCGACCCGCGCGTGCTGCGTACCCTGGAGATGGTCGAACTGACGGCTGCGAGGGATGCCTTTCCCGAAGCGCTGAGCCCTGCCGAACGGCAACAGGTGGCGCTGGCAAGGGCGCTCGCTGTGGAACCGCTAGTTTTGCTGCTCGACAACGCCCTGAATGAACTCGACCCGCTGACCGAGGGCCGAGTGATGACGCGGCTGCGCGATCTGCAGCGCCAGGCGGGCTTCAGCATCCTGGACGTGCGGCGTAAAGGCAGCGGCATGATGGCGCTGGCCGATCACATGGGCGTGCTGGCCGAGGGCCAACTGCTGGAACTGGACCGGCCACAGGTGCTCTACAGCACACCCCGATCGGCACTCACGGCGAGCCTCACGGGTCCGATCAACCTGATCCCAGGCGACAGACTCGCTGACCGGCCGGAAAGCGACGAAGGATCGATCACACGGAAGGCCGCAATGGGCCGTGCGAGTTGGGCTCTCGCCCTGCGTCCCGATGCCATCGAGCTCCACCTGACAGATGCGAACCTTCAAACCCCAAGCCTTCGGGGAAAAATCGACGGCGTGGCCTATTCGGCCTTCGGCCTGACCGCACATATCAGGCTTTCCGGCCTTGAGACGCTGCTGACCGCAAGGGTCGATCACAAGCGGCTCGATGTCGATGACTTGCCCCCGGGGCGCAGAGTGTGGTGTACCTGGGATGACAGCGCGGCCAACGTCGTGCCATGGAATGGACCAACAGAGCCGGACAGGACCGGCCACGATCAAGGGGCTTCGAGATGAGTTACGGTAAAACCATTGTCTTCTTTCCCGAGGGCGCCTTCGGACCGGCGCTGAACTCAGTCGGCATCGCACAGGTCTGCAAGGAAATGGGCCACAACCCGGTCTTCGTGGCCGATGCCGGCTTCGGCGGTGTGTTCGAAGGTTACGGCTTCGAGGAGCACTTGATCTCGATGTCCGAGCCGATGGAACCCGAAGCGATGGCGCGCTACTGGGTCGACTTCATCAACGGCCAAATTCCGAACTTCCGCACACCGCCGATCGATCAGGTTTCGACCTACATCAAGGCCTGCTGGGAGGCGATCGTCGACACCGCGCTGTGGGCCGAGAAGGACCTTCCGGCGACACTAGACAAGATCAAACCCGACCTGATCTGCGTCGACAATGTGGTGCTGTTCCCGGCGACCAAACGTTATGGCGTGCCCTGGGTGCGCATCATCTCGTGCAGCGAGAACGAAATCGAGGACCCGGACATTCCGCCGCACCTTTCCGGCTGCCGTGAGGACGACCACGCCTGCTTTGCCGCTTATCGCGAGAAGTTCGACCGGGAGATCGGTCCGATCCACGCGCAATTCAACGAGTTCCTGAAAGACTGCGGCGAGGAACCCTATCCCCTGGGTCAGTTCTTCGAGGCTTCGCCCCATCTCAACCTGCTGCACTATCCCAAGCCCCTGGCGTTCAACCGCCGCCATCCGCTGGATCCTGAGAAGTTCGTCTACCTCGAAGGCTGTATCCGCGAGGACGCGCCTTACGAGATCCCCGAGTTCAAGGCACACAACGACAAGCCGCTGCTTTATGTCAGCTTCGGCAGCCTAGGTTCCGGCGACACCGACCTGATGAAGCGCCTGATGGCCACATTGGGCAACTTGCCCTACCGCGTCCTGGTCAACGTGGGCGACTACGGCGACGCTTACGAGGCAATCCCCAACAACTGCCATGTCGAAAGCTGGTATCCGCAGCCTTCGGTCATCGCCCAGGTTGATGCGGTGATTCATCACGGCGGCAACAACAGCTTCAACGAGTGCCTCTATTTCGGGAAACCCGCGCTGATCATGCCTTACTGCTGGGACGGCCACGACAACGCAACCCATATCGACGAGCGCGGTTACGGCATCGCGATGGAACGTTATGTCTGGGAGGATTCCGATATCGCCGCGGCAGTCAACCGGATGCTGACCGACAGCGACATGCACGGGAAAATCGCGGCGCTCAGCAAGCATATGCAGGCCGAAAACGGCACCCGGAAGGGTGCGGAGGCGCTCGACAAACTGCTGCGTGAGACCGCGGCATCATGACCATGCCGACCGTTTCGCTCTTCGAGCAGGCGGCGGAACTGGCCCATGCCGTCCTCGCTGACTGGGGTGCTGTACCCGAACCCTTGGGCGATGAGATCTCGCACACCTCCGGCCGCATTCTGACCGGCGGCGGAGGCCAGTTTCCGGAGTCCGGCTATTGGCGCTGCACGCCGGGAAGCTGGCGTTGCGAGATTGCCCGGGCCGAGTTCTGTCAGTTTCTGGAAGGCGAATGCACCTATACCAGCGACGACGGTGAGATCATCGAGATCAGGGGCGGCGACACCGCCTGGTTTCCGGAAGGCTGGAAGGGCCGCTGCGATGTGCGGCGCACGATGGGAAAAACCTACGTCATCCTGTGAAGCCGTTCACGGCGCACGATCTGTCGCTGGTCTAGGTTGAGAGCGTTGCATCGGACCAACACCCTGCCCGGATCTCGCGCGAAGGGCAGGCCGACAGCCCCGTGTCGCCGGTCGCTGATGAGAAGAGCTCTCACTTTGGGGGGCCTCACCCGCTTCCAAGCGACACGGGGACTGACTGCTTCCGTGCGGAAGCCTCAACCCACAAGGCCCGCCACGCCGGTCACCGACATGCCGACCAGTTCCTGCAGGTCTGACCTGAAATATAGGCCGCGTCCCGTTACAACCGTGTGACGCCAGTCACTGGCTCCTCAGAACCGGCACACGGTCAAGACACAAAGCGTCCAAATGGTATCGGTCGTCACACAATTGCCGCCGCAGACGTGCATCATGGTGCCGTTGCTGTTGCGCCTGGAGCCGGGGTCGTTCGTCCGTCCGTCCGTGGTGTGTTACACCGCATGTCCGGTGCGTTACACTGAGCTCAGCGTTTCGACCGCGCTGCGAAATGCTTACTGATCCTGACTTGGGAGTCCATCATGGCCCGATTCACTCGTTTCGTCATTGCTGCAGCCGTTTCAATGGCCTTTGCAGCACCGTCGTGGGCTCAATCTCTGGACGAGGCGCAATCACTCTACGACGCCGGTGACTACGACGCGGCGTTCAACAGCTATAGCGCTCTGGTGGCCGAGGGCGATCCGGAGGCGATGTATGTCATCGGGCAGATGTACGAAAGCGGTCAGGGCACACCACAGAACTTCTCCAGCGCGATGCGCTGGTACCGCCGTGCGGCCAAGCAGGACCACGCCCAGGCCTATTTCGACATCGGCCGCATGTTTGAAAACTCGATTGGCGTGCCGCGTGACTTCGGTGCCGCGTTCGACGCTTACAGCGCAGCGGCCGACCTTGGTCATGCAGAAGCCGAACTCAAGCAAGCCGAATTCTTCGCGCGAGGAAGGGGAACCGGTCCCGATGTCGCCCGCGCTGCCCAGCTTCTGGGTGCTGCCGCGGATGCCGGCAATGAAGACGCCTTCGAAGCCCTTGTCGACCTCTGGGACACTGGCGAGGTCCCGACCGGCGTGCTCAATGACGACATCATTGCACGCATGGAATCCGTGCTGGCCGCCCGTGCGGCCCTGGACAGCCTGGTCGAGTACGGCGATGAGACGGGGGACGAGTCCGAGACGGCAGCCTACCTCCGCCAGCAGATTTCCACAGCCATGCAGGATTTGGACGGAATGCTGCGGGAAACCAGCGGCGAGCTGAGCTATGGGCTCGACGTAAGCGAGAACGCAGAAGGCCAGATCACAGCAGCCCTGCGCAGTGTCTCTGCCTTTGGGCCCGACGGAAGCTGGGACGTGGGCGACATTGTCATGCAGCTCGCCCCTGTGGATGACGACAGCTATGCCGTCGTCGTGACACTGCCGGAACGCACAACATTCTACGACAGCAGCGGAAACGAGACCGGCGGAACCAGTATCGGAAGCCAGTCGTTTTCGGGTGTGTTCATGCCGGCGATCACCACCTGGACCACGGGAAGCGGCATCTATGCCGACCTCGCCATGTGGATCGAAGCCCCCGGAGAAGTTTCCTTCCGCCTCGAGACCGACTCCGTGGTGCTTGATATTCAGCTCGACGAGACCCAGGAGAACAAGTGGTCGGGGCCCGGTTCGTTTGTCATGACGGGTATGGAGTCATCTCTCGACGGCCAGCGTGTGTTAGGATTGGAATCGATCACCGGTGCGTTCGACTGCCGCGCGATCGACCTCGGATTCTTCAATCAGATGAACCTCGTGATGCAGGACATTCAGCGCAAAATGCTGGAAGAGCCTGAGCCGTCGGAGGCCCTGATGGCTGAGATGCAAGAGGTCGGCGCAACGCTGGTTGCACTGGCTCGGGAACGCGCGCCCCTGCTGGAAGGCGTTCTGATGTCCTTCGAGGTGACCGATCTGTTCGGGCGCGCTCCCAGCACCGGCGAGACCTTCTCGTTCGACAGCCTGAGCATGGCGTTCGGCCTCGATGACCTGGACAAGGAACTGGGCGGCATGCTGTTCACCTATGCGCACAGCGGCATGGTCGTGCCTGTGCCCGGACCCAATGCCGATCTGGTGCCACACGCGGTCGAGCTCCATCTGGAGCTGGGCAACCTGCCCGCGAGCGATGCCGCGACCATGACCCTGGAAATGCTGGAAGGCGCTATCGCCGATTCCGAAGCGTTCGAATCTCAGGCGGAAATGGCCTTGGGTTTCATGGCGCTGGGCCTGCAGCAACGCATGGTGCAGACCGGTAGCTCGTTCGATATCAAGACCTTCATCTACGAGAGCCCGGCTCTGTCAGCGACCATGACCGGTCGCCTGGTCGCCTCGGCCGATTCTTCCCTGATGACGGTCGGCACAGCGCGGCTTGAGGTTGTCGGTCTTGAGGCCCTCGCCAAGCGCATGGACGCCATGGCCCAGCAGGGCGATCCCGATGCGATGGACACCGCCCTGGGCCTAGCGATGATACAGGCCATGGGCGCAAGGATCGAACAAGCGGGCGAAGTCCGCCATGTTTACGATCTGGAGCTCACGCCCGACGGCCGCACGCTGCTGAACGGCAACGACATGAGTGCGATGATCGGCGGCATGATGGCACCGTGACGGACGCGCTCACGTCAGGTTGATGCCACTTCCCGTGCCCGACGCGCGACCACGGCTTCGCGGTGGAAGACGTAGATTCCCGACGCGACGATGATGCCCGCGCCAAGGAAGGTGGGTCCGTCTGGGACATGGCCGAACACGATCATGCCGGCCAGGATCGCCAGCACGATATGTGAGAAGGTAAACGGCGCCAGTGCCGAGACGGGCGCGTGGCGGTAGGCCAGCACCAGACAGAAATGTCCGGCCATGCCGAAGCCGCCGAGCAGGACCAGTGACGCCCAGTCGCCCGCATCGAGGGGTGACCATTGTCCAGGCACCATCAGGATCACCGCGGTCATGACGACAACACCAGCGGAGTTGTTGAAGGCAATGCTGGTCTGGGCGCTGTCGTAGCGATTCACAAGCCGTGTCAGAACATTGTAGAGCGCAGCCAAGAAGGCCACGCTCACGGGCAGGAAATAGGCCCAGTGACGGTCCTCGAAACCCGGACGCAGAACGATCAGCACACCGATGAACCCGACGGCGATGGCGGTCCAGCGCCGCACGCCCACCTTCTCCCCCAGCATGGGGATGGCCAGTGCAGTGGTGATGAACGGTGCCGCAAAGCCGATTGCCACAGCATCGCCCAGCGGGATGTAGCTGATCGCGACGAAGAAACCACAGGTCATCGAGACCAGCAGGATCGAGCGCACAATCTGCAGGCCGGGCCGCTTCGTTCGGAATGCAACGCGGAGATCGCGTGGCCGGATGAGAAGCGGCAGCAGCAGCACTGAAAAGACGTAACGCCCCCAGGCCACCTGGAGCGGCGGATGCAGCTCGGTCATCAGCTTGGCGGTCATGTCGAGCGATACAAAGAAGAAAATCGACAGCAGGATGAACGCGATACCGCGCGGGATGTTGTCCAAGAAACCAGGCCTTTGGAACGGAGATCTCTGTTCTAGGCGATTGCCGAAGCAAAAGGTATCGCCACGTCCGGTTTGCCGCGCCAGATGATTCAGGCGAGGCTGCCGTGTGGAACGACTGACGACTGCGATGTCCTGATAGTCGGCGCAGGGCCGGTGGCCCTCTTTCTGGCTTGTGATCTGGCGCGACGCGGTATCGACACCGGCTGATCGACAAGAATGGCGGTCCAACGGACCTGTCCAAGGCCATCGGCATCCATGCCCGTTCGCTGGAGTTGTTTCAGGATCTCAGCATTATCGACCGCGCTCTTGAACGCGGTCAGATCGAGAAAGGTGCCCTGATGTATTCGGGCGAGCATCTTCTGGTCGATATCAGGCTCGACAAGCACGATGCGCCCTACCCCATGCTGCGGGACCTCGAGCAGACCCAGACCGAACGCCTGCTTATGGAGCGCCTGGCGGAACTGGGTGGCCGCTGAAGAACCGTTGATCTTCCGGCCCGCTATCCCGCGAGTGTCTCTCTGAGCTCTTCGAGTTCCAGCCACCGCTCTTCGGCTGCAGCGAGTTCGTCTTGCGCGGCTTGCAGATCGTCAGCCGCCTTCTGGTAGGCTTTCGGATCACGCGTGAAAAGTTCACCGTCTGCCAGAACGTCCTCCAGACGTGCAATCTCGGTTTCCAGCTCGGCGATCCTGTCGGGCAGCATGTCGAGCTCGCGCTGGTCCATGTAGCTGAGCTTCGTGCGGGTCTTCGGTTTCGGAACGGTGGCGCTCTCCTTGCGTACCGGCTCAGCACTCTCCGCGGGCGCTGAACTTCTGGTCTTCATGCGATGGTAGTCGCTGTAGCCCCCGGGGCTCTCCACGATGGTTCCGTCGCCTTCCAGGCCGTAGGTCAGGGTCACGAGGCGGTCGAGAAAATCACGGTCATGGCTGACCACGATCAGCGTGCCGGGGAAGTCGGCCAACACGTCCTGCAGCAGATCCAGTGTCTCCATGTCGAGATCGTTGGTCGGCTCATCGAGCACGAGGAGATCGGCAGGCTGAGTGAACAGCCGTGCCAGAAGCAGACGGTTCCGCTCACCACCCGACAGCGTGCGGATCGGCTGGCGTGCCTGGTTTTCGGCAAACAGGAAGTCGCGAAGATACGCCACAACATGGCGGGATTCGCCACGGACCATGACGCGGTCACTGTTGCCAGACGCCAGGGTCTTCCAGGGCGTGCTGTCGGTATCGAGCGCCTCCCGGCGCTGATCGAAATAGGCGGTCTTCAGTTCCGGCGCATGGTGGACGCTGCCGTCATCAGGCTGTAGATGCCCCGTCAGCATGCGGATTAGCGTCGTCTTGCCCACGCCGTTGGGGCCGACAACCCCGATCCGGTCGCGACGTAGGACCCGCGCATCGAACGGCGCAACAATAGTCTTGCCGTCAAAGGCCTTGGTGATGCCGGCCGCCTCGATCACGAGATTGCTGCGGCTGGCACCGCCCTCCAGCCCAATCGTGGCGCTGCCCTGCCAGGACCGGCGCAGTTCCGCCCTCTCGGCACGCAGGTTGGCCAGTTCCGCAACACGGCGCTGGTTGCGTGTCCGCCGCGCCGTCACCCCACGCTCCATGTAGCGTTCTTCCTCGGAGATACGGCGTGCCACCCGCTCAGCATTGCGCTGATCCGCCTGGGTGATCTCTTCGGCCCAGATCTCAAACGTCTCGAACCCGGCGTCGCGGCGGTGCAAGGTGCCGCGATCGAGCCACAGCATGGCTGTGGTTACACGCCGCAGAAAGGCGCGATCGTGGCTCACGATGACCGTCGCGCCGCGGAAGGCTGCAACAAAACCTTCCAGCCATTCGATCGCCTTGATGTCGAGATGGTTGGTCGGCTCATCGAGCAGGAGGACGTCGGGCTCGGCCGCCAGGACACGGGCCAGGTGGGCGCGGCGCTGTTCGCCGCCGGAGAGATCGGCCATGGGCCGGTCGCCATCCAGACCGAGGCGATCCAGATAGGCTTCGGCACGATGGCGGCCGGCGTCATCGGCCAAGTCTGCTGCCGCCCACTCCAGCGCCGTACCCCCGGGGTCGTCGAGAATTTCCTGGCTCAAAAGTCCAACCTTCGTGCCGGGCTGGCAGAACCGCTCGCCCCGGTCGCTTTCGAGCAGTCCGACAAGAATCCGCAACAGCGTGGACTTGCCGCAACCGTTCCGTCCAATCAGACAGAAACGGTCGCCAGGCTCCAGCGCTAGTTCCAAGTCATGGAACAGCGGCTGCCGGTCAGCGTGATGCGCGAGACCGCGCAGGGTCAGGATTGGTGGCATGGCGAGGCGACTTAACACATGCGGCGCAAGAGAGGCATACCTTGCCGCACAGCAGGTGCAATGACAGGATGCCGCACGGTTTCTCCCCTCCAACAACGGGTTCCCTTTGCTGAGCGTATTCGACCCATCAAGGCCGGCCTGGCAGCGGCGTCTCGCGATCCTGTTCATGATGGTGTTCTGCGGTGGCATTTGGGGCCTGGTGCCGACACTGGCAAAGACCGCCATCGAGGACGGTGCCCATCCCTTCGGCCTGACATGGTGGCAGGGCATCGGGGCGGGGGGCGTCTTGCTGATCTATCTCACGCTGCGGAGCAAACGCCTTCCGCTCGACCGCAATCACATTCTTCTCTACCTCTTCTGCGGGTTGTTCGGCACGATCATGCCCACGCTGGCTCTTTTCTACGCCGCCGAGCACATCTCAGCCGGGATCATGGCCATGACCATGGCCATGATCCCCATCGCAGCGTATGTGATCTCACTGGCCGTCCGCATCGACCACCTCGAATTGGGCCGCTCCATCGGCATTGCCCTGGGTCTGGCGGGCGTTGCCCTGCTGGTCCTACCGGGTGCAGAGACATCAATCGATGGGCCGTTCTGGATCATTATCGCCATGCTCGTTCCCCTGGGCTACGCGATGGAGAACGTGTTTCTGGCGGTCCGCAGCCCACGTGGCACGGAAACCACCGTGCTGGTCTGTGGCATGGTGCTGACGGGCGGGCTGATCATGACACCCGTGATGCTTGCGACCGGCACCTGGTATCCGATCACCTGGCCGCTGAGTGAACCGGAGCTTTCGGTCATCGCCATCTTCATTGTGAACATCCTGAGCTACGGCATGTTCCTCACGCTGATCTTTGCTGCCGGGCCGGTGCTCGCCTCGATGTCCGGTTACTTCACGGTGCTGACCGGCATCCTCTGGGGCATGGCGCTGCTGGGCGAAAGCCATGGCCTGCTGTTCTGGGCTGCGCTCGCCACCACGCTCGCAGGCATGGCACTGGTACGCGAACGCCGGGTCGAGCGGACGGTCGAAGCAACATGACCGAAACCACGCGCGGCAGGCGGCTGTGGTTCTGGTTTCTGATTGTCCTCAGCGGCGGTTCCTGGGGGCTGTTCTTTTCGCTCGCCCGCATCGCGCGCGAGGATGGCTACCATCCGTTGGGCCTGACCATGTGGCAGGGTATCGGTGGCAGCATCCTGCTGCTGTCCATCACCCTTGGGCGCCGCAGTCGTATTCCCTTTCATGGACGCGCTATCTGCTTCTATGTCATCTGCGGCATCTTCGGGACCGTGCTGCCTACCAGCACGATCTTCTATGTCGCGCCGAACATGGGTGCCGGGTTCCTGGCGATCACCATGACACTTGTGCCCCTGCTGACCTATGGCGTTTCGATCCTGCTGGGCATCGACCGACCCGCAGCCCTGCGTCTGGCGGGGCTTGTTCTGGGCTTTGTCGCGATCCTGATGATTTTCGTGCCCCAGATGGGCGCAGAGGGCGGCGTGGCCCTGTTCTGGGCGCTGCTCGCCCTGTTGATCCCCGTCAGCTTCACGACAGAGAACCTGCTCCTGGCTCTGAAGGCCCCGGCGGGCATGGACCCCATCGCCCTGGTCGGCGTCTTCCAGCTCACCGGCGCGCTGCTGCTGTTGCCCATCGTTTTGGCGACCGGGACCTACATGGATGTCACCGTGACATGGACCCAAGCCCACTGGGTTTCGGTTCTGATGCTGGTGATCAATGCCGGCAGCTACACGCTGTTCCTTTACATCATCCAGCACACGGGACCGGTGTTTGCGGCCCAGACAACCTACCTCGCCACGATCACCGGCGTGCTCTGGGGTATGGCGCTGTTTGGTGAGACCCATTCGGCATGGGTCTGGGGAGCGCTGGTGATCCTGATAGCCGGTATGGCTCTGGTTCAGGAACGCAAGATCGAGCGGTCCTGACCGTCACCGCTACCGCACCTCTGCGAGAAGCTCTTCAAGCGCCTCTTCGTCTTCGGCATCGATCACCCGGCGCGTGAGATCCAGGCCAAAGCCCTTGCGGGCCAGCGCGGCCATATCCCTCTCACGGCGTTCTTCACGATCGTCACCGGTTCTGTATGGTCCCATCCGTCTCCGCCGGGCATAGGAAATAGCCGCTGCAATGTCGCTGTTGTCGGGTTCATCCTGCGCGAGAGCACGGGTTGCCGTCTCCTCGTCGATGCCCTTGGCCGCGAGCTTCATGCGGATGGAACGGGCGGATTCGCCCTTGTAGCGCAGCGAACGGACCCGCATGTCGGCCCAGGCCTGATCGTCTAGCCAACCGCCCTGCTGCAACCGAGCCACCGTTTCGCCGATCCAGACCTCGGCCTGTTCCTGATCGACCTCGTGCTCCCGCGCCGATCGCCAGACCTTCCGGCGCAGAACCGTCTTCAGATTCTCCGACGAGCTTGCGTAACGCTCCAGATAGAACAGCGCCGCCTTGTCGAGATACTCCAGCGTGATCTTGCGCGGCCGCTTCGCCATGTCATGCGATGACGGGCATGCGTGCCGGGGTCTGCTGCAGGAATTCGGCCGAGTCTTCGGTGAAGACCATCATGTCGATGAACATCGACATGCCGGCCAGGTTTGGCAGATAGAAGTTGGCCTCATAGTTGGTCGTCATGCCCGGTTCAAAGACAGCGTCATCGGGATCGTTGTGGACGTCGTAGAACCAGGGACCGACCCAGTCCGGCGGGAAGGAAATCCCGAGATCGTAACCGCCGACCCAACACTGGTCCTGCCAGATTCCGGTGTCCTTGTAGTAACCCTCAATCGTCTGCAGAAGCTCGAGGACCGGCAGATTGGGGCGGATGACATCGGTCAGCATCGTCTTCACTCCGGTGATCGCATCGAGGTAACGTGAGACCTCCGGGTGGGGTTCACCAATGCAGAATGTCCGCGCCATGTTGGTGTGGTAGCGGTTGTAGACACCGCACAGATCCACATTCACAACATCTCCGGGCATGATCTTCTTGCGTGAAGCCAAAGCATGCATGCAGGCGCTCTTGCCGCCCGAAGACACAGGCATGGTGATCGACGGGTTTTCGCCGCCGGCCTTCGCCATCGCGCGGACGACCTCGCCATAAACGTCGAGCTCGGTGACACCCGCCTGAAGCGTGTCGGCGGCGGCCTGCATGCCGATATCGCCGATCCGGGCGGCGGTGCGGGTGTAGGCGATTTCCTGGGGAGATTTGATCTTGCGTACGGTACCAACGATGGCCGTTCCGTCGACAACGGTCGCGCCTTTGGACTCCATGGCGGCCTGCAGCATTTCACTGACCGCCCGGTTGGGACGGTAGCTGTACATTTCCAGCCCGACACGCCCCTTGAGCCAGCCCTCACCATCGAGCTCGTCGACGATGAAGTCGAGCACATCGTCGCCGGGCTGGGCATCGCCGCCGAATATGCGCAGATCGCGAGAGACCGAGGTGAACCCGGCAATGACCTGTTCGTTCTGAACCTCGAAGTGGATGTAGTCGTCGCCATCGACATGCACGGCAAGACCACTGACCGGCAACCAGCTCATGGGGCCCTGAGCCTGGTACCATTCCGCCCGGAAGCCCGAGAGGTAACAGATCGCTTCGGGCGAGGTGAGGTAGAGCATATCGATGCCGGCGGCAGCCATACCCGCCTTCACGCGCTGAAGGCGTTCCGCATACTCCTCCAGCGAGAAGATGGTCTCCATCTCCGGCCGGATGAACTTCAGAACCCGCTCGCGGTGGGTCATAGTCATGGCTGTCTCCCCTGATGTCTGGCGGCACGGTAACGGCTGAGGCGCGCTTCAACAAACGCTCGATTCCGGCTGCGGTTTTCTCCATAGTTCGCGCCGTTTCGCTTGGCCTTTCCCGGAGACAGCCCATGGCCCTGACGCTCGGCATCGATACCGGCGGCACCTACACGGATGCTGTCCTGTTTGACACGGAACGTGGTGTTTTGGCCGAGACCAAGGCGCTCACCACCAAGCATCACCTGACCATCGGCGTGGCCGAGGCGGTCAATGACGTGCTGGGAGACCACGCCGGCGAAATCGCGCTAGTGTCGATCTCGACCACGCTGGCGACCAACGCGATTGTCGAAGGCCAGGGCAGCCCCGCCTGCCTGATCCTGGTCGGCCATGCCGAGGCAGACGCCCAACGCCCCGACCTGACCCGAGCCCTGGCGGGCGATCCGGTGATCACGGCCCATGGCGGCCATGACGCCCTGGGTGACGAACGCGCCCCTCTCAATCTCGAAACTCTCAAGGGCGAGATCGAAAAGGTCGAAGGCCGGGTTTCCGCCTTTGCCGTTTCCTCGCTCTTTGCTGTCCGCAATCCGGAGCACGAGATCGCCGTGCGCGACATGCTGCGCACCATGACGGGCCTGCCGGTATCCTGCGCCCACAGCCTGAGCTCCGAACTCGACGCCCCGCGCCGGGCGCTGACGGCCCTGCTGAATGCCCGCCTGATCCCGCTGATCCAGGGCCTGATCATCGCCGTGCGTGACCTGATGGCCGAACGTGGTGTCAGCGCGCCGATCATGGTGGTCAAGGGCGACGGATCCCTGATCGATGCGGGAACCGCCCTCGAATCACCTGTCGAAACCATTCTTTCAGGCCCTGCCGCCAGTGTGGTCGGTGCCCATCATCTCTCGAACCGGGACGATGCCTTTGTCTCTGACATCGGTGGCACCACCACGGACATCGCGCTGGTCCGCACCGGCCGCCCCCTGCTCGACCCCCAGGGTGCCCGGGTCGGCGGCTATCGCACCATGGTGCGGGCTGTGGCTGTTCACACCTCGGGCCTTGGCGGCGACAGCGAGGTCGCGTTGGACGACCGGGGCCGCATCCGGGTCGGGCCGCGCCGGGCCGTGCCGCTGGCCCTGCTGGCGTCGCGCTACCCTGAGACGCTGGAGATTCTGAAGCGGCAGATGGAACGGGGCTGGCCCGCGGAATGGGACGGCATGTTCGTACTGCGCCAGCGCAGTCTCGACACCGATCTCGCCGAGCTCTCCCGCCCCCAGCGCAAGCTCTGGGACTCCCTGGCCGACGGACCGGTGGCGATGGATGTGCTCTATCAGGAGCAGTCGCCCAAGCTGCCACTTGAGCGGCTTCTGGATCGTGGCCTTGTGATAGTATCGCGCTTCACGCCCAGCGACGCATCTCATGTTCTGGGCCTGCACGGATCGTGGGATGCCGAGGCATCACGCATCGGCGCTCAGCTTTGGGTGCGCTGGTGGGCAATCACCGGACACGAAGCGGCCGACGATCCCGATGTCTTTGCCCGTATGGTGGTCGATGCAACCGTCACAAAGACCACCCGTGCCCTGCTCGAGGCCGCAACGGCCGAAGAGCTCGGCATGGCCCTGCCCACGGGCCGGCAGGCCGACGCCCTGCTCGCGCCGGCGCTGGGCGGGCAGACGGGCGACCTCTTCGACCTCGGCATCACGTTCAATCGGCCCGTCGTGGCCGTGGGTGCGCCCGCGGCAACGTACTATCCCGAGGTCGGGCGTCGTCTGAACACCGAGGCCGTGGTGCCGACCCACGCCGGCGTATGCAACGCCGTCGGCGCGGTGGCCGGTGGCGTGGCGCAACGGGCCGATGCCCTGATCACCTCACCGTCGGACGGTCTCTACCGGTGCCATCTCGCCGAAGGAATCGCCGATTTCGAGGACCTCGCCGAAGCCGCCGCTCATGCTGAGGCTGATGTCGACCGGCTGGCCCGGGCTGCAGCCGAGCAAATCGGCGCGCAGGATATTGCGGTGACCCTGGAACGCCAAGACGAGATCGTGCGCGGCAAGGACGGCAGCAACCTTTTCATCGAAAGCCGCATTGCCGCTCTGGCAACAGGGCGTCCCGCACTCGCAACCGACTGATTCCGCCTTGACTCCCGGGGCAAACAGCCACACATAAGCAATTAG
Organism: Rhodospirillaceae bacterium; assembly: GCA_002722885.1. Taxonomy (GTDB): domain Bacteria; phylum Pseudomonadota; class Alphaproteobacteria; order SP197; family SP197; genus SP197. Next base: position 52,348 of record PBNE01000001.1, read on the forward strand.
AACCAAATTGGTTCTGATTAGCGCCAAACTGGACGTCCGATGATCCGATTGAGCCGTATGGCCGATTATGGCGTGGTGGTCATGACCTACATGGCCTGGCGCCACCACGAAAACCACAGCGCCCATCAGGTCGCTGAAGGCACGGGCCTCTCCGAGGCCACCGTGGCCAAGCTGCTTAAGATGTTCGCCCGTGAGAATCTCCTGGGGAGCCATCGCGGTGTCCATGGCGGCTACCAGCTCAACCGCAAGCCCGAAGAAATCACGGTTGCCCAGATCGTTGAGGCCGTCGAAGGCCCCATCGCACTCACGCTGTGCGTCGACAATCACCCGGGCAGCTGCGATGTCCAATCGCTGTGCCCCATGCGCGGCGGCTGGAACCAGATCAACACGGCGTTGCGTGACGCCTTTGAAGGCGTGTCGCTGGCCGCCATGGCCTTGCCTAAACCCACCGATTTCAACCTCACAGCCGACGCCCAGCGCGCCGAGCTTTAGGAGACCATTCATGGCCGCCGTTGTTCAGGAGACCATTGATACCGTCGGTGAAGCGACAGACAGCTACAAGCACGGCTTCGTCACCGAGATCGAGATGGATCGCGCGCCCAAAGGGCTCAGCGAAGACACTGTCCGTTTCATCTCAGACAAGAAGAACGAGCCTGAATGGCTGCTGGAATGGCGCCTGGAGGCCTATCGCCACTGGCTGACCATGACCGAGCCGACTTGGGCCCGTGTCGGCTATCCGCCGATCGACTACCAGGACAGCTATTACTATGCCGCGCCGAAGTCCGATGCCGACAGGCCCAAGAGTCTGGACGAGGTCGATCCGGCCCTGCTCGAGACCTATGAAAAGCTCGGCATTCCTCTGAAGGAGCAGGAGGTTCTGGCCGGTGTGCGCAATGTCGCGATCGATGCGGTGTTCGACAGTGTGTCGGTTGCCACCACCTTCAAGGACCGGCTGGAGAAGGACGGCATCATCTTCTGTTCGATCTCCGAAGCGATCCAGGAGCACCCTGACCTCGTGCGCAAGTACCTGGGCTCGGTGGTCCCGGCGGCCGACAACTTTTACGCCACGCTGAACTCGGCGGTCTTCACCGACGGTTCGTTTTGCTACATCCCCAAGGGCGTACGCTGCCCGATGGAACTGAGCACCTACTTCCGTATCAACGCTTCGGAAACCGGCCAGTTCGAGCGCACCCTGATCGTGGCCGACGAAGGCAGCTACGTCAGCTACCTCGAAGGTTGCACCGCCCCACAGCGCGACGAGAACCAGCTTCATGCCGCCGTGGTCGAGCTGGTCGCGCTGGACGATGCCGAAATCAAGTATTCGACCGTGCAGAACTGGTACCCCGGCGATGCCGAGGGCAAGGGCGGCATCTACAACTTTGTGACCAAGCGCGGTGTCTGCGAGAAGCGCGCCAAGATCTCCTGGACCCAGGTCGAGACCGGCTCGGCGATCACCTGGAAGTACCCAAGCTGCATCTTGAAGGGTGACGACAGCGTCGGCGAGTTCTTCTCCGTCGCGATCACGAATAACCGGCAGCAGGCCGACACCGGCACCAAGATGTTGCACATCGGCAAGAACACCCGCAGCCGGATCATCGCCAAGGGCATTTCGGCCGGTAAGTCACAGAGCACCTATCGTGGCCAGGTTCGTGTCAACACTATGGCCCAGGGCGCCCGCAACTACACCCAGTGCGACAGCCTGCTGATCGGCGACGAATGCGGTGCCCACACCGTGCCCTACATCGAATCCAAGAACCGCAGCGCCCGCATCGAACACGAGGCGACTACCTCCAAGGTCTCCGACGACCAGCTCTTCTACTGCCGCCAGCGCGGTATCCCCGAAGAGGAGGCGCTGACCCTGATCGTGAACGGCTTCTGCCGCGAGGTGCTCCAGGAACTGCCCATGGAGTTCGCCGTGGAAGCCCAGAAACTTGTCGGTATCAGCCTTGAAGGCAGCGTTGGTTAACCGCTCCCAACACAACGAGACAGATCATGACCATTCTTTCGATCAAGGACCTGTACGCAGAAGTCGACGGCAAGGAAATCATCAAGGGCCTGAACCTTGAGATGGGCGCCGGCGAAATCCACGCCATCATGGGCCCCAACGGCTCCGGCAAATCGACTCTGAGCTATGTGCTGTCGGGCCGTGACGGCTATGAGGTCACCAGCGGCGAGGTCATCTACAAGGGCCAAAACCTGCTGGATCTGGAGCCCGAGGAGCGCGCCCAGGCGGGTATCTTCCTCGCCTTCCAGTACCCTGTGGAAATCCCAGGTGTGCCGACCGTGACCTTCCTGAAGCAGGCCATGAACTCGGTGCGCAAGGCCCGTGGCGAAAAGGAACTCGACGCCTTCGAGTTCAAGAAGTTGATGGACGCTCGTCTGAAAGAGCTTTCGATCGCCAACGACATGGTGCGCCGTGCGCTCAATGCTGGGTTCTCCGGCGGCGAGAAAAAGCGCATGGAGGTTCTGCAGATGGCCCTGCTGGAGCCGACTCTGGCAGTGCTTGACGAAACCGACTCCGGTCTCGACATCGATGCGCTGAAGACGGTCGCCGATGGCGTGAACGCTCTGCGTTCGCCCGAGCGCTCCATGCTGGTCATCACCCACTATCAGCGTCTGCTCGACTACATCGTGCCTAATCATGTTCATGTCCTGGCCGGTGGCCGGATCATCAAGAGCGGTGACAAGTCGCTGGCTCTGGAACTCGAGGAAAAGGGCTATGCCGACATCGTGTCGGCAGCTGCCTGAGGACGACCATGAGCGACGCTGGACTCCTTCAGAACCACGAGCAGACTGCTGCCGCCCTGCCGGGCGCCGGTGCGGACTGGCTCGACGGACTGCGTCATAGCGGCGCCAAGCGTTTCGCCGGGCTGGGCTTGCCCAACCGGCGGATCGAAGACTGGAAGTACACCGATCTGCGGACCCTCGCGGCGGAAGACTTCCAGACACCGGGTGCAGCCGGGGACACAGCCATTGGCGATCTCGGCCTTGAGACGGCCGGCCGACGCGCTGTCTTCGTGAACGGGGCTTTCGATGCCGGCCTTTCGGACCTTTCGGGCCTGCCCGATGGTGTTCAGCTGGTGCCGCTGGCACAGGCCATGGCGCAGTCATCCCAAATGCTGCAGGACTATCTGGGTCGCGTGGCGTCCCTGCAGCGCAAGCACTTTGTGGCCTTGAACACCGCCTGGCTGACCGATGGCATGGTCCTGTTCGTCGCCGACGGCGTGACCGTCGAACAACCGATCGAGATCGTGTTCGCGGGCAATCCCGGCGACAGCCGTGCTGCGTGGCACCCTCGCAATCTGATCGTGCTCAACCCCGGTGCGTCCACGACCCTGGTCGAGCGCCATATCGGCAGCGGCACCTACCTCGCCAACTCGGTCTCCGAGATCGTCCTGGCTGCCGGCGCACACCTGCGCCACTACAAGATTCAGGATGAAGCCGCCGACGCCTTCCATATCGCAACGACCGAGATCAGAGCCTCGGCCAATGCGGCCTATGAGAACTTCTGCCTGATGGCGGGCTCTGCGACCGCGCGCAACCAGATCGCGATCGAACTGCAGGCGGAGGGTGCGACCTGCAAACTGAACGGCGCCTATCTGGGGCGCAGCAACCAACAGCTCGACACCACCACGCTGATCGACCATGCCGCGCCGGACTGCACCAGCACCGAGATCTACAAGGGCGTGCTGGACGACCGCTCCAAGGGAGTCTTCCAGGGCCGGGTCGTGGTGCGCAAGGACGCCCAGCGGACCAACGGCCATCAGAACAACCGAACCCTGCTGCTGTCCGACCGTGCTGAGATCGACACCAAGCCGGAGCTGGAAATCTATGCCGACGACGTCCAGTGCGGCCACGGCGCGACCGCTGGCGAACTGGACGACAACGCCCTGTTTTATCTGCGCGCTCGCGGCATCCCGCTGGAAGAAGCGCGCGGCCTGCTGATCGATGCCTTTGTCGATGGCGCGATCGACGAGATCACCGACGAGGCCGTGCGTGATGTGTTCCGCGCGCACGCATCGGCCTGTCGCAAGGGAGAAGCAGCATGAATGCTGCCGTGACCGCTCCGACCAATGTGGCGCTCGACGTCCATGCCGTGCGTGAGGATTTCCCGATCCTCAAGCGCGAGGTCTATGGCAAGCTGCTGGTCTATCTCGACAGCGCCGCCAGCGCGCAGAAGCCGCGCCAGGTTATCGATGCGGAATCGGCGGTCTATGAGGAGGAGTACGCCAACGTACACCGTGGCGTGCATCACCTCTCCCAGGTGGCGACCGACAGATTCGAAGCCACACGCACCCGCATCCAGAGTTTTCTGAATGCTCCCAGCGCCGATAACATCATCTTCGTGCGCGGCGGCACCGAAGGCGTCAACCTGGTCGCCCAGAGCTGGGGCCGGGCGGCGCTGAACGCAGGTGACGAGATCCTGATCTCGACCCTGGAGCATCACGCCAACATCGTTCCCTGGCACCTGCTGGCCGCCGAGAAGGGCCTGGTGGTCAAGGGGATCCCGATCGATGACGACGGCCAGATCGACATGGAGGCTTTTCGCAACCTCCTGACAGACAGGACGAAGCTGGTCGCGATCACTCAGATGTCCAACGCTTTGGGCATCATCACCCCGATCGAGGAGATCACGCGGCTGGCCCATGGTGCCGGCGCACGGATCATGCTCGATGGCTGCCAGGCGGTGAGCCACAGCGCGGTCGACGTGCAAGCGCTCGACTGCGACTTCTACGTCTTCTCGGGCCACAAGATTTACGGCCCCACGGGCATCGGCGCTCTTTATGGCAAGAGCGAGCTTCTGGCGGATATGCCGCCCTGGCAGGGCGGCGGCGAGATGATTGCTCGGGTCAGCCTGGAAGGCTCGACCTTCAAGAAGCCGCCGCACCGCTTTGAGGCGGGCACACCAGCCATCGCGCAGACCATCGCGCTCAAGGCGGCTCTGGACTATGTGACGGACCTGGGCCTCGACCGCATCGCCGAACACGAGGCGATGCTGCTGAACTATGCCACCGAACGGCTTTCGGCCCTGCCCGGCATCACGATTTATGGTACGAACCCCGCCAAGGCGAGCATCCTGTCGTTCACCATGGCCGATGTGCATCCGCATGACATCGGCACCATCGTGGACCGCGAGGGTGTCGCCGTGCGTGTCGGCCACCATTGTGCCCAGCCGATCATGCAGCGATACGACATTGCGGCCACCGTCCGCGCCTCCTTCGCGCTCTACAACACGCTGGAAGAGGTCGATGCGCTGGTGGCTTCGCTTGAGAAGGTTCGGGAGCTGTTTGCGTGATGGACGATCTGCGCGACCTTTATCAGGAAGTGATTCTGGATCACGGCAAGAATCCCAGGAACTTTCGCCATCCGGATGACTGCAACAGGCAGGCCGAGGGCGACAACCCGTTGTGTGGCGACCAGCTCATCGTCTACCTGAAGCTCGATGCCGACGGCACCGTGGCCGACGTCGCCTTTGAGGGCCGCGGCTGTGCGATTTCGATGGCTTCGGCCTCGATGATGACCGAGATGGTGCAGGGCCACAGCGAGGCTGACGCTCGCAGCCTGTTCGACAAGTTCCACAAGCTGGTCACCGGCCACGAGGACGACATCGACGGTGATGTCGATGACCTCGACAAACTGATCGCGCTGTCGGGTGTGCGAGAGTTTCCCATGCGCGTGAAATGCGCCACCCTTGCGTGGCACACCATGACAGCCGCCATGGATGGCGAGCAGTCGGTGACGACGGAGTAGGTTATGGACGAAACGACCGATCCCTATCGCGCCGCAACCGGCGACACAGCGCCAGAGCCACAGGCCGCAACGGCGCCTGCACCCCAGGCCTATGAAAGCTGGCGGCCGGATGAGGACATCGACTCCCATACGATCAAACAGGAAGAGGGCGAACCGCTGATCGGCGATATCGTCGATGCGATCCGCACGGTCTTCGACCCCGAGATTCCCGTGAACATCTATGATCTCGGGCTGATCTACGCCATCGATTCGCGCAAGGACGGCAGTGTGAAGATCGAGATGACGCTGACCGCGCCGGGCTGCCCGGTTGCCGAGGATATTCCGATCTGGGTGCGGGACGCTGTTGTAAAGGTCGACGGCACCACCGATATCGATGTGGAGATCGTCTGGGACCCGCCCTGGGAGCCGTCGATGATGACGGATTATGCCAAGATCGAACTGGGCATTTATTGAACGGTAGGAGAACGCCACCTCTGGCGTGACTGGAACAGGACACCGACCATGTTTGGCACACCCGACAAGCAACTGCTGACTCTGACCGACCGCGCCGCAGAGCGTGTGAAGTCCCTCATGCGTATGAATGACAAAGCCGTGGGCCTGAAGGTCGGCGTGAAGATGGCCGGCTGCAGCGGCTTTTCTTACACGATGGACTACGCCGAGGAAGAAACCGGCAGGGAAGACGTAATCGAGGACAAGGGCGTGAAGCTCCTGATCGAGCCAAGCGCAACCATGTTCCTGCTGGGCACCGAGCTCGACTGGTACGAAGACCAGCTCGAAAGCCGCTTCGTCTTCAACAATCCCAATGTGAAGGGCATGTGCGGCTGCGGCGAATCCTTCACCGTCTGAACGTTTCCCGGAGAGTTCTGCCGTGACCCTGTTCCGCCTCGCTGCAGTCACGGCCGTTCTCGCAGTCCTGGCCACGCCCCTTGCCGTGCGCGCCCAGCAGGCGCTGAGTGACGAAGACAATGCGCTCTACCGCCAGGCCTTTGCTGCCGCCTACGCCGATCAATGGTCGAATGTCAGGAGCTTCGCCGATCAGGCGGAAGACCCCACACTGGCCAAGGTTTTGCGCTGGATGGAGTTGAAGGATCCCGACCGGATAAACGACTACACTGCCATCGCGCAGTTCCTGCTGCAGAACCCCGAGTGGCCATCCCAGACAGCTCTGCAGAAACGCGCCGAAAACACGATGCCCGACACACTGTCGGCCGCCGACACGGTGGCGTATTTCGACAGCTTCCCGCCCAAGACCGATGACGGCCTGCTGCGTTACATCGCCGGTCTCGTCAAACTGGGCCGCGACGGCGATGCCCGGGCACAGATCACGGATGCCTGGGCCAATTGGGACTTCACTCTGGCCAAGGAAGAAGCCTTCCTGGCCGACTACGGTGTGCTGCTTTCCGAGGACCAGCATTGGGAGCGGATCGATCGGCTGATCTGGGACGGCAAGACCACGGCGGCCAACCGGCTGCTGCGCTTTATCTCCGGTGATCGCCTGGCGCTGGCCCGGGCCCGCATCACACTGCGGTCCAGCGCGCCCGGTGTCGATGCAGCCGTTGCAGCAGTGCCCGACCACCTGCAGGGCGATGAAGGTCTGCTCTACGAGCGCATGCGCTGGCGTGAGAACCACGGCAATCTATCCGGCGCCCTGGAGCTGCTGCTTCAGGCACCCCGCGGCCTCTTGCACCCCGACATGTGGGCCACGACGCGACTGGCGATCGCCGATGTCTTTGTCGACGGTGAAGAGTTCCTCGGCGCCTATCAGGTTCTAGCCGGACACTATGACCAGAGTGATGCTCTGCACTATGAGGTCGACTGGCTGGCGGGCTGGATCGCCCTGCGCAAGCTCAACGAGCCGTCTGTAGCACTCGACCACTTCGTGACCTTCTATGGTGGGGTCAGCTACCCCATCAGCCGTGCGCGGGGTGCCTACTGGGCCGGCCGTGCGGCCGAGGCGCTTGGCGATATGCAACTCGCCGCGGTCTGGTACGACCTCGCCGCCGAGAACGGGCAGACTTTCTATGGCCAGCTGGGCGCCGCAAAGCTTGGCAGCGCGCCACGGCTTCCGGCCGCTCCACCCATCCCGGAATCAGAAGTCGCCGCCTTCGCGGCAGATGAGCTGACAGCCGTGGTGCGCCAGCTCCACGAAATCGACGAGGAAAACCTTGTGCGCACCTTTCTTTTGCGTATGACCGATGCCACCACATTCGGCCCGCGCCATAAGCTGATCGGACAGCTCGCCCTGGTCATGAACCGTCCGGACCTTGCCGTCATGGTCGCCAAACGCGCCATGAAGGTGGGAACGGTGCTGGTGACGGCCGGCTACCCGGTGTTCAACCTTCCGGCCGGCAGCGATGTTGATCCGGCCCTGGTGCTCGCCGTGATCCGCCAGGAAAGCGCGTTTGACCATGAAGCCATCTCACCGGCAGGAGCCCGTGGTCTGATGCAGCTGATGCTGCCCACAGCCCAGGACATGGCGAGCCACATCGGCGTTTCGACCTCGAGCTCGAAGCTGATCAATGATCCGATCCACAATGTTCAGCTGGGCATGGCCTATCTGGACCACATGCTCTCGACCCAGGACGGCTCCTACGTTTGCGCCATCGCCTCCTACAATGCCGGGCCCGGCCGTGTGCGCCAATGGGTCGGCGAAATGGGCGACCCGCATGCGCCCGGCATCGATATCGTCGACTGGATCGAGGAAATTCCCTTCTCCGAGACCCAGAACTACGTCCAGCGGGTGCTGGAGGGCATGCAGGTCTATCGCATGCTCAGCGGCGTCCCGACGGATCAACTGGTTCTCGATCCCAAACTCGCCTGCAACAGCTGCTGAGAGTCCCATGACCGATACTTCCACCCCCGAAGCACCGCTTAACATCACAGACGGTACACCACTCGACTTCCTGGCGTCCCGCCGCTCCGTTCTGGCCTCCCGCATGGAAGAGCCAGGACCGAGCCAGCAGCAGCTTGACCAGATGCTCGAGATCGCCGTGCGGGTGCCGGACCATGGGCGTATGACACCCTGGGTTCTGCAGATCGTGAGCCCAGCGGCCCAGATCGAGCTCGGTGAACTCTTCGTTGAGGAGTTCCGCAAGATCGAGCCCGATGCTAAGGATGAGCGAGTCGATCTTGAGCGGGTCCGGCCGCAGCGATCGCCGGTTCTTGTGGTCGTGAGCAGCCGGACGGTGCCCGATCGCGATGGCGTGCCGCCCGTCGAGCAGCTCCTGTCGGCCGGCAATGTTTGCTTCAACCTGCTGCATGCCGCCACCGCCATGGGCTTTGCCGCGCAGTGGGTGACCAACTGGCCGTCCTACAACGACCGGATCAAGGCATCGTTGGGGATACCAACTAGCGAACACCTCGTCGGCTTCATCCATATCGGCACGCCCAAGGGGCCGCCCAGCGAACGGCAGCGGCCTGTGATGGCCGAGGTGGTGGAGACCATCGATAGCCTGAAGCCTGTCAGCTAGCCGGTGGAAACACCCGCCCAGGGCGAGGTGACAAAGGCACAGCCATGACGCTCAGCGCCTGTGTTCTGCACCGCATTAGGGCAGGCATAGGACGAAATCACCGATGGCGGTAGCTCCACCGTGGACCATGTCGATGCCAACGCATCCCGCGTCGCCTGATCGAGCCGGCTGTCGACGGTGACAAGATCGGTCCCGCTGACATCGATACGCGGCGTGGCAAAGGCGTCGTTCAGGCTCATGCCGTGATCGGTTAGGAACGACACAAGCTGGAAGACGGCCGGGAAGATCCGCCGTCCGCCGGACGCCCCTAGGGCAAAAGCACCACCCGATGCACCGGTCACCACGGCCGGGCACATGTTTGAGAGCGGCCTGCGGCCCGGTTTCATGGAGTTCGGTCCGCCCGGACGCGGATCAAACCACATGATCCCGTTGTTCATCAGGAACCCGACCTCGGGCAGCATCACACGGCTGCCGAACACCGACAGCAGGGTCTGCGTCAACGCCACCATATTGCCCTTGGCGTCGACCACGGTGAGATGCGTGGTGCAGCTCTCACCGTTGCCCTCACCCATCGTGGTCAGCCGATGGGCATAGGCCTCAAAGAGCGCTGTTCCATAGGCCTGGAAGGCCTTCGTGTCAGGCGTGGCGCCCGAGGCTTCCCATGCCCCCTCGAGACGCTGCAATGCATCAATCAGCGTCGGCCCGGCATTGAGATCAGGGGCCACGTGCACGGTCGCGTCACGGTATCCGGCGGTGCGTGCCGGGACGATCCGGGCCTCGTAGGCTGCGAGGTCGTCGGCCGTCACACGGGCCCCGACTGCCGTCATGTCGCGTGCCACCGCCTGCGCAAGGTCACCGCGATAGAAGTCTTCTGGTCCTGCATCGCGCAGCCGTTCCAGCGTCGCGACCTGGCGGTCGCTCTGCAGTGTCTTGAGGTTGCCCGCGTCCAGGCTGACCGCCGGCAGACCATCGGTCATGAAGAACTCCCGGCTGGCCGGGTAGTTCGCCAGCCCGCGCGCCTCCAGCGCGATCCGTAGGGTGGCGTACCAGTCGACCTTCATGCCCCGGCGTGCCATGGCGACGGCAGGTTCGATGGCGTCGGCCCAGGGTACGGTGCCGAACCGCTCCAGAGCCGCCGACAGCCCCGCGACCACGGTCGGCACCGCAATCGAAAGCGGGCCCTGGACGTTGCGGTCATCCACCACGCGGGGCCAGCCGAAGAGATCGTCGTCCGTTTCGGTCGACGGTTCGATGGGGTAGTCGGCGAGATCGAGGCTCTGTGGCGCGATGGTGCTGAAGTCGACGGCGTGGCACTGCCCGGTCTCCACCTCATAGACCATCATGTAGCCGCAGCCGCCAACACCGCTCATCCATGGCTCCAGCACACCGATGGCAAGGCCCGTGGCCACGGCAGCATCAACCGCATTGCCGCCGGCTGCCAGAACCTCGGCACCGATGGTCGAGGCTTCGTGATGGTGGCTTGCAACAAGGCCCTTATCCGTCACGATTGCCGGTTTGCTGATTTGCCAGGATTCGGTGAGTTGCAACGACATGATCTCCCCCATTGCGGTGCTGCACATCGAACCTTAGGTCGGCTAGTCTGTCGCGTCATCCGATGTTTGGAGCAGTTCCGTGGACCATCCTCTCTTCACCGACGACCTGAAGCTCACGCCCTACTGGTGGGATGATGCGCCACGCCCTGAGATTGCCAACGCTCCCCTGCCCGACAAGGTCGATGTAGCCATTGTCGGGGCCGGCTACACGGGGCTGACAGCCGCCACCGTTCTGGCGCGCGCAGGGCGCAGCGTCGTTGTTCTGGAAGCAGAGGACGCGGCCTGGGGCTGCAGTGCCCGCAACGGTGGCCAGATCGGATCCGGCGTGAAGCCGAGCGTGGCAGAACTTGAAAGCCGCTATGGCCGCGAGGGCGGTCACGCCATCATCCACGAAGGCTTCAACAGCCTGGACTATGTCATCAACTTCATCGAGGCCGAGAAGATCGATTGCGATCTGAACAAGGGTGGCCGCTTCATTGGCGCTCATCGGCCGTCACGCTATGACTCGATGGCTAAGAGTTTCCGAAGTCTGAACGCTATCCGCGACTTCGACTGGCACATGGTGCCCAAGGAAGACATGGATCAGGAGCTCGCGACCGAGGCATATCACGGCGGGGCAGTGCTTCCCCACCACGCCAGCCTGCATCCCGCCAAGTATGCCAACGGTCTGGTCCAGACAGCGTTGAAAGCCGGTGCCACCATCGAGACACACACATCGGTTCTGGGCCTCGCGACGGGAGAAAGCGAAAGCACGCTGACCACAACACGCGGCAAGGTTCGTGCACGCGACGTGATCATCGCCACCAACGGCTACACCCAGCGCCTGACACCCGGACTGCGCAGGCGGGTGATTCCGATCGGCAGCTACATGATCGCCACCGAGGAAATCGATGCCGACCTGATGAAACGCATCATGCCGAAACAAAGGGCGCTGTCTGACACCCGCAAGGTCATCTACTACTACCGCTCGTCGCCCGATCACCGGCGTGTTGTGTTCGGGGGCCGCGTGGCACTGAAGGAAACCGACCCGAAGATTAGCGGGCCGCGTCTTCACGAGGTCATGGCCGGTCTCTTCCCCGAGCTCGCCGAAACCAAGATCAGCCACAGCTGGATGGGCTTTGTGGCCTACACCTTTGATCACCTGCCGCACATCGGCAGCCGTGATGGCGTCTGGTATTCCATGGGCTACTGCGGTTCCGGCGTCGCCTGGGCGAGCTATCTGGGCCACAAGATCGGCCACAAGGTGCTGAACGACAAGAAAGGCGACACAGCCTTCGACACCGTCAGCTTCCCCACACGTCCGCTCTACACGGGTGATCCCTGGTTCCTGGGCGCGGCCGTTGCCTACTACAAGGCGATGGACAAATGGGGCAGCTAGTTCGGACTGTCGAGGCCTGACACCATCAACGCAACATAGTCACGCGCGATCGTGTGGATCAGGTCCAGCGTGACATGCTCTGGATCGTGGGCGTGGCGCAGCCACAGGCCGTACATCAGGGCGATCAGAGTCTGAGCGACCGTCTCGATGCGATCATCAGACATCAGGCCCGAAAGAATGGGACGCAGCAGGACGAGCAAGTCCACATCGTAGTTGTGCTGGATGGTCGCGAAGGCCTGATTCTCGGGCACCTGGGCGTAGAAGCTCAGCCAAGCGCTGATCGCCTCGGGCGAACGCTGGCCGGGCGCAAAATGGCCCTGCATAAACCCCATGAGCCGATCAACGGGTGAATCGTCGGGATCAATCCCTGCCTCGATATCAGCGAGCGTCAGATCGACCAGCATCTGCATGGTCGAGGCCAGGAAATCATCCTTGCCGTCGAAATAGTGATTCACCAGCCCGACCGACAGGCCCGCACGGCGGCTGATGCTCGCCACCGTTGTGTCCTAGAAGCCATCCCGATGGATAGACGCAATGGTCGCATCGATTAACTGTTGACGGCGAACCGGCTCCATTCCGACCTTGGGCATGAGGCTCCCTAGGAGGCGATGCCAAGATCGCGTTTCTTCTGCAGCGCCCAGGCCTGGATGATGCGGTCAGCAATCATCGCCATCAGGGCCATAGAGCCACCGGCGATCACACCCTGGCCGAAGCGGGCGTTGGTCAGCGCATCGTAAACCCACTGACCCAGCCCCTTGGTGCCCACCAGAGCCGCAATGACCAGCATCGCCAAAGCGAACATCACGACCTGATTGAGGCCCAGCATGATCTCAGGAATGGCAAGCGGCAGCTTAACCCGCCACAGCACTTGTCGTTCCGTGCAACCCATCATACGCGCCGCCTCGACCGCCACCGGATCGACCTGACGTAGGCCGTGCTCCGTGTAGCGAATGGCCGGAACAATCGAATACATGATGATGGCCAGGAGCGCTGAAAAATCGCCCACGAGGAACACCATGATGACCGGGATCAGGAAGACGAACAGCGGCATGGTCTGCAACGTGTCGTTGATCGGCCGTACAATGGCAGACACGCGATCGTTCTGGGCCGCCAGAATGCCAATCGAGCAGCCGACGAAGAGGCAGATCATCACAGCTGTCGCCGTCAGGTAGAACGACAGCATCGCGCGTGTCCAGGCACCCGACACCAGCATGAACGTCATACCCAGAAGGGCGAACAGCGCGACCCGCAAGCCGCCGACCTGATAGGCGATCAGCGTGACCGCACCCATGAAAATCGGCCAGGGCGTTCCTGACGAGCCATAGAAAAACAGCACCGACAGCAGGCCGACAACAACCGTCGCGCGCCAGTTCGCCAGACGATAGGCGACCGCGGCGAGCGCGATACAAAGGCCCCAGTAGATCGTGGTGGCAACTTCTGTCATCTCGAAGCCCCACGACGTGGGCCGTGCGATCCGTTCAAGGCCGGCCTTCATCGGCAGCATGAAGAAGTAGAGCGTCCAGGTCTTGATCGTGTCCGTGACGTGGAAGAATTCAACGGTAAACCAGCTCACCACATTGTTCAGATCCTCGGCTGGATAGAAGACCCAGGCTTCCGGATAAACTAGCGGCGCACTCAGAACCGAGCAGTTGTCCGGCGAGGCGTTACAGAACAGCGGCGTGGCCTGATAGATCACCACGCCGACGATCAGTGCCGCAACAATGAGGAACTGGTAGGGGTGCCGCTCCCAGAGCGCACCGGTCTTTGCCACACGAATCTCACCGCTCCGCTCGGCGAAGCCACGGCTGATGCGGTCCATGATCATGGCCAGGAGCACAATCACAAGACCCGCCAGGAGACTCTGGCCCGTCTGCGCCTTGCGCATAGTCGAGAGCACTTCCCAGCCGATATCGGCAAAACCGCCAATGATCGCGGCAATGATAACCATAGAAAGCGCCGCCATGATGGTCTGGTTCACACCGATCATGATCGTGTGCATCGCCGCGGGAATGCGCACCATGAACAGGAGCTGGAACCCGTTGCAGCCCGACATCTGGCCGCTTTCGATGATGTTGTCGGGCACGCGGTGCAGGCCCAGCATCACGTTGCGCACCATGGGCGGGCTCGCATAGATTGCCGACGCCACCATACCGACGACAGGACCGATGCCGAAAAGAATCAGGATCGGAATGAGATAGGCAAAGGTCGGCACCGTCTGCATGACATCCAGCATCGGTTCGATGATCCGTCGCGCCCAACGGAACTGATAGGCCGCCAGACCAAGGGTGAGGCCAATGAACAGCGAAAGAGGAACCGACATGCCGACCAGTGCCAGAGTCGACATGCTCTCTTCCCAATACCCCACGATCACCATGTAGAGCAGGGCCGCAACACAGAAGGCGGCCAGCTTCGGGCCCTTGGCCGCATAGGCGATAATCGCAACAATCGCGATCGTCACAGGCCAGGGAGAGATTTGTAGTAGGTCCTGCAGACCCGGAATGTCGTATTTGGTACCGCTGATCTCGACAATACCGCCGGCCATGGGCCAGGATAAAACGCCGGAAAGGAAGCGGAAGAACGGCTTGAAGTTCAGCGTGAACCAATCCATCCCCGCTTCAAGCATGCCTTCGATGGTCAGTGTTTCGTCACCGAAGCTGATCGCAAATAGCCAGTCTTTCGGATAGCTGACCAGCCACTTGTAGTCTTCGCGCAGCACCAGGCAGAGCACGGTGATGGCACCGAACACCATCCAGCAGATGAGCTGGGGCGAGAACCGTCCCAGTATCGAGCCGCCGGAAGGAAGTTCCGCCTGGTCCTGTGTCGCGACAGTCATGAACCGCCTCCTTCGGGATGCTCGCTGGCCAGGGCCGACAAGACCGCCTGGGGCGTGACCTGTCCAATCACATTGCCGCCGTCGTTCTTCACGGCGATGGCACCCAGACTGTCGCCGAACTTCGGCATCAGACGTTCCAGCGTCATTCCGGCATCAACCGCATTGGCATGGTCAAGATCATCGGCGACGGGCTGCGCGATGTCTCCGACGGTGATGACCTTCACGCGCGGCACGTCCTGCGTGAATTCCTCGACGTAGTCGTCGGCCGGCTGCATCACAACCTCGGCCGGTGTCCCGATCTGAACGATCTGGCCATCTTTCATGATCGCAATGCGATCGGCCAGACGGAGAGCCTCAAGGAAATCGTGGGTAATAAAGACGATCGTCTTGTGCAGCATCTGCTGCAGGCGCAGGAACTCATCCTGCATCTGACGACGGATCAGCGGATCGAGTGCAGAGAACGGTTCGTCCAGAAACCACAGCTCCGGTTCGACCGCCAGGCTCCTAGCGATACCGACGCGCTGCTGCTGGCCGCCGGACAAATGCCGCGGGTAACTCGTCTCACGCCCGCTCAGGCCGACGAGCTCGATCATCTCCATCGCCCGCGCCAAACGCGCGGCCTTGTCGATACCCTGCACCTGAAGCGGAAAGGCCACATTCTCGACAACCGACAGGTGGGGCAACAGTCCGAAGTTCTGGAACACCATGCCCATCTTGTGTCGGCGAATATCGATCAGCTTCTCCTTGCTGACCTGGAGCAAGTCCTCATCATCCAGAATCACCTCGCCGGCCGTCGGCTCAACGAGGCGCGACAGGCAACGTACGATGGTGGACTTGCCGGAGCCGGACAGTCCCATGATGACGAAGATCTCGCCGACATGAACATCGAAGCTGACATCACAGGCCGCACCTATGTGACCGGTGTCACGAACCTTCTCAACCAGAGACGCAGGGTCGGAAACATCACCGTTACCATTCGTGAAAAAGGTGTCAGCGTCGGGGCCGTAGACTTTCCAAACGTGACGGCACGTCAGTTTGACATCCCGGCCCGATGCCGCCGCAACTTCCTGTCCAGACGTTTCCGCCATTTCACCTCACCATGAACCGGCACAATGCGTGCCTGTCCTGCTCCAAAAGTTTGTTGTTGTGATCTAACGCCGCAGATTGGCTATAGATTAGACGGCTTCAACACCAAGCGTCCACCGTCCCGGAAGTCGCACGCAACACAGAGCCTGTCAGATTCGTACAATTTCACGTCATGGGACCCGATTGAGCGCGACCAACCTCCAGCCGGGCGTGACCGCAGTCACGGATTCTGCAGAAGGCAACTGTCCAAGGGTGATGATGGTCACGACGCTCCAATGAGCGGGTTCCCTGTCTTTTCAATCCTGCCTACATAGTTCGCAGAGCGCGAATCATGTAGTCTTCATTGGGATCAGGTGGTTCTCGCTCCGGCACATGGGCGCGGAGGTAGACCTCCGTGGTGCAGGAGGGAGAATGACAGAGATCTTTCTGATCGTCGACGACAGCAGACTGGCACGCATCATGGCTGCCGGTCTGATTGCCGAACGCCGTTCGGAAACGTCGGTCGTTGAAGCCGAGAACGCCGATCCGGGTCAGGAGATAGCGGGTCATTGGCTCGAACCATTCTTGACATAAACCACGGCCGTTCCGGTTGCAGCGCGCGCAAATCCGCTGCCCTCCTCCAGGCGATCCGTGACTCCTAGAAGGAGCAGACCCTCAGATTTCAACGCCTTGTGCAGCACCTGAACCGCCCGCCTTTGGGCGTCGGCATCCAGGTAGATGAAAACATTGCGGCACAAGGCCAGGTCCACATCCCGGACGGGAGGTAGGTCATCCATTAGATTGTGCTGTTCGAAGCGGACCACAACCCGCAAACCGGCTCGAACCCGACGCCTGTGAGCATCGTCCGGCAAACGCTCGAACCAGACATCGCGTCCCGGAGGCAACTGCCGAAAGGCGTCCAGTCCAGGCCCGCCATAGACCGCCTTTTCGGCGATGGAAACCATCGCACGGCTGACGTCCGACCCTAGCAACCGGAGGTTCCAGGCGGCCAAATCTTCGCCCGCCTCGTTCAACGCATCCTGAACCAGAATCGCGACCGTGTAGGCTTCTTCGCCGGAAGAACACCCCGCAGACCAGATTGACAGCCCGCGGTCTCCTTCCTCACGTTTTCTCGCGATGAGCTCCGGCAGCAAACTGGCGGACAGCACGTCGAGTTGGTTGGGGTCGCGAAAGAAGTATGTTTCGTGAACAGTCACCGCATCGACAAACGACAGCCAGCGCGGGTCGTGTGTCGGCCTGCCGAGGAGGTCATCCAGCCGGCACCGAAGGTCTTTCACGTTCTGTTGCCTGACGAGCGATGCGACCTTGCGCTCCAACACAGCTTCGCGCTTCAAGCCGCATCGGTCGCGCAGCTCAGTCATAAGCAGATCAACCGAATCGCTTTGACGTTCATCCGCCCGATCCGAAGCCTGGATTGTCGAGGTCATGGTGAATCCGCTCGCTGCCTCATTCCGTCTTGAAACGGTCGACCTGTTCGCGGGAACGCTGCGCCAGCTTCGAGAGTTCGATCATGGTAGCGGTGATCTCCTCGGCCGCTGTGGCATTGCCCTGGCCGATCTCGCGCAGCGAGCCCACGTTGACTTCAATACGCGCAACCGACGCCCTCTGCTGTTCGACGGCGGCAGCCACCGAACGGACCATGGCATCAGACTCGGATACACGGTGGGAGATCTCGTTCATCGCCTCCTCGAACCGCTCCGCCGTGCTCAGGCTTCGAGTCGCATCCGCTTCGACCTGCTTGACCAGGCTCTGAATCTCCTGCGCCGACTGGGCGGCATCCTCTGCCAACTGCCCGACCTGCTCGGCGACAACTGCAAACCCCTTGCCGTGATCGCCCGCGCGGGCGGCCTCGATCGACGCATTCAGCGACAGCATGTGCGTCTCCGACGCAATCCGTGTGATCGCGTCCGAAATCCGGTTGATGCGTTTGCTGTCTTCTTTGATGCCACGCACCGCCTGCATCATGGTCGCCATCCGCTGGTGACCATCCTCAACCAGTCGGGCCGCAGCGGCGGCCTGCTGCGAGGCTTCACGCGTTGTCATCGCAGCTTTGGTAATCGACTGGCTGGTCTGCTGCATCGCATCGGCGATCTGGTTCAGATCGTCAATCTGTACCTGTGCGCCCTCAGCGACCTGACCAATCGCACTGCTCGCCTGGGATGCACCGCCGGCGACCTGGGTTGTGTTTCCCGAGAGCTCACGCAAGGCTGTGCGGGTTTCGTCCATCAGGCGGTTGAAGGCCGTCGAAGCACTGCCGATCTCGTCATCCATATCGTGGTTGTGACGGCGCGTGAAATCGAGATTGCTCGCCACGTCCTGAAGCAGACGGCTGAGCTCGGAGACCGGCGCGACAACATGATTTCGTACGAGATAGGCGGCAAGAAGGGCAAAAAACAGGAAGCTCGCCACCGACCCGATAATGATTAGGTTGCGGGTGTATTCGAGCTGTTTTAGCAGGGCCAGCCGTTCGTTCAGAATCCGTGTGGCGATGGCACCCGACATCGAGCGCATGTTCTCGACCGCATCATCGATGCGGGAGGCCGAGATTTCGCCCAGCTCGGCCTCGGTCGTATCATGCAGGTAGTCGCCAAGCGCAGAGACCGCAGCGCGCACACCCCAGTCGGCCTCGCGCATCCAAGGACGCGACTCCAGAGTCCTCAAGGACAAGGAAATCTGATCGGCGAGCGTCAAAATCTGCTCGCGTGTCTCATTGTCGACCGCTGAACCGTTCACATCCAGCAGCTGGCTGCGGAGTGACAGTTCCAGAAGATCGCCACGGAGGTCCTGCACCAGGATCAGATCCTCGTAGAGATCGGACGTCAGGGAATCCATCCTGACACTGACCTTTGTGAGCTGGTCATAGGCCGTTGCCGCCATGCCCAGTGACAACGCCACGGCGATAAGCATCGCGAGGTAGAGCTTCGCGCTGATCGACATCGATTTGAGCATGTCTGCTCCCGCACATTCGGGATGGCCATGGCGGCAGCCCCAGTCATCCCTCACGTGTTATCTCACAGGTCAGGCGGACGATGAAGCACCAAGGCCAAGTGTTGTGCGTATGGTCACGCCCATTGAAAGCATTGCCGGCACAGGCCAAACTGCCCAAAACAGTGAAGGGAGCCGCCAACGATGCTGGAATCAGCTGACGTCGAAGCACTTTTCCGGCCCACCGCCGAGGCGGTGGGGCTCCCTGCCCGTGCCTACACTTGCGAGGAGTTTGCCCACGAAGAGTATAGGGAGCTCTTCGCCCGAACCTGGATGTGTGCCGGCTACGCCCACGAGATTCCCGATATCGGTGATGTCATACCGCGCACGGTGGCAGGAGCGCCCCTGCTGTTCACGCGTACCAAGTCCGGTGACATCCGTTGTTTTCACAACATCTGCACCCATCGCGGCACAAAGCTGGTCAGCGAAGAAGCCAAACAACAACAGGCATTGCGCTGCCGCTATCACGGCTGGACCTTCGATCTGGAGGGCAATCTGAGGGTGACGCCGCACTGGGGCGGCCACAACCAACCCAACGCCGACGACCTCGACAAATCGTGCCTGAGGCTGAAACAGGTCCGCATGGCACAGTGGCATGAATGGCTGTTTGTGAACCTGGATGGTCAGGCCGAATCCTTCGAGAGCTATGCCGCACCGTTCTTGGCCCATGTCGAAGAGTACGACATCGATCACGCCAAGTGGTGCCGCACCATGCCCTATGAGATTAAGGGCAACTGGAAGATCGTCGTCGAGAACTACCTCGAGACCCTGCACCTCAACTACGTCCACACCCTTCTTGCCGAGGTCGCACCCTTCGAAGAGCATGAAGTCCTTGCCGACAAGGCATGCTTGGGCACAATCATCCATGTCGGCCTGCCGGATTCCTGGGCGCCTGAGCAAGCTCTGCCGCGGTGGCCGGGCATCGGCGACAACAACCGCACGGCCAAGAATCTGGCGCTCTTTCCGAACTTCAAGTTTGTGATCGGGCCCGATCACTGCTGTTCAATGGTCGAGTTTCCCGATGGCGCCGGTCTGTCGCACCAGCGCTGGGACTTCTATTTCCATGGCGATGGCGCCACGGCCGATCGTTACGGCCCGGCGCGGGATGCCATCATCGATTTCTACGACAAGACCAATGTTGAGGATTTCGGCGCCGTCGAGGCGGTCCAGCAGGGCCATCTGTCGCCTGCCATGGCGGGAGCACGATTTAACGGCGTCTGGGAAGGCGGTGTGCACCACTTCCAGAAGCTGGTCGCACAACACATGACAGCGCAGAGATGATCGGGCCAGGTACCGAAAAGGACATCACCATGAACAACGACGTCTTCATCACCTGTGCTCTAACCGGCGCCGGCGACACCACGGGCAAGAGCCCCTATGTCCCGGTCACCCCGGAGCAGATCGCCGATTCTGCGATCAAGGCGGCCAAGGCCGGCGCGGCCATCGCCCATATTCATGTTCGCGATATCGAGACCGGTCAGGGCAACCGCGACCGGGAGGCCTTCCGCGAGGTCGTGGCGCGCATTCGCGACAGCGACACTGATGTCATCATCAACCTGACCACCGGCATGGGCGGCGACTACACACCCGATCCCGACGACCCCAGCCGCGCCGCCGAAGGCAGTGACATGGCGAGCCCCGAGGACCGTGTTCTTCACATCGAGGAACTACTGCCCGAAATCTGCAGCCTCGATGTCGCAACCATGAACTTCCCCGATGGGGCGTTCATGAATGTCCCCTCACACCTGCGCATCATGGCCGACCAGATCAAGGCTGCAGGCATCAAGCCGGAGCTCGAGTGTTTCGACCTCGGGCACGTTCGGCTGGCGAATCAGCTCATCAAGGAAGGTCACATTGACGAACCGCCCCTGTTCCAGATCTGCCTCGGTGTGCCTTGGGGTGCGCCGGCCGACCCCGAATCGCTCATTACCATGCGCAACCTGCTGCCCGAAGGCGCGAACTGGTCGGCTTTCGGCATCAGCCGCATGCAGATCCCCATAGCGGCCACCTCGGTCATCGGCGGCGGCAATGTTCGGGTTGGCCTAGAAGACAATCTCTATCTCGACCGTGGTGTTCTGGCGACCAATGAACAGCTTGTCGACCGCGCCGTCGGCGTGATCGAACGCCTGGGCAGCAAGGTCCTGAGCCCGGCCGAGACTCGTCAGAAGCTGGGCCTGACACAACAGCACTGATGGAGATCGCCACACAGTGGTTTCACACGCGCTCCTGCAGCGATGGCGTGACCATGCTGTGGGAGCCCGATGCCGCGTCCAGCACCCGCTGCAACATCTGGCACGTTGCTGGCCGCGACCGTGATCTGCTGATAGATACCGGCATGGGCGTTCTGCCGCTGGCACCAGAGATCGCGAAACTCAGTGACCGAGACATCCTGTGTTTCGGCACCCACAGTCACTTCGACCATGTCGGCGGCCATCACGAGTTCGACCGTCGCCTGATGCATCCAGCCGAGGCCGCCATCATGGCCGCTCCGGACCGGGACAACATGATCATCGAGGGCTGGGTCCACACCGACACCTTTGAGGCCTTCCCCTATGAAGGTTTCGAGCCCGAGTGTTACACGGTGACCGCAGCGCCGATCACCGACCCTGTTGAAAACGGCGACATCATCGATCTGGGCGACCGTGCGTTCCATGTCCTGCACCTGCCGGGCCATTCACCGGGAAGCTGCGCCGTGTACGAGGACGCGACGGGTCTGTTATTCTCAGGCGATATCATCCTTGATGGCAATCTACTCGATGATCTCTACCATTCGTCGCCGGACGACTTCATCGGGTCGATGGAACGGCTCAAGGAGTTGCCCGTGACGACCGTTCATGCCGGCCATCACGAGAGTTTCGGCCGTGACCGCATGGTCGAGATCGCCGATGACTATATCGCCGGACGCCGCCTTTCCGGTTGTCCGGCCGCCAAAGGAAACAGCCATGACCCTAGAGGTCGCTAACACCTGGTACGACACCAAAGCCTTCGGTGACGATGTGACCCTGATCTGGGAAACTCACATTGATCGCGGTGTACGCTGCAACATGTGGCATGTTTGCGGGCGCGACCGCGACCTGCTAGTCGACAGCGGCTTCGGTGTCGTGCCGTTGCGCAACAACGTCGCACTGCTGGCCGGTAAGGAGATCCTATGTGTCGGCAGCCACAGCCATTTCGACCATATCGGTGCGCATGACGAGTTCGAGCACCGGCTGATGCATAAGGCTGAGGCCCACATCATGGAACGCCCGACCCGCGAAAACACCCTGGCCGACAACTATGTCGATTGGCCGATCTTCACGGCCAGTCCCTATGAGGGTTTCGACCCCGCCCGCTACAATGTGCGTGCCGCGCCGCCGACCCGATTGATCGACGAAGGCGACGTGATCGACCTCGGAGACCGCGTCTTTCGCGTCCTGCACTTCCCCGGTCACTCGCCGGGCGGCGTGGGGCTGTTCGAGGATGCGACCGGCCTCTTCTTCTCGGGCGATCAGATCTACGACGGACACCTGTTCTCCGACACCTATGAGGGTGCCGGCGACGAGTACATCGAGAGCATGGAAAAGCTAAAGGAACTGCCGGTCAGCACGTGCCATGGCGGCCATTTCGCCAGTTTCGGGCGCGATCGCATGATCGAGCTGGCGGACGAGTACATCGCCGGCCAACGCAAGCCCGGCTGTCCCGCAGATCACTAGCCATACCTATGACATCACCGCTCATCGACCCTGCGCTCGAAGCTCTACTGGATGACCTCCACGCTCGTAGCAGCAGAGAAGATCCCGACGTCGAAGCCTACTTTGCCCGTCGCCTGCAGGACCCGTCGTTCAGCATGGCCGACTATTGTGACGATGAGACCCATCGGTTCTATGCCGACAAGATGGTCGCCCTGGCCCACGACAAGGCGCTCTTCTGCTACCAGCTCTGCCGCTCGCTGGGCGCCAGGCGAATTGTCGAGGCCGGAACCTCCTTCGGTGTGTCGACGCTCTATCTCGCCGCGGCAATCCGTGACAACGGCGCTGAGGACGGTGTGGTGATTGCCACCGAACACGAAGCTGCCAAGGCCGCCGTAGCCCGCGAGACCTTCAGGCAGGCGGGACTCTCGGACCTGATCGACCTGCGCGAGGGGGATCTGCGCGAGACCCTGAGGACGATCGACGGTCCGGTCGACTTCATGCTGGTCGACATCTGGGGCGTCGCGGAACCGGCCTTGCGCCTGGTGTCACCGCATCTGCGTCAGGGCGCGGTTGTGATCTGCGACAACACCAAGATCGACCGCATCGAGTACGACGACTATTTCGCATTCGTCGAGGATCCGGCGAACCGCTTCCGGACCCTGACTCTGCCGTTCGACGGCGGCCTGGAAATGACCGTCAGGGTCTGAAACGACCGGCTCAGGAGGAGGCCGCCACCGCTTCTTCCGACCAGGTGTCATCGATGTAGAACGGGCCGGGCTTCTCGCGAAGCTGCTCATACTTGCAGATCTCCGGTGTGGCACCCAGAGGCGTGGACACGCCATCGCGGAAGGCCCATTCACCGCGATCAGGCGAGTCTGCCGCGCGGCCGTAGCTGTTGAGCAGGAACAGGCGGTCACGGTCCGACCCGTTGGCCGGTGAGCCATGCAGGGTGTAGAGGGTCCAGAGCACCAAGTCGCCGGGTTCCAGCTCAAGCTGGACCATGCCGTCGCGATCAAGGCCGGCGGCCTCCAGTTCCTCTTCGTTGCTGCCGCCCGTCATCACCGTCGCACCCTCACCCAGGCCCAGGTAACCCATGCGGTGGCTCCCGGGATAGACACAGAGCGCGCCATTGTCGCCACCCTGTCGGTTGAGCGCCAGGCCTGTGGTGAGCCAGCCGTCCATGAGATCACCGAATATCTCCGGGTTCTCACGGAACTTGATGTCCTGATGATAACGGTAATAGGTGTACTTGGCGCCGGGCGGCTTCCAGTGAATCTGGCTGGCATAGTGCTTGATATCGCGGCCCAACAGGGGCTCCAGCACCTTGAGATAGTTCGGGTGACGGCGCATGCGCTCCATCGTCTCGTCGATCCAGCAGGTCCAGTGGGCCTGAAGGCAGACCCGTTCGCCCAGCAGCGGATCGGTGTGGACCTCGAACAGCAGGTTGTGATCCCGATAAGTCGTGTGGTGCTTCAGCGCCTCGACCTTCATGCGGTCCAGCGCGGCGACCAGCGCGGCGACATCCTCGTCAGGCAGGAAGCCCCGTACCACCGCATAACCGTGCTCACGCAGATGTCTCACATGGTCCATGACGAAATCCCTGGCCGCTCCGGCGGCATCATCCCTACTCGTGGGTAGGAACTTCAAGGCGAAAGCGCGAAAGCCGCTCGTAGGCGGGCCGGCAGGCCTCGACGACTGCCTGCTGCGCGTCATCCAGCACCGTGTCAGACGGCGCCCAGGGCCGGAACCCGGTTGATGCCTCGACACTGGCGTACCAGTGCGGGGCCCAGACACCGTCGCTCAAACGCCGCCCGACGGGCCAGGCGAGCATGGCATCATCAAACGGTACAGCCAGAGCCGCACACAACGCCGAGAGGGCTGCAAGCGGATTCTTTAGCACATCAGAGGATTCAATCACCGGCGGTGTCACGTCCGTGCGCCGGATGACCTCGTCAAAAAGATCGGCCTGCAGGTCGTATCCGAGATCAAGCGGCGTCATCGTCTCGCGTTTGACGGCATAGGACGCCACCACCTCGGCAGGGTCGCGGATCAGGAAGGCGTGACGATGGGCCGGGAACCAGTCCCGTCCGATCGCAGGCACCATGTGGTGGGTCATGTGCTTCTGGAACCAGAGTTCGGCGCCGTCGGGCGCTGGCCCGCTGATCTCTTCGGCCACCTGCGCCCAGTCCTGTGGCTGCGACGCCAGAACAGCCTCGTTCATGGGGTGCTGGATGCCGGTGATAGCGAGATAGGCGGCGTAAAACGGCTCATCGCTCACCGCGGAGTCGGCCCGGTTCTCCCAGGCCCGCATCATGGCCGTAGAGATGTTGCGCGGCCCCGACCACATGGCAATCCGGATCGTCACGACGCCGGACACTCCTTTTCGACCAGCGCCTTGTAGAGTGTCTGCAGCTTGCGAACGACGGGCCCCGGCGGCGTACCCGCTCCGATCGCACGGCCATCGATCTCGGCCACCGGCGTGACGCCCGCAAAGGTACCGGTGATGAAGGCCTCGTCGGTGTCATAGACCTCGGTGAGGCTGAAGTCCTTCTCCAGCGCCGGGATTCCGTCGTCGCGGGCAACCTTCAGAATGTTGCCGCGGGTGATGCCGTGCAGGCAATACCGCCCTGTGGAAGTCCAGAGCTCGCCATCGCGCACGATGAAGAAATGGGTCGAATTGCAAGTAGCGACAAAGCCGTGGGGGTCAAGCATCAGGGCCTCGTCGGCCCCGGCCTTGGTCGCCTGAATGCAGGCCGTGATGCAGTTGAGCTTGCTGTGGCTGTTGATCATCGGATCCTGCACATCGGGCGCAACGCGCCGGACATGAACCGTGTGGAGGCGCACGCCCCCTTCCCGTTCCGACGGTGTCTTGTGCTCTGGGATGATCACGACGGTCGCTCCGCCGATGTTCACGCGCGGATCCTGATAGGGCGTTGTCTTCATACCACGTGTGACCATCAGCCGGACATGGACGCCGGACCCCATACCGTTGGCCTCAACCGTTCGCTGCAGCTCGGCGGCAAGTTCGTCTCGGGTCAGGCCGATGTCGAGATCGATCGCCTTGGCACCCTGCCAGAGCCGCTTGAGGTGCTGATCGAGAAAAGCAAAACGGCCGTTGTGGAGCCGCAGGCCTTCCCACACGCCGTCACCCAGGATGAAGCCGGAGTCGAACACGCTCACGACGGCCTTGTCGCGGGGCAGCAGTTCGCCGTTCACCGAGATCAGGATGTCCTCATTGCGCGGGTCGTCGACATAATGATGGGTGCCCTGATGCTGGCTCATCGCCCTTGTTCTCCACTCGGCAAGTCCGGACACTCTCAGGAAAGCAGGTCACGCTCAAGGTTAAGCATGGAAACGAGCTCTTTTGAATGTGTGTTGGACGCGAAGGCGGCTGTCGGCGAGTGTCCCACCTGGCATCGCGACGAAGCGTTGCTCTATTGGATCAATTCTCCGGCGGGACATCTCAACCGCTTTGATCCTGCAAGCGGCAAGAACCGAGTCACCGAGGTGGGCTTTCACATCAGCTCCTTTGCCTTCCGACAAGGCGGAGGATTGGTGGCGGCAACCCAAGGGGCTTCGGCTTTCTCGATCCGTAAACCGGCGCCTTCACGACCATCGCCGATCCCGAAGCCAACCGCATCGATACTGTGATGAACGACGGCCGGGCCGGCCCCGGCGGGCAGTTTTTCACGGGCTCCATGGGCTTTCCCATTCGTCTCGACAAGACCGACAACACCTTCTGGCGCTTCGATCCTGACGGGCGGACGCTCTATCACGCCGACAGCCTCCCTCTGTCCAGACGATCTGGGCCTGGAACCACGATCCCGCCAGCAGAACGATCGAGAACCGCCGGGTCTTCGCCACCACCCACGATCTGCCCGGGCGACCGGACGGTGCTTGTGTCTATGCGGACGGCTTCTACTGGTCGGCGAACGTCGACGTATGGCAGGTCGTGCGCTACGATCCCAAGGGCCAGATCGAGCGCACGATCCCGATCCCTGTCCAGAAATCTTCCATGCCCTGCTTCGGCGGCCTCGACCTCGACACGCTCTATGTCACCTCTATCGGCAACGGCGGCACCAGCCCCATGGCCGAAGGCCAGCCCCTGGCCGGCGGCCTCTTTGCTTGCCAGCCCGGGATCAAGGGACGTCCGAAACCTCTGTTCGCGGGTTAGTGGTGCGCATCAATCAGTGCACGCACCCGGGCGATGTGTTCGGGCAGGGTGCCGCAGCAGCCGCCAACGATCTGGGCTCCGGCATCGATCCAGTCGCTGACGTTGGCGGCATACTCCTCGACACTGAGATCGTGGCGGCGGCTGATGTTCTTCTGTCTGGGATCGATGGGATGGAAGGTGTTGGCATAACCGCCGGTCGGCGTGCCCAGGGACTTGAGAACAGGTAGGGATCGAGTCACCGCTTCCGGCGAGCAGCAGTTGGCAAGGAATGCACTGACAGGCAGGCCGTCGACCGAAGCGGCCGCTTCGGTTACGGCCGCGCCACCCTTGAGGCGGCCATCCTTGCCCTCGTGCAGGCTCCAACCGATCCAGAACGGCTTACCGGTGGCCGCAGCGCCCTTGGCCGCAGCACGTGTTTCTTCAATGGTTGTGAGAGTCTCAACAACCAGAAGGTCGACATGGGGCGCCAGAAGGGCAGCCTGTTCCGTGTAGAGCTCAAACAACCTCTCCTCAGCTTCGATTTCGTCGGGCAGGTAGCTTTCGCTCAGTGGCGGCAGAGAGCCCGCGACCAGGACATCGCGCGCCGATGCATCCCGCGCACGATTGGCGATCTCGGCGGCCTTCAGGTTCAACGCCTCGAACTGGTCCTCGATCCCGAGGTCGCGCATGAACGAACGCACGACGCCATAGGTGTTGGTGGTGATGAGATCAGCCCCGGCGTCGATGAACGCGCGGTGCAGCTCGTCGACCATCTCGGGCGCCTCGATCAACGCCCTGCCCGACCAGAAAGACGACCCTTTCCGATGCAGACCACGTAGGGCGATCGCTTCGCCCATCCCGCCGTCAGTCAGCAGAGGACGGTCGGTAGGCAGGGCGATGGCAGGGATCATGGCGGTCTTCGAACTCTTTGGATGCCAGACGATAGCGCCGCATCGACGGATGCAACAAGCTTGCGTAGCATGGCAGGAACAATTCGGAGGCGACCATGGCCAAACCCTCGCTGAAATCTCGCAAGGTGACCTTCACGTTCTGGCTTTCGAACCCGAGTACGGCAGCCGTGGAGGCGGCCAAGATCACGGGCTGCGACGGTATCACGCTTGACCTGGAGCACGGCGCCTTCGACCGCACCGATGTCGATCGGCTGAATCTTCTGGCCCATGAGTCCGGCCTCAAGTGTTTCTCGCGTGTCGCCGAACCGACCCGTATCGCGATCCAGCAGAGCCTCGATTCCGGCGCCGACGGGGTGATCATCCCCCATGTTGAGAACCTCGCGCATGCCGCAGAACTCGCGGACTACGCCAAGTACCCGCCGCTGGGCGATCGCAGCGTCGGCGGCGGGCGGACCTTCGGTTACGGCGGGCTGGGCGGACCGAAGTTCTATGCCGCGCAGAACCGGCGTGTGCGCTGTTACCCGATGGTCGAAACCGTGGGTGCGTTGAACGATGTCGTAGCGATTCTGAAGCTAAAGACCGTCGACGGCATCTTCCTGGGCCCGGCCGATCTCAACATGGCGCGGGGCCGCAAGGGTGTTTTCGGCCGTGCCGACAGCGCCGACCGCAAGCGGGTCTCCGACGCCTGTATGGCGGCGGGCAAGGATTTTGGCATGAATGTCTTCTCGCGCGACGACATGCGCGCCTCACGCGATATCGGCCTGACCTTCGCCGCGCTCACCGACGACGTCAGCGCCCTAATCGCCGGTGTCGGCGCGGTGGTCGACGACGCCCGCAAGATCATCGGGCGCTGAGATCTGACCCATGGTTGATCTGGCGCGTCATGTTCATGTCACCTCGCTGTTCGAGGATATCGAGGCGGTCGAGGCCGAGCTCACAGCCAACGAGCTCGAGATGGTCCGGCACCTTAAGGAAAAGTACGAGGACCCCGGCCACAACGACTTCGACGACGCCCATGTGCTGGAGGTCATCCTGCGCAACGTCGGCATCCGCAAGGGTTTCGACATCGATGCCCGCAAGCACACGCCCCGCGCGATCGAGATGGAACGCAATAAGGACTGAGAGCCCTCAGTCTCCGGCTGCGGCCGCATAGTCCGCGAAACTGGCGAGATGCATGCGCCATCTGGCTTCGTGAGCGTCCATCAAGGTTTTGCCGCGCTCGGGCGCGAAGTTCCGCCAGCCGTCATGGCTCATGTGGAGGCTGGCACCGGAACCGGCAGGTTCGATCCGGAAGCGGACCTGGGTTGTCTGTTCACAGTCATCATCCGCCCAGGTCAGGCCCAGCAGCCTTGGGGGTTCGCACAGGGTCACGGTTCCGGCAGTGCGCACGTCCCTGTCACCATCGCGCCAGAGCTCGATGAAGGCACCGCCCGGCACCGCATCCAGTGTCACGTAAGCGCCCCACCATACAGTGAGGTGTTTGCGCTCGGTCAACAGGGCCCAAGTCCGGACTGGGGTCCTCGGAACATCTACGGAAAGGCGGATCGCCGCCGAAGCCCTGCGGTCAGCCGCCCTTCAATGGCGGCATCAGGGCGAGGTTATCGCCGTCCGACAGCGCGACCTCGCTGCGCTGGACCGTTGGCACGGCCTTGCCGTTCAGCGTGACGAGATAGCTGCCGTCGGGGAAGCCGAGACGATCCATTACGCTCTTGGGCGTCGAGCCGTCCGGTACCTCGATCTCCGCACGGTTCTTCGCCGAACCCTCGGGGAGATGTTTGCCCAGAAGCCCGGCCGTCCTGACCAGAATCTTCATGCGACCCGGCGGCTCGCATCCTGAGCGCACGCCAGATAGGCCAACATGAACTGGTGCGGGTCGTCCATCAGAACCTTTTTCCAGGCACCCAGCGGCGTCCGCGACTGGATCAGGCCGCGCAGCACACCAACATGCTGGGTCACGCCCAGCGCCAGAACACCGGCCAGCTTGTCGTCCTTGAACGACAGGCGGATGTACTTCGAGCGGTCCTTGTCGACCGACACAGACTCATCACCGCCTTCGGCGCCGTCCCACAGGCCATAGGAGGTCGAGATCAGGCCCAGGGTGTTGAGCGTATTCATCACCAGGCTGCCACGGTAGGCCGTGCGCTTGCCTGCCATGTTCATCGCCGCGATGCGGCCGTGCTCGCTGGCGGTGGGCTGAATCGCGTGGACATCGTGACCGCCGGTCATGAAGTCGAACCCGGCCGCCACGTCACCGGCGGCATAGATGTCCGGCACACTGGTTTCCATGTGTTCGTTGATCACAACACCCATGTCGGCGTTGATGCCGCTGCCTTCCAGGAAGCCCATATTGGACTTCACGCCGGTGGCGCAGACCACAAGATCGGCGCTAATCGAATCCTTGCCTTCCAGGGCCAGCGACAGGGTGCCGTCACCATTCTCGGAGACGCCGTTGACGCGTGTCGAGATCATCACCTTCACGCCCTGGGCCTCGCACCAGTCGGCGATCATGTCGCCGCCGGTCTTGTCCATCATGCGGGCAACCATGCGGTCTTCCATCTCAATGACCGTGAGGTTCACCTTCCGGGCGACCAGGGCTTCAAGAATGATGCAACCGATGAAACCGGCACCCATGAGGACGACGTTGTCGCCTTCCTTGGTGTTTTCGATGATCCCGCGCGCGTCGGCCAGGGTCCAGCAAGACATAACCTTGTCGAGATCCATGCCGTCGATCGGCGGACGGACCGGCGTGGCGCCGGTCGCCAGAAGAAGCTTGTGATAGGCTTGGGACCCACCGCTCTCCAGGCTCAGAGTCTTGCCCGAGGCATCGATGCTGGCGACACGCTCGTGCTTGACCTCGATGCCCATGGCTTCGAAATGGTCGTCGGTGTGGCGCAGGTGCGTGCCGTCCTCGGCGATGTCTTCGGCCAGCAGATAAGGGATGGCCATGCGCGAATAGGGCGCTTCGGGTTCCCCCGAAATCAGGGTGATGTTGCCGCCATGCCCCATGCGCGACAGGGTTTCAGCAGCAATCACACCGGCCGGGCCGGCGCCTACGACGACAAAACTCATGGTCCCAATCTCCCTACGTCTTCAAGAAGTCCGGCCGCTCCGGCTGCCCGGAAGCGGCCGGCTCCCATTCTCGTCTTTTGGCCGACCGGGTCTCGTCAGATACCCAGTCGTGCCAGCGTTTCGTTGCTCGGCTTGCCGTCTTCGGTCCACCCGCGGAGCGAGTAGTATTCCGGCATCATCTTGTCGAGCTCACTGACCTTGCCTTCGGCGCTGCCGGACGGGGCAGGCTCGTTCAGCATACGTGGCGGAAGCGTGTCATCGGCGGCGGTCAGACCTGCGGCCATGTTGAACACGCGCTCCAGCGTCCAGGTCCGTTCGCCGGATTCGATGCAACGCTCAAGAGTCCATTCACCCGGCAGAGCCGCATCAAGCTGCTCCACGAAGTCTTCCGGACCCCAGCCAGACGTGGTGAAGAGGCACAGGCCGGTCGAGTCGATCATCGACACGACATCCTGGCTTTCCTTCACCGGCTGAGCCTTGCCGTTGCCGGAGACGTCTTCCATGTCCGGGCCGAAGACATCGTGCTTAAGATGACAGGCACCGCGGTTCGACGTGGCGTAGCCCAGGCCCATGCCCTGCAGGGCACGGCTGTCGTAGCCGGCGAACTCCATACCCTTCACACCCATGAAGAGCTCGGGGTGGCCGTACTTCTCGCACAGACGCTTGGAACCCAGTGCCAGGATCTTGCCGAAGCCTTCACCCTTGCCGGTCTTCTCGGCGAACACCGCCAGAGCCTCGGCGCTGCCGAAGCTGCAGTCGATACCGTCGGTGTCCTCTTTGGTGATGACGCCCATCTCGAAGAGCTCCATCGCCGCTGCCAGCGTCACACCGAACGAGATCGGATCCATGCCGTGCTCGTTCATCATGTAGTTGGCGAAGGTCATGGCATCGACGTCGTCGACACCCACCACCGGGCCGAAGCCATAGGCGGTTTCGTACTCAAGACCACCGGAAGCGTGGCGATACTCGGGCCGGTTCTTGATCGTGAAGTGCTCTTCATCGATATGCGCGATGCGCCCGCAGGCGATCGTGCAGCCGAAGCAGGCCTTGTTCGTGATCAGGTTGACGTGACCGTTCTCGTTGGGCGTGGTCGTCGCGGCCGGATTGACCTTGTCGATGCCCTCAAACTGAACTTCCTTGAAGTTCCTGGTCGGCAGTCCGCCCCACTCCTGCATCATGTCAATCATGGGATGGGTGCCGCCTTCGGTCAGCTCCTCGCGGCCGCCGGATTCGGCGAGCTTCGCGTGGGTGCTCTTGACGACATCCATGAACCGTTTGGGATCGTCGACCGTGACACCCTTGGTTCCATAGGCCGCAACCGCCTTGAGGTTCTTCGAACCCATGACAGCGCCGACACCACAACGGCCGGCGGCACGATGCAGATCATTCACCACCGCCGAGAACAGCACGCCGTTCTCACCGGCCTGGCCGATCGAGGCGATCTTGAGCTGCGGGTTCTGGTGCTTTGACTTGATCCACTCTTCGGTGTTCCAGACCGTCGTGCCCCAGATGTCGTCAGCCGGCAGAATCTCCACGTTGTCGTCATCGATATGGAGATAGACAGGCTTCTCGGCTTTGCCCTCGACCAGCAGCAGGTCGTAACCCGCGAACTTCAGAAAGGCACCGAACTTGCCGCCCGAGTTGGAGTCACCAATCGCACCGGTCAGCGGACTCTTACAGATCACCGCATAACGGCCACTGGTCGAAGCCATTGTGCCGTTGAGCGGCCCGGTGGCGAAGATCAGGACATTGTCGGGGCCCATGGCATCAGCCTTGGGATCCATGTTCTCCATCAGATACTTTGTGCCGAGACCACGCTCACCGATGTAGGCGTTGGCCCACTCCATGTTGAGCGGTTCGGCCTGTGCGGTCCCCTTGGTCAGGTTGACGCGCAGAATTTGTCCTTGCCAAGACATGGTCGTTTTCTCCCTTTCCGCGCGTCAGGCGTTGGCCATCGACTTGTTGTCGGTCTCCGTCGCCCACTGCTTCATCCGGTCCAGGCCCGTCCAGGCGCTGTCGACATAAACAATGGCGTCGGTCGGGCAGGCTTCGGCGCACTGCGGGTCGCCGTCGCACAGGTCGCATTTGATGACCTTGCCGGTATCGGGGTTGTAGTTCACCGTGCCGAACGGGCAGGCGATGGTGCAGACCTTGCAGCCGACGCAAATGTCGTCCTTGACCTCGACCGCGCCGGTGTCCTTGTTGCGCACAAGCGCTTCGACCGGGCAGGCGTGGAGGCACCAGGCCTCTGCACACTGGGTGCAGGTGTACGGGACAGACCGTTTGCCGTGTTCGAACTCGAAGATCTTGATCCTCGAGCGAGCCGGGTTGAACGTGCCTTCGTGTTCGAACGAGCAAGCCATCTCACACTGAAGACAGCTCGTGCACTTGTCCGGATCGATCAGAAGCGATTTCTGCATCCTGTGCCCCTTTGTTGGCTTTACTATCGTCAAAAGTGGCGCGGAAGCAGCGGGCCCCACGCCTGATCGACGGCATCTAAGACAGGCTTTTTCGGTCTGTCTAGGGATTCCCGCCTTGTTGCGAGTCGTTTGCAAAAACAAAGGGTTTCAGCGGTTCTTGTTGCGAGTCGTTTGCAAAAACAACAGGTTTCAGCGGTTCCAGACAGCCGCATCGCTAAGTTCGTCTTTCTTGGCATTCCACGCCGGAAGATCGAGCTCCACGAGCCCGTATCGCGCGATCAGCTCATCGACCGACCCGCTCTTGGCCTGATGAAACTGCACCGGCGCGCCTGCTGTGGTGACCACCATGAAGGTTTCACCGGCCTAGATGTGGTTCAGAACGGCCGCGGTGCCGTCGGGGCTCATCACGTGCAGAAGCCGCCCCCAAACGTGGGTGATGCTGCGCAATCCGTATAGTTCCATGGCCCGGTTGTCGCGCCCCCGGGCCCTGCGCGCAAGATCGGTCGTGGGCCCTTTCGCAAACGTGATCGTCCATGCCATCGTGCCGGCTGTTCGTTCGGGGGCCCGCAATGCGGCCGATTCCGGCCTTTGTGGCCGCCATCCTGTTGACGACGGCGCTGGGCTCGGTCCATGCGTTCAGTGTTTTTGTTGCCCCACTCGAGCTGAGCCTCGAAGCCGGGCGCGACACAATCAGTCTGGCCTACTCGATCGCGCTGCTCTCAATCACGGTGATGGTCCTTGTCGGACCGCGTCTGTGGCGGCTGGGCCCGCCGGCCCTGGTTGCCGCCGCATCCTTCATGGTGGCAGCGTCCGGCACGGCGCTGGCGACGATCCCTTCGGTGCCTACTCTTTACCTTGGTTACGGTGTGTTGTTCGGGCTGGCCAACGGCTCCGGCTACGGTTTTGCCCTGGTCATCGCCAGCCACGCCCTCCCACACAAACGTGGAGTCGGCATGGGCGTGGTCACCGCCGTCTATGCCGTGGGGGCAATGGTCGCGGCCTGGCTGTTTCGCGAGAGTAACGCGGCCTGGGGCCACGACACCACGCTGCTGATCGCAGCCGTGCTCTTTGCCGTACTGTCGGTCGTCACCGCGCTTCTGCTGCACATCTCCAAACTCACCATTGTCTGGCCCGACCGGACCGCCGGGGCATCGGCAGGCAGCAGCGTCACCAATCGCGAACTCGCTCTTTTGTGGCTCGGATTCGGTGCCGGAGGCATGGCCGGGCTGATGGCCCTGGGCCACGCTGCCGAGGTTGTGCGTGCCCACGGCGGCGCGGAAACTCTCATCACCATCGGGGTCATGATTGTGACCGGCACCAATGCGGCGGGTGGTTTTGCGGCAGGTTGGCTGGCCGACCGCGGCCAGATGCGCCGCATGCTGCTGGGCCTGCCGGTGCTGGCTTTCGCCGCGCTGGTTCTGCTCGCGCTCGACCCCAATGCGCTATGGACCATCACCCTTCTGGCACTCGTGCAGATCTCCTACGGCGGCATCATCGTGCTCTATCCCGTGGCCGTCACACATATGGCGGGGCCATCGTGGGGTCCCATCATCTATGGCCGAGTGTTCACCTGCTGGGGTGTCGTGGGCTTCAGCGGCCCCTGGTTGGCCGGCTGGCTCTTCGAGCGGACCGGCGGCTACACATGGGCCTTTGTGGTGGCTGCCGCCATCGCCTGTTTTTCGACCCTTGCGGTCATTGGGCTACGGGGCCGGCTCAGCGCTTCCGCCGGGACTCCAGAAATGCCGACAGCCGACGTTTAACCTCGTCATCGGCAAAACACCGGGATTCGAGCGTCTTTTCAGCATCGAGTTGCGCATCGAACCCCAGGTCACCGTAGAGCAGGGTCTTCATGTTGGCCGCGCCCAGAGGCGGGAATTCCGCAATGCGTTCAGCGAACGCCTGGACATGCTCCTGCAGGTCATCATCGGGAACGATCTCGGCGACGAAACCCATGGCCGACGCCTCCTCGGTCGGGAAAATCCGCTCCGAAAGATAAAGTTCCATGGTCCGCGCCAGACCGATCTGGTGCGGCAGGAACCATGACAGGCCGCCAGACACACTGAACCCGAGCGATGCATCGGGCAGGCCCAGCCGCGCCGATTGTGCCGCGATCCTGAGATCAGACATTGCGGCAAACTCCATCCCCGCGCCCAGGCAGACGCCGTTGATCGCAGCGATCACCGGCTTCGGGGCGTTGCGGCAGGCCCGGGCCATCGCCTGGTAACGCGGGGTGTTGGCTGCAAAACCGGCTTCGTCCAAGCCATCCATCTCCTTGATGTCACCGCCCGCCGTGAAGGCGCGGCCTGCGCCGGTGAGGCACAACACAGCGACCTCATCGTCGTCCACGGCTGCAGAGATCCAGGCCAGCAGCCGGTCGAGCCGGTCGCCGTCGACGGCGTTGAGCACCTCGGGGCGATTCATCGTGGCCCAGGACACCACGCCCCGCCGCTCGACCCGAAGCTATTCCGCATTCATGCCTCGGCTCCAGCGGTCAACCTTGCATAGGCGATCTTCGCGCGGAACACCGGTGCCGTGATCCACGATGGCGGGAAGCGCTGCAGATCTTCATAAGCTGTCATGTCGGCGACAAGATCGGTGTCCTCCCCCGCCGCCAACTCAGCCACGGCTCGGCCAGAGATCGTGCCCTTGGCCGCGCCGACACCGTTCTGGCAGACTGCCGCCCAGATGCCGTCGGCCAGCGCGCCGCACTTGGGCACATGATTGCGCGACATGCAGAGCACGCCGCCCCAGGTATCCTCAAACCCCACGTCGGGCACCATGGGGAAGCGCTTCTTCAACGTCTCCTCATGCTCACGGCGAATCGAGTCGTGATCATCGGGCCGGATCGTGAAGTCAGGCCGGTGGCGCAGACTGCGCCGGATCAGGAGCCGCTTGTCCTGAGTGTAACGCATGGTGGTCGCACCCAGCGTGGAGGGGATCGTGCCCCAGTCCCCCTCACCGCCCAGTGCAACCTGTTCGGATTCTGTCAGTGGCCGCGTCAGACTAGCAAAGGTATGCATGGTCAGAAGCTGATGCTTCAGGAACCCGAACCCAGGCGTCCAGCCGTTGGTCGACAGCACGACCTGCGGTGTTGTGACGCTGCCCCCGGCTGTGGTCAGAATCTTGGACGGGCCGTCATCAAACGCGACAACCGCCGAGTCCTCATAGACCTCGACATTCTCCGGCATCGACCGTGCCAGCCCGGTCACCAGAGCCGCGGGTTGCATCAGGATGCAGCCGGGTGTGAAGAGGCCAAAGTTGAAATAGTCGGTCCCGAGATAGGTCTTCAGGCGTGCGGCATCCCACAGCTCATGCACCTCACCCAGACCGCCCAGGCGGGACGCCATGACCTCCAGGTTACGCCGCCCCCTGTTCGTGGCTGCAACATGAACCTTGCCACGATGGCTCCACTGGCAGCGGATCTGGTGCTGCTCGATGAGTTCAGCGAGCCAGGCGATGGCCATCCGGTTGACGCGAATCTGGCGGTGATCGTGTTCGGGCTGTTCCTGCGAGATCGCGTGGGGCAGATCGATCACAAAACCGGAGTTGCGCCCCGAGGCATTCTCACCGATGCGGCCGGCCTCCAGCAGCACGACCCGGTCATCGGGCCGCAACTCGCCCAGACGCCGCGCGGCAGCCAGGCCCGAGAACCCACCGCCGACGACGACCCAGTCCGCCGTGCTGTCGCCATGCAATACCGACGCGGGCGGCTGGTCACCCAACCCGTTGTACCAGCCGTTGCTGTGATCATTCTTCGGGAAGCTCGTGACCTTCACGACCGTGCCCCCTCAGGCAAGATGGGTCAGCTCTTGGGCTCGGGCGGAACCGGTGTGTGGACGACCGTGCTCTGGCCGGCCTTCGATTCCGTGCAGGGCGCGACGGCGAAGAAAAACTTCGCGGCCTCGTTCGCGACATAAATCAGCTCGGTGCCGGCCGGCAGCCACATGATGTCGCCGGCACCGACCGTGTGAATGCCCTCTTCAGTATGAATCTCCATGGTGCCTTTAAGGCCATAGATGATCTCGTCATAGGTGACGGTCCAAGGGATGTGGCAGTTCTCGAACACACCAATGCCGCCGCCTAGCTTGTTGCTGATCGCACAGTTGACGGTGGCCACCACGTTGCCGCCACCGCCTTCCTTCACCGTTAGATCGATCGCGTTTCCGTCGTATTTCTTCGCGTCACTCATGTTTGTCTCCCCGGACCGGAATATGTCGGAGCGACGTTAGCGCGACTTCGCGGCACACACCATGCAGATCGTCAGATCTGTCGGCCCAACAGATCTTCTTCAAAGGGAAACGTGGTGAGGAGACTGCAGCCGGTCTCGGTAACAACGGCGCACTGCTCCAGCTTCACACCCTCTGCGCCTCCCTCCTCGCCGACATAGGCCTCGCAGCACAGCACCAGCCCCGGCTCGACCAGGCCGTCATCGCTGAACTCGGTGAGATATCGCTTGGCTACCACCGTGGGCCAGCCGCCATAGAGGCTGACGCCGTGCCAGACCATGGCCATCTCCTGAGCCCGATACTTGTCGGGCAGGATAAAGCTCTTCTCCGACATCTCGCGAAAGTTCGTGCCCGGCCGCATGAGATCGAGGTTGTGATGAAGCTGGTCGAAGGCGAGCTGGTAAAGCTCCATCTGCGCGCCCTTGGGTCGGTTGGGCGGCGTGAGGAAGGTTCGGCTGATGTCGGCGTCATAACCGAATGGGCCGATCATGTCGGTGTCGAGAGCAACAAGATCGCCCGGCCGTACGATGCGGTCCGTGGCCTCCTGGTACCAGGGGTTGGTGCGGCCACCCGAGGACAACAGACGTGTGTCGAGGTATTCGCCCCCCATCTCGGCATTGGTGCTTTCGAGAATGGCCCACAGCTCGATCTCGGTCATGCCAGGCTCCAGGGTCTCGCGCAAACGCCAGACCGCCGTCTCCGCCACCGAGATCGACGCACCCAGGCACAGCAGCTCTTCCCGTGACTTGATCGCCATGGCCTCGGTCAAGGCCCTCTTGGCCGAGATCAGCTCCAATCCCGCAGCCTCCAGCGCAAGAGCGGTGAAGTGGTCGACATGGCGGTCGATCGCCAAGCGAGTGCCGCCCGCGGCGCGGGTCAGCTCGGCGATCTCCTCGGCCCATTGGGTGATCCGGGGGTCCAGCTTGCCCGTTGTCCGGTCACGCTCAGCATAAAACAGCGGTGGCGCGGGCCGTACTTCGGCGACCGATTCCAGTCCCGACGCCAGATGTTCGGAACCGCCGTACTCAAACGAGATCGCCTTGCCTTCGGCCGGAATGAAGGCCGTGCGGAAGTTTGTGTGCATCGACCACGGCTGCATGTTGCGCACGCCCGTGGCGTAACGAATGTTGTTGGCCTCTGCGAACAGCGCCCCGGCAGCCTCTATGTGCTTCAGTTGCGACTGAATGCGGCTCAGCCGATAGGCGCGCAGGGCGATCATGTCGATCTGCGCGGCACCGTGATCGTGTACCGAGCGGCCAAGGGACCGTTTGGCCTCTCGATGGTCCATGTCGGGCGTGGTTTTGTCGCGCCCGCTCACGATACGGCAGCGGCGGTCAGCCGGCCTTCCAACGCATCGTCGATCGCCTTCTGGGCAAGATGCAGACCACGCTCGTAACGACCGAAGACGAAATGTTCGTTGGCCCCGGCGTCCAACCCGGCCTGGATCTTCTGGCCGATCTCGAAGTCCTCCCCGAAGACCGTTTCAACAACACTATAGTTGCTATTCCAGTACCGTTCGGCTTTCTCTGTCATGGGCCCTTCGGGGACAAGCATCATGCACTGGAACACACTCGAACCCGGGCCGTTGGGAAAAATCGAGTGAATGTAGACGTGGTCGGTCATGACCTGGGCGAAGTTGCAGGGGAACAAATAGTTCTGGGTCATGAAGTTGGGCCGGTAGTCCCAGGATTCGGGCGCCTGCTCACCCAGCTCCAGTGCCTTGGGCAGCGGCACGGCATGCCGGACATGGGGATAGAGATCGAGGAACACACTCTGGTTGTCGAGATAGGCGGCGCAGGCCGTGTGCTTGTGCGCCGAGCAGAAATGATAGGATTCCAGGAACCCTTCCAGCGCCAGGCGCCAGCTCATGTCGGATTCGACCGACCATGACCGGAAGATCGTGTAGTCCTCCAACCTGAGAGAACCGAGCTGTTCGGCCATCGGTGCAAGCCAGGCATCGAGATCGAAGACCTCGTCGCCGGCCGAAGGCCGGACCCAGATGAGACCGAACCGCTCACCAGCAGGCAACGAGACTAGCCCGAGGCTTTCCCTGTCGATACTCTCAAAGCCGTCCGGCTGAGGCATGCCACGCAGCCGGCCGTCGAGATCATAGTTCCAGCTGTGATAGGGGCAGGTGAACATGGCCGCCTTGCCGCAGGGCTCGTTGGCCACGCGCATCCCGCGGTGGCGGCAGACATTCATGAAGGCCTTTAGTTCGCCCTTCCGGTTGCGGGTCACCAGGATCGGCACGCCGGTCGTGTTGTGCGTGATGAAACAGCCCGGTTCGGCGAGCTGTTCGACATGGCCTACGACGATCGGGAATCGGCGAAAGAGAACGCTGATCTCCTGCGTCAGACGTTCGGGATCCGTGTAGTTGGTAACAGGAGCGTACCCGACATCGGGCACCATATCCGTCATGCCGGCGCTGCAGTTGTCCAGGAGGGTCCGGATGATCGCGCGTTCTTCGTTGCTCGTGACAGTCAACGGCCCATTCCTACCTACACCCCGAAAGTTCACAAAGAGGCGCTAACCCCGAATCGCGTCCTTTACCCAGGACTGGAAGGCGTGGACACAGTGTTCGCTGTGGCCGGCGTCGCCCTCTTCGGCGAACAGGCGGCCCTGGTAGTAACCCTTCGAGCGGATGCCGCGCTGGACGCCCTCGTTGAGTTCAGCGTCTTCAAGGCCCAGGCCGTTGTTGAACCAGTCGAGTGCGCCCCTGGTGGTCTCGTCGTCGCCTTCGCCCGGCACATTGTAATAGGCGTTTTCGACAACGCAGGTCTCACCGCCCGTGGGGCGCATCAGGAAAGTCGAGATCATCTTCATGTGCGGCCAGTAGTAGATGATCCAATCGGGCCAGAGATAAAGCGTGATGAAGTATCCGGTACGGTCGCTCTGGCCCTCTGCCGGCCAGGAGTAGACCTCGGTCTTGTTCTCACCCGGCGGTGAGATGATCGCGAACCAGTTGGGGTGAACCTCGAGCTTGGTGCCCGGCAGGTCGATGATGTCGCAGAGTTCCTTGTGACACGGCCCGGAGTTGGGGAAGTGGTAGCCTTCGATGGCGTTCTCGACCACGACCTTCCAGTTGGCCTTGATATCGAAATTCTTCTGGCTTGCCGCCCTGACATCACGCACGTCGGGGAACCACTGCATTACGGCGTCCTCAAAGCCCGGCGCCCATTCGTGCATGGGCCTGGCATCCGGATCGAGATTGACGAAGACGAAGCCGCAGTATTCCTGCACCCGAACCGGCGCGAGCCCGAAGTCGGCCTTGTCGAAGCCCTTCACGTTCTCGGAGTTGCGTGCCGAACGCAGGCCGCCGTCGGGCGCATAGGCCCAGGCATGATAGGGACAGGTGATGACCGCCTTGACGGTGCCCTTGCCCTGCAGGAGCTCATGGGCCCGATGCTGGCAGACATTGTAGAAGGCCCGCAGCACTCCATCACGGCCGCGGATTGCAAAGACGCCCTGGCCGTGGATGTCGGCGGTGACGTAATTGCCCGGCTCCGACAGCTCGCTGGCATGACAGATCACACGCCAGGACTTGTGGAAGATCTCCTCGACCTCCTTCTCGTAGACCTCGGGCTTGAAGTACCAGGGCGACGGCAGGGTGAAGGTCGTAGTGGGATCGTCCGTCAGGTTCTCGACGGGGAACGCATCGGCCCTTTCGGCATCAATGGCAGCCATGACAGTCTCCGAATAGCGGCGGTCGTTTGTTGAACGACCGTAAAATAAAAGAAGCTGACTTGGGAAGAGCCGTTCCGACCAAGCCCGTCACATCATGGCCCTGGCCGTCCAGCGATGGAAGCAATGGGACGGGCCTTCCAGCACCGGTGTGAAAACACCGCCGTCAAACCCTGGAGAGGCGCGGCCCTTCTGCATGCCCTGAACGACATCGACATCCTCCTGGAAAACCTCACGCCAGGTCTCGCGCACGCTTGCGCGCAGATTGGCATTGCCGGGCTGGGTTGGTTCGTCACCGACATAGTAGAGGTCGAAGGTCTCGTGGCACCGGCCCGGACCGTCAGGCAGAATGCGGATCGCCCAGAAGTGGTCGTAGTGGATACCCAGCAGCACATTGGGATAGAGCGCGGCGTATTCGGCGCGGGTCGACCAGTGTTCGGGCAGGTCCGGGAAGCGCGGCAGCACATGGTCGCCGCGGTCGGGATCGTAGACCAGACTCACCTGGCCGGAGAACGTCGGCTCTTCGATGTTCTCGTGATCCTCCAGCTTCGAATAGCTGCTTAGGCCGGGATGGACCATCGGCAGATGGTAGGCCTCGCAGAAATTCTCCACCGCCAGTTTCCAGTTGGCCTCGAGATCGAAGTACATGATCGAATCCGCGCCGCCGTGGCGGATGAGACTGCCGTCGAAGGCCGACCAGCGTTCGGCAAGCGGCGCGATAAACTGCTCGAACGGTTCGGCGTCGCCCGACAGATTGACGAAGACCTGATCGAACCAGACCGCCGAGCGCACCGGCTTGATGCTGAAACCTTCCTTCGAGAATCCCTCAAAGGTGTGTTTGCCTGTGCCCGCAATGTGCGGAGTCTGGCGCAGCTCCCCGCCGAAGCCGAAGGCCCAGTTGTGGTAGGGGCATGTGATCAGCGCACCGGCATTGCCGCGCTCGCTGACCAGCTTCATGCCGCGGTGGGGACAGGCGTTGTGGAAGACACGAACCTCGCCATCACGGCCGCGGATCGCAAACAGCGGAACCTCAACCAGATCGAGCGGAATCACGTCGCCCGGATTCGGAATGTAGGACGCCGCCGTCAGGCACACCCAGCTTCGCCACCAGAGCAGCGCGCGTTCGGCCTCGTACCAGCCCGGCGAGACATAGGCTTCGCTGGGCAGGGGGCGGGCCGAGCCGTAGTCGCCGTCGACACAGGCCAACGTCGCGGAATCAAAGGGTCGTGCTGCGGGAAAGGTCTCAACGGATGCCATGGCGGGATCTCCGGGGCGATCAGGTATGCACCATTCTGATCATCAATCGGCTTACGAAACCAGTTCAGAAATCATCAGATCCATCATAATCTCAAGTTATGGAACGATTGCGCCGAGACCTTCCGCCCGTTACCGCGCTGGTCGCCTTTGAAGCGGCAGCCAGGCTACAGAACTTCACACGTGCAGCGCAGGAGATGGGGGCTCCCAGGCGGCCGTGAGCCGCCAGATCCGCAATCTCGAAGACAACCTGAGCGTATCCTTGTTCGTGCGTGCTTCGCGCCCGTTGGGGCTCACCGAGGAAGGGACACGGCTGTTCGAGGCCGTGACAGGGGCCTGCGTGGAATCGCATCGGTCGCCACCGAGCTGAGAGCCAGCGACAGCGGCGAGACCGTCACCGTGGCCGCCAGCG
Organism: Rhodospirillaceae bacterium; assembly: GCA_002722885.1. Taxonomy (GTDB): domain Bacteria; phylum Pseudomonadota; class Alphaproteobacteria; order SP197; family SP197; genus SP197. The sequence goes on from PBNE01000001.1 coordinate 95,201, forward strand.
TGGCCCTGGCGTCCCTCTGGCTGATGCCGCGTGTGGTGGGTTTCCGCGAACACCGGCCCGACACCACCCTGCGCCTGCTGGCCGCCGATCCCTATACCGATCCCCAGAACAGCGATGTCGATCTCGCCTTGCGCTTCGGCGCCGGCCACTGGCCCGGTCTCGCATCAGCAAAGCTCTTCGACGATCTCGTGGTTCCCGTGGCCAGCCCGGCCTATCTCGAACGCCGGGGTGTTCCGGACCGACCCGACGATCTTCTGGGCCACACCCTGCTCGACCATGACGACATCGACCCGACCTGGATGCCCTGGCGCAGCTGGTTCGCCGAGTTCGGCATCGCGATGCCACGCCGCACCTCCGATGCCCTGTTGTTCAACGCCTACCTCAACATGGTCCAGGCCGCGACCGACGGTCAGGGCGTTGCGCTGGGCTGGGTGCACCTCATCCGCCGTTCGCTGGAGCGTGGTGATCTGGTTCGGGTTCTGCCGGACATCCGCAAACCGCGCGAGATGCAGTATCTGACCTGGCGTGCCAGCCGCGAGCTTTCTTCCGCGGCAACCGCCTTCCGCGACTGGATTGTGGCCGAAGCGCGCGCCGAAAGGATCACGCAGAAGGACCTGCCTCCGGTCTATCGCACCGCATGATCAGTCAATCAGCGCCTGGTTCACCAGAACGCGCAGCTCGCGGCGCAGCGGGTAGCAGCCTGACGGGATAAGCTGGGTCAGGAAGACAACCGCCATGTCTTCGGCGGGATCGATCCAGAAAGCGGTCGAGGCCATACCGCCCCAGGCGTATTCGCCGGGAGAGATCATGGTTTGCGCCGCCGCGGGGTCGATCACCACAGAGACGCCCAGCCCGAAGCCGATGCCCGCATAACTGGTCTCCGAAAAGGTCTCCTGGCCCATGGTCGTAAGATCGCCGTCGTCGGGCATGTGGTTGGTCGCCATGTATTCGACCGTGCGTCTTCCCAGAATGCGTTCGCCACCGAAGGCTCCACCACCGCGCAGCATGTCGGCAAAACGCAGGTAGTCAGCCATGGTCGACAGCAGACCCCCGCCTCCCGAGAAACACGAGACATTCGAAGCAAAGATGCTGTCATCGGTGCCATCGCAGAGCCGGAGGCCGTTGTCGCCCGTTTGCTCATAGCAGGGCACGAAGCGGTCCATCCGATCGCCTGGCAACTCGAAGAAGGTGTCGGTCATGCCCAGCGGCTGGAAGATGTTACGGTCGAGGTAGCGATCGAAACTCTCCCCGGACAGGACCTCGACTAGATGACCCAGAACATCGATCGACACGCCATAGGTCCACCGTGCACCGGGGTGATGATCGAGCGGCAGTTCGGCCAGCCGTCCGACCACCTCGGCCAAGGAACCCGCCTGGTTGTCGAAGTCGACACTACGTTCCGTGTAGAGCCGCGTCAGCGTGTCGCCGCCGGAAAAGCCATAGGTGAACCCGGCGGTGTGGCAGAAGAGATCCCGGATCGTGATCGGCCTTGCGGCGGGTTCGGTGCGCATGCCGTTCGCGTCTTCGACGATCCTGACCTCCATCTCGGCCAGCGCCGGGATGTAGTCGCCCACTGGGTCATCGAGCTGAAAACGACCCTGCTCGTAAAGCTGTAGCGCGGCCACGGCTGTGATCGGCTTGGACATCGAATAGATGCGGCAGACCGCATCGGGCGTGATCGCACGTCCGGCTTCGACATCGGCCAGTCCGATTTGATCCTGAAACGCGACATGCCCGTGGCGCACCACCGCGGTCATGGCCCAGGGCAGCTTGCCTGCCTCGACGTAGCGCGCCATCCAGGGGCGCAGCCGGTCGAGCCGCGCGCTGTCCAATCCTATGGACTCCGGCGAGGCCTGGGGAAGAGGTGTCATCCTGGGATCTTTTCATTCGCGGTTCGGACGGTCAACGGTACACCGCCTCGCCCAGCTCGGTCTTCCTGGCGGTCCACGCCTTGAACTCCAGAATGATGATGTCGTGCTGCGCGATGAAACGCTCCAGCCCGCCCGCCCGCTTCTCGTGATACTGCGGCAGAATGTCGGGATAGAACTCGGTCCGGATTTCATCAGGATCAAAGTTGAGCGCCTTGGCCGCTGCGATGCCGTCAGGGGACATCACGGTGACGAGATTGGTCGCGCCGTGGCTGTAACCCTTCAAGCCGAAGAGGCTCACGGGTCCCGCTCAGGCTGGACTAGGAACAGCAGGGTGATGCCCCCTGCCAGCAGGAACCGGCCCGCTGAACCGGCGCCGTTCCAGGACGGCGATTGCCACATGGCAAACCACTCGCCACCGACGGCAAGAAAACCACCGAGCCAGAGGATGAGGGAGAGCGAGATGCCGACCACCGCGATAGTTTTGGCCCGATCAAAATCCTCGGCCGATCCTCGGAGACGGCCAACCAGGATGATCACACCGCTGATCATCACCAGAGCCGATGTGGTCTCAAGCGCGATAATGCCGATATAGCCCAGGGTCTGCAGCGTGGGGTCCGTCACCGCACGCCACATCACGCCTGGGTTCTGAAATGTCGTGTCCATGGCCAGCACATGCTGCACGAAGGGCCAGTTGCTGCCGCAGTCGGTGACATTGCCAAAAGCGATCAGGGTCAACAGCAGCGTGTAGCTCGCCAGCACCCCGATCTTGCAAAGTCGAATCACCATCGGCTCAGGCCGCCGCCTGGGTATGGATCTGCTCCTTGACCTTCAGGAACGAGATTTCCGGGGCATCCTGCTGAGCCTTGTCGAGATGCCAGGCATTGCGCGCCAGGAAAACCGGCTGGCCCGCATGGTCTTCGGCCATGGCGCCCCGGTTGGAATCGGCGAAGTTCTTGATCGTCTGATGCGGGGCACCATCGAGCCAGCGGGCGGTGTAGAGATTGGCCGGTTCGAACTTCACCGGCACCTCGTACTCTGTACGAATGCGGTCGGCCAGCACATCGAACTGCAGCGGTCCCATAACACCAACAACCCAGTCGGCATCCATGACCGGCTTGAAGACGCGCGCCGCACCCTCTTCCGCCAGTTGCTGCAGGGCTCGTCCCAGATGCTTCGCCTTCAACGGATCGATCGCCCGCACACGCTGCAGGTGCTCCGGCGCAAAGCTTGGAATCCCAGTAAAGGCAAGGTTTTCCGATTCGGTCAGCGCGTCACCGATGTGGAGATTGCCGTAGTTCGGCACACCGACGATGTCGCCGGCAAAGGCCTCCTCGGCGACCTCGCGGTCCTGTGCCATAAACAGCAGCGGATTGTGCATCACGATCTGTTTGCCGGTGCGGTGATGCTTGAGCTTCATGCCGCGCTTGAAGTGGCCCGACGCCAGCCGCACGAAGGCAATGCGGTCCCGGTGCTTGGGGTCCATGTTCGCCTGAATCTTAAAGACAAAGCCAGCGACCTTGTCTTCGGTCGGCGCCACCGCCCGCTCGATGGTCGGCTGGGGACGCGGGGTGGGCGCATAGGTCGCCAGACCATTCAGCAGTTCCTGCACTCCGAAGTTGTTGAGCGCACTGCCGAAATACATCGGCGTCAGGTTGCCAGCGAGATAGGCCTCGCGGTCGAACTCCGGCAGTAGGCCACGGGCCATCTCGATCTGTTCACGCAACTTGGCCACGGCATATGCGGGCAGCAGTTCGTCGAGCTTGGGATCATCCAGACCCTGACAGGCAATGCCCTCATCCACTGTCTCACCCTTACTGCGGGACATCAGGATCAGGCGGTCGTTGATCAGGTCGTAACAACCCAGAAAGTCGTGCCCCATGCCGATTGGCCAGCTCGCCGGGGTGACGTCGATTTGCAGGGTCTGTTCGACCTCGTCGATCAGCTCGAACGGGTCTCGCGCCTCTCGGTCCATCTTGTTCACGAAGGTCGCGATCGGCATGTCGCGCAAACGGCAGACCTCAAACAGCTTGCGGGTCTGCGCCTCGATGCCTTTGGCCGCGTCAATCACCATCACAGCACTGTCGACCGCCGTCAGCACACGATAGGTGTCTTCGCTGAAGTCCTCATGGCCCGGCGTGTCGAGCAGGTTGAAGGCGCAGTCGGCATAGCGGTAGCTCATGACCGAGGCGGTAACCGAGATACCGCGTTCCTGCTCAACCTTCATCCAGTCCGAACGGGCACGGCGACGGTCGCCGCGGGCCTTCACGGCGCCGGCCATCTGGATCGCACCGCCGAACAGCAACAGCTTTTCGGTCAGGGTCGTCTTGCCCGCGTCCGGGTGAGAAATGATCGCGAAGGTGCGCCGCCGCGCAACCTCCTGCTCCAGGGTCGCCATAATCTGCTGCCAAAGTGGGTCTGAGCGGTTATGTCGGTGATGATGTCCCATTTGTCCAGTGAAGGACGTCCAGTGAATCAAAACGCGACGCCGGACAGAGCCGGTGCCGCGTTGGGACAGGGTGGCGATGGAGAGACTGGTGTGGACGGGGATCGGCCACCCCTCAACGTCCGGCTGACGGGTGCGGGGCGTTTTTCATACACATGTCGCCTGAGTTTGTCGGGCGACGTCTCCCTTGTTGTTGTCCTGAGACTACGCCCGGACCGGGCAAACGTGCGCTCAAACGCTGGTCATAGGTTCGCAACCTCACCATCATCGACCATCAAGGCATTTACCAAATTGGTAGGACTTGCCGTTTTCTCCGGCCTCAATCGAACGTGACTTGGCCGTCATACCGTGGCCACACTATGTCTTCAGGACAGGGCGAGCGGACAACAGCGGTTTCATGCGTATCTTCAGAACAATCGTCTCGGCACTGGCCGTCTGGGCCATGACGGCTGCAACGCCGGTCGCCGACGACATCGGGTCCGTCGTCACACCAACCGGCGTGAACGTACAGACCCACATCGAGGCGGGTACCCGTCTTGTTATTGCCGTCGTGCCCACCATGGACGTGAAGCTGAACGGTCAGCTCGGCATCGGGTTTACACCGCTGGATGACCAGATGGTCTGGACCGACTCACTGCCCAGTGTCGTGATGGTCGAAGGCGACTACTTCGAGGGGCCCGTGTTGCAGACCATGAGCTTCGACCCCGAATACCTCAATGCACCCGCCGTGCTCGGTATCACCTTCGGTGCCTGCCTACCGGTGTCCGGTGTTTGCATCCTCGAGGAGGCAGAAGTGACGCTGGAGCACAGCCAGGACGGGTCCATCGGCCTGACACTCGCCACCGTCACACCCTAGGCGGCTGCGTCCCGCGTTCGATCAGTTCGGCACCGCGTACCAGGTGCCATCCCGGCCGAGGAACTCCGAACCGTCGTTGCGGTAGAAGCTCTCTGCTCCGGCATCCTTGGCGGCCTGGATCATGGCCGGAAGAGCCGTGCCGTTGGCCTCGAGACGATCGATGACACTCGCCAGACCAAGCTCGTCGAGCAGTTCGAACGGGCCCTGTTTCCAGGCAAAGCCCCAGCGCATCGCGCGGTCGATGTTGACGACATCGTCGGAGATTTGCGGCACGAGATCAGCGGCATAAAGAAGCGCGCCGCCCATGAGGTCACGGGCGAACGCGCCCACCGCGTCTTCTGCACCCATCAGGCCTTCGAGTGTGCCGTGTGCTTCAGTGACATCGGGCGCACAGGCCGGACGCCAGTCGCCGGCATCGAGATCGAACGTCTCCTTCGATTTCGAGCCGTCCTCGTGCTTGGTCACCTTGTAGAATCCGCCGCCGGTCTTGCGNCCCAGCTGGCCGCNCTCAAGCATGGTCTGCTCTTCGGCCGGGAAGGCCGTGAACGCATGACCCTTGTCGTCTTCGGGCAGGTTAATCGCGAGGTTCTTGCCGACGAAATCCATGACATCGAGACCGATCAGGTCGATCAGGCCGTAAAGCCCTGTGGGCGGCAGACCGACCGGGGCGGACATCACGGCATCGATCATCTCCATCGAAAGTCCACCGTCGTGGCGCGCGGCGCGGCCTTTGTGCAGACCCGACAGCATCCAGAAGCAGCCGATCCGGTTGCCGATAAAGTTCACGGTGTCCTTGGCATGCACCACGCCCTTGCCGAGCTTGTCGGCACCGAAGGCCGCCATGGCGTCGACCACGTCCTGGGTGGTGTCGTCGCCCGGCACGACCTCCAGGAGCTTCATGACCTTCACGGGATTGAAGAAATGCGTCACCACAACATCGCGGCGAAGTCGCTCTGGCATNCCGTCCACGATCGACCGCAGCGGGATGCCCGAGGTGTTGGTCGAGATCACCGANCCGTCCGAACGCGCCGATTCGAGTTTTTCGAAGAAATCCCGCTTGGTCTGCAGGTCTTCGATGATCGCCTCACAGATCCAATCGTAGCCGGCGATTCGGTCGATCTGGTCGAAGGTGCCAGTCTCGATCAGCCTGGCGCTCTCGGGATCGTCGATTATCGGCGCACGACCACCGGTGATACGCTCCATGGCCTTGGCGGCCGCATCCTCGTTGATCTCCAGCAACAGCACCCTGCAGCCGGCGTCGGCGCATTTGCCGGCGATGCCAGCCCCCATGGTTCCGCCGCCGATCACGGCCACTGACTTTATCTTGCGTGTCATCGTCACGTCTCCGGAAAATCCTGCCGCTTCGTAGCCCAGAGAGGGCCGGAGGCCAAGAGCAGGACGCGCAAACGGTAGACCCCCGCCCGACCAGTGGTTAGGTTCCGCCAACATCGAGGAGAGCAAGCCCATGGCGGGTCCCAAGTATGTCGGTTTCGACACCCTGACACTGCACGGCGGGCAACAGCCCGACCCGGCAACCGGCGCGCGCGCCGTGCCGATCTACCAGTCGACCTCCTATGTCTTTCCTGACAGCGACTATGCCGCCGCGCTCTATAACCTGGAGCGCCCGGGTCACATCTATTCCCGCATCTCGAACCCCACCGTCGCCGTGCTCGAGGAACGCCTGGCGGGTCTGGAAGGCGGTGTCGGTGCGGTCTGCACGGCAAGCGGCATGGCGGCGATCCATCTGGGCGTTGTCACGCTGATGGGCCAGGGCGGCCACATCGTCTCGTCGGGTTCGCTCTATGGCGGGACCAACTACATGTTCCAGTACACGCTACCCCGCTTCGGGATCACCACCACACTGGTCGACCCGCGCGATCCCAATGCCTTCCGCAAGGCAATCCGGCCCGAAACCCGCTTGGTTTACGGCGAAACCCTGGGCAACCCGGGCCTTGAGGTCATGGACATTCCGGCTATCGCCGAAGTTGCCCATGAGGCCGACATCCCACTGATGATCGACAACACCTTCGCCACGCCCTATCTGGCCTGCCCCTTCGATATGGGTGCCGATATCGTGATGCATTCGGTGACCAAGTTCCTGGGTGGCCACGGCATCGCGATCGGTGGTGCGCTTATCGACAGCGGCCATTTCGACTGGGAGGCCTCGGGCAAGTTCCCGACGATTACAGAGCCCTACGACGGCTACCACGGCCTCGATTTCGCCGAGGAGTTCGGCCCCGCAGCGATGATCATGCGCGCCCGCGCCGAAGGCATGCGTGACTTCGGCGCCTGCATGAGCCCGACCACGGCTTTCCATCTCCTTCAGGGCGTCGAAACTCTGCCCCTTCGCATGGACCGCCATGTCGCCAACGCCCGCGAGATCGTTGCCTTCCTGTCAGAGCACGAAGCGGTTGAAAGTGTCGGCTATCCCGAACTGCCCGATCATCCCGATCACGAGGTTGCCAAGCGGCTGCTGCCCAAGGGTTGCGGTTCGCTCTTCAGCTTTGAGATCAAAGGCGGACGCAAGGCCGGTGCCGCTTTCATCGAATCGCTTCAGCTGATCTCGCATCTCGCCAATGTCGGCGATGCCAAATCCCTGGTCATCCATCCGGCCTCGACCACCCATCAGCAAGTCGAAGCCGACGCGCTCAAGGCCGCAGGCATCTCCGAAGGCCTCGTGCGCCTGTCGATCGGGCTGGAAGACGTGAACGACCTCAAGGACGATCTCAACCGCGGCCTGCGCGCCACCATGAANGCTTAGACCCATGTCTCTGGACCTCAACGTCGACGGAAATCCCGTCTTCGCCGCGACAGGCGGCAAGGATTTTGATCCCGCCCTGCCCGCTATCATCTTCATTCACGGTGCATCGATGAACCGCACCGTATGGGCCGCCCAGGCGCGTTACTTCGCCCATCGCGGTCATGCCGTTCTGGCAGTCGACCTGCCGGGCCACGCCAACTCGGGCGGCCCGCTGCTCGATTCGATCGGCGACATTGCTGACTGGATCATCCGCGTAATGGATGCGGCCAGGCTCAAGACCGCATCGCTCGCCGGCCATTCCATGGGCTCCCTGCCCGTTCTGGAGGCTGCGGCACGCTACCCCGACCGCGTCGAGCGGATCGCGCTGCTGGGCATTTCGATCCCGATGATGGTTGCCGACGCCCTTCTCGACAACGCCGAGACCAACAACCCGGCGGCCTATGACATGGTTAACATCTGGGGTCACAGCAAGATCGCCCAGATCGGCGGCAACAAGGCCCCGGGCATCTGGGTCACCGGCGGCGGCCTGCGCCTGCTCGAGCGTGGCGGCGACGGCGTGCTGCACAACGACATGAAGGCCTGCAACGACTACACGACAGGCCTGGAAGCNGCAGCCAAAGTCACCTGCCCCGCCACTCTGATCCTGGGCGACGGCGACATGATGNCCCCGCCACAGCGTGCGAAGGACCTGATGGGAGCCCTGCCGGACGGCAGCATGATCGTTCTGAAGGACTGCGGCCACATGATGATGTCCGAACAGCCCAACGAGACGCTGGATGCGCTGATTCAGGCGCTTCGCTGAACCTTTGATCGTTCTCGGCTATTCTCGTCTCTCGTCAGAGGAGAGCCGATGTCATGGCAACTGCGGCGATGGNGTTCACGATCCTGGGTGTTCTGGTCGTGGGGTTCGGCGTGTACTCGTTGAGCAACCTCGTCGCCACCAACCATGAAGAGGCCCACACGGATCGGTCAAATCCGCGATTCCGGATGTTCATGGTGAAGTTCATTTGGGTCGGAGCTGCGCTGCTCACAATCGGCGCACTGCTCCGGATGTTCGTGTGATGCCTGAAACCGTGCTCCACATTCGCTGCGGCAGCGACCTTCGCGGTGGCCTCGCAGGCGTGCTCGTCCTGATTGGTCCGATAGACTGACCTGAACCACTCGGAGGCTGTGATGTTCTGGATTGCCCTCAGCTTAGTCTGCATCGGCCTTGTGGTCATCGCGACCGGACTGTTCATGATGTCGTTCACCGTCAGCGTCGACGGCATGCGCGATATATCAAGCCGCAACATGCCGGACAATCAGGTGGAGAACCGCAGCTCCAAAACCGCCTCAAACGCCATCAAGGTCAACCTTGCGGGCATTCTCATGACAGCGCTCGGCTTCCTGCTGATGTGGCTGGCGAGCGGATGAGCGTTACCGCCGACACCTGACCTTAGGCCGCACCAACCACCGCCGCATAGGCGGCGGCCAGCGGCATCTCCTCACGCATGTAGAACCGCGCGCTGCTTCTCTTCGCCTCGAGGAACGCGCTGTCGCCGTCGCCAGCATCGAGCCGTGCCTTGGCACCCGTCGCCTGACGGAGCATCTGCCAGCCGCCGGTGACGGTGCCGAACAGACGCTGATAGGTTGTGGCCTGGGCCAGCACGGCATCGGGCTCGGTGGCCATCGTCGCGACAACCCAATCGGTTGCCCTCTTCAGGTGATCGAGACCCTGTGCCACGGCATCAGCCAGATCGCCGTCGCCGGCGCTGTGGGAGGCCTCGATATCTCCGGCGATCTCATCGAACAGAGCGCGAGCCACCTCGCCACCGTCCTTTCTGATCTTGCGGCCGACCAGATCGAGGCCCTGGACACCGTTGGTGCCCTCGTAGATCGGCAGAATGCGGGCGTCACGGTAATGCTGGGCCGCCCCGGTTTCCTCGATGAAACCCATGCCTCCATGGATCTGCACACCTTCTGACGCGACGGCGACACCGCCGTCGGTGGCCCAGGATTTCACGATCGGCGTCATCAGATCGAAGAAGGCGCGCTGGCGCGCACCGTCGCTCGAGCCGTTGGCCTTTTCGGCTCGGTCGTAACAACCGGCGGTCCAGTAAATCAGACCGCGGGAAGCCTCTGTACGGGCCGTCATCCAGGCCAGCATACGCGCGACATCGGGGTGCTGGTCGATCGTGACCGTTTCACCGCCACGCTGACCCTGAAGACGCTCAGCGGCGTAACTCGCAGCCTGCTGCCGCGCACGTTCACCGATCGCCAGGCCCTGCAGGCCAACAGCGATGCGGGCGTTGTTCATCATGGTGAACATGCAGGCTAGGCCCTTGTTCTCTTCACCGACCAAAAAGCCCTTGGCGCCTTCGTTGTCGCCGAAAGCCATCACACAAGTCGGGCTGGCCTTGATGCCAAGCTTTTTCTCGAGGGAGACGGGCCGGAGATCGTTGCGTTCGCCCGGCGTACCATCGTTATTCAGCAGGTACTTCGGCACGAGAAACAGCGAGATGCCTTTAACACCTTCAGGAGCGTCTGGCAGGCGCGCCAGCACGAGGTGGACGATGTTTTCGACCATCTCGTGATCCCCATAGGTGATGAAGATCTTTTGGCCCTTGATCCGATAGCTGCCATCCCCCGCCAGTTCGGCCCTTGTCTTGATCCGGGCGAGATCTGTGCCCGCCTGTGGTTCCGTGAGATTCATCGTGCCTGACCAGGCACCGGCGATCATGTTTGGCAGGTACGCTTGCTTCTGCTCATCGGTGCCGTGATGCAGCAGCAGTTCGATTGCACCCTGCGTCAGAAGCGTGTTGAGCGCTAGCGACATGTTGGCCGCCTCCAGCATCTCCGAAACAGCCAGCGAAAGCGACCAGGGCAGCCCCTGGCCGCCATAGACTTCCGGGAACGACAGAGAGTTCCAGCCGCNTTCGACAAAGGTGTCATAAGCCTCCTTGAACCCCGACGGCACCCGGACCACACCATTTTCCAGGTGCGTGCCCTCGACATCGCCGTGGTGGTTCAGCGGCGCCATGACCTCATCGGCCAGCCTGCCCGCCTCGCCCAGCATGGCATCGAGCAGGTCCATGTCGGACGCAGTGTCGTTCCAGGCAGCGGCCAGCGACGGATAATCGGCCTGAGCCTCAAGAGCGAAGCGGATGTCATCGACAGCGGCGTTGAAGGTGGTCATGTCAGAGCCCGGCAGCAGGAGAGTTCGCGGGCGCGGTGGCCCGAAAGGGATAAATCGACTATCACAGCCACGGCCCCCAAGGCCACTTTCCCATTCCGCCGACGTACGGGGCGCACGAGATGACCGACACCGCCGACAGCAGCACTCACATCCAGATTGCGAACAAATTCGTCGAGGTGGCCAACACGATGATCGAGGCCGGTGACGATCCCGAAACCGTCGGGTTGGCGATGACACACGCAGCTGCGAACTTCACGGCCTTTGCCGCGGTCCTGGCCGGAGGCAGCCGCGAGGAACTCGACAACGTGGCTGACGAGTATCGCCGCCTGCTGCACACCTATTTCGACAGCCGCAGCCAGGTCTGACCCGTGCGCGATGANCGCGCCGTAGCGCGGCGCCATGCTGGGCGTGGCGCTTCTGGTAACGGCTTTCTTCAGCCTCGATTTGCCGACGGCTTGGCCAAGCTGATGACCGGATCGGTTCCCGTGATGGAGATCCTGATCGCCCAATACCTCGTGATCATGATCTTGGCGCCGGCGCTGATAGGCCGTGCGCGTCTGGCCAGGGTGCATCGACTTCCTCAACTCCGGCTCCTCCTGACCCGGTCGGTCTGCCAGATCGGCGCCAGCGTGGCCTTTGTCTGGGCCGTCAAATCGCTGCCGCTGGCCGATGTCGTGNCGATCGGCTTCATGTCGCCTTTCATCATCACCGTGCTTGCGGCCATCTTCCCGAAGGAAACAGGCTGCATGGCCCGCTGGGTCGGCTGCATCGTCTGTTTCGCCGGTGTGATGCCGGATCTGTCGAGCATTAAGATCCTGATCGTCATCGCCCTGGTCAATGCCGGCGCGCAGCACCTGATTATCTGCGCGTATGCTCTTGCTCCTGCCTCACTGCTGGCGCCCTTCCAGTATCTGGAGATCATCGGCGCGGGCGCGGTCGGCTTCCTGCTGTTCAGCCAACTGCCCGATCTTTGGGCCTGGATCGGAATCGGCATCATCATCACCACGAACATCGCCGTGACTCTCTGGGAAGCGTGCTCCGGCCACGCCCACGGCCATCAGGTGCTGCCTTGACCGTCTCCGCACAGACGCCACCCACGCCGGACGGACGGCATCGTCATGCCCCGCTTCTGGCGATCGGCATGTGGTGTTTCGCGGCCTTTCTCTTCACCAGCCAGTCGGCCATCCTGAAGCTTCTGGCTGACGACTATCATTTCTCCGAAATCCTGTTCGGCCGGTCCCTTGTCGTCGCCCTGGGCACTGTGCTGCTGCTGTGGCGCGGGTCCGGCTTGGCTGCACCATTCCGGACAAAAAGATTCAGGCTCCACGTCCTGCGTTTTGCCTGTTTCTTCGTCGCGCTCGGCGCCTTCATCGAGGCCGTGCGACAGATCTCGCTGGCCGACGCCGTGGCCGTTAGCTTCGCGGCGCCGCTGCTGATGACCGCTCTTTCCGTTCCCCTGCTGGGCGAGAAGGTCGGCATACGGCGCTGGACCGCGGTCGCGGTCGGCCTGCTGGGTGTCGTGGTAATCACCAATCCATCGACCGGGATCTTCCAGATCTCGGCTCTGTGGGCGCTGCTCTCCGCGCTCGCTTATGGCCTGGCGATCATCGTCACGCGGGTCGCTACCAAGACCGAAGAAACCATTGTGACCGTGTTCTGGCTCAATGCGATCTATGTCATCACCATGCCGCTCTTCGCGCCCTTCGAATGGATCGTTCCGAGCTGGAACGCCATCGGCCTGATGGCAGGCTGCGGCCTGATCGTGCTGGTCGCGCAACTGACCGCGGTGCAGGCCTGTGTCCTGGCGCCGCCTCAGGTTCTCGCGCCCTTCGACTACACCGCCATGGTCTGGGCGACACTGCTGGGCTTTGCCATCTGGGGCGACCTGCCGACCTGGACCGTCGTGATCGGCGGCGCCATCCTGATCGCCAGCGGTCTTTACATCCTTTGGCGAGAAGCGAAGGTAGCTCGGCAACCGGTCACTCAATCCTCCAGCAGCGAGTCGTAGAACGGGTCGGCGCTGTCGATCTCGATCAGCTTACCGCGCTCGATCATGAAGACGCGGTTGGCCACGTCATCCAAAAAGCGTCTGTCACGGCTGACTATCACGCAGGTCAGATCACGGTTCAGGATTTCGTCCTCCAGCCGCTCGATCGTGAAGAGGTGATCGCCATTGGGCTCGGCCACATCAAAGGCGTTACAGCGTAACAGGATGTTGGCCTGGGCTCCGCCGTCAGCGAGCTTGAGGTTGCGCCGGCCTTCCGGTGCGACATAGGTCACGGTCGCCTTCTTCTTTTCGATGCTCTTGGCGCGGCGCGAAAACTTCTCGTTGTCCCAGAGCTTGCCCCATGTCGCGAGCCGCTTGGCGCGGCGCTGAAGACGCTTGATCTCGGCTTCCTCGGTCTCCCGCGCCTTGGCGGCAGCCAGGCCGTGCTCAACCAGAAGCTGGCGCGCGAGTGTAGTTGCCCGGGAAGTCGTGCAGCACGGCATCGCGCAGGAACATCGTGCGGTTCGTGCAGCGGTCCAGCACCTCGCGATCATGGTTGATCATGATCAGCGGGTCCCGCATCTCGTCTTCCAGCCAGCGTTCGAGATGAAGAATCTTGGCGAGATCGAGAGGGTTGGTCGGCTCATCGAGCAGAAGCAGGTCCGGTTCTGGCAGACGTGCCCGCGCGATCAGGGCCAACCTTTGCCAGCCGCCCGAAAGCTTTCCGATCCAGCGCTCGTGAAACTCATAGGGAAATCCCAGCGACGACAGCACGACATCAACCTTCCACGCATCACTGTCGCGGATCGCTACAGGCAGCGCGTCGAGCAGGCCATCACGAAGCGAGAGGTCCAGGAGGTTCCCCGGAACCTCCTGCTCGCTCACACCCATGGTCAGGCCGCGACGCAGAGCCAGATCGCCGGCGTCGATATCGAGCCGGCCCGTCAACGTCTTTAGCGGGGTCGATTTGCCCGAACCATTCGCGCCGATCCGGTCGTTCTAACCCACGGAAAAACCCGCATCGCCCACCAGCGGCGTGATGCCATGAGAAACGGTGAGGCGAGAGGCAATCAGCAGAGACATGACAGCGATACTTCGAACGAAGCTTTCCTGACGGGTTGAACGGGGCGCTTGTCATAACGGCTGGCAGGCCGAACGTCGATTCCTTGGCACTGATGTCCGGACATGGCTAAGGTTCGCCCAGCACATGAGCGGAGTGAATGATGAGCGAACACGTCCACACCCACGTCAACGGCCGTATCTTCGAGGTGACGCTCGACAACCCGAAGGCCAATGCGATCGGCGCGGCGGTGAGCCGTGAGATGAACGACGCCTTCATTCGCTTTCGCGATGACCCCGAGCTCTGGGTCGCGATCCTTACCGGTGCCGGCGACAGGTTCTTCTGCACCGGGTGGGACCTCAACGACGGCGCCGAGGACGAGCCCGACAAGGACTTCGGCCCCTATGGTTTCGGTGGTGTCTCCGGCATGTTCGAGCTCAACAAGCCCGTGATCATGGCGATCAACGGCTATTGTGTGGCCGGCGGCTTTGAACTGGCGCTGTCGGGCGACCTGATGGTGGCCGCGGAGAACGCCGAATTCTTCCTGTCTGAGGTCAATGTCGGCCTCACCACATCCGGTGCCAGCATCTCGCGTCTGATGTCGCGTCTGCCCCGACACATCGCTCTGGAGCTGCTTTTCACGGGGCGGCGCATGAGCGCCCAGAAAGCTCATGACCTGCATCTGGTGAACCGGGTCACGCCAAAGGGCCAGGTGATGGATGCCGCGCGCGAGCTGGCCGAAACCATTGCCGCGGCAGCACCGCTGTCGGTACAGGCCGAAAAGCAGATGGTGAACCTGGTCGGCGATCTCACGCCTGAAGAGGCTGACAAGCTGGAGAAGGCCGGCGCCCTCACGGCCAAGGCCCGGGTTTACGAATCGTCCGATTCCAAGGAAGGCGCTCGGGCCTTCGTGGAAAAACGTAAACCTGTGTGGACAGGTCGCTAGGCCGGATTTGCCCGGCGGCGTGCCTATCTTTACATAAATAGGAACCCAAGAGAGGTCCTGATGCTCGTCGTCGTCTCGCCTGCCAAAGCGCTCAATTTCGATCCCGCACCGTGCGATCTGCCGGCCACCCAGCCGGCCCTGATGGCGCAGACGCGCGAGCTGATGAAGACGACGCGGGCTCTGAGTGCGGGCGATCTCGCACGGCTTATGGACCTTTCGGACTCGCTCGCCGAGCTCAACCGCGATCGTTTCAAGGGCTTTCGCCTCAAGCATGCCGATGACAACGCCAAACAGGCCGTGCTGGCCTTTGCCGGAGACACCTACCGCGGCTTCGATGCGGGAACCCTTGGTGCCGGTGATCTCGACTACGCCCAGGAACACATGCGGATTCTCTCCGGCCTCTACGGCCTGCTGCGTCCGCTCGACCTGATCCAGCCCTACCGGCTGGAGATGGGAACACGCCTGGCGACCCAGCGTGGTGAAAACCTCTATGACTTCTGGGGCAACAAGATCACCCTGGCGCTGAACAAGGCGTTGAAGGAACACGACACACCGGTTCTGGTGAACGCGTCGTCGCAGGAATACTTCGGCGCAGTGAAGACCCGGAACCTGAAGGGCCGGATTGTCACGCCCGTGTTCAAGGAAGAGCGGGACGGCGTCGCCAAGATAATCAGCTTCTCGGCCAAGGTCGCGCGCGGCATGATCGCCCGCTACATCATCGAAAACCGGATCGACCGGCCCGATGCCATGAAGGACTTCGCCAAAGACGGCTACCGCTTCCGCGATGACCTTTCGGACGACGACACGTTCACCTTCGTGCGCGTGAGCTAAGACTCGATTCGGTGCCAGCCGGCCCCTGTGCGCCGGCGCGACAGAGGAAGGTTTCGGACCTTTTCTGCAATTCAATGCCATACACCGTAGGCCTTGTGACCGGGCCTGCGCCGGATACCCCAGATGTGGCGTGTGCCGACGCGCAGTCGATGGCATGGGCGTCTGATTGTTTGGTGTCGTGTGATCCTCGTGAACGCAGTCCTAACCCCCATTCACGTCGGATTCGGTATCATTGCAAGGCTTCTTGCGCGTCGCCCAGGGCAGACCATCGCCTTCGATGTAGACCGAGAGCAGCGCAGCGCCGGGCTCCATGAATTCCCGATAGCTCAGAAGATCGTAGGTCTCGGTTTCAATCCAGGCTGATTCCCAACCAAAGGGTGCAGCTGCCCCATCCGGCACATACTGCCAGCGCGAGGCAGCCGGATCGCGCGTGCCCACAACACAACCTGCAACCAGACCGGCAAGAGCCAGACCAGCGAGCAGAATCCCGAGAAACCGGATCATGTGCCCTGAGGTTCGACCGTACCGGTGGTTTCGACGATCAGGCCGTAGTGTTCAGTGCGTCGGTGGGCCGCGAAGTTGAAAATGTTGGCCTTGATGTAAGCCCCAGCGTCGAGGTCACAGTCGGCGATGATCAGCTCATCCTCCAGGGTCGAGGCCAGGGCGGCGATCTCGCCGTTGGGCGTGACGATGGCGCTGGAGCCCATCATGTGGACGCCATCCTCATAGCCGGCCTTGGCGACACCGACGACCCAGCAACCGTTCTGATAGGCCCCGGCCTGCAGGGTCAGCAGGTTGTGGTGGATACGCAGGTGCGGCGGCTCGAACGCATGGCCGTTCAGCGTGGGCGTGTTGTAGCCGATCAGGACCAGTTCGACGCCCTGAAGGCCCAGCACGCGGAAGGCCTCCGGCCAGCGGCGGTCGTTACAGATCAGCATGCCAAGCTTGCCGCCCATCGTGTTCCAGACGGGAAAGCCCAGGTTGCCGACCTCGAAGTAACGCTTTTCAAGGTGCTGGAACTCGCGGTCGGGCTCGTTTTCGGCATGACCGGGGAGGTGGATCTTGCGGTACTTGGCGACGATCTCACCGGTCTTGTCGACCAGAATGGCGGTGTTGAAACGGTGTTCTCCATCGACTTCGGCATAGCCGAGATGGAAACCGATGCCACACTCGCGCGCAGTATCGAACAGCGGCTGGGTCTCCGCACTGGGCATGGTGAACTCGTAAAAGCTATCGAGTTCGGCCTGATCCTCGATGAACCAGCGCGGGAAAAAGGTCGTCATCGCCAGTTCAGGGAACACGATGAGATCGCAGCTCCGGCCCGCGGCCTGGCGCATCAGGTCGACCATGCGTGCCACGGTGGCGGCCTTGAAATCCGCACGCAGGACCGGCCCCATCTGGGCACCGGCGACTGTCAGAACACGTCTGGTCATCGTCTGCTTCCTCTTATGCATGTGCGGCCTGGACCGCATTCAGCGCCACGGATGTCGCGGACTGGGTCGGTTCGATCACCGGAATGCCGACCCGCTGTTCCAGCAGGCGTCGATACTGCGCCATGCCGGCGCAGCCCATCACCAGGACATCGGCACCATGGTCCTTGCGCAGTTTGCTGCCCACGGCCGTCATGCGGTCGAGTACCTTGTCCTTCTGGGCTAGCTCTGTGACACCCATATCAATCGCGAGGTCTCCGGCGAGCTTATCGAGCAGGCCGAGCGAGCCGATATGGCGGCGATGACGCGGCAGGGAGCGGGACAGGATCGAGATCACACCGAAGCGTTCACCCACGGCAATGGCCGCAGCATAGCCGCACTGGGCGATGCCGTAGACCGGCACCCGGCTGACCTCGCGGGCCGCGTGCAGCCCGGGGTCGCTGAAACAGGCGATGACAAAGGCATCGGTCCGGTTCTGCTCGCGCTCGACCGTGGTCACGATGGGCGCAACGACATCGGCGATATGGCAGTCGGTTTCGATACCCGGAGGTCCTTCTGCCAGAGTCGCGCAATCGATCACGGGGCCGTCAGCAAAACGAAGACCCTCGAGGGCATCGGACATGCGGTCCGTCACATCCCCGCTGGAGTTGGGATTGATCACGAGAATGCGGCCTGCCATGGCGTTCACACCGGTCGGATGAAGCGGCCGTCACCCGGCGTGTTCAGCACTTCGGTGCCGTCAAACACCTTCATGCCGCGCAGCCAGGTTTCGGAGACACGTCCGGTGAACTCCATGCCGTCATAGGGACTCCAGGACGCCATCTCGC
>PBNE01000002.1 GCA_002722885.1 Rhodospirillaceae bacterium
GACGTTGCATACCAGCGTGTCGGTAGCGTCGGGGTCTTCGGGTGATATGAATGCGCTTCCAAGGATGGGTGCTCTGTTTTGGATGATGACGAAGTCGGTGCCTTCTGCGGTTTCACCAGCACCGTCCATGGCGAGCAGACCCTGCTGGCCATGAACAGGCTGGTCTGCGGACCGATCGCGATGCTTCTGATCCCCTTCATGGGCGTGATGCCGGATCTGTCGGGCATTAAGATCCTGATCGTCATCGCCCTGGTCAATGCCGGCGCGCAGCACCTGATTATCTGCGCGTATGCTCTTGCTCCTGCCTCACTGCTGGCGCCCTTCCAGTATCTGGAGATCATCGGCGCGGGCGCGGTCGGCTTCCTGCTGTTCAGCCAACTGCCCGATCTTTGGGCCTGGATCGGAATCGGCATCATCATCACCACGAACATCGCCGTGCCTCTCTGGGAAGCGTGCTCCGGCCATGCCCACGGCCATCAGGTGCTGCCTTGACCGTCTCCGCACAGACGCCACCCACGCCGGACGGACGGCATCGTCATGCCCCGCTTCTGGCGATCGGCATGTGGTGTTTCGCGGCCTTTCTCTTCACCAGCCAGTCGGCCATCCTGAAGCTTCTGGCTGACGACTATCATTTCTCCGAAATCCTGTTCGGCCGGTCCCTTGTCGTCGCCCTGGGCACTGTGCTGCTGCTGTGGCGCGGGTCCGGCTTGGCTGCACCATTCCGGACAAAAAGATTCAGGCTCCACGTCCTGCGTTTTGCCTGTTTCTTCGTCGCGCTCGGCGCCTTCATCGAGGCCGTGCGACAGATCTCGCTGGCCGACGCCGTGGCCGTTAGCTTCGCGGCGCCGCTGCTGATGACCGCTCTTTCCGTTCCCCTGCTGGGCGAGAAGGTCGGCATACGGCGCTGGACCGCGGTCGCGGTCGGCCTGCTGGGTGTCGTGGTAATCACCAATCCATCGACCGGGATCTTCCAGATCTCGGCTCTGTGGGCGCTGCTCTCCGCGCTCGCTTATGGCCTGGCGATCATCGTCACGCGGGTCGCTACCAAGACCGAAGAAACCATTGTGACCGTGTTCTGGCTCAATGCGATCTATGTCATCACCATGCCGCTCTTCGCGCCCTTCGAATGGATCGTTCCGAGCTGGAACGCCATCGGCCTGATGGCAGGCTGCGGCCTGATCGTGCTGGTCGCGCAACTGACCGCGGTGCAGGCCTGTGTCCTGGCGCCGCCTCAGGTTCTCGCGCCCTTCGACTACACCGCCATGGTCTGGGCGACACTGCTGGGCTTTGCCATCTGGGGCGACCTGCCGACCTGGACCGTCGTGATCGGCGGCGCCATCCTGATCGCCAGCGGTCTTTACATCCTTTGGCGGGAAGCGAAGGTAGCTCGGCAACCGGTCACTCAATCCTCCAGCAGCGAGTCGTAGAACGGGTCGGCGCTGTCGATCTCGATCAGCTTACCGCGCTCGATCATGAAGACGCGGTTGGCCACGTCATCCAAAAAGCGTCTGTCACGGCTGACCATCACGCAGGTCAGATCACGGTTCAGGATTTCGTCCTCCAGCCGCTCGATCGTGAAGAGGTGATCGCCATTGGGCTCGGCCACATCAAAGGCGTTACAGCGTAACAGGATGTTGGCCTGGGCTCCGCCGTCAGCGAGCTTGAGGTTGCGCCGGCCTTCCGGTGCGACATAGGTCACGGTCGCCTTCTTCTTTTCGATGCTCTTGGCGCGGCGCGAAAACTTCTCGTTGTCCCAGAGCTTGCCCCATGTCGCGAGCCGCTTGGCGCGGCGCTGAAGACGCTTGATCTCGGCTTCTTCGGTCTCCCGCGCCTTGGCGGCAGCCAGACCGTGCTCAACCAGAAGCTGGCGCGCGAGTGTAGTTGCCCGGGAAGTCGTGCAGCACGGCATCGCGCAGGAACATCGTGCGGTTCGTGCAGCGGTCCAGCACCTCGCGATCATGGTTGATCATGATCAGCGGGTCCCGCATCTCGTCTTCCAGCCAGCGTTCGAGATGAAGAATCTTGGCGAGATCGAGATGGTTGGTCGGCTCATCGAGCAGAAGCAGGTCCGGTTCTAGCAGACGTGCCCGCGCGATCAGGGCCAACCTTTGCCAGCCGCCCGAAAGCTTTCCGATCCAGCGCTCGTGAAACTCATAGGGAAATCCCAGCGACGACAGCACGACATCAACCTTCCACGCATCACTGTCGCGGATCGCTACAGGCAGCGCGTCGAGCAGGCCATCACGAAGCGAGAGGTCCAGGAGGTTCCCCGGAACCTCCTGCTCGCTCACACCCATGGTCAGGCCGCGACGCAGAGCCAGATCGCCGGCGTCGATATCGAGCCGGCCCGTCAACGTCTTTAGCGGGGTCGATTTGCCCGAACCATTCGCGCCGATCCGGTCGTTCTAACCCACGGAAAAACCCGCATCGCCCACCAGCGGCGTGATGCCATGAGAAACGGTGAGGCGAGAGGCAATCAGCAGAGACATGACAGCGATACTTCGAACGAAGCTTTCCTGACGGGTTGAACGGGGCGCTTGTCATAACGGCTGGCAGGCCGAACGTCGATTCCTTGGCACTGATGTCCGGACATGGCTAAGGTTCGCCCAGCACATGAGCGGAGTGAATGATGAGCGAACACGTCCACACCCACGTCAACGGCCGCATCTTCGAGGTGACGCTCGACAACCCGAAGGCCAATGCGATCGGCGCGGCGGTGAGCCGTGAGATGAACGACGCCTTCATTCGCTTTCGCGATGACCCCGAGCTCTGGGTCGCGATCCTTACCGGTGCCGGCGACAGGTTCTTCTGCACCGGGTGGGACCTCAACGACGGCGCCGAGGACGAGCCCGACAAGGACTTCGGCCCCTATGGTTTCGGTGGTGTCTCCGGCATGTTCGAGCTCAACAAGCCCGTGATCATGGCGATCAACGGCTATTGTGTGGCCGGCGGCTTTGAACTGGCGCTGTCGGGCGACCTGATGGTGGCCGCGGAGAACGCCGAATTCTTCCTGTCTGAGGTCAATGTCGGCCTCACCACATCCGGTGCCAGCATCTCGCGTCTGATGTCGCGTCTGCCCCGACACATCGCTCTGGAGCTGCTTTTCACGGGGCGGCGCATGAGCGCCCAGAAAGCTCATGACCTGCATCTGGTGAACCGGGTCACGCCAAAGGGCCAGGTGATGGATGCCGCGCGCGAGCTGGCCGAAACCATTGCCGCGGCAGCACCGCTGTCGGTGCAGGCCGAAAAGCAGATGGTGAACCTGGTCGGCGATCTCACGCCTGAAGAGGCTGACAAGCTGGAGAAGGCCGGCGCCCTCACGGCCAAGGCCCGGGTTTACGAATCGTCCGATTCCAAGGAAGGCGCTCGGGCCTTCGTGGAAAAACGTAAACCTGTGTGGACAGGTCGCTAGGCCGGATTTGCCCGGCGGCGTGCCTATCTTTACATAAATAGGAACCCAAGAGAGGTCCTGATGCTCGTCGTCGTCTCGCCTGCCAAAGCGCTCAATTTCGATCCCGCACCGTGCGATCTGCCGGCCACCCAGCCGGCCCTGATGGCGCAGACGCGCGAGCTGATGAAGACGACGCGGGCTCTGAGTGCGGGCGATCTCGCACGGCTTATGGACCTTTCGGACTCGCTCGCCGAGCTCAACCGCGATCGTTTCAAGGGCTTTCGCCTCAAGCATGCCGATGACAACGCCAAACAGGCCGTGCTGGCCTTTGCCGGAGACACCTACCGCGGCTTCGATGCGGGAACCCTTGGTGCCGGTGATCTCGACTACGCCCAGGAACACATGCGGATTCTCTCCGGCCTCTACGGCCTGCTGCGTCCGCTCGACCTGATCCAGCCCTACCGGCTGGAGATGGGAACACGCCTGGCGACCCAGCGTGGTGAAAACCTCTATGACTTCTGGGGCAACAAGATCACCCTGGCGCTGAACAAGGCGTTGAAGGAACACGACACACCGGTTCTGGTGAACGCGTCGTCGCAGGAATACTTCGGCGCAGTGAAGACCCGGAACCTGAAGGGCCGGATTGTCACGCCCGTGTTCAAGGAAGAGCGGGACGGCGTCGCCAAGATAATCAGCTTCTCGGCCAAGGTCGCGCGCGGCATGATCGCCCGCTACATCATCGAAAACCGGATCGACCGGCCCGATGCCATGAAGGACTTCGCCAAAGACGGCTACCGCTTCCGCGATGACCTTTCGGACGACGACACGTTCACCTTCGTGCGCGTGAGCTAAGACTCGATTCGGTGCCAGCCGGCCCCTGTGCACCGGCGCGACAGAGGAAGGTTTCGGACCTTTTCTGCAATTCAATGCCATACACCGTAGGCCTTGTGACCGGGCCTGCGCCGGATACCCCAGATGTGGCGTGTGCCGACGCGCAGTCGATGGCATGGGCGTCTGATTGTTTGGTGTCGTGTGATCCTCGTGAACGCAGTCCTAACCCCCATTCACGTCGGATTCGGTATCATTGCAAGGCTTCTTGCGCGTCGCCCAGGGCAGACCATCGCCTTCGATGTAGACCGAGAGCAGCGCAGCGCCGGGCTCCATGAATTCCCGATAGCTCAGAAGATCGTAGGTCTCGGTTTCAATCCAGGCTGATTCCCAACCAAAGGGTGCAGCTGCCCCATCCGGCACATACTGCCAGCGCGAGGCAGCCGGATCGCGCGTGCCCACAACACAACCTGCCACCAGACCGGCAAGAGCCAGACCAGCGAGCAGAATCCCGAGAAACCGGATCATGTGCCCTGAGGTTCGACCGTACCGGTGGTTTCGACGATCAGGCCGTAGTGTTCAGTGCGTCGGTGGGCCGCGAAGTTGAAAATGTTGGCCTTGATGTAAGCCCCAGCGTCGAGGTCACAGTCGGCGATGATCAGCTCATCCTCCAGGGTCGAGGCCAGGGCGGCGATCTCGCCGTTGGGCGTGACGATGGCGCTGGAGCCCATCATGTGGACGCCATCCTCATAGCCGGCCTTGGCGACACCGACGACCCAGCAACCGTTCTGATAGGCCCCGGCCTGCAGGGTCAGCAGGTTGTGGTGGATACGCAGGTGCGGCGGCTCGAACGCATGGCCGTTCAGCGTGGGCGTGTTGTAGCCGATCAGGACCAGTTCGACGCCCTGAAGGCCCAGCACGCGGAAGGCCTCCGGCCAGCGGCGGTCGTTACAGATCAGCATGCCAAGCTTGCCGCCCATCGTGTTCCAGACGGGAAAGCCCAGGTTGCCGACCTCGAAGTAACGCTTTTCAAGGTGCTGGAACTCGCGGTCGGGCTCGTTTTCGGCATGACCGGGGAGGTGGATCTTGCGGTACTTGGCGACGATCTCACCGGTCTTGTCGACCAGAATGGCGGTGTTGAAACGGTGTTCTCCATCGACTTCGGCATAGCCGAGATGGAAACCGATGCCACACTCGCGCGCAGTATCGAACAGCGGCTGGGTCTCCGCACTGGGCATGGTGAACTCGTAAAAGCTATCGAGTTCGGCCTGATCCTCGATGAACCAGCGCGGGAAAAAGGTCGTCATCGCCAGTTCAGGGAACACGATGAGATCGCAGCTCCGGCCCGCGGCCTGGCGCATCAGGTCGACCATGCGTGCCACGGTGGCGGCCTTGGAATCCGCACGCAGGACCGGCCCCATCTGGGCACCGGCGACTGTCAGAACACGTCTGGTCATCGTCTGCTTCCTCTTATGCATGTGCGGCCTGGACCGCATTCAGCGCCACGGATGTCGCGGACTGGGTCGGTTCGATCACCGGAATACCGACCCGCTGTTCCAGCAGGCGGCGATACTGCGCCATGCCGGCGCAGCCCATCACCAGGACATCGGCACCATGGTCCTTGCGCAGTTTGCTGCCCACGGCCGTCATGCGGTCGAGTACCTTGTCCTTCTGGGCTAGCTCTGTGACACCCATATCAATCGCGAGGTCTCCGGCGAGCTTATCGAGCAGGCCGAGCGAGCCGATATGGCGGCGATGACGCGGCAGGGAGCGGGACAGGATCGAGATCACACCGAAGCGTTCACCCACGGCAATGGCCGCAGCATAGCCGCACTGGGCGATGCCGTAGACCGGCACCCGGCTGACCTCGCGGGCCGCGTGCAGCCCGGGGTCGCTGAAACAGGCGATGACAAAGGCATCGGTCCGGTTCTGCTCGCGCTCGACCGTGGTCACGATGGGCGCAACGACATCGGCGATATGGCAGTCGGTTTCGATACCCGGAGGTCCTTCTGCCAGAGTCGCGCAATCGATCACGGGGCCGTCAGCAAAACGAAGACCCTCGAGGGCATCGGACATGCGGTCCGTCACATCCCCGCTGGAGTTGGGATTGATCACGAGAATGCGGCCTGCCATGGCGTTCACACCGGTCGGATGAAGCGGCCGTCACCCGGCGTGTTCAGCACTTCGGTGCCGTCAAACACCTTCATGCCGCGCAGCCAGGTTTCGGAGACACGTCCGGTGAACTCCATGCCGTCATAGGGACTCCAGGACGCCATCTCGCAATGAAGTGTGGCGTCATCGTGGCGATAGGTCTCGCGTGCCACGACGGCAAAATCCGCATCGGCGCCGACCTCGATACCACCCTTGCGGGGCCACAGGCCGAAGTGCCGTGCCGGCCCCTCGCACATCATCTGAGCGACCAGCACCGCGCCATGGCCGCGAGCCTCGGCTGAGGTGATCATCGCCGGCAGCATGCATTCGATGCCCGGAGCACCAGGAGCGGCCTTGAAGATGTTGTCGTCGGGCTTGCGTTCAAGCGGCCAAGAGCAGTGATCCGATGAAACAAAGGCAGCGTCGCCAACCTCGATCCGTTCCCAGATCGCATCCTTCTGGTCCGGCCGGATCGGCGGATTGACCTTGCCGCGCGCGCCCCGCTCCAGAACGTCATCCTCGTCAAACACAAGGTAGTGGATGCAGGTCTCGCAAGTCGCCTGAAAGCCCTGATCCCGGTACTGGCGGGCCATGTCGAAGCCGCGCGCCAACGACGAATGCACGATATGGGCCCGCACGCCGGTCTGGGCACCCATCTCAAGGATGATCGCGTTGGCCAGCAGCTCCGCGAGCGGTGGCCGGCTGGGATGATGCACATTCACGCCCATCTGCTGCGCTCCCTTGAAACGCGCGATGGCATCGTCGACGACCTCCTGGTCCTCGTTGTGGACAGCAACGGTCAGGCCCGTCTCCGCAATGGCGGAAAACGCACGGGCCATCTCGTGGTGAGGAATGCGCGGGAAGCGGTGCGGATTGGACTCATAGGTCGACATCTTGAAGGCGCAGACCCCGCCCTCGGCCAGGGATGCGATCTGGTCGGTCTCGACCTGTTTCTTGACCGAACCATAGAGTGCGACATCACCATGGGCGACGGCGTTGGCGACATCGATCTTGGCGTCCAGAAGATCACGGCTCCAGACCGGATCGGGCTCGTCGAAAGGCATATCGACGATGGTGGTGACACCACCGGCGATGCCGCTGCGGGTGAGATCCTGCAGGCCCTTGAAGCCGGCAATGGAACCGGCATGGGTCTGGCCGTCGACGATGCCGGGAAACACCAGGCAGCCGCTGTGATCGGTGACCTCTGCAGCCTCGGGCGCTTCGCCCTGGCCGATGTCGGCGACCAGCCCGTCCTTGATGCCAACCCAGCCGTTCTCGGCCAGTTTTCCGGGCAGCACGAGGTCACCCTTGATGACACGATCCAACGCCATGATCCGACTCCCTGGTTCGGCTGCAGACTAGAACAATCCCGTGGCCGGCAACATCAGCCGTGTTTATCACAGATGCTCGCGACATGGTGGGGCCGCGACGAAAAACAGATGCAATGATCGGCGACGTGGGGTTCGAGCGCCGCGACGATCTCCTTGCGATCGGCCGTGTCACGATTGAGCCGCTCCATCGCCCGCTCGGTGTCCGCGATCAGAGCGTCGAGATCGATCGTGGTGAAACAGTGGTTCTCGTAGACAAACCGGCCGTCAATCATGACATCGCTGACCGAACTGCCATCATCGGCATAGGCGAGCTGATTGAAGGCATCGTTAAGCGGGACATAAGCGAGATCGTGAAGGTCGAGGAACGCGAGATCGGCCTTGTAACCCGGCGCGATGCGCCCGATCAGCCTCTCAAAGCCCATGGCCCGCGCGCCGCCGATAGTTGCCATCTCCAGGGCCTCGGCTGAGGCGACCCAGCGGTTGATATCGTGGGTGAGGACACGTGAGACATAGGCGGCCAGGCGCGTCGCCTCGAACATGTTCTGATTGTCCGACGAGTTGGAGCCGTCCGACCCCAGACCGACGTTCACGCTGGCGTCGCAGAGCTCGCGAATTTGGGCCAGGCCGGAGCCCAGGCGCATGTTACTGGCGGGGCAGTGCGCGACCGAGGCACCACGATCGGCCATGCGGCGCATGTCGTCGGGGTCGAGCCAGACACCATGGGCCGCGGTGAACCGGTCCGTGAGCAGGCCCATGTCATCGAAATGCGCGGTGAGAGATTTGCCATAGGTGAGCTGACCGTTGAGCGCCTGAAGCTTCGATTCCGCCATATGGGTGTGAACCGGGCACTGAAACTCATCGGAAAGCCGGGCACAGGCCGCGAGGAAGTCATCCGTGCAGTGCATCGGGATCGTGGGTGCGATACCGAAGCGCAGACGATCGGTGTCGAAGGGCCATGTGGCGAGGACCTCACGGCAGGCCTCCAGCGACGCACCGAAGGGGTCGAGACGCCAGCCATCGACGGTTCTGCGCAGATCATCGGGCAGACTGTCGGCCAGTCCCGGCACGATGTCGTAAAACGAGAGATCGGCCATCATGGGCGCGATCAAGGCACGCATGCCGATGGTGTCGTAGGCCCGGGCAACCTGATGCATACCCTCGACACTGGGCCGGGGCTGTTCCCAGGTAAGGTCGTAGACCGCCGTGGCGCCACGCCGGATCATATCAGCGGCGGTCAGCATGGTGGCGAGATACTTGTCCTCATGGCTGCGCCCGGCGCTGATCCAGGGCCCGGCGTTGAGCAGCAACTCCAGAGACCAGAGATCGCCCCTGCCCTTTCCCAGACTGCCGTGGCCATGAGTGTGCGCGTTGACGAGACCGGGGATGACGATGCTGCCGGAAACATCGCGCTCGATCGCGCCGTCCGGCACCGCCATGCCACAGGGGCCGCAGTCCCTGATCTCCGTGCCGTCAATCAGGATATCGCCGCGTTCTGCACGCCGTTCCGTGGCGTCCAGGCTGAGCCCGCCGCGCAGGACGATGAAACCGGTGCTCATGATCCCTCACCCCGCCGCAATCACGCGGGCAAGATAGTCCGCCCAGCGATCCCGGGGTTCCCACCCGAGCTCTTCGCGTGCCGGCACGAGGTCGTAGGCGCTGGCGCGGGGATCATCGGCATAGACTGACGGCCGGGCGATCTCGGGTGTGATGCCGAAACCCTGCGAGACCAGATCGATGGTCGGCGCATGGCCACAGGTGTCCGGACCGGTGATGAAGTAGGCGCCGTAGCTGAGCCCCCGGACGCTGAGTGCGGCACGGAAGGCACGGGCGACGTCATCGGGTGTGACGATGGCGCGGGTCGTCGACAGGGTTTCGCGCAAATCACGCCAGGCGGCACCGGTCGCCGGTGGCGGCGGTTCCACAGCTTCCATCTCAGCGGCGATTTGGGCGATGGCATAGGCAATGTCGGGCTGGGCGACAAGACAGGGACGCAGGGAGATGACCTCCAGCGCACCGCGCCGGACGAAGGTGCGGGCAAACTCCTCGCAGACCTTCTTGGTCACACCATAGGACGGCTTGGGCCGAAGAGGGCCATCGACGGGAACCGGCAGAACCATCGGCGGATTGTGATCGCCCACACCCACCGCGGCGACACTGGAGGCGATGACGACACGGCCGATGCCAAGCTCTTCGGCAGCCTGCAGGACATGCCAGGTACCGCGAAGGTTGACGTCGATGAACGCTTCTTCCTCCGGCACGATGCCATCATCCAGAGCGGCCAGATGCACCACGGCGTCACAGCCCCTGAGCGCCGCACGCACACCATCGAGATCGCGGCTGTCAACCTGATGCCAGGGCACGTCCTCTGGCAGAGGCTTGAGGTCGAGCACGCGGACCTCACAGTCGCCCATGAGCTCTCGCACGACATAACGACCCAGAAGGCCGCTGCCGCCTGTGACGGCCACAGAGTTGAATAGCAGATCGCTCATCAGGGCTCCAACAGGGCAAGAAGTCGGCGGCGGAAGGCCATGGTGCCCCCATCCCAGAACGGTGACGGGGCCGGCAGATTGCGCGCTGCCGGCGAGTGGGAGGCAGCCTGCAACGCGTCCAGGACCTCGAAGTCCTGGCGATTCACCCCGTCCCAGGCATCAAGCGCTGCCTGTCGGCCAGCTGCAAACGCCGGGTCGGATGCGCCGTTACCCAGGTAGTAGAAGGCCAGAGTTTCCCGGGTCTGTTCGGGAGCCAGGGCATCGACCCGGAAGAACATCACGTGTTCGGGGACAAACTCGAACAGGGTGTTGGGAAACAGCAAGGCAATGTCCTGGCTGGCACGCTGGGCCTCGCTGAAACCGGGAAAACTCTGGAACCCGGTGTCGCCCTTGTTCTTGTCGGCAGCGCCGTGGAAGTAGTGGATTCCCATCAAGGCCCCGTCATCCAGGACTTCGAAATCCTTTGCAGTGTCCAGCGGTCCAAGCTGCGGATGGAGAAAGGGCAGGTGATAGGTGTCGAGGTAGTTCTCGATCACCAGCTTCCAGTTGGCCTGAACCTCGTAGGTTTCGTGGCCGCCATAGCGCAACAGGCTGAGATCAGCATGGGACCAGCGTGTGATCAGCGGCGCCGCCAATGTTTCGAAATCCGGCGCGTTGTCATCCAGACAGACGAAAACCTGATCACACCAAACATGGCAGCGGACCGACAGGAGACCGAAGTCTTCCTGGTCAAAGCCCTCGGGCGCCGTGCCGTCGTCCACGGACCAGTAGGGTGTCGTGCGCAAGGTGCCGTCCGGACCATAGGACCAACCATGATAGGGACAGGTGATCACCGCCCTAACGTTGCATGGCTTCTGCACGAGACGCGGCCCGCGGTGGCGGCAGACATTGTGGAAGGCGAGGATCGCACCGTCTCGTTGGCGCACCAGCACGACCGGCAGCCCGGCCACCGTGACCGGCCGGCAATCTCCTGCATCGGGCAGTTCGAACCCCGCCGCGACATGAACCCACTGGCGCGAAAACAGCCGGTCGTGCTCCAGCGCCAGAAACGTGGGATCGCAGTATGCGCCCCGGGGCAACTCGGGCGCGTCGGTGATGTGGTTCGACATGATGCCGGAGTGTGCGGCTAGGCCGGAAGCACGGTCAACCATCGGGGACGACTCGGGTCGTGGCAACATCGACCGGTTCGTCACCCCGGGCTGCAAGCCAGCCCAGAGCGGCCGCCGCGTTCATGGCGGCAAAATAGGACTCGAGCAACCCGACAGACCGGGGGTCAGGCCTGTCTCCAACACTGTCGGCAAGTTGGCGGGACAGCTCCTCCAGCGCCAAGACGTCATCGTTCATATTTTCGGTTGCGCCTGCGAACCTCTCCGCATCTTTGTAGACTGTGCGCTGACCGATGGAGACCTGAGTCGGATAGTTGCGCTGCCACATGAGGTGAAAGCAGCCCAGGCGAAATCTACGCCGAATCAGATCTCTGCTGCCGGGGTTGCGCGTCGGGATGGCGTCCTGCCGGCCGTCATAAACCGCCGCAAAATCGATGGAGTGGCTGAGACGCAGGCCGAGTTCAGCATCTTCCACCATGCCGCAGACAGGATCGAAGAGGCCGTAGCGGAACAACGATCGCTTGCAACTCACCGCACCACCCCAGAACAGACCGTCGGGATCCTCGCGATAGGCACCGGGCCTTGGATAGGGAAAGACCATGCGCGCGTCGAACATGGCATAACTTTAAGGGGGTCGCGTTTTGGTTCGGATCAGGCCCGACACCCAGCATGAGGAAGGTTCCCTCGTCCCGATCCGCGTCGTGGAACGCGAGACAACGTTCGACCAGATGCGGCACGGGGGCCTAATCATCATCGAACAGGACCGGAAGATCGGCGCGGGCCAGCATGATTCCGAGGTTGTGTGCCTCCGAGACACCGCACGGCAAACGCCGCTCCAGCCTAATCTGGAGATCGGAGTGAAGATCGGCGAGCTCATCCCAGACCGGTTATCGCGAACCATCATCAACAACGACGATCTCGAAGTCGTCTCAGGGAGCTGATTGTCGCGCGAACGCCTGCAGGCAGCGCTTCAGACAATCCGACCGGTCACGCGTCGGTATGACGGCGGAGATGCGGGGTTCCGGCATAACCCGGGTCAAGCAGTCGGCTTGGCGACGACAAGAGCATCCACAGCGAGGCAACCGTCGGGGCCGGCAATTAGGGGGTTGACGTCGAGTTCGGCAATGCGGTCACCCAGACAGGACGCCAGAGTCGACAGGCGAGCGACGGTCTCGACAACAGCCTCGACATCGCTGGGAGCCGCTCCTCTGACTCCGTCAAGCATCACGCGGCTGGCAAGGCTGTCGAGGGCGCGACGGGCACTGACGCGGCCCGCGGGAGGCAAGAGGAAGCGGCGGTCCTTCAGAAGCTCGATCAAAACCCCGCCGGCCGCGACCATGACGAGCGGGCCGAACTGCGGATCGACAACGATGCCGCTGGCCAGCTCGACGCCCTTGCCCGCCATCGCCGCGATCAGGACCCGGGGGCCCAGGCGCGAGGCCATGTCCTTGTAGGCGTCGAGCAAGGCCTGCTCGTCAGCCAGGCTCAGCGCCACGCCGCCGACGTCGCTCTTGTGAAGAATGCCCGGCTCAGCAGTCTTGAGCACAACCGGATAGCCGATGGCGGCGGCCGCGCAGACCACCTCTTCGTCGCTGGACGCTAGGCCTCGCGCCGGGGTACCGATCCCGAAGGCATCGAGCAAATCCATACTTTCGTTTTCGTCCAGAGGAGCGCCGTCGGACAACCGAGCCTGCCAGTGTTCGAGAACAGCGGCCTCGGGCGCGGCAGAAAAATCATCGGGCCCATCGTCGCGCCTGTCCCGTCGCTGCATGCCCATCTTGAGCGCGGTCAGGAAGGTTTCTGTTCCGTCAAACACGGGCACCGGCGATGTTGCGGCACGCCTGAGTGCGATCGGGTTGAGGGAGCGGCTCCAGTGCTGGCAGATGTAGACCGGCTTGTCGGTCGAGGCTTCGACGCGTTCGGCGACCTCGATCAGGCCCCAGCCGACATCATCGGTGAAGGCAAGATCGGAGAAGATCGAGGTCATGGCCGAATCCTCGTCATCGGCCAGAGCCTCCATGCAGCCGGCAAAGACATTCTCCCAGTCGAGGCCTGTCCCCCAGACATCGGTCGGATTGACAGGCTCGAGACCGTACTCGAGCAGGTCCGCGAGCCTAGCCGTTGTCTGCGGTCCGATGTCGCTGAACGGCACATTCATGCGATCGGCGAGATCGATCAGCATGCCGCGCGCACCACCGGAATCCATGATCCCCGAGAGTCCACCGGGTGCGAGCTTCTTGTGATGGGACAGCAGGCGCGAGGTGGCGGCCAGCTCATCCCAGGTTTCGACCCGCAAGACGCCATAGTGGTCAAACAGTGCCTCATAGGCCGCATCGTCACCCGCCAGCGCACCGGAATGGCTCTGGGCCAGCGTCGCGCTCTTTTCAGTCCGGCCAACCTTGATCGCCACCACCGGCACGTCGCGGGCGAAGGCCTTGTCGAGCACGGCACGGAAGACTTCGGGATCACGCACGGTTTCGAGAAACAGCGCGATGGCCCGCGTGCTCTCCTGGTCCAGGGCGTAGTCCAGATAGTCGGCAGCCGTGACCGTGAGTTCCTGTCCAGCCGAAACACAAAGATTGTGGCGATGCCGAGGGTCATCGAATTGGAGGGTCAGGAAGCAGGTCCCGGAATGCGTGATCAGAGTGATGTTGCCGGGTTCGAACCACATGTTGTCCTCGACGCCCATCCAGGTCGCCCGGACTGACGATTCGACATTCACAAAGCCCATACAGTTGGCGCCACAGACCAGAAGGCCGGCCTCAGAGGCAATGGTCTTCAGGCGCTCGCGCAACTTAGGTTCGCCAGTATCTCCCTCCAGATAGGCGCTGCCGAACATGGTGACGGCCTTGACTCCGGCGCGGGCGGCATCGGTGAGTGCGGCCTCGATACCAGCATTGGCGACCGACAGCACGGCATGCTCAACGCCGCCGGGGATCGCTTCGAGTGTTGGGTAACAGGTCATCCCTTCGATTTCGTCGTAGCCGGGATTGACCGGATGAACGGTGCCCTTGTAGCCGGGGTTTGCCAGGTTCAGCAGCGTGGAGTGGCCAAACGCTCCGGCACGGCCGGACGCGCCGACCAGAGCCATCGAACGGGGTTCAAGAAGCGGGCGCAGACGATGTTCTAACATGATGGCGAAACTCTAGGGCGCATCACGATTCCATGAAACTCCCTTGTGGCGGCCTGATCAAAGGCTATGATCTCCGCCGTTGCGACACCGTGTGTGGAGCCGGAGATGACACCCCCGAAAAGACCACCTTCGGTCGAGAAGGCCATGAAGGCCCCTGTTTTCACGTCACTCACCGATCAGTTCGGCAGACGACCTGTAGTTGATGGCCTGCGCGCCACACTCGACCAGGCAAGATCGGCTCTACAGGCCGGCGATGACGTTGATCTGAGCTTCGAAACCTTGGCCGCTGTCGTGGCACGGCACTGTCACCAACTCTTTGCCCGGGCGCCACGACCGGTGTTCAACCTGACGGGAACGGTCCTGCACACAAACCTGGGACGTGCGCCGCTGGCCGAACCCGCCATCGAGGCCGTGGCCGAGGTCGCCCGCGGGTCGAGCACGCTGGAGTTCGATCTGGCGCGTGGGCGCCGGG
Organism: Rhodospirillaceae bacterium; assembly: GCA_002722885.1. Classification (GTDB taxonomy): domain Bacteria; phylum Pseudomonadota; class Alphaproteobacteria; order SP197; family SP197; genus SP197. The sequence goes on from PBNE01000002.1 coordinate 14,902, forward strand.
GCGAGCGAGATCATAACGTGGCCGAACGCCTGAAACGGCTGACCGGTGCCGAAGCCGCCCTGGTGGTCAACAACAACGCGGCTGCCGTGCTGCTCGTGCTCAACACGCTCGCCCTGCGCAAGGAGGTTCCGGTCTCACGGGGCGAGCTGATCGAAATCGGGGGCGCGTTCCGCATGCCCGATATCATGGCGCGGGCCGGCTGCCGCCTGATCGAGGTCGGCACCACAAACCGGACCCACCTGCGTGACTTCGAGGGCGCGATGGGACCGCGCACGGGCATGCTTATGAAGGTTCACACCAGCAACTACGTGGTGCAGGGTTTCACCGCCGATGTGCCGGAATCCGCGCTGGCCGATCTCGCCCATGATCACGATCTTCCGTTTGTCGTGGACCTGGGCAGCGGCACGCTGGTCGACCTCTCGCGCTGGGGACTCCCGAAAGAACCGACCGTCTCCGAAACGCTGAGTCATGGCGCCGATCTCGTGACCTTCAGTGGCGACAAGCTGCTGGGCGGTCCTCAGGCCGGATTGATTGCCGGGCGTGCCGACCTGATCGCCAGACTGGCAAAAAATCCGATGAAGCGCGCCATGCGGGCCGACAAGATGACTCTGGCGGCGCTCGACGCCACCCTGGCGCTTTACGAAGATTCGGGCAGTCTGCCCTGGAAGCTTCCTGCCCTGCGGCTTCTGACACGCAAACAGGGGGAGATCGCAGACCAGGCCGAACGTGTGCGCGAACCGTTGTCGCATGCGCTGGGCGCTGACTTTGTCGCCGACGTCGTAACCCTCAAAAGTCAGATCGGGAGCGGAGCTCTGCCGGTCGAAGCTCTGCCCAGCACAGGCCTTGCCATCAAACCGGCCAAGGGCGGACGCGGTGCCGACGCCCGCCTGCGCAAGCTCGCCGCACAGTTTCGCGCACTGCCCCGACCGGTGATCGGAGCGTTGCACGATGGCAGCCTGCTGCTGGATCTGCGCTGCCTCGACGATGAAGCACGCTTCACGGAACAGCTCGCGGACCTCGGCACGTCATGATTGTCGCCACCGCAGGCCATGTGGACCACGGCAAGACCTCTCTGATTCAGGCGCTGACCGGCGTCGACACCGACCGGCTGCCCGAGGAGAAGGAACGGGGACTCACCGTTGATCTGGGGTTTGCCTATCTGCCGATTGCCAATGGAGAGGTGATCGGGTTCGTCGATGTGCCGGGCCACGAGAAGTTCGTGCGCAACATGGTTGCGGGGATTGCCGGGATCGACCTGGGCCTCGTGGTGGTCGCCGCCGATGACGGCGTGATGCCGCAGACCCGCGAGCACGTCGCCGTGCTGGACCTGCTGGGTGTCGAACGCGCGGTGGTGGCCGTGACTAAGGTTGATCGGTCGGACCGCGCACGGATCGATGCGGCAACCCAAGATGTTCTGTCCCTGCTGGCCGAAACCGGGCTCAAGGCCATTGCCGTACACGAAACCGCCGCATCCGGCAGCGACGGGATCGGAGGCCTGCTGCACAGCCTAACCGTGGAAGCCGACACCGTGGTGCACCATGACAGCGGGGGCGGTTTCCGGCTGGCTGTCGATCGTGTGTTTGTCGTCAAAGGCGCGGGTGTCGTGGTGACCGGCATGGTGCATGCAGGTGAAGCCGCCGTCGGAGATCACCTATGGGCAATGCCGGGGGGACATGATGTCCGCGTTCGTGCCATCCACGCACAGGATCGGCCCTCCGAAACCGCCCGACGCGGAGACCGGGCGGCGCTCAACCTGGCCGGTATCGACCGGGACGCCCTTCGGCGGGGTGACTGGATCGTGACGCCGGCCCTCCTGACCCGGTCGATACGGGTCGATGTGATGCTCCGGGTTCTGCCGACTGAGGCCAAAGCGCTGAAACACTGGACACCGGTTCACGTTCATCATGGCGCCGGTCACATCACTGGGCGGGTGGCGATCCTGGAGGGCGGCGCCATGGTACCCGGCGCAGAGGGCCTGGCTCAGCTGGTCGTGGACGAGCCTCTTGTTCCCGCCTGGGGAGACCGGCTCGTGCTGAGAGATCAGTCCGCCCGGCGCACCATCGCCGGAGCACGGGTGATCGATCCTGCGGGACCGGTGCGCGGGCGGGCACGGTCGGAGCGGCTCGCTCGCCTAGCCACCATGGACGAGGATGATCCGGCCGCAGCCATCACGGCTCTGCTGACCCTCGATGATCAGGGATTTGATGCTCACGCGTTTCTCGCCGGCCGGAACATCGATCCATCAGGCAGTGCGGACTACCTGTCGGCCCATGACACCCTTTCGTTCGGCCCGACGGACCGACGGCGCGTTCTGCTGCGGCGGCATTGGGACGCGTTGCTGGCCGCGACGGTGGATACGGTGCGGCACGACCACGCAGCACATGGTGACCGCCTTGGCCCGACCCTGCCTGAACTTCGTCGGTTGTTGCCACAGGCCCCCCCACCCGATCTGCTGGACGCCGCGGTTCGAGCACTTGTGGCCGAACAAACACTGGTACGCCGTGGGGCTGTGGTTCATACCCCCGAGCACAGTGTTGAGCTCAGCGGTGACGACGCGGCTCTGTGGAACCACGTGGCCATCGCGCTTGAGGTCGAGACTGGATCGCCGCCTGCACTCTTTCCACTGGCAGACCAGATCGATCTGTCGCCGTCCGATCTCGAGGGTTTCCTCGACAGGATGGTCGGCTACGGTATGGCTGTGAAGATTGCGCGCAACCGTTACATGACACCCGATCAGGTCGCGGAATCGGAAGCCATGGCGGCTCGAACGGCTGAGGCCTTCCCCGAGGGCTTCACGGCGGCCCAGTTTCGCGACACGGCCGGAATCGGCCGCAATCTCGCGATCGATCTTCTGGAACATCTCGATCGCAGCGGCGTGACCCAACGCCGTGGCGATCTTAGGCTGTTGCGCGACGAGCCCTGAGATGGGATCGCGGGCATCAGGCATATCATTTCCCTGCGGAGGGGGATCGGTCCCGGTGGACCGCCCGGTCTTCAAAACCGGTGTGAGGCGTTCAACGTGTCTGGTGGGTTCGACTCCCACCCCCTTCCGCCACCTCCCGGCACAGCAGGTCTGCCCATGATCGAGGTCGTGCTGATCGGGGGCGGGCATGCTCATGTCGAGGTACTGCGCAGTGCGGCCATGAAGCCGATCGAGGGCGTGAGGCTCACCGTAGTGGCGCGCGATACGGTCACGCCCTATTCCGGCATGCTTCCGGGCTACATTGCCGGCATCTACAGCTATGCCGAAGCGCATATCGATCTGCGTCCACTTTGCGCCCGCGCCGGAGCACGACTGATTCACGCTTCGGCAGCGGGTCTGGATGCCGACAGGTACCGTGTTCTATTCAATGATCGGCCTCCCATGTCGTTCGACCACGCCAGCATCGACACCGGGTCGACGCCCGTCGTGGCCGGGATCGAGGGTGCAGATGCGTTCAGCATCGGCGTCAAGCCGGTCGATCTGTTTCTCGATCATTGGGAACGGATCGAAGCAGACCAGGCGGCACGCTCGACACCCTATTCTCTTGCTGTGATCGGCGGTGGTGCGGGTGGCGTGGAGGTTTGCCTGGGGCTCTTCCACCGATTGACGGATGCACGACGCAAGCAGGGCAACGACAACGGCGCGGTCACAGCGACCTTGATCAGTGACAGTGAGGCTCTGCTGCCGCGTCACAACAACGGTGTGAGGCAGCGTATGGACCGCGCGCTGAGCCATGCCGGCGTCACGGTCCTGAAGAACCACAGGGCAGCAAAGATCAGCAGAACGCATGTCACCTGCGACAATGGCGCCGAGATCGCGGCCGACCTTGCCGTGACGGTGACCGGTGCCGCCGCAGCGACCTGGCTGAAGGGCACTGGATTGGCACTCGATGCGGACGGGTTCATCGCAGTCGATGCCTGCCTGCGTTCGACTTCCCATCCCGCCGTCATGGCGGCCGGTGACATCGCGGCATTCCAGCCCGAACCCCTGATCAAGAACGGTGTCTATGCGGTGCGGCAAGGGCCGAAGCTGGCCACCAACATCCGGCGCCTGGCCGACGGTCTGGAACCGGAGGCGTTTCGGCCCCAGGGCCGCACCATGGCGCTGATCTCGACCGGCGAACGCCATGCCATCGGGTCCTGGGGGCCGCTGGCCTTTCAAGGCGACTGGGTGTGGCGCTGGAAGGATCGGATCGACCGGACCTGGATGGCGAAGTATCAGGCACTGCCCGCCATGAAGGCCGACGACACGCCGATGCGCTGTGGCGGTTGCGGCGCCAAGGTGCCGTCGGCCGTGCTGGGCCGCGCGCTCAAGCGGCTCGACATCGGCTCCCGCGCGGAGGTCCTGATCGGCCTCGATGCGCCCGACGATGCCGCCGCGATCCAACCGGCGCCGGGAGAAGCCGTGGTCCAGACCGTCGATCAGTTTCCGACCTTCGTGGATGACCCCTATGCCTTCGGCCGCATTGCCGCCGTCCATGCTCTGTCCGACCTCCATGCCATGGCCGTCAGACCGGTGGCGGCGCTGGCGCTGGCAGGGCTTCTGCCCGGCAGCGCGACGATGATGGAAGACGATCTGGTCCAGATGCTAAGCGGCGCACTCTCGATCCTCAACGCGGAAGGCTGCGCGCTGGTCGGCGGCCATACCAGCGAGACGGAACGGGCCTCCCTGGGGTTCGCCGTGACAGGCTTCTCCAGGCCGGATGCGCTGGTCCACAAGGCCGGACTTCGGCCCGGAGACGCCCTGATCCTGACCAAGCCGCTGGGCACCGGAACCCTGTTTGCCGCCGAGATGTGCGGCGCAGCCCCGAGTGTCTGGATCGAGATGGCACTGGCCGGCATGCAGCGGTCCAATGGTCCGGCAGCGCGTGTTCTGGTTGATCACGACGTCTCAGCCATGACCGATGTCACCGGGTTCGGTCTGGCCGGGCATCTGCTGGAGATGCTGCAGGCCTCAGGCGTTGGTGCACGACTACAGAGCGGAACTCTGCCGATTTACCCCGGCGCCACGGATCTGCTGGCACAGGGCATCGCAAGCACCTTGCATCCTGGCAATGTGGCTGCTCTGGAGGGGATGATCGATGCGCAACACCACAATCCCCTGCTCTTTGATCCCCAGACCGCTGGCGGCCTGCTGGCAGGCGTAGCGCGGGATCAGAGCACGGCTTGTCTGGAAGCGTTGCAGAACGGCGGAGACCCGGCAGCCCGCATCATCGGTGAAGTCACTGAGGCCGCCGAACCCGCCATCGAGATCGTCGACTAAGGCGACTTCTCTTTCACGGCCTCTCTAACTTGCCGACATCCCCGGCGCCGGGGTGTCACCCAGAGTGTCCAACAGCATGATATCACCGACATCGAAGATGGCGGGGACGTCTGAGGTCACACAGACATCACGCAGCGTTCTAATCAACATGGCGGCCTGGGTTTCGAACCAGAACCACCCCAGCACGGCGTCTGACGAGCCCGAGCCAGGCTGTGCGGTTGCCGCCTCGAAGTAGTAGGCCTTGATGTCTTCGGCAGCCAGACGCAGTGCATCGGCTGTCGCGACACCTTTGAGCGGACTCTGCGTCATCATGTCCGCAGCGAAAGCAGCCAGGAACCGGGCGGCATCCTCTGTCTTCAGGCCCGATGCGCCAACGGTCGTGCGCCCGCGCAGACCGAGGCTGACCTCATACCAGGGCGCCAGCTCCTGGATTTCGGCGAGGACCGAGTCGAGCTGCTCGCCCTCGCTTGCAGCCTTCGGTTTGGGGAAGTTCACCGGACAGACCCAGCCCTCACCATCGTCCACCACGGGATCGGCGGGAGCGTCGTCGGGAAAGTCCTCCAGAATCGGGCCTGACGGGCGATCCAGCAGAGCCAGCGCGGTCTTCAGGATAAGAGTCTGGAAGGCAGCATCGTTGGGCACACCGAAAGGCCGGCCCAGTGGGAACGGCACCCACAGGGCGCGCGGAGGCGCGACATCTTCTGACTGCCGGCGCACCAGCGCGATCAGGGTGGTTGCCAGGCCTTCGTCTTCCAGAAACTTCGCCAGTCCGCTCACGGCGCACGTGCAAAGGGGTCAGACGGGTGCAAGAACCACCGTGTTCACACCATCGGCCTTCATGATGCCGGCAAGCTGGCGGGCCTGAGCCTCCATCTTGTTGGGGTCGGTTGCGCCCATGAAGGAATAGTGGAAATCGCCGACACTGCCGATCACGCCGTCTTCGGCCAGCTCCTGAAGCCGTTCCAGCGGGAAGACGATGTTGACGTCGTGGTGAAAGCCGGTGCGGTCATGGGACGTGGAGATGTGATCCATCACAACATCCTTCGCCCGTTCCGCCGGAATCGCACGATAGTCGTTGGAGCCGGCGGAAAACGGCCGGTCGCCCGGCAGCTTGAGACCAGCCGACGAAATCAGCGCGACGCGCCGTTCGGCGGCCGGGGGTGGCGTGACCCAGGCAGAGCCGGGCACATCCGGCGTCTCCCAATCACGCAGGAACGAGGCCAGGCCCTCATCCATGTCTTCCAGACGAGCCATGAGAACGTCTCTCCAGTTTGTTCGCCGCCACTGTGATCCACCAGGCGCCGCCAGGTCAAATCACAGGGAGTCCACCGTCTCCAGCGCCATCGGCGCCATCTGGTCGGTGGTGCGGCCGTTCCAGTCCCGTTCGGGCACCTTGCCCATCATGCGCCTCTGGCCTTTTTCGAGGCGCTCCAGGGCAGCCGGCAGGTCGATGGTGGTCAGCGCGCCATCGGCCACGACGCGGTGGCCGTCTACATAGACATCGCGCACAGCACGTTCGGCAGCGACGACCATGAGGCTGCGCAGCGGCTCGCGCACCGGCATCATGGCCGGATGCTTGAGGTCAACGCTGACAAAATCGGCGCGAGACCCGGTAGCCAGACGGCCGAGATCATCACGGCGCAGCGCCTTCGCACCGGCGATGGTCGCGGCATGGAACACGGCGCTGTAGCTCAGATCGGCCACGCTTTCGCCGATCACACGGGCGGCGATCGCAGCCGTGCGCATCTCATCGAGCATGTTGTGGGGATAGGTGTCAGTGCCCAGGCCGACGTTGATGCCGTGGCGGATGTAGCCGCCCAGCGTACGCAGGGTAATCCCGCGCCGTGAGAACACCGTGGGGCAGTGCGCCACGGTCGCGCCGGAATCACGCATGCGGTCGAGGTCCTTACGGCTGGTCCAGTGCAGCCAGGGATGATGATCGAGGAAGATGCAATGGGCGATGATGCTGCGGTCGGTCAGCACGCCCATGTCGTCCATCCACTCGATGGGTGTTTTGCCGTGGCGACGCTGCATTTCGTAGAACTCGGTGGCCGACTGCGCAGCGTGGATCGTCCAGGGAAGGTTGCGCTCTTCGGCCCAGGCGTGACTGTCGCGCAACAGCTCTTCGGAGCAGGTATCGACCTGGCTGGGCGAGACCATGCCGGAAAGACGGCCCGAGGGATGCTGGCGTGCCAGTTCGATCACACGTTGTGCGGTTTCGAATCGCTCGCGGCCGGCCTTGGTATCCCAGTCGTACTTCAACTCGTGGCCGTCGTCGGTGTACCAGCGCGCGTCACGGAAGAAGGGTGCGGCCACGGCACGGATGCCGCTGTCGGCCATGGTATCGAGCCAACCGTCGAAGGGCCCGGAGAGATCGACCACGGTGGTGACGCCCGAGAGCAGCAACTCGCCCAGCGAGACGTTCAGGCAGGCGCGATGGCCCTCCTCATCGACGGGATCGAAGACGGGCAGGTGTTCATAGAGCGAGCTGTGCCAGAAACCTGGTGAATGGGTCTCGTCGGTGATTCCCTTGCGCATCGCCTCGCTCTGGGCGTGGGTATGAACGTTGATCAGACCGGGCATGACCAAACGGTCACGGCCATCAACCTCGTGATCTGCCAGGCCCCGATAGCCCTTGCCGACGAAGGTTACTGCTCCGCCTGAGAACGCAAGGTCGGCATCGCGCAGATAAACGTGGCTGGTTCCATCCCAACCGACGAGCCAGGCGATGTTGCGGATGACGGTGGTCTCGGTCATGGCATGTCTCCCCTGACGGCATCATAGACCCGGGCCGGCACAGCGAAAGCGTTGTTCTTGACAGCGGACAGCCGCTATCGTCACGCCCAATGCGAACCCTGACAGAAGATGAGATCGAACCGCTGGCCACCGGCGCCTGGATTCTGGGAGCGGGAGGCGGCGGCAGCCCCTATGACGGTTTTCTGAACCTGCGCGAGCTCTATCGGCAGGGCACGACGGTCGAGCTGATGCAGCCCGACGAACTCGCCGACGACGACCTCGTCGCCGTGGTCTCGACCATGGGCGCGCCGCTGGTCGGTCAGGAGCGGTTGGCCGACCCGGAGCTTTCCGTGAAGCCGGTGCTGGCCCTGCAGGACTATCTCGGCGAGGCGTTTCGGGCCGTGATGCCGGTCGAGATCGGCGGCGGCAACGGACTGGAGCCGTTTCTGGTGGCCGCCGGCATGGGAATTCCCGTGGTCGATGCCGATGCCATGGGCCGGGCCTTTCCCGAAGCGCAGATGACCAGCTTCTCGATCCATGAGCTGCCGATGTTCCCGCTGGCTCTGGGTGACATCCGGGACAACGCCGTGATCGTGACCCGTGCGGCAAGCTGGACCTGGATGGAGCGGTTGTCGCGTGCGGTCTGCACGGCGCTGGGGTCGACCGCCCCAACTGCCAAGGCGCCGCGCACCGGTCGCGAAGTGAAGGACTGTGCCATCCTGCATTCGGTCACTAAGGCCATCCGTATCGGCCGGACCGTCCATGAGGCCCGTGTCCGGCACGACGATCCTGTCGGGGCCCTGCTCGACGCCGAAGACGGGCGACTGCTGTTCCAGGGAAAGATCACCGACATCAACCGGCGCACGACCGGCGGCTTTCTGCGCGGTGACGCGGTGCTCGACGGTATCGGCCCCGATGCGGAGAGCCGTTTTGAGATCGCCTTCCAGAACGAGTACCTGATGGGCTGGCGTGACGGCGAGGCCACCGTGATGGTGCCCGATATCATCTGCCTGATGGATTCGGAATCGGGCGAAGCCGTCGGCACCGAGACCCTGCGATACGGCCAGCGGATCAGCGTCACGGCCCTGCCCGCACCCGACATCCTGTCGAGCCAGAAGGGCCTTGAGATCGTCGGCCCGCGCGCCTTCGGCTACGACACAGACTACCGCAGTGCCTTCGATGACTGACGCTCAACCCGTTCTCGAGCTTCGACCCGTCACGCTGGCGAACTACTACGAGGTCATGAAACTCGAGATGGCTCCCGGCCAGGAGCGATTCCTCGACAGCAACGCCTGGCCGCTGGCCGAAGCCGCCTATGTCACAGGCTTCACGCCGGAGGCTGTCTATCTCGACGGCACCCTGATCGGGCTGGTGTCCTGGGGGCCGTACTATCCCGGCTACGCTTATGACGAACCGCCCGAGACAGGCAGCCTGATCATCGATCACGTGATGATTGATCAGCCGCACCAGGGCATGGGTCTGGGCCGCCGCCTAGTGACCAGGCTGATCGACAAGTTGGCCACAAGGCCCGACTGCCGACGTATCGTGCTGATGCTGGACCCGCAGAACCACATCGCTGACCGGCTTTACACCTCGCTCGGTTTCACCCAGTTCGGTGTGACCCACGAGGACGACCGACTGATGGCGCTGGACGTGGCCTGAAACGCAAAGGGGGCGGCCCGAAGACCGCCCCCGTTAGTGATTGGCCGTCCCGCCGTCAGTCGACGTGCTTTTCGGCGTCGATCTCGAAGAGGTCGCCGCGTTCGCGGAGGACTTCGTCAAGCCAGTCGGTGCGCATTTCCGGCGTCGAGGCGATCAGCTTCTTGGTGTAGGCCTCGCTCTGGGTCGTGAAGATCTGCTCGGTCGTGCCCTGCTCCACCACATTGCCCTGGTACATCACCACCGTACGGTCGGCGATGTTGCGCACAATGCCGAGGTCGTGGGTGATGAACATGTAGGCGAGGTTCTTTTCCTTCTGGAGCTGGTCGAGGAGCTTCAGGATGCCTGCCGCGACGACCTGATCGAGTGCTGAGGTGACCTCATCGCAGATAATCATTTCGGGATCGGCCGCAAGAGCACGGGCAATGCAGACGCGCTGCTTCTCACCACCCGAGAGCTGGCCCGGGAACCGGTCGGCGAACTCCGGACCCATGTCGATCTCCTCAAGGAGCTTGAACATGGCGTCTTCGCGTTCCTTGCCAGTGATGCCGAAGTAGAAGGTGAGCGGACGTCCGATGATCTCGGAAACACGCTGGCGCGGGTTCATGGCCACATCAGGCATCTGGTAGATCATCTGGGCCTTGCGCAGATCGTCCTTGCTGCGCTGTTTCAGCGCTGCGGAGTACCGCTCGCCGTCAAACTCGACATGACCCTCACCGGGCGGCAGCAAGCCGGTGACAACGCGTGCCAGCGTGGATTTGCCCGAACCGGACTCACCCACCACCGCAACCGTCTCACCGCGGCCGATATCGACATCGATGTTCTTGAGAACATTGGTCTTGCCGTCATAGCTGGCGGTGACGTTCTTGATCGAAAGCACCGGGTTTTCCGGCATGCCGGTGAAGGCCTTGGTGTTGATTTCCTCGGTTCGGGCCGAGATCAGCTCCTTGGTGTAGGCCTCCTGGGGATCGTGGAGGATCTGATCGGTTTCGCCCTCCTCGATCAGATCGCCATAACGCAATACCATGATCCGATCGGCGATCTGGGCCACGACTGCGAGGTCATGGGTGATGTAGAGCGCAGCGGTGTTGTTGTCCGCGATGAGATCACGAACCGTGGCCAGCACCTCGATCTGGGTGGTCACGTCGAGTGCGGTGGTCGGCTCGTCGAGAACCAGCAGATCGGGACTGCAGGTCATGGCCATTGCGGACATGACGCGCTGCAACTGACCACCCGAAACCTGATGCGGGTAACGCCGCCCGATGTTGCCAGGATCGGGCAGATCGAGCTTGCCGTAGAGTTCCTCGGCACGTTGCGCCGCATCGCGCTCGTTCATCAGGTTGTGACGCACGGCCGCTTCGGTAACCTGATCGTTGAGCCGCTTGGACGGATTGAACGAAGCCGCCGCACTCTGGGCTATATAGGCCGCGTTCACGCCGCGCATCTGGCGATGATCTTCCTCGCTCTGCTGACGCAGATCGACACCATTGAAGATGATCTTGCCGCCGGTGATGGCGCAGCCCGGTCGGGCGTAGCACATCGACGCCAGGCCCAGTGTGGACTTGCCCGCACCGGATTCCCCGATCAGACCTAGAACCTGGCCTCGCCGCAGCTTCAGGTCGATGTCGTTGATGATGCGGAAGGGTTCACCATCCGGGCCCCGCGCCTCGATGCGAAGGGCCTGCATGTCCAGGAGAAGTGGTTCACTCACGGTTCTACCCCTCGAATTCCGCCGCGGCGGAACGGTTGGCCCGCGCCAGCACATAATCGACCAGCAGGTTCACACCCACAGCCAGAACGGCGATCGCTGCCGCCGGATAAAGCGGAGCAGCACCACCGAAGTTAATGACCGATGCGTTCTCACGCACCATCCCGCCCCAGTCGGCCAGCGGCGGCTGAATGCCGAGGCCAAGGAAGCTGAGCGATGCGATGAAGAGGAAGGCAAATGCAAACCGCAGACCGAACTCAGCAACCAGCGGCATGACCGTGTTGGGCAGGACCTCGCGGGTCATGATCCACCACAGGCCCTCGCCTCGCAGTCTGGCCGCCTCGACATACTCCATGACCGCGACATCCATTGCGATCGCACGCGACAGCCGGAAGACACGGGTGGAATCGAGAACCGCGATCACCGCAACAAGGATGTAGAGTTCGGTTCCCAGCACCGAAATAACGACCAGCGCCAGGATCAGGGTGGGAATGGCCATAAGCGCTTCGACGACACGCGACAGGAACATGTCGATAACACCGCCCACAACCGCAGCGGTGAAGCCCGCCACGATGCCCATGACAAACGACAGCATGGTTGCGATGAACGCGATGGTGATCGTGGTCCTCGCGCCGTAGATGATGCGCGTGAGCATGTCGCGACCGAGCTGATCGCCCCCCAGGAGGTTCTCGCTGTTGGGCTGCGCCCAGACATCCGTCACCAGCTGCGTTTCGCCGTAGGGAGCGAGCAGAGGTGCGAACAGGACAACAAAAAGATTGATAAGGATAATGGCCATACCGACGCGGGCAGCCATGGGCATTTCCGCGAAGAACTGCTTCACCACCGTCATCTTGGTGGGGCGGATATATTGGACGCCTTCAGACGTTGTTGCCATCTCCGCTTCCCTTACTTCGGATGCCGCAGACGCGGGTTGGCCAGAATGGACAGGATGTCCGCCAACAGGATAAGAAGAACCCAAACACCGGCAAAGATCAGGCCGGTGGCCTGCACGACCGGGACATCACGTTTGGACACCGAGTCCACCATGTATTGCCCCATGCCCGGGTAGGTGAAGACCACCTCGACCACGACCACACCGACCACGAGATAGGCGAGGTTCAGCATGACCACGGTGATGATCGGCGACAGCACATTCGGCAGCGCGTGCTGGACGACGATGCGCCAGTACTTCATGCCTTTGAGATGCGCCATCTCGATATAGGGTGAATTCATCACACTGATCACCGCCGCGCGCGTCATGCGCATCATGTGGGCGACGGTCACGAGCGTGAGAGTGATCGCCGGAAGCGCCATGGCTTCAAGCTGTTGCCCGAAATCCATTCGGTCATTCACGTTCGAGAGGCTTGGCAACCAGCCCAGCTTCACCGCGATGAAGAGGATCAGGATGTAACCGACGAAGAACTCGGGCACCGAGATCGCCATCAGGCTGCCGACCGAGATACCACGATCGATGGGCGTGTCCTGCTTGATCGCCGAGATCAGGCCGAGGCCGATCGCGACCGGCACGGCGATCATGGCGGCCATGGCGGCCAGCAGCATGGTGTTGCCGAAGCGGAAACCGATCTGCGGCGCAATCGGCCTGCGGTTGCCGAGCGACGTACCGAGATCACCCTGGACGAAGCCGCCCAGCCAATCGAGATAACGCACATGCGGCGGCCGGTTGAGGCCAAGCTGCTCGCGGATCGCGGCGGTGTTCTCCTCGGTCGCGGACTGGCCAAGTATGGCCTCCGCCACGTCACCGGGCAGAATTTCCGTGCCGATGAAGATGATGATGGAGACGGCCAGCAGGGTCAGCAGACCCAGCGCCAATCGCCTGACGATCAAGGTCAGCATATCCGCCGCCCCTCTTCAGGTATGAAGTTCGTGTGCCGGAACATGCAGGTCCCCGCCTCCCCGTTTTCGGAACAATTGTCTCGTTCACGCGGCATGTCCCGCCGCTTACCGCCATTAAACCGGATCCACGGCAGTGTGCAAACCATGGATGCTTGCCCGCTAAATCAAGTCAGTTTGACGCTAGGACTCAGGCCGTTTCAGGCACGTACCATTCCTCACCGCGTGTGGTGCTGACGTATTCCGGCCAGTGGAACCCGACCGGCGGCTCGAAATCGACCGGCAGCAGGGGCGGCACCCATTTTGAACCGCCAATGCCGCCACCTGTGCGCTCGTTGAACTCGTCGCGCGCGGCCTGAAGCGATTCCGGCCTGGTCAGAAGGTCGATTGCGGTGGCGCCGATGGTGCTGGCGGCACAGAAGATCGTGGGATCGATGGTGGAGCTGTTGCCGCCCAGCGCGTTCCACGACCAGCCGGGATAGGTGTAGTTGTCCGGGGCCTTCAGTGTGCAGCGACCGACAATGAGCCGGACCGTGGGTGTATGCCAGGTCCAGTCGACATAATCGTCCGAGGTGTAGTTGATCTGCCAGGGCGGCAGCATGGCGCGTAGCTGGGCCTCACCCTTCTCGGGCGGGCAGAGATCGATCATCTCCTGCAGGATGGGCTGATCCATAGGTTCCAGGCCGAGGTTCTCCTGCATCTCGCGACAGAACGCGATGGCGTCATCGCCCCACTGCGGACCGCCGACCAGCTCCAGATTGTCATAGGCGAGCTGCGCCATAGCGTGGTTGGGCAGTCCGACTCGGGTCTTGGTCACCCAGCGCTTTTCGACCCGGCAATGGCTAATCTTCGCGACATGCTCGGCGTTGTTGTCGAGCACCTCGGCGATGCGCTGCTGCATCTCGAGCAGCGGTGAACGCCAGGAGTACTGAATCTGGCTGAAGCGCGGCGCGAGGTTGTCTGATGTGGCATCGCCGGTGGCGAGCAGCGCTTCGTTCAGAGTCCAGGTGCCGGTGTGCGGCAGCATCGATTCCTTGGTGTACTTGGTGGTGGTGTACATCAGGCAGAGTGCATCGTTGGCACCGGGCGCGCGGGCCATGGTGTGGGCCGAGCCTGGGCCGGGTGCGCCAACGCTCTTCCACGTTTCGGGCTCCTCACAGATGAAGTTGTAGATGCAGCTCCAGTAGCTGCCGCAGTGAGTGTCCCAGATCGCCGTGTTGGTGCGGAGCCCGCCGAACGACGGATGGAACGAGATCGCAGCATCCATGTCGTCGTAATAGCCCTTGGCGGCATGGACCGGCTTGGAACCACAGACCTTTTCGGCCGGCTCACCAAGGAATTTCAGACGGCCGCCGATGCCGTGCTGTTCCATCGCGGCCTTGGCCGCCAGGATGCCGCCCAAGCCCGACATGCCCAGCGCGGAGTGAGGATCGGTGTGGCCGGCCGCGGCATGGTGGATGCCGTCGCGCAGCTTGCGATAGGGCACACGATCCTGGTTGTTGCCGGGCACGGCGTCATACTCGGCATAAGATCCGATCGTGGGGCCGTCACCATTCGACCAGGTGGCGCAGAAGGCCGTGGGCATGCCACCCGAGGCTTCTTCGACCTCGAAGCCCTCCTGGCGCAGATGGTTGACATACCAAGCGGCGGATTTGTATTCGCGCCAGGCCGGCTCATGGAAATCCCAGATCGTGTTGTGCCAGTCCGACAGTGTCTGGCGGTTGTTGTCGACCCAATCGAGGGCGGTCTGCTTTTCCGGTGCAATGGCCATGGTGTTCTCTCCCCTGTTGCGCCAAGGCTGGGACAAGCCCGGCGGAACGGCAAGGCTTGTTCTTCACGGGCCGGTCCGCACAATGCCGCTCCGACCCAAGGAGCATTCATGGCCAACGACAACCCTGACAATCCGCCGCCCGGCTTTCGCGTGCTCTATGAGCAGGAACGTTTCGAGACGCTGATCGGCCCCATCTACTTCCGCGACGACGAGAATCTACGTGTGGCCGGGTTCCGAGTGCAGAAGAAGCACCTGAATGGCTTGAAGTCGATCCACGGCGGCATGCTCACGGCCTTCGCCGATGCTGGGCTGACGGGGATCGACTGGTTTCATCGCGAAAACCCGAAGGCCGAGGCCTGCGTCACGATCTCGCTGAACTGCGAGTTCGTCTCGTCTGCCCAGCCCGGCGACTGGCTTGAATGCCATGGCGAGGTGGTCAAGCGCGGCAGATCGATGGTGTTCATTCAGGGCCGCATCGTGGCAGGCGACAGGATTGTGATGACCTGCTCTACTGTGTTGAAGCGCATGCCACGCGAGATCTTCGAGTGAGGGTGAGATGACCAACGAACCTCTGAAGATGGCCGCTTCGGCTACCGCTTTCACTAGCCCGTAAAGCCTGCTGCGCGCGGCGCGGCGCGCCGGGAAGGCCCCGAAGGACTGGACATCGCGTTGTTCGGTCTGCCGTTCGGCGGCGGCACAATCGCGCGCGACGGCTCCCGCTATGGCCCGGCACAGATCCGCGAGATGTCGATCAACATCCGCGGCACCAATCTGGCAACCATGGTCTCGCCCCTCGAGATCTTCCGCATCGCCGATATCGGCGACGCGCCGTTCAACAGTTTCGACCATGAACAGAGCGTCGACATGATGACCGAGTTCTGCGGTGCCATTGCCGAGGCCGGTGCCTGGCCCCTGGCCGCCGGTGGCAACCATCTGATCTCGTTGCCGGTGCTGCGCGGCACGGTCGACCCGAAGAACCTCGTGGGCCTGGTCCATTTCGACGCGCACCCCGACACCCATGACGTCCTGTTCGACGCCAAGCTCAAACACGCCACACCGTTCCGCCGTGCGGTCGAAGAGGGCCTGGTCGATCCCAAACGTCACATCATCATCGGTCTGCGCGGCACCGGGCGGCCGACCGATGCGGCGATCGACTGGTGCCGGGAGGTCGGCATCACGATGATCGACGCCAACACCTTCTTCGAGATGAGTGCGAAGGCCGTGGCCGAGAAGACGCGCGAGGTGGCGGGCAGCGGCCCGACCTACATCACCGTCGAATTCGACCGCCTGGACCCCAAGGACATGCCGGGAACAGGCAGTCTCGAACCCGGCGGCTACAGCATGCGCGACATGCAGGTGATGCTGCGCGTCCTGCGTGGGCTCGACATCCTGGGCGGCGACGTCCACGAAGTCGCCCCGCCTTACGACCGGACGGGATACACGGCGCTCAACGCCGCGCACCTGCTGTTCGAGATCCTGTGCCTGGTGGCGGAGAACCGCGTCAGCCTGTGACACTCAGTCAAATGGGACTTAGCCATGAAGCACCTAGGTTGGCCAAGTGAGTTTGATCGGAACTCCCAACGCGAATGGTTCGAGGGCGTGTTCGACGTTGATGAACGCGGAGGTGGCTACGTAATCGGCGAACAGGCCACAGCGCTGCTGATTGACCTGCAATGCATCTATTGTGCGGGAGCCTTTGTGAGCGTCGTTGTTATGTCCTGCACGATTGTTGATTGCCATCTGCGCGAGGCAGAGCTTCCGCGAAACTTCAAAGGAGGTATCAAAGCCGTATTTGAGAGTTCAGCTTTCGCTCAAGAACTGGATTGGCTTCGCAAGTATCGAAATCAGCTTGTGCATTTTGGACCAACACAAGCCGTAACAGTTGATGACCAGTGGGGACTGCGAGAGCGACATCAAGACGATGCAATGTGCAGCGTTCTGTTAGTCGCTGACGTCCTGTTTGAGAATCCCTTCACTTGATGACGATTCCCTTTTCCCTTAGCCCAGCCAGGCGTACTTCGCGATGAACAGCGCCGCCAGGACCAGAACCGCGGGCTTGGCTTCGCCGAAGCGGCCCGACAGCAACTTGATCGCAGCATAGGTGATGAAGCCGAAGGCCAGACCGTCCGTGATCGAGAAGGTGAAGGGCATGGTCATCGCCAGGACGACCGCCGGGACGTACTCGGTGAGATCCTCCCAATCGACTTCGGTGATGCCCTGGGCCATCAGGCAGGCCACGAACAACAGGGCCGGTGCAGTGGCGTAGCCAGGTATGGTGGTCGCCAGTGGCGAAAGGAACAGCGCCAGAATGAACAGCACCGCGACCACGATGGCCGTGAGTCCGGTGCGCCCGCCAGCGCGCACGCCCGAGGCGCTTTCGATATAGCAGGTGACTGGCGAAGTTCCGGCCGCAGCACCAATCACGGTGGCGGTTGAGTCGGCGACCAGCGCGCGCTTCAAACGCGGCAGCTTGCCGTCCTTGTCGAGCAGACCGGCCCGGTGAGCGACACCGATCAGGGTTCCGGAGGTGTCGAAGAGGTCGGTGAACAGGAAGGCGAAGATGATGCCGACCAGCGCAAGATCCAGTGCACCGCCAAGGTCCATCTGGAACATCACCGTGCCGGGGTCGGGCGGAACATCAGCGATGCCCTTGAAGTCGCTGACACCCAGAATAACGCCGGCCACCGTGACCGCCAGGATACCGATGATGATGGCGCCGGGAATCTTCAGGGCATCGAGCGCGGCGATAAGGATGAAACCCAGCACGGCCAGGATCACCGCCCATTGAGTGATGTCGCCCAGACCGACCAGCGTGGCCGGATTGTCGACTACAAGCCCCGCGTTCTTCATGGCGATGATGCCGAGGAAGAGACCGATGCCGGCAGCAGTCGCCATCTTCAGGGATTTCGGGATCGAGTTGATGATCCATTCACGTATCGGCAGTACGGAGATGATCACGAAGAGAATGCCGGAAACAAACACCGTGCCTAGCGCCACCTGCCAGGTGTGACCCATGCCGAGCACAACGCCATAGGTGAAGAAGGCGTTGAGGCCCATGCCGGGCGCCATGGCAATGGGATAGTTGGCGTAGAGACCCATGATCAGGGTCCCGACCGCCGCGGCGATGCAGGTCGCCACGAAGACACCGCCGAAATCCATGCCGGCATCCGACAGGATCGCCGGGTTCACGAAGATGATATAGGCCATGGTGAGGAAGGTGGTGACGCCGGCGATCACCTCACGGCGCACCGTGGTGCCATGTTCCTCAAGCTTAAAAAAATCGTTCAGCATCCCCGCACTCCACCGCGTTGGCCGACCCGCACTTGGGCCGCGCGGAGGATACCAGCGTGCGGCAGCCCTGACACCCCTGCGGGGCGGTGCATTGTTGATAACTCGACGATGTGCAGGCCCTTGCAACCTGACGCAAGGTTGCCGATGTTTGGTGTCAGCCAACTGGCACTTGGCATTCCTCACAGGGCCCGCGCGACTGCCGCATCCTCGGCGGCGCGAATGCTTGTATGGAGGGAATGCTCATGCTCCCCATTGTTGATATGTCATCGCTTGCGACTGATGACCGTGCCACACGCGAAGCCGTCGCGCAGCAGATCGGCACGATCTGTGAATCCGTCGGATTTCTGTATATCCGCGGTCATGGCGTCAGTGACGATCTGATCGCATCGACCCGCGATGTGACCGAACGCTTTTTCGATCAGCCCGACAGCATCAAGGCCAAGGTTACACGGCCCGGCATCTGGAACGCTACGCGATCGGCTTCTTCGCCGTACCCGACTACGACACCGTGGTCGAGCCCCTGCCCGGCCTCCCCGTCACCAGCACGCCCGACGAAATGACGCCGCGCCACGCCGGCAAGGACCTCAGCGGCTTCGTCGACAACTTCGACCGTCAGGTGCGGGAGCTGAAAAGCGCAGCGTAGATGTTTAGCCTCAGTCACCGGCCCTCGCTCCACTCGGTTGGTTTACGCGTCTTGCACCGCAGGGTCGCGGTCCCCCCCCTCGGCCCCTTGCAGGGGCCTCCCGCCTACAGAACACCGGCGTTCGCTCCAGCAAACAACCACGCTGTCGGTGAAAGGGCATTTCGGCGGGTGAGAGCGCAGCGACCCGCCGACCGGCACGACTGTACCGGCGCCGCGAATGCAGCGGGAGCCAAGCGTGCGAAGTACGCTCCGGGCGCCTGAGGGAACAAGATCAACTCACCTTCTCAGCCGCCTTGTAGGCCTTCTTCAGCTTGGCCAGCGTGAAGCCGGGATCCTTGCAGGCGTCGAGGATCACGGCCTCGCGGCGGGCCTGCAGGGCGGCGGTCTCCGGGATCTTGTGGGCGATCTCCTTCGGGATCGCCACGGCCCCGTGGCGATCGGCGTGAACGAGATCACCGTCCTTGACCCACATGCCCAGGATCTGCACGTCGCCCCCGAAATCGACGTAGTGGACATGGGCATGGCTGGGGCCGATCCGCCCGGCGATGGCCTGAAAGCCCGGCGCCCACATGTCGACATCACGGACACTGCCGTTGGTCACGAGCCCGGCACAGCCCAGCGCCTTATGGATGTTCGAGTTGACCTCACCCCACATCGCGCCGAACCCGGCGCGCTCGCCGTCGAGATCCTGCATCAGGCAGATCGCGGGTTTGGGCCCCTCGTCGAGATAGTCGAAATAGGCGTTGGTGAGTGCGGCGCTTTCCCTGGACGACATCGACGACGGCTCCACAGCCCGGCAAGTCGCCGTCTTGGCGAAGCCGACGATGGGTTTGGCCTCTGGGTCCAGGCATACGAAAGGTTCAGTGATGAACCCCTTCGACACCTGGCGGACATCGAGAATGTCCATCGTGTTGCAGATCGTCGGCGTATCGATCTCGGCAAGCTGCTTGATCAGCGATTTGGTAATGGCGGCCATGTATTCCCCTCCGGCGTGGCGTCACGTTCTGGCCCGCAACGTAGCCCATTGATCGCGGATTGGCTGCAATCCAGTAGACTCTACGGAGTAGAGGTGAAAGAGTTGTCACAATCACTGCGAGAAAACCCAACCATGTTCGATCTCCGCCGCGCCGGACTTTCAACCCTGGCCGCCATCACCGGCTTCTTCGTTGTGTCGGGGACCAGCCAGGCAGAACTCCTGACCTACACGTTCCCAGTCTGCGGCGCCCCCAACAGTGTCGAGCCGGGCTGGGTCCCCCACGGCGACCCTGCGGTCAACGGCGAGATGACGCTGATCATCGATGCCGAGCAGGGACTGCTGACACTCCAGCCCTCCGAAGAGCTTCTGGACAGCATCCGCTACCCGGTCATCCATGCGCATCTCTATGATCTCTACAAGCGCTACGACAACACCGAGATCGGGCAGTCGACGATCTGCTGGGCCTATTACAACACCGAAGGCATCCGTGGCGGCGAATGCGCCCATGACGACTACACCTGTCAGGCGCTGACCGGCGTGACCGAGTGGCCTTGGGAATCCTATGGCTACTACGTCGATTGGTACCGCGACTACATCAAGACCGTGGCCGAAGAGGATGCCCACGGCTGGTGGCTGATGCTGCATTTTGCCGGCGGCCATTTCGCTACCGATGACGACGGCCGCCTGATCGAATGGGACGGCTCGCCCTACATGGAGTCGTCGTTCTACGGCCTCAATGACATCCGGCCCGACTGCAACGCGCGCATCGGCCGCACACTCGCCAACCGCGACTTCGCCCTGGGCGATGCCTGCAACTCGTTCCTGGAAGGCAAGCTGGCCGACGACTACTTCCTCGACGCCGACGGCCATGCCTGGGTCGATGCCGACGGCAACCTGACCGAGGAAGCCATCGCCATGGGCTACGATCTCGAGACCGAATACCTGTTCTACAACTACCGGGACAACGGCCAGTCCGACCGCTGGGGCGGCCCCGACGGAGGCGCCGGTGGATTCCTCACGGGCGATGCCGAAGGACGCTGCCTTGGCTGGCCCTCCGCCGACTACGGCATGGCGCAGCTAGAAGCCGAAGCAACAACACTTTTGCAGGTGGCCCAGGACTGAGAACAGGCAGAACCGGGAGAAATGACGCGATGGCTCGATTGAACTTTCGAAAAGGCCTGGCCATGGCCTGTGTTCTGACCTGCAGCGCCGTGCTGGCGGGCTCCAAGTCGACCGCTGAGGAAGGCTGGGTACCCTTCACCAAGGATGAACTCCACGCCTACCTCTCGGGCAAGACCCAGGTCTGGGATCCCAACGGCGGTGCGTACTACGCCCCAGACGGAACACTGGACACGCTGTGGGATGGTGCCCGTGAAGGCGGGACCTGGTCTGTTACCAGCAACGGGGCTCTGTGCTGGCATGTCGCGAGCTGGGGTGAGCTGGAGTGTGAAGCCTACTTCCACGTCGGAAATGACGTCATGTACAGCTACTACGGCGAGACGGGCCTGGCTTCGGAACGACAGGATGGCAACACGCTCGATGCGCTGGCGGCCGGCACCGGCCTCGTCCTCGACATTGATCGTGAGTTCCTGACTCCCGACGAAGCCATGAACCTTGTGTCCGGACACACCGAGTTCTTCGGGGATGACGGAGCGATCTACTACGCGTCCGACCACACCATGACCACGGTCTGGAACGGCGTCCGGCACAGCGGCACCTGGAGCATCGACGATGACGGCGGCGTCTGCTGGGATGTCCCTGCCTGGGGCGAGGAGCCCTGTCGGCAATACTACGAAGGCGAAGAAAGCCTGATGGTCCTGCACAAGGGCCGAGATTTCTCTGCCGAGGATTTCTCAGTGGGCGACGCCACGACACAGTTCTGATCCTCACCCCACTCGCACGCGCCTGAGGCAACACGCTGCGACACAGGGGTTGTCGCGCGGGCGTGTGTTCGGGCCCGGAGAGTGTTGGAACGTCCAACGCCCGACATCATGTGTGATCGCGCGGCACCGTTGTTTTGAAGACGCGTTTGAACACCGACTCCTCGCCTTCGAATGCCTCAAGGCTTGCTTCCAGCAGGTAATCCTCTCGGGTCATTGCCATGGAACAGCGGGCATTGTGGTGGGTGGACCAGTCGCCACGTTTGCGCTCGAAACCATAGGTGATCTCACCCGTGGCACTTTGGGGATCATCCGGGTGGATGCGCCAGAGTTCGCGGCGCCAGCCGGTAATCTCCAGATCGATTTCCTCGATATGTTTGGTGCCGTCATCAGCGACGACTTCCAACTGCCAGAATCCGGTTTGCGCATCCATGCTGGCAGTCTGGCGCATGGTCGCTTGTTCGATAACGGTGACCTTGCCTGATGGTGCTTCCTGTGGTGGATCGAAAGCGATGATTTCATCCAGTTCGCGTGGCGCACGCATGGGCAAGGCGATGGTGCTGGTGCCGGGCATCAGGGTCAGCGTTGCCGGTTCCGGCGCGGGCCAGACCATGGGGAAACAGCTGGTGGAGACAGCGATGCGCAAACGATGTCCGGGTTTCAGTGAAAATGCAGTGTCATTGAGTTTGAATGCGATGGTGTAACGTCGGCCCGGTTCCAGCGAGACCGGGTTTTCCTGATCCTGCAGATGGGTGAGGTTCTTGACCCCCCATGTCATGCGGCTGACCGCACCATCGGGGAAGACGTCATTGAGACGGACCACCGCCTGGGCGACCGGCTTGTCGACCGAGAACTCCAGCGTGACCACTGGAGCTCCGAGGATTTCCAGGGGTTCCATGACGGGTTCGGTGTCGAAGCAGAGCGAACCGGAATCATCCATGCGCTGGTCGGTCGCCAGATCGGTTCCGGTGTCGTGGCGGCACCATTCACCCGAAGCAAAGCCAGTCTGGAGCGGCGATCGGATCGTCATCGGACGATTGCCCCGTTCCGGTTCGTTGGCAAGCACGCCCCGGTCGTTCATCGCAAACTCGCGCGTCGTGACGTTGCCATCGGTCACGGGCCAGACGGGCTCGGCAATCCAGCGGCCGGGCCAGGTTTCGACCCAGGCGGCGGGACGCTCCGAAGCCATCATAAAGGTGCGCAACATCGGCTCCTCCATGATGCCGGTCGCCTCACCCTTCAGCCAGTGGTCCCACCAGCGCACGAATTCGCTCAACACATCTGCGGTCGGCCCGGGCCCGCCGCGGAAGCCATAGGTGTGCGACCAGGCGCCGATCACGCCGATGCGCGGCACATCGAGATGTTCGAGCAGGCGCGGGATCGCGTTCTGGTAACCGTCGTTCCAGCCACCAATGGCAAAAACCGGAATGTCGATCGCGCCATAGTCCTCGCAGACCGAGCCGTGTTTCCAGTAGGCGTCACGGCGCTGGTGGCCAAGCCAGGTTTCGAGCAGCAATGGTGTGGCATCCAGCCGCGCTTGCCACATCTCACGCCAGCGCTCGCCGACGATTTCAGGGTCAGGCGGTGGCGGGCTCACCCTGCCAAAGAAAGTCGAGGCCCAGGAGAAGTTGTCGCCCAGAACGCAGCCGCCCATGTAGTGAATGTCGTCATTGTAACGGTCGTCGGTCGAACAGGCCGTGACGATCGCCTTCAACGCCGGCGGTCGGCGCGCGGCGACCTGGAGCCCGTTGAAGCCGCCCCAACTGATCCCGATCATGCCAACGCTGCCCGAACACCAGGACTGCTCTGCAAGCCAGGCAATGATCTCCAGCGCGTCGTCCTGTTCCTGCTTCAGATACTCGTCATCAAGCAGACCGTCGCTGTCACCCGCGCCACGCAGGTCGACCCGGATGGAGGCATAACCATGGCCCGCGAACCAGCCATGCATGGGATCATCGCGCTGGCGCGTACCATCACGGCGGCGATAGGGCACGTATTCCAGGATCGCGGGAATCGGTTGGGCTTCAGCACCATCGGGCAGCCACAGACGCGCAGCCAAGCGTGTGCCGTCGGCAAGGGGAATCCAGACGGTTTCGTGGATGACGAAGGTCCTTGGCAGATCATCTCGAACCGTTGGTCCCGCACGTTTCACCATCGTCAGTTCTCCCAGATACTTTCCTGGTGGGTCGCTGCTTCCAGCCATGTCGGGTTGATCTCGATACCCCAGCCCGGAGCATCGGGCACGGTGACCTTGCCGTCGGTGACGCCATAGGGATCACCCAGGAAGAGATCGTCCTGCCAGGGGTAGTAATCCAGCCCCTCGATGGAGAGCTCGAGGTATCTGCCGGCATTGGGCAGGGCAGGCAGCAGGTGCATGGTGCACATAGTCACCAGCGACAGGTTGGCACAGTGCGGTGTGACCGGCAGGCATGCCGCCTCGGCCATGCGGGCGACACGCAAGGTGCGGTTGATGCCGCCCAGATACATGACGTCGGGCTGGGTGATATCGACCGCGCGCATCGCGATCATGTGACGCCAGGTGAGGAGATCACAATCCTGTTCGCCGCCGGTCACGTCGATGGAAAGCGCGTCGGTAACCTGCTTGGTCTGTTCCAGCTCCCAATAGGGGCAGGGCTCCTCGAAATGGCTGATGCCTTCATCCTCTAGCAGTTTGCCGATTTCGATCGCACGCGCCGGTGAGAAGCCGGAGTTAGCGTCTACCAGCTTGGTGATGCCGTCGCCCAAGGCACGGGCCACGGTGGGCACAATCTCCTCAGAACGGCCGGGCCAATGGTCGACATCGCGGCCGCATTCGGTCGCGACACGCCACTTGAAGGCATCAAAGCCCTTCTCGTCTCGCAGGGCGCAGAGCCGGTCGGCTTCGTCCTGGGGTGTAATGTCACGCTTCATGGAGCTGCCGTAGGCGCGCAGCCGGCCGGGCCGGCCGCCGAGCAGCTCCACCACCGGCTTTCCTTCCAGTTTGCCGCGCAGATCCCACAGCGCCGTGTCGAGACCGGCCATGGCACGGCGCAGGTAGGAGCCCGGAAACTTGTGCTCACGCTCGGTGATGACATCGAGCGTGTCGTCGAAGTCGAGCGCGTCGGTGCCCAGCGCATGCGGCGCGACCTGGCGATGGAAGATCTGCGCGGTGATGTCGGCGTGATAGGTCGACACCTGGCCCCAGCCCTGCTCGCCGCTGTCGGCCGTGACGCGGACAAAGGCGACATAGGGTTTGGCGAAGGTTTCGAGCTTGGCGATCTTCATGGGGTTTCCTTCAGGTCTCTTCGAGGATGAACCCGGCGGCATGCGCGGCGGTCATCATGGTGGGACCGTTGGTGTTGCCGGCGATGATGTTGGGGAACACCGAGGCGTCGATCACACGCAGGCCGTCGAGGCCGTGAATACGCAGACGGGAATCGACCACGGCCTCGGCCGGCTCCGGTCCCATACGGCAGGTGCAGCAGGGGTGATAGACCGTGCCTGCGGACTCGCGGATGTACGCGATCATATCGTCGTCGCTCGCCACGCCGGGCCCGGGGCGCAACTCCTCGGTGATCACGGCGGCCAGCGCCGGCTGGGAAGCGAGATGGCGCAGGAAGGTCATTGCCTCCAGCATCTCCTGGAGATCGTGCTCGGTGCCGAAGCTGTTGGGGTAGATCGCCGGAGGCTCGAAAGGATCGGCCGAGCGCAGTTCCAGGTGCCCCCGGCTGGTCGGACGGCAGGCCGAGAGGCCCAGCCCGATGGCGCGGAAGGGATCGGGGTTCAGCACCGGGCGTTCGCCGTCGTGCGCGCCGGTCAGCGTGCTCATAGCCTGGAAGTAGAGCTGCATGTTGGGCCGGTCGCGGTCCGGGTTGCTGCGGAAGAAGCCGCCGCCGTGGTTGATGCTGAGGCTGAGCGGGCCACGCCCGGTGAGCAGATACTGCATGCCCGAGAGCAGCTTCGCAGGCCAGGAGTGCAATCGCTCGTTCAGCGTCGGGTGTGTCACACCGAAGGTGAAGCCCCCGCCCAGGTGATCCTGCAGATGGTGTCCGACATTGGCATTGTCGTGCACGACATCGATACCGTGCGCGCGCAGATGTTCGGCCGGGCCCACGCCCGAGAGCATGAGGAGCTGGGGCGAGTTGACCGCACCGCCCGACAGGATGACCTCGCGCCCGGCACGAGCCGTGACCTCCTTGCCGCCCTGGCGGTAGACAACGCCTGTGGCGCGCTTGCCGTCGAACAGCACACGCAGGACATGGGCGCCGGTCTCCACCCGCAGGTTGGCGCGTTTCATGGCTGGACGCAGAAAGGCGCGGGCCGCCGACATGCGGCGGCTGTTCTTCATGGTAAACTGGAAGTAGCCGACACCTTCCTGTTCGGCGCCGTTGAGATCGGGGTTGTAGGGCAGCCCCGCTTGCTTGCCCGCCTCGATATAGGCCCTGCAGTAGTGTTCGATCTGCCGTGAGACATCGGCGACATGCAAAGGCCCGCCGGCGCCGCGCCAGGCATCGGCGCCGGCCTGGTTGTCCTCGATCGCCTTGAAGGTGGGCAGCACGTCGTCCCAGCCCCAGCCGGGGTTCCCGGCCGCGGCCCAGTCGTCGTAGTCGGCCCTGTGGCCACGGATGTAGACCATGGCGTTGATCGAGCTCGATCCGCCTAGCACCTTGCCGCGCGGCCAGTAGTCCGACCGTCCGCCCAGGCCGGGATCCGGCTCGGTTTCGTAGGCCCAGTTCAGCTCGGGATTGTAGAAGGTCTTGCCATAGCCCAGGGGCACGTGAATCCAGAAGCGCCGATCGCTGGGGCCAGCTTCCAGCACCAGGATGTTGCGCCTGCCATCGGCACTGAGCCTGTCGGCCAGCACACAGCCGGCCGAACCCGCGCCCACGATGATCGTATCGAACTCCATGGCGGCGCACGTTCCGGCGCAGTCATGGGAAAATCAATCGGTATTTGACCTGGAACCGTCATCGCCCCACCTGATGGGGCGATCCATCCCGGTCCGATGCCAACAACACTGCCGGCGTGTTCCGCGCAGGCGGACGATGGATGCCCCGGTCAAGCCGTGGCATGACGGAAGAAGGTTCGGGAATCAGCGAGCCGGCAGACGTGGAACGTCGCCGGCTCGCGAGAGGTCCTCCCCGGACCTGGTGCACGGCCACTCTCAAGGGCGACTCGTGCAATGCCGCAGTCTTACCAAAAATCGTGGCGACCGTGTGACGGAATCTTTCTTACCGTGTTCCCTCAGTCGCCGGGCGCTCGCTCCTCTCGCTTGGCTTTCGGCCCTGGTCGAACCGTCGCGCAATCGCGCTGTATCGCTGCCATGTGGCGGCGGAGCAGGGGTCCTCAGCCCTCACAAACCAGGACATCGAAGGGAATCCGGCTGGTATCGACGAGATTTCGGGCGCCGGCTTCCTCGATCACGAAGGTGTCGATCAGGCCGGTGTCCCAGAGAGTCTCGAAGTTGCCGACAAAACCATCCTGCCAGACCACATCGTCGGGCGGGTCTTCGTCGTAGGAGAAGTTGAACTCATCGACCCAATCGGGCGGTAGGGCAATGCCGAGCTCATAGCCGATGCACCATCCGGCCTGTTTGCCCTCGAAGCCGCAGTCCTTGTAGTAGCGCCGCAACTCGGCATTGACCTCGCGGACCGGCCGGCCGGCGCGTGCTTCCTTCGCAAAGACATCCCAGGAATCGCCGGAGCGCCGGTAACGGTCACGAACCTCTTCGGGGGGCTCACCGGTCCAGAAACCGCGCAGGATGTTCGCGTGGTAGCGGAACCAGACGCCGGAGCAGTCGATCTTGATGTGTTCGTTGGCCTGGATCACACGGCGGCGCGGCATCTGGTGCCCGCCGATGGTGTTGCCTGACTGGATCATGATCGGGATCGCCGAGAGCTCACCGCCGGCGTGGTGCATGGCACAGGCCATCTCGGCCTCGACATCAAGCTCGGTGACACCAGGCCGGATCGTCCTCCAGGCCGTTTCATGGGCCAGTTCGCAGATACGCATGGCCCGCTCGATGTGGGCGATCTCGGCCGGAGACTTCACGCCGCGGGCCGTCCTCAGGATCATGCTGGCGTCGACGACCTCACAGCCGGCCTCGCGGAAGGCCATCTCGATCGTTTCCTGGACCCAGCGGTTGGGCTGAAAGCTGCGGAACTCCATGCCGACCCGGGTCCCGGGCTTGAGCAGGCCACTGGCCTTCAACTCGTTCACGATGAACGGCGGCTGGCCTTCGGGCGAGCGGCTGTCAAAGTAGCGGATGTCTTCGGCCACCGATGTCTTGTAGAGCAGCGCGTCCTCGCCGACGGCATCGAAATGGATCGGCTCATCCCAGCCGAGACAGAGCGCGGTGCCCAGGCAGGCACCCCAGTTCGACGGCGCCTGGGTGCGATACCAGGCGGCATAATAGCCGTGCAGCCAGCACATATGCGCAGGCGCGGTGGCAAAGAGGATGTCGATGCCTTCGGCCTCCATCATGGCCTTGGCTTTGGTCCAGCGCGCTAGGTACTCCGCCTTGGGAAAGGCCAGTTCGACCGGTTCGGCGTTGGTCCGGTCGAAGGAGGTGGAGACGCGTGGTTTGGCCATGAGAGCCCCCAATTGTGCATCTTGATGACAGGTGACAAACCAATCACGGCTGACACACCCCGACAAGCTTCACATGGCGCCTCGTATTGACAAGTGACAATTGTCATATTTCACCTTATCATCAATCATGATCGCGACGATCCGGCATAAGGGACTGCGCCACCTGTATGAGCGCGGAGAAACCCACGGCGTCAGCGGCGATCAGATCAAGCGGTTGAGACGCATCCTGATTCTGCTCGACAACGCTGCTTCGCTTGACGATCTCGATGCGATGCCCGGCATGCGGCTGCACCCCAAGACGGGCGATCTGAAAGGGATGTGGTCTTTGTCGGTGACCGGAAACTGGCGTGTCGTGTTTCGCTTCGACGATGGCGATGTGAACGATGTCGACCTTCTCGACTATCATTAGGGAGACTGCAATGACGATGTTCGATCCACCCCACCCTGGCGAAATGGTACGGGAAGAATGCCTTGAGCCACTGGGCCTCACCGTGACCGGAGCCGCACGCGCCTTGGGCGTGACGCGGCAGACTCTCAACAACCTGGTCAACGAACGTAGCGGGATATCGCCCGACATGGCCATCCGGCTGGAAAAGGCGTTCGGATCGTCCGCCGAACTCTGGCTGCGCCTGCAGGCGGCATTTGATCTGGCGCAGGCCCGTAAGCGTCAAGACACCTTCAAGGTGGAACGGCTCGTTTCCCGAGCGGCTTGACACCTTCAACCGACCGCCTTCTGCTTGCCACCACAGCAAGGGAGCGCGACATGACGGACTGGTGGCGCAAGACGGCCGGTGAGATCGCCGGCGCAATCGCAGGCAAGCAGGTTTCCGCCGAAGAGGTCATGGCCGACCATCTGGCGCGGGTCGATGCGGTGAACCCGAAGCTCAATGCGATCACCGTGCGCCATGACGACGAGGCCATGGCCGAGGCGCGCGCCGCCGATGCCCGGCAGGCCGCCGGTGAGCCGCTGGGCCCGCTCCACGGCGTGCCGGTGACAATCAAGGAGAACGTCGACCAGAAGGGTCATGCCACCACCAATGGCGTCGAGGCCTTCGTGAAGGTGGTGGCCGACGACGACGCCCCCGTGGTGGCGAATCTGCGCAAGGCAGGCGCGATTCCCATGGGCCGGACCAACACGCCGGAGTTCTCCCTGCGGTTTTTCACCGACAACACGCTGCGCGGCCAGACTCTGAACCCCTGGAACAAGGAAGTGACACCCGGTGGCTCTTCCGGCGGCGCCTCGGCGGCCTGTGCGTCGGGCATGGGTTCGATCGCTCACGGCAATGATCTCGGTGGTTCGATCCGCTATCCCGCCTATGCCTGCGGACTGGTGGGTATCCGGCCGACCCTGGGCCGCGTGCCCGCCTACAACCCGACCCAGACCGAAGAGCGGCCGCCGACCCTGCAGCTGATGAGCGTGCAGGGCCCGCACACACGCAATGTCGCGGACTGCCGGCTGGCGCTGGCCGCCATGGCCCAGCGCGACCCGCGTGATCCCTGGTGGGTACCGGCACCCCTCGAGGGCCCAGCGATGCATGCCACACCACGGGCCTCGATCTGCACCGATCCCGGCGGCATCGGCGTCGACACGAAGGTCGCCGATGCCGTGCGCAAGGCCGGCGATGCCCTGGCCAACGCCGACTATGAGGTGACCGAGATCGACCTGCCGGACCTGATGGAATCGGCACGGCTCTGGATGGCCCTGCTGATGGCCGAGGTCGACGAGTTGATGGAACCGGCGATTCGCGAATACGGCAGCCCGAAGATCAACCGGGTACTCGACAACTACCAAGGTGCGCAGGAGCTGTTCTTCGGCAACGACAAGCCCGGAACCGATCGCCAGAACTACATGCGCGATGTTGCCCGCCGGGCGTCTGACCTGCGCGACTGGTCCCTGCTGATGGAAGATCACGGCGTCATCGTCGGCCCGGTCTCGGGCGAACTGCCCTTCCCGCAGAACGGCGACGAAGAGAGCCCGCAGCGGGCCTATGAAATCTTCCTCGCCAACCGGCTGACCTACTCGATCAACATGATGGGCCTGCCGAGCTGCGCGGTCCCGACCGGTGCGCCCGATGGCGTGCCGATGGGCGTGCAGATCATCGCGCCGCGCTATCGCGAGGACATGGCGTTCGACGCCGCTCAGGCGGTCGAAAACGCCTGCGGCGTGATGACCCCGATCGATCCGGCCTGGTAATCAGGACCGTGCCGGGAATCAGTGACAAGGAGATGATGACCCGGCACTGCCTTCCCGAGCCGGAGAACCCTTTCGAACGCGCGGAGGATGCCGAACAGCTCGAACGGGTCAGGGCAGAGATGGAACGCGCCGGAGTCGACGTGTTGTTCGTCTCGGCCCCGGAAGGGCTCTACTACGTCAGCGGGTTCATCACCGACTGGTATCAGGCCCAGAGCCCCATCATCTGGCCGCCGACCAGCGGCATCGCCATTCATCGGGACAGCGGCCGCACCATCCACTTCGAAACCGAAGCCGAGGAAACACTGGTCCGCTTCACCAGCGTTTCGGATGACCTCCGCGTACCACGCGATCCCGCTGCCGAGATGACCGATTTCATCGCCGCCGAACTCGATGCCGAGTGCTCGCTGTAAGGCGCCGTGGGGCTGGAGATGTTCAGCTATCGGCCCAACAGGGGACACTCCGAAATTTTCGAGGCAGCCCTGACGCAAAGGAAGCGGCAGTCATCGACGCAACCGCTATCCTGCGTGATGTACGCCGCATCAAATCGCCGCAAGAGCTGGCCTATCTCTATGAAGCAGGTCGCATTGCCGATATCGGTATGGCCGCGGTGCGCGACGCACTGAAGGTCGGTGCGACCGAGCTGGAGATCCATGGCGCCATGACTTACGCCATGATCATGACAGGCCGCCAACCCGCCGCCATTCAGCTTCCCGTGACCTCCGGTGTCAAAACGGCCTCACCCCCACGCCGCGGCCTCACACAAGAAAATCCAGGCAGGAGAGAACGTTGTGGTCGACATCTGCGGCGTATGCCGCTGCTACCACACCAACCTCGCGCGCACGTTTTCAATGGGCGAACCCCATCCGAAGGTTGCCGAAACAGTGCGAAGATCTTCGGGGCTGTTCGCCCGGCTTCCCGAGATTCTGCGGCCGGGTATACCGGTCTCGGACTTGACCGACTTTGCGCGCGACTACTATCGGGAACACGGTCTCTGGGAGAATCGTGGTTGGGTCGGCGGCTATGAGCTGGGCATTGCCATGCCGCCGGACTGGGATGGCGCGTTTGTCTATGACACTGACATGGACAACGGTGATGCCACGCTCGATCCCGGCATGGTCATCAACCTGAAAAGCGACGTCTACCTTCCCCAGAAAGCCGGTTCGTCGCTGACCATCAACACTCTGGCCTTCGGCCAGGCCAGCGTTGATGTTCTGATACATTTCCCCAACGAACTCACCATCATCGCCTAGTCAGACATTCGCCACGTGCACCGGCGGCCGGCGGTGTTGCCAGGCAGCGTCGGCTTCGAGCTCAGCGGCAACCCGGAACAACAGGGCATCGGACCCCTTCTTGCCTGAGAGCTGGACACCCAGCGGCACACCGCCGGGCTGATCCAGCGGCGGAATCACCAGGGCCGGCTGGCCCGAAACATTGAAGATCGGGCTCATTGCGTAATAGGGCATTTCGTCAGCCCAGTATCCGGGGCCTGAGGGCGCCGGACGCTGGGGATCGACATAACCGATCGCGAACGGCGCCTTCGAGACGCCGGGCATGACCAGGAGGTCATAGTCGGCCATGAACAGGTCCATGGCGAGCGACAGGCGTTCCAGGGTCGCAAGGCCATCGTAGAGCCGTGCCAGGGTCATCGCTTCGGCCTGCTCAAGCGCGGCCAGAGTCATCGTCTCCAGCATGTCGGGACCGGGCTCGCGGCCCATGCTGGCAGCAAGGCCGGTGACGAAACCCTGGACCCGCGACAGGAAGAGATCGCGCCCGATCCGATGGCTGGCCAGGACATCGACATCCGGCGCAGCCTCTTCAACGACATGGCCCATGGCCTCCAGTCTCGTGGCCACGGCGCGTGCGTTCGCCACCACCTCGGGATCGGACGGCGGGCCACCCGGCAGTGCATCACACACAGCCACCTTCAGCGGCCCGACGGGGTCATGCAGTCCTTCGAGGTAACCGCGTTCGGGTTTCGGCACCGCGACATAGTCGCCCGGACCGGGGCCAGTGACCGCATCCATGAAGGCTGCGGTGTCACGCACCGTGCGGGTGACCACCAGATTGACCGAAAGCGGGACCGTGGCATCGCTCGCCTGCGGTCCCTTGGAGACCAGCCCCCGGGTCGGCTTGTGGCCGACCAGGCCGGTCCAGCCGGCGGGAATACGGATCGACCCGCCGGCATCGCTGGCGTGCGCAATGGGCACCATACCCGCTGCGACGGCTGCCGCAGCGCCACCGCTCGAACCACCGGCAGAGCCTCCGAGGTCATAGGGGTTCAGAGTCGGGCCGTTGGCAACGGGTTCGGTTGTCCCGGACTGGCCGAACTCCGGGGTGTTGGTGCGGCCTACCGCGACCAGGCCGCTGGCCTTGCAGCGGGCGCCATAGACGCTCTCTGCGCTGTTGACATAGCCCGCACCCATGCGGCTGCCCATCTCGCAGGGCACCCCGGCATAACCGTGAGCAAGGTCCTTCAGCAGGAACGGCACACCATGGAATACGGCATCCGGTGTTGTTTCCTGACGTCCCTCGGCAACCGGCACATCACCGACCACCGCGTTGATCGTGCCGTTCACGACGTCGATGCCGCGCCGGGCCGTCTCTTCGAGTTCCGCGGCGCTCACCTCCCCCTTGCGTACGAGCTCCGCCAGGCCAAGGGCGTCGTGGCCAGCATAGTCATCGAAGTTCATGGCGGCGTCCTTCCTGCCTGATTACTCCGCAGCCTGGAGACCGGGGATGCGATCACCGGCCAGCGTGCGGCCGAGATACTTGTAGAACTGGGCGCAGGTGCCTTCGCGGACATTGAGCGGGCCCGGCGCGGCCCTGGCCGAACGCATGACCTGCTGCAGCCGCCAGGTGGCCTGGCCATCTTCCTCGTTGACCGCGTGGACCAGCTCGTTGCTGGCGGCCATCACCTCGGCATCGGCCGCCATCTCCGGGGCGACAACGAAGCCACCGATCACACGGGTCCGCTCCGGCCCCATGGGGATGAACGACAGCCAGTTGTTGGTCGCCGTCGACATGGCGAGCGAGATGTTGGGGAAGAGACCGATGGCATAAGCGGTGGTCTCCTCCAGCTCCGTGAAGGTGCAGCCGGGGCGCGGCTGGTGGCCGAAGCCCTGCGGCTTGTCAAGGGCCTCCGGCGAGTAGCCGCAGCGGGTGTGGGTGAAGCGCCCACTGGCCGGCGCGGGATCCATACGCCCCAGACGGGCGGGCATATCGGCCTCCAGCGTGACCGCGTGAAGACCCATGTGGTGATAGAACTCCATGCCGTTCTCGGTGGCGAGCTTCCAGTTGCCTTCCCAGATCGTGTCGTAGGAAAAGCCAGTGACCAGCTCGTGCGTCTTGTAGTTCGAGAGCATGGCATCGGCTTCATGGAGCTGTGGGGCAAGCGACGGGGCGTTGTCGTCGAGATTGACGAAGATGAAGCCCTGCCAGATCTCGATCCGATACTCCGGCAGCTTGCAGCTCTCCTTTTCGAAGGCGAGCGAGCCTTCCATTAGGGGTGCCGCGACCAGCCGGCCGTCGGTGCTGTAGACCCAGCCGTGATAGGCGCAGACAAAGCGTTTGTCCGAGCCCTTGCCGTCAATCGCGATCGGCATGTAGCGGTGCCGGCAGATGTTCGAGAGAGCGCGAACCGCGCCATCGGTGCCGCGTACGATCAACAGCGGCTCATCCAGAATTTGGAAGGTGAACCAGTCGCCGGGATCGGGAATATCGTTCTCGCGGCCGATCAGCAGCCACTCGCGCTTGAAGATCGTCTCCTTCTCGAGTTTGAAGAGACCGGGGTCGGTGTAGGCGTCCGGCGGCAGGGTCAGGCTGGCGGCATCGGGCGTGCCGGGATAGGCGGCGAGGGTGTCGAGCAGCAGGTCTGTGACGGCGCTGTGGGTCATGCTTTTACTCCGCTGCCTGGCGGCGTTGGACACGGTCGCCCGACAGGGTCCGGCCGAGATACTTGTAGAACTGGGCGATCGTCTTCTCGAAGGGCGAGAGCGGACCGCGCGCGGCCTTGCGGCTGCGCATCATGCGGGCGAGTTCGGTGGTGGCGAGCGCATCCTCGGTGTTGACCTTCTCGATCAGCTCGGCCCGCTGTTCGGTGATCTCCGGATCATCGACCACAAGGTCCTTCCACATCAGGTAGCCACCAAGAACTTCGGTCTTCTCCGGGCCGGCGGGACGGAAGCTGAGCCAGTTGTTGGTGCCTGCCCGCATCGCCATGGTGAAGGCCGGAAAGATATAAACAAGATACCCGGTGTCGAGCTCTTCCTGGGTGAAGCCGGTGAGATCACCGCGCGGATTGAGCGGGTGATCGGCGCCACCGAGGAAATCCTCACCGACCATGCACCGTTCGTGCGTGAAGGTATCGTCGTTGACGGGCGAGTCCGGGAAATACGTCCCCTTGGCCGGCATCTGCACACCGACGGTGCCGGCATGCAGCCCGATGTGGTGGTAGTACTCCATGGAGTTCTCCGCCGAGAGCTTCCAGTTGCCGTTCCACGTCATCTCGTAGTGGAAGACCTCTGTCTGGTCCTCGATACGATAATGACCGGTTGCCCGATCCATCGGCCCGATCTGAACCTCCAGCGGCGCCGCGTCATCATCTAGGTTCACGAAGATGAAGCCCTTCCAGATCTCCAGCCGGTACTCCGGCAGGCTGCATGAGGCCTTGTCGAAGACGCGGCTGCCTTCCATGTGCGGGGCACCGATCAGGCGTCCGTCTGTGGCATAGGTCCAGGTGTGATAGGGGCAAACAAACCGTTTGGTGTTTCCCTTGCCCTGAACCACCGGCATGAAACGGTGACGGCAAGAGGCGTTCAGGGCACGCACGGCCCCGTCGGTGCCACGAACGATAACCATGGGTTCATCGAGCAGATCGATGCAGTAATAGTCACCCAGTCTGGGCACGTATTCCTCGCGCCCGACACACAGCCAGCTCTTCTCGAAGATCTCGCGCACTTCGAGGTCATTGAGCTCCGGCGAGAGATAGGCCTCCGGCGGCAGCGAGAAACAGGCTTCCTCCGGCGTTTCAACATACGCGGCGAGATCATCGAGCAGATCGTCCAGGGTCATCATAATGGTGCTCCCCTCAGCGGTGGCATCGTTGCGGATTGACCGAAACGGGGCAAGTCCCGCCGAAATCCGCGTTTCAAGGACCCGGTCATGTGAAGAGCCGCGGACCTCCTGCGTGCCGCGACACAAACGGTGTGACCGGGCGCACACCCCGGGTCCCCTTGCCTTGTGACGCTCAGAAGGGTTCCCACATGTCATCCATCAACGGGCACAAACCCATCCAGCCATGGGGCCCAATCTTTCTTGGGGAAAAGATCATGTTCGCGAGCACCAACGACCTCTTCACCGTCACCGATGAACGCAACACCGTCGTCGTTCTGTTCGACACGGCACGCGACATTGTTGTTGATGACACGACCACCCACCAATTCTGCGCCGGCAACGGCAACGACACGATCGCCAACGACGACATGGAAGGCCTGATGGCCGCCCTGAACGATTGTAAAAGTTTCGATCGGCAGCTGGCGGCCTGACGGAGACGTCACCCGTCGCAGATCGACGAACGGCCGGCGTCTCCCAGCGCCGGCCGATTCATTTTCAGGTCTCTGTTATCAGGGGCTTAAGCGGCGTTTTGGCGGCACAACAGCTTTGCCGCCCATCCGCGCGACATACCAGGCTACAAAGTTGCGGGTGCCGTACTCACGCTCGGAGTATCGGCCAGGCCGATAGCGCCGGGAATTCACGCCAAGCTGGTTGTCGTTGATGATCTTGGTATCCTCGATTGTCGTGACATCCCACATCCAGATCACCTTATCGATGTCGTAGTCCCTGCCCTCTTCGGCATCCTCGCGGACCAGCCATGTCACCACGACCTCCGTGTGTTTTTCGCTGACCGGCGTAAAGCGGAACAGCGTGGCGTGATCGTTGGCGAGGTAGACGTAGAAGAGCGGGCCGAAAATCAGCAGCGTCTCACCCTTGTCCCACTCCTTGAGATCACCCATCAGCGGCGCGACCGGCTGGCCATCCTCCGAGAGCGTCCAGGACCCTTCACGGATCGGCTGGCGGAAAGCGCCAATGGGCTGCTCGGACTCCAGAAGATCACCCCACAGGCGAAAGTCGCGCGCCGCAACGCCCTTGGCCTCCCATTCCTCAACCCAGGCATTGACCAGAGCGGCGCGCTTCTCGGGTTCGCGGTCCCCGTCGTTCACATAGGCATTGACTACCGTGTACTCAGGGTGAGCCGGCGCGCAGTGGTAACATTCGCGGAAGTTCTCCACGGCGAGCTTCCAGTTGGCGTCGGTCGGATAGGTCTCGCGATGGATCGCCTTGGTGTCGGCCAGACGATACGGCACGGCGTAGGGGCCGAAGGCCTCGAACACCTCGTCGAGATCGGCCAGCGTATCATCATCGGCGAGGTTGATGAAGATCAGCCCTTCCCAAACACGAACCCGGCATGCGTTCAGCGGCCATTGTTTTTTGTCGAAGTCATCGGCCATCAGGGGAGCACGGATCAACGCGCCTTGGAGATCGAAGACCCAGGCGTGATAGGGGCAGGTCAGGGTGCGGACGTTGCCCTTGGGCTCCAGACAGATGCGGCTGCCGCGATGGCGGCAGACGTTGAAGAAAGCCCTGATCTCACTGTCGCGGCCACGGATCACGATGATCGATTCACCGGCAATCTCATAGAGCACGTAGTCACCGGGCTTGGGCAGCGCGGAGACATGCTCGACGAACAGCCACTGCGGTTCGACGATGCGATCGAGTTCGATCTCGAAAATCCCGCGGTCCGTATAGAATGGTTGCTCAAGTGACATGTCCGGCGTGTGGCGGTCGAGCAGGTCATCGAGTGACATGTCTTCATGACGAGTCATCACGAAACTCCTCTAGGTTCCGATGAAACTGTCATGCGACAGACCATCAGTCGTCAATACAAATGACAGGTGAAATCAGCCCGACAACCGCTCCAGATACCAACTTGTGAGGGTGGACGAGCCGCCTTCCTGGGGAGCGTAAGGGCCGGGCTCATAACGGCTCGAATTCACGCCCTTCTGGTTGTCGTTGATGATTCTGGTGTCCTCGATCGTGGTCACATCCCACATCCACTTGAGACGATCGAGATCATAGTCCTGGCCCTCTGCCGCATCGGCTTTCACATGCCATGTCACCACGACCTCCGAGAACTCGGGCGTCACGGGCGTGAACCGGAACATGCAGAGGTGGTCGGCGCAGAGATAGGCATGGCTCAGCGGACCGAAGGTGAAGGCGGTCTCGCCGCCGTCCCAGTGCTTCACGTCACCCAGCAGCGGCGCGACGGCCTTGCCGTCTTCCGACAGGGTCACATAGCCATCACGGATCGGCTGACGCCAGTAGCCGTGGGGCTGGCGGATGCTCTTGCCTGCACCGTAGTCAGTGCCGACCGGGTGGCCCAGCGCACGAGTCGTTTCTTCCCAGGCGCTGATGGTAGCGTCGTAGCTGCCGCGCTCACGGTCCTCGGCTTTCACATAGGCGTTCACCATCGTGTATTCGGGGTGCGAGGGCGAGCAGTGGTAACACTCCATGAAGTTGTCGACCACGAGCTTCCAGTTGGCATCGGTCGGATAGACCTCTCGATGCACGATCCGGGTGTCATCGATGCGGTGAAGGGCCGCGTACTGATCCAGATCGCTGGCGATTTCCGCGAAATCCAGGATTCCCTCGTCGTCTTCCTTGGCCAGACAAATGAAGATCAGGCCGTGAGACGCACGCACCTGACAGGCATGAAGTGGGAACTTCGATTTGTCGAAATCCGCGGGCATGCCACGCGCGGCAATGAGCTTGCCGCGCAGATCGAAGACCCAGGCATGATAGGGACAGGTCAGCGTCTTGGCGTTGCCCTGCTGCTCAAGACAGATATGGCTGCCGCGATGACGGCAGACGTTGAAGAAGGCTCTGACCTCACCGTCACGGCCGCGGATGAGAATGATCGACTCATCGGCGATGTTGTAGAGCAGATAATCGCCAGCGTTGGGGATCTCCGAGACATGAGCGACATAGAGCCACTGCTTGTTGACAATCTTCTGCATGTCGCGCTTGAAGATCTCGGGATCACGGTAGAACGGCTGCTCCAGCGTGAATCCGGCCTGCTGGCGTGCGATCAGTTCTTCCACAGACACAGGGTTGGCGGTAGCCTGCATGGGCGTCTCCATCACGTCAAAACCATCGGGAACCATGGGATTATGCTCGATCCACCGATTTCTGGGAACCGAGATTCATTCATGGCTCCGATTAAATGAGGTTGGAACGGAGACGTTACGGCAGTCATCCTGTGCGCCTTGCCGGGGAGCCACCGATGAACGACTGGGATGACGATCTACCGTTTGGGCTGCCGTTCACGCTGGAGGAGTACGAGCAGCGCATAGCCCGGACGAAAGCCGCCATGGCCGAGGCCGGGATCGATCTGCTAATGGTGACGAGCCCGGAGAACATCTACTGGCTCACCGGCTACCGGACGACGGGATACTACGTCTATCAGATCTTCCTGTTGCCGCTCGACGGCACGCCCCAGTTCGTGACCAGCAAGCTGGAGCACGAATGTGTCCGGGCACTCAGCTGGATCAAGACCGGGCTCACCGTTTTCATGGGCGAAGACGAGGTCGCCAAAACCCTGGAGGGCTTCGACGCCACAGAAGCCAGGATCGAACGCATCGGCTACGAGGAGCGGGGTTTCTGGTTGCCGCCGCGCATTCTGGATGCGGTGCGCGGACGGTGGGGCAACACGGCGACGGTCGCTGCCGGACATGTTCTGGAAGACCTGCGGCGCATCAAGTCACCGGCCGAAATCAGCTGTCTGCGTGAAGCCGCGCGCATCGCATCGGTCGGGATGCGCGCTGGCCTTCAGGCCGTGGCGCCGGGCCGCACCGAAAATGAGGTCGCCGGAGATGTCTATCAGGCGCTGATGGCCGAAGGCGGTGAGCACCCGGCGGGCGGGCCCTATGTCGTGACGGGCCCGCGTGCGGCCATCACACACATGCTGCCCGAACGGGCCGTGATCGAACCGGGCCATGCGGTCTATTTTGAGGTCGGCGGCTGCTACAAGCGCTACTCCGGATCCAACATGCGCATGGCCCATGTCGGCCCGCCGGGCAACGAGGCGGCCCATCGCGCGGCAACCTCGATTGAAGCGCTGGATGCGATGCTCGAGACCATCAAACCGGGCGCGACCTCCCAGGATATCGACCGGGCCGGACGCAGCGTGATGGCACGAGGCGGAACCACAGAGGAATTCCGCCATCGCGCCGGATACTCCATGGGTGTTGCCTTCGCACCGGGCTGGGGCGAAGGGCTGGTGAACGACATCGCCGAAGGCAACGAACGTCCCCTTGAACCGGGTATGGCCTTTCACCTGGTGCCGATGGCCGGGTTCCGGGGAGAGGGTAACATGGGCTTCAGCGAAACCGTGCTGGTGTCCACCGACGGCTGCGAGGTGCTGACCGATGTGCCACGCGAGCTACACATCGTGTCCGCCGGCTAGAAGAGAGAAATGACGTGACGTTTGATCTGGCCGACAACGAGATTCTGAACTTTGCCTATGGCTCGAATCTGGCCCTGGACTAAGTCCACGAGCAGTGCCCGTAGGCGCGAGCCGTGATGCTTGCGCAACTGCCGAACTACGAGATCCAGCTCCGCCGTTATTCCACCAACATGAAGGGCGGTATCAGCACAATCATCGAAACCCCCGGCGCGCTGGTCCATGGCGCCATCTATGCCATTCGACGAACCGAACTGGACACGATGGATCAGCTGGAAAACGTCAACAAAGGTCTCT
Organism: Rhodospirillaceae bacterium; assembly: GCA_002722885.1. GTDB lineage: Bacteria > Pseudomonadota > Alphaproteobacteria > SP197 > SP197 > SP197. Next base: position 55,240 of record PBNE01000002.1, read on the forward strand.
ACCTCCGCCAAACATTCTGTGTGCTGGGCGAAGACCAGACCTGGCACCTGGCCGACTTCTACCGCGTGGCACAACCGGCCGGGCCCTCTCCTCCCGCGGCATCCTATCTTGCCCTGATGCTGCAGGGTGCGGCGGAACACGAACTGCCCGCGGACTACATCGCCGGCCTCAGGGCTCTGGCGCCTGCTCCGAAGCTTCGATGTCGAGCGCCGGCACGTTGACGCCGGCCGGCGGCCAGGCCGGCGGGCCCGGTGCAATCACAATAGAGCGTTCCTCAGCCTCAGCGATCTGATCATCGCTGAGGCCCTTGCGCAGGTCCTGTGCGAACTGGTGCGACCGGATATAGTCGAGCCCCGGACCGGTGTTCGAAAGCGCCACAAGCGCCCAGGCATAGGCCTCAACGGGATCGCCCTCGACTCCGTCGCCGGTGGCGTAAAGGAGCGCGATGTCCTGCTGCGCGCCAAGCAGACCCCAGCGCGCGGCATCGATGGTCTGATCGAAGACCGTGACGCCCTCCGGGCGGACGTAGTTCACGCTTGCGTTCGTGCCGGCCAGAACGAACATCGCATCGGCCGAACCAGCCTCTGACGCCCGCACGATCAGCGGTGCCTTGAAGTTGCTCACGAAGAAGACGCCCCAGCCCTCGCTGCCCATGGCAGCCAGCGACCAGATCGATGCCGGTTCCTTGAAACGGCCACCGATCAGATACCAGTCTGCGGCGGTCTGCTGGTTGGGAATCGCGAGCCTGCCGAAGCGGTACATGTCGCCCATCAGTTTGGCCGCCTGTGGCACCTCGGCCTCGGCCAGTGGCAGGAGAACGGCTTCAACCTCGTCATAGCGACCTTCACGAATCAGCATGCGCGCCTCGGTCACACCGGGCGGATCGAGTTCGACATAGGGGCCGGGCCATGTCTGATCACCATAACCCCAATCCGGCGTGATCGTGATGCCCCAGATGTCCGGTGGCACACCCTCGACGGCGAAGGACACGCCGTCGCGCACGCGAACAAGACGCTGCTCCGATCCCGGCCAGCCGAGCCAGGCCTCGGTCATCAAACCATAGACCCATTTTGCCATAGGGCTCAGAGATGCGAGAGTTTCGTCCTCGGCCAGGGGTTCTGTGAAGACGGGCGGCGGCCCGATCATGAGGCTGGCCAGCGACGCCACAAGCTCGACACGCGCCGCTAGGTCACTCCATGGCTGGGTCATGATGATCTGGACCTGATCGAGGCCCTGGTCACCGGGAATCAGAATGACACTGATGGCGCTGCCCGTGTCCGATTGTCCGACCACGACGGGTCCGATGTAGGGATCGTCGATCTCGACGAACCCCTCCGCCGAGAACAGATCGCTCGACGCCACCGTGTCGATCACGATCTGTCCGTCGACCGGGAGCGAATCGGCCCGGCTTTCCGACCGCCAGATGAGGAAGCAACAGGCCAGACAAGTCGCATACAGACCGTTTCTGGCTTGGCCGGTGACGGTTCGATGGATCAGCGCTGAAAACGACATGGCGGGATCATGGAACGGTGCGGACGGCGAAAACAAGGCAAATGCAAGGGAGTCACCGATTGTCGTGCGATTCTTGTCAGGCGGGCACCACCGCCGGAGGTCAAAAAAACGGCAGGAATTCGGACTCCTGTTGACATCTTGGCCGCTCAAATGCGACTTGTCTGCGCGGTTCCGTAAGAAGTCAGAACGACCGGCGGGCCACTTTCCTCAGGCTAAAGGGCGGGACACCAGCAACAGATGACCGATACAGGGCACAACCGTTCGGCTGGCGCGAACGAACCTCTCGTTCGCTTTGAAAATGTACAAAAGACCTACGATGGCGAGATTCTGGTCGTGAAAGACCTCAATCTTGACGTCGAGCGCGGAGAGTTTCTCACGCTGCTCGGCCCGTCCGGGTCCGGCAAGACCACCACGCTGATGATGCTGGCGGGCTTCGAATCAGCGACCCACGGCGATATCACGCTGGACGGCCGTTCACTGATGTCGGTGCCACCGCACAAGCGTGACATCGGCATGGTCTTCCAGAATTACGCTCTCTTCCCGCATATGACGGTGCACGAGAACCTCGCGTTCCCGCTGCAGTGTCATGGCGTCGACAAGAACCAGCGGGAAGCCAAGATCGGCAAGGTGCTGGAGATGGTCGAACTGACTGGCTTCGAGCGACGCCGTCCTGCTCAGCTTTCAGGCGGCCAGCAGCAACGTGTGGCCTTGGCCCGAGCCCTCGTGTTCGAACCCCGCATCGTCCTAATGGACGAGCCGCTGGGTGCTCTTGACAAGAAGCTCCGTGAGCAGATGCAGCTCGAGATGAAGCACATACACGAAAATGTCGGTCTGACTTTTGTCTACGTGACTCACGATCAGAGTGAAGCGCTGACTATGTCGAACCGAATTGCCGTGTTTGACGACGGCGTTATCCAGCAGCTCGATGGCCCTGAAGAACTCTACGAACACCCGCAGAATGCGTTCGTCGCGCAATTCATTGGCGAAAACAACCGTCTGACCGGCACAATCAAGGACGTTTCTGGTGAATATTGTCAGGTCGAGCTACCCAGCGGGGATACCGTCAAAGCCTTGGCCGTCAACATCAGTGGGGTCGGCGATACAACTACTCTTTCGTTGCGCCCGGAAGCCATCGTCTTAGATGCGACAGACGGCGACGGCTGCGACGATATTTACACGGCAACGATCCGGGAAAGCATTTACATGGGTGACCATGTACGGGTTCGTGTTTCGGCCTGCGGCAACGATGACTTCGTCATCAAGGTGCCGCGCGGTGCCGGCGGACGCACGATGAATCCGGGTGAGGAAATCAAAATCGGCTGGCGGTCCCAGGACTGCCGGGCGTTGGATGCCGCCTGACAACAAGGGCGGTGCAGGCAGCCGCGGGGCGGCAGCTTGTGACTTGTATGATGGCCGAGGGCGCGGCAAGCTTCCGAGGTCAGAAGTACAACAACAGCAAACCTTCAAGGGAGACAATCACATGAAGGGTATTTTGAGCGTTTCAGCGGCGGCCCTGTCGGGCGTGGCGCTGGTCGGTCTGACGGCGATTTCGCCGGCCCAGGCCGAAGACACGATTACTGCCGCCTCATGGGGTGGCGCTTATACGGCCAGCCAGCGCGAGGCTTATTACAAGCCTGCGGCCAAGGAAATCGACATGACCGTGCTGGAAGATGAGTGGGGCGGGACGCTCGCGGAAATCCGCGTGCAGGTCGATACCGGCGAATACAAGTGGCACGTGATCGACGGTGAGTCGGGAACCGCCATGGCCGGCTGTGACGAAGGCGTCCTTGCCGAACTGGACTGGGATATGCTTGGCGGTCAGGATCGTTTTCTTCCTGGCGCCGCGCATGATTGCGCAGTCGGTACTATTTCCTGGGCAACGATCTATGCCTATAACGGGGACACCTTCTCAGGTGATAATGCTCCGACGACCATGGCCGACTTCTTCGACACGGAGACCTATCCCGGCAAACGTGGCCTCTATGCCGGCTCGCCCGCCGCGAGCATCGAGATGGCTCTAGTTGCCGACGGCGTGCCGACCGGTGAAGTCTACTCCTACCTGGAAGAGAACGAGGACGAGGCCCTCGATCGCGCCTTCGCCAAGCTCGACTCCATCCGCGATGACATTATCTGGTGGGAAACCGGTGCCATGGCTCCCCAGCTTCTGGCTGACGGCGAAGTCGCCATGACCACTGCCTGGAACGGCCGCATCTACAACGCCGTTGTCAACGAAGGCAAAAACTTCGTCATCGTCTGGGACGGCCAGATCATTGACTACGATCTCTGGTTCATCCCGGCTGGTCATCCCGAGTATGACCTCGGCATGAAGTTCATCGAGTACGCAAGCCGTCCGGAAGTCATGGCTCGCCAGTCGCAGTACATCTCGTATGGTCCCACGACCAACGAAGCTGCTGAGCTGATCGATCCAGACATCCTGCAGCATCTGCCGACGGCTCCGGCGAACCTGTCGAATGCCATGTGGAGCGACACCATTTGGTGGGCGGACCACGAGGAAGAGCTCACCGAGCGCTTCCAGGTCTGGCGTTCGCAGTAAGACCTTGTTTGGAACGGGGGATGTCTTTGGCATCCCCCGCCTCCAACCCCTGATTTTATCGACACGACGACGAGAGCACTGAGGCAATGGCATCCACGGCTGACACTGATGTGATGATGGCCGCCGATGGCGTGCCCCTGAAGATCAAACTCCGCCGCGCAGAGCGCATGCGGAAGGTCTGGGCGCTAGCCCTTGTGGCTCCCCTCTTCCTCTTCATCCTGGGCGCGTTCATCGTGCCGATAGCCTGGCTACTCATGCAGTCGGTGCAGGACAAGGAAGTTCCCGAATTTCTGAGCGATACCGCCGAAGCCTTCCAGGCCTGGGACGGCGAAGGTTACCCGCCCGCTGAAGCGATGCTGATCTTCGCCCAGGAGCTTGCCGACGCCGAACGCGGTGAGTTCGGGCGGGTTTCCAAGCGGCTGAACTACGACATCAGTGGCTTCAAATCGATGCTCAAGAAGACCGCGCGCAACGCCGATGAGCTGGCACTGCTGACGCCCGATACGATCTTTGAGGGCTTCGTTGATGTCGACGATGACTGGGAAGACCCGCTTTACTGGGTCGCGATCAAGAACGCATCGTCGAACTTCACCGACTACTACCTGCTCTGGGCGCTGGACCTGCAGCGTGACGGCTCGGGCGACATCGTCAGCGTCGACGAAGGCCGGGCGGTCTACTTCGAGGTCCTGATCCGCACGGTTGAAATCAGCTTTGCCGTCACGGTGCTCTGCTTCGCGCTGGGCCTTCCGATCGGCTATCTGCTGGCCACCCTGCCGCCGAGCAAGGGCAACCTGCTCCTGATCCTCGTGCTGCTGCCATTCTGGACCTCCCTTCTGGTGCGGACGACCTCATGGCTGGTTCTGTTGCAGAATCAGGGTCTGGTGAACGACCTGGCAATATGGATCGGGCTGTGGAACGAACCGCAGGAGCTGATCCGCAACCGCTTCGGCGTCTATGTCGCCATGGTCCACATCCTACTGCCCTTCATGGTTCTGCCGATGTACTCAGTCATGAAGACCATCAACCCCTGGCACATGCGTGCGGCCGCCTCGCTTGGCGCACCGGGCTGGAAGGCCTTCCTGAAGGTCTACTTCCCGCAGTGTCTGCCGGGTGTGGGCGCAGGCACGCTGCTGGTTTTCATCCTGTCACTGGGCTACTACATCACCCCGGCGCTGGTCGGCGGGCCTGAAGACCAGATGATCAGCTACTGGATCGTGCAGAACATGAACGCGGCCAACTGGGGCCTGGGTGCGGCGCTCTCCGTCGTCCTGCTGGTCCTGACCATGGTGATGTTCTTCATCTACAACCGCTTTGTCGGCATCGACAATCTGAAGGTGAACTGAGATGGCGCTTCCTTCCTACGCCACCCCACTCGACAAGGCCTGGTACTATTCATTCCGGGTGATCTGCGCCCTGATTTTCGCGTTCCTGATCATCCCGATCTTCGTGATCATCCCGCTCAGCTTCAATTCCGAGCCGTACTTCACTTATCCGATGCCGGGCTTCTCGTTCCGCTGGTACGCCGAGTTCTTCAACAGTCAGCAGTGGATTCTGGGCCTCAAGAACAGCATCATCGTGGGTGTCTTCGCCACACTTGTGGCGACCGTTCTGGGCACACTTGCCGCGCTTGGCCTGAATCGGGCGGAGTATCCCGGCAAGTCCGCGATCATGGCGGTGCTGATCTCACCGATCATCGTGCCGATCGTGATCACGGCCGCGGGCATGTTCTACTTCTATGCCTTCATCGGCCTGACCGGCACGCTGGCGGGCCTCGTGTTCGCACACGCCACAATCGGTGTGCCCTTCGTGGTCATCACCGTCTCGGCGACGCTGGCCGGTTTCGACAACAACCTGGTCCGCGCCGGCGCCAGCCTGGGTGCCGATCCGGTCAAGGTGTTCTTCAAGGTCACCATGCCGCTGATTCTGCCGGGCATCGTGTCGGGTGGCCTGTTTGCCTTCATCACGTCGTGGGACGAGCTGGTCATCGCGATCTTCCTCGCCACGACCGAAGAGCACACCCTGCCCCGCCGCATGTGGTCGGGCATCCGTGAGCTTCTGTCGCCGACCATCATGGCGGTCGCGACCCTGCTGATCCTGACTTCCATCGCGCTGATGGTCACCATGGAGCTGCTGCGTCGCCGTACCGAGCGTTTGCGCGGCATCCGCAACTAAGTCGAACCACATCACGAAATACCAAGCCGCGGACCCTGTCTGGTCCGCGGCTTTCTCTTGGAGCCTGAACCATGAGTGATCTCAAAGACATGCTTGTCATCGAAAATGGCGAGCGCGTGAATCCCACCTTTTCTACCGCCGAGATGACGGCGAGACTGACAAAGTTGCGCGCGCACATGACCGCAGACAACATCGATGCCGTCGTATTCACGTCGATGCACAACATCCACTACTACAGCGACTTCCTGTACTGCTCCTTCGGGCGGCCCTATGCGCTGGTCGTCACACAGGACCGCGCCACGACGGTCGCCGCCAACATCGACTACGGCCAGCCCGGCCGCCGCAGCGGCGACAACCTGACCTACACCGACTGGCGCCGCGACAACTACTTCCGGGCGGTCCGGCAGCTGTTGGGCAACGCCCGCAGCGTCGGCGTGGAGTACGACCACATCAACGTCGAGAACCTCAACAAGATGAAGGGCGCCCTGCCAGATGCCAGCTTCAGCAACATCGCGCCCGCCGCGATGGGCATGCGCATGGTGAAGTCCGACGAGGAGATCGCCCTGATCGAAAGCGCGACCGCGATTGCCGATATCGGCGGCGAGGCCTGTGCCGCCGCGGTGGCTCCCGGGGTCGCCGAGCACGAGGTCGCGATTGCCGGGACCGATGCGATGGTCCGTGAAATCGCCCGCCGTCACCCCGACAGCGAACTGCGCGACACCTGGGTCTGGTTCCAGTCCGGCATCAACACCGACGGCGCCCACAATCCAGTTACGACACGCCAGATGCAGGCTGGTGACATTCTGTCACTCAACTGCTTCCCCATGGTGGCGGGTTACTACGTCGCACTGGAACGCACAATGTTCTGCGAACACGCCAGCGACGAACACCTGCGCTACTGGGAGATCAACTGCGATGTTTATCACCACGGGTTGAGCCTGATCAAGCCGGGCGCGCGTTGCTGCGACATCGCGCACGAGCTCAACGACATCTATGCCAGCTATCAGGTGCTCGACAAGCGCACCTTTGGCTACGGCCACAGCTTCGGCATCCTGTCCCATTACTACGGACGCGAAGCAGGACTGGAGCTGCGTGAAGACATCGAGACCGTGCTGGAGCCCAACATGGTGATCTCGATCGAACCGATGATCACCATTGAAGAGGGGCGCCCCGGCGCCGGCGGCTACCGTGAACACGACATCCTTGTCGTGACCGAAGACGGTGCCCGCAACATCACCGGATTTCCGGTCGGTCCCGAAAAGAACATCATCAAGGCCTGACAGCCCGGTGTTCAGACCACCGGTTCGTCGTAGCGATCCGCCGCAGCCGGAACATCACCGGCCAGGGCCGCTTCGACGCGCTCGTTGGGCCAGGACTGCGGATGGACGGACTCATAGGCACGGCTGGCGCGCATGACCAGATCTTCGCGGTACTTCGCGGCGACGATCTGCAGGCCCACAGGCAAGCCACCCGGAGTCAGGCCACAGGGGACCGAGGCGCCGGGCTGCCCGGTCAGGTTGAACGGCACGGTAAAGGGTGTGGCGTGGTTCCAGCGGTGCAGACCCTGGCTGTGATAGGGCGTGTCGACCAAGGGTGCTGTGGTCGGAAGTGTCGGTGTCAGAAGCAGATCCCACTCCTGATGGAAGTGGTTCAGCAACGTTCCCAGACGATCGCGATGCACGATGGACGCCTGCAACTGCGGGACTGTCACCGCAAGGCCACGTTCGGCGACCGTTCGGAAGCGGGGGTCGAGCAGATCGTGACGCTCTTCGGGAATCGCCCGCAGAATCGACGCGAAGCCGGCCAGCCAATGGGCTGTCATCGCCTCTTCCAGCGGTTCGAAGACAGAGCCGGGGTCATCGACCTCGGCCCCCAACTCCACAAATTTCTGTGCGGCAGCGTCCGTAAGCACCCTCACCTCGTCATCGATCACGGCGCGGCCCAGGCCCGGTGCATAGGCGACCTTTAGCCCCCGCACACCCTCCTCTGAGGCCGTCGTCCAGTCGCGATCATCATGCGGCAGGGCATACCAGTCATCGGCATCAGGCAACGCCAGCGTGTTCAGCATCAGCGCGGCATCATCGACCGAGCGTGTCATGGGTCCTTCGGTCGAGGTCATGCAGAAGATACCCTCACGCGGATGATCCGGGACCCGGCCAAAGGTCGGTTTCAGGCCGTAGAGCCCGGAATAGCTGCAGGGAATGCGGACCGATCCGCCCCCGTCATTGCCGAGAGCCAGATGCCCGATCCCGGCGGCAAGTGACGCCGCCGCTCCGCCGGAACTGCCGCCCGGGCTGTGCGCCAGGTTCCAGGGATTGCGCGTGAAGCCGAAGAGCGGGCCATCGGTGATCCCCTTCCAGCCGCACTCCGGGCTGGTCGTCTTGCCCAGAAACACACAGCCGGCCTCGCGCAACCTGGCCACCGTGGGCGCATCGATATCGCAAGGACTGTCGTCGGTCGTGGCCGACCCGTTGCGCAAAGGACGGCCCATCTGCGGGATCAGATCCTTGATCGTGACGGTGACACCATCGAGCGGTCCCAGCGGTTCTCCTTTGGCCCAGCGGGCCTCCGAGGCCCAGGCTTCAACACGTGCGGTTTCGTGATCCTGAGTCATGAATGCGTTGATCTTCGGCTCGGCAGCCTCGAGACGCTCAAGATGGGCCGACGCGGCCTCAACAGGGGACAGGGAACGATCTCTGTAGCGCCTCAGAGCTTCGTGGGCGCTCATGTAGCAAAGATCGAGATCGGTCATCGCGAAGTCCTCATCCTGATTGCCCCTATCATGCGCCGAAACGGGATCGATGCCAGCGCCAGGCGTCGGCGATCTGATCGTCGATGCCGCGTTTCGGACACCAGCCGAGGTCTCGTTCGGCCGCCGCATTGGAACACACGAGAACAGGCGGATCACCCTCGCGCCGTGCGACGGTCTGGGTCGGGATGGCTTGGCCGGTCACGGAGCGTGCCGCATCGACAATCTCCCGAACCGAGGTTCCCGTGCCCGTGCCCAGATTGAACAGACCGTCAGAGGCACCCGCCTGTAGCCGGTGCAGGGCTGCCACATGAGCCAGCGCCAGATCGGAGACGTGAATGTAATCGCGGAGACAGGTGCCGTCCGGTGTGTCGTAGTCATCACCGAAGATCGCAATTGAGGACCGGCGGCCCAGGGCAACATCCAGCACGATAGGAATGAGATGGGTCTCCGGCTCGTGATGTTCGCCTACCTCACCATCGGGGTCGGCGCCTGCGGCATTGAAGTAGCGCAACGCGGTCCAGGCAAGCCCGGAACGGGCCAGGGCATGCTCGATGGCAAGCTTGGTTTCACCGTACGGATTGATCGGACTGGTCACCGTTGACTCGCGGATCGGCACTTCGGCGGGCACGCCGTAGACCGCCGCTGTGCTGGAAAAAACGATCGCCGGCACGCCACCGCGTTTCATGGCGTCCAGCAGGGCGAGCGAACCTTCGACATTGTTGCGCCGGTAACGTTCCGGTTCGCTTACGGAGTCCCCGACAATGCTCAACGCGGCAAAATGTAGCACTGCGGCCGGGCGGTGCCCGGCGATTACAGCATCGAGACGACCACGGTCGAGGATATCGCCCTCTTCCAGAGGTCCCCAGCGCACGAGGTCGCGGTGACCGGACGTCAGATTGTCATAGACGACGGGCTTGAAGCCGGCAGCATCCAGTGCCTTGCAGGCATGGCTTCCGACATATCCGGCTCCGCCCGTCACCAGGATCGTGTCCGTCACAAGCACCTCTCCGAAACTCTACCGGCGTTGTATACTCGCGATGACAACACATTTCAGAACAAAAAGGAGCGCCACCATGGCCCTGAAGACAACCGTGAAAGAGATGGTTGCCGCCGCGAATGAGGAAATCCGCTCGATCGACGTGGAGGAAATCAAGACCCTGCTGCAGGACGACGGTGTCCAGATTGTCGACATCCGGGATGTGCGGGAGCTCGATCGCGAAGGCATGATTCCCGGTGCGCTTCATGCACCGCGCGGCATGCTGGAGTTCTGGGTCGATCCCCAAAGCCCCTACCACAAGGAGGTTTTTGCCAGCGGCAAGACCTTTGTCTTCTATTGCGCCTCGGCTTGGCGCTCGGCGCTGGCGACCAAGGCCGTCCAGGACATGGGGCTTGAGCCTGTGGCAGACATCAAGGGCGGCTTCTCGGCCTGGAAGGAGGCCGGAGGCGACATCGTCGAACGACCTTCGAGGAAGAAAGACTAGCTCTTGCGCCGACGGCTGGTGATGCTCGCCTTGCGGGCCTTGGACGATTCCTCCCAGGCTTCCAGAAAGGCCAGATGATCGGGCTCCAAGAGGCCCTTGCCTTGGGCGTGCTGGATCATGTGCGCTGCACCGCCATCGCCTTCAACCTCAAAGATCAACGGGCCGTTGGCCGAGATCGAGATGTCCCAGCCCTGGATCCACAGGGCCGGGAAGGTTGCGGCGGCGGCAAGGCAGGTTTCCCTTACCGCCTCCCACTCCGGCAGTTTGAACCCGACCAACTGGGCGCCTGTCTCCGGGTGCTCATTGACTTCCTTGGTGTGAATGGAGATGCCGCTGACCACGCGCGTGATCTCGCCGGTGAGCGGATCGACCGCGCCCAGCATGTTGCCGGAACGCCAGAAGTTGTCAGCAATGGTGGTGATGACACGAATCTTCCAGGTGGCACGGTGCAGATGCGGCTCGCCGTCCTGCATGCGGACAAGAATCCGGCAGCCAGTGATGCCGCTGCCACAGACAGGCTCGAGGTCCGGATGGGTCACGATCCGCTCCTGGAAAATGTAACCGCGCTCCCGATAGCGTGCGATCTCCTTTACGAACTGCTCGACTGGAACTCTGCGTCCATCGGCTGAGATCAGGCAGTCGTTGTAAGGCTCGTACCCCTCGATCGAGGCCACGCCGCTGCTGCCGGTGCCTTCGACAGGCTTCGAGAAGAACGGGAAGCTCGCACCCTGACGCAACCAATCGGCGACAGCCGCACCGTCGGACAACTGCGCCGCCTGGGCATAGCGGCGAAACGGGTGGTAGACGGCCAGAACATCCGGCACGGGCAGTTCCTGACCCTTCATCGCCGACAGAAACAGGAGCTTGTCGGTCGTGACGCCAAGCCACTCCCGCTCAAGAGTCTTGTTGCGCATCATCGCACGCAGGCGGTCGCCCATGAACTCCCGGCGCTGCTCCGGCGTGAACCGCTTCGCGTCGTAGAGCCCCATCATGAAGTACTCGTAGGGCTTCAGGCGGCCGGGCCAACGCCAGGCCCGCATGATGTCACGGACCACACCCCAGGTGCCGCCCTCATGGTGTTCACGGGCACCACGCAGCCACTCCGTGATCTCCATCGGTTTCGGGATCGGCTTGGGATCGAGAAAGGGCTCTGTCATGGCTGCGGTCCTGGATTCCCTGTCATGCACCCGGTTTATATCATGACAGCTCCGCCAAAAGACAAAGCCCGCGGCAACCAATCGGTCACCGCGGGCTCTGTTACACGGTCACTTCGTGACCGGCATCACATCACGCATGCAGGTCTTGCGCGATGCGGAAGCGCTTGGGCGGATCGTCATCACTCATGCTGAGCATGGTGGTGATGACCAGCGTGCCGGAGTCCGATGAGGTGATGAACCAGGTGGCCAGCAGGAACGTGGCCGGTGTCGCCATGATCCAGTTCAGCCAGGCCCACCTCGTGACCTGGTCGATGGTGCCATAAAGCGCGCCCGGCAGGTTCCAGTTGCGGACCAGGTCGGCAATGCCGGCCGTGCCGACGCCACCGGCCGCGTTCATCTCCATGTACATCGCGGTATCACCGAAGATGCACAGCCAGAAGAAAGCGACTGTGGTCGGGACAAACATCACACCCACCATGAACTCACGGATCGTGCGACCACGGCTGATACGGGCAATGAACATGCCCACGAAGGGTGCCCAGGAAATCCACCAGACCCAGTAGAAGATGGTCCAGCCACCCTGCCAGGCGGCATCACCGGGGGAGTTGAAGGTCTGGAAGCCCATGGGAATGGCATTCCACAGGTAGTCACCCGCGATGCTCACGAAGAAACCCATCAGCCAGCCGAACGGACCGCCGAACAGGAAGAAGGCGAGCAGTACAACACTGAGCCAGATGTTCCATTCGGAGATGATCCGGATGCCGTTGCCAACACCGGAGACGGCCGACAGCGTGGCCTCCAGCGAGGCGTGAAGTCAGGATGGTTCAGACACACCAAGAGCGTGATATGCCCCCCGGTCTTGCGACGGTCATGTCCGATGAACGAACCGCAACTTGTCTGCCCCACTCCCCACGGCACCCAGTCAACACCACCCGGCCGAAGCCTGAACAGGACCAAATCAGTACCAAAAACAGATCACTGCATCGCAATCAGGTGAACTAGTCTTATAACGACACAACTGTTGATCGTTTTCAGACATGTCCGACGCCACGATGGCCGGTGAACATCACAACGATCCCGCCGATGATCATGGCTGCACCGACAATTTGCAGGAACGAGAGTCGTTCCTTGAAGACGAAGAAGGAAACGACCAGCGTGATCACGATCGTGCCTGCCACCACCGTGGGTATGACGAGGTTAGCCGGCAGCGGTTTGATACCGCCCACTCCACCGAAGATATAGAAATAGCAGACCTCCGCGATGCCGATGCACAGGCCCGCAACCACGGCCCAGCCGTAGGCCGAGCCGCTGAGACGGAGGCTATGGCCGCCCTGAAACGTCAGGAAGGCGAGAAACACTGTGGTCGAGGCCATCGCACCCATCTGGAGGCAATAGGTGGCGAGCACCGTGCTGGTCGCCGTCTCCGGCATGTGATCGCCTGAGACCTTCACAAAAAGGTTGTAGCCGGCATAGGCCAGCGTCACGACGGTGAGCAGCAAGATGGCCATTGAACACTCCCTTGACCCAAACAGGACCTGAGTGTGGACCGGGGTGGCCTGGAAGGCCAATCATCCGCTGACCAGCCCGGCGATTGATGCAACTGTCCAGGCACACCATCTCCTGACTCGTCACCATCAGGAGGGCACCATGGCCAGGCATCACACCGGCGGCTGCATGTGCGGCAAGGTAAGGTTCGAAGTTTCCGGCGCGCTGCGTGAGGTCATCGCCTGCCATTGCCGTGAGTGTCAGCGAGCCAGCAGCAACCATGTCACGGCGACGGCCACCCAGCCGGGAAGCCTGAAGATCGTCGAAGACGTCGTTCTGGCCTAGTACTGCCACGGCGGCACACTCAACCTTGGATTCTGCAGGATGTGCGGCTCCACACTGTTCTTCGATCACGGACCCGACCATCCCACCGGAATCGCTGCAGGCGCTTTCGATGAGGATCCCAGCGTCCGCGTTTCTGTTCACATCTACACAGACGAAGTGGGATCCTGGTACCGCATCCCGGAACTGGAAGAAGACCGACGCGACACCGACACCCGGAAACAGACCAGTTGGCACGATCTGGCCTGGTTCGATTGAGCGGACAACAGCCGCCTCACGCGAAGAAGCTCTCCGCCGCCAGGCCCAGGGCCAGCACGATCAGCAACGTTCCGAGCAGGCGATCAACCAGAACGCCGTTGCGCCGCAGCCATGCCAGCACGCCGGAACCGGTGAAGATCAGAGCCACGATCATGTACCAGCCCACATCGATCACACCGGCGGTGCCTGCGACAAGAATCTTGTCGCCCCAGCTCCCTGCCACGCCCACAAAGGGGCTGAACAATGCCAGGAAGAACGCTGCAATCTTCGGGTTGAGGAAAGCGATGGCGAAACCTTCGGCAAAGCCGCGCGCGCCGCGCGGGGACGGCGCATGCTCCGCAGCGCCTTCAATGGGCCGCAGGCTTGCCCGCCACAGAGACACACCAATTGCAAGGAGCAACAGCGCGCCAGCCCAGGCCGCCACTGTGTGAAGCGGCGGCCAGGCCAGCATCAGCAGCGCCAGCCCCGTCACAGCCGCAAAGGCGTAGAAGGTGATACCCAGACCATGGCCCAGGGCGACCATCACGCCCTGCATGCGGCCGCCTGCCGTGACATTGCGCACCACCACCACAAGGCTTGGCCCTGGTGACATCGCTCCCACGGCGCATACCAGCGCAATCTGCAGCCAAACGTGAAAGTCCATGAACTGTTCCGAAATGTCCTGATGTGGCTTACGCCACGGCCGTATCGTCGTCACCCTCGATGATGGCGACGGCCCGGGTCCAGCCGGTTGAGGCGGCGCGGATCTTCACCGGAAAGCAAGAGACGGTGAAACCGTGCGCCGGCAAGGCCTCGAGATTGTGCAGTTTCTCGAGATGGTAGTAGCCGATATCGCACCCCGCCTTGTGGCCTTCCCAGATTAGTGAAGCATCACCGGTGTCGGCATACTTCTGGGCCGTATGAACGGTCATCCCTTCACCTTTTATCAGAGATTGGGGTTCACTGTCGTGGGCGCAATGCCCGATGCCGATGGTTTCGGCATGCACGACATCCAGATGGCAAAGAGAATCCGGCCGATCAATCGGTGAGAGACGAATCCCCTGAAGTGATCGTATCCTCAGTCGTGAACACCCAACGGAGACACAGGGCACCGATGGCCAGGGAAATCCGGCTCAACGCCTTCGATATGAACTGCGCGGTGCACCAGTCGACCGGACTGTGGCGTCACCCGCGCGACACATCGACGGCCTACAACACGCTGGGCTACTGGCAGGCTTTGGCGCGCGAATTGGAACGCGGTCTGTTCGACGGGCTGTTCCTGGCCGATGTCGTGGGGGTTTATGACGTCTATGGCGGCAGTGCAGAAGCGGCCCTGCGCAGCGGCGCGCAGGTGCCGATCAACGATCCGATGCTGATCGTTCCCGCGATGGCGGCCGAGACGCGGCATCTGGGCTTCGGCGTCACCGCCAACCTCTCGTTCGAGCCGCCCTACACCTTTGCCCGGCGCATGACGACTCTGGACCACCTGACGGAGGGCCGGGTCGGCTGGAACATCGTGACCGGCTATCTCGACAGCGGGGCCAGGGCGACGGGCAAGGTCAAACAAACCGCCCATGACACCCGCTACGAGATCGCAGCGGAGTATCTCGAGCTGGTCTACAAACTCTGGGAGGGCTGCTGGGAGGACGATGCGGTCACGCTGGACCGCGAGACCGGCACATATGTCGATCCAGACAAGGTCCATCGCATCCAGCACAAGGGCGAGTATTTCCAGCTCGACACGATCTTTCCCAGCGAACCTTCACCGCAACGCACACCTGTGCTCTACCAGGCTGGGAGTTCGACCAGAGGCGTCGCGTTTGCGGGCGCGAACGCTGAGTGTGTCTTCATCGCCGCGCCGACCAAATTGCAGGCCAGCAAGAACGTCATCCGCATCCGCGACGCAGCAGTCGCGGCGGGGCGCCGGGCCGAAGACATCCTGATCTTTGCCATCATGACTGTGGTCACTGGCACGACCGACGCCGAAGCGACCGAGAAACTCGACGAGTACCGGCGATTCACAAGCATCGAAGGCGCGCTTGCCCTGATCTCCGGCTGGAGCGGTATGGATTTCGCAAACGCCGAGCCCGAGGCGATCCTGAAGCTGGTTCCGACCAACGCCATCCGCCACGATCACAACGACGGTCACACCCCCTATGGCGATCACAATCTGACCATCGCCGAAGCGGCCAAGCGGGTTACCATCGGCGCGGGCGGGCCGGTCGTCACCGGGTCTCCCGCCACCGTGGCCGACGCGATGCAGGAATGGATCGAGGACACCGGCGTCGACGGCTTCAACCTGACCTACACTGTCATGCCGGAAAGTGTGACCGAGTTCGTCGACCTTGTTGTGCCGGAGCTGCAGCGCCGCGGCATTTACAAAACCTCCTACGCACCGGGCACCCTGCGGCACAAGCTTTTCGGGAGCGGGCCCAGGCTTGAAACGCCACACAAGGGGGCGGCGTACCGCCCGCCTTCCTGACACCCAGTGGCGCGTACGGGACGTTTCTGGTATCTCCCGACGAGACCGCCAAGGCGGCTCAGCGCCCGTAGCTCAGCAGGATAGAGCACAGGATTCCTAATCCTGGGGTCGCAGGTTCAAGTCCTGCCGGGCGCACCAGTTAAATCAAGGGCTTAGCAGTGATCCTGCTTTGCTCTCGCTGATCGGCGAGGTGATTGTATGACATGGTCAGCTCGAACACCTGAGGAGACGTCTATTACAGCGTCCAGCAGGGCAACGCGGTTTAGTTGCTTGAATTGGTCGATCCAGCTTCACGCCGCAACTCTTCGACGACGCTCTCGTCGAGCGCAGCAACGGTATCGCGATCAAGCACCGCTGCGAGAGCACCTCTCATGCCAGCGATGGCACCAAAGCGCACGAGCCATTCGGCACTGCAGCCGAATGGGTTTCTCATAAAGCTGTAGGCTCGATGATCGACTTCTGGGCGGGGCCCAACAAGGTGAACCGCCCAGAAGTAGGCTCTCTCGAAATCCGGCTCTCCAGCCCAACCATTCAGGTGCCCTAGGGCCAAGACAATTTTCGCATCGTCTATCAATTGGCTTCTCCACCTGGCTGTACCGAGCACTTTTACGATGGCGTCCTTGTCCACTTGTCCCGCCGCCACAATCTCAAGCCAGCGAAATGCCTCCTTCGGCTCGGGTGATGCAACGGGAAGGGGCGCTGAGGCCCCCCCCCGGAAATGCTGTCATTTCCACCGTTGTCGAACAGCGTATCGTCACCGGCATTGCCGAAGATCAGATCATCGTCAGAGCCGCCCGCAAGGGCATCGACAATGGTTGTCCCGTTCAAAGTACTCATGATCGTCTCGCACTCGATCTTATGTTCCCAAGCACAAATGCGCCTGGCGTTTGCCGGAGTAGCCGCGAGTTCCGGGCCAACCTGCCGTGACGGCCATCACGGCGTTGGAAAACCCGGAGCAAACGTCTGCTCTACGGTCAGGATGGTCCCAAGCATCGAGACAAACCACCAACTGTCGCAAGGTGGTTGGCTACATGATTCCGAACGTTCTCAGGTTGTCAATTCTCTCAAACAATCCGTATATTTTTCAACAAATTACGATAATAGTCGTACCGTAATGAAGCATCTCTGCATGCGTGGTTTGCTACTTCTCATTTTTCGAAAAGAGACACTGAGGAGCGCGAATCATCAGTATTTTTGACATATTTTGTTCGGTTTGTGCGAGCCGCTGAAATCCCGAATCCGGACAGCTTCCCAGGCCTCTTCCACACCCCGATTGTGAGTCCGGAGCGGTCGGCACTTTGCTGCCCGAAGTGACCGTGCGAGCCTGCATCTGAACGACCAGAGAACGCATCATGGGCCACATCCTCGCCATCGATCAGGGCACTACATCGAGCCGGGCGCTGCTGTTTGATCCGGATCGACGAGTTTCGTCGCTCTCACAACAGGAATTCCACCAGATTCTGCCCCATTCCGGCTGGGTTGAGCACGACCCTGACGACATCTGGCAGACGACCCTGTTAACTTGCCGTCAGGCGCTGGAAACAGCCGACACCCGGAACATCGCGGCGATCGGCATCACCAATCAGCGCGAAACCACGCTGGTGTGGGACCGCAAGACAGGCCAGCCGCTTCACAACGCCCTTGTCTGGCAGGATCGCAGAACCGTCGAGACCTGTCGCCGAATCAAGGAGGAGGGCCATGAACCTCTTGTGACGGATCGGACAGGTCTACTGCTCGACCCCTATTTTTCGGGCACCAAGATCGCCTGGATCCTCGACCATGTGGAAGGTGCACGGGATCGGGCAGCACGCGGAGAACTAGCCTTCGGCACTATCGACAGCTTTCTGATCTGGCGTCTGACAGGCGGAAGAGTGCACGCCACCGACGCCACCAACGCGTCACGCACGCTGCTCTTCAACATCCGCGACAATTGTTGGGACGACGACCTCTGTGCCCTGCTCGGCGTGCCGATGTCTGTCCTGCCCGACATTCGAGACAGCGCCACAGAGTTCGGCACCACCGATCCCACTGTTTTTGGCGCAACACTGCCGATCTGCGGCGTCGCGGGCGACCAGCAAGCCGCAACCATAGGTCAGGCGTGTTTTCAGCCGGGCATGATGAAGTCGACCTATGGCAC
Source organism: Rhodospirillaceae bacterium (assembly GCA_002722885.1). GTDB lineage: Bacteria > Pseudomonadota > Alphaproteobacteria > SP197 > SP197 > SP197. The sequence goes on from PBNE01000002.1 coordinate 73,551, forward strand.
CGGCTGCTTCGCGCTGCTGAACACCGGAAGCGAATTCGTACCGTCAGGCCATCGTCTTCTGAACACTATTGCCTACCGGCTCGATGGCAAGACCACCTATGCACTGGAAGGTTCGATCTTCATCGCCGGGGCCGCAGTTCAGTGGCTTCGCGATGGCCTCGGAGTGATCGACGACGCCGCTGCCACACAGAAGCTAGCCGAAGGTGCCGATCCCGAGCAGACCGTCACGCTGGTTCCTGCGTTCACCGGTCTCGGGGCGCCGTGGTGGGATGCCGAGGCACGCGGCGCCGTCTTCGGCCTTACGCGCAACACCGGACCCGCCGAATTTGCCCGCGCCGCCCTCGAAAGTGTCGGCTTTCAGACCCGCGACCTACTCGATGCCATGAACCGCGACCGGCAGATCACCAGCGACAATCCAGTCCTGCGGGTTGACGGCGGCATGACAGCAAGCGACTGGACCATGCAGTTCCTCGCCGACATTACCGGCGTGCCGGTCGACCGGCCGACCATGACCGAAACCACGGCCCTGGGTGCAGCCTGGCTGGCGGGACACCAGGCAGGAGTCTGGCCCGATCAGGACGCCTTCGCTGCTGCCTGGTCCCTCGACCGGCGGTTCGAACCGGCGATGGAGCGGAACGACGCTGATGCACGGCACAGCCTGTGGTTGGATGCCATCCGCCGAACGCGAAGCGGTTTATGAGATTTCTGATCACATGGGACACTACGCCACACCGCCCTGCGGTGTAGGGTCACGTCAAATCAGGGGAGACGACATCATGGAGTTTACAGGCAAACGGGTCCTGGTCACGGGATCCTCGCGCGGCATCGGCCAGGCCGCAGCGAAGGTCTTTCTGGACGCCGGCGCACGGGTCGCGATCAACGGCCGGTCCGAGGCGTCGTCACAGGCCGGGGTCGAGGCTCTGGGCGGTGGAGATGATCTCGTGGCCGCGACGGGAGATGTGTCCACTATCACCGGCTGCAAGGCCATCGTGGCTGTTGCTGCCGAGGCTCTGGGCGGGCTCGATATTCTGGTGAACTCCGCCGGAGTTGGTGATTTCGTGCCCTTCGGCGAGACCGGCGAAGCGCTGTGGGACGACACCATCGACGTCAATCTCAAGGGCACCTTCTTTGCCTGCCAGGCCGCCCTGCCCCATCTCCGGACTTCGAAGGGCAACATCGTCAATGTTGCATCCGATGCCGGGCTGATCGGTGAGATCGGCCTGTCGGCCTACTGCGCGTCCAAGGGTGGCGTTGTCGTTCTGACCAAGGCTCTGGCGCTGGAACTGGCCCCCGACATCCGCGTCAACTGCGTCTGCCCCGGTTATGTCGACACCGACATGGTCCGCCGCGACGGTATCGACAAGGCGGATGACCCGGTCGCCGCCGAACAGGCGCTGATCGATTCAGCGCCGCTCAAACGCATCGCCAAGCCCAGGGAAATAGGACGCGCCATCGCCTATCTCGCCAGCGATGACGCTGTCTTTGTCACCGGCGAGGCGCTGTCGATTGACGGCGGCACAACCTCGGGAAGGGGCTGACGATGACAACCGAAGATACAGTCTGGCACGGGCTCAGTGCCGCCGAGGTCGACCGCCAGTATGCCCTGCGCAAATTGCGGCCCGACTATGAGAAGGAGATGGTCCCGGGCTGGCTCGAGCGTTCGGCCCACCATCGCGACATCCATCCCGGCGCCCGCATCGACCTCGGCTACGGCCCCGGCGACCGCGACCGTTTTGATCTCTTCCCGGCCCAGAACCCCGAGGGTCCGTTCCTGATCTACATTCACGGCGGCTACTGGCAGCGGGGCGACAAATCGGTCTACTCGATCCTGTCGAAGCCCTTCACCGACGTCGGGATCGACGTGGCGCTGATCAACTACAATCTCTGCCCCACCGTGCGCATGCGCGACATCATCCCGCAGGTTCGCCGGGCTGTCGCACATATCTGGCGCGAAGCGCGCAATCTCGGTTGCCCGCGTGGCCGATTCTGCGTGATGGGCCATTCGGCCGGCGGCCATCTCACCGCCGAGATGATGGCAACAGACTGGACCGCCGAAGCCGATGACCTGCCGGCCGACCTGATCGATGCGGCCTCACCATCTTCGGGTGTTTTCGCGTTCGAGCCCATGCTCTATTGCGGCGAGAATGACGGCCTGTGCCTGGACCTCGCCGAAGCCCGGGAGGTCAGCACACTCTTTCGCGCGCCGACCACCAACGCCCCCCAGCTCGTCGCCTGGGGCGAGCTGGAAACACCGGACTGGATCCGCCAGTCGACCGACTATGTCGAGGCCATCACGTCAGGGGGCCGCAAGGTCGAAACCTGCGTCGTTCCGGCCTGCGATCACTTTGACGTCGTCGACGCCCTGGCCGATGGCGGTAGTGACATCACGAAAAAGACAATCGCACTGGTGAGAGGATAGCTGGGCTCACACCTTCAGCGAACGGCATCACCCATTGCCTTCACCGCCACCGCAATGCCCACCGTCAGCCCGCCGGTCTCGCCCGGGCCGGAATGAATGGCCAGCAGGCGCACATTGCCATCGGCGTCCGTCACCATCAGCGGTGAACATGAATCGCCACTGACCGCGTCGCAGTCGTGAGTCAGCACACGGTCGCCGTCGAAACCTTCCAGGATGTTGCAGTTGCGGTGCAGCGTGAGAACGTGGCGGCTGTCCGCACTGAAGCCGGCCTGCAGCAACTCCTCGCCCGGCGCAGGCCAAGCGACACCCGGCGCCACGGGCTCGATGCCTTCGCCCAGGGGCGTCTCCAGCGTCCGCACGGCCCAGTCCAGATGGGTCGAGGCGTTGGCCCCGTCACGCGGGATCGAGCCATCTGGCCCCATCACATAGGGCAGCACCGCACTGTCGCCGCGCCGGGAGTTCTGCACGACATGAATGCGATCAGCACCGAGCCAGTGATCGGTGTTCTTGAGATAGAGGCAGTGGGCAGCGGTGAGCACCTTGTCCGGCGCGATGAGGACACCGGTGCAGAACCCACCGGTCCTGCGGTTCACCTTCACCACCGCACATCACGGCCAGTCGCCACTTTCGACGATCACCCGGTCGCCCTCCCCCTTCACGCCGGGAAGCTGGACAAGCGCCGGCAAGCCAAGCAAGAGGACAAGGAGGGCGGCAAGGAACGGACGGGCCATCGCCGAGCCGTCTTTGATTGCCGTGACACTCAAGGCCGAGGAGGTTTCGGGCGCAGCCATCAGCGCCTGGGGCCTGCGCATCGCCGTCGCCCTGGGATGCTTCCGCATCGTCATCGGCACACCCCTGTCCTGGTACATCATGGCAGCCTATGCCGTGGTCATTCCTCAGATCTTTCCGTCGAGCCGTACGATCATTCCGTTGGCCTACGACAGCGGCGGCGTAACGACATCAACTATCACTGTCCCCGTGGTTGCCACACTGGGCCTGGGCCTTGCCGCCGCCATACCCGGCCGCAGCCCGCTGATCCACGGCTTCGTCCTGTCACGCGCAGTCGTGGTGGATCACGACCGCAATCCGCTCGGCATGGTCACACGGCGCGATCTCGTGCTCAGTCACGTAGCAGAGTAATCATCATGAACTGACGATCAGTCGTTCAGAACGTCGTGACCGGCGACCAGCAGCATCGTACCGTCGCTGCCGGCAAGCCTGGCCCGCTTGTGCTCCTGATAGTCTGGGTGTTTGTAAAAGGCTTCGGCGCCCTCTTTGCTGTCCCACTCGATCACCACTGCCACCTGCGGTGCCGTGTCACCCTCAATCAGCTCGATCTGCGGTGTACGGCACAGATAACGGCCGCCATTGGCGTGAACGATGTCGGTCACCGGACCCAGGTAGGGTTCCATCCATACCGGATCGGTCACATCCAGTGTCACCACGGTGTAGTGTTTCATCGTCGTTCCTCCCTTGTCCACTGACCCCGAACTATGCGCTGGGAACATCGGAACGTCGCGAACGGAATGGCCATGGCATCGTCTGGCCAAGCGGGTCAGCCCGGAGTTCTCACCACCACGACGGCCTGCGTCTGACCTGGAGCGTTCGCTCAGCCAGGAAAGACCGCGATGGCGATGTAGTGCATCGGTGAGAATTTCGGGCTAACATTTCGTCCATGACGACGCGCACCGCGTTCCCACGCACGATCAAAGAGAACACGACGCTCTGGATTCCTATGGCCGACGGCCGGCGCCTGGCGGCGCGTGTGTGGCTTCCGGTCGACGCCGACGACGATCCGGTCCCGGCCATCGTGGAATCCATCCCTTACCGCCGGCTCGACGGCACGATCACGGCCGACGCGCCGACCCATCCCTGGTGGGCGGGCCATGGCTACGCCGCCATCCGGCTCGATATCGCCGGTTCGGGCGATTCCGATGGCCTGCTGCATGACGAGTATCTCCAGAGCGAACAGGACGACATCTGCGAAGCCCTGGCCTGGATCGCCGACCAGCCCTGGTGCAACGGCAACACCGGCATGATCGGCATCTCCTGGGGCGGTTTCGCCGGTCTTCAGGTCGCGGCCTGCCGTCCACCGTCTCTCAAGGCGATCATCACGGTCTGCTCGACCGATGAGCGCTACAACGATGACGTTCACAACATGGGTGGCTGCCTGCTGAACGACGGTGTCAGCTGGGGCAGTGGAATCTTCGCCTGCATCTCGCGCTGGCCCGACCCCACCATCGTTGGTGATCGCTGGCGCGACATGTGGCTCGAACGGCTTCAGGAGACCGGCTGCCCCCTGATCGACTGGGTCAGCCACCAGCGCCGCGATGCGTTCTGGAAGCACGGCTCGGTGTGTGAGGACTACAGCGATATCGAAGCCGCGGTCTATGCCGTAGGCGGCTGGACCGACGGTTACACCAACGCCCTGATCCGCCTGATGGAGCATTTACCGGGCCCCAAGCGGGCCCTGGTCGGCCCGTGGACCCATGTCTATCCGCACTTCGGCACCCCGGGCGAGCCGATCGGTTTTCTGCAGGACAGCCTGCGCTGGTGGGACCGGTGGCTGAAGGGCGTCGACAACGGCCTCGATGACGAACCCGTGCTTTCGCTATTCATGCAAACCGGTCTGCATGCGCATCCCATGGAGTTCGCGATCGACGGCCAGTGGTTTCACGAGACGGCGTGGCCGCCGCAGGCCCAGAACCAGACCCTGCATCTGGGCGACCATGTCCTGGCTGCCGAACCGCAGCCCGGCCACAGCTTCCGCCACAGCTCGCCGCTGGAATGCGGCATGGGCGGTGGCGAGTGGTGTCCCCGCGACGGTGGCGGTGTCGGTCCGGAGTACCAGGATGACCAGCGCGCCGACGACCTGATGTCCCTGGCCTTCGACAGTGCGCCGCTGACCGAGGACATCGAGATTCTCGGCGCACCGGAGATCGTTCTGGATCTCGGCATCGACCGGCCACAGGGCATGATCGCTGTGCGCCTCAACGAGGTCACGCCCGACGGCCACTCCAGCCGCATTACCTATGGCCTGCTGAATCTCTCGCACCGTCACTCGAACGAACATCCCGAGCCCATGGTGCCCGGCCGCCCCGAACGCATCCGGCTGACGCTCAACCACACGGCCTATCGCTTTCGCGCGGGCTGTCGTCTGCGCCTCGCCATCTCCACCAGCTACTGGCCCATGGCCTGGCCCTCACCGGAGCCGGTCACATTGAGTGTGGCAAGCGAAGGCTCCAACCTCACTCTGCCCGTGGTCGACACATCAAACGCCGACCGACCCATGTTTGAGCCCGCTGAGTATTCGGCGGATCATCCGACACAGGAGATCGAACCAAGCGCGACGCGCCGCACACTCACCCGCGACATCGGCAGCGGCGCCCTGGTGCTCCATCACGAGGAGTACACGGGCCGGACGCTCATTGAAGACATCGGGCTGATCGGCAGCAAGCGCTCCGAAGAAACCTTCACCATCGTCGAAGGCGATCCGGCCAGCGCCCGCACCGATATGCTGCGTGTGGTCGAAGGCGAGCGGGGCGAGTGGAAGCCGCGCACCGAAACCCGCATCACCATGACTTGCGATGCGACGTCCTTCTTCATCAAAGCGTCACTCCAGGCCTTCGAGGGCGGCGAAAAGATCCTTGAGCGCCATTGGGATGAGACCATCCCACGCGACCGCATGTGATGAACAACCAGTGCCACGTCTCTCTTTCCCCTCCCCCCTTGAGCGGGAGGGTCGGGGTGGGGGGCTCCTTCCACCGACACTAGCAGACGTGAAAGCAAAACAGGCAGCGCTTCGCGCTCCCCCCTCCCTAACCTTCCCCCTCGCTGGGGGGAGGGAATAGTGTCTGGTGACAGTCGATGACCAACGATCCCCGTTACGACGTTCTTTTCGAGCCGGTGAAGATCGGCCCCGTTACCGCGAAGAACCGCTTCTATCAGGTGCCGCACTGCACCGGCATGGGCTACGACCGCCCGGCCACACTGGCCGCGATGCGCGGTGTGAAGGCTGAAGGCGGCTGGGGTGTGGTGAACACTGAGTACACCTCGATCCACCCCACCGCAGACGACGCGGCCTTCCCGACCTGCAGCCTGTGGGACGAAGACGACGTGAGAACCATGGCCGTCACCGCGGATGCCATTCACGAGCACGGCGCCCTGGCCGGCACACAGCTCTGGCACGGCGGGCTCTATTCCGGTGTGAAGCTGACCCGTGAGGTCCCGGTCGCGCCCAGCGGACGGCCGATCGGTTATCTCTCACCGCTCCATGCACGGACCATGGACAAGACCGATATCCGTGAGCTGCGGCGCTGGCAGGTCGATGCTGCGAAACGGGCCCAGCGTGCCGGCTTCGACATCGTTTATGTCTATGCCGGTCACGCCTATCTGCCAGCCCAGTTCATCAGCCGCAGGTTCAACAAGCGCAGCGACGAATACGGCGGCAGCCTCGAGAACCGGGTGCGCCTCATCGAGGAGATGATCGCCGACACGAAGGAGGCCGTGGGCGACACCTGCGCCGTGGCCATCCGCTTCTCGATCGACGAATTGGTCGGCGAGCCCGGTCTCGTGAGCGAAACCGAAGGTCGTGAGGTCGTCGAGATGCTGGCCGACCTGCCCGACCTCTGGGACGTCAACATCGCTGACTACCGCACCGATTCGGGCAGCTCCCGCTTCTTCGAGGAGGGATTCCAGGAGATTCACACCAAATGGGTCAAACCGCTGACATCCAAGCCCGTCGTCGGTGTCGGCCGATACACCAGCCCGGACCGCATGGTCTCCCTGATCAACAAGGGCGCGCTCGATATGATCGGGGCCGCCCGCCCCTCAATCGCCGATCCGTTTCTGCCTAAGAAAGTTGAAGAAGGTCGCATCGAGGACATCCGCGAGTGCATCGGCTGCAACATCTGCCGTGCCGCTTTCAAAGGTTGCGTGCCGATCCGTTGCACCCAGAACCCGACCATGGGCGAGGAATGGCGCAGCGGCTGGCACCCGGAGGTCATCACATCGAAGGCCAGTGACGACGCCGTGCTGGTGGTCGGCGCCGGACCTGCGGGTCTGGAGGCGTCACGCGCCCTGGGCCAACGCGGTTACGCGGTGACCCTTGCCGAAGCCGGGACTGATCTCGGTGGACATGTCGCCCGGATCGCACAGCTTCCGGGGCTCACCGCATGGAAGCGCGCCACCGACTGGCGCATCGGACAGATCGAGCCGATGACCAATGTCGAGATCTATCGCGACAGCCGCCTGTCGGCTGATGACGTCATGGCCTTCGACTTCCCCCATGTGGTGATGGCCACGGGCTGCTCCTGGGTGCGCGACGGCACCGGCCGCAGCCATATCGAGGCCATCCCAGGCCACGATCAGCCCCATGTCTTCTCAGCTGACGATCTGCTCGACGCTACGCCCGACGGGCTGAAGGGCCCGGTGGTGGTTTATGACGACGACCACTACGCCGTTGCCGGCGCCCTGGCCGAGCGACTGAGCCGGGAGGGCCACGACGTCACCTTGATGACACCGGCACCCGAAGCCAGCGTCTGGACCCTGCAGACCGACGAGCATCATCTGGTGATGCCGCGCCTGCACGAAGCCGGTGTCGCCATCGCGACCCTGCAGCGGATCGAGAGCATCGAAGAGGGTCATCTGGTCCTGCGCCATGTCCAGTCTGGTGCCGCCACACAACAGGCCTGCGGCTCGCTTGTGCTGGTGACCTCAAGAACGCCCAATGATGGCCTCTATCAGACACTTCAGGCGCAGACGGAACCGACAGATAGCAACCCGCTGTCCAGCATCACGGCCATCGGCGACTGTCTGGCGCCGGGCCTGATCGTGGACGCCATCTATGCCGGCCACCGCTTCGCCCGGGAGTTCCAGGCCAAGACCGCGGGAGACGTAAGGTTTCGCCGCGAACGCGTTGTTCTGGGAGCAGAAGTATGAGCAGGCGAGACGGCAGACGGCGCGCACGGCGGCCCGGCGGCGATACCGTCAGCCAGCTTCCCTGGCGACGCCTCAAGAATCCTTATCAGCCCGTCGAGGTGATCAGCGCCGATCACCTGGAGGCGATGCACCAGACCTCGCTTCGCGTGCTCGAAGAGCTCGGCATCGAGTTCCTGTCCGAGGTCGCCCTCAAGAAGCTCAAGGACGCTGGAGCCGACGTCGACTTCGACACTCAGATGGTCCGCTTCGACCGCGACCTTGTCATGGACCTGGTCGGCAAGGCGCCGTCCGAATTCACGCTGACCCCGCGCAATCCCGACCGCGCGGTGACCTTCGGTGGCACCAACATCGCGTTCAACTCAGTCGGCGGTCCACCCAACGCAAGCGATCTCGACGGCGGCCGACGCCAGGGCAACTTCGCCGATTTCAACAACTTCATCCGCCTGATGCAGAGCCTCAACGTCCTGCATCTGTGCGGCGGCGTTCCCATTGCACCGATCGACCTCGACGCGGAAACCCGTCACCTCGACTGCATGCAGTCGATCCTGACGCTGTCGGACAAGGTCTGGCACGCCACAGGCCTGGGCAAACAGCGGGTGTCCGATGCCGTCGACATGCTGTGTATCGCCCGTGGCAAGTCGCGCGAGGAGATCAAAGCCGAACCTGGCTTCTTCACCACGATCAACGTGAACTCGCCCCGGCGCATCGACGGCCCGATGATCGATGGCCTGATGGAAGCCGCCGAAAACGGTCAGGCGGTATCGCTGACACCGTTCACGCTGGCGGGCGCCATGAGCCCGTCGACCATTCCCGGCGCGCTGGTCCAGCAGAATGCCGAGGGTCTGGCGGGCATCGCCTTCACCCAGATCGTCGCCCCGGGCGCCCCGGTGTTCTACGGCGGGTTCACCAGCAACGTCGACATGAAGACCGGTGCGCCGGCCTTCGGCACGCCGGAATACACAAAGTCCTGCATGATCGGCGGACAGCTCGCACGGCGCTACAACCTGCCCTACCGCTCGAGCAACACGAACGCTTCGAACACGGTCGACGCCCAGGCGGCCTATGAATCCGAGATGTCGATCTGGGGTGCCGTCATGGGCCACGCCAACCTGTTGCACCACGGCGCTGGCTGGCTCGAAGGCGGACTGACCGCCAGCTTCGAGAAGGCCGTGATCGATGCCGAGATGTTGCAGATGATGGGCGAGTTCCTGCAGCCGACCGAGGTCAACGAAGACACGATGGCGTACGAGGCGATCAAGGAGGTCCAGCCGGGCGGCCATTTCTTTGGTGCGGCCCACACACTGGAGCATTACGAAACCGCGTTCTACGATCCCATGGTTTCGGACTGGCGCAACTTCGAGACATGGGAAGAATCCGGCGCCAAGACAGCGACGGAACGCGCCAACGGCATATACAAGGAACTGATGAAGACATTTGAAGCGCCGCCCCTCGACCCCACCATTGCCGAGGAGCTCGAGGCATTTGTCGCCAGACGCAAGGAAGAGGAGGCCAGCCAGTCATGACCATCATCGAGAACCAGTTTGATCCCACCCGCTACGCCGCCGTGCGCAAGCCGTTGCTGGAGGCCGAGACTCTGCCGCCCGATGCCTACACCTCGGAGAGCTTTTTCAAGCGCGAGGTCGAGACGATCTTCTTGAAGGTCTGGAACTTCGTCGGCCGCGAGGACCGGGTGCCGAATCCCGGGGATTACGCCGCCTTTGAATTCGTCGGTGTGCCCGTGGTCATCGTGCGGGGCCGCGACGGCCGGGTCCGCGCCTTCGCCAACTCGTGCCGCCATCGCGGCGCCAAGGTGATGGCCGGTGAGGGCAACTGCACCGTCTTCTCCTGCCCCTACCACGCCTGGACCTACGCCATTGATGACGGACGGCTGATCGGCGCGATGGAGATGGACGAGACCGTCGGCTTCGACAAGAAGAATTTCGGCCTGATCGAACTTCGCCTGGAAACCTGGGCCGGCTTCCTGTTCCTAAACTTCGATCACGATGCAGCCCACCTGAGCGACTGGCTCGGTGACCTGCCCGAGCTCATGGCGTCCTACAAACTCGAAGACATGGTGACCACGCGCCGGGTCGAGTACGACCTTGCCTGTAACTGGAAGGTCTATGTCGAAAATGCGATGGAGAGCTATCACGTTCCCACCGTGCACCAGCAGACGATCCAAAAGCAGAAGCGCGATCACAACCCGCCTGTCGAAAGCAACGGCGAGTACGAGGGCCTGTTCACCCGCCACACCGGCAGCCGCGCCCTTCTGCCCGGCGCCAAGGGCTTCCCCTACATCGAAAGCCTCGAGGGCCTCACCACCGAGGGCACCTACTACATCCTGATCAACCCCTCGACGATGTTCGGTTTGACCTTCGACTGCATGTGGTGGCTGGAACTCCATCCGATCAGCGCCGAACGCACCAAGCTGATCGTGGGATCCTGCTTCCCCAAGAAGACAACAGAACGCGATGATTTCGATGAGATCGTCGAGAACTATTACGCCCGCTGGGAGAAATCGATCGTTGAGGACAACGACGTCTCCGACATCCAGCAGATCGGTCTGGGCTCACCCTTCGTCCAGCCCGGACGCTTCAGCTACATGGAACCCCTGGTCCACACAATCGACAACTGGGTTATCGACCGGGTCCTGTCGAAATGATCCGTCAGCCTCAGGCTTCGCGTCATCGTGGCCGGGGTGACAGGATGACCGGCTGATGCCCGCAAAGCTCAACGTCCACGTCTCCGCGCTCTCGTCACAGCCGGAGACCTTCTGGGTCACCGAGGAGCGGGTTGCGGCCGCCTGCAAGCGGCACAAGGGGCTCGCCAGACACCTGCGTTTCGATTGGTCGTGGGATCATGACCGCTTCGCCGACGGCATGGCCAAGGCCGACATCATGATCGGCTGGCGTTTCCCGGGGCCCGAGCTCCGCGCGATGGCACCGAACCTGAAGTGGATCACCCTGACCGGCGCGGGCACCGAACACCTCCAGCCCTTCGATTGGGTCTGGCCCGGCCTCAAGCTCACCAACAACAGCGGTGTCCATGCCGAAAAGGCCGCCGAGTTTGCCGGTGCTGCCGTGCTTGCCATGGCTCATGGCCTGCCGTTCTTCGCCACGAACAAGCCGAAACGGCGCTGGGAGAAACGCTTCACGACCACCATCGAGGGCGGCACGGCAGTTGTGATCGGGCTGGGTGGCATGGGCGGCGCCACCGCACGCTGGCTCAAACAGAAGCTCGGGATGACCGTGATCGGCGTGACCCGCACGGGCAAGCCGTTCCGCTGGGCCGACAAGGTGGTGAAGGCAAGCCGGATCGAGACGGTGTTGCCCAAGGCGAACACAGTCGTCGTGATGGCTCCGCTGACAAATGAGACCGAGAACCTGTTGAGCCGTCGGCGTCTGGGCATGCTCAAGCCCGACGCCACCCTGCTCAACATGGGCCGGGCCCGCATCGTGGACTACGACGCCCTGGCCGATCTTCTGGACAACGGACAGCTCGGCGGAGCCCTGCTCGATGTCTTCGAGCCCGAGCCCCTGCCGCGGTCCTCACGCCTCTGGACCACGCCTAACCTGATCCTGTCGCCCCATTGCTCGTCCGACGATGTCGACAACTACATTCCCAAGACGCTGGACTGGTTCTTCGCCAACCTCGAACGCTTCCTGGCCGGCCGCCGCCCGACCAACCGGGTCGACACACGTCTGCAGTACTGAAACCGGTTGCTGCTTCAGCGGGCCGGACTTCGATGATCTGGCTCAAACCGGACGCCTGCTCCGCGTGTTAGGACGTATCCAAGGGTGGCCAACCGGACTAATGTCCAGCCTGCAGAGGAGACATCATGCTACTGACCGGCCAGGACTACATCGACTCCATTCGCGACGGCCGCGAGGTCTGGATCGATGGCGAGCGCGTCAAGGATGTGCCGAACCACAAGGCGTTCAAGCCGATGGTCGATGTGCGCGCCCGGGTCTATGACATGGCGCACGAGGACAAACATCGCGACGCCATGACCGTGACCGATCCCGATGGCGAGGTCTGCTCGGTCTCCTGGCAGCCGCCGCGCAGCAAGGAAGACCTTCACGCCAAGTGGCGCTGGGTCGATGCCGTGATGGACGACATCGAAGGTGTGGCCTTCCGCCTGGGCGACGAGACCATCGGCGCGGTGTGGTCCCTGATGGATGGCCGCGATGTGCTGGATGCCATCACGAGTGACTACACGCCCAACATCGAACGTCATATCGAACGGACCTACCGCAGTGACCTCTTCACGGTCTCCGGCAACACCGACCCCAAGGGCGACCGTTCGCTTCCGCCACAACAGCAGGATCCGGACATGCTGCTGCATGCGGTCAAGGAGACCGATGCAGGCATCGTGGTGCGCGGTGCCAAGTATGAGACCGCCGCAGCCTATTCCCACCAGGCCTTCGTCAAGCCGACCATCGCCAACTGGGGCGATGCGGCCATGTCTGACTATGCCTTGGGGTTCATGTGTCCCATGGGCGCACCGGGCCTCAAGCATATCTGCCGCGCCAGCCACATGCGCGATCGCTCCGCCCGCGACTACCCGAGCACCGCGCGTTTCGACGAGATCGATACGCTGCTCGTGTTCGATGACGTGTTGATCCCCTGGCAAGACGTCTTTTTCTATCAGCATACCAAGGCAGCGGGGTTCATCCGCTCCATGCTGCACCGCTACAGCGCCCTGCCCTTTGTCATCCGCATCCTGCATCTGGCCGACCTTCTGATCGGCGCGGCCAAGTTCAACGCCGAACAGACCGGTCTCGACAAGCAGCCGGCGGTGCGTGAGAAGCTCGCCACGCTGGCGGCCTGGCGTCAGGGCATTCATGCCCATGTGCTGACTTCGATTGAGATGGCCGAGACCTCGGCCAGCGGCCTTGCCATGCCGCACCAGTCAATGCTCTACGCCGGCCGCATCCATGCCTGCGAGGGCCTGCCGCGCATGATGCATCTGACCCGGGAGCTGGTCGGCGGCCAGATCTGCATCACACCGGATTCCGATGCCTTTGAAGGGGTCGATACGGCCCCATGGATGGACAAATTCTATACCGTCAACGACCGATGGATTTCCGAAGACCGGCGCAAACTCCTGGCCTATGCCCGTGACCTCGTGAACTCCGATCATGCCGGCCACCGGCTGACCTTTGCTCTATTTGCCCAGTCGCCGCCGTTTGCGCACCTCAATGCCGAGTACATGACCTTCGATTTTGAGGAGCCCAAGCGCAAGGTGAAGGCTGCCGCAGGCCTTTCGGACCGTGTACTGGGCAACAAGCCATGACCGTCCACGAGCGCTTCCGGAAGTTCGAGACCAACCAGTGGTATCGCGGTCAGCAGACGCTGAACTCACAGTTCTGCATGGTCGTGAAGGACGGCAACTGGCTCGCGATCCGGGGACAGACCGGCCACGACCTCGACGGCAACTTTCACGGCCTGGGTGACGCCGCCGAACAGACCGAACAGGCGATCCGCAACCTGCGCACGCTCATGACCGAGGCCGGCGGACGGTTCGAAGACATCTGCAAGGTCAAGGTCTGGGTCACCGACCGTGCCTTTATCGAGCCGGTCCATCGTGTCCTGGCCGAACGCTTGCGCGGTATTCACGTTGTGATGAACACGGTCTGCATCAACGGCCTGGCCCGGCCCTACATGAACATGGAAATCGACGTCTACGCCGTCATCCAGGACGACTGACGAAGAGAACCAGATCCCTAATCCTCCGACCGGTCAGAGCCTTCCCGGTTGCGCTCTTAGTGCCGTGTTGTCGGCAGCCGCGGCAACCAGGTTTCGCGCCGGATGGTCCAGAGATCATAGGTCGCCTTGAACCGGTCGGGCTCTTCCAGCGCACCCAGATGCAGCTCGATTTCGTCGTCGCTGCATGAAAACACCGACGATCCGCAGCGCGGACAAAACGTCCGGCCTTCGTAGTCGGCGGTCTCACCGGTCAAGGTCACATGATCCCGATGAAAGATCGCCGAGGCATGGAACAGGGCGCCGTGGTGCTTGCGGCAGTCCATACAGTGACAGACGCCGACCCGGTCGGGCTCGCCCGTTGCGACAAATCGCACTAGGCCGCACAGGCATCCGCCGGTAGCCTCGTCCATGTGCTGTCTCCTCTCAACCGAACCGGACGCTAACGCGCCGCGACTTCGCCCATGGCCTTGATCATCGGCGCGTAGAAATCGGGATCATAAGCGTCCTTGTTCTCAAGCACGCTGAAGTAGACGACCGCCGTGTCCGTGTCCGGATTGGCCAGGGCGAACTGGCCGCCATAACCCCCGTGGCCCAGCCAGGTGCCGTCGGTCATGGTCTGGCGGCTGTAGCTGATGAAGTCACGGGGGCTTTCCATCGGTGGCCCCGGGTTGCGGCGGGTGTCTTCGATGAAGGCGGCATCGCCCACACGGCGTCCGTCGACCCCTTCGCCGCCGCGCGCGAACAGCAGGGTCAGCCGCGCGAGGTCACGGGCCGTCAGGCACGCGCCGCCGTCGGCCAGCGCCACGCCGTCACGGTCGCAGGTCGTGTGGTAACACCCTTCGATCCCCGCGGCTTCCACGATGTCGATCAGCCAGGCGCGCAGGCTCTTGCCGCTGACCCGCTCGATCAGCCAGGCCAGCGCATCGGTGTTGGTCGATTTGTAGAGCATCGCGCCCGTGCGATTTTCCAGATCGTCACCGGTGACCGACGCGACAAACGAACGGATCGTCGGCTCTTCAGCACCATCAGGCGGCAGACGCCATCCCATGGAGGTTTCCATGACGAAACTGCCGGTGTGGGGATCGGTGTAGTCCTCGCTGAAGTCATTGGCGACGTTCATGTCAGCGACGTTGAGCACCGTCGCACCGGCATAACCACTGCCGAGCTCAGGCAGATACGATCCCATCGTCGCATCGAGGTCGATCGCGCCACGGGCGACCATCTCACCCAGCATCAGGTTCACCACCATCTTGGTGATCGACTGGTTGCTGTGCGGCCGATCCGGCCCGAAGTCCGGCGCATAGGCCTCGTAGAGCACCCGGTCGCCCCTGGCGACACAGAAGGCCAAGAACTGGGGTGTTTCGAGGATTCGCTCGACGCCGGGATGCTCGCGGATGGTCCAGTCGATTTCCTTGCGCAACGGCAACACACGTGGTGCGCGGAAGGACAGGCTGTAGCGCGCCGTCGTCCAGAGATTGTGAAATCCCCGTCGCCGGTAGTCCGGCATGTTCCAGTGCGCCTTGTTGTCGAACCCGGTCACAAGATCGAGGTTGTCGATGCCGGCGATGGTCATGATGCCGGTGTTCCGTAATGCGGTGCGTTGTCGGGCTTGATCGCGGCCTGATGGGTCCGTTCCGGGAACACCATCATAGGTCCCCGATCGTAGCTGAAGAGCGCAATCAGGCGAGGCTGTCGTGTCGTCCCCACCGTGGTCACACGATGGACCGACCGACGTCCCCGGAACAGCGTAAATGTTTCGGGCTCGATCTGTAGCTGTTCGATGCGCGACGAATTGCCGTCGAAAACGCGCGCAACCTCATCAAAGTGTTCGTCATCCTCGTTCGGCAGGAACGGCACGTACTGGAAGTGACCGCCTTCATCGGGAAACTGCAGAAGCAGGGACACAAAGTCGTCATTGGTGTCGTAATGCCAGGCAAATCCGTCGCCCTCCCCTTCGATATGGATTTCAAGCGCGAGATAGGGATCAGCGCTGCAGTGGAGCGTTTCGAAGCCCAGAACCCAGCGGACAAACTCGGTTAGATCAGGCCAGGCGAACAGGGGCTGCCAGAGGTTGTCGGCGGGCGGCATGTCGCGGGTGATCATCCCGCCACGGGTCCGGTGCATGGCACGTCGCGGGTGATCGTCAGGGAAACCCCGGTTGTCCATCCAGCCCCAGGGTCTGCGCATCCGGTCGTGCCGGTGCGCATCGGGAATCAGCGGCGCAAACTCCGCGATGCCCCGCTCCAGCACATCGGGCGGCAGGAAGCCGGGCAGAAAAGCCAGCGCCTTGTTCTCAAGATCGTTGCGCAGGCGCTCAACAAGAGCCATGCCATCCGGCGTATCGAGACGGTTAATCGGGTAACGGTCGAGGTCAACCAGTGATGACGGGCCGATGGGCATCTCCCTGCTTGTGCCATCAGACGCCTGCCGCCTTCGCTCCGTCAAGCGGCTTGCCAGCCCGCTCCGGGCGCTTTATCTCAGGTCCCATGACAGGATGGATCGAAACACACCGCAATGTGGTGACGGCCTGGGACTGCGATCATCAGGGCCACATGAACACGGTCAAATATTACGAGAAATTCGATGTGGCGGGCTGGCACATGATCCAGCGCTCCGGTGCCACACGGGCACGGCTCGATGCCGACGGCGCCGGTTGCGTCGACGTCCGCATGGAACTCGATTTTGTCGGCGAGTTGAAGGTCAACGACCCTCTGCTGATCGAAAGCGGCATTGAGAAGGTCGGCAAAACCTCGTTTACCTTCCGCCACCGCATGACCAACGTGAACACCGGCGAACTGGTGGCTCGAGGCCGCTGCACAACGGTCTACTTCGATCTTAACAAGCGCGAGAAAACACCGCTGCCCGACGATATCCGCGCCGGGTTCGAAGCCATCATGATCGGCGACGAGGACTGACCAGTCAGAAAAGCCTGTCGAGCGGAACCGAATAGTTCAGCGTCAGGTTCTCGGTGCCGGGGTTGCTGTCGTAGAGGCTGGCATTCGACAAATGCGAGACTTCGAGGCCCAGCCGCGAGCGATCATCGAAGCGCCAGGCCAGCGCGATGGCTGAACGGAACTCCAGAACACCACCCAGATCCTTACCGTCGCCATCGGAATAGGCGCCCACCGCAAAGCTCGGGCGCGCAACCAAGCGGCGGCCCAGGAAGACATCCAGGAACACACCGCCATAACCGTAAAGCCCGCCTTCAGCGGTGATGAAACCGCCGGCCATCGGGGTCAGAATCAGATCCTTGTAGTCGGAGCGGTACTCGACGCCGAACATCGCCGTGGTTTCGCTGTCGTTGATGTCGAAGGCGCCGCCCCGGAATGACAGAAACTCGGGATCGTCTTCTGCTGACGCGACCCCCGCAATCAGAATACCCGAAACTCTGACCAATCGTGCTAACCAGCGTATCATCAAACGCCCCCGAAACCGTGCAGGATAGAGCCGTATCCTAACGGTTCGCTTCAGGAGGATAAAGTCGCACATGATCAGGCTGTCCGGCAGATCAACGGCCCTTGTCCTGGTTCTGCATATGATTGCGTTCAGCGAGGCAGCAGCGCAGATGTGGACCGGCACCTTGGAAACTCAGGAAACCGTCGAGGTCGCCTCTGTCGTCGATGGCGGCACGCTGGCCCTGACCGACGGTCGAGAGGTTCGCCTGGTGAGAATCATCGCGCCGAAGCTCTCCCTGGGCCGGGACTGGATCGCAGAACAGCCGCTGGCGCTCGATGCGAAGGCCGCTCTGGAAGAGCCGGTCGCCGGTCAGGTGGTGGATCTACATTCCGGGCCGACGGGCATGGATCGCCATGACCGCATACTGGTTCATGTCGTGCTGCCAGACGGCCATTGGGTTCAGGCCATCCTGTTACAGCAGGAGCTAGCACGGGTCTAAAGCTTTGCCGACAACCGCTCGCGATGGCCGAGATGCTCGCCTTCGAGGCGCAGGCCCGTGACGCCGGCAAAGGACTCTGGACCGATCCCTTCTATGCCGTACGGGACGCGGGCCTGCCCGAAGGCACCCCGTTCGACCGATTCGAGCTGGTTGAAGGTGTGGTCGCCGATGTCGCAGAGGTCGACCGGCGCATCTACACCAACTTCATGGATATGACCGCCACGATTTCGCCCCACAATCGCGCCAGCTTTCGCGATGCGGGTATGGAACTTCCGGACCTTGAGGGGCGTCCATCCGCATACGCGGATGGACGGGCTGGTACAATGGACCGATGATCGAGGTGCTGGACTGATGTTGACCTGGTTGAGATTCCTGACCCTCATGGCGTTGGCCTCGGCCCTGGGTGCCGCGCTCAGTGCCTGTTCAACCAATCCGGCCACAGGTGAAGCCAACTTCACACTCGTTTCTCCGGCGCAGGAACGTCAGATCGGCGCCGATGCCCACCCCCAGGTGATCGAACAGTTCGGCGTCTATGAGGAAATGCCGGAGCTCAACGCCTATGTCGCGGAAATCTCGTCCCGCCTCCACAGCGTTTCCGAGATGTCCAACGAGACCTTCCATTACACGCTGCTCGACAGCGAAATGGTCAACGCCTTCGCCATTCCGGGCGGCTACATCTATGTCACACGCGGACTCATGGCACTCGCCAACAACGAAGCAGAACTGGCCGGCGTGATCGGCCACGAAATCGGCCATGTCACCGCGCGCCACGGCGCCCAGCGCATGACCCAACAGACCCTGGCGGGGCTCAGCGTTCTGGCGGTCGGTGTTGCACTCCAGGATCAGAACCTGATGCAGCTCGCCAACGCCGGGGCGATGGCCTGGGTCGCCGGCTACAGCCGCAGTCAGGAGCTGCAGTCCGACGAACTTGGCGTCCGCTACCTCACCCAGTCAGGCTATGACCCCATCGCTATGGCGAGCTTTCTGGAACAACTCGGCCGTCATTCGCATCTGGAACGTCAGCTCGCGTTTCAGGAGGGAGAACCAGAGCCGGCCGACAGCTGGTTCGCGACCCACCCGCGCACGGGAGATCGCGTCGTCGCCGCCGCCGAACTCGCACGCGCTGACCTCAACGATCCCTATCTCGGCCGCAACACCTATCTGCGCCGGATCGATGGCATGATCTATGGGGACAGTCCCGAACAGGGTTTCCGCCGCGGCAACACGTTTTCCCATCCGGAACTGCGCTTCACCTTCGACGTGCCTGAAGGATTTCGCATGCAGAACTCGACCAGTGCGGTGGTCGCGTTCAACGCAGATGGCGCCTTCATCATTTTTGACGGTGCGGACAATCCCGGCGGGTCCATGGCCAACTATGTCCAGGCCTGGACCAACCAGCTTGTCGGACAGCAGATAACCCTGAACGACCTGGAGCGCATCACCGTCAACGGCATGGAGGCCGCCACGGGCTGGCTGCGGCTCAACCTGCAGCAGGGCCAGAGCGACGTGCGTCTTCTGGCCATCGAGTATGATTCCGAGACCATCTACCAATTCATCTTCGTGGCGCCGACCCATCTCTCGTCGCAGCTCGCGACCGGCTTCCAGCGCACCACCTACAGCTTCCGCCAACTCTCGGCCTCCGAAGCCCGCACACTGCGTCCCCTGCGCATCCGGGTGGTCGAGGTCGGCTACGGCGACACGATCGACGACTTTGCGCGCATGATGCAGTTCGACGATCTGCGCCGCGAGCGGTTCATGGTCCTGAACGGCATGACATCAGACGCCGATCTTCAGGCGGGCATGCTTGTGAAGGTGGTGCAAGAGTAGCCGGCGCCCCTCTCAGGACTGCAGCACGGCACCACCGGCAATCAGGTCGACGATCTCGCTGGCGCTCAGGCCGGCCTCTTCCAGCACCTGACGGCTGTGTTCGCCGTGCCGAGGCACAAGTCCGGCCAGAGCCGGCCCGTCATGGTGACAACCGAAGGCCGCGACCGGGAGAGATAATGGCCCGCCGTCGCTCTCGATTTCGCTCGCCGCGACCACGCCTCGTGTCGCGGTCTGCGGTTCGGCCAGCGCCTCATCCATGCGACGGGCCTGGGCCGCGGGCACACCGCGTTCGTTGATGATCGCTTCCCATTCGTCTGCGGTCCGCGCCGCGAGGATCTCTGTCAGCCGCCCCATGTCCTGTTCCGCCAGGTCGGCGATCTCTTGCCGCGTCATCCCGGCCCGTTCGTCGGCCAGGGCCTCCTCGCCCAGGGCCCGCAACAGGTTCACGTATTGCTGCACGGTGGCCGCACCAAGGAAGATCAGGCCCTCCGCCGTCTCATAACAGGAGTACCCGGCCTGGCCGGGCGTCACGCTGCCAAAGGGTGGGGGAGTCCGGCCCAAAGCCTGGGTCGCCATCACAGGCATCGACATTATCATCAGGGCTGCATCGGCCATGGCGACATCAATCCGCTGGCTCTTTCCCGTGCGGCAACGCTGGAACAGCGCAGAAGCAATCGCAAAGGACCCCTGCGCGCCGGTGCCGCAGTCAATCAGCGGCGGACCAACGCGGGTGGGATGATGATCAGCCGTGCCGTTGGCCGCCATCAGCCCGCTGTAGGCCTTGATCACAGGGTCATATGCCGGATGCCTGCGCTTCGGCCCGGTCTGACCGAAGCCAGTCATCGAACAATAGATGATGTCGGGTCTGATCGCCGCGACAGCCTCGCAGCCCAGCCCCAGCGCCTCCAGCTTGCCTGCACGATAGTTCTCGATCCGAACATCGGCGTCTTCAGCCAGACGTTCGGCGACAACGAGACCCTCCGATGTCGGGAGGTCCAGCACCAGGGAACTTTTGCCTGCGTTCTGTGAGGTGAACCCGGTGCCCAGCCCCTGGTCCGACAACACGGGATCAGCGTCCTGATCGCGCATCATGTCGGGCGTTCCAGGCGGCTCGATCTTGATGACATCGGCACCCATCCCAGAGAGCTGATAGGCCGCGAAGGGTCCGGACAGAACATGGGTGAAGTCCTGGACCCGGATGCCTTCGAACGGCTACATGGCGGCCTATTCCGGGACGGCCCGGGCGCGATCGAGCATGGCGTGAAGCAGGACGTTGCAACCCGCTTCCAGATCGTCCTTGGCGGCGTTCTCGATCTCGTTGTGGCTGATGCCGCCCTCACAGGGCACAAAGATCATTCCGGTAGGCGCAACACGGCTGACATACACCGCATCGTGGCCGGCGCCCGACACCATATCCATATGGTCATAACCCAGCAGTTCCGCGCCCTTGCGTACGGCGCCGACACAATTCTCGTCGAACACCACCGGTGGTGAAACCCAGATCTCGTCGACCTCGATCTCGACCTTCTTCTTGATCCCGATCTTGGTCGCGGCCCAACGCAGCCCGGCATCCAGCCGGTCGAACGCCTCCTGGTCCGGGTGCCGGATATCGACCGAAAGCTGGACATCACCGGCAATCGTGTTGCGCGACCCGGTGGGATTGCAATGTTCGACCTTCACCGTGGTGCGGCCGTGCGGGCCTTCGCCCAGGGCGTTGTCGTCGAGATGCTGGATCAGCTTGGCCGCCGCCACCATGGCGTCCTTGCGCATTTCCATCGGCGTCGGCCCGGCATGGGCTTCCATGCCCTTGATCCGCACATCGTACCAGCGGATGCCCTGCACACCGGTCACCACCCCGACCGGCTTCTTTTCCGCCTCCAGGATCGGCCCCTGCTCGATATGGGCCTCGAAGTGGAAACCGAGGTCGTGGCCACCCGGCTCCTCGTCGCCCAGATAGCCGATCCGGGCGAGCTCCTCGCCCATGGTCTTGCCGTCGGAATCGCTCTGGTTATGGGCATACTCGAGGCTGAAATCTCCGGAGAATACGCCGGATCCGATCATGGCCGGTGCAAAGCGCGCACCCTCCTCGTTGGTCCAGCAGATCACCTCCATCGGTGCTTCGGTCTCGATTCCCGCATCGTTCAGGCAGCGCACGATCTCCAGTCCCGCCAGAACACCGTAAACGCCATCGAACTTGCCGCCGGTCGGCTGGGTGTCGAGATGGCTGCCGGTGGACACCGGTTTGGCACCGGCGTCACGGCCCGGCCTGCGGGCAAAAATGTTGCCCATCTTGTCGACCGTGCATGTCATGCCTGCCGCCTCGCACCAGGATACGAAGAGGTCACGCCCCTGCTTGTCGCCGTCACTCAGCGCCAGACGGCAGTTGCCGCCCTTCTCGGTCGCGTCGATCTTGGCCATCTCCATGATGGTGTCCCAAAGGCGATCGGCGTTGATCTGCAATCCCTGGCTCATGAGAACGGTGTCCTGTGGTGCTTGTGCTGATTCCCGGGAGCCATCTTCACGGTCCCGGACGATTGATCAAGGTCCAGCCGGGATTTCCGGGTTAGGCATCGATTCTGTCGACCACGCGCCCCTCGGAATCAAAGCAGTAGGCCACCAGCGCGCCACCATTGCCGCATCCGCCGTCCAGGGTGGCGGTGTGATCGCCGACCACAACGCCGGCATGATCGGGATCGAAGCCCCGGACCACGAGGCGGAAGCTACCGTAGGGCTGCGAGAGAGCAGCAAAACCGCCGGGGTTCCACCAGAAGGCATCGCGCTGCGTTTCCAAGGGCCGCTCGGGGTCGAGACCGGCATGCACAAACAACAAAGCGCCATCGGATGTGACACAGGCCCGTTTCAGATTGTTCATCAGTTCACGATGGCCGGGATGGCCATACATCGTGTCCCGCAGACCGCCGGTCCAACGGGTCAGAGTCACAGTACCACCTCGCGCCGCAGCCAGGCCGTCGTTCACCACGCCACCGTAGGCCTGAATCGTCGGCTCCACACCGCGGCTTACCATCCAGGTCAGCACATTGGTGGGGTCCATGGCCAATTGAAGCTGGAGCAGCTTCTGCCACATCTCCTCCTGAGCCCCACGCAGAAACACCACGTCTTCGGGCATCATGCCGGGAACCGAGAGCAGTTCGCGGCGAAAGGCGATGATTTCGTCGATGGTCCCCAGAATGTCGGGGCCGAGACCGAGATAGTTGCCCAGATAGACCACCCGGTCGCGCACAGCGATCCGATCAGCCAGGCCGCGATGCAAGGCAGCGAGCCGGTCATGCTCACCATGGACTGCAGCAACGGCCCAGATGCGCTGGCCGCCTGTCAGGGTGCCGAATTTATCGGGATCGAGCATCGTGCCGGCTGTTCGCGCTCCACCGGACGGGCCGCAACCCGCCGCAGGAATAACAAGGACCCCGCCGTGGTCATCACGACGGGGTCTTCAGCGTAGAGCGGATCAGCGTCCGGTTGAACCGGCGCCTTCCGATTCCATTCAGGCTGCTTCCAGCGTCTTTTCGATCTTGGTGGTAGCCTGCTCGGGCTCAACACCCTCGACCGCCGCCAGCTCACGCGAAAGACGATCCAGCGCCGCTTCATAGAGCTGACGCTCGGAATAGGACTGCTCGGCCTGGCCGACGCGGGTGTGCAGATCGCGCACCACTTCGGCAATCGAAACCGGATCGCCGGAGTTGATCTTCGCTTCGTACTCCTGCGCCCTGCGGCTCCACATTGTGCGCTTGACGCGCGCGCGGCCCTTCAGGGTGGTGAGTGCGCTCTTCATGATGTCCTTCGACGACAGCTTGCGCATGCCGGACGACGCGACCTTGTGGGTCGGAACGCGTAGGACCATCTTGTCCTGCTCGAAGTGAACCACGACCATCTTCAGCTTGGCTTCGCCGATCGTCTGTTCCTCGATGGCCTTGACCAGACCCACACCATGCGTGGGGTAAACAACGTAGTCACCGGCCTTGAGTTTGATATCCTCGGTTCCCATGGGTGCTTGACCTACCTGTTCTTGTTGCCCGTATCTGCGGGTTCCGGACCGCGCAAGTTGACCTCGTGGCGCACCGCTACCGGCACGCCAGCCGAATCCCGTTCGTGTTGTGCACTGTGCGATCCCAAGCGGTCCACACAGACAAAGGGCTCGCATGCGCCAGCCCTTTAGCATCTGCCCCCAAATCCTTCAGGAGATCGCAGATTTTACCATAAAATCCGGCTTTTCGAAAGCAGGGCCCGGAAACCGACGATTTCCGGGCATTTCAGCCATGTCCGTGCCGCAACGACTCGGAGTGTTCGATCAGCCCTCGCCAGGCTCGGGGCTGAAGTACTGTTTCTTGTCCTTCACATCGCGCCATTCGTCGCAATCGGCGGGGTGCTCTTTCTGGCGCGTGATGTTCGGCCAGGCCTCGGCGTACTTGCGGTTCAGTTCCAGCCAGTCCTCGAGACCGTCATCGGTGTCAGGTTTGATCGCGTCGACCGGGCATTCCGGCTCGCACACACCGCAGTCGATGCATTCATCAGGATGGATCACGAGCATGTTCTCACCCTCGTAAAAACAGTCCACGGGGCATACCTCGACACAATCGGTCATCTTACATTTGATGCAGGCTTCCACGACGATATAGGTCATCCGGCTCTCCTCGCCTTCAGGGCAAACATCTGCAGCGGCGATATTGATCGTTTTGCACCAGGATCAGACGCGCGGGAACACGCTATCTAGGGAATTTCACGGCCGGGTCAAGCCTTCGACCATCAGGGCAAAAATGCGTCGCGGTCATGCCTGCGCGAGCCGTGCTTCGGCGCGATGGCGCGCAGTGGCGCGATCATGGTCCTCGACATGCAGCAGACCGGCAATCCTGCGGACCAGCGAGTCCTCATAGGCATGGAGTTCCCCGTCGGCCAGAACGACCTCCCAAAGCAGCTCCAGCATGGTGATCCGTTCCTCGATCTCGAACTCGGCCTTCAGCACCCGGGTGAATCGATTCCAGTCCACCGCGTCGGCAGCAACCTCGCCGGCCTTGTCGACCAGAGACCGCACCTCTTCGGGCTCCATCTCGAAATGTTCGGCTAGACGGATGCTCAAGCGCTCGGTTTCCCGCTCGTCGACCTCACCATCGATCATCGAGGCTTCCACCAGCAGGCATGCCGCGGCCAGGCGCAGCTCGGCTTTGGGATCATGGTGCTGAACCGCATCGGCGGAGCCCAGCCCAAGAAGAGATTTCACACGTCCGATCATGAGAACCTTATGGCAGACCGGCCCATTCCCTGGCCAGCCCCCTCAACGGATTGTCAGCCCGTGACACGGCGCCCTGTGAAGCTGTCGATCGCACGGCGGTCGGCCTTGGTCGGGCGCCCGGCTCCGGGTTCGCGCGCACCGGCGGCGGATTCTTTCGCCGACAACGTGGCCTTTGGCTGCACCGGCTGCAGATCGTCGTAGAGCCCGGCCGCTTCGGCAGCCGGCCCGCGACGACTTCCGGTCTCGACAACCTCGACAACACGGATGTCCTTGCCCTGCGGGAAGGTCAGCACGTCGCCGGGCCGCACGGCGCTGTGGGTCTTGGTCACCCGCTCGCTGTTCACGCGGACCTGGCCGTCAGCCACCACACGGGCAGCGAATGTGCGGCTCTTGAAGAACCGCGCGTACCACAGCCATTTGTCAATCCGGATGGCACCCGGGCTCAACGGGCGATCTCCAGCTCGGCGAGCTTGGCAAAGGGTGAGCCGGGGTCGAGCTTGCGGTCAGGTTTGTTCGTACGTTTGCGCTTGGCCTTGCGCCGCTGGGGCACCAGAGTGATGGCATCATCTGAAAGCACCGCCCTGAAACCGAGCGCCGCGGCAATGGTCACAAAGGTTTCGCGACTGGACCCCGAAAGCGACACCAGATCCGACGACGCCACGGCCTGCCCCTTGCGCGTGAGCTTGCGGATTTCAGCCGCCAGCCGCTCGGCCATGTCGACCCGCAGGGCACGTAGACCCAACTTGCGATAGCCGATGGCCTGATAGAATCCGTTCGGCAGGGCCGGATCGGCATCCATCGCGACCTCGCCCTTGGCCGGCACAACCGGGACCGTGCCGTGGTTTGCCGCGAGCGCCCATAGCAGGGCGCGCAGATCGAGATCACGCGACGACATCATCGCTTTGAGATAGGCGCCATAGAACCCCAGCCGGATGCCCAGGCGGGCCAGGCTCTTGCGTCCGGCCTCGTCGAGTTCGCGGATCAGACGCAGGCAGGCCTCGTCCATCGCGACGCCGAGCCCTTCCATGAGCTGATAGGCAATACCGCGGGCCGGACCGGAAAGATCGGCGGTACGTAAGGCGACCAGAGGCGCCGCGCCTTCGGCGATCCAGTCCTCGAGCCAACCCTGAAGGTGGTACCGGATGCGGCGGCTCTGGTCGGCATCGAGCATCTCAGACGCGATCGGATGGACCACCGGACGCAGCGCTTCCTGGCCCGCCATCACATGGGCGACCGGTTCGCCGCACCACAACACGGTCATCGAGGCATCGATCCGAAACTGGTCGGTCTTGTCCGTTTCCAGGGCCCGGACACGGCGTGTGATCTCCGGCGCGACAGCCTGGCGTGCTGCCGAGGTCAGCGCCTTGTCGAGCGTCTGGCGCGTACCCAACGAGGGCTGAAAACGGAAGCCCAGGACCTGACCCACCGCCTCGCCCTCGACCATCACCTGGCCGTCCTCGGCGACCAGACTCTCGAACACCCCGCGCCCCTTGAGCCCCCGCACCACGGTCGCCGCTCGCCGGTCGACAAAGCGTTGCGTCAATCGTTCGTGCAGCGTGTCCGAGAGATGATCCTCGATCTGGCGTGCCGCGCCCTGCAGCCCCTCGTGATCCTCGACCCAGTCCGATCGGTGCGAGATATAGGTCCAGGTCCGGATGTGGGCGATCCGGGTCATCAGCATGTCGATGTCGCCATCACCGCGGTCGAGCCGTTCGATGCTGCGCATCACCCAGTCCTGAGGCAGGCGCCCGGTCGGGCCCATCAGGTGACGGTATATATGCGCCAGCAGGCGCACGTGATGGTCGTGCATGACCTTCCGGAAGTCCGGCACCTGGCACACCTCCCACAGCAGCCGGACGGCTTCCGGATTGGTCGCCAACGCGGCGATCTCGGAGTCGCGCACGAGATCGGCGAGCGATTGGTGATCGGCCGCCATGCGGGCGCGCAACAGCATCGAATGTTCCGAGCGTCGTTCCAGGCTCTTGAGCAGAAATCCGGCACTGCGGAAGTCGAGATTCGCGTTGCGCCACATCACCGCCTTCACGTCGGCAAAGCTGTGGCTCTCGATCGCCCGTGCGATTTCGTCGTCCAGCCCCTCGACCGTCCAGGTCGTCCCGAAGGTGCCGTCATTGGCATGGCGTCCCGCTCGCCCGGCGATCTGGGCCAGCTCGGCTGGTAGCAGATCGCGCGGCCGGGCGCCGTCGAACTTGCGCGTGGCGGCAAAGGCGACGTGGCGCACGTCCATGTTGAGCCCCATGCCGATGGCGTCGGTCGCCACGATATGGTCGACCTCGCCCTCCTGGTACATCGCGACCTGGGCGTTGCGGGCGCGCGGGCTCAAGGCGCCCAGAACCACCGCGCAGCCGCCGCGCTGGCGGCGCAGGGTTTCAGCGAGTTCGTAGACCTCGGCCACCGAAAACGCCACGACGGCACTCCGGGGCGGCAGGCGTGTGATCTTGCGGAACCCGGCATAGGACAGCTTCGAAAACCGGGGCCTGACGATGAACTCGGTATCGGGCACCAGGGCCTTGATCGCCGGCCGCATCGTGGCTGCCCCCATTACCATGGTTTCTTCCGTGCCACGTGCCCGCAGCAGCCGGTCGGTGAAGGTATGGCCGCGCTCGGGATCGGAGCAGAGCTGGATTTCATCGACCGCAAGAAAGGCCACGGGCATGTCGAGCGGCATCGATTCGGTCGTGCAGACAAAGTAACGCGCGTCCTTGGGCACGATCCGCTCCTCGCCGGTGATCAGCGCCACTTGGCGCGGCCCGCGCTGGGCGACGATCCTGTCATAGATTTCACGGGCCAGAAGGCGCAGCGGCAGCCCGATCATGCCCGTCCTGTGGCCCAGCATCCGTTCCACGGCAAGATGGGTCTTGCCCGTGTTGGTGGGACCGAGAACCGCGGTCAGGCGCGAAAGCGAAGGCCGCAACGACATACACCTAGGATCGTGGCGAGCCGAAGAAAATGCAAGGCTCTTCCCAAGGTATTGTGATGACAATCATGCGCACTACCAGATGATGTTCTGACACGTGGCGCGGGTCAGAGCCTTTCAATCACCGAGGACGTTTTGGGAGCGGGTTTCTCTGCGGTATTCTTCGCGGACGCTCCCGTCGTGACATGATGATGCGTGCCGTGCCGGTGCTGTGCCTCAGCACCATCGCCGCTCACACCCACTTCTCGCACGGCCCCGCATTGCTCCGCCGTGCCAGAAGGGCGCGAGGGAGTTCGATCACGACCATGAAAACAACGGCAAACATCATGGCGAGCACCATGACATAACCGATGGCATCCACGGGTTCGTCGATACCGTCGTGAAGGCTGCGCACGGCGCCCTCAGCCGACAGCGCGATGACATAGGCAAAGCCTGCAACCGCGCCCAGGAAGGCAAGGTTGGCGACATGGATCACGCTGGGTTTCGTGCGCCGGGCCAGGCGGAACAGCAGCAGGCGCGGGAGGCTGACCAATGCGAACCAGATCACGGCGATGACAGCAATCACCGTGATCTCGTTCATGCCGAAGGGCTGCCCGGTCTGGTGGCGCGGGCCGTAGAGCAGGGTGAGCGGCAGGGCGACCAGAGCGGCGATCACACCCAGCGCCAGCCCGTTGCAGAGACCTGCGCTGCCCGTCTCGCCCCGTATCGCCTTCTGCACGATGAGGGTGACCATCATGGAGATCACGAGCCAGGCCCGCCCCGTGAGACCGGCCACGATGGCGTATTCGTCGATCTCCAGCCCTTCGCGGCGGATGTAGCCCTGGTCCATGCCTTACTAGACCACCGCGAGATACCAGCCGCCGATCAGCAGGCCGCCCAGACGGTTCAACATGGCGTTGCCATTCCGTATTCTCACCGAGTCAAAACCGAACCATAGCGCGACTTGCCAACGCGGGCGACGGCCCGCAGGCTGCCGTCATGTCACGACCCGCCCACCGCGACGGCCTTGCCGGCCTGCTCCTGATCGCCGCCCTGATCTGCCTCGTCCCGGGCCTGCTTCTGCCCGCCTTCACGGTGGAGAAGTTCTGGGTCTTCGAAAGCAGCAAATCCATCGCAGGTGCGGTCTGGACCTTGATCTCCGGCAAGGACATCCTGCTCGGCATCGTGATCCTGCTGTTCTCAATCCTCTTTCCCTTCGGCAAGCTCCTACTGGCCCTGTGGATCTGGGCCTCGCCCGACCCCAACGGACGGCTGACGCGGCGTGCCCTGGCGTGGTCGGTGAAGCTCGGCAAGTGGTCGATGATGGATGTTTTCATGGTCGCTCTGGTCGTCGCCATGCTGTCTCTGGGCATGCTGGCCGAGGTCACGGCCGGCCAGGGCATCTACTTCTTCTGTGCGGGCATCGTCTTCGGTATCATCGGGGCTCACCGCCTGGAGCGCAGGCTGGCGAAGATATCCCGGCCCGCATAGAAATTGCTGAGCGACCATTTCAGTCGTTTCTCCCGGACAGGCCTCGGTTTCGCCGACGCCTCGGGCGCGTCAGGATCGCGGACCAGTCTCTCGTCCATGCGCGCCGCCTGCATCTTGTTCCGCCCCGGGTCTCGCGTTCCTCGACCAGACGCACGGCCATGCGCTGGGCGCGCTGCAGTTCACGCTCGTCGCGGCTGTTGGCAAGATCGGCCACACGCATGAGCAGGTAGAACACGAAGCCCAGCGCCATCATCCCGGCCAGCGCCGCACCCGGAATCATGGAGCCATCCGCGCCCGTCAAACCGAAGACCGGCGCGCCCACGATCAGCATGGCGCCGGTGAGCCACAGCAAGTTCGGCACGCGCACCCAGCCCCGCCAGTCGTCCGACGGCGCGCCGGCCAGAATACGGTCCAGAGCATCGAACACAAGGAACCAAAAGGCTCCGAGACCCAGGTTGAGGGGCCACGAGGTCCGGCCAGGCTTCCCGATAACTCAGGATGAGGTGATCCAACAGCGTGGTCACGGTCGCTAGAGCCAGCAACACCATACCGTTCATGAACGACAGCCGGCCCGCCGGGTTCTCCGCCTCGACCAACGCTGCCAACAGCCCGAAGACCACCCAGCACACCACCAGCACGGGCAACCAGGCCCACAAGACCGTGCCCGCGGCACTCCAGCGCAGCACGGGGTCGGCGGCGACATTCTGGCTCCAAGCGATCAGCACCAACACACAGATGACAGCACCGATCAGAGCCGACAGCGTTACCACCAACAGCAGGCGCGGACGGGAAGACCCAAGCATCCATAAATCATGCGCCCGGCACCCAACCCAGCAAGTGACAGTGCTCACCGTGCGCCCAACGCTTGACGGCAGCGTTGAGCGGACTACATCAACATCCAGTGATTTCATGCAGCCCTTGATGAGGACAACACCATGGCGGAGACATCCACCGGGGAACGCCACGAGTTTCAGGCCGAGGTCAACCGGATCCTCGATATCGTCGTCAACTCGCTCTATTCAAAGCGCGAGGTCTTCCTGCGCGAGCTGATCTCCAACGCCTCGGACGCCTGTGACAAGCTGCGCTACGAGGCCCAGCTCGACAGCGCCCTGCTGAAGGACGATCCCGCCCTCAGGATCACCATCACACCCGACGCCAAGAAGAAGACGCTGACGGTCAGCGACAACGGCATCGGCATGACCCATGACGAGCTCGTCGAGAACCTCGGCACCATCGCAGGTTCCGGCACCGCCAAGTTCGCCGAACAGCTCGCCGAAGCGGAAAAAGACAAGGCCAAGAAGGAAAAGTCCGATGTCAGCCTGATCGGCCAGTTCGGCGTCGGTTTCTACGCCGCCTTTATGGCCGCCGATGAGGTCACCGTCACCAGCCGTCGCGCCGGTGCAGACGAAGCCTGGCGCTGGACCTCGGACGGCCGCACCGGCTTCGAGATCGAACCGGCCGAAGCCGACACGCCGCGTGGCACCACGATCACGCTCAAGCTCAAGAAGGACGCCAAGGAATTCTCCGAAGCCCTGCGCGTAGAGACCATCATCAAGACCTACTCCGAGCATGTCGCGCTGCCGGTCTGGCTGGCCGGCGACGGCGAGGCGCGCCAGATCAACGAGGCCGCCGCGCTCTGGACCCGGCAGAAGTCGGAGATATCAGCCGACCAGTACACGGAGTTCTACCGCCACGTCGGCCATACCTTCGACGAGCCCTGGCTCACGTTGCACAACCGCGCCGAAGGCGTGATCGCCTACACGAACCTGCTGTTCATCCCGTCGTCGACGCCCTTCGATCTATTCGATCCGTCGCGCCGCCATGGCGTGAAGCTCTACGTTCGCAAGATCTTCATCACCGACGAATGCGAAGGCCTGGTGCCGCCCTGGCTGCGCTTCCTGAAAGGCGTGGTCGATTCCGAAGACCTGCCACTGAATGTCAGCCGCGAGGTGCTGCAGAACAATCCGGTTGTCGCCAAGATCTCCAAGGCGCTGGTCAAGCGCGTCATGAACGAGCTCAAGAAAAAGGCCGAGAAGGATCCCGAAGGTTATACGACCTTCTGGGAGGCCTTCGGCCAGGTCATGAAGGAAGGCATCTACGAGGACCACGAGCGCCGCGACGAGCTACTCAAGCTCGCTCGTTTCAGGTCCAACGCTGTCGATGGCTGGACCAGCCTCGACGACTATCTCGGGCGCATGAAGGACGGCCAGGAGCAGATCTACACGCTGACTGGCGACAAAGCCGAGACCATGAAGCAGAGCCCTATGCTGGAAGCCTTCAAGGCCAAAGACGTCGAAGTCCTGCTGCTCGACGAGCCGGTCGATGAGTTCTGGACCATGTCGGCCGATGCTTTCGAGGAAAAGCCCTTCGTCAGCGTCAGCCGCGGCGACATCGATCTCTCCACCATCGGCGGTGAGAACGCCTCCGACGAGGAGAAGACAGACGACGAGCCCTCGGGCGACACCGCTCCGCTGATCGCCATGCTCAAACTCGCCCTTGAGGGCGAGGTCAAGGATGTCCGGGAATCCAAGCGCCTGACCGACTCCGCCTGCTGTCTGGTGGTCGACGAGGGCGACATGAACATGCGTCTTCAGAAGATGCTCCAGGCGACGGGACAACTCGGCATGCAGAGCGAGCGCATCCTGGAGATCAATCCCAAACACGTCCTGATCACCTCGCTCAGCGACATTGCGAAGGGCGATGGTGCGACCCGCGACGTTGAGGAGATGGCCCACCTCCTGCTTGATCAGGCCCTGATACTGGAAGGCGAACTGCCCAAAGACCCCGCCGCCTTCGCCCGCCGCCTCAGCGACGCGATGGCCCGCGCGGTGGGGTAAGCGCCCCGCTCGTCATTGCCAGGTGCGATTCCCCCTCGCCCCATCGGGGAGAGGGAAACCCGGGCTATGGCCTGTCGTCGATCGAGTCCCAGTGCCCTGCACGCCGGAAAAGATATGGAAGACAGTCACCCAACACACCCCTTGCTAAAACAGGCTTTCGGTGCATCGTGGAAATACGGATCGGTTGTCCGCGACGAAACCGCCTGCGCCCGAGATGTCTACTGTACATGGGGTTAAATGCTCGATCTTCGGAACATCCCCCTACCCCGGTGTGACCTGTCCCTATCCAGGACAGACTTGGAGAGCCTTCGATGACGATTTCCGTCTCGCCGATCGGGCCGACCCTCGGCGCGATCATCGAGGGGATCGACGCGCGCGACCTTAGTGTTGAGGACGAGGCAGCGCTCAAGAACGCCTTTTCCGAGCATCGTGTTCTGGTTCTCCGAAGCCAGAGCCTTTCAGCCGACGAGCAGGTGGCTTTTTCGGCCCGCTTCGGTCCGCTCTACCGCATGCCCTATGTGACGCCGCTGGCCGACAACCCCGATGTCATCGCCGTGCTGAAGGAGGCCGACGAGGTCAACGTCTCGGCCTTCGGCAGCTGGTGGCATGCCGACTTCAGCTATCTCGAGGAACCACCGGTCATTTCGATCCTGCAGAGCCATGAACTGCCGCCCGCTGGCGGTGACACGCTCTTCGCCGACATGTGTACGACCTATGACGCGCTGTCCGACGGCATGAAGGTGATGATCGACCCGCTCCGGGTTATGCATTCCGGCCACATCTACGGCACCCAGTTGAGCCAGGACGGTACGAAGGAGCGCATGCGGGGTGTCGAGGTCAGTACCGGACACAAGGAAGCCGATATCGAGCGCGCCCACCCGCTGGTGCGCCTGCACCCGCCCACCGGTCGTCCCGCACTGTTCGCCAGCCCGACCTACACGACCCGGCTGGACGGCATGACGGCGGACGAAAGCGCGCCGATCCTCTCTTTCCTCTACGACCACATGGCCCGGCCGGAGTTCACCATCCGCCAGCGCTGGCAGGAGGGCGATCTGCTGATGTGGGACAACCGTGCCGTCGTCCACCTCGCCGTCAACGACTACGACGGCCACCGCCGCCTGCTGCATCGCACGACCGTGGGCAGCGAACGACCGATTCCCGCCATCGACTGGTCAGCACGGTCATGAGCACACGCCACCTGCTTGATCCCGACCTTCTGGCCATGGTCGATGCCTTCCCCGACCTGTCGTTCCACCCGGGCGATCTCGTCGAAACCCGCGCCCGGCTGAATGCCGCCATGGCAAACCAGGCTCCCTTGCCCGAGGGAGTGACCCGCGAGGAACTCTGGGTGCCAGGCTTGACCGGTGAACCCGATGTCCGTTGTCTTCTTTATCGACATGGGGACACACCGGTTCCGTCACCCGTCTATCTCCATCTCCACGGCGGCGGCTACGTCTCCGGCTCGCCTGATAGTGTTGAGCCTCGCAACGCACAGGTGGCCGCCGAATGCGGGGTGATTGTTGTGTCGGTCGATTACCGCCTGACACCGGAACATCCGTTCCCGGCCGCCCACGACGATGCCTATGCCATCTTGGCGTGGTTGAACCATGAAGCCAACGCGCTGGGCATCGACCCTCGACGCATCGGGGTGGGGGGTGAAAGCGCGGGCGGCGGTCTTGCGGCGTCACTCGCCCTGACGGCAAGGGACCGGGCGGAGTTCTCGTTTGCACTGCAGGTTCTCGTGAACCCGATGCTGGACCATCGCAGCGGCGGTTCCGAAGCGCCCGGCGATCGCCTGCTGGGTGAGTTCGTATGGCGCCGAAAAGACAACCAGGATGCCTGGGCCGCTTACCTCGGCGGAAAGGCGGCAACCGCCCCTGCCGTTCCGGCCCTCGCCGAGTCACTTGCCGGTCTGCCGACGACATGGCTGTCGACGGCGGCCCTCGATCTCTTCCTCGACGAGGACCTGACCTATGCGCGCAGACTCCTGTCATCCGGGGTCACGACCGAGCTCCGGGTCTATCCGGCGGCCTGCCATAGCTTTTCGATGGCCGCCGATGCCGCCGTGTCCCGGCGTTTCGATCGAGATCACCGGGACGCCATCGCGCGCCTACTGGGAGGACTGACATGAGATGGCCACTCCGAGACCTTTGTGATCTGCTCGACATCGAGCATCCGATCCTTCAGGCCCCGCCACCACGCCGGAGCCGGTCGCAGCGGTCAGCAATGCGGGCGGTCATGGCTGCACCACGTTCTCCGGCGCGGTGTTTCGCGATCACATCTCTCGGATTCGCTCGGCCACGAACCACAGCTTCCACGTCAACTTCTTCGCCCATGACGAACCGCCCGCCGATGGCGATGCCGGTCCCACCATGCGTGCGTACCTCCAGGCCCTGTGGGACGAAACCGGCCTGGGCATGACCGACGCCCGCCTGTGGCGTTACGCCGGGGTGCCGGCGTTCGTCTACGGCTCGACCACCGAGGGCACGGCCGGGCTTAACGAAAACGTCGAAATCAGCGACTATCTCCATGTCGTGAAGACTCATGCCCTGACGGTGCTTGACCGCCTCTCTGCCTGACTGCAGGATTTGTTGATGATCGGATCCTCGATCGAACATGTCCCCGCCACGGCCTCGGCGGATGACCTCGCCGCCCTTCTGGACCGGGACGGCTGCGTCATCGTCGACCGGCTTCTCACCGAAGCGCGGTGCGACCAGATCCTTGCGGAGCTCGACCCCTGGATGAGCCGGACGCCAACCGGCGAAGGTGAGTGGCTCGGCTTCGAGACCCGTCGGACACACGGGCTCGTGGCCAAATCGCCGACCGTGCGCGAGGAGCTCTGCAACCCGCTGATCCGCGGCACCCTCGACCTCGTTCTGGGACCGTGGTGCGACAGCTATCAGCTCAGCGCCAGCTCCACGACCTCGATCGGGCCCGGCGAATCGGCTCAGGAGGTTCATCGCGACGCTCTGATGTTCCCGTTCAGGCACCCGACCGAGCGGGTCGCCTATGTCACGACCTTCTGGGCTCTGGCACCGTTCACTGCGGAGAACGGCGCGACCCGGGTGGTGCCGGGAAGCCACCGCTGGGATGACGACCGTGTTGCGCGTGACGACGAGTTCACTCAGGCGATCATGGACAAAGGATCGGTGCTTCTCTTTACCTACGCCGTGCACCATGGCGGCGGTGCCAACACCACGGCGGATGTTTGGCGTCACGCGCTCTTCGCCTCGTTTGTCGTCGGCTGGCTGCGCCAGGAGGAGAACCAGTACCTCGTCAGCCCACCCGATGTGGCGCAGCACTACTCCGAGGATATCCAGCGCCTGATCGGTTATCAGGTCCACCGTCCCTTCCTCGGCTGGTACGATCTGCAGGAGCCCCTGAAGCTGCTCGACGGTTACCAGGAAACCACGGAGGCCAATGTCGACCTCTACGCCGAAGGCGAGGACCATGGCGTGCTGAGCAAGCGGGTGAAGCGTCTGTGACACATTGACAGACCCCGAAAATTTGAGGTCATAGTCCTGTCGCGTCGAACCTCATGAGGAGCCCGAACGTGACACTCTCCGATCCCGATCTTTACATCAGCCACACGCCGGTCAGCGATCCGGGCACCCGTGCTTCCGTGCTCGACCAGTTCGAACCCGACATCCGCACCTTGCCCGAACAGGTATCGGCCCTGATGATTCATCCGGCCGTCGCCGCCATGCGCGGCCAGGCGATCACGCCGGAACAGAATCACGACCGCCAACGCCGCAGCGTGGCCGATCTTCTCGATCATCTGCTGCGGCGCGATGGCGCATGGCAGCTCGTCGACACCCAACTCGGGCCGGATGCCAACTAACGGACCGTGACCTTCGATCCCTGGAACGTGCGGCGTGATGCCTTCGTGACCGCGCCGGACGCCTGGGACGCCTATCGTCGTGGTGACGTCGACGGCGATGGCATGGGTTTCAGGCACATCGGCCTGGTCGGTGCATGGTTTGCCGCAGGCAGCCTCGTGCGCGACGTCGCATCCCTGGCGCGCATCGAACTGTTGCCCTGCGATTACTGGAACGGGATCGACAACTTGACCAACAACCGTGACCGGCTTCCCGAATTCAACGAAGATCTGGATTCCATCGCAGCTCGGTTGGCCGGAGATGGCGCAACCTTCACCAATGCCTGCCGCGTTCTTGAAGGCTACGACTGGATCGGTATTTCCGACAGCGTCGTCAGCTACCACGCGCTGAATGACATGGGATTAGACCATGTCACG
This sequence comes from Rhodospirillaceae bacterium, assembly GCA_002722885.1. Lineage (GTDB taxonomy): Bacteria > Pseudomonadota > Alphaproteobacteria > SP197 > SP197 > SP197. The sequence continues at coordinate 110,083 of PBNE01000002.1, forward strand.
CTTCCTGCAGCGTGACGGATCACCACGTCGAGGTGGCTTCGGTCTCGTAGGTGATCTCGCGAGCGCCCAAAATGGGCCCCAGCCCCTCGGGCTGGACGATGATAGCACAGCCGAAGCCGTGCTCACCGCTGTCGTCGACAATGGCTTCCCGGGGCAGCGTGATGTCAATCGCCTCGCCTTTCCACATGCTGAGCGCCGCCAATTCCTCGACCACATTGGCATGGACTAGGTGCTTGCCGGCGTTCTCGCCGGACGTGACATTGGATTCTTCAGCAAGGCTGTAACGCACGAACCAGATCGTGGCATCGCCCTCGAACTCTGCCGCCGGGATGGAAACGGTCAATGCGCGGTTCTCGGTCCAGGTCAGACCGATGTCGATCGCCGGCGGCCTGCTCGAGGCCTGCTGGATGGCGTCGTCAACACGGCGACGATCGGATCCGACGACATGTTCAGCACCATTCACAACCATCTGGGGCGTGTAGATCATCGGGGAGGACATGGCCCGGGCATAAGCGCGCTGCCGGTTGGTGTAATCCTCCGTGGCGAACCGGTCCTTCCAGCCCAGGTAGTCCCAGTAGTCGACATGGAAGGCGAGCGCGATGACGTTGTCGCGTTCGCGCAGTTCAAAGAGATACTGGTCAGCCGGCGGGCAGGAATTGCAGCCTTCGGAGGTGTAGAGCTCGACAACGACGGGGGAGTCGGCGACCGACGGAGCGGCGCCGATCAGAAGGGCCGCAGCGGCGGCAAGGAAGAACGAACGAAAGCGCATAACAGGCAGGATATTGGGCTGTGGCCCTGTCACCGGCAAGTCACGTTAGGGTTATGGTCCGCCATCAAGGGTGAAGCGGCATGTCGACGATCTAGCTCCTGCGCCACGGCCAGACCGAATGGAATCGTCAGGGCCGCGGCCAGGGTCAGAAAAACTCGCCACTGACGGAGCGAGGCCAGGCGCAGGTGAGGGCTATGGGCGAGATACTGGCGTCCTTGGTTTCCAACCCGGGCACAGTTCCGATCTGGTGCAGTCCGCTTGGGCGCACAAGGGAGAGCTGTGCGATCGTGTGCGACGCCATGGGCCGGTCGACGGCCACTGTCCGCCACGACGACCGTCTGATGGAGGTACACGACGGCGTTTGGGAGGGCCTCACGTCGACGGAGAAGGCCCTTAGGGATCGCGGGGTCTATGAGCGCTACTGCCAGGACAAGTTTCGCGTTTCGGCACCGGGCGGCGAGAGCTTTGTTGATGTCTATCCCCGCGCGCAGAGCTGGTTCACCGACTGCGCCCCTGCCGGCGACATGATCGTGATCTCGCACCAGATACCGATCCGCATGCTGATCGCCGTCGCCTGCGATCTCGATCCCGAACCGCTGATCTACATCCCTATGACACAGGACCTGATCTACGTGATCGGCAACGGCGTCAGCCCGGAAGACTCCTATTGGGCATTGCGGCGCAAGGCGATCATCGTGGATGTGCCGGAGCGCCCGGTCGCGATCAGCGGCCCCGATGCCACGGCCTTTCTGGAGAAAATCTTCGCCCGCCGCATAGCAACGCTGAAGGAAGGCCGCGGTCGCTACGCCATCGCCTGCGCCCACGACGGCGGTCTGTTCATGGGCGGCATTCTCTTCCGTCTCGAACAGGACCGTTACTGGTATGTCCAGCCCGATGGCGATCTCGAGACATGGCTTCTGGCCCACAAGGCCGGCTTAGATGTGACGGTCAAAGATCCCCACGCCCGTGCGCTGCAGGTCCAGGGCCGGGCCTTACCCGCGATCATGGCGGCGGCAACGGGCGGCGCGATCAACAAGAGCTTCAAATACTTCCATTCAGGATATTTCGATGTCGGCGGCCAGCAGGTCTAAATCTCACGCACGGCCTGGACGGCCGAGCTCGGCTACGAGCTCTATGTCGAGTGGAACAAGACCGACTGCCCGCGCCTTTGGAACCACCTCTTGAGTGTCGGCAAAGAACACAGCCTTCTCATCGGTTGCCCCGACGCTCTCGAAATCCGAAGGATCGAGGTCGGCATTCTGGACAACATCACGATGAATCCCTGGCATGCGGGACTGGACACCTTCATTGATCTCGACAAGGACGAGGATTTCGTGGGCCGCGACGGCCTGCAGGCCATGACCAATCGGGGTTCGCGCCTGTTCGGTATCACCTGTCAGGGCACGACACCGGATGTCGGTAACAGCGTGATGGAGGGTCACACGGCCGTAGGACGGATCAGCGCCGGCGCTTACTCGCCTTTCCAACAATGCGGTATCGGCTATGTCCGCTTCGCCGAGTCCGGCGGCTGGGAAGGGCGCGAGCTGGCGCCCATGTCCGCAGACGGTAGCGCCGCCGCCTGCGCCGTCGTCAACCTGCCCTTCTGCGACCCCGAGAAACGCATCCCCCGGCGGCTCGACCACGAGATTCCCTAGTGCGGATCAGGCCCAGCGCAGATCATGCGGTGCCGGCGGCCTGCCGCAGGACGTAATGCAGGATGCCGCCGTTGAGGTAGTAGGCGACCTCGTTGCCGGTATCGATGCGGCAGGTCAGGACGACCTCGGTCGATGACCCGTCGGCCCGATGGGCCGTGGCCGCAACATCCATGCGTGGCGTGATGCCCTCAGCCAGACCCTTGATGTCCCACGTCTCAGAGCCATCGAGGCCGAGGCTCTTACGGCTATCGCCATCCTTGAATTGGAGTGGTAGCACGCCCATGCCGATCAGATTGGAGCGGTGGATGCGCTCATAACTTTCGGCGATGACGGCCTTCACGCCCAGCAGGACCGTGCCCTTGGCCGCCCAGTCACGCGACGAACCGGTGCCGTACTCCTTGCCCGCCACGATCACCAGCGGCACGCCTTCGACCTGGTAGCGCATGGCGGCATCGTAGATCGACATCTCCTCACCACCGGGCTGGTAGCGGGTCACGCCGCCTTCGGTGCCCGGCGCCAGCTCGTTCTTGAGCCGAATGTTGGCAAAGGTGCCGCGCATCATGACCTCGTGGTTGCCACGGCGTGAACCGTAGCTGTTGAAGTCCTTACGCCCGACCTGCCGTTCGGTGAGGTACTTGGCCGCCGGGCTGTTGCCCGCGATACCCCCGGCCGGCGAGATGTGGTCGGTCGTGATGCTGTCGCCCAGCAGCGCAAGCTCCCGTGCACCGGTGATATCGCTGGCGCTGGCCGGCGCCGCCTTGGGCATATCATCGAAGAAGGGCGGCCGCTGGATGTAAGTGCTGGTCACATCCCAGGAATAGATCCGCTCCTGGGGCACCTCGATTGCCTGCCAGTCTTCATCGCCGGAGAAGACATCGGCGTAACGGCGTTCGAACATGTCGGGTGCCAGCGAAGAGCGGATCGCAACCTCGACCTCAGCGTTGCTGGGCCATATGTCCCTGAGATAGATCGGCTCACCGTAACTGTCGGTGCCCAGCGGCTCGGTGGTGATGTCGATGGTCAACGACCCGGCCAGCGCGAAGGCCACCACCAGCGGCGGCGAGGCGAGATAGTTGGCCCGTGTCAGCGCGTGAACGCGCCCCTCGAAGTTGCGGTTGCCGGACAAAACCGATCCCACGACCAGCTTGTTCTTCTCGATCGCGTTGTGAATCGGTTCGGGTAGCGGCCCGGAGTTGCCGATGCAGGTTGTGCAACCGTAGCCCACGAGGTTGAAGCCCTGGGCATCCAGCGCGTCCTGAAGACCGGCCTTCTCCAGATAGTCCGTCACCACCTGGCTGCCCGGCGCCAGCGACGTCTTGACCCAGGGTTTGACCTTGAGGCCGCGATCAAGCGCCTTCTTGGCGACCAGACCGGCCGCCAGCATGACAGCAGGGTTCGACGTGTTGGTGCAGCTCGTGATGGCGGCAATAACGACGGCACCGTCTTCGAGCTCTCCGCCACCGTCCATGGCCGCAGACTGCAGTTCGCCGGCGTCACGGCCGTTCTCGGCCAGGATCTTGTCGAACTCGGTCTTGGCCTGGCTCAGCACGATGCGGTCCTGTGGCCGCTTGGGACCGGCGATGCTGGGCTCCACGTCACCCAGATCGAGCTCCAGCGTGTCGGTGTAGATCGGCTCCGGCGCATCTGGGTCACGCCACAGTCCCTGCGCCCGGGCATAGGCCTCCACGAGATGGACCAGATCGGGCTCGCGCCCGGTGAAGGTGAGATAGTCAGTGGTCTGCTCGTCGATCGGGAAGAGACCGCAGGTTGCACCGTACTCCGGCGCCATGTTGGCCACCGTCGTGCGGTCGGCCAGCGTCAGATGTTCAAGTCCCGGACCGAAGAACTCCACAAACTTGCCGACCACACCCTTGGCCCGCAGCATCTGTGTTGCCGTCAGCACAAGATCGGTGGCGGTCGTTCCCTCCTTGGGCTTGCCGGTCAGGCGGAAACCAACGACCTCGGGGATCAACATGGAGATCGGCTGGCCCAGCATGGCGGCCTCGGCCTCGATGCCGCCGACACCCCAGCCCAGCACCGAGAGGCCGTTGACCATGGTGGTGTGGCTGTCGGTGCCGACCAGTGTGTCCGGGCAGGCGACACCGTCCTGCACCCATACGACGCGGGCGAGGTGCTCGACATTTACCTGATGGCAGATTCCGGTGCCCGGCGGCACGACACGCAGATTGTCGAATGCGGTCTGGGCCCAACGCAGGAACTGGTAACGCTCCTTGTTGCGCTCCATCTCCAGCTCGACATTCGCGCCGAAGGCATGCGGCGTGCCGAACTGGTCGACCATGACCGAGTGGTCGATCACGAGATCGACGCGGGACAGCGGGTTGATCTTGTCAGGGTCACCGCCGAGTTCGCGCATGGCATGACGCATGGCCGCAAGATCGACCACGGCCGGCACGCCGGTGAAGTCCTGCATCAGGACACGCACCGGGCGAAACGCGATCTCATCCGTACTCGACTGTGTTTCGAGCCATTTGGCGACAGCTTGTATATCGGTCGACGTGACGGTCTCACCGTCTTCATGGCGCAGCAGGTTCTCAAGCAGGACCTTCAGGGACACCGGCAGGCGCGAGACATCGCCCAGGGCTTCAGCGGCCTTGTCGAGGCTGTAGTAGGTGTAGGACTGGTTGCCGACATCAAGGTTCTGTTTTGCGCCGAAGCTGTCGAGACTGCTCACGTTGGAACTCCCGGAAGATGAAACCGATAGTCCGGTCCGGACGGGCCGGGAACCATTTCGCAGAACATGGTACCAGACGGCCCGGAAGTCCAATGACGCCGCGTTGACGCACCCGTGGCCGGCCATGACAATGCAGACCGCTCTCCGAGGGGATGGAGTCATGGACGCACTGGCCGGCCTTGTTGCCGTCATCACCAACGGCGGCAGCACCGAAGGGGCTACCATCGCTGCTGCAGTCGCGAACCACGGCGCCACCGTGGTCCTCTATGATCCAGATGCCGAACGGACCGACTCAGCAGCCGCAGACATCCGCCATGGCTGGGGCACCACGGCAATTCAGATCGGCAATCCCCACGCCAAGAGACAGGACAAGCTGGTCGCCGACGTGATCAGAACATGCAGCGGACTCGACGCCCTGGTGATCCTGCTCGACAACAAGGGGCTGCCGGAGTCTCTGATCCAAGCTGCCCTGCCCCATATCGGTGCGCGCGAACACGGGTTCGTCGTGGTTGTCGATCCTGACCGGGAGCGCCCGCGGATCGGCAAGCTGGAGGAGGCCCTGTGCGCGGTCCGGCGACTCGTGGGCGAAGAAACTGACCGTGACATCCGGTGTTACAGCGTCGCCTCCCTGCCCCCAGGCGGCAGCGTCGGTAGTGCCATCGCACATCTCGCGATCACACGTCCGGAAGAACAGATGGACGGCCGTGTTCTGGTGGTGCCGCCGGCCTGACTACCAGGCGGCAACCTCCAGACCGCGCGGGATCTTCTTCTCCGGATCGTAAAATGGCAGATCGACAATCTCGGCGTTGTGCATGGCAAGGTCGAAGCCCATGACCTCCACCGTGCGGGGATCAAGGTCATCGGCGCAGTTCAACCTGACATAGGCCACCCCCCGCTCGAGACAGGGTGACCAGCCCGAGGCCGTGATGTGGCCGATCTCCCTGCCGCTCCGCGCCACGGGTCCGCCTATCAACGGCTCGGCGACCTTGCAGGCGATGCCGTATATGCAGGTGCGGCGATCAGTCATGTGCGCCAGGGCATCCCTGCCGAAGAAGTCATCCTTGGTGAGATCGATGAAGCGTTCGAACCCCGCTGCCCAGGCCGACATGGAGCTGTCGATATCGGAGCCGTTGTTAAGGATCGCCCCCTCAATACGCCGGATGTCCATGCCGTCGAGGCCGATGTCGAGCATACCGTGGCGCGCACCGACTTCGGTGACATGAGCCCAGTGCGCCTCGAAGTCCATGTCTGGGCGGGTGTAAATCTCGAAGCCCAGCTCGGCGGTCCAGCCCGTACGGGTGATCAGGACCTTCTGGCCACCCATCATAACCTCACGGGCATCGAAATACTTGAAGGGTTCGGGCATGCCGTCGTCGCAAATATCGGCAAGCACATCGAACGCCTTGGGCCCCTGGATCTGATGCACCCAGGACTGCGCATCCGTGATCTCGACATCCATGCCCATGGCCTGCGCCCTGGTCCAGCCGACGAAGTCGCCATCGGCCTGGACATACCAGAAGCAATCGGGTGCCAGGCGGATCAGGATACCGTCGACCAGCACACCTCCGTCGGGCCAGCAGGCAATGCCATAGGTACTGCGGCCCGGCCTAATCTTGGCGATGTCGCGGGTGAAGATGCGGTTCAGCAGACGCTTGGCATCGGGTCCGCGGATCTCGATCGGCAGCTCACCGGTGTCGAGCCGCGCGACACCCTTGCGCAAGGCCCAGTAGGCCTGGAAACGGTCCGCGTTGGTCATCGAGACCGGCATCATGCGCCGGTTGTAGATGACGAATGTCGCGCCGTTGGCGAGCGCATGCCGATAGAACGGCGAGCGGCCGTGCCCGTAGTTCCAGCCCGGTTCCGGCAAGGAACAGACGAGGTCGCGCATGGCAACGTGGTGATCAGACATGACTGGACCCTTTCGATAAGGGGCGCAGACTAGTCTGCTGCCGATTCAGAGCACCAGCGAGTTTGTCGGCCTGACTGTTGAGAATTCGGCAACAATCGACCGGTCAGATATCGGTATCCACGAACCGCATCGCCTGACGGGCCGTACGACGCACCATCTTGCGCCGGACCGGCGACGCAAGCAGACGGTTCAAGGCCGCGAGAGCCAGCTCGCCTGCATGTCCGGCCTCCTGAGAGGCCAGAAGATTGCGGACGGACTGCGCCGTCTTCACCAGATGGACCGACACGATGTATTCGTCGTGACCGTGATCGAACAGGGTCTGGGCGACATCGGCAAAGAAGGCATCGGGGTCGGTTACCTTCCAGACTTCGAAATCAACGTTGTCGTCCTGGTGCGCGATGTTGCGGCCGGAGAAGCAGGCCATCTGCAGCAGACCGGCAGGCCACAGCTCCGGATACTTCCGGCACAGCTCCAGCACGGCATCGGCGAAGGTCAGCCCATGGGTGAGATCGAGCCAGCCGAAGTCGCTGCCATAGGGCTGATCGAGATCATCGAGATGGCTGAGATCAAAGGCCATCATGTTGGTCGCGTTCGCCGCCAACAGCGTGCGGAAGAGATCGAGCGCCGGAGCGGTGCCGTGCTCCGCCGTGAACTGGACCGCTTTGTTGGCATTCAGCTTCGCGTAATCGGCGGCGGCCGGGGCCGCGCCATTCGGTTTGGTCCCAAAGGTTTCCAGCGCGCCGCCGTAGGCGCGGAATTCCGGAATCAGGTCTTCGCGGAAGGCCGAGACGATGCCACGCACCAGGGAGACCAGAACCGGTTCGGCGATGTCCTCGCCGAGCCGCCGGATCAGCGCCCCGGCCTTAGGAACATAAATCGCGGAATGGCCGAAGTCGGCGTAGTGCGCCAGGGCGGCACGGGCCAAGGCGTGTTCCATGGCGCCATAGGCATCACCGGTGGCGATGGCACCACGGGTCAGGCAAATGGCGCGCGCCTCATCCTCACCCTCAACAGCTTGGAAGAACGCCTCCGGGTCCCAGTCCTCCGCACCCTCGGCATAGGGGTAGCTTTCCTCACGCAGCGTGTCGCCGGACATATGGCCGATCGACTCCAGCAGGCAGATGAGCTGGTTTTCCGGTTCGCCAGCATGTTCGTCGTATAGCGCCAGCCAATCAGCCGCACCCGCATAGGCATGGGTCCAGCCGAATTCCATCTTGTCGTGGGACCAGCGGATTGCTTCCTTCACGGCGATTATCGGGTCGACACCCAACCGCACGATGCGGGCGATCTCGCGCGCGAGCCGCTCGTAGTCATGATCCACAAAGCCCTGCCTGAGGTCGTCGAGTGACTTGGCGAGCTGTTCCTCGACCGATGGGTCGACAATCTCGACCCAGATGTCACCATCCCTGATCTCGACCGGATAAGTACGCAGTTTGTCGCCGTCGCGCTGGTTCTCGCCGGTCTCCAAGTTGAACTTCCAGTTGTGCCAGTTGCAGGTCAGCAGGCAGTTCTCATCGAGCGTGCCTTCGCGCAGCGGATAACCCTCGTGAGGACAACGGTTGTTGCACGCGTAGATGCCGTTCTTCGTGTCGAACAGGGCGATCTGGCGGCCGTCCTGCCGGTACACAGTGCGGCCCTTGGTCTTGAGTTCCTCGACGCTGACGGTCCTAGTCCAACCCTGGGTCATGACGCTTCCTCCAGGAATCGATGAGCCTAATTTAGCAATAAAACACTTTTTTTACAAGGCTTGCTGAGATCAGTTTACCCCGTTCGTCCACGCCCTGTAGAGTCCGCGCCATGGCGGCAGAACACATCACGGCAGCGCTTGAGGCCGAGTCCCTGACATGCGAGCGCGGCGGCCGCCGTCTGTTCACCAACGTGTCGTTTGCCTTGTCGCCGGGCGAGGTTCTAGTCCTGCGCGGCCCCAACGGCAGCGGCAAGAGCAGCCTGCTGCGGGTGCTTTCCGGCCTGCTGCCGCCGACCCAGGGGCGCGTTCTCTGGCAGGGCAAGGACACCGCGGACGAACCGGCGCCGTGGCGCGGCTCCCTCGCCTTCCTCGGGCATGGCCACGGCATCAAATCCGCCCTGACGGTCGAGGAGAACCTGCGATTCTGGGCGCGGTTCGAAGGCGCTGACGTGGCGCCGCGCGAGGCCCTTGCGGCGGTGGGTATGGACTCGCTGGCGCACTTGCCCGCCGCGATGCTCTCGGCCGGGCAACAGCGCAGGCTGGGGCTGGCCCGGCTGGCAGCGCGACCGGGCGGATGCTGGCTGATGGACGAGCCCACGGTCACGCTTGATGCCGCCGCCATTGATCGGCTTTTCGAGATGGTGCGCGGACACAGGGCAACGGGCGGCATCGTCGTGATGGCGACCCATGATGATATCGCTCTCGAGGAGGCCTCGATCCTGACCCTGGGGCATGCGGCATGAGCGTGTTCTGGGCTCTGGTGCGGCGCGATGTGGCGCTGGCCGTACGCCGTGGCGGCGAAGCAGCGCTGACCCTGGGCTTCTTTGTCATCACCATCGCGCTCTTCCCCTTCGGGGTGGGCCCGGAACCTGAGCTTTTGGGCCGTATCGCCGCGGGCATCATCTGGGTGACCGCCCTGCTGGCAGCGACCATCTCGCTCGACCGGCTGTTCCGTCCCGATTTCGACGACGGGTCCCTCGACCTGCTGGCGCTCTCATCCCTGCCACTGGAGCTGGTGGTGCTGGCCAAATGCCTGGCCCATTGGCTGATCACGGGCCTGCCGGTCGCCCTTCTGGCGCCCCTGATGGCCCTGATGCTTCAGCTCGACACGGGCGTCTGGCCCACCCTGATCTTGAGTCTTCTGATCGGCACCCCGGCGATCAGCCTGATCGGGGCGATCGGCGCCAGCCTTGTTCTGGGAGCCCGGCGCGGCGGGGCCCTGATCGGTCTTCTGGTGCTGCCGCTGTTCGTGCCGGTGCTGATTTTCGGTATCTCGGCGGTCGAGGCCCATCTGGCCGGACTGCCGGCGCTTCCCCATATCCTCATTGAGACCGCGATCCTGATCGTGAGCGTGCCGCTGGCCGCCTTTGCCAGCGCCGGCGCGCTGCGTCTGGCGATGGAGTGATCGTGGTTGGACAAAAGCCCGTGCGGCCTGTAGGCAGCGCCCGACATCCTTGGAGCCGGTAGCCCCGTGCCATCGTTTCTGCATTCCCTTGCCAGCCCGGCGCGGTTCAACCGCATTGCGACGCGTGTGCTGCCCTGGGCGTGGGTTCTGGCCGCCGGCCTGATCGGCACGGGCCTTGTCTGGGCTCTGGTCTTTGTGCCTCCCGACTATCAGCAGGGTGACACCGTGCGCGTGATGTTCATCCACGTGCCCTCGGCCTGGATGGCGATGTTCTGCTATGCCGTCATGGCCGTCCTCTCGGCCTCGTTCCTGATCTGGAAACACCAGCTCGCCGATCTCGCGGCCCGCGCGGCAGCTCCCATCGGCGCTTGCTTCACCGCAGCGGCATTGATCACCGGCAGCCTCTGGGGCAAGCCGACCTGGGGCACCTACTGGGTCTGGGACGCCCGGCTGACATCCGTGCTGGTGCTGTTCTTCCTCTACCTCGGCCACATGGCGCTGGTCAGCGTCTTCGACGACCGGGAGCGCGGCGGACGCGCGGCGGCCATCCTGGCCGTGGTCGGCGCGATCAACCTTCCGATCATCAAGTTCTCGGTCGACTGGTGGAACACCCTCCATCAGCCCGCCAGCGTGCTGCGCATGGACGGACCCACGATCCACAGCTCGATGCTCTGGCCTCTACTGATCATGGCCCTGGGTTTCACGGCGTTCTTTGTCGCCATCCATCTCGTGCGCATCCGCAGCGAGCTGACCGCGCGCCGGATCGAGGTTCTGCTGCGCCGCCAGGCAGCCCTGGGGGCAGGACCATCATGAGCGCGTTCCTGAACATGGGCGGCTACGCCGCGACCGTCTGGACGCCCTATGGCGTGACGGCCGCGATTCTGATCGGCCTTCTGGTCGTGAGTTTGCGCCAGGCCAGCAAGCGCCAGCAGGAACTCGATAGGCTTGAATCCCAACCTGACGACTCCGAACAGGCATGACACGAAAACAACGCCGCACTCTTTTCCTGGCCACCGGCTTTGTCTGCTTCGCCTTTGCGACGGCACTGGTGCTGATCGCGCTCGAAGACAAGGTCACGTTCTTCTATTCGCCTTCGGATCTGGTTGCCGAGCCGGCCGCGCCCGAGGTCCGCATCAGGCTGGGTGGGCTGGTGCTCAACGGAAGCGTTGCCAAACAGGCCGACGGCATCACGACCCATTTCGAGCTGACCGACGGCGGCGCTGTCGTTCCCGTAAGCTTCACCGGCGTGCTGCCCGACCTCTTTCGCGAGGGCCAGGGCATCATCGCCATGGGCACCCTGCCCTCGCCCGACGGCATGTTCATCGCCGACGAGGTCCTGGCCAAGCATGACGAGAACTATATGCCCACCGAGGTCGCCGACGCCCTGAAGGAACAGGGCCACTGGCAGGAAGGCGCCTACGAGTGAGTACAGCCGATCACGAGAGCAGGGCCGTGGCCCGCTGGCTTCTGGCCGTCGCTGCTCTAGTCTTCATCATGGTGGTGCTGGGAGGGGTTACGCGGCTGACTGAATCAGGTCTTTCAATGACCGATTGGCGGCCCGTCACCGGCTGGCTGCCGCCCATGAGCGAGGCAGCCTGGGAGGCGGAACTCCAAAAGTACCGCGCCTCGCCGGAGTACAAACAGATCAACACCGGCATGACCGTGGCCGAGTTCAAAACCATCTTCTGGTTCGAATACTCCCATCGCCTGCTGGGTCGCTTGATCGGGTTGGCGTTCTTCGTTCCGTTTGTCATTTTTCTCGTGCGGCGCAAGCTGGAGAAGCCCCTGGCCTTGCGTCTGTGGGTGCTCTTCGCGCTGGGCGCACTGCAGGGTTTTCTGGGCTGGTTCATGGTCAAGAGCGGGCTGGTCGATCGGCCCAGCGTCAGCCAGTACCGGTTGGCCCTGCATCTCGCCATGGCCCTCCTGATCTATGGCGCCATCATCTGGACCATGCTGGGTCTGACACGCCGGGCTGACTACGGCGCAGGCGAAGCGGCCATCGATCCGGTGCGTAGACGCGCCTGGTGTCTGTTCGGGCTGGTGAGTGTCACCGTCGTCGCGGGCGCATTTGTCGCGGGCCTTGATGCCGGACTCTACTTCAACACTTTCCCGCTGATCGACGGCCGTCTGGTGCCGCAGGGCTATTTCGACAACGAGCCTGTCTGGCGCGCACCGTTCGAAGCGATCGCCGCCGTCCAGTTCAACCACAGACTGATTGCTGTTGTGACTGTGGTGGCCGTGATCATCTTCTGGCTGGCCCACAGGGGCCGTACGCTGAGCCGCAGGTCACAGAACCTCTCGGCAACCACAGCCTTGATGGTGCTGGTGCAGGCGGGGCTGGGGATCGCCACCCTGTTGGCCTATGTTCCGGTCTGGCTAGGCGCGCTGCACCAGGCCGGAGCCCTGGTGCTGTTCACGCTCTGCCTCATGCTAGTCCACAGCCTGCGCCGCGCAGACAGAGCCTGAGCGAGCCTTACTTCGCGGATTTCTGCTCGAAGATCAGCCAGGCCAGCCAGCCCAGGAAGTTGAAGACCAGGATCACGAGGATTCAGATAACCTTGGCAAAGGTCGAGGCGTCGCTCTGGACAATACTGACAATCGCCCAGATGTAGAGCGCCAGAAAGATCAGACCGATGATGCCGACTTCAATACCCACGATACGATTCCACTTCCTCTGTTCAGTGCTGACGGCGTGAGCGGAAGGTCAGCGGCGCGACCTGGAGGGCATTGCGGCCCAGCCGATCGCGCTGCGGCACCTTCTCGAGCGCACGTATCTGCACCTCCTGCAGATTGGAAGCGATGTCCTCCATGTCCAGCGTTGTGACCTTTCCATCGGCCACGCACTGACGTCCATCGATCCAAACATCCCGCACCGCGCGGTCCGCAGCTGTGTAGATCAGGCTGCGCAAGGGATCATAGACCGGCATCATGGTGGGGTCGTCGAGCGCCACCGAGACGAGGTCGGCCTTGGCTCCGACCTGCAGGCGGCCGATATCACCGCGTTTGAGAGCATGGGCCCCGCCGACCGTCGCGGCGTTGAAGATGTTGGCGGTCGAGACCGCATGCATGTTCTCGGCTGCGACACGACCCATGATCGCTGCGGTACGCATCTCCTCGAGCATGTTGTGGGGGTGGGTATCGGTGCCGATACCCAGCACCACACCTTCTTCGAGGTAACGACCGAAATGCTCCAGCGTGATGCCATAGCGGCTGAAAGGTGTCGGGCAATGGGCCACCGACACGCCGTGATCGGCCAGAAGGCCGATGTCGGCGCGTGTCGACCAGTGAAGCCAGGAATGGTGATCCAGGAACAGCCCGTGACCCAGGGTAACGTCAGGGCCCAGCAGACGCTCACGTGCCAGAAGCTGGACCTGGCTCACCCCATGACGGCGCGTGATCTCCAGGAACTCCATCATCGCCTCGCCGCAGTGAAGCTGGAACGGCAGTCCCCGTTCCCTGGCGAGCGCATAGCTCTCGTGGATCAGCGCGAGCGAGCAGGTATCGATCGCCATGGGCGAGACCACCGCATCCAGCATGCCCGAGGGGTGGGTGATCGCGGCATCGATGACCCCGACGGATTCCTCCATGTCAGCGTGGCCATCGTCATCCTTCCAGTCATAGAGCAGCTCGTGGCCGTTGTCGGTGCGCCAGCTTGCGGACTGGTAGAGCGGCGACAGGAAGGCGCGCAGCCCACTTTCGGCGGCGGCATCAACCCAGCCGGGATAGGGAAAGCACATGTCGACATAGCTGGTCACACCCGACAGCAGCATCTCGCCATAGGCGTAACGCGAGGCCCAGAACTTGTCCTCTGCCGCCGGCGTGAAGAGGTTCCAGCCGTCGTAGAGTGCTGAGAGATAGAGCTGCGGGTTGCCAATCTCTTCGCGCACGCTCTTGAACACAGGCATGGTCGAGGTGTGGGTGTGTAGGTTCACAAGCCCCGGTATCACCATTCGCCCGTGGCCGGAAATCTCCTCAGCAGCCCCGCCTTCATAACGTCCGCCGATATGAATGAGTGCGCCGTCCTGCCAGGCGACATCGCAGCCGTGCAGATAGATGTGGCAATCCTCCTCGTCATCCCAAGCGACGACCCATTCAGCGTTGCGGATTACGGTGGCGGTCATGGAGGTCTCCGTTCGTCGGTTGCGGGGCCGGGCTGACGCGGTCATCCTACACGTCAAAATCGGGAGAAGGCGATGACCTACACCATCATGGGGCGCTGTCAGCACACCGGCCGGATCGGCTACGGCATCGCAACGGTGTCGCTCAACGTCGGCGTCGTTTGCCCGGCTGTGTCGCGCAGCGGCGACCTGATCGTCAGCCAGGCCTATACCAACCGCCGCCTGAAGGCCGAAGGCGCACGACGGCTCGATGACGGGCTGTCGGCTGAGCACCTGATGGCTCACCTGGAAACAACCGATCGTCATTTCTCCTACCGGCAGACAGGAATTTTGAAGCGGAACGGCGACCTGGCCGCGCATAGCGGCGACCATTGCAAGGACTGGAAGGGACACATCACCGGCGACAACTGGCTCGCCATGGGCAATGTTCTTGCCGACGGCGATGTCGTGGCGGCCATGGGTCGTGCTTTCCTCGACAGCGCCACCGAGCCCTTGCACGAACGTCTGATGCGTGCGCTGGAAGCCGGACGAGATGCCGGCGGCCAGAGCGATGACGCAGGCCGCCATTACACGGAACGTTCCGCTCGGGTGGCCACCTATGGCTGGGATGATGACGGCTATCCGGAGCTTTCCGAAATCGACGTCCGCGTCGACGTCCACGACACCGCAGTTGCCGAGCTACGCCGCCAGCTCGACATCATCGCGCCTCTGGCACCCTACCAGCACCTCAAAACGGACGATCCTTCGTCACTTGTGGGATCGGATGTGTGGGAGGCACAGCACCTGCCACCGGTCCCACCCCGCTTCGACTAAGTCGGTCTCACGCTTCTTCGGGTTCCCGCGCCAGCAGCACCACGGTCTTCTTACCGCCTTCGGTCTGCTGGCCGCCGACCGGCTTGAACCCGAAACGCTCGTGGAACCGCATCGAGCCGGGATTGGGTGGTTCCTCATTGACCTCACAGCACAACATCACGTTCTGTCCTGCCGCCATGACCCAGGCCTCATCATAGAAGCCGCGTGCCAGTCCCTGGCCCCGAAAGGCCGGGTCGGTGACGACACGGTCAATGTAGACAAAACCCTCGTAACGCTCGCTGTACCAGCGATAGTTCGCGCTGCCGTAGGTCGCACCGGGCGAGAAGACGATCAGCGCGGCCGCCGGTTTGCCGTCGACCTCGGCAGCCCGGGCCAGGGATGCCTCAGCCAGCAGCGCGGCCAGCACGGCTTCGTCGAGCGCGTTGACGTGAGGTACCTCGGCGTTGTTGAGCGGTAGGAACCAGTCAGCGTCTGCCATGGTCAGATCACGAACAACGACCGGCATCAGGCAAGCGCCAGTCCGATGGCCTGAAAACAACGCGCAGTATCGAGGCTGACGTTGTCGTCGGTCGGCAGCGGTTCCGAAGCGAACTTGGCGATCACCAGGCTGGCAACGGGATCGATCCAGAGATACTGGCCGAAGACGCCGATCCCCGTGTAGGCGCTGTGACCGTCACCCATGATCCACCACTTGTTGCGATAGCTGCCGTGGGGGTTTGCCGCCGCACCCTCGCCCGCAGCCCAGGCCGCCGTGTCACCGTTGAACCGGCTGTCGGCCACCCAGCTCTGGGGCACGACCTGCCGGCCGTTGGCCTGGCCGTTCTCCAGCATCATCTGTCCGACCCGCGCGAGGTCGCGCAGGGTCAGGCAGATGCCGCCTGCGGCACGAGGCGCGCCCAGCCGGTCGACCGTGACGTAGCCGTCGAACTCTGCGCCCATGGGCCGCCACAGGAGCTCGCTGACGACCTCCGCATAGGGACGGCCGGCTGCGCGTTCGATGATCCAGCCAAGAAGATCAGTGCAGGGCGACACGTAGTGGAACGCAGCACCGTGCTCGCCGTCCTTCTTCAGCGTGCAGAGCCACGACCGCAGATCGCCCGGGTTGGCAGGATCACTGGGCGGTTTCCAGTTCGAGACCTCGCGGTACTCAGTGATCAGCCCGGCCGCGGCAAGATAGTCCTCGGTGAAGTCGACACCAACGGTCATGTCCAGCAGGTGCTGCAACGTGCAGTCACCGAAGGCGGACCCTTCGACCTCGGGAATCAGATGGGTGATTCCGGCCGCGGGATCGAGCTTGCCTTGTTCGACCAGGATGCCGATGACCAGCGCCGTGATCGATTTCGAGACCGACATCAGGATGTGCGGGCGGTGTGCCTGCAAACCGTTGCGGTAGTGCTCCATGACGATCTCGCCGCGGCGCAGGACGCAGATGCCGTCGGTCTGGTGTGTGTCGAGAAAAGCAGCGACCGTTTCGGGCGTGCCGGCGTGATCCGTGTAGCTGATGTCGGACAGGTCGAGCGACGCGCGCGGCAGCTCCCACACCGGACCCGACCCGCGCCAGATCTGGGCCGACGGAACCAGTTCACTGACATGCTGATAGGCCCAGCGGTTGTGGGGCGGAGTCCGCCAGTTCTCCAGTGTCACCGCATCATCGCCTATCGGCGGGAAAGTCTGCATCAGATCATGGTCGGGCATGTCAGTCTCCGTGAAGGGCCTGGGTGATCGCATCAAAACAGCGTGCCATCTCACCGAAGTAGGCATCACCGTCATTGGGGAAAGAGCTTAGCTTGGCGATCGTGATTTCCGCGACGGGGTCGGCATAGACGCTCTGGCCGAACGCGCCCATGGTCATGACCGGCCGGTGAGGATGGCTGCGGTTCGTGTACCACATGGCACGATAGTGGTGACCCGGCATCAGGTCGGCCATGGTCCCGGAATCCCAGGCGTCGGGGTCACCGTTGTCACGGATGTCGTGGACCCAGGCTTCCGGCACGATCTGTGTGCCGTTCACGGCCCCGCCCAGCCGGTGCAACTCACCGAAGCGGGCGAGATCGCGCAGCGTGACGTTCAACCCGCCTTCGGTTTGGGAGCGATGACAACGGTCAAGCGCGAGATCACCGTCGAACTCCGCCCCCATCGGCTGCCAGATCAGGCGCGAGACCAGTTCGGCGAAGGATTCGCCCGTCACCGCCTCCAGCACCCAGCCCATCACCAGGGCCGTCGGCGAGACATAGTGAAACACGCCGCCATGGGCCGGACCGGAACGGATGGCCTTGATGTGATCGAGCAGATTGTCGGGTGCGCCGGGTTCAACCGGCGGACGCCAGCCACAGGCCGCATCCATGTAGGCAAAGTCACAGGCCGGATCGCTGTAATCTTCGACGTAGTCGAGGCCGACCCGCATATCGAGGACCTGGCGCACGGTGGCGCCGTCATAGGCCGTGCCCTTGAGGAGAGGTGCGAGCGCCGTCGCCTCGGCCTTAAGGTCGAGCACGCCCTGATCGGCGAGGATGCCCGCCAGGGACCCGGCAAAGGACTTGGTGGTAGACATTAGGATATGCGGATCGCGGGGGCGCATGCCGCTGCCATAGGCCTCGAAGACCACAGCACCCCGGTGCAGCACGATCAATCCATCATGCACGGGCTCGGCCATCATCGCGGCCAGGGTGGTCGGCTGACCGCCGGCACCCTGAAACGCCACGCCCTCCAGATCAGCGGGTCTCTGCGGCAGCTCCCAGACCGGCCCGACCCCGCGCCAGACCTGTGCTGTAGGATGCAGTTCCCGCACGTGATGAAACCCCCACGCGCTGTGGGGCCGGTCCTGGAAGTTGGTCGGTGTGACGGTCATCGGCTCAATCCGAGAGCGCATGAGCGATGGCCTTGAAGCCCCAGAACATGTCGTCGAACAGCTTGGGGTCGACTGGCGCCGGATGGGTCGAATGTTTGGCGATGACCACCCCGGCGACCGCATCAAAAAACACGGACTGGCCGTGAATCCCGATTCCGTAGGGCGGACGGTGGGGGTCAGCAAGATCGGTGTACCACTTCGAACGGTAGTGATGGCCCGGGATATCGGCAGCGAAATTGCCACGATCCCATGCCCCGACATCACCGTTCTCGCGGAAATCGCGAATCCAGCTTTCCGGGACGATCCGACGGCCGTTCATGACACCGTCCTGCAGGCGGAGCTGGCCGAAACGCGCCAGGTCGCGGGTCTTCACACAGAGGCCGCCATCGGTCTGGGGACCGCCCAGGCGGTCGAGCGTGATGTAGGCATCGTGTTCGGCACCCATGGGCTGCCAGATGTCACGCGACAGCAGTGTTGTGAAGTCGGTGCCCAAGGTGCGCTCCAGGATCCAGCCCAGAAGATCGGTGTTGATGGAAACGTAGTGAGAGGCAGCGCCATGTTCACCCGCCGGCCGCATGGGCGCAATATAGGGCCGCAGGTTGTCGGGCACACCGTCAACATAGGGCCGCCAGCCCGCCGCGACATCAAGCAGTGCGACGTCGCTCATCGGGTCTTCGGAGTAGTCCATGCCCACGGTCATATCAAGGACATGGCGCACCAGTGCACCGTCATAGGCAGAACCCGCAACCTCGGGGATGATGTCGGTGACAAGGTCGTCCGGCGAGAACAGCCCGCGCTCGACCTGGATGCCCGCGAGCGAGGCCGCAAACGACTTGGTGACCGACATCAGCAGATGCGACTCATGGGCTTCCAAGCCGTCGCCGTAACGCTCGGCAACGATGGCGCCCTGATGCAGCACGACAAAGCCGTCGGTGTAGTTGGTGTCGAGCATCTGCTTGACGGTCATCTCGACGCCGTTCTTGTCGGCAAACGCGATGTCGTCGAGATAGAGCGGCTGGACCGGGAGATCTGTGACCGCGCCGTCCCCCGACCAGACATTCCCGGTCGGCAGCATCCGACGCAGGTTGCCGAACGCCCAGCGGTTGTAGGGCCGTCCTGCATGTTGGCCAGGACGACCTGTTCACCCTCGGCGGCAGGAAAGGTACGCATCAGGCGCGGTGCCTCGTTCATGGGGTCCCCCGTTGAGTCGGCGGACGCTAACACGACACGCGCATGACTCGCACCCGGCAACCCGACTGCCTATGATGCGGCCCGCCTTTAACCGGAGCCCACCATGCGAGCCAACGCCCTGCCCGATCACAACGAGTGCCTTGCAGAGCTCGCCGAGTTACTGGGCGACCGATTCTCGACCGGCGAAGCCGTGCGCGAGCAGCACGCCCATGACGAGAGCTGGCATCATCCCGAATCGCCCCACGCCGTTGTTTTTCCTGAAAACACCGAGGAGGTCGCCAAGATCGTGAAGATCTGCGCGCGACACGGCACACCGGCGATTCCGTTCGGGACCGGGACCTCGCTGGAGGGCCAGGTCGTGGCTGTCGAAGGCGGCGTCTCGATCGACATGATGCGCATGAACCGCGTGCTGGAGGTCAACGCCGAGGACCTTGATGCCACGGTCGAAGCGGGCGTGACTCGCAAGCAGCTCAATGAACACCTGCGTGACACCGGCCTCTTCTTTCCGGTTGACCCCGGCGCCGATGCCTCTTTGGGCGGCATGACCGCCACCCGCGCCTCGGGCACGAACGCCGTGCGTTACGGCACCATGCGCGAGGCTGTGCTCTCGCTCAAGGTGGTGACCTCGGACGGACGGATCATCAAGACCGCGCGGCGTGCGCGCAAATCCTCGGCCGGTTACGACCTCACGCGCATCTTTGTCGGCTCCGAGGGCACTCTGGGGGTGATCACCGAGGTCACCGTGCGCCTGTTCGGGATTCCCGAGGCGATCAGTGCCGCGACCGTCTCCTTCTCTGACATCGAATCCGCCGTCAATGCGGTGATCATGACGATCCAGTCCGGCATTCCCATGGCCCGGATCGAGCTTCTGGATGAGGTTCAGATCGAAGCTATCAACGCCTATTCCGGTTTGGACAATCCCGTGGCGCCCACCCTGTTCCTGGAGTTCCACGGCACCGAAGCCGGGGTGGCCGAACAGGCAGAACGGTTCGGTGAGATCTGCGACGAGTTCGGTGCCGGCGATTTCCGGTGGACCAGCCGGCAGGAGGACCGCAACAAGCTGTGGCAGGCCCGTCATGATGCTGCCTGGGCCGCCAAGGCGATGCGGCCGGGAAGCTCGATGTGGCCGACCGATGTCTGCGTGCCGATCTCACGGCTGGCCGAATGTATTGTCGAGACCAAGAAGGATCTCGAGACCACCGATATCCCGGCCCCGCTGGCCGGCCATGTCGGCGACGGCAACTTCCACCTCCTCTTCCTGCTTGACCGTGACAATCCCGATGAGCTGGCCGAAGCCCAGCGCCTCAACGACCGTCTGGTCCACCGCACGCTGGCGATGGGCGGCACCTGCACCGGGGAACACGGCGTGGGCCTGGGCAAGATGCACCTCCTGCAAGCCGAACACGGCGAGGCCCTCGCCCTCATGCGTCAGCTCAAGACCGCCTTCGATCCCCAGGGCATCATGAACCCGGGAAAGATCCTGCCGGAGTAAACCACTCCGTTCTTATGCTTTGCTGCAGGAGCCCCCGCCCAGGACGCAGAACTTGGCGCAATGGGGGTGGTTGAGCGGAACCGTGCCGGAAGCTTCAGCCAGCGTGGCCCCCATCTCGAACTGGGGGTCGTAGGGCAGCAGGGTGCAGGCCACGACTGCCGGCGATGCCTCACCTTTTCGTTTCACAACCATGCGCGAGGTCGCACACATCACCCCGGCGGGATCGACGCCCAGGATGTCCCAGCAGGCGGTGGTGATCTCGGGCACTTCGGCGTTTTCGTCCATCTCCGGGAACAGGACGAGCTCCATGGGATCGTCGGCGTCGACCGAGAGTCCGAGTTCTGCGATGAGGCGACGGAAACCTTCGCGCAGGCTTGCCTCATCTTCCTCCCAGCGGGTGCGCCCCGCCAGATGAACGTGGAAGTCATGCTCAGCCAGCCATCGTAGGCCCCTGATCATGGGGTCCCACGAACGCTGACCACGCTCGAGCTGATGGCGCAGCTTGGTGTAGTGATCGACTGAGACTCGCAGGGTCAGCTGTTCGGCACACCGGGTCTGGAGGTCAAGCAGCGCATCGGCGCATTTCATCATGGGCCGCATGGCGTTGGTCAGGATCATGACACGGAAGCCCCGGCCCAGCGCATCCTCGACCATCTCGATAAAATCGGGATTCATGAACGGCTCACCGCCGGTGAAGCCAATCTCCCCGGTGCCCAGGCCATCACGCTCGATCTCATCGAGATAAGCCGCGACTTCGGCGGCGGAGATGTAGACGAGCCGGTCGTTCAGGGGACTGGATTCGATGTAGCAACCCGCACAGGTCAGGTTGCACAACGTGCCGGTGTTGATCCACAGCGTGGCGAGCTGACGCAGGCCGATGATGGCGCGGCGTTCACCCTTTGCCGTAATCTCGGGATCTTCAAAACGCCCCAGAACGGGGACCATCGCAACATTCGATGACATGCAACAAACCTTCTGTTCGCCGGGAACATGGTGCCGGGCTCGGCGGCAGGCAACTCACAACCGTTTCAAGCCAAGTTTGGCTTTTGCACCAACAGGACTTGTTTGCACTGCACCAGCGTTGGACGCACCATGACCCGTCGCAACAGGTGAGCCGCCCATGCCCGCAACAACGCTCCAGATCGAGCCGGTGACCCCCAGTCTGGGCGCCATGGTCCACGGTGTCGACCTCGGAAAGAGCCTGGACGACAACACGTTCAACGCCCTGCACGACGCCTGGATGGAGCACCTTGTGCTGTTCTTTCGTGACCAGACGCTCGACCCCACCTCACTGCAAAATCTGGGGCGCCGTTTCGGGACCCTCCATGTTCACCCGCAGGGCGACATGAAGGGCTTTGAGGGCATTTTGAAGATCTATGCCGACAAGAACTCCAAGACCTACGCCGGGCGCAAGTGGCACGCCGATGTGACTTGCGATGCCGAGCCGCCGTTCGGCAGCATCCTCCACATGCACCAGGTGCCCAGCGCCGGCGGCGACACACTCTTTGCCAATATGTACGAAGCCTACGACGCCCTTTCGGCCCCGATGCGAGCCTTCCTAGAAGGCCTCAGGGCCGTCCATGCCAGCGAGCACAACTTTGCGGGTTACTACGGCACCACCGCCGAAGAGACGCGCGACGGCGACTACCCCGTCACGCACCACCCGGTCGTAACGGCCCACCCCGTGACCGGCCGCAAGGCGCTTTATGTGAACGAAATCTTCACAACGGGCATTGTCGGCCTGGAACCAGAAGAAAGCCGGGCCGTGCTCGACTTCCTCTACAGGCACATCGGGCAGCCACGCTTTCAGTGCCGCTTCCGCTGGGAACCCAACTCTGTCGCCATGTGGGACAACCGCTCGACCCAGCATCTCGCCATGTTCGACTACTGGCCCGAAACGCGCGCCGGTCATCGCGTGACGATCAAAGGCGAAAGACCCACGGCGACCTGACTCAAGTCTGAGCGTCTGAGACCTCCAACATCCAGTCGCGGAACGCAGCAGCGGCCGAGCTCAGCCTTTTGGCCACTGGAACCAGAAGATAGTAGTGCTGCCCGCCCCTGACGGTCGGCAGGCCCCGGCAGGGAAGCAGTCCGAGGCTCTCCACCAGTCCGTCGCTGGCCGGCGCACGGGCCAGGGCGAGGCCGTTGCCCGCCGCAGCCATCATCAGTGCGGTCGGCGTGTTGTCGACCGTGACGATCTCGACGTCCTCGACCTCGCTGGCCTCCGGCGTGTTGAGAATCTGATGCCAGCCGTTCTGATGTGGCACGACGTCATAGAGGCGCGCGCCCCTGAGATCGGCAGGTGACCGGATCGCAGCAGCGATGTCGGTTCGCGCGACGACGCTGATGTCCTCACCGAACAGACGGATCGCGCTGTCGGGAAAGTCCGAGGCGGAACCGAAGGCGACCTGGATATCGGGTTCACGTCCAGCGGACAGCGTATGGAAATCCGCAGGAATGTTGGCAGTCAGGACATGGGCACGAATGCCGGGATGGCGGGCCTCGAACAGGGGCAGATGGCGCGGCAGCCAGCCCATGGCCATGAGATGCACCACCTGGACCGTGACATGCTCGTCCTGCTCGGATCGAAACAGCGCCATCGCCGTTGTTTCCATCGCCGCAAGGCTCTGGTTGACCACCGGCAGGAACGCCTGGCCCTCGCGGGTTAGCGCGACATGGCTGGGGCCACGCACAAACAGCGGCTTGCCGAGGGATTCTTCAAGCGACCGGATCTGCTGGCTGACAGCGGGCCCGCTCATGTTCAGGATCTCGGCGGCGCGGGCAAAGCTCTCCTTGCGCGCGGCTGCCTCGAACACACGCAGCCAGTTCAGCGAGGGAATCAGTCTCTGGGCCATACCAAGAGGATAAGTTCATCTTATCCTACGGCGCAAATTTTTGAGTTTCCACAGCGCGGTCCAGCACTGCGATAAGACACTCGAACGATAGGATGGCGCCCAACGCGCCGAGACTGGAGCCCGTGCACCATGACCGATACCACGTCGTCTCCCCCGTCCAACACGTCGTCCGCCAAGGGAACCTGGAACTGGCATCCCGAGCTTCCGGTGACTGGCGTGCCCTATTGGGCATGGCCGATGCGGCCGCTCACGGTGCTCAAGTGGCTGTTTTCCAACTTCCTGCAGTTCACGGATCGCGCCGCCTATCTTGTCTTTGCCCTTGTGCTGGCATTCTGGCTGCATCCTGTGACCCCGGAACAGGCCAGCCTGTCGTTCGACTGGACCGGCTGGATCCTGCTACGCAACGCGATTGCCCTGCTCGTGGTCGCCGGCGGGCTCCACATGTGGTTCTACGGTTTCAACGCTCAGGGCGACACGCTGAAGTACGACGTCCGCCCGATGCCCCGGGAAAAACACGACAAGTACACCTTCGGCTACCAGACCTGGGACAACATGTTCTACTCGCTGGCCTCCGGCCTGCCGATCGCGACGGCCTGGGAAATTCTGGCGCGGGTCATGTACGCACGCGGTGTGTTCGTGGAGATCGAACCGGCGACAAGCCCGGTGTGGTTCGTGCTGATGTTCCCACTGGTCACGATGTGGCAGAGCCTGCACTTCTATGTCGTGCACCGCGCGCTCCACTGGACGCCACTCTACAAACACATCCATGCCCTGCACCACCGCAACATAAATCCCGGTCCGTGGTCCGGAATCTCGATGCATCCCGTGGAGCATGTCCTCTACTTCAGCACGATCCTGATTTTCTTTGTCCTGCCCAGCCATCCCGCACACATGCTTTTCGTGCTGTTCTGGCAGCTTCTCGGAGCGCCGTCCGGGCATTCCGGCTACGAGGCTGTCTGGGCCAAGAACAAGGCACGTCTTGGTGTCGGCGGCTTCTTCCACCAGCTCCACCACCGCTACTTCGACTGCAACTACGGCAGTGAGGAGTTCCCTCTCGACCGCTGGCTCGGAACCTTCCACGACGGGACCAGGGAGGCCACCGCCAGAATGCGGCGGCGCCAGAAGCCCGCGCCCTGAAAGGGTGCCGGCGCCTAGATCGGTTCTATCGCTTGCGTTTGGCTTCCCCGAAGCCGCTGGGAAACGTGAGCGCGTATTCGAGCGCGGCGAGCGCATCGGGCGAAAATTCGCCTGACGGCTCGGGTTCGTAGACGAAGTGCTCGCGCATGCAATCGCCCTGTATCGCCGTGACCGAATCCACTTCACCGAGATAACGCGTGTCGGCCGAGATGTAGCGCATGGCAAATCCGATGCGGTCCTGATCGGCCGGATTGGGGCCACCGCCATGGACCAGATTCACGGAATGGATGGAAAACTCGCCAGACATGAGTTCGACCGAAACGGCACCGCTACCATGATCTTCGGTCAGATGGTGGAAAGGAAACATGCAGTCGCCATCGGTCGTGCGCTGGCCTTCGGTGAAGGCATCGTGGAGATCCCCCGCTACATCGACACGTCCGATCCGGCCCGAAGCGTGGCTGCCCGGCACGACCTGCATGGCGCCATTGTCTATCGTGACGTCACTGACCGCCAGCCACACAGACACGACCTCATCAGACGAGAGGTTCCAGTAAGGTGAATCCTGATGCCATGGCACCCAGTCTCCGGTGCCCACACGTTTCACGCTCCAGTCCGATTCCCAGAGAATGATGTCGGGTCCCAGCGCCTGCTCCACGGCATCCACGATGGCCGGAGCATGAACAACCTCCCAGAGCCACGGGCTCACCAGATGAGGCTTGATGTTGGTGTCCTTGCCGCGCGAACGGTTCGATGCCGCCTGAAACGCGCGATAGCGACCAGCAAACCCCGTGGCATCGATGCTCCCGGCCGGGAACACGATGCCATCTCGGTCAAAGGTCTCGAGATTCATGACTACTCCTGATCCGTAGCGGCCTTGCGGAAGTCAACCACACGGCCACTGTCGGAACAAAGACACGATCTGTCTCTGCTTGGAATCCCTGTAATTCAGGGAGAAGATGCTTCGACAGGTTTGGGGACGCAATGCAGGCAAGCTCTCCACTGCCGAGTTGTTACGGCAATGCCCCTTTTTGGTGCCTATCGTACGGTGGCGTTGTCGAGCCGGACCCGATCATCCCCGGGGAGATGTCATGAGAACAACAAGGCCCACCATGTGCCGGTTCTGCGACAACGGTTGCGGTGTACTGGTCGATTTCGAAGACGGCCTGCCGGTGAAGGCCCGCGGCGATCGTGACAATCCGGCCTACGCTGGCTTCTGCTGCATCAAGGGCCAGAACGTGCCCGACCAGTGGAACCATTCGGGCCGTCTGCTGCAAAGCCAGAAGCGTTTGCCTGATGGAACCTTTGCTCCGGTTGCCTCGTCTGAAGCGATCGATGCGATTGCTGAGAAACTCGGCGAGATCGCGGCCAAGCACGGTCCACGTTCGGTGGCGCTCTATGAGGGCACCTACAGTGTGGTGAACCCGGCCACCATGCCGATTGCCAAAGCCTTCATGGAGGCGTTGGGGTCTTCCCTGGTGTTCAATGCCAATTCCATCGACATGCCCGGAAAGGCGGTGGCCCAGGCCCTTCACGGAACATGGCAGGCGCCGTCTCCGCCTTTCGAAAGCAGGGATGTCACGATGCTGATCGGGGCCAATCCGCTGGTTTCGTTTCAGATGGGATTGCCCATCGCCAATCCGGGCCGGGAACTGAACGCCGCTGTCGCCCGCGGCATGCGGTTCATCGTGATCGATCCGCGGCGCAGCGAGACCGCGCGGAAGGCGCACATCCATCTGCAATGCAGGCCCGGCCACGATCTCTTTCTGGTCGCGGCGATGTTGAACGTGATCCTGCGCGAAGACCTACACGACGCGGCCTTTGTGGCCGAAAACGTGGCGGGTCTCAAGACACTGCGAGCCGCCGTTGAACCCTTCGATCCCGAGCTTGTTGCCGAGCAGGCGGATGTTCCGGTTGCCGACCTTCTTGAGGCAACGAGGACCTTTGCTATGGGCTGTGGTGTCGCCACGGCAGGGACGGCGCCAAGTTTTAACGGTCAGGGCACGCTGTTTGAGTATCTGTTGATCACGCTCAACACGATCTGCGGGCAATGGAGCCGCGCGGGCGATCCCGTCGCGCATACCGGCACTCTGACGCCCGCCTTCCCAGCCATTGCTCAGGCTTCGGCGCCCTATCGTGGATATGGCTACGAACCCAAACTGCGCGTGCGTGATATCGCCAACTGCGATGGCGGCTTGCAGGCCTCGGCCCTGGCTGAGGAAATCCTGCTGGAGGGCGAGGGTCAGATCCGCGCGCTCATCAGCGTCGCGGGCAATCCAGCCCTCGCCATTCCCGATCAGGTCCTGAATGTCCGTGCGCTCGAGAAGCTCGATCTGCTGGTCCAGATCGACATCAAGCGTTCCGCGACGGCGCGCGTCGCCGACTATGTCATCGCGCCGAAACTTCCGCTTGAGATGGCGGGCATGACTCTCTCACAGGAACTCTACGGCTTCTACGCGCCGGGCATAGGATACAAGGAAGCCTATGCGCAATACGCGCCGCCTCTTATCGAGCCGCCTGAAGGGGCCGATGTCATCGAGGACTGGGAGTTGTTTTATGCGCTGGCCCAGCGCATGGGGCTGGAGCTGGAGATTGCGCCGGCGACCGCGCCGGGAGCCAAGTCGTCCGGCGGCAGGGTTGCGCTCGACATGACCAGAAAACCCAGCACCGATGACATTTTCGAGATCCTGACACGTGATGCGCGCGTTCCTCTTTCGGAAGTCAGGAAACACCCTCACGGCGCCATCTTCCGGGATGAGACGATGGTGGTGGCGCCACGGGAGGAGGGCTGGATTGAACGTCTCGACGTGGCCAATCCGGAGATGATGACGGATCTGGCCGATCTGGCGGCAAGCCTCGGAAAGGCCGGTGCTGCCGGGTTGGATTCACGGTACCCCTTCCGTCTTATCAACGGGCGTCTGATGCGCTCCTACAACTCGAATGGCCAGGACCTGGAAGGCCTGCGGCGCAAGTGGCCCTACAATCCGGCCTTCATGCATCCCGATGATCTCGAGCGTGAAGGACTTGGCGCCGGCGATCTGGTCGAGATCCGGTCCGAGCATGGTTCAATACGGGGAATCGTCCAGCCCGATGCCGAGCTTCGCGCCGGCGTCGTGTCCATGGCCCCGACCTATGGCGGTCTGCCCGACGAACAGGATGCAAAGGTCCGTGAATGGGGCACCAATTCCGGCCGTCTGCTCCGGGTCGACGACAGCGTTGACCGCTACACCGGCCAGCCTCGCATGGGCAACATCTCGGTGAGCATCCAGGCGGTGCCGGACTGAGCTAACTGCGGGGCCATTTTCGGGGAACCGGCTCGTGCGAGCAGAAACTGGATTACGGGCTTCATAGACGCGACAGACACCGTGATCTGACAACGCTGGCAAACCAGTGCGGCTCTCTCGGATAGCACCTAGATTACTCAACCAATGCAGGACAGACGGCTAATCCCATGGCGCAAGAAACTGAAGACCGGTTTGTATCTCCTCACGTCGAGGACAAGCACCGTTTCGCCGAGCTGCTCGAGCGCACGTCGGACATCATCGCAAAGCACCTTCAGGAACGCGAGAGTCTGCCTGTCGACTGTTCGGTTCCGCCGAAAGCGGTACATGAAGAACTCATGAAGCAGTCATTGCCGTCGGAAGGCATGACTGCCGACGAAATCCTGACATTTGTCGAAAGCTACATTGTACCCTGGGCCATGCCGATGACCCACCCGAGGTCATACGGGTGGGTCAACTCGCCGCCCGCACCGGCTGGCATCCTGTGCGAGGCCATCGCCACGGCCATGAAGGGTGGACTCGATTCGAGCGATACGCCCAGTGCCTGCCTGATGCACAGCCTTGGCCGGTGGCTGATGGAACTGAGTGGCTTCGTCGATGAGAGCGGAACGCCTCACGGCATCGCACTTCTGTTGGCGGGGGGCTCAGCCGCCAACCTCAATGCCCTCACGGTGGCACGGTTCTGGGCCGCACGGCGGGATGGCTGGAACATACGCGAGGAAGGCCTGCAGGGAGATCGCCCTGCCATGGTCTATTACACGTCGGCCGAAGCGCACAGCTCCGTCCAACTCTGTGTGGAGCAGTTGGGCATCGGCACGTGCAATCTGCGAAGGATTCCCACCGATGAGGCCTTTCGCATGCGCCCGGATGCGTTGCGCGCGCGTGTTGAAGCGGATCTGTCGGAAGGGATGCGCCCGGCGTGTGTCATCGGTTCATGCGGCAGCACCAACGTCGGCGCCATCGACCCGATCGATGAGCTGGCCGACATCTGTGAGGCGTTCGACCTGTGGCTTCATGTTGATGGTGCCTATGGCGGCATTGCGGGCCTTGATCCCGCCTACACGCAAGCCACGCGGGCGTTGAACCGCGTCGATTCGCTCACGCTTGATCCGCACAAGTGGCTGCAGGCCCCGCTTGATTGCGGCGCCCTGCTTGCACGCGACAGCCGCATCAACCAGGCGAACTATTCCCTCGTGCCAGACTACCTGGCTTCCAGCAATGTCGAGGACGGCATGTCGCCGGAACCCTGGGAGCACATGTTCGAGCTGACGTTTGCGGACCGATCGTTGAAGACATGGGCGTCCATTGCGCGACTGGGACGCGAGGGCGTGCGCAAGATGGTCATCAACTGCAACAATCTGGCTCGGCTGCTCGGCGAACGCGTCGAAGAGGCCCATGACCTGGAGATCCTGTCGCCGCCGTCGATCTCCACTGTGAATTTTCGATACACGCCAACAGAAGCCGAACTATCCGACAGGCAACTCGATACGTTGAATCAGAAGATTTCCGATGCCATTGCTCACAGCGGCGAGGCGCACATTCCGACCACCAAGGTCCATGGAGCCGTCAGTTTGCGGGCATGCTTTCTTCACTACGAAAACCGCGAAGAGGATGTGCATCATCTGGTTGCGTTGGTTCAGAAGTTCGGTGACATGATGCTGAAGGCCACACCGAACGACACCGGCACCCACCCGGCTTCCTAGGCCCAGGACGGCACTGTCACGTTGTCGAAGAGCGAAGGGACTTTGCCCGGCACCCGACGAGAGAAGGTGGTGGAGCTGAGGGGATTCGAACCCCTGACCTTCGCATTGCGAACGCGACGCTCTCCCAACTGAGCTACAGCCCCACCGATCCCGTGTGTTGGGTGGCGTCGATGTAAGAGCGGGCCGGGGTCCTGTCAAGCAACGTCGGTGTCGTGGCGCCAGGTCACCGGTGTCCATGTCGCACGTCTGCGGGCACGGCGGCCTTCTTCATCCTCCGCACTGTAGTCACGTGAGGTCGCAGCTCCGTCGAAACAGCCGCGATCGTCTAGCATCCGGCTGTTGACGATTCCGAACAGGTCATCGTCGTCCTCCATCAGCGCGCCCATGTAGCAGCCGCACGCGCGGCAGATGATGAAATCGGTGATGCCCATGGCAAAGCGATAGATCATCGCCGCGTCCCCGGCCGCGTGCAGCTCCAGATGCCCCGCCGGATCCGTGATCGTGCGTGCGCCGTGCCGCGTGCAGAACCCACAACCGCAGGACCGGATCTCCAGATCTGCAGGAACGACCGCATTCTCAAACACCACCTTGACCGCGCCGCAATGGCACCCACCTTGATAGGATCGCATGACCACCCTCCGTTATGCGGTTAGATTACGCCCGCTTCACCGAAAGGACAGCGCCCATGGATGCGATCATCTGGCTCGTCGATATCCTGTTCCGGATCTACTTCTGGATTCTGATCGCCCATGTGGTCCTGAGCTGGCTGGTGTCCTTCAAGGTTGTCGACACGCGCCACCCGATCGTGAACCAGATCGGGCGCGCGCTCTGGCAGATCACCGAACCGGTTCTCGGACCGATTCGTCGTGTGACCGGCAAGCTCCTGGGTAACCTTGGCGGAATCGATATCTCTCCCATTATCGCGATCCTGCTTCTGGAGTTCCTGCGCCGCTTCCTGATCGGCACGGTTCTCGTTCCCCTCGCCTATCCCTGATGCCGGGACCGCTGACGGTCACGTCAGGGCGGATTCGGCTGGCGTTGCGGGTTCAACCCGGGGCCTCTCGTGATGACATCGGCCCGATCTCGCTTGACGCGGAAGGCAGCTCATTCTTAAAGGTGCGCGTCACGCAGCCTGCTGAAGGAGGCAAGGCCAACCGTGCCGTGATCACGTTGCTTGCGAAGACCTGGCGCCTGCCGGTCACGTCCATGGTGGTCGTGGCGGCCACAGGGGTTGTCGCAAGATACTTGAGATCGCCGGCGGACCTGAGGTGGCACAACAGATTCAAGAACGGTTGGGAGCCCTGACATGAGTGAAGCAGCCATTATCGACGGCAAGGCGTTTGCCCAGAAGGTACGCGATGGCGTCGCCTCCAAGGTCGCCAAGCTGAAAGCCGAACACGGCATCATCCCCGGCTTGGCCGTGGTTCTGGTCGGCGAAGACCCGGCTAGCCAGGTCTATGTCCGGAACAAGGGAAAATCGACCGTCGAGGCCAGTATGGAGAGCTTCGAATTCCGCATGCCCGATACCTCGACCCATGACGAGGTTTTGGCCAAGGTCGAGGAGTTGAATGCCGATCCGCGGGTCAACGGCATCCTGGTCCAGCTTCCCCTGCCCGACCAGGTCGACGAGCAGGCGATCATCAACGCCATCGAGCCGGCCAAGGACGTCGACGGCTTCCACGTCATCAACACCGGCCGCCTGTCGACCGGTCAGGACGCCATGGTTCCCTGCACACCGCTGGGCTGCCAGCTCATGCTGCGTGATCACCTCGGCGCCGACGGCATGAAGGGTGCCGAGGCCGTGATCGTCGGTCGCTCGAACATCGTGGGTAAGCCGATGGCCCAGCTTCTGCTGCAGGACCACTGCACCGTGACCATAGCGCATTCCCGCACCGCCGACCTGCCCGGCGTCGTGCGCAGCGCCGATATCGTGGTTGCAGCCGTGGGTCGGCCCGAGATAGTGCGCGGCGACTGGATCAAACCCGGCGCCACGGTGATCGATGTCGGCATCAACCGTATCGAAAAGGACGACGGCAAGACCAGGCTGGTCGGCGACGTCTGCTTCGACGAGGCGGTCAAGGTGGCTGGTGCCATCACCCCCGTGCCCGGCGGCGTCGGTCCCATGACCATCGCCTGCCTGCTGGTCAACACCGTCACCGCGGCCTGCCGCCAGCACGGAGTCGCTGAACCGGAGGCCTGAACGTCATGATCGAGTTGATCGCCGCCTGTGTCGTCTTTGTCGGAAGCCACATCCTGCTTTCCGGGACACCTCTGCGCGGCGTTCTGGCTGGTCATGCTGGCGTTGGTGTTTTTTGTCGTGTGCGGGAATGCCACGCCCAATCCGTCGTCGGTCGGCTCGGAGAAGGCACTCGAACGTGAGAATGCCGCAGGCGGCATCTTCTCGATCACGCGTCACCCCCTGCTGTGGGGCATCGCGCTGTGGGCTCTTGCCCACCTGATCGCCAACGGCGATGTCGCGAGCCTGCTGTTCTTCGCCAGCATCGTGGTCCCGCTCCGGAGCGTCCCGCAGATGCACATGTCCATCGAGACCGGTTCGCGCTTATCAACTTCCCTGGTTGTGCCGCTGGCCGAGGCGTAATCGCAGAGCGTTCAGGCGAATGAAGCCCTCGGCGTCACGCTGATCGTAGACCGCATCTTCCTCGAAGGTGACATGGGGCAGACTGTAGAGAGAGTGCTGCGACTTGCGCCCGGTCACGATCACATTGCCCTTGTAGAGCTTGAGACGCACCGTGCCGGAGACATGCTTCTGACTGCGGTCGATCAAGGCCTGGAGCATCTCGCGCTCAGGCGAAAACCAGAAGCCGTTGTAGAGCAGTTCCGCGTAGCGCGGCATCAGCTCGTCCTTGAGGTGCGCCGCGCCGCGATCGAGCGTAATCGATTCCATGGCACGATGGGCGGTGTGCAGCACCGTGCCGCCCGGCGTCTCGTAGACACCGCGGCTCTTCATGCCGACAAACCGGTTCTCGACCATATCGAGACGTCCGATGCCGTTGGCTCCGCCCAGCTCGTTCAGGCATGTGAGCAGAGCAGCCGGTGACAGAACCTCACCGTCGATGCCCACGGGATCACCCTTCTCGAAGTCGATCTCGATCTCGGTCGGTGTGTCCGGCGCATCAACGGGATCGATCGTGCGGGAATAGACGTAGTCGGGCGGCGCGTCCCAGGGGTCTTCCAGCACCTTGCCCTCAGCAGAGATGTGCAGAAGGTTCGCGTCGACCGAGAACGGCGCCTCACCCCGCTTGTCGCGGTGAATCGGAATCTGGTGGCTCTCGGCATAGGAGATGAGCTTGGTGCGCGAGTTCAGATCCCACTCGCGCCACGGTGCGATGACCTTGATGTCGGGGTTGAGGCCGTAGTAGCCGAGCTCGAAGCGGACCTGGTCGTTGCCCTTTCCGGTGGCGCCATGGGCCACGGCATCGGCACCGGTCTCCCGGGCGATCTCGATCTGGCGCTTGGCGATCAGCGGACGCGCGATCGAGGTGCCCAGAAGATAGACGCCCTCATAAAGCGCATTGGCGCGGAACATCGGAAAGACATAGTCGCGCACGAACTCCTCGCGCAAATCCTCAATGTAGATCTCCTTGATCCCCATCATCTCGGCCTTCTGGCGCGCCGGCTCCAGCTCTTCACCCTGGCCGAGGTCGGCCGTGAAGGTCACGACCTCGCAGCGATAGGTATCCTGCAACCAGCGCAGGATGACCGATGTGTCGAGCCCGCCCGAATAGGCCAGCACCACCTTCTTGATCTCACTCATGTCCCGTCCGTCATCATCAGCGACTGGCGGTGTTTAGAGCAGATTGGCGGCAATGGGAATTAGCCAGCGTCCTCGCGTCCGTATCAGGGGCCGAACGTGATGTGATCATCATCACGCTTTTTCATGCCCGTCCCATCAAACTGGCAAGGCCCTTGCTATAGTTCCGGTGTGTCAAACGAGAAGGCCCAGGGGTCGAGCGCACCACTGGTGAAGAGAGGACAGGATGTCTCAAAAAGAAACAGTGAAACAGAAAGCTTGTCTTCTTGTTGCAGGCGTCGTGCTTGGCGTCGCCTTGATCGCCGGTTCTGCAACGGTTGTGGGGATGAGCGCCCCTGCTGCCGCGGCGATCGACGGTGTTGACACCCATTGCCATATTAAATTCTTCCTGGTGCACCTGGACCATGAGGCACCGACCACAAGTTTCGACAGTCTCACGGACGACGAACGCAAAACGATTCTCGAGCTTCGTTGGTGGTCACTGACCGACCTGCTTGAGACGGACGACGTGGTCTACACCACCGGGACTCGCCGACCTCATAGCCGACCTGATTCGCGAGGAACCGGTAGACTTTCCTATCCGTCTCCCTGCGTAACGCCGCCCAACGCGGCTGCGTCACAACGCCGGGACGGAACCATCAGCGCTGAGGCCTAGGAGCCAGGTTTCCTTGTGGCGATTGCGCTCGTTGATAAACGTGGTGACAAGGTGCATGACGATCTTGTCGGCGATGCGCCGCGACGCCGGACGATCGGTTGCCATGTTGGCCCGGATCTCGTCGAGGCCGGCTGCGAAGGCATGGTCCCGCATGGCCATAGCGGCCTGTCTCGATCAAAGGGCTCGGGATAGTGCACCATCGTCACCGGATCAGCGGTCAGGGCCGCGAACCAGTCAAGATCGTCCAACCGAAAAGGCCGAAGCCGAAGATCGGCGGTTTCGATCACGCCATCGGCGATCAGTCCTTCTCCTTCATGGCAAAGACGTCGATCTCGATCACCATGGAATCATAGGCCAGCACCGGCAGCGGCACGCCGGTCGTCGCCGGCCCCGGGTTGCTGAAGTAGGACGAGCGGATCGGCAGGTTGGCGTTGAGCGCCTCGGCGCCACAGTCACCTTTGTAGACGGTCATGACCTTGCAGGTGTCGTCGTAATCGGCGCCAAGCTCGTTGAGGATCGTACCGATGTGAACCATGGCTTGATGAGTCTGAGCCGAGAGGTCATCGGGATTGACGGCCTCGCCATTCTTGTTGAGCGAGACCTGCCCGCCCAGAAAGATCATCTCCTCGCACTTCAGGCCGTGTTTGTACGGCAGGTGCACGTGCCAGTCCCACAGACTGTCGGGCCAGACGTGCTTGCGCGGCAGACGGCTGCCGTCCTCGCCCAGCATCGCCACGACGCCGATCTTGATCAGCACGTCGGCGTTGGCGTGGCGCGGGATCGGAACACCCGTCGCGGCCGGTCCCGGCTCGGAGAAGTGCGCGGCGCAGGCCAGGGCAGCGGCTTCGAAATCACCGACACCGGAACCACCCGCGTACCATCGGTTGATCTTGACCGTGTCGTCATAGACCGCACCGAAATGCCCCAGAACAGCGCCGACCTGGCTGACCACCTGTTTGGTCTGCTCGACGATGTCGCCGGTGTGGAGCACCGCTCCGGCCCCGTCGATCGGGTACTGCGCGGATGTGAAGATCATCTTGCCTGAGTGGACGCCCTGCACGAAGGGTTTCGGAAGCGGCGAGCCGAGCTCGTCGGGAGCATAGCTGCGCGGCATGCGTTCACCATTCTCGCGGCGCATCGCATAACCCTCGATCTCCACCACTAGACCGTCATAAGCGAGCCATGGAACGGGCACCGCGTTGACCGCGGGACGGCAGCCGTCTGGCAGGCAGGCGCCGACCATCTCGAGGAAGGTGCACTCGTCCATCGAGCCATCGTTCACGTAGAAGCAAAGCAGGGTCACAAGGTCTTCGAGATCGCAGTCGAGACCTTCCAGCACTCGTGCGAAATTCGCCATGACTGCCTTGGCCTGGGCGGCGGTATCACCCTTGTTGAGGACTTCACCGTCAGGCGTCAGGTTGACCTGACCACCGACCCAGATCATCTCGCCACAGCGAACGCCGTGCTTGTGGTTCACCGTGATCGGCCAGTTCCAGTGGCCTTCGGGCCAGCAATGATGTTTGTCCATGGTCTCCTCCCGCGTTGAGGCGGCAGCATGGACCAGGAGCCGACAGACGGACAAGTCCATCGATGCGTCAAATGCTACAACAAGGCCGAGGGTTTCAAGCGGGCAGCGATGGCACCGGCGAGACGTTCGACCGCCGGTTCGGTCAGGCCCGGCGCCATGCGAATGCCGACGTCGACCGAGCCGATCGGCGGGAAGCCATCGTCCGGCTCGAGCACCCGCATGGACAACACGACGGAACTATCGCCAACATGGGACACTGCGAGGCCCGACAGGACAAAGGTCTGCAGACCCATATAGCTCCGGATGATACAGGCGATACGGTAGTTCACCCCGGCCGTATCGAGCGCGGCCAGCGCGTTCCGTCGCATCTGGCAGTAGGGCTCGGTGGTCGTCACATTGACCTCGCAAGCACGACGAGGAGACCATGATGCACCGCACCGAAGCGCAACGCCTCACCCTGCACGCCGACCCGCTGACGGGTCGTCTGTCGTAGCTGTGGTATCGTCTGCTGTGCTGGTAGCAGGTCGCTGCGGAGCGCCGTCATCTTCTGTTGCTGGACGACCGTAACCTGCTCGATATGGGTATCCGGCGCGAAGACGCTCTGCGGGAGGATCAGCGACCCTTCTGGCAGTCCCGGCAGTGCCGGTGATCAGGCCGCTGCGCCGGCGGCCTGCTCCTTCAGAAGTTCGCTTTTGCGCTTCTTGACGGTATCGGACTTGAGTTGGCCGCAAGCCGCGAAGATATCGCGGCCGCGCGGACGACGGACCGGGGCAGAAAGGCCGCCGTCGTTCACGATGCGCGCAAAGGCGTGGATGCGATTGTTCGACGAGCACTCATAGGGTGCGCCGGGCCAGGCATTGAACGGAATCAGATTCACCTTGGCCGGGATGCCCTGAAGCAGCGCCACCAGAGCACGGGCGTCGGCATCGCTGTCGTTCACGTCCTTCAGCATGACGTACTCGAAGGTGATGCGACGGGCGTTGCTGGCGCCGGGATAGGCGCGGCAGGCAGCGAGCAGTTCCTCGATCGGGTGCTTCTTGTTGAGCGGCACGAGACGGTTGCGGATTTCGTCGGTCACGGCATGAAGCGAGACCGCGAGATCGACTTTCAGCTCATCGCCGCAGCGCTGAATCATCGGCACGACACCGGAGGTCGACAACGTGATGCGTCGGCGCGAGAGCGCGATGCCCTCTTCGTCCATGACGATCTTGAGCGCCGTCTTCACGTTCTCGAAGTTATAGAGCGGCTCGCCCATGCCCATCATCACGATATTCGAAAGCATCCGGCCACCGTCGGTCGGCGTCGGCCATTCGCCCAGCGCATCCCGCGCCAGCATGAACTGGCCGACGATCTCGCCGGGCTCGAGATTGCGCACCAGCCGTTGCGTGCCGGTGTGGCAGAAGGTGCAGGTCAGCGTACAGCCGACCTGGGACGAGATGCACAGCGCGCCGCGGTCCTCTTCGGGAATGTGCACACTTTCGATGAGGTGCCCGCCTTCGGTGCGCAGCAGCCACTTCTGGGTGCGGTCTTCGCTGACCTGGTGGCGCGCCACGTCGGGACGATCGAGCACGAAGTGTTCGGTCAGTTTCTCGCGGAAGCTCTTGGCCAGCGTCGTCATCGCGGCAAAATCAGTTTCGCCACGGTGATAGATCCAGTGCCACAGCTGCTTGGCCCGGAACGGCTTTTCGCCCAGCGCAGCTATTTCCTCGCCCAGCGCCGCGCGCGAAAGCCCGATCAGGTTCTTGCGGGTCGGTGTAGTGGTCTCAACGGCATCCATGGCGCGGGATATAGTCTTCGCGCGCAGGAAAGCCAATCATTTGAGTCGCGCGTCAGTTGGCGCAGTGGTTGCTGATCGCCTCGTAGGCTGCGGTGAATCCCAACAGCGAGAACGTGTCGGTGGTCTGTGTGCCACGCCAGGATTTGCCGCTCACGGTCATGTCCACGCCGGCCTTCATGGCCGCGACGAGATCGTGGTCATCGCTGTCGGTGTAGGTCCAAGCCGTGTCGCCGCCGCTGAACAGCGAGAAGCTCTTGTTGCCAACAGTCACCGTGACCGGGGCGTCCTCTTCATAGTTATAGCCGGCGATGATCGAAACAACGTCGCGGCTGCCGCCGGGCGAGCGGTGTGTCACCAGGGTCCAGATGTCACCGCGCTGGTCATAGGCGCCCTGCGAATCTGTCGGCTCGCTGCCCATGTAGCAGACCCGCGTTCCTCCATCCTGATAGGTGAACGCCGACCAGTCGCGGTAGGTGCCCAGAGTTTGAGGCTCCTGCGCATCCGCCGGCCAGCCTGTCGCCACCAGAACGAGGCAGAGAACAAAGAAGGAAAAGGAGCGAAGAACGGTGGTCATGTCGAGAGCCCTGCAATCATCGTCGCGGTCTGAGGCGCGGGTTGTGGTGTGGTTTGTGGTCTTATTAGCCATGGGGACACTAATCAAATGAGCAGGGCGAAAACAGGGCAAACCTGTCTTTCCTGTCACGCGGGCTGCGCCCGATCCCTACGCCGATCTGTCGGCCTTGGGTTTCCTTACAAACCGTCCGCCATGAACATGGCGGCGAAGCTCTTCTGCGCCCCCGTGGGGTGTCACCGGGCGCGAGAACCGGCCGGTCACCCGAAGACGATCGTACATGACGATCGCACCGGCGATCGCGACGTTGATGCAGAACGCGGTCGGGATCTTCACGACATGGTCGCAACACACCAGAAGCTCGGGCGACAAACTGCCCTTTTCGGGGCCCAGGACATAGGCCGCGCTGTTGGGATGGTGGAAGGCCGGCAGGTCGACGGCATCTTCGGTCAGCTCGATGCCGACGAGCTGGCACCCCTTGGGCAGGCGGAAATCATCGAGATCGGTGAAGTTGAAGAACGGCACGCTCTTGTGAGCGTTCGAGGTGTCGGTTCCCAGCGAGACTCGCGGGTCCGGGGCAATGGTGAAGGCAAAACTGGCACCAAAGGCATGGGCCGACCGGAACAGGTTGCCCAGATTGCCCGTTTTGGAGACGCCTTCCACGCCGATGCCGAAATAGCCACGCATCGGCCGAACCTGCCAAGCCCGATGCATCGTGGCAAGCGACAGCCATTGACCGAGCCAGCACCTTGGCCTACCCCAACCGCCTTCATGCATGAGGCTCCAGGCATGTCCGGCACCACCAACCCCATCCTGATCGATGTCACGCGCGGCAACACCGTCGAAAGCCGCCAACGCGGCGCTGTCGTGGTGAGCGATGCCAGGGGCAACGTGGTCTGGAGCCTGGGTGATCCTGAACTGGTCATGTTTCCCCGTTCAGCGATCAAGCCGATCCAGGCCGCACTGGCGATGGCCGAATCCGGTGCGATGGATACCTTCGGTGTCTCTCAGAAGGAGCTCGCGCTCGCCTGTGCCAGCCACAACGGTGAGCCCATGCATGTCGAGCCCGTGCTGACCTGGCTCGAGCGGCTGGGCCTGTCACCGGCCAATCTGGAATGCGGCCGTCAGGATCCCGGCATCGCCAAGGACCTGCATGAACTCTATCGCTCCGGCGGCGAGGCTAGTGCCGAACACAACAACTGCTCGGGCAAACACTCGGGCTTCCTGACCGTGTGCCGCCACATGGATGTCGACCCTAAGGGTTACCTCGACCCCGAGCACCCGGCCCAGGCGGCGGTCTGACGGAC
Source organism: Rhodospirillaceae bacterium (assembly GCA_002722885.1). Taxonomy (GTDB): domain Bacteria; phylum Pseudomonadota; class Alphaproteobacteria; order SP197; family SP197; genus SP197. The sequence goes on from PBNE01000002.1 coordinate 149,245, forward strand.
CATGGCTGAGATGTGCGGTGTCGATCTCGCAACAGCCGACCTTGGGATCGATGGCTGCGGCGTGCCGTCGATCGCCATGCCACTCCACGCCCTGGTGCTCGGCATGGCACGACTGGCCGATCCCGCCGGTCTGCACGACAGCTGCACGCAGGCCTGCGGCGCGATTGTCAAAGCCATGGTGGCCCACCCGTTGATGGTCGCCGGCACGGGCCCGTCCTGTGCCGCGCTGATGGAGACCGGACGTGGCCGTTACGTGGTGAAGGGGGCGTGGAAGGCGTTTATGCGGGCGCCTGGCCCGAGAAAGGCCTGGGCATCGCACTGAAAATTGAGGACGGAGCGGGACGCGCCGCCGAGGCGGTCATGACCCATGTGCTGCAACGGCTTAGCGCCCTGGACGATACCGCCAGCGCCGCACTGACCGAATGGTCGACCCGACCCCAGCGCAACTGGGTCGGCACCCACACCGGTGATGTCAGGGCGGCTGAAGCCCTGCTCGCCTAGCTCTGCAGCGCTTCGAGACCCTCGAACAGCTTCAGCGCATCGGGATTGGCCAGCGCTTCGGTGTTCTTGACCTGGCGGCCGTGAACGATGTCTCGCACCGCGAGTTCGCTGATTTTGTTGGAGCGGGTGCGCGGGATGTCGGCGACAGTGATCACCTTGGCCGGCATGTGGCGCGGTGAGGCGTTGGTGCGGATCTTCTGCCGGATCGCAGCCACCAGATCATCGGTCAGTTCTTGGCCGGGCCGCATGACTACAAACAGCACGACACGGACGTCATCGTCCCAGTCCTGGCCGATGCAGAGCGACTCCAGCACCTCGTCGAACTGTTCGACCTGACGGTAGATTTCCGCCGTGCCTATACGCACACCGCCGGGATTGAGCACGGCATCAGAACGGCCGTAGATCACCATGCCACCCGCTTCGGTCACCATTGACCAGTCGCCGTGACGCCAGATGTTGTCGAAGGTGTCGAAATAGGCCGCGTGATACTTCGCGCCGTCGGGGTCGTTCCAGAAACCGACCGGCATGGACGGGAACGGCCGGGTGCAGACCAGTTCGCCCTTCTCACCGGTGGGCAGGGCCTTGCCATCATCGCCGAAGACATCCACGGCCATGCCCAGACCGCGCGACTGGATCTCGCCCTTCCGCACGGGCAATACAGGATTGCCCAGCGCAAAACACGAGATGATGTCGGTTCCGCCCGAGATCGACGAAAGCTGCATGTCCTGCTTCACGTCGCGGTAGACGTAGTCGAAGCCTTCGTGGGCGAGCGGTGAGCCGGTCGACATGAAGAGACGGAGGCGCGAGAGATCATGGGTCTCACGCGGCTTCACGCCGGCCTTTTCGATGGCCGAGATGTACTTCGCCGAGGTGCCGAAGATCGTCATGCGCTCCTGCTCGCAGAAGTCCCACAGGATCGAGGGCGACGGGTGAGCCGGGTTGCCTTCGTAGATCAGCAGGGTGGCGCCGATCGCAAGACCCGAGACCTGCCAGTTCCACATCATCCAGCCGCAGGTCGAGAAGTAGAGCATGCGGTCGCCCGACTGCAGATCGCAGTGCAGGCGGTGTTCCTTCAGATGCTGCAGCAAAGTGCCGCCGTGGCCGTGCACTATACACTTGGGCGCTCCGGTCGTGCCTGACGAATACATGATGAAAAGCGGATGATCGAAGTGCACCTGGACGAACGGTATGTCGCCGGCAGGGACATCGGCCGTCGCCTGGCCCCAAGATACGGCCTTGGGCAGCGCCGAAAGATCAGGAGCATCTTCGACATAGGGCACCACCACAACGGCCACGACGCTGGGCAGGTCGGCGAGTATTTCGGCGACACGTGGCCGGCTGTCGAAGCTCTTACCGCCGTAGAAGTAGCCGTCCGCGCAGATCAGGACCTTCGGCTCGATCTGGCCGAAGCGGTCGAGCACACCCCGCGTCCCGAAGTCGGGCGAGCATGACGACCAGACAGCACCGAGACTGGCTGTGGCCAGCATCGCCGCGATGGTTTCGGGTAGGTTGGGCAGGAAACCCGCGACGCGGTCGCCCTCTTCCACGCCCTGGGCCTGAAGCCAGGCGCGCAGGGCCGCAACCCTGTCGTAGAGCTGCGCGAAGGTCAGGACACTGCGGGTGCCGTTCTCGCGCCAGCAGACGATCGCCTCGTCACCGTCCCGGCGGCGCAGGAGGTTTTCGGCATGATTCAAACGCGCCTCGGGGAACCAGCGCGCGCCGGGCATAGCGTCGCCATTCTCCAGGATCGCGCCGCCCCTTTCTGACGCCCGGACCTCACAATAGTCCCAGAGCAGCGACCAGAAGCCTTCCCGATCTTCGACCGACCAGCTCCACAGGGCATTGTAGTCCGCCAACGTCCGGCCGCTCTTCTGTTCTGCCAGCACGCGGAACTGGTTCATGGCGGTCGCCGCAACGCGGTCTTGGCCGGGGGTCCAGAGAATCTCGTTCATGAGGCGGTATCCAAGGGTGCTGAGAACGTCCGGTCTCCTAGCACATGTCCGCCATGAGCCGGAACCGGGTGGTGGTGCACCGGGTGGAAGCGTAGGCTTCCCGCTTCATGGCCTCCAAGCCTCTCAGCGAACGGTTCTCCGTCCCGGTCTATGCCGCCGGGCTGCTGGTGCTGGCCTGCGTCGGCTTTGCCGCGATGAACGGGATCATCCGTCATCTCGGCACAACGCTCGCGGTCGACCCGCTGATCATCGTGTTCTGCCGCAACTTCTTTGCCTTTGTCGTGATGGTGCCCTGGCTGCTACGCGGCGGTTTCGAGGTGATGAAAACCACGCGCTTTCCGCTGATCTCGCTGCGGGTGCTGTTCGGTTTCCTGAGCATGGCGGCGTGGTTCACCGCCCTTGCCATCGTTCCGCTGTCGAACGCCGTGGCGCTGTCGTTCACCGCACCGCTGTTTGCCGCCATCGCGGCGGTAATCATCCTGCGCGAGGTCATCCGGGCACGGCGGATCACGGCGCTCGCCATCGGTTTCGTCGGCATGCTGGTGATCCTGCGGCCGGGCTCCGAGCCGGCCGGCTGGTGTGAGCTGATCGTGGTGTTCTCGGCCGCCACCATGGCGCTTTCGATCGTCATCATGAAGCTGCTGACACGCACCGAAGCCACGCCCGCCCTGGTGGTCTGGCAGAACATGCTGCTCACACCGGTTTCCCTGATTCCCGCTCTTTTCGTCTGGGCCTGGCCGACGCCCGACGGCTGGTTCTGGCTGATCGCGGTGGGCGTCATCGCGACGCTGTCGCATCTGGCATTCACGCGCGCTTTTTCGATGGCCGACACGACCTATCTCCTGCCCTTCGACTACATCCGCCTGCCGATTGTCGCTGTCATCGGCTGGTTCGCATTTTCCGAACCCACAGACGCCTGGACCTGGGTGGGTGCGGCGATCATCGCGGGCAGCACGGTCTACGTCGCCCATCGCGAGTCCAAGATGAAGGCCGCCGGGGCCGTGCGAGATACAGCCCGCTCGCCCCATGTCACCGGCCGTTCGGTCGCGCCGAAAAAATAGGTCCAGCTTCATCGCCGCTTGACGCCGACCCACAACAGCACCGTGCCAACGGATGCGTATATCGCGAAGGCGGTCAGCGACGTGGCAAAACTCAGACCGCTGTCGAGCATGACCCCGATGATCACGGGCCCGATCGCACTCGCAAAAACCTCAAGAGCCGTGACCAGGCTCTTGATCGCCCCGAGATGATCGACGCCGTAAATCTCCGCCCGCATGGCGGTCACCAGCACATGTGTGCCGCTGCTGAGGCCAAGCAATAGGAAGTAGGGCCAGACGGTGTAGGCCGAATCGAACAGGGCCATCACGCCCAGGGCCAGGATCAGGGGTAACAGCTTGAACGGCAGAAAGCGCATCGCCCCGAAACGGTCGATCAGGGGGCCGAGAAAGAAAGCGGGTCCGACACCCGCCACCGCGTAGAGAACATAGTTCCCCGTGATCCAGGCATGGGACCAGCCCTTGGCATCGGCGATGTTGAGATGATGGAAGAACATCGCCGTGCTGATCATCGACGGCGCAAGCAGGCCCGGCAGCAGCAGCCAGAACCTGACATCCCGCAGCACCTCGCCGCGTGTTGCCGACCGTGCATTCTCGTTGGTCAGGCCACCTGCCCCGTGATCGCGGGTGAGGTAGGCTTGATGACGGGCCGATTGCCCACGCAAGAGCGGGATCAGCACCACGGCGATCAGGGCGGCTGACACACCATAGGTGCTGCGCCAGCCGATCACACCGATGGCGATCACCGCCAGAAACGGCAGCAGCGCTTCACCGATGGATTCGCCGAACGAGCCAATCGCCAGAGCCCAGCCCCGGCCGTCGTTGTAATAGCGGGCCATGCTGGTGGCCGCGATGTGGCTCATCAGGCCCTGCCCGCTCTGGCGCAACAGGAAGATCGCGACCGTCAACATCACGACGCCCTGCGCGAGGATCATGGTCGAACAGGCCAGCACAAAGCCGATCATCACCACCAGCGTGTAGCGGCGCAGGTCGATGTGATCGATCAGCTTGCCGGTCTAGGGCAGGATCAGTGCACTGGCCAGCGTGCCGATCATGTAGATGCTGCCCCAGGTCGTGTGGTCGAGGCCGAAGGCCTGCTGGACGCTGAGCTCGAAGATGCCGACAAAGAACGTCTGGCCGAAGCTCGACGCCCCTGTCATGACAAAGCCGAACCCGACAAAACGCCAGTTCTTCAGAGCAAACTCGGAATAGGCCCCCAACGGCATGTCTTCAGCGAAGCGGTCGTGGCGTGCGCAGAGCCAGCATGACTGAGCCGATGCCAGCCGCCGTCGAGGCGGCAAAGATGTAGCAGACTGCACCAGTCGAAAGACCGGAGTCCATCAGGCTGCCCATAATGACGGGACCCAGGGCCGAGGCGAAAACCCCCAACGAAGCGACCAGACTCTTGATCGCGCCCAGATGCGCCGTGCCATAGAGCTCCGCCCACATCGCGGTCACAGCGGTATGCGCGAGACCGGTGCTGAGACCGGCGAAGAAGAAATAGATCACGACCCAAATCGGCGCCTCACCCCAGCCGATCGCCAGCAGAGCCACCACCAGCGGGACCAGCATCGGCGCGATCAGGCGCGTGGCACCGAAGCGGTCGACGAGCGCGCCTGCCGCCAGCGACGTGGCGATGGTGGCACCGGCATAGACGACGTAGTTGCCAGTGATCCACTCGGCACTCCAGCCCTTTTCGGCGGCGACATTGAGGTGATGAAAGAAGAGTGCGGTGAGAATCAGCGCGGGCGCAAACAGCCCGGGCATCAGAAGCCAGAAGCGGCGGTCCCGCATCACCTGGGCCCGGGTCCAGGATGTCACTGCATCATCCTGATCGGCCATGCTGGCTTGCTGCGCGACATGACTCCGATGGCGCTCACCATGGCCCTTCAGGAGCCTGATCGCCGTCGGCAACAGGATCAGCAACATCACTGCGCCGGCGGCGGCATAGGACCAGCGCCAGCCGATCACGCTGATCAGCAAAACTGCGGCAAAGGGCAGAACAGCTTCGCCGGTCGAGAAGCCCAGGGTGGCGATGGCGATGGCACGACCCCGGCCCAACTCGAAGTACCGCGCCATGGTGGTGAAGGCGATATGGCTGGTGAGACCCTGACCAGACTGGCGCAGGAAGAAGATCGTGAGTACCAGCATGACGGGCCCCAGCGTGCCCGCGGCAAAGAAACAGGCGAACGCCAGGAAGCAGCCAACAATCAGGGTGTAGAGCCGCAGATCCAGCCGGTCGATCTGCTTGCCGCTCCACGGCAGAAGCAGCGCGCTCGCCAGCGTGCCGATCAGATAGACCGTGCCCCATTCAGTGTGGGAGAGGCCGAATTCACGCTGGATGCTGGGGCCGAACACGCCAATGAAGAAGGTCTGGCCGAAGCTCGAGGCAAAGGCCATGAGGAATCCAAAGCCGACGAGACTGCTGTTGGCGCGGGTAAAACGGACATAAGAACCAAGAGGCATGGACGATCCGACAGGGCGATGGTCTGCCTTATCCCGGATCGGGTGCAATAGCCATGGCGCAGGCTGCTAGACGCCGGCCTCCTGCCAGGCTTTCGCGCCGCTCCTCCTTCGACAATGCGCGGCGGGCACGCTCGCAGTGGACAGGCAGCACATGCTTGCGGACCGTGGCCAGCGCGTAGCCGATCACCGTGGCATCATCCAGGAAACCGGCGCCAATCAACACATCGGGGATCAGATCGGCCGGGATCACTAAGTACGCCAGTGCAGCGACGAGGATCGCCTTAGCGCTGGTCGGTGTGTTGGGATCGAACGCGGCGAGATAGACAGCGACAAGATCGGTTCCAAACGGCAGTCGGCCGAGATTGCGTTTCAGCTTCGACCAGAATCCTTCGTGCACGTCCACTTCGTCGCGCTCGGCATGGCGCCGGTTGCGCACGCGCTCCTTGAGTCAGATCACCGGCTTCATGACGATACCTGCCCGGACTTCTTCGCCGCACGATCCATGAACCGTGCCATGGCGATATCGCGCTGGCTCAGCCCATCAACGTCATGGCTCGTGAGCGTGACATCGACACGGCTGTAGACATTGAACCATTCGGGATGGTGATCTACGACATCGGCATAGACCGCAACTCGCCCCATGAAGGCAAAGGCGTTCATGAAGTCGTCGAAGCGGAAGGTTTTGGTGATGGCGTCTCTGTCTGATGCGAGAGCCCAGCCATCAAGTTTGGCCAGCGCCACCTCGCGGTCGGCGCCCTGGAGTTTTTCGCTCATGACACAGGATGTAGCGATCGATTGTGGCAATGGCAAGGCAACAGAATTTCAGGCCGAAGCCGTTCAGCGATAGGCTCCTGGCGATGAACACGAACGCACCACGCAATTTCGGCATGCCGCCGACCGCCGAGGAGATGGCCGCCGTGGCGGAAGAGGCGCTGGCGTCGATCCCCGAGGTGCTGCGGCGTCATGTCCGGGGCATCGCGATTCTGGTCGAGGACTTCGCCGAGGACGCGGTGCTGCAGGACATGGAGATCGCCGACCCCTTTGAGCTTCTGGGCCTCTACAAGGGCGTCTCGCTGGATCAGCAATCGGTCTACGACACACCGCACGATCTCAACCGGGTCTATCTCTACCGTCGTCCGCTGCTCGACGTCTGGGCGGCCGGCGAGGATGCGCTGGAGGACCTGATTACCAACACGATCATTCACGAGATCGGCCACCATTTCGGCCTCTCCGACGACGACATGGAGCGACTGGAATCCTGATCCGGGGACCCCTCCGCGTTTTTCGACGTTTAACCTCATGTACAGTAGGATTATGGAAATTCCTGAGATGTGTGGTCCTGTCTCTGCCACCGCCATTGTCTCCGTGAGCGGTGTTGTTGCAAGCACGGACCGCGTTGACCTGCCCAGTGCGCCGGGCCACTGTAGCGGCCATTGAATCGGAGCACAGACATGGGTTTGCAGGTGGTGGGCGCAGGGCTGGGCCGCACGGGCACGAATTCGCTCAAACTGGCGCTGGAACATCTGCTGAGCGGCGCGTGCCACCATATGTTCGAGGTCAAGACGACAGAGCACATGGCCGGCTGGGAACAGGCCGCTCTGGGCAATATGCCGGACTGGCACAGCTTTCTGTCCGATTTCACGGCCCTGGTCGACTGGCCCGGTGCCTCGTTCTGGCCCGAGCTGAGCGACGCCTTCCCCGAGGCCAAGGTCCTGCTTTCGGTGCGCGAGGGCGAGAGCTGGTACAAAAGCGCCAGCGAGACGATCTTTGTCGAGACCGACGATCTCTCCGAAGAGTTCGATCGGATGTGGCATGCCATCCGCGACAACCGCTTCCCGGTCGACACCAACGACAAGGCTGCGACCATCGCAGCCATGGAGGCGCACAACGCAGCGGTGATCGACGCGATCCCGCCGGAGAGGCTGATAGTCTGGCCGACCGGAGGCGGCTGGGAACCGATCTGCGAGGGCCTGGACCTGCCGGTGCCCGACACCCCCTTCCCGCACAAGAACACCAAGAAGGAGTTCTGGGAACACGAAGGCTGAGCCGCATGACCGATCCGGCAACCCGCGGCGACTGCGCAGCTTCAGAGAGCCGCACGCCGATCGGCGCTCTCTTCCTCATCTTCCTGCGCCTGGGACTGACCTCCTTTGGCGGACCGGTCGCCCATCTCGGCTACTTCCGCGAAGAGTTCATCAACCGGCGCCAATGGATGAGCGAGCGCGCCTATGCCGACCTTGTGGCGCTCTGCCAGTTTCTGCCGGGCCCGGCTTCGAGCCAGGTGGGGATCGGCGTCGGCCTGTCGCACGCCGGGCTTCCGGGCGCTCTGGTGGCCTGGCTGGGCTTCACCATGCCTTCGGCGCTCGCGTTGATCGCCTTCGGTTACGGCGTGGTCACCTTTGAGAACAGGATCAACCCCGGCATCCTGCAGGGCCTCAAGGTCGTGGCCGTGGCCGTGGTTGCACAGGCTGTCTGGGGCATGGCGCGCAATCTCTGCCCCGATGCCAGGCGGGCGACCATAGCCGTGGCCGCGGCCTGTGGCGTGCTGGCCGCGCCGACGCCGCTGATGCAGGCTGGCGTGATCGTGCTGGGCGGCATCGCCGGCCTGCTTTTCCTGAAGGCCGACACCGCGGACGAACACGCCGCGATCGGCATCCCGATCGGTCGTGGCCTGGCAATCGCTTCACTGATCGTGTTCTTCACGCTGCTGATCGGCCTGCCGGTTCTGGTCACGCTGTTTCCGTCCCACATCCTGGCTCTGGTCGAGAGCTTCTATTCCTCCGGTTCGCTAGTGTTCGGCGGCGGCCATGTCGTGCTGCCTCTGCTGCAGTCCGAAGTGGTGCCGCCCGCCTGGGTCTCGAACGACGCCTTCCTCGCCGGCTACGGTGCGACGCAGGCGGTCCCCGGCCCGCTGTTCACCTTCGCCGCTTATCTGGGCACGGTGCTGGAGCCTGTGCCGAACGGCATCTGGGGCGGCATGATCTGTCTGGTCGCGATCTTTGTGCCCTCGTTCCTGCTGGTGATCGGCGCCTTGCCGTTTTGGGAATCCCTGCGCCGGGCCAAGGCGATGCAGACCGCTCTGCTGGGCATCAACGCAGCGGTGGTCGGACTGCTTCTGGCCGCGCTCTATGACCCGGTCTGGACCAGCGCCATCCTGTCGGTCGCCGACTTCGGGCTGGCGATGGTGCTGCTCACCCTCCTGGTCTTCTGGAAGCTGCCGCCCTGGCTGGTGGTGATCTTTTCGGCCCTGGGCGGGTGGGTTGTGGCGGTGATTCCGTCGTTGCTCTGACGCGATGGCGGCAGGGGCAAGCCGTGCGGACAGAAGATGGAGGCCCCCATCAAGTGCGGGCATGACGAAGAGCTCACGGGAGCGGAAAACGTTCCAGTTCGCGGTAAACGGGCGGGCCATCGTGGCCGCGCAGGCTCTCGTAGAGTCCGAAGGTCTCGACACGGAACGGCGGTGACATCGTGAGGCTGTTGGCCTCAAGGAAACGCCCGACCCGGTCGGCCGGCGTACGGCGCATGCGGGCGAGTGTGACATGGGGCTGGTACTTGCGGTCCTCGACCTTCAGCCCGATGCGCTGGAGCATGATCGCGATCTTGTCGTGCAGACGCTTGAGCGGCTCCTTCGGCACCACGCCGGCGTAGAGAATCCGGGCATCGCCACGGCTGCCGAAGTGATCGACACCATCGATCGCGAGGTCGAAGGGTTCAGCCTCGATCCCGGCCAGACCGGTGCAGACGTCGTCGGCCATGGTACCGTCGAGATTACCGAGATAACGCAGCGTGACGTGCATGTTTTCCGGCGGCACCCAGCGCGCACCGGGCACGCCGCGACCGAGACCGGCGAGCCGTTCGGCCACCGCATCGGGAACATCGACGGCAACAAACAGAGGCGGAGTCATGGCGTGGCCTGGGCCCGTTCCACCAGCGCGATCACATCGGGCAGCATGGCCTCTACGATGATCGCCACGCCCTCGGGATTGGGGTGAATGCCGTCGGACTGATTGAGCGACGGCTGGGCTGCCACACCCTCCAGGAAGAACGGGTAGAAGATCGCATCGTGCTCGGCCGCCAGCTCGGGATACATGTCGTCGAAGGCAACGACATAGTCCGAGCCGAGATTGCGCGGCGCGAGCATGCCCGCCAGCAGAACCGGGAGGCCCAGGTCACCTAGCGCGCTGAGAATACCGTCGAGATTGGCACGGCTGGAGGCGGGATCGATGCCGCGCAGTGCATCGTTGGCGCCAAGTTCGACGATGGCCGCGTCGGCGCCGGCGGCGAGCGCCCAGTCCAGCCGGGCCAGCCCGCCGGCGGTGGTGTCCCCGGAGACACCGGCATCGATGACCTCGACGTCGTGACCGACCTCAAGAAGCGCGGCCTGAAGTTGCGCGACAAAGCCGTCTTCGGCGGCCAGGCCATAGCCCGCGGTGAGGCTGTCGCCCAAAGCCAGAATACGGACCGTGTCGGCCGCAGCCGGTCCCGAGGGAAGCAGTAGCCACATCAGACTGATCGCCCAGACGACTTTCCACGTATGGATCAAACTGGCATTCCTTTCACGCTGACCCCATGTGCCTTTCGCCATCGCACTCACCTGTGTCTTCCCATTCCTGCCTGATCCGGGCCTGATTGATCCATGTCTTCCACCGATCCCATCGTCCGTCTGGACGATATCCGCCTCAATCTTACCAGCGCCGCCGGTCCGGTCAGCATCCTCAAGGGGATCAGCCTGACGGTCGAACGTGGCGCCCATGTGGCCGTCGTCGGGCCCTCGGGCTCGGGCAAGTCGTCCCTGCTGGCCGTGACGGCCGGGCTGGAGCGCCCGACCTCGGGCACGGTGTCGATCGCGGGCCAACCGCTGGGCAATTTCGACGAAGACGCCCTGGCACGCTTTCGCGGACGGCATTTGGGGATTGTTTTCCAGTCGTTCCACCTGGTTCCGACCATGACCGCGCAGGAGAACGTGGCGCTGCCCCTGGAGCTGGCCCACGAGACCGATGCGCTGGCGCGCGCAGCGACGGCACTTGGCGAGGTCGGCCTGGGCGAGCGTCTGGGCCACCTACCCACAGAGCTGTCAGGCGGCGAGCAACAGCGTGTCGCCCTGGCCCGCGCGCTGATTGCCGGCCCGCCGCTTCTGCTGGCCGATGAGCCGACCGGTAATCTGGACGGCAGCACCGGCGACAGCATCGTGGAGCTGATGTTCGACGCCGCCGAGAAGGCCGGCGCGACGCTGGTCCTGGTCACCCACAACACGCAACTGGCCGGGCTGTGCAGCCGCACCGTGGTGATCGAGGACGGCCATCTGCGCGAGAGCGCTGCCTTGTGACAGGCCTGGCATGGACCCTTGCCCGGCGTGATCTTCGTGGTGGCTGGAAGAGCTTCCGTCTGGCACTGGTTGGGCTGGCACTGGGTGTGGCGACCATCGCCGGGGTCGGCAACTTTAGCGCAGGCCTGGTTGACGGGCTGCGCGAAAACGGCCGGGTGATTCTGGGCGGCGACGTCTCTCTGCAGACCACGATGATTCCTCTAAGCGAGGATCAGCGAGACTGGCTGGGAGAGCGTGGTGCACTGTCGGAAACCGCCGATCTCAACGCGATGGCGACAAGCCCGGACCGACCTCCGCTGCTGGTGAGCCTGCGCGCGGTGGACGATCTCTGGCCGCTCTATGGTGCTCCGGCACTTGCGCCGTCTATGCCCTTGGGCGACGCCTTTGCCGAGCAGAACGGCCTGCCCGGCGCCTTGGTCGACCGCAGCTTTCTGGAACGGCTTGATCTTGAGGTCGGCAACAGCTTTGCTTTGGGCGATGGCCTGTTCCGGGTCGCCGCGGAACTGGTCGACGAACCAGACCGGGCCAGTGCGCCATTCCAGTTGGGACCGCGCGTGATCATCACGCAACAGGCGCTCGACGCCACCGAACTGGCGGGACCCGGCAGCATGGTGCGCCACCTGACGCGACTGCGTCTGGCCGACAGCGCCGGCCTGCTCGTGTTCCTAGACGATCTCGAAGCGAGCTATGCCGACGCGGGCTGGCGGGTGCGCAGCCACAACGACGCCAACCCCCAGCTCCGCCGTTTCCTAGAGCGGCTGCGCATGTTCATCACACTGGTGGGACTGGCGGCCCTGCTGGTCGGCGGCATCGGCATCGCCAGCGCCGTTTCGACCTATCTAGACCGCAAGACCGGGACCGTGGCGATCCTGAAATCCATGGGTGCCTCCGCGCGGCTGATCTTCACGGTCTACCTGACGGAAATCCTGATGATGGCGGCCCTGGGTGTGGGCCTGGGGATCGTGGCCGGGGCGGTGCTGCCGCTAGCCGTGGGCGAAGCCGCGCGGGCTGCCTTGCCGGTGCCGGTGCAGACCGGGGTTTATCCCGCGCCGCTGCTGCTGGCCGGTGCCTATGGCCTTCTGACCGCCGCCGTCTTTGCCCTGCTGCCGCTGGCACAGACACGCGATGTGCCGCCGGCTGCCTTGTTCCGCGATCAGGGCGCCCATGGCGGGGCCGTGCGCCTGGGTGACACCCTGATTGTCGCCGTGCTGGCCGCCGTGCTGGCAGGACTGGCCGTCGCCGCCTCGGACGACCGGATGCTGGCGGCGATCTTCATAACCGGAGCGGCGGCGGCGCTGGTGCTGTTCCGGATCGCCGGGCGCGGGATCATGGCCTCGGCCCGCGCCGCACGGCGAGCCGGATCCCTGCCCCTGCGCATGGCGCTCGCCAACCTCTACCGGCCAGGTGCGGCCACGCCGTCGGTCACCGTGGCTTTCGGTATCGGCCTGACCGTACTGACCGCCGTGGCCGGCGTGCAGGGCAACCTGCGCCACGAGATCGACAAATCCCTGCCGCAGAACGCCCCGGCGTTTTTCTTCATCGACATCCAGCCCGACCAGATCGAACCCTTCCGGGAGATCGCGGCCGCGACCGATGGTGTGCTGACGATCGAATCCGTGCCGAGCCTGCGCGGCCGCATCACCCATATCGACAGCGTGCCCGTGGCCGAAGCCGTGATCAGCCCCGACGTCCGCTGGTCGGTCGAGGGTGACCGGGGCGTGACCTACACCGCGGCGGCTTTGGAAGATGCCCAACTGGTCGCAGGGGAATGGTGGCCGGAGGATTACCTGGGCCCGCCTTTGCTTTCGTTCGACGCCGAGATTGCGGCCGGTTATGGCCTGGAGGTCGGCGAGACCCTGACGGTGAACGTTCTGGGCCGCGATATCGAGGCGACCGTGGCCAACCTGCGGCGGATCGACTGGACCACCATGGGGATCAACTTCACCCTGGTCTATGCGCCGGGCCTGCTGGAAGCCGCACCCCACACCCACATCGCCACGGTCTATGCCGAACCGGAAGCAGAATCGCCCCTGCGCAGCGAGATCGCCGCGACCTTCCCCAATGTCTCGGTCATCGGCGTGCGCGATGTCCTTGATGACGTGCTGGGCATTCTGGGACGGATCGACGCCGCGATCGGGGGGATCGCGGCGCTGGCGCTGATCGCCGGTGTGGTGGTGGTGGCCGAATCGGTGGCCGCGGCTCAGCGGCGGCGGCTGCACGATGCGGTGGTGATGAAGATGCTGGGTGCGACACGCGGGCTACTGGCAGCCGTTTTCACCCTGGAACACCTGCTGCTCGGTCTGGCGACCGCCACCCTGGCGCTGGCCGCCGGAACCGCCGCCGCCTGGGGCGTTGTGCGGCTGGTCCTCCAGACGACCTGGACCATGCCCTGGATCGCTGTGCTGGCCATCGGCGCACTTGCCCTGGCAGTGTCGCTTGTGGCGGGGCTAGTGGCGAGCTGGCGTGCGCTGTCACCGCCTGCGGCGGCGGTTTTGCGCGCGGAATAGCCTGAAATCGGCGTTTCGGGCGTCGGATTCAGCTTGAACCCGGGGCCTTCTGCTTCCACATAAGGACCCGAAATGGTACGGTTTCGTACTGTTCCAACAGGGCACAACAAACGAGGACTAGAAACATGGCGTTGGGCAATATTGATCCGCGCACTGTGGGCCGCACGCAGTCGACCGCCGTCTATGACGAAGGTCTGCGGAGCTACATGCTGCGCGTTTACAACTACATGGGCACCGGCCTTGCGATCACCGGTCTGATGGCCTTCGTGATTGCGCAGATGTCGGTGCAGTTCGGTGCCAATGGCGAGATTGTCGCCTTCACCTCCTTCGGCCAGACGCTCTTCCTGAGCCCGTTGAAGTGGCTCGTGATGCTGGCACCGCTGGGTATGGTTCTGCTGTTCTCGGCCGCAATCAACAGGATGTCGGCCAGCATGGCGCAGATCGTGTTCTGGCTCTTTGCCGCGATGATGGGCGTGTCGCTGTCGTCGATCTTCATCGCCTTTACGTCCGAGAGCGTGGTTCGGGTGTTCTTCATCACCGCCGTGACCTTCGGCGCGATGAGCCTCTACGGCTACACCACAAAACGTTCGCTCGCGAACTGGGGTTCGTTCCTGTTCATGGGTCTGATCGGCATCATCATCGCGATGGTCGTGAACATCTTCATGCAGAGCTCGGCCCTGCAGTTCGCGATCTCGGTGATCGGCGTGCTCGTGTTCGTTGGGCTGACCGCCTACGACACGCAGCGGATCAAGGAGACGTACAGCGTCCACATGTCCGGTGAGATGGCGAAGAAAACCGCCATCCACGGTGCGCTACGTCTCTATCTGGACTTCATCAACCTCTTCATCATGCTGATGCAGCTGCTGGGCGTCGCCCGCGGTGAGTAACGGCTAAGGCAAGATGTTCGTGAAGGGCCCGGTGGCAACACCGGGCCCTTTTCCGTTCAGGGTGCGTGGAGCGTAAAGACGCCGTCCCGCAGCTGGTAGCCACCGGTCTTTGTGAGGAACGACATACCGAGCAACGAACGGTTCAACGGCGCTGCGTTGACCGAAGCCCGGACCCGCTCGACCATCACGGGACCGACCCTAACCCAATCGAGCACCACGGGTGCTCCCATCACCACACCGTTGGCGGTGTTGTAGGCCAGGGTGTAGTCGAGCGTGTCGGGATCGAGGCCCAGGGCGCGGGCATCGGCATGATTAAGAACCACATCGCTGGCGCCGGTGTCGACCAGCATGAGCAGAACGGCGCCTTCAATCTCCACCTCCACGCTGACATGACCGTTGGGGCCGGCGCGGAAGCTGATCTCACGATCGGTGACGTCATAACCGCGCCCCTCGACCAGGTCGCCCTGGACGCGGTCGAGCACGTATTGCGCCTCATCCCGGAAGCTGTAGCCGACAAACAGAACCGCCCCGATCAGAATCCAGACCCCGGCCTGCCGCACGGTCCGGCCCAGCGGCGCACGCGCCAAGCCCCAGAGGACACCGGCACCGACAAAAAAACCCAGGATCGCGAGGTAGACAAAACGAGGGCGGTCGTCGGGCGGAATGGAAGGCCAGAGCCAGACAACCAGCACGGCAACCACCAGCAACGCAGCGATCAGAAACCATGGCACCCACCCACGTCTAGCGCGGCTGCGATCGTGATCAGGATCGTGGTCGTGCATCATGTTTGCGAAAGTCCTGACAGCGCCCAAGAGGTTCGTTACAAGGCCACAGCAAGCTGTGTCGCGTGGAGTTCCAGTGTCGCATGAATTGTTACGGATGTCGGCCATGCCCTGGCGGGTAGCGGCGATGGCGTTGGCGGGATACGGCGTGTTCTCGCTGTCGCTGATGGCCGCGCAGAGATCGCTGGTCTACCAGAACGGGCGGGGCGCACCCGACCTTGAGCGTTCGGCCATCCCGGACTTGCAGGAGGTGCGGCTCGTGACCGAGGACGGGCTGGAGCTGGTCGCCTGGTATCGCGGCGCCGAGGCAGGCAAGCCGGTGCTGGTGGTCACCCACGGCAACGCCGGGCACATCGGCCACCGCACGGCAAAGCTGGCGGCGTTCACGCAAGAAGGTTACGGCCTGTTCCTGGTCGAGTACCGGGGTTACGGCGGCAATCCCGGCAAACCGGACGAGGACGGGCTTTATGCCGACGCCCGCGCGGCGCTGGACTGGCTTGCCGCCGAAGGGGTGACAGGCCGGGATCTCGTGCTCTATGGCGAATCGCTGGGCACTGGCGTTGCTGTGGCTATGGCGGCTGAGCGTGAGGTCGGCGCCGTGGTGCTGGAGGCCTCCTACAGTTCACTCGCCGATGTGGCCGGAAGTCTCTACTGGTTCGTGCCCTTCGCCGGCCACGCGATCTTCGACCGCTTCGATGCGGTGAGCCGTATCGCCGCGATCGATGCGCCGCTTCTGCTGATGCATGGCCAGCGCGACACGACCATCCCGCTGCGCCTAGCCGAGTCCCTAAACGACGCGGCGGTCGAGCCCAAGCGGATGTGGGTTGCGCCGGGTGCCGGGCACAACGATCTCTACGACCATGGCGCCGCAGAGGTTGTCCTGACCTTCCTGCAGGACCATCTGGAAACGAGTTCCAACCCCTGAGCCCTTCTCCCACCATGACTGCTGCCCTGCCCACCTGGCGACAACGCCTTCTGGACCTGGTTGAACACCGCTGGTTCACACGCACGATCACCACCCTGATCGTGCTGAACGCGATTCTGCTCGGGCTGGAGACGGTGCCCTCGGTCATGGCCGGCTGGGGCGGGCTGATTGTCGCCGCGGACACCGTCATCCTGGCCATCTTCGTGATCGAGATCGCGCTGCGTATCGGCGCACACGGCTGGTCCTTCTGGCGCGATCCCTGGAGCCTGTTTGACGTGGCCGTGGTTGGTGTGGCGCTGATGCCGTCGGGCGGCCAGCTTTCGGTTCTGCGCGCCCTGCGAATCCTGCGGGTACTGCGCCTGGTCTCGGTTGTCCCGCGCCTGCGCCGTGTGGTCGAAACGCTGATGCGCTCGCTGCCCGGCATGGGTTCGATCGCCCTGCTGCTGGTGATGCTGTTTTATGTCTTCGCCGTGATGGCGACAAAGCTGTTCGGCGAGAACTTCCCGCAGTGGTTCGGCTCGATCGGCCAGTCGATGTATTCGCTGTTCCAGATCATGACCCTGGAAAGCTGGTCGATGGGCATCGTGCGCCCGGTGATGGAAGCCCACCCGCTGGCCTGGGCCTTCTTTGTGCCCTTCATCCTGATCGTGAGCTTTGCGGTGTTGAACCTGTTTATCGCCGTCGTGGTCGATTCAATGCAGCAGGTGCACAAGGAAGAGGCCGACGAGCTGATGCGCGATGCCGAGGATCTGGCCCGCCAGGAAGCCGACGCCCTGAAGGCCGACATTCGCGGCTTGCGTGACGAGATCGTCTCCCTGCGTGCCGACTTGGAGCGCAAGGACCGGACGGAACACTGATTCTCAACACCCCGTCATCACCGCACTAGAGAGGGCGATCCAGCTCGAAACTGAGAACCAAAATTCGCCAGCTACGCGACGTGAACCCGGGAGATGGATGACCCGGTCAAGCCGGGTCATGACGGACAAGGGTGGTGGCGCCGTGCCTATGAAGACCCACCCCGCCAATCCTTGAGGGCGGCTTCGAAGCGGGCGGTGTTTTCGGCCGTGTAGGCCTCGAAGTCGACATCGAGGCTGGAGTGAACCTCCTGCACCATGCCCCACATGGCCTCACGCAGCAGCGAAGCACACATCATGGCGCCCAGACGGTGGTGATTCTCAGTCGTGGCGGCGCGGCCCCAATAGGCCTCCATCAGGGCGGTCTGTTGGCCTGCGTCCATCTGGTTGTTGGAGGCGAGGTTGGCGAGGTCGAAGAACGGTGTGTCGTAGCCGGCATACTCCCAGTCGACGAGCCAGAGCCGGCTGCCGTCGTCGATGAAGTTCGCGGCCAGGAGATCGTTGTGACAGAGCGCGAGCTCAATCGCGCCGACGGCCTTCTCCAGCTCGTCCGCCAGGGCCATCAGGCGGGGCACCTCGCCCTTGAGACGGTGGCCGTCATCGATCATCCGGTGGCCATAGTCCCGGACGACGTGAAAGACCCAGAACAACGGCGCGCGGCCGCGCAGGTGTTTGGCGCCATCCCGGTGGAGACGGTGCAGGAGTTCGACGATGCGCGAGAGGTTCGCGGGATCGCTAGCCTCCGCTTCGCTGAAGGTCTGACCCTCGATCCAGTCGATCACCAGCGCGCCCTTGGTGGTAAACACCACGCCGGGCGCCACACCGACGGCATGCGCTGCGTGGCTGGCGGCGGTCTCGTAGGTACGCCGAATGCCGTGGACCGGAATGTTGCCACCGATCCTGACCATGTAGCTCCTGCCGCCATCATCAACACGGAAGTTGGTGTTGGTGATGCCGCCTGAAACAGGTTGCGGATCGACAGGACCGGACCAGCACGGCAACCCGGCAGCCTTTGCGGCGGCGTCTTCGAGACTCATGGCGACACTCCGAAACAAGGCTGGAAATCTAGCGCGGCCCGGGCAAGCTTCAAGGACCGGCGTTGTCTGTTATAACGCTGAAACTCGCGGCAAGGCCGCCTGAACCGTGTTGGACATGACCCAACCAGCGACATCCACCGCGTCTCCGTTCCAGTTTGTTGAAGAGGCCCCCTGGGAGTCCGGTTTCGCGGAGATCTTTGACGCCGACGTCGCACCCCATCTCCCCGTTCTGGAACAGCGCTGGCGCATGGCAGCGCAGCGGCGATGGACCAAACTTTCCGTCGGCGCTGCCCTGATCGTTGCGATCTGGGGCGGCCTGTGGGCCACAGGCCTCTACCAGAACACGATCGCGCTGTTCGCAGCCGGGCTGACCAGCCTGGTGGTGTTCGACCTGTTGCTGCGGCGCACCTACGGCGACCGTGAGTCCCCGGCGCGGCGCATGCGCGAGTTCCTAATTCAGGCCGTGTGCCACCGGGTCGAGGGACTGACTTACCAAACCATTGCGGGGCGCCGCATCAACTCTGACCGCTTCGTTTTTATGCGTCTGATACCCGCGCACGACACACTTGTGACCGGCGATTTCTTTTCCGGGGAACGGCAGGATCTCATCTTCCGTGCGGTTGAGGTCGACATCCGGAGCCAGGGCCGGACCTGCATATTCCGCGGGCTGCTGGTGGAGATCGAAACCGGGCGCGAGACCGGCGCACCGACCGCCATATTGCAGCACACATCAACCAGCCCACAGCATGATGATGAAAAGGCGCTGGAGATCTCAGGCCATCCGGCCTTTCGCCATCTCTACCGGGTGCGCGCCGATGATCCCGACGATGCCCTGGGCCTGCTCAGCGACTCCATGATGACAGCCCTGACGCGGTTGCCCGAGCAACTGCACGATGCGGCCGTTCAGATCGGCTTCATGGCCGGAACCATGATGATTGCCGTGCCCTTGCCCGATGACCCGCGCGACGCCACATCCCCACCGGAGCGGCGCTTCGATCCGGTGGGAGACGCCCGATTGATGCTGAAACAGGTGATGATGCCCGCAAGCATCATCGACACCATGCACGGGATCGACCCCGACACGGGTGGCCGCTACCGGGCTCGATGACGCGAACACAGCCACCGTCAGAACGGCCAGTAGTCAAGCTGCGTCGTTTTGCACACCAGCGACAGTCTGGCGGAACTCCTGCGGTGTCGTGCCGAAGGTCCTTTGAAAACCGATGGATTCGAAGGCTCGGGCGCCGACTTCATGCCTGAGTACAAGTCGACCATCGAGAATGGCCAGACGATCATCGATTCGCCGCACAAAGTCTACGGACCCGAAGCGAACGACCTCTCCCTGCAGCTCAGGAAAGCCGACATCGACAAGGTCATTCTGGCCGGTATGTCGGTAAACCTTTGTGTTCGGGCGCGTCTTCACGAGTTGCTGGAGCAGAGTTACGAGGTGGCTGTGGTCCGCGATGCCACGGCAGAAGCACGCTTGCCCGAAGGTGACGGCTATCTCGCTGCCATCATAAATTTCCGCTACATCGCCAATGCGCTTTGGACGACCGACGAAGCCATCACACGCATCACCGAAGCAACCTGACGAGCAGCCGCCCGGAGACGAACACGACCCACGTCTCCGGGCACCGCACTTCTCTCAACGGCCGGGTCCAGCACGGTCGGTACGACGCATGAACTGGCGCCCGACACCTGGGACCAGTTGCAGACCGAATATCTCATGACTAACAATGTTTTAGGACACAAAGCTAAAAAGGCTGCCACCGGGCAACAAACAAAGGGGAGCACCATGAGCGACGATGTGAAGATGTGGGGTGACGAGGAGTACTTCGGCATTGGGTACGAGTACGACCCGCA
Source organism: Rhodospirillaceae bacterium (assembly GCA_002722885.1). GTDB lineage: Bacteria > Pseudomonadota > Alphaproteobacteria > SP197 > SP197 > SP197. The sequence goes on from PBNE01000002.1 coordinate 169,397, forward strand.
GTTTTTCCTGACCGACAATCAGAAGAAGATTCAGACCGAGCTGATCGAGCTCTGCCGCACTACGCTGAGCGTGAACGCGGTCGAGTCCGACAAGGGCTATATCTTCCCGCGCAAGAACTTCGAAGCGCTCGCCTCCATGGGCCTGCTGGGCCTGTTCGTGCCCGAGGAGCTGGGCGGCATGGGCGAGAACCATGTCTGCATGGCGATGGTTGTCGAGACCGTGGCGCGCTACGGCTGCCCGTCGACCGCCATGTGCCTCACGATGCACTACGGCGCCTGTTCGGCCGTCCTGTTCCGCTATCACGACAATCCCGCGATTCAGGACATCATGCGCCGAATCGATAAGGACTGCCTGATCGGCACCCTGAGCTATTCCGATCCCGAGACCGGCTCGCACTTCTGGTACCCGATCTCGTCGGGCGCCGAGGAAACCGACGACGGCTGGAAGGTCATGAAGAAGGCCTCGTGGACAACCTCGGGCGGCTTCGCCGACTGGTATGTCGTGCAGACCACCAGCCCCGGCTTCGACGGCGATTTCTCGGACCTGTCGGTCTGGCTGATCATGGCCGACGAAGCCCAGGCCGATGTTGCCGGCTGGGACGGCATGGGGATGCGTGGCAATCAGTCCGGCGCCCTGCTGGTCGACAATGTAACAATCCCGAAAGACCGCATGGTGGGTCCGAAGGGCGACGGTGCCGTTTCGAACGACGAGACGGTTGATCCGTTCTTCCTGATCAACTCGTCCTGTGCCTGGAACGGCATCGGCATGGCGATGATCGATCTGGCCAAGAAACACACCACCCGCAAACGCCATGTCGATGTGGGCCTGCGTGTCTGTGACTACCCGACCATCCAGGACTATGTCGGTGAAGCAATCATCGGCACCAACGCCAGCCGCATGAATGTGTTCGGCCTGGCCAAGGCGCTCGACGACCTGACCAACAACTGCGACTGGTCGATTCACACCGACCTGGAAGCCGTGCCGCGCTCGGTGCTGCTGAACCAGCTCTGGCAGATCAAGTTCCAGGCGGCCAAGACCGTGCATGAGGTCTCCGACAAGATGCTGCATGCCTGTGGCGGTACAGCCTACAAGGCAGGCCTGGGCATGGAGCGCCTGCTGCGCGACGCCAAGGCCGGCTGGGTCATGGGCCCAACCAACGAGGTGTTGCGCCAGTTCGTCGGCAAGCATGCGTTGCTGGGCTTCGACTCGCTCGACTACTGGAACACCTCGATCAACCAGCGTTCGATCGACAACGAGGTGAAGAAGATGTCGCCGGAAGAGAAGAAGGCTCTGGCCGACCGTCTGCTTTCGGAAGCCAACGCGGCCGCTGCCGAATAGGCGTACCCGCCGAACAGAAGACCCGGGGGCCGGTCCACAGGGGATCGGCCCTCTTTTTTCGAGGTGACGGTGCCGCTTTACTTTCCGATGGAGGAATACGAGGACCGTTGGGCGCGCGTGGACGCCGCCATGGAAGCCAAGGGTTACGATGCCGCCATCACCCGGAGCCCGTCGGGCGGGACCTGCGACCGCTGCGGCGACGTGCTCTACCTGACGAACTATGTCTCCACAGAATCGGGCCAGGAACCCGACAACAAGACACGCAAGGCCAGCGCCTTCAGCGCGGCGCTGCTGGTGCGCGGTGAAGAACCCAAGCTGATTGCCGACGAGCCATCGCCCGAGGACGCGATCGCGGCGAAGAACTGGGAATGGTCCTACGACACGATGAGCAAAGCGGCCGAACTGCTGAAGCCGTTCGGCAACCGCTCGGTCGTTCTTGCCGGGAGCGACATTCTGCCCATGAAGTACGGCCAGCAGATGTTCGACGCCTGCCCCAACCTCGCCATGGACGACATGCTGATCCACGAGGTGCGCATGCGCAAAACCGATCGCGAGGTCGAGGCCATGAAAATCGGCGGCGCGATCGCAGCGCGCGCCCTGGAGATACTGATCACCGCCCTGCGACGTGGCGAGAAGGAGGCCGATGCGGCAGCGCTGGCCGCCGCCGAGGTGATGCGCTCGGGCGGCTCGGTGCATTTCATCCCGGTCAGCCACGGCGACAGCATCGAACAGTTCTGCCGTAACCACCTGACGGGCTACAGCCAGGACGCGCCCCAGGAGGGCGATCTGGTGCGGGCCTGGGTTTATGGGCCGATGTGGCAGGGCTACTGGATGGACCCCGGACGGACCACGGTGGTGGGAACGCCGTCACCGGAGAAGAAGCAGCTTGTCGAAGACTGCGCGGGGATCGTGGACGCTATCGTGGCCGGCATCAAACCCGGTGTGATGGTGAGCGAGATGACGGCGCTGGGTCGTCGCATGACCCAGGAGGCGGGTGGCGGTCAGGATGCTGCCGCGATGAAGTGGCCGATCTTCGGTCACGGTCTCGGCCTGTTCTGGGAGAAGCTCGATCTGAGCGAGAGCTACGCCGAGTTCGATATGGCGTTCGAACCCAACATGACCTTTGGCATCGAAGCCTTTCTGGGTGCCGAGGGTGTGGGCAGCGCAGGGTTCGAACAGAACATCGTGGTGACGGACACGGGCGCGGAACTGCTGACGCCGGCACCCATGCTGTGGTGGGACTGAGCAAGGCATGGGTCTGCCGTCTCTGGACAGCATCACCCAAATCATGGCCGTCGTGGCACCCGACGCCTCGGTGACGGCTTGCCGCGAGATGGACAAGGGTGAATCGATCACGATGACCGCCGTGGACCTGCGCCTCGGTGACGGGCGCACAGAAACCGTGATCCTGCGCCAGACCGGCGAGGCCAATCTGGCGGCTGATCCTGAGGTGGCCGAACATGAGGCCCGGTTGCTCAATGTGCTCCATGACAGCGGCCTCACGGTGGCCCGGGCGCTCCATGTCGAGCAGTCCTGTGTCTTGCTGGCCCGGCCCTATCTGGTGATCACCTTCCTTGACGTCACGACCGACTACTCACCGGCTGACCCGGTCTCGGCGGCCGAACAGATGGCCGATCTTCATGGGATCGATACTGATGCGGACGACTTGGACTTCGTACCGCGCCACCACGGGCTGCCGGGTTATCTCACCAGCAGCCGCGACGAGCTGCCTGAAGCCTTCCACGCAGCCCATGATCTGCTGCAGGCGTCAAGGCCGCCCTCGCCGACCGGAGATCGGTTTTGCTGCATGGCGATCTGTGGCCCGGCAACGTGTTGTGGCAGGACGGCCGGCTGGTGGCCGTGGTGGACTGGGAGGACGGCGCGGCGGGCGCGCGCCTGATCGACGTCACCATCGCGCGGAGTGATCTGTCCTGGGGATACGGCTGGGACGCCATGGAGGCGTTCACCGCCCGCTATGCGACACGCACCGGCTGCGACCTCTCTGCCCTGCCCCTCTGGAACCTGCGCGCCACGCTGCGGCAGGCCCCCAACTCGTATAACCCGGGTCTAGGACCGTCCACCCAGATCGAATCGCGGAAGAGCTGGATCATGTGTGATCCAGCCTTTGCGCGTGAATCCGATCTCTCTCATAGAGGTAGAACAGCTTCACGCCTTGGGTCAGTATCGCAAGCGATGCATATCCAAGGCGATCTGCTCTACGAGCGCGGACGTTCCTTCTTCGGATCGTAGAACGGGAACGGCGCCACGGTGGCCGGGATGCGTTTAATGTGGCCGTCGACCTTGCCAACCTCGACCTCGGTGCCGATCTCGGCATGGGTCACATCCATGCGGCAGAGCGCGATGTTCTTCTTGAGGATCGGCGAGATCATGCCCGAGGTGACGATGCCGACCTGTGCACGGCCGATGCGGACGCAATCTCCGTGGACCGCGGGTTCGCCACCTTCAAGCTCCAGGCCCACCAGCTTCTTCTGCGGATTGGCCTTGCGCCGTTCGAGCGCGGCACGGCCAACGAAGTCTTCATCGGTCGACTTCAGCGCAACCGAAAAGCCGATTCCCGCTTCGTAGGGATCGGTCTGATCATCGAACTCGTGGCCGGCGAAGATCAGCCCGGACTCGATCCGAAGCATGTCGAGCGCGTCGAGGCCGAGTGGCGTGATGCCATACTCTTCACCCGCTTCGAACACCGCATCCCAGACCTCGGCGGCATGACGCGGATGGCACCAGACCTCATAGCCCAGCTCGCCGGTGTAACCGGTGCGGGAGACCACGAGCGGGATGCCGTTGTGATCCCCGATGCGGCCGATGGTCGAGCGGAACCAGCCGATCTCGTCGACGGCCGGGCGTGCCGGTGCGGTCCAGACAAACTTCTTGAGCACGTCGCGGCTCTTCGGCCCCTGGACCGAGATGTTGTGGAGCTGATCGGTCGAGTTGCGCACGTTGCAGTACATGCCCCATTCCCGGGCCTTCTCGCGCAGCCACTCGCCACCGTAGTCGGAGCCGCCGATCCAGCGATAACCGGTCTCGCTGAGACGGAACAGGGTGCCATCGTCGATCATGCCGCCGTGCTCGTAGCACATGGCGGAGTAGACGACCTCGAGATCAGTCAGGCGACGGACGTTCCGGGTCAGGGCGCGCTGCATCAGATCAGTCGAATCTGGTCCCGTAATCTCGACCTTGCGCAGCGCCGAGAGGTCCATCGCGATCACGCCCTCACGGCAGGCCCAGTATTCGTCGATCGCGCCGTGCCTGGTGAAGTTCGCGGGCAACCAGTAGCCGTTGTATTCGGTGAAGTTGCGGGTCAGTTCGGAGGTCCGGGGGTAAAACCCGGTTTCCTTGGTGGGCAGGGGATCGGAATCGGGCATGGCTCTGAACGCAATCGATTTCTTAAAGACATTGTCGGCGGGATAGACGCGGACCAAAATGTCGGTCGGGTTCCAACCGTTGGCCGGATCGAGCGCGTCTGCACAAGCGGAGTTGATGCACACCATGTCCTGCATCGCGCGGCTGAGAACATAGTCACCCGGACGCGACCACGGCTCTTCCAGATAGATCTGGTTATGGTCGTCGGTCTGCGTGTTGTAGAAGTAGTTCATCGCCCGCCAACCGGCCCGCGGCTTCACGCCCCAGGCGGCCAGCTCGGCGTTGAAGTTGTCCGTGCAGTTAGGATGACCGGGATAGCCGACCTCGTCGTAGTAGCGTGAGGTGCAGGCGTAGTTGAACGTGTCGTGGCGGCCTACCGTGTCCTGGACGAACTCGATCGAGGGCTGGAGTTCGTTGTCGAACAGCTTCGAGACTAGGCCGGGCTGGGTGTAGAGCGTGCCGGTCAGCGTGCGGGTTGCGGTGGGATCGAGATCGCGCTCGATGCCTTGATCAAGTCCCTTGAGACCGATGGCCTGAAAGTCCGAACACTCGCGACCCGACACATCCATGACCTGGATGAATTCACCGTCGTAGACTTCATAGGCATGGGCCGTTCCGGGTGTGATCCGGAACTCGTGGCGTGGTTCGGCCAGCGGTTCGGGGATCGAGTTTTCCGCTGCGACCTCGGGGTCGATGCGGGTGATGAAAAGTTCGAGCGGCGTGGTCGTGTTCTGCTCGGAGACCTCCATGTCGGGGCCAGGTGCAGCTACCACCACGACGCCGTCCTGCTCAACGGTGAAGCGGGTTTCCTCGAGGGCGGGCGTGGCGGGATTGAAACGGCTGACTGAACGCTCAAACTGCGCCGGCAGGTCCTTGGCTTTCAGCGCCGACATCAGGGCTTCGGCATTGTCACCGCCCTGCGCCAGGGTGACCCGCAGACCTTCAGCCGGTCCGTCGCTGGTCTGGCCCAGGATGCCGGGTTCGGCCGTGCCATCGACGGTCATCGCCACGACTTCACAGACCTGGCCGCCTTCGCTGTTGACGATCCGGATCGTGTCGCCGGCGAACACCTTGACCACGACGGAGCCGCCACCGGCGACCCGGTAGCGTTCGACGCCCGGCGGCAGCATGCGGAACCCAGGATACAGCACCCGGGGACGGCCGCGGACCGGTTCGTTGAGCGGCTGTTGTTCGATCGATGCCATGGCACCCTCCCGACCTTCGTGCCGGACCTTAATGAACAATCCGGGGAGCACGCAACAGACCCAAGCGCGCCCTGATGAGCAGAACTAATCGTTCCCTACCTATACTAGCTTGCCTGAATCGGACGGATGCACCAGCTTGCTTTTCAGAAAGTGCCGATTTGATCCTCAGCTTGCGGGCGCTCTAAAAATACGGCTAAAGCGGTGGGCGGGCTGCCAATCACAATGATCGGGCGGCTTTTTTGTGTCCTGCGATCAGGCCGAACATCCCGCAGGCAGAGCCGGACCGGCGCTCCGAATGAAACGGAGCACCATGATGCCCAAGGCCCACATTCGCCGGACCTCCCAAAACTTGTCTTATGACGGGCAACGATTGCCATGGATGACACCACGTGCGGACCTGCGCTGCACCATGAGCGGGAGGTCCTGACATGCTTCCGATTCAACTCGATACGGCGCGCCTGAGCTTTGCCGTGGTCGGTCGTGGCAGCGCCGCCATTCGCAAGATCAAAACCCTGCGTGATGCCGGCGCTGAAAACCTGACCGTTTTCACTGACGAGCCCGATCCATCACTTGAGGACGCGGCCGGCGACAATCTCGTGAACCATCGGCCGGGCGACGCAGAGCTGGCCGCCGTGCATCTTGTCGTCTCGGCCAGTCTGGAGCCCGAGGAAGAGGTTGCTCTGGCCGAACGTTGCCGGGCCCTGCGCATGCTTGTGAACATCGAGGACCGTCCGCCCTTTTGTGATGTTCACCTGCCGGCGGTTCTGCGCCGGGGCGACCTGACCCTGACGATCTCAACCAATGGCTGTGCGCCGGGGCTGGCCGGGCTGCTGCGCCGCCATCTAGAACGGATGCTTGGGCCGGAATGGGAAGGCAGGATCGACGAGGTGGCCGAAGTCCGGGCAGGTTAGCGCGCCCAGGGTGCGGACATGGGTTCGGTGAGACGTCGCCTCTATCAGTTCGTGGAGCAATGGCGATGGCTGACGTGAACGACTGGCAACGGCGGCGCACCGCCGGGCCCGGGCGGTGGAGCTGGGCTGTGCCTACAGCCATCTCGATGGTGTCGACCTTCTCGAGGTGATGATCCGGGAGGCGTTTCCGGGTGATCTGGCAATTGCGTCATCCTTCGGCGCCGAAGCTGTCGCCCTGCTTGCCCTGGCGGCCGACATCGACCCAACCGTTCCCGTGATCTTTCTCGACACCGGGAAGTTTTATCCGAAGACCGTGGCGTACCGCGATGAGGTTGTTGCGCATCTGGGCCTCACCCGCATGTGAATCGCGAAGCCGGATATCCTGGATGTTGCCGGGGTCGATACCTCGGGCGATCTGTGGAATCGCCATGCCGATGCCTGCTGTTACCTGCGCAAGGTTGTGCCCCTGGTTCAGGCGGTGACGCCTTATGGTGCGTGGGTCACGGGCCGCAAGCGTCACCAAGGCGACAGCCGGGAGGCGCTGCAACCGATCAAAGCGTCGGACGGCTGGGTCAAGATCAATCCGTTGGCCCGTTGGACGAAACAGGATGTCTTCCGCTTCATCGCGCAACGCGGACTGCCAAAGCATCCGCTGTTGGAACAGGGTTACCTCTCGATCGGCTGTCAGCCGTGCACGCGGCCGGTCAGCCCGGGGGAGTATGAGCGGGACGGGCGCTGGGCCGGACTGACCAAGGCAGAGTGCCGCATCCATGCGTTCGAGACACCCCCGGCCGAGCCATCAGCCGCCTCCGCGGCCGTGCCTGACTGAACTTGTTTCCGCGGACCACCGGCCACACATGGTTCCCTGCAGCACCATGACGTTCTAAACACTCCCGGCGTCGATCGCGCGCCCTACTTGTGCAAGTTCCCGGATTTTCATGACAGAGCTTTCCCTGGCCCATGGCCTCTCTTTCAACGACCTCTACGACCGCGACGGTCTGGTCCGGCTGGACCGGGCGTTTGTCGAGGCTCTGGAGCATAACGACCTCGCGCTCCACAACCGGCTGATGGCCGGACGCGCCGATTCCGCGACGATCGACGAGAAAGAGCACTCCGAGCTTCTGGTCGATCTGGGACCGGCGCTGGAGAGCTTTCTGGGTGAACTGTTTGGTATCGAGGAAGACCTCGGCGCCCGCCGGGCCGAGCGTGACCGGCTGAACCCGATCTATACCTGCAAGCTCCAGTTTGTCCGCCGCCGCGCGGCCAAGGCCTTCAAGCCCGACGAGCTAGCCGCCGCCGACGGTGCTGCACTGCGTCGTGCCGTCGAAGCCGGCATCGGAACGACACTGGACGAGCTGAGCTTCGCCAAGGCCGTGATGGGCTGGCTCGATGACGAGGAGGCCCATGCCGAACAGCTCGGCAATGCAGCCCGCTTCGCGGCCTGGGCGACCCTGTCCGAAGACGGGCAGGAGCGTTACCGCAAGAGCCCGCTGTTCCATTTGCCGGCCAAGGTCGATCCCGCCAACCTGGTCGCGGTCGACACCATCGAGATCGAAGGTGTGACGATGCTGCGCACCCACGAGCACCATCTGCGGCGGCGCGAGGGGTTCGGTCTGACCGACCAGGGCATGGAGCTCGAAGCCGCGCTCGATCAGGCGAACTACTGCATCTTCTGCCACAATCAGTGCAAGGACAGCTGCTCCAAAGGACTGAAGGAGAAGGACGGCAGCGCCTACAAGGCCTCGCCCCACGGCGTGACCTTGGCCGGTTGCCCGCTGGACGAGAAGATCAGCGAGATGAACCTCCTGAAGGCGCAGGGCCACGGACTGGCCGCCCTGGCTGTGGCCCAGGTCGACAACCCGCTTTGTGCGGCGACCGGCCACCGCATCTGCAACGACTGCATGAAGGCCTGCATCTACCAGCGCCAAGAGCCGGTCGACATCCCGCAAATCGAGACACGCACCCTGAAGGATGTGCTGGCCCTGCCCTGGGGTTTCGAGATCTACAGTCTGCTGAGCCGCTGGAACCCGCTCGATCTCAACCGGCCCCTGCCGAAACCGGCGACCGGCCGGCGGATTCTGGTGGTGGGTCTGGGTCCGGCGGGCTTCAACCTGTCGCACCATCTGATGAACGACGGCCACACGGTGGTCGCCGTCGACGGGCTCAAGATCGAGCCGCTCGATCCGGAGATTTCCGGTGTCGATCTGTTCGGCGACCGTCACGCGATGCGACCGATCCGGGATGTCGAGGAGATCTATGAAGCGCTCGACGACCGGGTGATGGCCGGGTTCGGCGGCGTCGCCGAGTACGGCATCACGGTGCGCTGGAACAAGAACTTCCTGAAGCTGATCCGCCTGCAGCTCGAGCGGCGCAACAGCTTCCGCATGATCGGCGGTGTACGCTTTGGCGGTACGCTCACGATCGAAGGCGCCTTCACCCACGGCTTTGACCACATCGCCTATTGCGCCGGGGCCGGACGGCCGACCTATATTGACATGCCCAACGCTCTGGCGCGCGGTGTGCGCATGGCCTCGGACTTCCTGATGGCGCTGCAGCTGACCGGCGCGGCCCGCGAAGCCTCGATCGCCAACCTTCAGCTTCGACTGCCCGCCGTGGTAATCGGCGGCGGCCTGACCGCCATCGACACCGCGACCGAGGCCCTGGCCTACTACCCTGTACAGGTCGAAAAGTTCCTGAGCCGCTTCGAAGCGCTCGCTGCGGAGCAGGGCGAGAACGCTGTTCGCGCCGGCTGGAGCGCAGAGGAACAAGAGGTTGGCGACACCTTCCTGAACCATGGCCGAGCGATTCGCGTCGAGCGGACCGCCGCACAGGACGAGGGCCGTGAGTCCGATGTCCTGGGTCTGATGAAGAGCTGGGGCGGCGTCACCATGGCCTATCGCCGCGGCCTTGAAGAAGCACCGAGCTATCGCCTGAACCACGAAGAGGTCGCGCTGGCGATGGAGGAAGGCATCCACATTGCCCCCGGCCTCTCGCCTGCCCGGATCGATGTCGACAGCCACGGCCATGCCGAGGCGATTCATATGACCGACAGCGAGGGCAACACCCTTGTGCTTCCGGCCCGTGCCGTGCTGGTGGCCGCGGGCACACAGCCGAACACCGTGCTGGCGCGCGAGGACACAGAACACCTGGGCCTGGATGGCAAGTTCTTTCAGGCCTTTGATCTCGACGGCAACCCGGTCGAGCCGGAGAGGTCGGCGAAGCCCGCCGACACCCATGTGCTGATGCATCTTGCCGACGATGGCCGCGCGGTGAGCTTCCATGGCGACCTTCACCCCAGCTTCGCCGGCAATGTGGTCAAGGCCATGGGCGGCGCGAAACGCGCCTATCCCGTGATCAGTGATGTGGTGGCACGTCTGGGCGAGACCGGCAAGCGCGACAATGCGGCATTCCTGGCCATGCTGAACGACAGGCTGGTGGCGCGTGTGGTTGCCGTCGAGCGTCTGACGCCGACCATCGTTGAGGTCGTAGTCGAGGCACCCGAAGCCGCCTCGATGTTCCATCCCGGACAGTTTTATCGCCTGCAGAATTTCGAGAGTCGGGCGCCCAAGGGTACGGACGGCACGCTGCTGGCGATGGAACCGCTGGCGATGACCGGCGCGTCGATCCCGGTCAAAGGGCGCCAGCTGAGCGTGATCGGGCTGGAGATGGGCGGATCATCAGACCTGATGGCCCAGCTCGAGCCTGGCGAGCCGGTGATTCTGATGGGCCCGACCGGCACGCCGACCGAGACCGAACCCGGTGAGACCGTACTGCTGATCGGCGGCGGCCTGGGCAACGCCGTGCTGTTTTCGATCGGCAGGGCGATGCGCGAGGCCGGGTCCCGCGTGCTTTATGCAGCGGGTTACAAGGCCATGCAGGACCGCTACAAGGTCCCGGAGATCGAGGCGGCGGCCGACACGATCATCTGGGCCTGCGATGAAGCGCCGGGCTTCGAGCCCGGTCGTCCGCAGGACCACACCATCGTGGGCAACATCGTCGAGGCCATCGTGGCCTATCAGGAGGGCCGGCTGGGCGAAAAGACCATCGATCTGGAAGATGTCGACCGCATCGTGGTGATCGGATCCGACAAGATGATGGCCGCGGTGAAGGCAGCCCGCTTCGGCACCCTGGCACCCTGGCTCAAGACCAGCCACATCGCCATCGGCAGTATCAACAGCCCGATGCAGTGCATGATGAAGGAAATCTGTGCCCAGTGCCTGCAGCCGCAGGTCGACCCGGAAACAGGGGAGCGGCGCCCGCCGGTGTTCTCCTGCTTCAATCAGGACCAGCGGCTCGACAGCGTCGACTTCGACGGACTGGGCGACCGGCTGGCCCAGAACGGCGTGCACGAAAAGCTGACCCGCCTCTGGATCGACCGCACGCTGCGCGGCTTGTCCCTGCGCGATGCAGCGGAGTAGGGTTGCGCCGGAACGAGGGAGACGATCATGAAGGTACTTGTCGTGATGGCGCATCCGCGCCGGGATTCGCTGACCGGGCAAATCACCGATGCCGTGGCCGCCGGTCTGGCTGAGGCAGGCCACGAAGCCGAGATCGCCGATCTCTACGGCGAGGAGTTCGATCCGCTGATCTATCCGCCTGACGAGCCGGACTGGACACGCGAGGACAAAACCTATGCGGAGAGCACCCAGGCCGAAATCGCGCGACTGCAGCGCAACGACGGCGTGATCCTGGTTTTCCCGATCTGGTGGTGGTCGTTCCCGGCGATCATGAAGGGCTGGATCGACCGTGTCTGGAACAAGGATGTGGCCTATGGCGCCAACACGTTGAACCACAAGCGGGCGCTCGCGATCGGGATGTCGGCATCGGACGCGGCGCAGTATGCCAAGCGTGGTTACGACGAGGCGATGGAAACCGAGATCGTGACCGGAATTTTCGACTTTTGCGGTATCTCGGACGGTCGCCTGGAGTTTCTGCACGGTTCCACGGATGGGGGCGAACGAGCCGTGGAGATGATCGCCGAGGCCAAGGGCCTGGGCCGGAGCTTCGCCGACGGGCTCTAGGAACAATCTGAACGTGTCAGATTACGCCAGCCTTTTTCGTTGGATCAGATCACCACGATCATCACGGAGACACAGAGCAGGAATCCCAACGCGATACGCCGGTAGAGGTGCGCGCTTGAGGGATTGAAGCAGCTCATGCCAAGCCACGTGCCGAGCAGCACGAACGGCATGATCAACGCCGACCGATAAAGAGCCCTGCTGTCGAGTGCACCGTCGACGGCAAAGGTGATGAGCGTGACCGCCGAGAGGATCGTGAAGAAGCCGACGAGGTTGGCCCGTCCGATGGCCGGGTCACCGCCGCGGGCGAGCTGGTAGAGCACGACCGGCGGTCCACCGATCCCGACGCTGGAGTTCAGAAAACCGCCGATCATCCCGACGCCGACATGGGTTCCCATGTTGCGCGGCCCGCGATACTGCCAGCCCGTGAGCATGATCAGCGTGAAGATCACAACAAAGGCGGCGATCGCCCGTTTCATGATGTCGCCGTCAACGCTGACCAGAACCCAGGCACCAAGCGGCACGGTGATGATGCAGACACCGCCCAAGGTCAGAACCTCCTTGCGGTCGATCAGACGCCAGGTGCCGCCAAGCATGCGAACAGAGTTCACAAGGCCCATGATCGTGACCACGGGGATGGCCTCGACCGGCGAGAACAGCACCACAAGGATCGGTGTCATTACGAGGTTGAGGCCGAAACCGGCGAACCCGCTGATCACAGCCGCCACAAACCCGGCGGCAGCAGCCGCGACGAGTTCAATGGTCAGGAGGTCGGCAAGAAACATGGATCGTTCCAGAACAATGGAGACGATGTTTCCCATACAGGAAGCGCTGGGACAAAGCAGCAGGGCTCTTGTGTCACGTTCTGTTGAATTGCGCGCGACGGCACACGACGTTGTGCCTTCTGATGGAACACCGTCGTCGCCTCTTTGACCCCGTGAGGGTTCTCGACGCGCTGGACAGCTTTGAAGGCTGGAACGCGCGCCAGTCGCCGTGGCTGCGAATCCCCCTGGGTCTTTTGCTCTGCCTCGGCGGGATACTTTCGATTCTGCCTTTCGTGGGGCTCTGGATGCTGCCGCTGGGCCTGCTCGTCCTGTCTGAAGATGTGCCGTTCATCCGCGATCGACGGGACCGTTTAGAAGGATGGCTACGCCGCATTCTCGGCGAACGGCAAAACGAAAGCGGCTGCGCCTCGAACACAAGCGCAGCAACGGAGCGCCCTGAACCTAAAGGTGCCGCAGAGACAGCGCGGCAGCGGCAACGATCCAGAGACGCGAGGCAGGCCTCGTCCAGCAGGCCACGCCCTTCCGCGAACTGAGGGAGGGTGAAGTCGCCGACACCGTTGACATCGATCAGGCAGGGGCCGTTGTCGGTCAAGGCAATGTCCCAGGTCTGCATCTGCATGCCCGGAAAGGCATGGACGGCCCGTCTGGCCAACGACACAAGCTCCTCCCAGTCAGGCATGGTGAATCCCGCGATGGCCTCGCCGCTGTCGGGGTGGCGTTCCAGATGCTCGAGATCGAGGCCCGTACCGCGAACCGCGACGCCCACGACACCCGTCTCGGGATCAATGGGCGCCAGAAGACGGCTGCCTCCGATCTCTGATCCAACCATCGCCGGAGGGCCGGGTGTGCATTGTCGCATCCGGTCCCTTTCCGGCATGGCCGGCATACCCGGCGGGGATTCCCCTCGTCGGCCCCGCCATGGTAGGAGGCAGGCCCTGATCCAATCCCGAGGATCATCATGCACGCCATCATCGCCGCCATCGTGGCCGTCCTTCTTTCAATCCTGCTCGTCAGCGTTCTGCGCAAGCGGCGCGAGGCGATCGGGGCAGCCGTGCTCCAGAAAGGCGCCCTGGCGCTCGCCGTAGGCGGCCTCGCGCTGATTGTGCTCGGCTGGCTCGGGGCGGTGATGCTGGCCTGGGCGCCATGGCTGGTATGGGCGGCGGTGCTCCTTTATCTCGCCGCGACGATCCAGCGGGCCATGAAGAAGGGCGCCTGACGAACGCTCGTCACGACGGATAGATCTCGGCCCGGAGCCGTTCGGCCAGATCACCGATGGCCGGTCCAAAAGGCTGGCGTCCCGCGAGATCGGGCAGAACCTCCCTGATCATTGCTGCGAGACTTTCGAGCGGCGTAGGCACGGGCCGCTTCGTCACATCCAGAGCACGCAACGCGATCGGCGCCAGACTGGCTAACGCCATGTCAAGACAATGGCCCGCCCGCTCCTGTTTGGACCAGGCCAAAAAGACGGGACTGGCAACGTCGTTCTGACCGAAGCCACCGGACTCGCTGCCGGGCAGAAGTGTGGCCTGGGCCTGGAGCCGCGCCTCCTCCTCATAACCGGTCTGGGCCATGGGGATGCAGCCCATGTAGCCGCGACGGAATCCGTCTTCGGCCTCGGGATCGATGAGTTGGTCGGGCAGAAGAGAGACCTTGCCGTCGAGCAGCTTGGCGCCGTGACGCTCTGCAATGACACAGAGATTGGCATAGGCCGCCGAGAGCGAGTCCATTGCCAGCACAGCGTGAGGATTGTGGTAGCCACCTGTCGAGACGAACCGACCGTGGGGATGGTCGTCATCGACCGCATCGATCCAGACCGGATTGTCGGTAACAGCTTGAAGGGATTCCTCCGCCACCTCCGATGCCATCGATGCGGCGCGGCGTGCCTGACCCAGCATGCGCGGAGCAATGCGATAGCTGACTGGCGCCTGGTAGGGCCGGCGCTCGCCATCGTGACCACCATCGATAAAAGTGCGCAGGGTGGAGAGCGCCCAACGGTCATGGGGGTTGTTCCAATAGTCCTCCAGCGCCGCATCGACATGACCTAACGGCGCATTGAAACCTTCGAAGGAGAGCGCCAAGACACGTGCCGCGAGGTCGAGTCTGTTACGGGACGCCAACGCCGCATCACAGACCAGCGCCGTGGCAGAGGGTGATCCGTTGACCAGACACATAACGTCCTTTTCCTCGGGTTTGATCCGCTCGACTAGATCGGTGAAGAGGTGACTGAGCGAGAGAATTTCGCCCGCCCCGCCCTGCCCCATGGCGGGAACCTGCGGCTGCTCGGCATCATCGAGCATGGCCGCGACACCGGCAGCGATCTCAGGCGAGACCGCCGCTTGACCTTCGATGAAGTTGGTCAGGCGGGCCAATACGATTGCGCGGACAACCCGATCCGGCAGCAGATGGCCCCAGGACGCCGCAGCACCAACCGGCGTCATCTTTGCCCAACCCTTACGCTCTTCGGGATTGAGCTTGGTCCTGGCCATCTGACCGGCACCGGTGGTGACCCCGTAGATCGTGATATCAGGATCATGCTCGAGAATACGGACGAGACGATCACGGCCCGATGCCATGGCCGCCATTGCCTCAGGCGACAGCGCTATCGGTTCACCCTTCCAGGCAACTTCGCAAACAAGATCGAGGGTTAGGTCGGTTCGCGTGGAAAGAATTCTGGTCATGCCGGCTTGGAACCTCTGGAGCAGCTGGACTCTCGAAAGCCGCAGATTTTCGTCCTTTGACCTGTGTCGGCGGTCTTCGAGAGTGTGTGTGAACGAATCTTCTGCATCGTAACCATTTGTTAAGGATTGAATCCCATATTCCACTTCGACCGGGGGCGTCCTATCGGCACAGCGGTCAGGTGGGGCAAGGCCCAACCGTCTGGTTTTTTGATTTTCGAACTCTTAAGGAGGGAATGATCATGAAAGGTATGACCAACTATCTCGCGGCCAAGCTCGCCAAGTTCCGCAAGAGCGAAGACGGCGTGACCGCCATTGAATACGGCCTGATCGCAGGCGCCATCGCGGTGGCCATCATCGCGACCCTGCTGATCCTGGGCGACGACATCAACTCGCTGTTCGAGACCACCTCGGACGCGCTTGGGGAAGCCACGGGCGACTAATCGCTCGCCACATGAAACCGGCTTCGGCCGGCTTCAAGATCGCGAGGGTGCGTGGTTTCCACGCACCCTCGTTTTCTTTGTGGACACTGTTTCAGAAAACGCCGAGGTAAGCTGAACCATGCCGTGGGACCAAGCCATCGCCATCGTGCTGTTCATGAGTTTCCCCTGCCTGCTGGTCATGGCGGCGTTCGGAGACGTGGCCAGCTTCCGCATTCCCAACACGCTCAACATCGCGCTGGCCTGTCTCTACCTGCCGACCGCAATCGCGGCCGGAAGCGGCCTGGAGATAATCGCCTGGCACCTGGGCGCGGGGGCTCTTGTGCTGGTCATCGGGATCATTCTGTTTGCGCTGAACTGGCTGGGAGGCGGCGATGTGAAGCTCGTCGCCGCGGCCGCCTGCTGGACCGGTTTTGCGGGATTGCCAGGCCTGCTGATCTTCATGGCTCTGGCCGGCGGCGTTCTGGCACTGGTGTTGCTGGCGGTCCGCCGGCTGTTGCGCGATCGGATCGACAGATCATCACGATTTTCCCGTCTTCTGGGTCAAACAAGGGACGTACCCTACGGCGTCGCCATCGCGATCGGCAGCTTAATGACGATGCCAAATTTGGACATCTTTCGCTCAGTCTTCGGACTCTGATGCCACCAGATATAGCGTTGTTCTCAAAGTCATCATGATTCGACCCCAAGATATGGGACTACAACAAGAAAAGCACAGTTGGGTGGCTACTGTGTGACAAACGTCGCATAGAATTAGAAAGGCTTAGTACACTTGGTTGACGTATTCTCTTAATAGGATCATAGTAACTGCTTGAGAGATTGCGATAATTCTATCTTTGGCAAGGATTTGGGGTCGATCCGGACAATACCATGCGTGTCGTGACCATCATCCTGATCGTGGTGGCTCTGGCGGTTGCCGGAGCGACGGCGTTCCTCGTCAGCCAGTTCCTGGCGTCGACGGAAGAGGCTGCCCAGGCGCCGGTCGAAGTGGTTGAAGAGCCGAAGGTCGAGGTCCTGGTCACGACAACGGATCTTCCGATCGGTAAGATCCTGCAGCGCGAAGACTTCACATGGACGCTCTGGCCCGAAGATTCCGTGCTGCCCGATTATATCTTTCGTCAGGCCGGGGGCGAAGACGGCGATACAGAGATCATCTCCGACATTGCAGGCGCCGCAGTTCGCGTCGAGATGATCGGCGGCGAACCGATCATGTCCAACAAGATTTTCAAGCGCGGCGATTCCGGTTTCCTGTCCGGCGTACTCTCGCCCGGCATGCGGGCGATCACGGTGGGCGTCGATCCCGAAACAGGCGGCGGCGGCTTCGTGCTGCCCGGCGACCGCGTCGACCTGATCGTCATCTTCGACGTGCCCGACGAGGATGAGGTCACCGGTGAAACGACCAACCTCGTGGTCAGCGAGACCATCCTTCAGGATATCCGCATCCTGGCGGTCGGCCAGGAGGTCGCGATCGAAGGCGGTGGCGGCGACGAGACCCTGACCGAAGTGGCCGAGACCGTGACCCTTGAGGTCACGCCGAACCAGGCTCAGGTGGTCTCGGTCGCAGACCAGATGGGACGTCTGCGGCTGGTGCTGCGCAGCTCGATCGAAGGAGAGCTCTCCGAAGTTCCGATCCGCTACAGCCCTGATTATGTGGTCTCCCAGTTCCTGGCGCGCCGGGTGCCGGAAACGGCACGGGTGCTGGTTGCGCGCCGTGACCTTCCAGAGCACACGGTTCTGACCGACCGCGACTGGGTGTGGCTTGACTTCCCGGCAACGGAAATCGAGTCGGACTGGCTGCGCGAAGGAACGATGGATGTGAACAGCCTGCGCAGCGCCCTGACCGAAACCGCGGTGGCGGCCGGTGAGCCGTTTGTTGTGGAGCGCATGATCCTGCCCGGACAGGACGGCTACATCACGACGATCCTCGACCCCGGCATGCGGGCGATCACGATCTTTCTTGATGAATCCAGCGCCGTCTCGGCGTTCATCTCGCCAGGTGACCGGGTCGATGTCCTCTATCAGCTCGAGGTCGAGGACGAAGCGGACGAGCCGATCAAGGATCCGCGTCGCTTCAGCGAGACCCTGCTTGAGAACATCCGCGTTCTGCATCTCGACCGCGAATTCGAAGGCGAGGACAACCTGCCTGAAATGTCGTCGGGTCAGGCGACCGCGACCCTTGAGGTGAGACCGCACGAAGCCGAAATGCTGTCGGTCGCCATCACCGACGGGAGTCTGAGCCTGGTGCTGAGGGGCGATGATCCGGGCGACGACACCCGCACGACGGGCTACACGATGGACTTCGACGCCAGTCGTGGCTTGACCGAACTGCTCTACGGCCTGGCTATTCCGGAGCCGCCGGACAGCCTGCAGGACCTCTACGCGGCCGAACCGGAAGAACCGGAATTCGACGACACGACCCTGAGCACTGACCCCGATGCCGCCGAGCTCCTGGACCTGCAGGATTATCTGAGCGATCTGGGCGGCAGCGCCAACGGGGGTTCTTCAGGAAGCTCCGGTTCGGGCGGCGACAGCGCCTCGGGCCGGTCGGAAGGCGAACTGCGTGTCTACCGTTCCACATTGCCTCAAGACCTTACCTTTGAGTCGCAATAGGCGGCGCAGGACATTGTCATGACAGGTATCCGAAAACTCACGGTCTGGCTGGCCATCGCCGCGCTCCTTGCAATCACGCTCGGGGCAACGCCGTCGATGGCCCAGGTCGATCAGGTCGGGATCCCGTCGACGGATGCGATCTACATCGACACACCGACAAGCGACCAGATTCCTGTCGTGCTGCCGCTCAACAAGGCACGTGTGGTTCATCTCCCCGTGGACGCACGGGACGTTCTGGCGACGAACAGTTCGGTCGCCGATGTTATTCTGAAGACACCCCGAATCGTCTATCTGCTGGGCAATGAGGTCGGCTCGACCAACGTGTTGTTCCTGAACGCCGGAGGCGAACAGGTCGCCCGGCTGGACATTCGCGTCGAAGTCGATCTTTCGGCGTTGGACGACATGATCGACATTCTCATGCCCGACGAGGACATTGACGTCATCTCGATCAACGAGAACGTTGCCCTGACAGGCACGGTGTCGACCCCTCAGGTTTCGGCGAATGCCCTGATCATCGCGGAACGGTTCGTACCAGCCGAAAACATCGTCAACCTGATCTCGGTTCGCAACAACCAGCAGGTTCTGCTGAAGGTGCGCTTCGCGGAAATGAACCGGCAGGCCGTCAAGGAATTCGGGATCGACTTCAACTGGTTCCCGGGCTTGACACCCTTTAACACCACCTTCGGCCTGCTGACCGGAACCGGCGCCACCGCGAACAGTTTCGGCAACTTCCAGCTCGACGGCACGGGCGGCCGCCTGAACACCGCGACCAATGCGCTTGAGCAACACAACCTGATCCGCACGCTCGCAGAGCCGACCGTGACGGCGATTTCGGGCGAGGTCGCCAGCGTGCTGGTCGGTGGCGAGTTCCCGGTGCCGGTGCCCGGCCAGAACCAGCAGGTCACCATCGATTTCCGGGAGTTCGGTGTGATCCTGGAGTTCACTCCGGTCGTCCTTTCAGACGAGCGCATCAGTCTTCACGTCGACACCGAAGTGAGCGCCACGTCTCAGCAGGATGCGATCGTGGTTCAGGGCTTCAACATTCCGAGTCTGACCGTGAGGCGCGCCTCGACATCGGTCGACATTCAATCCGGCGGCTCTCTGGTCATTGCCGGACTGCTTCAGAACGATATCAACACCACGGTTCAGGGTTTCCCCGGGCTCAAGGATCTGCCGGTGCTCGGCGCCTTGTTCCGCAGCTCAAGCTTCGAGCGCCAGGAAACCGAACTTGTTGTGATGGTGACCCCTTACATCGTGCGTCCGGTGGCGCCGTCGGACGTAGCCTTCCCGACGGACGGTTTCGCACCGGCATCCGACATCGAGCTATTCTTCGTGGGACGGCTCTCCGGTGTCTACTCCGACCGCGAGGAGCTTCCGGCTCCCGGAGAGCTACCGGCGAATGTCGGATTCATCGTGGAGTAGATGAGACCATGATCCGCCATCACAACACGTTCATCGCCCTGTTCCTGGCCGCGCTGCTTTCGGCGTGCGCCTATACTGAGTCCGATCTTGAGATCGAAGACTATGACTACCGGGCCAGATATCCCCTTGGTGTCGAAACCACGGTTGTGGCCGCTGCCTTTCAGGGCACTGCCGGCGGTCAGCTTTCGACGGCCGAACGCGATGCGCTGTCCCGCATGGTGGCCGATTACGTCAATCGCGGTCAGGCGCCCCTGACCGTTCTGGTCGGCGGCAGCGGACTGACTCAAGAGACACTGGCAGAGGAGATTCGCTCCAGCGCGGTCGATCATGGCCTGGCCAAGAGCGAGGTGATCGTGGGCGTTGACCCGACACTGGCCGCAGGCGAGGTTGAGGTCAGTTTCGTGAGCTACACCGCGATTGTTCCGGAATGCGGCTACTGGAACGAAGAATCCTATGCCAGCTACAACAACGCCAACTCCTTCAACTTCGGCTGCGCCTCGCAACACAATCTCGGCATTATGGTGGCGGACCCGTCCGATCTGATCGAACCCGGTGAGTTTGCAAGCCGCGACGGCCAGCGCTCCGTCGATGTGATCGATCTCTATCGCGCCGGTGAGGTCACGGGAGCAGAATACAACGATTCCGGTCTCGCAATCTCCGACGTCGGCGAATGATGCGGGCTTGCAGTTAATCGGGGAGACCAGGCCATTCTTCGGATATCCATCAACGCATTCGTGACGTCTGACGAGACGCGCGGTATCATCGAAAAAGCGGCGGACGACCGGCGGATGCACCGCTGTCGTGTCGACCTGATCGATGGTGATGTACCGCAGGCGACGACCCATTACGGCCAGACCACGACGCCCGACCTGATCGTTGTCGAAACACAGCTATCGGGTGATGAGCTGCTGTCCGGCCTGGATTCGCTGGCCGAGAACTGCGATGCGGACACCCACGTCCTCCTGATCGGGGCCGACAACGATATCATCCAGTATCGCTCGCTGATCTCACGCGGCATCTCCGATTACCTTCTCAAGCCGCTGCAGATCGGATCGCTGATCGAGGCCGCTGAACACATCTTTGAGGACCCCGACGCGCCAAAACTTGCCAAGATGATCGCGTTCTTCGGCGCAGAAGGGGGCGTTGGCTCCAGCGCCGTGGCGCACAACGTGGCATGGGCCATGGGCCAGGAACTGGGTGAAGACGTCACCGTGGTCGATCTGGATCTGTGTTTCGGCACGGCTGCCTTTGCCTACAATCTGGAGGTTGCCCAGGGTGTCGAGGACATGCTGGACGCCCCGGACCGGCTGGATCCGCAGCTGTTCGACCGTCTGCTTTTGCGTCACAGCGAAAAGATCGGAATACTGGGCAATCGGGCCAGTCTGACCAGTGATGCCGACATTGACGTCGAAGCTCTGGAAGATGTGTTGAACTTTGTCCGCGAGCAATCCGGTGTCGTCGTCGTCGACCTCCCGCACATGTGGTCTGAATGGGTCCGGCAGACCTTGGTTGCGGCAGACGAAGCCGTTATCATTGGCAATCAGGAACTCGCCACGCTGCGCGATCTCAAGAGTATCGTTGAGGCGCTCAACAAGGAACGCGGCGAGGAGAGTCAGGTTAAGGTAGTTCTGAACCACACCGGCATCTCGAAGAAGACGGAGGTTCCCGTCAAGGAGTTCGAGGAGGCCGTGGGCGCCGAGCCATCGATTGTCGTACCGCATGACCCCGTAGTTTTCGGTCGGGCGGCGAACAATGGCCAGATGGTTGGTGATGTTTCGCGCAAGCACAAGGCGGCCGAAGCATTTGTTGAGTTGGCCGGTCTCTTGACCGGACGTGCCCAGCAGGCCGGCGGCAAGGCCAAGAAGAGCAAGAAAGCAGGGATCAGCCTGTTCAAGAAGAAGATCTAGAACGAACAGGAAGTGAGAGGGACGAGTGTTCGGCCGACGTCAAGGTCCCCCAGAGAAGAAGGCACCACCCCCGCCGCCGGCAGAAGAGCCGCCGGTTGATGACGACGTTGCGCCTGAAGCCAAGCCACAGCTGGCTCTGGTCGAAGACGAAAACGCGGCCTCCGACACACCACAGGCAACGCCGGCCCCTGAGTCCCCTCCCGAAGTGTTTGATGATGAACCCGATCAGCCGATCGGTCATCATCTCGAAGACGACGAACCGCAGGCGGAAGCTCCACAGGTCTTCGAAGCAGCGGAAGAGCCGGCCCATGAAGCGCCCGCACCCGAACCTGAGCCGGAACCGGAAGTCGAGATAGAAGTTCCCAAGGCGCGCGCGGCGCGGCGCGGCGATTCGGGGAGGGAGCGCAAGCGCAAGCAGAGCGACGAAGACTACGACGAGATGACGCCCGAAGAAGAGGCGCGCTACAACGACACCAAGGTGCAGGTCTTCAACACGCTGATCGAATCGGTCGACCTGACCGAGCTTTCGAAAATGCCGTCAGCAGCGGTACGCGAAGAAATCAACGACGTTGTCTCCGAGATTATCTCGATGAAGGCGATCATGCTGTCGGCCACCGAGCAGCAGCGCCTGATTGTCGACATCTGCAATGACATCCTGGGCCTGGGTCCGCTGGAGCCGTTGCTCGAACGCGATGACATCGCCGACATCATGGTGAACGGCCCGACCAAGGTTTATATCGAGACCAGCGGCAAGATCACGCTGACCAACATCAAGTTCCGTGACAATGCGCAGCTCATGAACATCTGCCAGCGCATCGTGTCGGCGGTCGGCAGGCGTGTCGACGAAGCCAGCCCGATCTGCGACGCGCGCTTGCTGGACGGCAGCCGCGTGAACGTGATCGCACCACCGCTGGCGATCGACGGCGCCGCCCTGACCATTCGAAAGTTCAAGAAGGACAAGCTGACCCTTCAGGATCTGGTCAACTTCAAGTCGATCTCACCCGCCGGCGCCGACGTGATCAAACTGGTCGGCGGCTGCCGGCTGAACGTGATGGTCTCGGGCGGCACCGGTTCGGGCAAGACGACGCTGCTGAACTGCCTGACCGCGTTCATCGAATCCGGCGAACGTGTCATCACCTGCGAGGACTCCGCGGAGCTGCAGCTTCACGTGCCGCATGTCGTGCGCCTGGAGACCCGCCCACCGAACCTTGAGGGTGTCGGCGAAGTCTCGATGACCGATCTCGTCAAGAACTGCCTGCGTATGCGCCCCGAGCGGATCATCGTAGGTGAGGTGCGCGGCAAGGAAGCGTTCGACCTTTTGCAGGCGATGAACACCGGCCATGATGGCTCGATGGGCACGATTCACGCCAACAACCCGCGTGAATGCATCAGCCGTATCGAGAACATGATCGCGATGGGCGGATACAACCTGCCCGCCAAGACGGTGCGTGAGCAGATTGCCGGTGCGGTCAACGTGATCGTTCAGGCCGCCCGCCTGCGAGACGGCTCACGAAAGATCACCCATGTCACCGAAGTAATCGGCATGGAAGGCGACGTGATCACGCTGCAGGACATTCTGGTCTTTGACTTCGAGGGCGAGACACCGGACGGCAAGATCATCGGACGTCACAAGTACACCGGGCTGCGGCCCAACTTCTATGACCGCGTGCGGTACTTCGGCAAGGAACAGGAACTGGTCACGGCGCTCCAGACTCTGGCGAGCGAGGAACCCGGATGAGCGAAACCGCCATGCTCGCCGTTGTTGGCGGCCTCTTCCTGATGTTCGTCATGATGGGTGGCGGCGGACTGGTCTACATGCGTTCAGCGAATGCGCGTTATCGCAAACGGCTGGCCACCTTCTCAGGCAAGGCCGAGCAGAAAGCGAACAGGCGGAGCGGCGGCGGCCGCGATCAGCCCGGTGCACGGCGGCGCCAGATTCAAGGCAAGCTAAAGGAGCTTGAAGACGAACGCGCCGAGCAAAACAAAAAGAAAAGAATCACGACGCGCGACCTTCTGCTGCAGGCCGATGTGAAGCTGACGCCCAAGAAGTTCTTCCTGATCGGTCTTGCCATCGGCATCGTCGCAACGCTGGTCTATCTCGTAATGGGCTATCCGCCGCTGGGCGCCATTGCGGTGTTCATCGTGGTCTCGTTCGGCCTGCCGCGCTGGTGGCTGAAGAAGAAGGGCGAGAAACAGCGCAAGCTGTTCACCAAGAACTTCGCCAATGCAGTCGACGTCATCGTGCGTGGCGTGCAGTCAGGCCTGCCGGTGAACGAGTGCCTGGGTATCATCGCCCGTGAATCCCCCTACCCGCTCAACACCGAGTTCCAGCAGATCCTGGACGGCATCAAGATCGGCCAGACCATGGGCGAATGCATGGAGAAGGGCCTGCAGCGGATTCCGACGACGGAGTACAAGTTTTTCTCAATTGTTCTGGCGATCCAGCAGCAGACTGGCGGCAACCTGGCCGAGACACTGGCCGGGCTCTCCAGCGTGCTGCGCGACCGCAAGCGTATGGAAGACCAGGTCAAGACCATGACCTCGGAAGCCCGCACGACAGCGATGATCATCGGTTCCCTGCCCTTCTGCATGACGGCACTGATGTGTCTGACCAGTTATGAGTACATTTCGCTGCTTTGGCTCGAGACCCTGGGTCACTATCTGATTGCCGGCGGTGTGGTGCTGATCGGGACCGGCACGTTGATCATGAAAAGCATGATCAACTTTGATATCTGACCCGGCCTCGCCATGATCAACCTTCAGAACATCATCATCGCGATGGCCACGTTGGGCGGGTTTCTGACGATCATCGCAATCGCGATGCCGTTCCTGCAGACCGACAACTACGGCAACCGGCTCAAGCGTCTGGCCAAACGACGCGAGGAGCTGCAGGCCCAGCAACGCCAGAAGCTCGAACAACAGCAGCAAAAGTCCAGCCTGCGTCGCCGCGAGACCCGATCCCAAGGTCTGATGACCCAGGTCCTGAACAAGCTCAACATGATGGAGAAGGCCCGTTCGCCGGAACTGCGCACGAAGATGCTACAGGCCGGCTGGCGCGGTCAGGGGCCCGCCATCGCCTATGTTTTTTCCCGCATGGCGTTGCCGGTGGTGTTGGCCTGTATCACGGCGATCGTGCTGTTTTCGGCCCAGAAGATCGAACTCGACGCTATGGTGAAGCTGCTGATCTGCGCCGGCGCGGCAGGTGTCGGTTATCTGGCGCCCAGTATCGTTGTCTCAAACACGGCCAAGAAGCGCCAGGAGACGATGGTGAAGAGCTTTCCCGACGCGCTCGATCTTCTTGTGATCTGCGTCGAGGCCGGCATTTCGCTGGAACAGGGATTGGTGCGCGTGGCCAAGGAGCTGGCGGACATTTCGCCGACGCTGTCGGACGAGTTCTCGATCACGACGGCCGAAATGGCCTATCTGGGTGACAGACGCCAGGCGCTTGAGAACCTGGCGACACGAACCGGTGCCGATCCGGTCAAAGCTCTGGTGACCTCGCTCATCCAGTCGGAGAAATACGGCACGCCGCTGGGTGTGGCACTGCGCGTTCTGTCGCAGGAAAACCGCGAAGCGCGGATGGCGCGTGCCGAACAGAAGGCGGGCTCCCTGCCCGCGGCACTGACCGTACCGATGATTCTGTTCTTCCTGCCAGTGCTGTTCATCGTGCTGATCGGCCCGGCCGTGATCCAGATTCTCCAGACCTTCTCCGAGTAGTCCCGATCACACGAACACAGGTCTATTCGCGGCGGACGTAGCAGTCGCCGCCGCTCTCCTTGATTGCAGCACACAACCCGTCGGCATCGGTCCGGCTCTCGAATGATCCGGCAAAGATGCGCCATGTCGGCGAACCGTCCGATGTGGTGCCCGGGTGTATTGTGAGATCATCAACACCAGACACATCCCGAAGGTCGTTAGCCAGTGACTGTGCGCCCGCCTGCGCAGCGGCCTCCGAACCCAGAGCCGCCAACTGGACGTGGTAACCTTCATCCAGAGGGACAGAAACCACATCGGCCGTACTGGCCTGTGCGGGCTCCGTTGCGACAAACTCACTCTCGCCCGGTTCGACCTCCGGTTCCATGGCACGGACCGTGGTCGCCTCGATCGCTGCGACATCGTCTTCGTCGGGCGGGCTGGGAGGTTCGGGTTCAAGTACCGGCGCGACATTCTCCACATCGGCCACAGGTTCCAGCGCAGGGGCCGTGACAATCAGGAGTTCACCATCGCCCCCCTGTTCGGCCAAAGTGGTCGAGACAGAGGCCGTATCCTCGGAAACGCCCGGCTCTCCGGCACTTTCTGCCTCGATCAGATCGGACTCGGCGGTGTCGGGCTTGATCGCGTCAACAACGCCTTCCACAGAGGCTTCATCGACAGCGACGGAGTTCAAGTCCAGCTCCTCCATGACCTTCGGCTCCACCGCAACCTCGGGCTCGGGGGCAATCTCCTCCAGCTCCACAACTTCAATCTCAACCGTGTCCCGGTCTTCAGCAAGGAACGTCTCCTCAGCCGGTGTCTCGAGGTTGGTAAGGTCAACCACGCTCGACACTTCCACCGGTGCCGGAAGCCTCCCCGATTCAATTGTCGCGACTCCTCCGCCAGCATAACTCTCCAGATCATCGAGATCGGATGGGCCCAGGGTGGCCAGGAAGGCCAGTTGACGATCAGCGGCCTCCTGCGTCAGCTCACTGCGCACGATCTGTTCAGCGCGGAGCATATCGCCATCAATCGCCATCAACAGGGCCAGGTTCTGCCGCACCTGCGTGGTCGCATCGATCGACGATGCGGCCTGTTCCATCAACTCAAGGGCCGTCGCGAGATCGCCATCCAGAGCCCGATGAAGTGCGTAGTTGTTGAGGACAGTCGGGTTGCCCGGAGACAGCGCCAAGGCCTGACGGTAGTGCTGCTCGGCAAGAACGGACTGTTCAGCCATGCCATATGCCACGCCCAAAGCAGACTGAATGCGCCAATCGCCGGGAACCATGGAGGCAGCCCTTTGCAGTTCCACCATAGCATTCTTCTGGTCCCCTGAGGCCAGGAGTGATTTGCCATAGGCTGCGACCAGTGAGGGATCATTGGGGTTGTGGCCCAGACCATCACGCAGGACCCGAACCGATTCATCATACTGGCCGATACGGCGCAGTGCTGTTCCGAGGCCCAGCGTGTATCGGGGGTTGGCCGGATCCTTGTTAAGCAGGCTGCTCCAGTAGTTCACCGCACCGGACCAATCACCAGACCGCTCGGAGGCTTCGGCCGCCAGAATGAGGGAATCCGTGATCTGTTCGGAAACATCCTCGGGCACATAGTCGTCCTGCGTCTGGCCTCCGTTCTCGGGCGCAACGCATGCGACAAGCGTCATCATTGCCGCTGCGCAGACTGTCTGTCGCAGCAACATATTGAGACGTGACCATGATCTTAGAGGTTCCAGAACGGCCCGATCCCGTGATTCTGTCCGTGGCACCCAGTGATCACATCATACTCTTTCTGTGACGGGTGTTGCAAAGCGAAACCATGACTTAAGACGAAGAAAGCACTATAATTACTTGGATTGGTTGAATTCATGGCTTCCACGTCGCAGCAGTCGCGCGAAATCGAAGGGACAGACCGATGCCATCATCAGGTGTTGTGATGCGCGCCACCAAAGGGTTGTGCATGCTGTTTGCCGGGCTGGTCGCGTTTGTGCCGCTCGCCGTGCAGGCCGAGGATCTGACGGTCGAAGTCGACCATGCGGTCCTGCTGCGGCTCGACCGCGACGCCGATCTGGTTCACATCGCCAATCCGGCAATTGCCGATATCAGCGTCGAAACCCCGCGCATGATGTTCCTTATCGGACTGGCTCCCGGCGAAACCGGGCTCTACATCCTGGATCGTGACGGCAATGAGCTGATCGTCGGCGACATCCTAGTTACGCCCAACACCAGCCATGAAGTAACGCTCAATCGCAACATCCAGGAATTGACATACAGCTGCTCCCCTCGTTGTGTAGAGGTGGCGGTCTCTGGCCAGAGCAATCCTGGTGTCGCAAACACCAGTACCGCCGGTGCCGGCGAACAAGCAGGGCTTGACCTCGAGTAAGTCGGGACACGCGGTGGGAAATCACAAGAGAGGATCGGCTTCATGAATGTCCTGGTCGTCGACAAGGACCCATTGGCCACCCGCATTCTAGCTAAGAAGCTTGAGAGCTGGGGGCATGTCGCCTTCCCTGCAACCAACACCTATGAAGCTGAGCGGATCCTCGAGCGTGAGTCAATCCGACTAGTGATCACCGAAATCGATCTACCCGGCCACAGCGGCACTGAACTTGTCAGGCATGTGCGTGGTATGGGCCGCGCACGTTATACTTATGTCATCGTGCTGACATCGAACACTGAGACAACCAAACTTCTGGAAACTCTGGAATCAGGCGCTGACGACTTGCTGCGCAAGCCTCTTAACGTGTTCGAAATGCGGCTACGCATCAAAGCGGCCAAACGCATGCTCAACATGGAGGACGAGCTACGCGAAGGCGCCGGTACAGACGGCTCGACCGGTCTCGTGAACCTCAACAGCTTTCGTCAATTCTTTCGCGTGATTGTCGCCGAGAACACGCGGACCAAGGCCACTGGCGCCCTGATGTTCATCCATGTCGATAACTATAACCAGATACGTGAAGATCACGGCTACAAGGCTGCTGATTACATGATGCGTGCTGTGTCAAAGTCCTTGGGCGAGCGTAGACGCACCGCCGATCTGGTGGCACGACTGAGCGACCAGACGTTCGGGCTATGCCTGCAAAATACTAATTGGCCAACTTGTCAGATCGTGGGGGAAAAGGTGTTGGCGCGTGTCGAGGCAACGGCTCTGGTTTTTGAGGGCGCCGATCTAACGCCAAGAATCCACGTCGAGACGCTCAATTTTCCCGACGAGAGCCTGGACCCGGACGAGTTGCTGGATCACGCGCCGCGCTTTCCCTTCGATGGTGGCGAACCATCCAGTCCAACCCAAACGGCTAAACCTATTCCGGTTGCCAAACCACCGGCCAGAAGCTCCGACGCTGTTTCGAAAAAGCCAGACGATGCAAACACTGCCGACGACGTCCAGGACACGATAGCCGATGTTCTCAGGCGTGCGGGTATTAACATGTCGTCCTATTTGGAGCTTTCGGAGTTGGAGCAGAAGAAGACTCTCGAGCTGGCCCAACAGCTCGCTAGCGCTGGTGACGAAGCGCCGGCATCCTAACCTCTTCTAACCACCAATCCTGAGGTTCGAGAGCTCCTTGCCAATGGCGCGGAAGGTGTTCTCGAGTGTGCTGGAGTTTGGTGAGTTGAAAAACTTGCTCGGGTCGGACGCACAAGCTTCCATGAGGTTCTGAACGGTACTGGAACTAACCTGGAAGGTAATCGTGTAGATGATGATCCCCTTTTCCTTTATATTGTCGCAAACTTCTTGAGTGCGGTCGTTCAACTCACGGAACGCACCGAAAAAGGATGTTGTCCCGAGTCGGCCTTCGGATCGGTAGCCATACGCGCCGTAGGACGTGCGTCCGAAGAAGTTTTCACCGTCGGTCATCAGAACAATAGCCTTGTTGAACGCCTCGTCATCGTATCCCACCCCTTCGGTGAATGGCTCCTCTCTCGAAAGCACACGCCAACCCCAAACCAGCCCAATGTTGATGTGTGTGATACCGTCGGAGAACATCTCTTCTATTTTGTCTTCAACGTCAGACTTCCTGCTGGTCAGCGGTAAGAGCGCGACTGGACAATCCTCGTTGGGGCCTTTGAAACTTCGGACCGGCGGCCAGTCGTTTGTGAAGTCGCTGGGCTTGAGGTAGGCCGCCCAGGGCCCATTGTCCAATGTGGGTGAGGCATCGTTGCGGTCACGGTCACCACCTCGCGCCATGACGCAGCCACCCCAGTCCACGGGTTCGAAATCGTTGTTATTAAAATCTCTGGTCAGGAAGTCTAATTTGAAATTGGTTCCCACATTCACAGTGCCGGCGAAGGGCACTACAGCCACCTTGAGAAGGTCGTTCGATTCATCATCACCAAACAAAATGTCGAGGAAGATCTGTGAGGCTTCCTTGAGATTGTTCATCTTGGTAGTGCCCATAGACCCGGTGTTGTCAAGAACCAGAGCAACCTCGAGGCCCTTGGTCTCGCGAATGATAACGCTCTCCGCTGAGACCGTAAGTTCGCTGATACCCACGATGTTCATCAACGTCGTGTCGACATCCGCAGTGGCAGAAAGATGCACTTTGTTGTCAATCAGAGACAGGGTTGGTGTTACGGGGACGCCCAACTCCTCAATCGGATAGTTGGCTTCGAAAAAGGCCTCCATAATCGCGGCGAGTTCGTCCTCGTCATTTGTCGCAGCCGCTCCCACAGCCAAACCGGCAGCATCGAGGGCATAGCCCAGCCGGGACTTCACAAGATAGGCACGCCCGAGGTCAATCGCGGCGCCGCTCGCCATGCAAAGCGGGATGAGCGATAGCGCGAACACAATCACAACCGCGCCAGTCTGATCAGCAAGAAAACGAAGCATACCGCCCCGCGCAACGGCTTCTGCACCACGTCGTATCTGACTCGCCCCTCTTGTGCGTGCTCGGGTCATGGTGTCGCTCCCTTTGATCTAGCCGCCGATCCGGGGGTTGGAGCATTCATTGCCAATTGCATAGAACGCTGCTTCCAGGGTCGGGGATTCGGATGAATCGAAATAGTTGTCGGGTTCGCTGGCACAATCGGCCATCAGCACAATAGCCACGTTGCACTCCTTATCTCCGTAACTGGTGTCCAGGTTGCAGGGTGCCCCTGAAGAAATGACTGGGAATCTCCTGGCCAGGCCGTCGTTGATGTGGGTGATGCCGTGCAAGAACATATCGTCAATCATCGACTTGGTGTTCGTGAGATGTAGAACCCCGACTGGACAATCCTCGTTGGGATCGACGCTGAGAATGACCAGTAGCCGTGGCGGCGGTGTGGTCGCGAAGGAAAGCATGGATCGTCTGAAGGGGCATGATGGAACTCATGGGTCCGTCCAACAGCGCTCGACTCGCGCTCATCGTGAGGCTTACTTTCTGCCGACGTTGAAGAGCCAACCAGTTCTTGCGATCGCGCGATCACCGAAATTCAACCGCGTTGACCGTTCTCGGCCGTAGGTATGAAAAGTCGGAGATAGTAAATGCAGCGAACAAAAAATCGTCGAAGACGGGGGTGTAGTCGTAGAAGATACCCGAGACAATGATACTTTCATTAGGGCCAAGAAGGCCGGGCGGGATGGTGATTGGAATTGAGCCGGTGACGCTCCGCGTCGAGTGCCAATCGATTGTCATTCTTCCAGCGCTGTCCGAAACCACACTAAGGGCGACATATCGCGTCTTATCTGCGCTAAAAGGCGCAAGTATGTTGTCCATAGCCAACCAGATATTGTCTAGGTCCGTTCGGGTCACTACTTTTTGTTGTGCAATGAGATCAGCCGCAGTTTGGGAAGCCGCTGTAACCTTCTTGTCAACAAGGAGAACGTTCCCAAGTTCA
This sequence comes from Rhodospirillaceae bacterium, assembly GCA_002722885.1. Taxonomy (GTDB): domain Bacteria; phylum Pseudomonadota; class Alphaproteobacteria; order SP197; family SP197; genus SP197. The sequence continues at coordinate 200,596 of PBNE01000002.1, forward strand.
ACCGTGCCAATCAGAAGTACAATTAGCAAAGGTAATATCAAGGCGAATTCGGTTGCGGCGACCCCCCGATCGTTATGGATAAAAGTTCGAACGTGTCGCTGTCTCCACATCAAGACATCCTCACGGCGTACTCTTGAATGGCTCATTCTTGAAGGCTGTCCCAGCGAAGAGCATTACGTTGCCGCTGGCATCGGTCGTAAGTAGCTGGTCCAGAAGGGGGGTCACAGTATTGTAGAGATAGGCGATTCGTACGAGAACGATCTTATCGGCCCCGCCAGGATCGAATTCGTTGCCGCTGGCGCTCCCATCCTCATCGACGAACTGATCGAACTCCATTTCGCCGAAATCGTCGAAGGTTCTGACATCAATGATAACGTTTTCGCAGGACAACACATTATCGAGATTGCCGCACAGCAACTCGGTGAAGGTGCCAAGGGCATCATCTCCTTCTTGCAGCTGACCGGTTCGGATGACACGGCTGGCGATGGCCACCTCTCCTTGCATCACTGTAGCCACGACAAACATCAATGACGTTTCGAGAATCGCGAAAATCAGGAAAAGAAAAACAGGCGCAACCATAGCAAACTCAACCGCCGTGACTCCATCATCGCGACGTCGGATGCGCCGCGTGCTGTGTGCTATGGCCTTGATCAATCTATGCATCGGCAATCTCAAATCGACCAGCTGGCCGTGTTCGCCAGTTCACGCATAAGATGTTAACAGATGCTTGCGGGCACAGTGTTGACGCGCACGGTACAGCGCTTTTTGGCCGCCGACTACCCCATCGACCCAGCGCATTCCTCGGTGAATTTCAGGATCGACCACAACGGCTTTTCGAGCATCTGGGGGCGCGTCAACGAAGGGTCCGGAACCATCAGCTTCGATCCGGCTGATCCGGAATCGGCATCGATCAATCTCGTGATCCAGGCCGACAGCGTTGACACCAATCACGCCGACCGCAACAACCACCTCCGTTCGCCCGACTTCTTCAACACGGCCGAGTTCCCCGAGATCACCTTCGTCAGCACAGCTGTCGAGGTGACCGGTGACAACACGGCCAATGTGGCGGGCGACCTCACCATGATGGGCGTGACCAAGGAGGTCGTGTTCGCGACAACCTTCAACCAGGTCGGCGGCTTCTCATGGGCACCGGACACCGAAGTGGTCGGCTTCAGCGCCAGTGGAACGGTGGACCGCACGGAGTTTGGCATGATGTTCGGCGTTGGCGGCCTGGGCTCTGAAGTCCAGGTCAACTTTGAAGTCGAGGCGAACTGACCTCGCATCACGAACCGCACGCTTCGGTGTGCGTCTCGCAATCGGCAGAGGTTGACCCTAGACTGCGTTTCACAAAGGGAAGGAACGACCTGATGAAGACATGGAAGTTTGCGGCCCCGGTCGTGGTCGCGCTGACACTGACAACGGCGGCCTGGGCGACCCATTCGTCGGACCCGGCGGAACTGATCCGGGAACGCCAGCAGATGATGAAGGACAACGGCGCCGCCATGAAGGTGATCGGCGGATACATTCAGGCCGGCGCCGGAAGCCTGGAGGACGTTGCCGCGGCGGCAAAGGTGCTGATCGATTCAGCCGCTGTTATGCCCGACTACTTCCCCGAAGGCAGCGGCATGGACGATGTGGCTGATCCGCGCAACGGCGCCAAGCCGGTCATTTGGTCGGGCTGGGCCGGCTTCGAGGCTGCCGCCGCCAAGCTGGGTTCAGAAGCCACAGCGATGCGCAACGCGGCCCAGGCGGGTGATTCCGACGCCGTGACCGCACAGATGGAGACCCTGGGCGCCCAGGGCTGTGGTGGCTGCCACCAGACGTTCCGGCAGAAGCTGGAGTAAACGTCCTTGGGCCTAGCTCACGCCATACGCAGGTTTCCTCGGGGGATCGGCGTTTTGGCGCTTTTGGCCGGTCTGTTGTCCGGTCTGTCCGAAGGCGGACACGCCGAAGGTGAGGCGGGCCTCTCCGACCCGGAGCACGGCAAGTATGTGTTCCAGCTTGCCGGTTGCCTGGGCTGTCATACCGATTCGGCCAATGGCGGCGAGGTGCTGGCAGGCGGGCGGGCACTGGAGTTACCGTTCGGGACGTTCATCACCCCCAACATCACCCCCGACCCCGTGACCGGCATCGGCACCTGGTCGCTGCGGGATTTCATACTGGCACTGCGTGAGGGCCTCTCGCCCGACGGCGACTACTACTATCCGGCCTTCCCATTCGACCATTACACGCAGATGAGCGACGGCGATGTTGCCGCGCTATACGGCTACCTGATGGCGCGGCCTGCCGTGACCATTCGCGCCGCGGACCACGACCTTGCCTTCCCGTTCAACATCCGCCAGGGCCTGGTGCTCTGGCGCACGCTCTACTTCGAGCCCGGCCCCCGGCCCGATGACAGCCTGAGCCCCGAGCTGGCGCGCGGGCGTTACCTGACGGATGCGCTGAGCCATTGCGGTGCCTGCCACACACCGCGTACCCTGCTGGGCGGCCCGATCGAGAGCCTCTATCTCGCCGGCAACCCGCACGGCCCCGAAGGTGACAGCGTGCCCAACATCACGCCGGACCCGACCACGGGCCTGGGCAACTGGACCGACGATGACCTGGGCTTACTGGTCAAGGTCGGGGTGTTTCCCGACGGCGATGTCGTGAGCGGTTCGATGGCCGAGGTCGTGCGCGAAGGCACCCGCCACCTGAGCGACAACGACCTCGCCGCCATGCTCGCCTGGCTGCGCCATATCCCGCCCGTGGAGAACGATCCGAAGCCGTGATCTGAGTGTTATGGCGCCGAACAGTTGTCGCCGCGCGGCACGTCCGTGCATGATGGCCCGACCCATCAGGAGCCCGCCATGGCTATCCCCTTTGTTCACGAAGACAGCGTCACGTACCGCACCGCGACCGAGGTCTCGCCGCTGGTGCGCCGGGTGATGGCCGACAACCCGTCGAACTTCACCTACCACGGCACGGGGACCTACATCGTGGGCCGCGGCGAGGTGGCCGTGATCGATGCCGGGCCCGCGATCCCCGCCCATGTCGAGGCGATCCTGGAGGCGACCCAGGACGAGACGATCAGCCATCAGCTCATCACGCACACCCACAGCGACCATTCCCCGGCCGCACGGCTTCTGAAACAGGCGACCGGTGCCCAGACCTGGGCGTTCGGGCCCCACGGCTCGGGCCGCTGCGAGAGCGCCGCGGTGGTCGAGGAAGGCGGCGATCACGATTTCCGGCCTGACCATGAGGTCCGTCACGGTGACGTGATCGAAGGCGCGGGCTGGACCGTGGAGTGCATCTTCACGCCCGGCCACACTTCGAACCACATGTGTTATGCGCTCAGAGAAGAACAGACGCTGTTCAGCGGGGATCACGTGATGGGCTGGTCAAGCACCGTGGTTTCACCGCCCGACGGCGACATGGCAGCCTACATGCGCAGCCTGGACCTTCTGCTGGCGCGCGACGACCGGCTCTACCGGCCGACCCACGGGCCCGCGATCACCGACCCCCGTACCCATGTGACCGAACTGATCGCCCACCGCCAGGGCCGTGAGGCGCAGATCATGGCCTGCCTCGCCGACGGGATCAGCACGATCCCTGAGATGGTCGAGGTGATGTACGCCACCATTGACCGCGCCCTGCATCCGGCCGCCCGCAGTTCGGTCCTCGCGCACATCGTGCACATGGTCGAAACGGGCCGGGTGGCGTGTGACGGTGCCCCGGGCGAGCGGAGCGTCTACCGACTCAGCTGAGCCCCAGAATCTCTAGCTGGCGGGCGATGACGCGCTGCTCGTCGTAGAGAGACAGGGCGCGTTCGCGGCCGGCGGTGCCGAAGGCGGTGCGGCCAGCGTGGTCGTGAGCGAGGCTTGAGAGGGCGGAGGCCAAGGCCTGCTCGTCGTTGACGGGGACCAGCAGGCCGGTTTCACCGTGGACAACCTCTTCGCGGCTGCCGCGGATGTTAGTCGCGACCACAGGCAGGCCTGTCATCATGGCTTCGATGATCGAGCGCGGCATGCCCTCACGATGGCTGGGCAGGGTGAAGATGTCGGCCGCAGCCAGCAGGTCGGGCAAGTCGTCGCGCTCACCCAGAAGATGGATGCGCCGGGTAAGGTCGGGGTCTTTGCTGATGGTCTTGAGCGCGAAATCGATGGCATCGGCGTGGTCACTCGCCAACCGGGCGCCGGCGACCCAGAGATGGGCATCAACCGCTTTCATGGCACGGAAGAGTTCGGGGTACCCCTTCTCGGCCACCAGGCGGCCGATCATGGTGATGACCATGGCGTCGTCGGGCGTATCGAGGCGGCGGCGTGTCGCCCTGCGGGTCTCGTCGCTGGCAGGGGCGAAGCGTGTGGCGTCGACACCGTTGCCGATGGCTTCGATCACCGGGCCGCGAATCAACCCGCGGTCGCGGGCAAAGACGGCATCCTCCTGCGACTGGGTCATCAGAACATCGGTGACCCGCCCGGCCAGCCATTCTGCGGTGACGAAGGCACTCCGCTTCAGCGCAGGCATGTGTTCGTGGAAGTAGAAGCCGTGGGCGGTGTAGGCGATCGTGGGGACACCGGCCTGCCAGGCAGCGAGGCGCCCGACCAAGCTGGCAACCGGCGTATGAACGTGGATGAGGTCGAAGCCCTCCTCCCGCAGGACCCGCGCCACAGCACGGGACGACGCCAGAGCCTTCAACGGGTTCATGCTGCGAGCGATCGATACGGGTCGGCAGCGGATACCGGCCTCATCCACCCGCTCCAACAGGGGGCCGTCCGAACAGACCGCCACAACCTCGTGGCCGGCGTCCCGCATCGCGGTACAGAGCGGCAAAAGCAGGCGCGTCATCGTGAAATCGACAGCGCAGAGCTGACAGATTTTCATGACCAGCCTGCCTCCCGCCGTTCCCACCAGGACTGAAAGGCAATCAGGGTCCAGAGCTGCCAGCTCGTGTCGCGCCGGCTCTGTTGGAGATCGTCCCACCAGAGCTGCGGCAGCTCGGGCCGGATCAGGCCCTGGAGTTTGAGACGCTCGGCATCGACCGCGCGGCGGGTGATGTCGGCCAGCGGGCCGGTGAGCCAACGGTCGATCGGAAGCTCAAAGCCCTTCTTGGGTCGGGTGAAGACATCGCCGGGCAGCCGGTCGGCAAAGGCCCGCGCAAGAATCGCCTTGCCCTGACCACGCTTGAGCTTGAACGGGCCGGGCATAGCGTTGGCGCAGTCGACGACGGCCGGATCGAGAAAGGGCGAACGGACTTCCAGCGAGTTGGCCATCGAGGTCCGATCAACCTTGGTCAGCATGTCACCGGGCAGAACAGTCTTCTGGTCGCCGACCAGCATGGCAGTGATGGGATCGGGCGCCTGGCGCGGCCTGGCGGCGGCAAACAGCGCCTCGACCGTAGGCGCATGGCCGGCGGGATGGATCATGAGTCGGTCGAGTTCGGTTTCGTCAAGCAGACGGGCGAGTCCGGCCCGGCGTGCCACAGCCTCCTTGCCGGCATGGCCCACAAACCGCTTCAGCCGACGCGCTTTCTCACTCAGTCGCCCACCCTTGTCGTCGGGCAACAACCCGACACCCGGCTCGATGACACCGCTGCGCAGCCAAACCGGGAGGCGCTGGTAGCTGTCGACATAGAGCTCGCCCTGATAGAGGCGATAGCCACCGAACACTTCGTCACCACCGTCGCCGGAAAGAGCTACCGTGACATGGCGGCGGGTTTCGCGGGCCAGGATGTAACTCGGCAGGGCCGAGGAGTCGGCGACGGGCTCATCAAGGCCATCGAACAGCGGCTCGATAGCGTCCAGCGCATCGTCTGAACTGAGTTCGATCTCTGTGTGGTCCGTGCCCAGGCTGTCGGCCATGGCACGGGCCTGGGGCCTCTCCTCGTAATAGGCCGGCGCGCCGGCGAAGCCGACCGTAAAGGTCTTCACCCGGTCGGACCGGCGCACCATGGAGGCCGCGACAAGCGCCGAATCGACACCGCCGGAGAGATAGGCTCCGACCGGGACATCGGCCACCATGCGGGCCGCCACCGCGTCATCGAAGCGAGTGACCAGCGCCGACGCCGCATCCGATTCATCGGTGTAGGACTCGATGACCTCCGGCGTGACGAAAGAGCGAATCTCGAGGCCGTACCGGTCGAAGCGAGCCGTGTGGCCGGGGGCTAGGTGACGGACGCCTGCCGCTATGGACCAGGGCTCCGGCAGCCAGCGCAGGGCAAAGAGCAGGCGCAGGGCAGCGGGATCGACATCGCGCCGTGTACCTTCGATTTCTTCAAGCGCCATGAGGTCGGAGCCAAAGGCCAGTCGGCCGCCCTCTTGCGCATAGCTGAGCGGCTTCTTGCCGAAGCGGTCCCGCGCCAGAACAAGAGACTGGTCGGATGCATCCCACAAGGCAAAGGCGAACATGCCGTTGAGCCGGGGCAGGACATCAGCACCCCAGTGCGCCCAGGCGTGGATCAGGACTTCGGTGTCGGACTGTCCTCGGAACACCACACCCTCGGCTTCGAGCTCGCGGCGCAGTTCACGGTGATTGTAGATCTCGCCGTTGTAGGCCAGCGCCAGATCGCCCAGACGCATGGGCTGGTGACCGGCCGCCGAGAGATCGACGATGGCAAGGCGCGTGTGGCCCAGGGCGGCATGGTCGTCGAGCCAGGTCCCCTGGTCGTCGGGACCGCGAGGGTGGATTCGGGCCACGGCGCGCTCCAGCCGGGGCATCACGGCGTCGAGGTCGAGCCCCGCGAGATCAACAAGGCCGACAAGCCCGCACATCTCAGCCCCTGGCCGCCTCGCGACGGAGATGGCTGCCCTGAAGCACGCGACGGAAGAGCCGTGCAAAGGCGGCATCGGGCAGCAGACGATGGGCGGCATAGAACGCCAGAAGCTTCCAGGTGGCGTGTGCCTTGGGCCGGTCTGACCAGGCTCTGAGATGGCCGATGAAACGGCCTGGCCGGTAATCATCCGTGTGCCGCTCCTGGATGGCGCGCCAGAGCTGTCCGTGACGCTGATGGGCGACGGCCTGCAGCATGCCGGTGGCCGCGACACGATAGTGAAAGACGTGCTGAGCGAGGCAGAGGCCCTCAGCGCCAGAAAGCCCCAGCCGGATGTTGAACTCCCAGTCCTCGTAGCCCAGACGCATGGTCTCGTCGTAGCCACCGACCCTGGTCCAGAGCACCCTGGGAATCAGCATGCAATAGGGCATCTGATTGGCGACCAGCTGCTCGGCGAGGTTCCAGTGCTTCTCCAGCTTTGCCTCGAATTGGCCGAAGGCATCGATCCACGGAAACACGAAAGCATCCTCGCGGCCATCGATCAGGGCCACGGCATCGGTGACATAGGTCGGTTCGATCCAGTCATCGCAATCGAGCGGCAGCACATAGCGGCCCGTCGCCTCCTCGAAACCACGGTTGCGTGCACTGGGCAGGCCACGATTTTCCTGATGGACGACCCTGACATCATCCGGCAGCGCGGCCAGAGCCGCGGCGGTTTCCGGCTCGGTCGAGCCATCGTCGATGACAATGATCTCTTTTGAGGAATAGGTCTGCGCCCGGGCGCTCTCCACCGCTTCGTTCAAGAACGCTTCGGCGTTGTAGCAGGGCAGGATGATGGAGACGTCAGGCACTCCGTACCGCCCGGCAAGACGCCCAGATCTCACCCCAGATTGTCTGCATCTCGATGACCTCCACACCAGCGCGGCTCATTTCGGCGGCAAACTCGTCCAGGGTGTGCTCAATGAAATGCGTCCGATCTGAGAAGTAGGTGATGCCAAGTTCGCGGCGCATCGGGATATGCCAGTGCCGCTCGAACGACGGCACCCGGATCAGAATCGATTGTGGCTTCTGCGCAGCAATCAGTGCCGTGAGAAATCCGACGCGATCATCAAGGTGCTCAAGGATATTGGAGAGCATGATAGTGTCCCAGGGCCCTTGGGGCAGCGCCTGCGTGGCATCGGCGCACAGGAAGGAGAGATTGGCCAGATTGTCCGAAGCGTTGGCTTGGGCGATGAGGTCACCTTCGATCTCGACGCCCATGACCGTTGCCCCGGAGTGTGCCCGGGCCACTGCGCGCGCCACCTCGCCGGTGCCGCAGCCGATATCCAGCACACGGGCGCCATCGGCGATCCGATCGACAAAAAAGTCGTGATAGCGGGTCAGCCTGTGCTTAGGATGCACACCCTCACCATAGGCCATCGCCCGTTCCGCCAGGATGCGCTCGAGATCGTCCTGCACGGCATAGAGGTTGCGCAGCGCCTTGTCGGGCGCGCCGATGCGCGATTCCAGAACCAGCAGTGCAAACAGAATTCTGCCACGAAGGCCCGACGGAACAAGGCCCGCGATCCAGCCGACGCCACGCATCACCCCTAGGGACAGCGACTTGAAGCTCATCAGCGGTTCTCCAACAGGGATGCGAATACGTCGCGGTGACGGCCGATCCAGCGATCAAGATCGTACCGCTCAACGGCACGTTCCCGAGCTGCGGTAGCGGCGGCAGCGAAGCCATCCGCCGCCAGGGCCATCGCAGCGGTAAGGTCATCCACACCCGGCCAGCGCATCGTGTCGAAATCCTCGTCGCAGGACAGTGGCCAGCCGGCATCGGAGCCGACAAGCTCGGGTACGCCGCCAGTCTCGGAGTAGATCACCGGAAGTCCCGAGGCCAGAGCCTCGATGACGGTGTTAGGACACGGGTCATTCGGCTTGGTCATGATGTAGATATCGGCCGCCTGATAGACCTCGGGTGCACCTGACTGTTCATAGGCACCGTAGAGGATCACAACCTCCTCCAGCGCCAGACGCGCGACGTCGGCACGGCAGCGTGAACGGCATTCATCATCCATCGAACCGGCGATCACGAGGGCCACATCCCGGCCTTCGTGTTGGAGACGTGCGAGTCCGTCCAGCGCATCACCGATACGGGGATAGAGGTGGTGCTCGAACCTGCCCGCGACAAGAAAGGTGACGGGCCGATCAGGGCGTTCGGGCAGGGGCGAGAAGTGCGTCGTGTCGACGGCATTGAACAGAATCTCTCCAGGGCCTTCACGTTCCCCGAGGAAACAGTCGGCGCTGCGTCGGGAGAAGCTGCTCTGCCAGAAGACGTGATCAGCCAGATGGTAGGCCGCCGCCATCTCCTGATTCTTCGCCCGCCAGTTCCCGCCAAACCAGGCCGGATAAAACACGCCATTCTGATTCAACACCGTCGGCACGCCGCGCTGCTTCAGGCGCCGGAGTGCGGCACGCGGAAGATAAGGTGTGTTGGAGAGCAGATAGACCGTGTTGTAGGCCCAGCGATCCTCCGGGAAATATTCGTTCAGCCGGGCGACCTTCACCAGCGGGCCGCCACCGGACCCGGGGCGGGCGCCGCCGTAAAACACCTTCGGAGCACCCCGGCGGCGACGCGCCGAGATCAAGGTTTGCAGGCCCAGGGCAGTCCGGTATCCGCTGCGCGCCAGCCGTTTGGCGAGGGGATCACATTTTCCAGCCGTCATGACCCGAGGTCCGCCAGGAGAGGTTCGTAGACAAGGCGCCAATGATCGTCGGCCACAACCTGCCAGTCGCAGGACAGCACCCGCTCACGCGCCGCGGCCAAAACGACGTCCGGTTCTTTCCGGGCCAGAGCTTCAAGGGCCGTCTCAGCGATGGCAGCCGGATCGATCGGCGCCAGCCAGCCGGTGAGCCCATTATCGATCAGATCGAGGCCCATACCCACGGGGGTCGAGACCACAGGCACATGGCTTGCCATGCTTTCCATCAGACCCATCGGCCCGCCCTCCTCCCGTGAGGTAACGAGATAGAGGTCAAGCGCATGGTAGGCATGTTTGAGGTCAGCATAGTCCTTGAGATAATCGTGGCTGAAACGGATGCCACGCCGGTCGAGCTCTGCCTTCACGTAGCCGCGCGCCGGACCGGTGAGCAGGACATGGACGGGCCGCTCGCGCGCCAGGAGCGCCGCCGTTTCGACAAGCACGTCGGGGCCCTTGACCGGCTTGGGTTCCATCCCGTCGCCCCAGCCGACTCCGTCCTTCTGGAAACTTCCGATAGCAATGGCACCGTCGGGCACGTCAAACCGGTTTCGAGCAGCATTCCGCTCCTCGGTCGACGGCGGCTGAAACAAGGTCGTGTCCGTTCCGATGGGAATACGAACCAGCTTGTCGGTCGGCACGCCCCAGCCTGTCAGACGGTCCATCAGGATCTGGTTGGATGCCACGATGCGTCCGAGCTTCGGGACGCTGGCGAGGAACTGGTCGATGTGCCTGTCGATATCCACGCCGTCCTCACGCTTGCCATGGAAAAAGGATGTGACATAGCGGTTCGATCCGCCCATGAAGCCCTGCCAGGCGGTCCACATGTACTGCGATCCGAAATGCACCACGCGGTTCCGTGTTCCGGCGGCGCGCAGCACAAGCGCCAGCCTTCCGGGATGACGCCGTTCTATACCATCACGAATGCCCGTGCCGACCCGGCGAATCGCCCAATCCTGCTCTTCGATCACATAATGGACCGGCGCAGGATCGACAGGGCGCAACCCCACGGCCGTTGCCATCGACGCCATAGCGGCCGTACCACCACGCAGGACCGGACGCAGAGCCTGCTTCATGGCCTCCTCCACGGCGCGCGCTCGGCCTCGATCATGGCGTCCACCACATCATGCATGGCCCTCGTCGCACGCCAGCCCAGGACACGCTCTGCCTTGGCGGGATCGCCAGCCGAAACCGAAAGATCGGCAGGCCGCAGCAGGTTGGCATCCGAATCAACGTGATCCCGCCAGTCCAGGTCCACGGCCCGGAAGGCGTGGGCGACAAACTCTTCCAGAGTGCTAGTGCAACCGGTCGCAACGACATAGTCATCGGGCGTGTCGTGCTGGACCATGCGCCACATCGCATCGACATACTCTGGCGCCCAGCCCCAGTCCCGCGCAATAGAGATGTTGCCGAGCTTCAGCCGCTCGTCGGATCCTGCCGCGATCCGGCAAGCCGCCGAGACGATCTTTCGCGTCACGAAACGTGCGGGGCGCAACGGCGACTCGTGATTGAAGAGGATGCCGGAGCAGGCAAAGAGACCATAACTTTCGCGATAGTTCGCCACCGCCCAAAACGCGGCTGCCTTGGCCACACCGTACGGACTGCGCGGCCGGAAGGCGGTTAACTCATCAGCCGGCTTGCCGTCGGTGTTGCCGAAGCAGTCCGACGAACAGGCGTTGTAGAACCTGATCCGGGTTCCGATCACCCGAATGGCTTCGAGCACATTGAAGGTGCCCAAGGTGATGCTCTGCAGGGTCTCGGCGGGTTCATCAAAGGACAGCCCGACCGAACTCTGGCCGGAGAGATTGTAAATCTCTTCGGGTGCGATGCGCTGAACCACCTGAAACACGCTGCGAAAATCCGTCGGAACGGCTGAATGGACCGTAACCCTGTCCATCAGGCCCAGACGATGCAGATTGACGAAGGTGTTGCTTTCGGCGTCCCTGGAGGTGCCATGCACCTCGTAACCCTTTTCGAGCAGCAGCTCGGCGAGATAGGTGCCATCCTGACCGCTGATGCCGATGATGAGTACCCTTGGTGTCGTCATGAACGCCCCTCGAACGGGTGAACGGTTGACGGGGCGACAGCAGGCGGGTTTAGGTGAGCCCACCTTTCCGCAGCGCGAACCGTCAGGCCCACGTGCCCCGATATCTCTACATTGTCTCGCTGGAGCGCAGCGGCTCCACACCGTTGACCTTCAACTTGGGCCTGCGTCCCGGGTTTGCCGCCCTGGGCGAAATCGACCGCACCCTCGAGCTGATGGCACGCCCCGGCGGCTTCAGCGGCCGCGACTGCAGTTGCGGCGCGACGATCCCCGACTGTCCGGTCTGGGCGCCGGTCGCCCGTGAGTCCCCTGTCCTCGCGGCCATGAGGGTGGCCGAGCGTTATCAGCGTCTCGATACCCTGCTCGAGCCAGTGCTGGGCGCCGACACGGTTGTTGTCGACGGCTCCAAACCACTGGCGACACTCCAGGCGATCCGGCCGGTCTTCGACGAACGTCTGTTCGCCGTGCACCTTGTGAAGGACGTCCGTGCTTACCTTGAAAGCACCTTGCAACGCATGGCGACGATGGATCAGGAGCGACTGTGGGCGGAAGCTCTGCAGCGCCAACCGCTGCGCGCGCGCCTGGTGCGTGCCCTTCCAGACTCCCTGGTCTACCTGTTGCGCTGGACCCGGCAGAACCGCGCCATGCGCGACTGGTTGGCCGGTCAGGACATGAGCTGGCTTCGCATCGGCTATGAGACCCTGTGCGCCGAGCCTGACGCCTGGCTCAAGACGATGGCCAAACTTGCCGCCACAAAAACAGACCAAGCTCAGCATCATATTCTTTTGGGGAGTTTTGGTTATCTTGACAGCGACCGACCCAAGACCCTGACCCTTGACGAATGCTGGCACCGCTCGCCGCGCCGCAGGCTGCTCGACGTCGCACACAGTGCGGTCGCAGGTCTCAACCGAGAGCTTGCTGAGCCCTTCGTCCATCACGCCTCGTCCGCCCGTTCGATTACAACGTAGTTCGTCGGCCAGAACGGCAGAACACGGTCGACCTTCAGAGCCAGGACGACAAGCAAGCCATAGAATCCGGGCATGCGCGAGCGCAGATTGACGCGCAGCAGCATCTCGGGAATGGCGATGTACAGGGTGTGGAGCAGCAGACTGCCAACGCCGCCGATGGCGATGACACGGGTTCTCTCCATGTCGAAGCGCGCACGGATCGCGCCGCAGTGATAGTGGCGGTAGCCGTGCCACAGGTAGGCTACAAGCGCCCAGCCTGCGGGAACGACATGCATCTGGATGCCCCGAGGCTGCAGGACACCGCGCAGCCGCTCGATGAGTTGTCGATCTTCGGGAATGTGCTCCAGCGCCGAGAAGGAGAAAACGAGATCAGCCTGGGGGAGATCGGCCATGTGCGCATCGCTTTCGACAAACTGCGATTCCAGCGATGGCCACACTCCCTCGCGATCAAAGCGGTCATCGATATCGACGCCGAGATAAGTCCCTGAAAGGCCAGCATCAGCGAAGTGACGGCGTGCACCGCCCGAGCCGCAGCCTACGTCCAGAATGCTCACGGAGCGACCCGCGAAGACGGCAGCCAGTTCACGTCGCAGCACCATGTCAGAGACCAGGCGTGAGGGTGATCCGCGCCAGGACCGGGCCTCGCAGGCCGCTTCCGAACCGACACCGGATCGCTCGGTCGGCAACGACGGGAAAGCGCCCAACAGATTGCGGCCGGCATTCCTGAACAGCCAGCGGACACGGTCGAACGGCGCCATGTCGCCATCTCCGGAGAGTTCAGCCATGCCGACAGGACTGGCCTTCTGGAGCATGGTGCTGTATCGCCCCCTGATCGTTCCAATACTGATGGCGACCGGATTCACCATGCTGCTCTATCGCGCTCTCGACCTGCCACGCCGCGCACTGCGCCGACTCACCGGCGACACCAGCGACTACCGGCTGCACCTGTTCAATCACCTCAAGGACCAGCTGGGTGATTCGAGGCCGGGGACCATTCTGGAGATCGGTCCCCGCGACGGTGTCGACACCGAGCGCCTGCTTTCGCTCAACCCCGACCGATTGATCCAGGCAGAACTGCCCCATGCCAAGGAGGCCCTGGAGGCGGACCTTTCCGGGCGCGGCGTTCTGGACAAGGTCGAAATCCGCTACGGCAACATCATGTACGACCGTGCACTCGATGATCTGGTGCCCTTCGACCTGATATGGTGTACCGGCGTGCTCTACCACAATCCCGAGCAGTTGCGCATGATCGCACGCCTGTTCGACTGGACCGCGCCGGGCGGCCACATGGTGATGGAAACCGCGACGGCACGGCGCTTCCCGACACGGAATCTCGCCTGCGTCGAAATCTGGCACAACGTGCCCAAGCATGTGCAGCGGCGCTACCACCTGAGCAGCCATATCACTCACCTTCCGTCCCGTAGCGCCGTGGCGGCCTGGCTGGAAATGTCGGGGTACGGCCGTGTCGAACACTCGCCGTGCCATCGCCAGCAGTCCTTCGCCCTGTCGCGCAACCGGGCGGCGTTCGTCTGCCACAGGGGCCAGGACGACGAGCAGTATGCCTACTACTGGCACATGGACGAGAACTATCCGATCGGACGTGCACTTTAGGGTTCACGCCGCCATCGCCTCCGGCAGGGGATCGGTGTCGAGATGGGTCTCCCGCCAGCGTTCGAACATCACGACGGCCCACAGCGCGTTGGCGTGATGCCAGCCGCCAGACTCGTGCTGACGCCACAGGGCCTGGACGGCCCGTGAGTTCAGCAGCCCTGAATCGTCCAGCCGCGACGAGGCCAGAAGATCGCCTGCCCAGTCGCGCAGCGGGCCGCGCAACCAGTCGCCGACCGGCGGCGAGAATCCCTGCTTCGGCCGCTCCGTGAGCTCCGGCGGGACGTCCTCCGCCAGCAGCGTTCGGAGGGGCAATTTGCCGCGCCCCTCATCGAGCAGCATCCAGCGCGGCAGGCGAAAGGCGAATTCGGCGATGCGATGGTCCAGCATTGGCGTGCGGACCTCCAGCGACACGGCCATCGACGCCCGGTCGACCTTGGTCAGGATGTCATCGGACAGGAAGGTGGCCGCATCCATCGCCTGCATACGGGCCAGCGGATCGGGTATGTCACGCTCCATCGAATGATCCCAGACCAGACCACGCGGCTCCCTGCCCTCGGCGATCCCCCAGAGCGGCTGGCGCCAGGCACTCACCACACGGCGATAGAGGTCATCGGTCCCGCGCGCGTCGATCAGGCCGGCATAGTGATGCACCTTCGTGCCCAACGCCCCGCTCAACGGTACGACACCGAGAACATTGGCTGCCATGGCACGCAACGGCCGCGGCCAGCGGCGGAAACGCGCTTCCGCGTCCAGAATCCAGGGGTAGCGGCTGTATCCGGCGAAGAGCTCGTCGCCACCGTCCCCGGCCAGGGCCACGGTGACGTGTTCCCGCGCCAGCCGGCTCACGAGATGGGTCGGGATGCCCGAGGCATCGGCGAAGGGTTCGTCGAAGATGCCAGACACCGCATCGACATGCTCCAGCACGGCCGAAGACGGCAGGGTGAATTCGGTGTGATCCGTGCCCAGATGCTCGCACACGGCACGGGCATAGGGCCCTTCGTTCCACGGCCCGTCGTCGAAGGCGATGGTGAAACTCCTTACCGGGCTTGATGCGGCACGCGCCATACGCGCAGCGACCAGAGATGAATCGATGCCGCCGGAGACAAAGACACCAACCGGTACGTCGGCGATCAGCCGTTCCGCGACCGCGCGATCGATCAGGCCATCGAGTTCAACGAGGGCGTCGGCGGTTGTGCCTGTGTAGGGATCCTCGGCCCCTGCGGCGGCGATCTGCCGTACGCTCCAGTAACACCGGGCAACGGCCTGGTCATGGGCACGGAAGGTCAGCGTGGTGCCCGGTTCCAGCTTGTGCACGCCTTCCAGGATGGTACGCGGCGCAGGAACACTCGCGTGGCGCAGGTAGAGACAAAGCGCGTCGCGGTCGATGCGGCGTGGCGTGGCCGGGAGCAGCGTCAAGGCTGTCAGTTCGGACGCAAAGGCCAGTCGCCCACCTGCACTGGTCCAGTAGAGCGGTTTCTTGCCCAGGCGATCCCGCGCGAGAACAAGGGTCCGTTGCTCCCTATCCCAGAGGGCAAAGGCGAACATGCCGGCCACACGGTCGAGCGTCCACTCGACACCCCATCGCGCACAGGCCTCGACAAGGATTTCCGTGTCGCTGTGGCCCCGGAAGGTCACGCCCGTGTCTTCCAAGTCTGCAATCAGGTCGCGGTGATTGTAAATCTCGCCGTTGTAGGTGATGACGTAACGGTCGCAGGCACTCGCCATGGGCTGATGGCCGGCCGGGCTGAGGTCGAGGATAGACAGACGCCGTTGGCCCAGAGTCGCCACGTCGTCGGACCACAACCCCTCATCATCGGGCCCGCGATGGCGCAGGCGATCATTCATTGCCTGCACGGCACGTTCGCGTGCCTCCGGTGCCGTGGCACCGCTCCAGTCGATCAACCCGGCCAGACCGCACATCAGACAGGCCCTACCACGGCACCCTGTTAAGCATTGCAGCACCCAGACTACGCCTGTCCCGGCGCCGGGCGGCGATCTCCGAGCGCCTGGCAAGGAGGTCGTCGATCAGATCGAGATAGCCCGCCGTCATCCGAGTGGCCGTGTGGTTGTATCCGGCCAGGGCAGCCTTGTATTCGGTGTAGCACTGCATCATCCGGCCGAGTGCGCCATGGAAGTTGCTGAGGTCGTCGAAGATTTCGCCGAACCCGTCGCAGTACTCGGGCAAAGCCCCGGAGTTGCGGTAGACCAGCGGCAGACCGCACAGAGCACCTTCGATGTGATGCATGCCCGCCGGCTCATTGCGGGAGCCGGTGACATAGACATGATGCGAGGATAACTCCCTGGCGAGAGCCTCGCCATCAAGCGGCGCGACATGGCGGCTGTTCTCAAAGGCAAATCCGGGCGGCAGGTTGCCGACATAGGTGAAGGCCAGCCGGTTCTCCCAGGTCTCGGTGCCCAGCAGACGGTCGATCTCCTGGTAGATGTCGAACCCCTTCATCAGGCTGGTGCCCCAGTGATGAGTGACCATGCGCAGGGGCTCACGGCCATCCCAGGGCATGTTGCGATCGGCCCGGAAGACGGTGTCGTCGCCGCCGTTCAACACCACCGACCATTCCCCGTGGCGCCAGAGATCAAGGTCGCGGAGCCATGACGCGATAAAGACGGTGTGGTCGGCGGCATGGTTGGCAAGCTTCAGCCGCCGGTTCATCCAGCGTGTGCCCTTGCGTTCATCACACTCGTTGATGCGGTGGACCACGACAGCCTCGGTCCGGCACTTGAGGTAGCTGAGGCAGGCCCCTGCGGCAAAGGAGATGTTGGGGCTGCGGCTGCGCGGATCGGTCAACATCAGGACATCGATGTCATCGTCCCGGAGGTCGAACACGACCTTGTCGCCACGATCGACAAGCGCCTGGGCAAGCGATTTGGCAAACCGGTTGCCGCCGCCCCAGGCCCCGTCCTGAACGTGATAGCCGATCGCGACCTTCATGCTCCGCCCAGCACAGCCAGCGCTTCGAGGCCATCATCCATGCGCTTGAGGGGGAACTCCTGGAGTGTGATCTCCCGCGCCGCAGCTCCCAATGCCGCCGCCAGCTCCGCATCCGCCAGAATCCGGGCGACGGCGTCTGCGATCGCGGTGGGCGCCGCAGGCTGCACCAGCAGGCAGTGCTCGCCATCACGGTAGAGGCCCGGCGACCACAGACCCTTGATGTCGGTCAGCACCACCGAACAACCGCAGGCCATGGCCTGCAGGCACACACTGTAACCGGTCGGCTGGAAGACATCCTTCAGCGCCACAACCACTACGGACGCCTGCCGGTAGAGCCGACGCAGGCCGACATCATCCAATGGACTCTTGAAGTAATGCCCTTCCAGCACCTTAACGTTCGGCCGATCCGCCGGAACCGTGACCGGCAGGCGTGTGACAATGTGGACGGGAGCGTCAATCGGCGCAGAGACAAGGGTGGCATAGTCGCGGCTCGGATCGGAACCGACGGAAAGCACGAAGGGCTCTTCGGGTTCGTCTTCATCACCCGGGCACCAGAACTCGGTGTCGATTCCGAAGGGATAGACACTGGTTCGTTCAGGGTTCAGACCGTAGCGTCGGATCGCCTCGTCACGATCCCCGGGACCGAAGAAACCGACGTGATCAAGCCCCTTCAGGGCCCGGGCGACATAACCACCGCTGAGGACACGCCCCAAGCCGGGCATCCTGTTCTCGATGTCGGAGAGTCCATGAAACAGGCCGATGGCGAGCGGATGCTGGCGTTTACGCCGCATGACATCGCCCAGCGTAAGGCTGAAATGATCAGTGAAGCTGATCATCACCTGGCTGCCACGCCAGTCCGGTTCCAGTTCTTTGAGCACATGTGCGCGTCGAGAAAGTCCGGTCAGCCGGCTCAGGAACCGTTCGTGGCCATGAACCATTTTCCCGGCAAGGCCATCATAGGCCCCGTCGGTCTGCTGGAATCGGGCATCGTGGCCACGTTCGATCAGGCCCAAGAACCCGTAAAAGAAATCCCGCGGCGACCGCGCTTCAGCCATGTCGACAAGGCGCGTGTCGAAACGCCCCTTTGTCAGGCACTGGATCGCCGCAGGCCCGCGGCCCAGGCGCGAGGCCGCACCGATTGGAACCCTCACGCGAACTCCCTTCGGTACCAGTCGGCCATCCGGCCGAGGCCTTCTTCGAGCGAAATAGAAGGGGCAAAATCCGGAACGGCCTCAAGTAATCGCGTTGGATCGTTGCTTTTGACGAAACGGCCTTCTGGCTTGCTGGTATCAGCGATCAGTTCGGGCGTCAGCCCGGCAACACGACAGATCGTTTCGACCAGTTCGCGCACGGTGACGGTTTCGGCCAAACCGATATTGACGGGTCCCTTGGTCCATCCGGTTTCGACCAGATGGCGCATGATCCCCGCACAATCGCCGGCATGAAGATAGGTCCGACGTTGTTCGCCTGAACCCCACATGATGACTGGGTCCTCGCCATCCATGACCTTCTTGACCAGCATCGGGATCGCTTGGCTACTGTTGCCCTGCCAAGCATAACGTTCGCCATAGATGTTGAACGGCCGAACGACGGTGCAAGCGATGCCGGTTTCGCGTGCGAGAATCAGGGCCTTCTGCTCGAGAAATCGCTTGGCCCAACCATAGCCCCAGTTAGCCATTTCCGGCTCACCGTCAAACAGCCGCAGCTCCCCAACCGTATCGGGGCCATCATCGCGGTGAACACAAGACGACGAGGCCACCAGCAGACGATCCGGACGTAGGCGCGCGACTGCATCAAGCACATTGCTGGTGATCGCCTCGTTGTGCTGAAGGATTTCCCAATGCCTTCCGGCGCCATGGCCGACGCCAAAGGCGCGGCTGGCAAGATGAAACACGATGTCACAACCATCCAACGCATTGAGCGCCGTTCCGGCGATCTCAAGATCGACCTCACGAATCTCGACCGACGACAACACCTGATCAAGATTGCTGCGACGGCCTTTCGAGAAATCATCGATTACAACGACCTGCGCCCCACATCTCAGCAAGTCTTCAACGAGAAACGACCCGACTAGACCACCGCCGCCAGTAACACCACAAACACGCCCAGAAAGGAGATTTGTCATACTGCTTCCTGCTCTTCAACCAAGTCCACGAAACGTTGACTCCAAGGCTTGTCAAACGGCTCAACGATGAAGTCAGTCGCGCGTCGCAACCGTTCACGGGCGTCGTCGTTCGCTGTCATGGCCATTAGGGAAGGCAAAACCTCGAGCATGGAGTGGCGGCTGCGCGCCACCATCACGCCTGGCATTTCGTAGAGCGCGTCGAAATGGACGCTCGGCATCGCGATACGCAAATGCTCGGCTTCTTTGAGTTCGTCTTCAGGCAGAAAACACAACACCGGGTGACCCAAGCGCGCGGCCTCGACAATGATGGTAGAGAGTGGCGAGATCAGTGCATCGATGTGACTGAGGAGGTCGCGAGTGTCGCGATAGTCCGGCAGTGATTTCTCGAGGTTTCCAGCCTTCACCTGCCCAAGATAGCCACGCATCGAATGCTCGAGGCGCACGTGCTTCCAGGGTTCATCAATAATACGATGGCCGTCTTGCCCACCGTTGCCCCAAGGATGCGGTCGATAGAGCAAAACAGTATTCGGAAGAGCACCTTTTTCAATCATCTCTTCGATCGCCTTGAGGTGACTGAATTCGTCGGTTTCCTTGCTCGAGCCCGCATAGAGCAAGATCCGTTTTGAGGGGGGAATCTCGTGCATAGTACAGAACTCCGCACGATCCAGGCGCGGCGTTTCACGATAGACCTCGAACTGCGCAGCACCGAAACGACGAATACGATCAGCCGGCATGTTCATGTACCGCTCTGCATGCTCTTGGGTCTGCTGGCCCCACACCAGCAACAGATCGGGGTGGCCAACCACTGCCTGCTTGCTTGAAGGATTGTCCCAGGAATTCATCACCAGAACATGTGGAATGCTGCGATGGCGACAGAGCTGCACGACATCATTGATGAATAGGCCGTTCAACACGGTCGGGTGAACCACGAGGTCAGGTTGATGGCGGTCGAGCAAGGCCTCCATCGCACGGTTCGGATTGGCTGCAAGACGGCGATGCTGGATCCATGAAAACACTTGGCGCAAACCAGGGAGTGCCAGGGTCTGGTAGATTAATTTCCCTTTCCATGACTGGGCGTTGCGATAGATATGCCGTATCGTGCGGAACTGTCGACCCATCCGCAAACGCAGACGGTCCACGGTGAAAAGCTCGCTCCAGAGGCGTGCCCGGGCCGGCACGATATCCAGCAGTTCGTAGCCCGCGCCATACAGGTCGAGCGCTTCCGGCTTCACAGGCCCCATCCGGCGGTTCGCAGGATCAAGAAAGACGAACCCGACCTCGTGTCGGTCAGTCAGCTCTCTGAAGGCATCACTCATGACAAAGTGGCGCACAACCAGGTCGGCATCAATGAATACCAAAACCTTCACACCTGGCTCCGGCGCTCCCAATTCATCAGTAACTCCACCAGCGCAATATCAAACTCGGTGTCGATGCTGACGAAATGCCCCGGCGTCACCAGGCCGTGGGTACGACGCCCCATAATGGTTTTCTGCTGAACCAGGCACGGGCGAGTAATGGCATAGGCAAGACCATTGCGGTGATAGACCGGCGCAAGCTGCTGGCGGGCAATGATCGCAGCACCGCCGGCATCGTTGAAATCGAGCCGACCATCATGAATTGCAAGTTGTTTGAGCGGGTGCGCCTTGCTGTCGGTTTCTGAGACAGTCCAGCAGGCGTCCCAGTCGCCGTCGATCAACGCCTTCACGGTCTTGGTGATGTGCCCGGTATCGCGCAAGGGCGAAGTCGGCTGCAACATCACCACGATGTCATAGGTCACGCCGTCATGTTCTTCGCTTGCAAGAAGCGCGTGATGGAGAACATCCCAGTCACCGATCTGATCTCCGGCTATGCTCTCGGGTCGGCGAAACGGAGCTGCCAGGCCGCTTTGCTCAGCAACGGCAGCGATCTCGTCGTGATCGGTGGAAACGACCGCGCGATCGAGCCAATCGAGTTCAGCACAAAGGTGCCCGACACGCGCCACCATCGGAACGCCACCAACCGGTCGCAGATTCTTTAGGTGAATGCCCTTGCTGCCACCACGCGCGGGACAGACTGCAAGAACACGGCGGCCATCCATGGTCATGCAGCAACTGCCTCCACGATGACCGTGTCAGTCAAGCCGGCGGCCTCCAAGGCAGCCCGATAGCTGCGGTCCGAACCGCCAAACAATTCACGGAAATGCGCATTCCCGCCAGGCTCTCCTGCAGCAAGCCAATGCAAGTGGTTTTCCATACCGTAACGCTGATGAAAGATCTCGCGGCGGACCGCAAAGCCACTCTGTGCCAGGACGCGCTCCAGGGACGGTGCCGAATAGACGAAGGGATGTTGGCGCTGAAAATAGAATGCCTGATAGGCCTCACATTCAAACAACGTCAGTAGCGGATCGCGCAGGCACGGCACCTCGATCAGCAACGCCCCGCCTTCTCCGAGCAGATTATGGACATCTGTGAGAAATGCATCCGGTTCCAGGATGTGCTCAAAGACATGAAACAACATGATGAGATCAAAACGTTCGCTGCCGGTACGTACGGCTTCGATGCCGTCGAACTGCTCCAACCAGACCAGTCGATCTCGATCTGGTTTGGTGCGTTCGTCCGGTTCGATCGCGGCATAACTGCAGCCCGGCGAAGCGGCATGGGCCAGCTCGAGAAATGCAGCATTGGCAGCCCCAATCTCCAGAACTCGGCCGTCAGAAGGTATCAAGGGACCAACCTTTTCGAGCCGCGCCTCCAGTCCGCCGGAGTTCCGCGCATACGCCTGCAGACCCAGCTTTTCAGAGCGGCGCTCGTAAGCAGCATAATCGATCACCGGCATGGGATCGAGAAAGGCGAAATCCCCTTGCGCATTGATGAAGACATTGATTTCGGGGTCATCCTGGACACCCTTGCGCAACAGGCTATAGCGATCCTGATCCAGGGGCGCTGTCAGACGGTGCGCCGCTATCATGCAGCAACCCCTGAGCTTGCACATGAAAGACGCTCCAGAAGAAAGGTAAAGGCCTCCCCGGCCGGCCGGCCGTAGAGATCACTCGCATCATCAGCGACACGCAGAAACGCAGCGCCCACAGCTTCGGCAGCCCGGGCATCACTGTCGCCATCTCCGACAACCGCAAGTTCCAAGGGCTGGAGTGCATGGCGTTGCATGATCTCCATGAGTCTGTCGGCCTTATCGCCGGGCGCGCCGTAGATGCTGTCGAAGTGACGGTCGAGGCCGGTCTCTTCCATCATGGCAACAAGGGCCGTGCGCGGTGTCCCCGAACTCAGATGAAGAACCAGCCCTCTTGCCCCCAAAAGATCGAGCAATGCGGCCGTCTCCCCAGCAAGCAACAAGGCGACAATCCGGGCGTGGCACAACAAACTATAACATTCGACCAGATCCGCAGCATTGCCGCAATCAGGCAGACGATCGACCAAGTCATCAAAGACCCGGAAGCGATCACGTGTGGGATCGGCATCGAGCATCTCCGCGATGATTTCCGCGGCTTCTGGAACATGGTCGCTGCATTCAAAAAAGGCGCTACGTTTGACATCGTTTGACGGCACGAGGGTGCCATCCAGATCAAACACTAGATGACGGATCATTCTGCCGCCGGGGCTCCATCGGCGAGCTGGAACCGTCCCCAGTGATCAACCACAGTCTTGCGTTCAGAACGCTCCATGCTGTTGATCGCAGGGTCACGATAGACCGAATCATTGTTGTAGTGGGTGGTCGAGATTTCTTCAAAGACACAACCCGTATCGGTCCAGAATCGGTGCCATACGCCGGGCAGAACAAGCAGGGTCTCGCCGGGCTGAAGCATGCGGTGACGCCCGTCGATCTCACTGTGAAGCTCGCCCCACAGAACATGAAACGTCTCTTCCTTACGCTTGTGATAGTGGGAGGGGTGGCCCTGACCAGCAAGCTGGATCAGCACCTTCTTACAGTATTCCCGGTTGATGCAGTTGACGATAACAACCCCTGTCTCGCGAAATGCACCGGGTCCATAGTGGTGCGAATACTCCACTTCGAACTCACTGCCGAGCTCGACCCGAGCCTTGTTGAGCAGTCCCTTGACCTCGTGCACAGCCTGCTTAAGGACGTGAACATCTGAGCGTTCCGGCATCGAAATGGAATCCAGCGCCAGCGTCGCGTCGGCCTTGATGGCATGGGTCGTCACAACATCGTCGCGCCACTGGCCGCTCGTGAGGCCGCCTGCGGCATAGGGAAAGGCAAAATAGACGTCGTCCCGGGAGACCGCGTGCCCTATTTCGAGATCATGCTTGGCAAACACACCACGGCTGAGGCCGGCGATCGCCACAGTTTCGTCTTCGCTGGGCGGTTGACGCTCTTCCAGCCCAAGCAGCGTACGTGCCTTCTTCCAGGCCCCGATCCAGGCATCGACTTGATCAGGATTGGAGGAATAGGCGTTGAGCGTGATGCTGTCGGTCGGTACGCCGACATGACGCTCGAACATGCGGGCTCCCTTGGCCAGCGCAAGGCCGACCGGCATCGTGTCGTCTGGATCCTCATGGGTCGACCAGCCAACGGTAAGGCCCCCGAACCGTTCGATCATCGTGGCTATGTTGTTGAGGTGACACATCCAGTCCGGCGTCGGATAGACCGAGACACAGTGCATCAGCCCAAAGTCGACACCACGATGGCTCAAGAAGCTGACCAATGCATCCATGTCAGCCTGAAGCAATCCGCCAGTCGAAGCGATGACAGGCCGCGCCGACGCCGCAATGCGTTCGAGCAGGGGCCAGTCCTTGGCCGAACAGCTTGCCACCTTGATGATGTCAAATCCCATATCCTCGATCACGCCCACCGAAACCTCGTCAAACGGCGTACAGGCCACGAGCATTCCCTGCGCACGGACCTCATCTAGCAAGGCTTGGAAACCGTCCCTGTCGAGCCGAGTGCCGAGGAAACGCGGCACATGCTTGTTGTCACTCTCTGCGAGATGGCTTGGATGGATGAAGGTATCGAGATCACGAAACTGGAACTTGATCACGCCACGCACTGCATGGCGGGCGACCATCGCTCCGTGTTCTCGGATCACACGCTTGCCATGCTCAATGTCACCCTGATGATTATTGGCCAAGTCGAGAATAAACAAATCATTGAAATCAAAGGGTTTTTCATCTCGGCGGCTTGTCATGAGATTTCCAGGTTTTTGCTTCTGTTCAAAGTCAGATAAGTGCGTTGGGGCCAAAGCCGGCCGCACGGTCGATGCGCACGGTGCGTCCTTCGGCTTGAGAGCGATGCGCCGCGGCAACCACCAGCATGGTATCTAGCCCTCGTTCCAGCGATATGGGGCTAGTCTTTCCGGATTTCGATTCCAACGTGTCTTCAATGTGGCGCAGTTCCCGCACGAAGTCATCGGGCCGAGTTTTCGAGATCACGGTCGGCTCTCCGCCATCAGGGGTAAAGGTATCCTTTCCCAGCTCAAACCCACAGCGCCACTCCGCACCGCCGTCACGGCCCTGGGCGCGAGCCCATTTGCGCACCGGTTTGGTCACCACATCCTGCACGACGCGGCCACAGAAGCCGGTCTGGGTCGTGAGATTAAGCAGACACAACCGGTCATAATCAGCGCCATCTTCAGTGATGTAATCGAGTTTGGCCTGGACTTCGACGACCGAACCCTGACCGGCAGCATGGGCGAAATGCTGCCACAGGTTTGCCGCATGTGAGTGTTCACCACTCGCGCCCCCACCGCGCCGCCAGAAACCCAGATAAGTATCGGTCGGACCCGCAAGCCAGGGATGCGCCGCAAAGATGCCACCCCAATGCTCACGAAATTCGACATCAAGAGTCTCTATTTCGCCGAGCGCCCCTTCTTCCAGCGTGGCCGTCATCAGGCTGCTGGCCTCGCCCACAACATGGTCATAACCCGTGAAGGCGACAACACCTCCGGCCTCAGCCTCGGCGTGGAGTTCGCTCAATCCATCAAGATCCGGTGTAGAGAGCGGCTTTTCGATAAGCAATGCTGCAGGGCGTTCGGCGATTGCCTGGCGCGCAAGACCGACATGATGATCGGGCGGTGTTCCGATCATGATGAGATCATAACAACCAACCGGAGCATCGCCGGCGACGTGCTGCCCGATGCTCTCATCCCAGGCGCCATAACGTGCGGGATAGATGTCATCGCGCATACGCTGTAGCGCGCCCGGATCGATGTCGACGACATCAACCTGCCAACCAAGGCTGCGCGAGGCATGCGCCAAATGGTTGCCGATCGAACCAGCGCCGAAAATTTTAACCTTCACCCGTCAAACTCCTTCTGTTCCAGCGAGCACGCCAGTTGCCGCAAGGATGCGGCCGGCAAGATCGCTTGGACTTTCCTGCATATCGTCTTCACCCAACACCAGATCAGGCGCGGGCGGTCTCGGAAACTCCAGGTCGCAACCCACCACTAACGGCATTTCCCCACGATCATGCGCGGCATAGATACCCTTTGGATCACGCGCCTTTAGCACTTCCATCGGTAGATCCAGAAAAACTTCGTAGTACGAAGAAAAGGTCTCGCGATTCCAGGCCTGCCAGTCCGGAAACATCGAAAGAACTGCAGCAACGGCGTTGATACCTTGCTCATCCAGCACACGGCACAGATGCGAGATGCGATGTGCGTTACGTGCCCGACCCTCAACATCATGACCCAGACGATCGCCCCAAACGTCGCGTAGGATGTCCCCGTCGAGAAACACTGTCGCTGGATCTTGTTCGCGCCATTGCGTCCAGACATCGCGACCAATGGTCGTTTTACCTGCGCCTGAGAGGCCAATCAGCCAGACGATCACCGCTGTTCTCCTAATCCAACCGTCATCACTTGGGATAATCTCGCGTCACGGCGATGATACTGTCATTGGAGAAATGCCGCTCCATGTCCTCATAGTGCTCGCGAACCATCTCGCGGAACCGGGCCGTGGTTTCCGGCTCGGACTCGAGCAGATTCTCGCTCATGTCCTCTTCCTTGGTAGTGGGATCGCGACGGAACAACCATTCACCGACCGGAGCGTCAAAGTCGCCTTCACCGGCAAGGTCATCAAGCTGGAAACGCAGAGCGTACATGCGATCATCCTCGCGCAGTACGATTTCGCCCGTTTCCCGGAACAGCGATTCCGAACGCCCCACCGTGCGGCACCCACCAGCCGGGTCGAGTGCATCGCGGCCGGAGAGATGTGGCGGCGGCTCCAGCCCGGCCATCCCGGCAATGGTGGGGTAAAGGTCAATAGGCGGCTCCACAAAGCCGTCACAGACACCAGCATTCACACCAGGGCCGGCGAGCAGGAAGGGAATGCGTGTCAGGCCGCGGGTAAGAAGCGGCGAACCCTTCATGTACTCGCGTCCATGATCAGCCAACACCATGACATCGGTCGTCTTGTCGAGCCCCTCGTATTCCAGATACCCAAAGAGTTTGCCCAGAATAAAGTCGAGGTTCCGCACCATGACGCGTTCCATCTCGCGCAGGTCAGCGACACGCTCACGGCTGTCACGGTGCAACTTGAAGGCACCGTATAGGCTGCGGCTGTCTCCCCAGCGCGAAGCACCGGCATTGAGCTCAGAAAAATAGGTCGGCAGTGCAAAGGGCGGATGCGGGTCGATAATGTGCAGGAAGCAGAAGGTCGGCGAATCCTTATGGGTTTCGATGAACTCGATTGCCCGGCTGACCACCGTGTCAGTGGTGTCTGTCAGGCTCTGGTTATGAAAGTGGAACCGTTCAAAGCCCCGATAGTGGCCATAGGGCGGCACATAGCGACGACCCGTTGAATAGGCAAAGGTCCGGTAACCGGCATCCTGCAGGAACTCCGCCAGAGTCGGAATCTGAGGTGGGATAGTGCGCTGACACCGGTCATGTGTGAAGACACCGTGCTGGATGGGATAAAGCCCCGTCATCATCGTGGCGAGTGAGGGCATCGTGTATTCGCTCTGGCTATAGGCATTGGTGCACAGCTGGCCATCAGCAAAGTAACGATCGATCTGTGGCGTGAACGATTCTTCAGGCGATACGCCGGAAAGACAGCCCACGGTTTCGGGCACCATGGAATCGAGCACCAGAACAATCACATTGGGGCGCTTGTCCCTTTCGGCCAGATTCCGTTCGGGTACCGGCTGGGAGAGGTAAAGACGCTCGCCGCTCCAGGAAAGACGCAGGGTCGACACCTTCGCTGGGTCCCCCACTGGCACACGAACGTTATTCCAATTCTCTGCGATCAGGGGGCCCTTGATCTGTGTCACCACCGTGCCGTCCAGGGCAACCGTGAGGTCGGCATAGGGAAGATTGATACGCGCTTGAGCAACCGCGGTCGTGAAGGCAACGGTATCGGCTGGGAACGGACCAACTCTGATGTCGACGTCCCGCTTCACTTCGATGGCCGCCCGGGTATCGCGTGCACGGGTGATACCCATGGCCACCGGCGCATCAGGCATCGCGACATAACGCAGGTCATGGGCAAGTTCGAAGTCATCACCATCCCATATATAGGGATATTGGCTCTTGTTCTTGTCAGCCTTGCGCTTGTCGGCATGCACTGCGCGCGACGCATTGGAAAGCACTCGCCACATGGCAGGCGGGATCACCGCATCACGGCAGAATTCCTTGAATCGTGAAGCCCACAAATACATAGCGCTAGATGTTTTCCTTACCCCGGACCAACCCGTCGGAGGCCAGCCAATGATGCACAGTTTCTGCAATCAGACGGTTCGCAGCGGGGCTGGTATGCGGTCCCAATGCACCCTCTTTATAGACCTCCATGGCTTCCCGCCGTTGCAGCAGGACATCACCAAGGTCGAGAACAGGCACAACCTGACCCAGGTTGTGGACAACCTCCCGACTGACGTCCACCCCTGATGCCCGGTCGGCTAGGTCGCGCGGCTGAGGAAGGATCACGAGGCGCGGCGTCGCGCCGTGACGTCTGGCAACCTCTTTGAAGCGGACCACCAACCGGCGCAGCAACTCCGCGGCACCGGGCTCGGCAAAGAGACGGCGCTGATGCAGGTGGTTTTCATCGAGCACAATGGAGAATGCCCTTCGGCGTGCAGCTTCGGGCTCACTGGTCATCACGCCCCAAAACAGCTCGGAGAGGATGCGCCCATGACGCCGCCAGCGGCGCAGGATGCTCAGGCTCGCCGGGAACCGAATCAGGTCGGGCAGGAACTTCTCACGATAGAACCGGTCATGGCGACAGACGAAATCGCTCCAGCGCGAGGGCTCGGCAATCTCCGACGCTTCCCGCACGGCGCAAGGGATCAACTTGAGGCCGTCACCATCGGCCTGGAACATCGGCTTGAATGCCAGCGTGTTGCCATACTCGTAAAAATGCTTCCAGCAGGAATGGGCTCTGGTGATGGTTTCGGGCACCACCGCCATGATCACAGTGCAGCCCTCATGGTCAGCCGCCTGACGTTCATAGCGCAGGAGCGCCTGATCGAGACCATAATTGCCAACGCCGAAGTTGCGTGTGTTGGTTTGACATAGCCTAGACAGTTCGTGTGACCAGGTCTCGGTATCGTCGACCAGGCGGCAGAAGGCATAGGAATCGCCAAAGACCACGACACAGCTGGCCTCACCCTCAAACCCTGGATTGGTGCGCGCGCCGTCATCAGCAATCGAAAAGGCCGCATCCCCTTCAGGCGAGGCATCGAGGCCCGAAGTTCCGGGTTTGCGCACCCAGCCGAGATCCGAATCGAAGCTGAGACGGGCATACTTTTCGATCACCTCTGGTGCGATTTCCGGCTTGGCATCACGGGGTAAAATGAGCCAGGGGAAGTTGCGCCGGAATTTCAAAACTGCCGACCACGCAGCGACCTCAATAACCGCCAGTACAGCGCCCACCACCACGAGAACGGGAATCAATCCAGATGACATGGTCTGCGACAAGGTCTCGATCTAACGCCCGTCCAGCGCCTTGATGCCGCAGAGATTGCCAAACGTCCCAGCTTTGACCAGGGCAGTATATCGCGCCAGATCCTCATCAGTATCGACTTCGATCCAGCCGCCATCGATGGTTACGGCATGCAGCTTGCCGCCATGATCAATATGGGCCTGCAACAGGTCGGTCATGTAACAGTTGGCAACCGATTTCCCCTGCACATCGCCACCAGGCCGGGCCGCACGATCAAGGATGTCGAGCAGCTCGCCACACGCCTTGGCAGAGAATCGCATGAGTCCGATGTATTGCGCTTGAATCTCTTCCAGGCTCGGCACCTTACGGCCGATATCGATGATGTTGCCGGCGTCGTCAAGGCGCAAACTTTCAGCATCAGAAAGCGGATCATCACTGCGCAAGCTCCAGAGCTTCAGCCATTCACGGTCCACGATGACACTGGCTTCGCTGTCATCAGCCAGCAAAGCCTCGAGAATCTTCTCTTCATAGATGATGTCGCCATAGGCCAGGACGACATCATCTCCCGATTCCATAACCGGACGGGCGCACAGCATCGAAGCGACCATGTTGGTCGCCGCCCAGTTGGGATTATCCCAAAGCGTAAGGCCCAATCCGTCAAGCTGCGCGCCGAGATAACCGCGCACCAGATGGATATCATCAAGGCCCGCTCCACGAAGGACCGAAAGCTGGAGGTCGAGCAACCGGGATCCCGCAAAGGGTGCCAAACATTTGGGGGTCTGGTCGCTGTGAACGCCAAGGCGTGAACCCCGGCCAGCAGCAACAATCAAAACCTTCATTCGTTCATTTCCTTCCAGAATGCGCCCTCGGCCAGAAGTCTTTTGAACAGAATGTCTTCAAAACCCCGTGCGCCCAGCGCGCGCCGTTCAGGATGCCAGTGGAGTGCGACGATCGGAGCATCGCTATGCACCAGCGCCTCCACCAGACCATCGTCGGTCGAAACAGCACAAACTTGGAGGCAATCACCAACCGCATCGGGTGCGACACCCAGATTGTGGAACGAGTTGACCATCGCGGCGCCACATCCTGCCAGATCGCTGAGCGGCGACGACAGCGTGACGGCGTGGTCACGCCCGACATGACTGCCCTTGTCGGCAATCTCGTGGACGGCACCGCCAAAATGGAGATTAACGATCTGTAGCCCACGGCATGTGGCAAAGACCGGCACACCACGTTCGCCCGCCCAGGTGATCATGGCGTGTTCGGTGGCATCACGATCGGGGGAACGGTCATCATCGGCGCCGTCGCGGGGAATAACATCGTTACCGCCCGTCAGAACAACGACAACGGGGGCAAGGACATCGAGCCAGTCGCCAATGTCCTTGCCAAGATTGGGAACAGGGAGCGGTATGCCACCCCATGCATCGATCTGGACCCACCAGTCATGCGCCAAAGCATCGCGCGGCTCGCGATATCCCACGGCTTGCTGAACCCGCATGGAGACAGCGAAAAGAGGCTTGCTCATGCGATGGACCGTATGGTGCGGGCAGCACAATCAAGTTCGATCACCGAACCACGGCCCAGTTCCTCGAACAGGCGCTCGCCACACCCGATGGCAGCAGGCAAACCGAACTCCGCGGATCGGATCGCGATGTGCGAATTTGCGCCACCAAACTTTGTCACCAGACCGGCAATACCGTGCGAGAGGATCCAGTCGTAGCCAGGGTCAGCCGCCTCGATCAGGACGATCGCGCCATCAAGCGCGTCTGCACCGTCACGTTCCAGATCAACACTCCGTGCCGTGACCGCTTGCTGCGTCGTGAAGGTCGGCATGCCCAGGGGCATGCGCACGACACCGATGTCATCAACACCGGTCACGACTTCAGGCAGGCGCAGAGTCAGGGTCGCCATGTGCTGTTCGCGCTGTTGCGCCACGATGTCACGCAAATGCACGGGTTCGTGTTCCGAACCGTCCAGAACCACACCGATGTCGAGATAGGAGAGATCGTCCCTGCTGAGACCAACACCTTCGCCCCAACCTGCAAGAACTTCGAGCGCATCGGAGATATTGCGGGTGAAATCAAATTTGATCTTCTCACGCCCGGCAACACTCTGGCTGATGTAATCCAACAGTCCTCCCGGATCGATTTCTAATCCATGTTCGTCCAACAGTGATTGCAGCGCCGAGGCTGCGTTGTCTGTCCATGCAAAGGGCTCGACTGGCGCGGGTTCGGCCATGCTACCCTTGAGGTAAAGATCGGGTGCGGCGTCATATCGCGCAGAGAGAATGTCATAAGTGCCGGGGCGGAGATGACCACAGAATCCCAGGAAGGCATCCATGGTCGTGGTGCCTTTCGAGACGCTGTGCATGCCGCCCACGACATCAGCCGCAACCGTGTGCACGCTGGTCATCAGACGACCAACCGTGGAGGGATCAACAGCACCACGGGCGACCAGCGACTTGACGAACGCCATGGCGATAAAGGCGTGGCGCGCGACAATTGAAAAGGGATGGGTACCAAATTTCCTGCAATTCTCCAGAAGCAGACCTGCCCGCTCCAGATCAAGACCGGCTTGCGCAATGCCCGCGCTCAACTGGTTGGTCTGATCCGAAAGGCGTTGGAGCTCACCATGCCGGGTTGCGAGCCAGGCGTTGGTCAGGCCACGCAGACGAACTTCAAGATCGCCCATGCCTCCAACCTCAAGTCGTTTTGCCTTCTCTGCAAACCCAAAATCCAGGCTGGAGAGTGCGATTTCGAATTCGAACTTGTCATGGAGATGACGCTGTTCACGCAGCATGGCCAGCTGCTGGGTGACAATCACGTCGGCAACACTGTCCGACAAGCCATCAGGCAACAGTGAGTTGAGACTAAGGCGGACATCGATATAGGGCCTGCCACCAAGGTCGATCAGAAGCGGTTCGGGCGTGAACCGGCGATAACCCATATCGAAACGAGCTTCGCACCAGGTCCGGTCTGTAATGAGACGGCGGTAGAGCGACAGGGCAAGTGGACGTGGAGTCTGGCCGATCATCTCAGCCGGATTCCAGTCTGCCATGTCGCTGAGCACCGGCGCATCGCCAACAATATCGTTGTGAGGCGCAGCGCGTTCGATCAATCCATTGCGGATGTGATTCAGGCTGGACGCGACATCAGCATCGGGCGCGGCCTGCCAGCGACCATGCATGGTAAGCGGGCGCACCTGAAGGATCGTGATGTCATCGCCAGCAATGCAGAACTCGATATCGAGCAGAGCGTTGACGCAGATCGTCTGAAGCGTCCGCACAATGTTGATCAGGCGCAGAAAACGAGGTGAATGAAGACCTTCGACGGAGTCATGGTGAACCAGAAGGGTCTTGCTTTCAGCTCCGCTGGTGACCGTGTCCGTGCGGCCCGAGAAGTCATCGTAGTTGATGACAAAGTAGGGGCCGCCAACGGTTAACTCCCGGGTCACGACCACCCCGGAGATGTCGACATTGCTGATCATGGGCTGGATCAGGATCTGGTTGCCGTCGGGCCCGTTGCCGTAGCTTGCCATCACGGTTTCAACCGCACGGGTGATGGCGTCTGTCGTCGGCTCGACCGAGATCACGCTATCAAACACGCCGGCCATCGACGAGGCATGGGTATCTTCTGACAGACTGCTGGAGCGAACCACCAGAAGTCCATCGCCAAATTCATGCATAATACGGCGCCCCAGCGCCTCAGCATTCTGTTTCCAGTCGGCCACCGAGAATAGGATCTGAGCACAGAAGCTGGCATCTTCCACCAGCGGGGCAAGACGCGCCAGGGTTTCACCCTTGGTGCCGAACTCCATGGTTGCAGCGTTCATGCGCTTTCCACGCATGCGTCCGAAAGTAGACGGAATGACCTGCTGTCACGTGACAACGCATCATGGCTGCCCGACGCTGTGACCGTACCGTCTTTCAGCACGAAAATCATGTCACAATCCGCCAGTGAGCCCATGCGATGGGTGATGGTCACAATGGTACGCTCGCCACCCAGGCGACTGATGGTGCCGCGAATGGCACGCTCCGTCGGAACATCAAGTGCACTGGTCGCTTCATCAAAGACCAGAACCTGGGGATCGTTGTAAAGCGCACGCGCAATGGCGACACGCTGACGCTGCCCACCCGAGAGCCTACCGCCTGCATCGCCCAGAGAAGTTTCAAGACTGGCAGGCCAAGTCTTCACGAGATCAGCCAGTTCCGCAAGCTCCAGACAGTGCCAGACCTTGGCTTCATCAATCGCGTCGTCGTCGAGACCAAAAGCGATGTTGCGACGCAGGGAGTCATCAATGATGAACGCTTCCTGAGGCACGTACCCGATGACCGAGAGCCAGACATTGCGCATGCCGGCCGTCAGGGATTTGCCGTCCAGACGCACAACACCGTCCGTCGGAACGAGCAGTCCAAGAAGGATATCGAGAAGCGTGCTCTTGCCTGCGCCCGAGGAGCCAACAAAGGCGTAACTCCTGCCGCGCTCCAGCGTGAGGTTGATATTTTCGAGCTGCACCCGATCAGCGTCGGCGTAGTGGAACGCTACATCCTCAAAGATGAGCGTGTTCCAGGCTAAGTTCTCGTCATGGAGCACTTCAGCGGCGGTATGGGTCGTGGTCCAGCTTTCGATCCAGCCTCGCAGTTCACTATAACCGGCATAAAACGGCTCCAGTTTGACCAACCGGTTGATCGCACCGCTGATCTGAGAGACGGCGGGCAAGACACGCACCAGAACCAGAAGAATGAAGGTGAGTTGCGCCACAATGATCTCGGCCGAGAGCTGGATGGCGACCAGGATCATGGCAAGCGAAAGCATGGCGATCTGGCCCACCAACATGGTGATGGAAGGGATCGTCTTGTTCACCACATTGAGCTTCATGCGCGAAAAATTGGCATGCCTCCAACTCGTCGCGAACCGGTCCAGGAAGTAACGCTCACGCCCGGAGACTTTCAGAACCTTGGCGCCGCTGAGAAACTCCACGGCTTGCTGAACACTCTTGATGCTCTGATGGCGTTGATCGGCTGAGTACCGCGCCGACAGTGGGTTAAGAGCCGCAAGGATCAGCACTGCCAGGACTCCGAACCCAATGAGGACGCCGATGGTCATCCAGGATGAAGTTGCGATCACAGCGGTAAGGCCGATCAGCAGAATGAAAACGCCATAACTGAGATCGAGGACACTGGCGAAAAGAGCTTGGCCGACGGAGGCAGCATCGTTAGTGATGCGCTGTGCCAAAAAGGTGCCGTTTTGGGTTCGTAGCCAAGCATAGGGGCCACAGAGGCAGCCCTGCATGAGATCATCGACCAATCGGTTGGCAAAATGTGCGCTGAACCGCTCAACGGTGATGAAGATTGCGGTGCGGAACACAAAGGCAAAGATCAGGCATCCTATGACCAGTGCCCCCATCAAAAACACCGTCTCGCCTTCCGGCTTCAGGCCAATTAGCACCAAGGCGTCATTGACGATGGGGAAACGATCAGGCGAGCCCGGCTCCAGCAGCAACCCGATAAACGGCACCGCTGTCGAAAGTGCGGCAAGCTCGACGGCAGATGAGAGAAAGGAAGCAAAAAAGATGAGACTGGTTTCGAGCTTCTCGCGTTTGAGCAGCATCCGCCAGCCAGAGACGGTCATGGCGGCGGCAGCGCGCAACGTACCCTTCACGCCAGCGGGAGCCGACCGGCTGTCTCCAGCAATGGGCAGTTCGGCATGTTTGTCAGGGCGCGTGGTCACGACTTAAAGACGTCCTGTGCAGCAAGCCAACGAAAAACATGAAAATGGCGATGTCCCGATTTAACCCACCGGTCCATGAGTTCGATTTCCTGAGCCGGCGCATCACCTGCCAGTTCCAGCCAATCGGGTAGTGTTCGCCAAATGTCTTCCTGTTGGGAATCATCACGCAACATCGTGAGTTTGTCTGTCTCGGGACAAGCGAACCACCAGCCAGCGAATTGTTCAGCCCTGTCTTGGGCGTCCTCAAGATCCATGCCACGCCACCACAAGGACGCAAGCCTGGACAAGTAATCCTCCCGACTTGTTGCCATGCAGGCAAAACTCAATTGGCCATACCATCCTCGGTCGGCGAGTAATGCTGGCTTGCCTATTGACGCAAGTTCAATGGCCACAGTGCCGAAATACGTGACGCCCGCATCGATGGCCTGCATCAAGTCCATCCCATTCCATCCTGGCGGAACCAGCGTAATGTGATCGGCAGGGCATTTGGCGAGCAAATCTGCAAGTGTTGGCCCCTTCACGCCGCCATACCATTCGTCGCAAGGATGCGCGCGAAACAGCCAGTTCACATCACGATTGGCAGCAGCAGCAACAATTGTGGCGTCGATCCAATCGCGAAAATCCCTGAAGTGACTCATGGGCGCGCCATGAGGGAAATCGAACCAGTTCGATGCGTAAACACAGACAATCGGCTTGTCCGGATCGAGCTTTAGTTCCCGAACCACACGCTCGCGGTCGACCGCGCCGCGCCCCTGGCCGAATGCGCGAACGGCGCCGATATCAAGCGCCATGCCACCCAGGCGCTCTGCCAGCGCTTCTTTCCCACAGTGTCGCATTCGCGCCTGAGCATCAACATCAAGGCGATCGAACACCTCCCGACTGGGAACGTTTGCCATGTCGTAGATAGCATCTGGCGCATCGATTCGCAGGAATCGATTCGCGCCATAATCACCGTACAAAACCAGGACTTCGATCCCACGAACATGGGCGCACCACGCCAGCGCTGCAAAATCGAAATTGAGCGCATGACTGAGAAGAACAAGATCGTACGTACAGGCATCAAGAATGCTTGCCGCCTGCTCGAGGCAAGCCAGCGCTTCGGCAATATGACCAGCCAATCTGGGGTCGTGTGGGTCGACATCGCCGCGCCGTTGACGGCGCAGCAGACCGTCATAGGCAACATCGGCTGGAAAACCCTCGGGCCATTGAAGCTTCATGGCATCATCAGCACAGGTAACCGTTTGCGCCATCTGGTGAGCCGCGTCCCGATGACGCCGAATATCCGCCGCATTAGTAGCAAGACTGTGCCTTGGTGTGACGCCAAGCGCGACCATCGTCTCACTGACTCTCTCGCGGTTCCAGGGCCCGAGAACGCCATGCATCTCACTGTCGGCCAGCGCCAAAGCAGCGCGCATGAACGCAAACCGGGTCCAGAAGTTGGGATTGTCCCACATCCCATCGACCAGAACCTTCGAGTACCGACAAGGGCCAAGTTTGTGCGCGCATGAAAACGCATCGAGCAGTTCAACGCCGTGCTTACGTCGCCGCATTTCTTCCGTCCGGCGGCATCTCGCTCCAGGCATCAGTTCCAGCAGACGAGCCTTCAGCCGGTTGGCGATCCGGCCTACTCGGGCGAGCGAGAGATGTGCGAACAAACCAGCCATACGCTGCCTAGTCAGCTTCGAACTTGCGAACCGGAACACCATCGACATGACCACGCGCCATCAACACATAGCGGCTCTCGTCCACATCAGGGGCGCGTGAGGGGGTCAGCGCAAAACTACATTGCGTCTCACGCAACGACAGCCGGGCCGCTTCAACGCCTTCGTCCTGCGCATGCAGCAGGACGGAATCACGAAGGCGCCAGATACCGCCAACTCGCTCCCAGATTGCTGGGTCACGGAAGCGATCGATATGACTGTCGAAGGTCTCTTCACTCATTTCGACCCACGCGAGAAACGCCTGTTTATCATTCGGCGCGATATCGCAATAGGTACGCACCAGATCGATACCCTGCTCACGAGTCATACGACGCAGTCTTATCTCACGGCTGGCATGATCGGTGACTTTTCCATAACCCCATTTCAGATATTTGATGTGGTCGTGCAAACCACTGTAGTGCTGGCAATCAACGTCGCTGTAACGATCGAAGGTTCGGGCCTGATCGGCAGTTTCGTAGCCATATCGCTCTATCATGCTCTCGTGCTGTGCCTTGGTATCCCAGCGCAAGTAGTTATTGAGATAGATGCCCCGCACACCCACGCGAGAGAGTTCGCGGTCGTTGGGATACTGCGCAAACTCGATATCACGCTGCTCGATCTTCTCTTCGCCACCAAGCAGGTCTTCGGCCTCACAACACATCAGGTCATGTTCGAATCGGTACTTGCGGGTCATTTCCACTTCGTCGAGGTGCGAGAACATGCCCACCTGATCAGTGCCCTGATGCGCACCCCAGATGATCAGCGGAATCTTCAGGCGTACAGCGACCTGAACCGGCCAGACCGTCTGTCCTGCCAGGAC
Source organism: Rhodospirillaceae bacterium (assembly GCA_002722885.1). Lineage (GTDB taxonomy): Bacteria > Pseudomonadota > Alphaproteobacteria > SP197 > SP197 > SP197. The sequence goes on from PBNE01000002.1 coordinate 237,853, forward strand.
ATGCCAGTACATGCTGCCCATGCGGCGGATGGTCTGGCGTGTAATCTTCTTAATGCGTTGCGGCTGCACCACAAGCTGCATGTAATCCCCGTCGAAGGTGCCCCGGAGATAAGCAAGATTGCGGATTCCGCGTTCGGTGTTGAAGTGACGATTGTAGCTGACCAACAGCGGGTTCATGCCATAGACCCGCTTGACTACATCAACGATGAATTGGCTGTCTCGCGCGCCAGAGACTGGCACGATGCAGTCGTGTCGCGCATAGCCCTTGCCGCGATACGCCGCAAAGACATCTTCCAGCAGGCTCGACCGCTGTGCCCAGTCAAGAGAGTCCTTTTCTTCGTGAACTCTACACCCGCTACATATTCCATCTTTGTCGAAGGTCAGACCAAGCGGATGGTTTGCCGGATAGAGGCATCGTTTGCAGTACTTCAAATGACTTCCGGCGGCAGAAAGGTAAAGACTTCGTCGACGAGGTCTGCTTCTTCACGACGCGACACCCGGCCCGCAGAGGTCTGAGCCAGATGGGTGTAATCGGCCTGGCTTTCGAGACGGATATCAAGTTCGGTATTCACAAGCGCGGACTTGAGCAGCGCTATGCTGTGTTCGGTGTAATGCAGCATGTTGCCGATCGCTGCGGCTCCCGCACGCGTTTGTGTGAACAACTGCCTCACATGATCTGGATGTCCCACGCCGCCAAGCGCTATAACGGGAATAGGAGATGCATCAGCAATTTCACCAACAAGAGCCAGGTCATAGCCCTGGCCCTGCCCATCATGATCGATGCTGTTGATTAGCAATTCGCCCGCTCCGAGTTCCGTGAGATAGCGCGCCCATTCCAGGGGTTTATCGCCCCAGGCATCAAGGCCTCGGTTACGGCGAACGGCTGTGCTTGTGATGCTGTGTCGGACGTCCATGGCGCCGACGAAGCACTGTGAACCAAAATTAGCAACAATATCCCTAACGGCCGACGCGTCCTGGAAAGAGAGGTCATTGATCAGAACCTTGTCCGCACCGGCACGCACCAGATCACGGACATCCTGGGTGCCAGTAATGCCACCGCCAACCCCCAGCGGAACATGGCATCTCGTGGCGCACCGCGTCACCATTTCAACGTCGATCAACTCGCCCCTGCTGCGTGCAGCCATGTCCAGCAAAATGATTTCATCAACGCCCCATTCGTCCAGAAACCGAACAGCAACTTCGGCGCGCCCCACAGGCAGAAAACGTTTGAACCCGATACTCTGCACAACATGCCCATCCATGGTGAGCAGACATCCAATGATTCGTTTCTTGGGCATGGCCTAGAGTTTCGCCACGCAGGCATTGGAGAAATTGCGCAGCAGTCTGAGGCCTGAACGCTGGCTTTTTTCAGGATGAAACTGCGTCGCAGTAATGTTGTCGCGCCGCATGATTGCTGTAATGGGGACGCCCGAATGTACCGATGCAACATACTCAAGGTCGCGGCACACAACGTGATAGGAATGATCAAAGTAGAAACATGCACCTTCCTCGATGCCCTTCAGAAGCGGATCGGCGCACGCCTCTTTCAGACTGGCCCATCCGACGTGGGGCACACTGACGTCGGGTGTGGCAGGTAAGCGCTCAACCCCTCCTGGAATCCACCCCAATCCTTCATGATCGCCCAACTCGCTTGAGCACTCGACCAGAAGCTGCATACCAAGGCAGATACCAAGGAACGGTTTGCGTTGATCAACAACAAGCTCGGTGAGTGGCGAGATCAGATCAAGCGATCGCAGATTGATCATGGCTTCCCCAAACGCGCCCACGCCAGGGAGGATAATTCCGCCCGCCCTTTGCAGATCCTGCGCCGACCGGGTCACAACGGATTCAATGCCAAGAAAACCCAGCGCATTCGACACGGACGCAAGGTTACCCATACCGTAATCGACAATCGCGATCGTTCCAAAATTCTTGGCCATCATTCCGGCGGATACTTCATGCGCCAGTCGTTGCCGTCCTGCACCCAAAGATCATGGTTACGCCAGCGCTCAGCCACTTCCCAGAACTCGTCATAGGTCATACCGATGAAATCGCAGACCTTGTGAACAAATCGGTCGTCACATCTGGCGTCGTATAAACGGGTAAGTTCAATCCCTTCATCGCGTGTCATCAGGCCCGCCCGGATGAACCCGCTGCACTGCTCCGAGACCTTGCCAAACCCGAATTTCATTGCCTTCAGCATCTGATTAACGGCAATGAAATCGCAGTCGAGTGCATCGAAGGCCGTTATCTGACCGATCTGCATAGGATCAGCATCATCTCCTTGTCTGCAGGTCAGGCCATTATCGATGGCTATGCTTGCATTCACCTCATCGTTAAAGTCGGAAATGTAATAGCCCAGATAGATCATGCGCAGGTTGGCTCGGTGAATGTCATCATCTGGTGGATAGGTGTACCAATATAGCGACCCGGGATCGAAACCTGCATCAAGGATCCAGGAGATATCACCGCCATTCAGTGTGTTGGTGTACTTCAGTCGATTGGCGTCGCCATCAAAGGAACCTCCGGAACCTCCCCACGACAAAGCCGGATTCTCGCCGTAGACGACAAGAGGGATGTGATAGGCCGTCGCCACCCTGGGGGCTGTTGCATAGAGCGGAAGCTCGGTCGATTTGTACAGGTTTCCCCAAATGTCGAACCCTGCTCGCATCAGACGTCGCCATGTATCAGGACCCGGGCTGACATATATGCAATCAAATCCCAGCTCGATGAGATTGCCCATGTTAGCGGCCCCGCGATCGCTTTGTTCCTGAGGCGGATAGGCACAGGTCACCAGCAGCGGATTAAGGCCCAATTCATCACGGCAGTAGAGCGACTGGCGCAGGCTGTCCTTTCCGCCCGAGACCGGAATCAGGCAGTCATAGGACGTGGCGGAGTTTTCCTTGCCCCATATCGCAATCTCTTCAAGCTCCTTGTGACGTGCCGGCCAATTAATCTCGCCGGTATTGGCCGAAATGTGACAAGCAAGACACCGGCCATCGTCCTCGAAGTTCGAATCAGGACGTGTGTTCGGCTCAAGGCAGTTGGTGCAATAGGTGATGGGTGCTGTCATGCTAGAATGACCACGATCAAAGCCCGGCCGCACGGTTAGAGGACGACATGGTCAAAGTCTTCCTGATCGGGATCGGGCCGGTAAGCGCCAACCCTGTGGGACGTCTGTTTTTGGCCCAGTGAATTGATCTTGGTCGATGCCCGATAAACGTAGATATGGAACCCTGCATCACTCAAGGCAGCTCTTAGTTCATGACCAGAGACATCATCCCCGGGCCAGAGCTTGCTCTCGGGAGCATAGGTGCCGCCAAAGCAGAAGCGACCACCAGGTTTCAGCACACGATAAACCTCTGCAATCGTGCCCGGTACATCCTTGGCATATGCCAACGTGGCCGACATGGTGACAGCATCAAACGTGGCGTCATCAAACGCCATGTCCTCCATGTTCATGACCTTGATCTTCGGGTTCGTCGAATAGAGATCAATACCCAAGATGTTTCGCCACGAAAATCCATAGAGCCAGGCAATGTAGAGTTCCGCAATGTTGCGGGGGCCCACAACCAAAAGTTTCTCATCTGCAACATCGCGCGGCGGCAGGTCGAGCATCTGATAAAATTCTTCAGCGCGACGGGTCACGTGCACCACGTGATGTTGAGTCACCTCCGCATTGTAGTCATGGACGGCAACATAGAATTCGTCATCCGTGGAGTGTTCTTTGTCGATCTTCGAAACACGGGCCAGGTCACGGACCTGCAGGGCCATCGAGACAAGTCCAAAAAGCCGGGAAGAGCGCAGGAGGTAACGAAACGGGCGCACTGGACGATGTGGCTGAATGGGGAAGAAGAGGATACGGCGCAGGATCCGGAGAAGCGGAATGATGGGCATCTTCAAAATGGATCCCTGGGGTCTTTGGGATAGGAGCCACGCTTGGCCAGACCCTGTTCGCGATAGCGTTCAAAGGGTGTGGCATGGCGTGAGGGATAACAGTGAAACACCAGCGCTGTGCGGGTATGGCCTGGTTGGGGAAACCCGCCACGATGGAGGGTATTGTTGAGGAACGGCACGACCAGGCCAGCGGGCCCATGTGGCTGAACGACCTGGTCGCGGTGCCGTTCGGCGATGATGCGCTCGTAGTGGTCATAGAGTGCGCCATCGCGATCACCCGCGGCGTCTTCCTGTTGGGGTAGACCACGAAGGGCGGATCGTTCCGAGCGAAAAATCGCCAGCGCCTCTTTCCAGGGCAACACCTCCAGCGGGCCATCTTCAGGTGTCGTTTCGTCAAGATAGAACATGACATTAACGCAACTTCCGGGCCCGGAATCGCTATGCCAACGCTGCGAACCCACACGGATTTCGCGTTTGGGCCTGTTGCGATAGAGCAGAGCAAACCAAATTCGATAATGGCAGCCAAAGTAATGTTGCAGGAAAGTGCCGAGATCGGCCCGGAACAGATCCTCCAACTCGGGGAAGTCGCGCCAGACCTCGCCGGCATAGCCGTTGTTCCCGATGGCTCCGGGATCATCCCGCCAAACCGTCTCTCCGGCAGCCTCTCTTCGCGCCAGTGTTGCCGTCATGCTGCGCGCAACATCATGCGACCCAGACGAATGGAACGACGTCACACCATCATGCTTGAATTGGTCGATGTTCGCAGCAATCACACCAGGCTCTGGCAGCGGATCAGCCATCGCCTGCCTACAGGCATCCCAATCAGCGCTGTAGCGCGGTGCATCACGCCAGCCCAGGCGGCTGCGGTGGCGTGAGATCGAATGGCGAAACAACTGGTCGGACACTGCCTGGCGTAGAATGTTCACATGTCCACTCCCCGCATCATGATGATATCATCGGTGCTGGCACCTTCACTCAGGCTCCAGCCCGGTAGCCTTGCAACCTCACGAAAACCAGCCTTCGCGAAAGCACCGACGGAACCACGATTATCGCTATAGATACCGGCAGCAATTCGGCGCAGACCCAGATCTGTCAGCCCACATTGTGCAATCGCATCGATCGCTTCGCTGGCAAGTCCCTGCCCCCAGCGTGCGCGATCACCGATGATGATGCCGATCCAGGCACGCTGATGCCGCCGATCAATGGGACCAAGTTTGATGTTGCCGATGTGACTGCCCTGCTCTGTCGCGATCAGCCCCAGCAGGAGATTATCCTCGCTGGCATTCATCGCTTCGATAAACCCCTTGAGCGCGGCGGCATCATGGGAGGCATCTCGGGATTCAGTGAAACGCATAATCTCGGGATCGTTCATCCACGCGAGATAGGCACCACCGGCATCGGCAGGCTCCAGAGTCCGCAACATCAAGCGTTCTGTCATCAGGGGCTCGACGAGCTTCATGCTGCTGACGCCGCATGCAGAGGTAGATAACGACCATCGGCAACACGCGCCTCGACATCAGACATGGCCATATCATCGACCGGCCCATGCCAATTCCCGGGACCCTGCTCAATGAAATCGTCACGCGTCCGCTTTCCGGCCTGCAACGCTTCAACGCAACATCCCAGCAGGACAAAACCCTGCTTGTAGGTCGCCACGCGCAGTTCGGGGTAAGTAGCTACGCCGGTGAGATCGATGTCACGAACTTCCAGAACAGGGCCTTCATCGATGCCTTCGCTCATTAGATGCACGGTGTTGGCAACCGGCTGGTTTTCCAGGATGGCATGTTCCACGGCGCAAGAGCCACGATAGTCCGGCAACCGTCCGGGATGGCAGCTGAGAACACCCATGGCTGGAGCAGCAAGCAAGGCAGGGCTGACGATGCGCGGCGTTCCTGCATTAACCAAGAGGTCGATGCTCCGCTCGCGCACCAGGTTTACGGCCGCTGGGCTGTTGTGATCTTCGACCGCAACAAAGTCGGCCTTGATACCATCGAGACATGCCAAAGCCAGAGGAGGTAAACCGCCATCTGTACGCAGGGCGTGAATAGTGCCCTCACGCGCGCTGCACGGGGTCGGGTCGAGAAACACGGCGTCGAGCACAACTCCAGCATCGAGCATGCCTCGAATGATGTGACCGCCCAGAATACCGTCCGGCGTGGTCAGGGCAGCGACCTTGAGCATGGATCCGTTCATGCCGTTTGCCGCCCAGCACCGTGATGGTGCGCCACAAGCCGATGGAGCGCTTCGGCCATTGCCGCACCCGCTCCGCCGGCCCGATAGGACACTGGTGTTGCCTGCCATGGACCGTTCAGGCGCGCATGGAGTCCAGACCGGTGTTCGACGGCTGGAATCGCTCCAGAGCCAATACCTGGTAGCCAGTCGCGCTCCACTGCATGGGGCAGAATAGAAAGACAGGGGCGACCCATCAAATGCGCCTCTTCCAACAGAGATCCCGACATGCCGACCACCAGATCAGAAGCCCAGACGAGTGCCAGGGGATCGCCGCCCTCACTCACCTGATCGATTTCATCGAGATAGGCTGCAAATTCATCCCTGGTATTTTTCGGGTGCAGACGCAAAACGATCCAGGGACGTGGCGAGTGCTGCGCTATCGCATCCAGCAGTTCTTCGAGCATGCGTGCACAACGTGGTGCCGTGCCGTCTCGTCCCTCGAAATTGAGCGTGGCGTTCCAGCGATCGGCCTCGGGATTTACCGCGTAACCAACTTCAGCAAGAAAGATAATCACCGGGCGCGCGCCGGCTTCAGGCAGGACCGCTTTGCGCAGCGCTTCCCGGCCCTGGCCCTCAAAGCCTGCGGCGGCAGAAAGAACCCAGTCATGATGGGGATTGCCCGTTACCGCGACGGCAGAGCCAGCGAAGCCCAGTTCTGCAAAGGCCGTTGCGGCACGATCATCAGCGACCATGACGAGATCAGGAGCATGGCGCAGCGGATCATCGCTAGTGCCACGGAAACGATGTTGCGCATTGGCCACCTGATCGACCGGCGCCGCGCTGGGGATACCGGCATCACGCGCCGCATCGATCAGTGCCAGACCAGGGCTTTCAAGGTTCTCGGAAGTTCCAGACACGACAAGGCCCGGCGCATGTCGCGACAACAAGTCACCCGCCTGCGTTTCCTCACTGACGTCGAGCACTTCCAGCCCACGATCGCGCAGATAGCCGACCGCTGCCCCCGCAGCCAACAAGATGACGTCATCCCCCGGCATGGCCGCGATCATGGGCACAAACCAGTTCGCCGCACCGGGGTCTTCGACATAGGCCAGCATGCGCATCAGGCCACCGCCGCAAGGGCCTGTTCATGGATCGCCTCGATCACAGCGGAAGTTTCCAGCGCCGAATCAAGAGGGCTGACCGGTGTGGTGCCAGACTGCAGCGCGCTGGCCAGGTCATCATGGACGGCATAGAGCGCTTCACCCATGGACGTGGTTTCGGCCACCGGTTGATCGCTTGCGATTTCATAGGCACCTGTGGTGGTGAGATTTTCGCGCCGCTCGAAACGACACAAACGCAGGCCCTCGCTGATGAGAGACATCCGTCCAGCTGTGCCCCAGATATCAAAAGCGTTTTCCCGGTAGTGGTCGAAACCAACCGGCAGCGCCATCACCGTCACATCAGATTGCATAACAAGCGAAAACGGTGTGTTGAGATCACCATCGAGCGGCCCACCGACAAAGGATGTGCTGCCTGCGGGAACACTCGCGTGCGCCACTTCACCTAGCAGCATGCGCGCAAGGTCCACCATGTGGGTGCCGTTGTTATGAAGGCCGTTGCCATAAACCATGAATCCGCCCTGCACGTCACCGACGGCTTCCGTGAGGCCGCCTTGCACAAGCTCGCGATGCCGGTGGTCCGCGCGGCGCGGCAGGTTGACCTGAGCGACAAGGCCCCGGGTTTTGCAAAGCGCGGCAAAGCCCCTGGCCTCGGCAAGATCAGCACCCAGTGGCTTTTCGACCAGCACGGCTCTGAGGTTCGGCAGTGCCTCGATGATGGCTCGGCGCGTGCCTGGTGGCGTCGCCAGCACGGCCACTTCAATGGCTTCCCGATCAGCAAGCCCAGCAACATCCTTTACGGCGGCCACGCCGTACTGCTCGGCACAAGCCTGCGCATGAGCCTCAACCGGGTCCACGGCGGCGACCCAGTCATAAGCTGGATGTTCGGCCAAGACCTGTGTGTGGCTTGCATAGCGGTAATGCCGCGCCATGCGCGGATCAGCCGCGTATCCCGCACCGATCTGTCCGCAACCAAAGAGCGCTGTGACGAAACCGCTCACCGCGCGGCCTTTTCTTCGCAGTCGATGTTGAGCGCGATCAGGTCGGGGCGCGTATGAAGCAGGTTCATGAGTTCGGGCAAGTCGAAGACGGGGCCGTGGGCCGGCTCGAGTTCGGCATAGACCGCACGGATGAACGCCAGGTCCTCATCATAGTCGAGCTGCAAGCGCCATTCCGGATGATGCCAGAGCGTCGGCGCAACGATGTTGTGAATCCGGTAACGGTCCGGGTTGTCATAGAAGTGGAGCGAGACATGTTCGCGCACGGCAGGGTCATCGACGTTTGCCGCGACCTCAGCCAGCAGGGCCAGAGGAAACACCTGAACATCCACACCCATGGGGAAGGTCTGTACTCGACCGCAATTGCTCACCACATCGGCACGGTTGGCATGGAACGTCTCAATACCCAGCGTGATGACGTCAGGCGGCAGCAGCGTGCAATCGCCGGTGACCTCCACGACCAGTTCGCCACCGACCGATTGCTGGGCCTCGACCACGCGGGCGAGAACATCATCCTCACTGCCCCGGTAGCAGGCGACACCTTCCTCTTGTGCCCAGGCTTCCAATGCATCATCGCCGGGCGAGGTCGTGGTCGCGAGGACGATATCGTCCAGCAGTGCCACGGAACGTAGTCGTTCGAGCAGCCGTGTCAGGGCTGGCTTTCCGCCAATATCCATCAGTACCTTGCCTGTCAAACGGCTAGAGCCCATGCGGGCCTCGATGCTGGCGACGGTGCGCGGCAGACTCACGCCTTTTCCCTCTCCCAGGCGGCAAGTTTCTCACGCCCTTCGAACACCTTGTGGAAAGCAGCGACCATCTGATCGAGTTGATCGGGATCAGGATCAAATCCGCAAATCTCATAGGTCACGAAACCGGTCTCATGCAGGCGCTCGGCAACGGGGCACAGGCCATCGGCATAGGACCGGCTGGACCCGGCAAACGGGAACCCGCCGCGTCCGATGGCGCGGCGCTCGCGGAACATGGGCAGGCGGTAGAGCGGCGGCACATAACCACCTGCAGCTGGCACCCCTTCGGCATGGAGAGCAGCAAGCAGGGTTTCGCGGCTGATGCCTAGGGCATCAGGGTTCATATTAGCAGTCCATACATAATAGACGTGACTGCAGTCAGGCCTCACAGCTGGAACCTTGAAGCCTTCAATCCGGCCAATGCCTGCTGTCAGGCGCTCTGCGATGGCGACACGCCCGCCGATGATCTCCTCTGCCCGTTCGATCTGGCTCACGCCCACAGCGGCGGAAAGTTCCGTCATGCGGAAGTTGAGGCCCGGCGTATTGGTGATGTCAGCAATCTCGACATCACCCACGACGTTTTCACCGTGATTGCGGATGAGCTGCATACGCAGAGCAAGTTCATCGTTGTTGGTGACACAAAGCCCACCCTCACCGGTCTGGATGTGCTTGTGCACATTCAGACTGAAGACGCCGATATGGCCGATCGTGCCCGCCGGTTTACCGTTCTCCATCGCGAACGGACCCTGCGCATTATCTTCCACCAGATGAATGCCATGGCGGTCGGCCAATGCACGCAGCTCGGCAAGGCGGGCTGGATGGCCGAACAGATTGACGACAAAGATTGCCTTGGTCTTTGGGCCGATGGCCGCTTCGACAGCGGCCACATCCAGGCAGAAGGTCTCATCCTCGATATCGACGAAGACCGGCACCGCGCCATAGAACATCGGCGCCACAGCGGTCGCCGACATGGTGGTGGGCGGGCAGATCACTTCGTCGCCAGGCGAAAGGCCGATAGCGCCGGCGGCGGCAAAAAGACCAGAGGTTGCCGAGTTGACGCTGACGACATGGCGGGCGCCCAGCGCCTCACACCACAAACTTTGCAGGCGTTTGACCAAGGGTCCGCCCCAGAACTCATCGCCCCAGGAACCGTAGAAGCCCGAGAGCAATCCGCCATCCATGACTTCGTTGACCAGCGCACGTTCGCGATCACCCAGAGCACGGAACGGACGAAGGACGCCCTGGACTTCAGCTTTGCCACCAAGAAGCGCAAGGCTGCTCATGAAAGATCATCCAGCAAGTCACGGGTAATGGGCGTGCCACGTTTGATGGTGCTTTTCGCAGGGCAATCCAGAACGGTTGGCAGATGTTTGGGGGCAAGACCGTGGCCTGGCCGGATGACGCGAACATTTTCGCGCGTGAGTGCCTCGCCAACGGCGATATCTGCAACGGCATAGATCGAGCGGCGGAAGGCGCGGTTGCCATGCTCGCTTGACTTCAGGCCGTAATCGATCGTGCCCAGGGATTCCCAGGCCATGGCGACATCGCGGCACAGCACTTCAAGCTCATCGGGCTCCAGCGAAAAGGCCGCGTCGAGTCCGCCATCGGAACGTCGCAGGGTCACGTGTTTCTCAATCGCGCAGGCGCCCAGAACAATTGAGGCAACCGAAACTGCCGTTCCCAGCGTGTGATCCGAAAGACCAACAGCAGTGCCGAAGGAAGCGGCCATATCCGGGATGGTCGCAAGATTACTGTCGCCAACCGGAGCGGGATAACCACTGACACAGTGCAACAGCAACAGTTCCCGGCAGCCTGCGCCTCGCGCGACAGCCACGGCTTCGGCAATCTCCTCACGGTCGGCAATGCCGGTCGACATGATCATGGGCTTGCCGGTCGATGCAGCCTTGGCGATCAGCTCGTGATCCACCGCTTCGAACGAAGCGATCTTGTATGCGGGGGCAGCAAACCCTTCGAGGAAATCGACCGCAGTATCATCGAACGGCGAAGAAAAGACAGCAACGCCCAATTCACGGCCCTTGGCAAACAGGGCTTCATGCCACTCCCAAGGCGTGTGTGCTTCCTGATAAAGTTCATAAAGCGTGCGCCCATCCCACAATCCGCCCTTGATCGCGAAGTCGTCAGCATCGCAATCGATGGTGATGGTATCAGCGGTATAGGTCTGGAGCTTGATCGCATCTGCTCCGGCCTTCGCTGAAGCTTCCATAATCTCAAGCGCGCGCGACAGGTCGCCATTATGGTTGCCCGAAAGTTCGGCAATGACATAGGGGCGATGGCCCGGCCCGATAGGACGTCCGGCAATGGTGACGGTTGTGTCGCTCATGCGGCAGCCTCCCAAATATAGGTACCTTCGCCATCACAGCGGAATCCGGCACGCTGGAACAGGCGATGCGAAGCTTCGTTCTCAGCAAGGACTTCGGCCACCAAACGCCAGCCAGGGGCCAGACGCTTAGCCAGCGTGAGGGCCGCCGTTGCAACGCCACGACCATAGGTTTCAGGCGCTAGATAAATCGACACGACCCGATCAGTACCTGTCTCCTGACGATCAAGGCGCAGCGAACCGGCAGCCCTGCCATCACAGGTGATGACACAGAGCAGGCAATCTGGATCAAGCAGACGTGCGCCAAACCAGACATCATGTTCAGCACGAGAGGGCATATGCGCATCACGCGCATACCGACGGGTCTGCGGCGCGCTCTGCCAGTTGAACAACGTGCCACCGTCGGACGCATCGGCAAGCCGGAGCGCGATCTGACCAGCGGGGGCCGTTTCATCCAGGCAAGCAAGCCAGGTCCGTTCGGCACCACGTCCATCGCAAAGCGCTGCCGCATTGCGTGAGAGGGCAAGGACCTGGTCCCGGTCTGCAGCAAGATCCTTGAAGAGTCCTGCCACCAGCGACGCATCTACCTCTTCATGCCAGCCCAGCAGGCCCACGGCGCTTGCCCTGACAAGACCTTCGGCGATCAGATCCTGATTGCGGGCCGTCACCACCAGCAGCGTGGGCACGCCCAATGCGCAACGCTCCCATGCAGAAGAACCACCTGCGCCGATAGCTAGATCGGTTGTTACCAAACGATCAGCCATGTCGCGTACACCAACGACGACCTCCAGGTTGAAAGGGTCTTCCGCCCTAGCCCGCAAGCGGTCGGCAACGGGCATTTCCATACCCAAGACCACGGTCAGGTCTCCTCCGAATCCGCCAAGCCGGAGACCATCAACAAGACGCTCCAGCACAGGGCCGGGGTCGATGCCGCCCAGGCTGATCAGAATTGAGCCGATCTGACCGTTGCGGCGTTCCAGAGACGATGCGCGTTTCTGTGCAAATGCAGTCCCAAGGAGTGCATAGCCGGTTCCGGTCAGCACCAGAGCACCACGCGGCAGAAGGGTCTGGTACGCATCTGCGCTGCGCTGTGAAGCACTATCGAACAGAAGATCAGTGTCACGCTCTCGGTCGGCAAGATCATCAAGCGCTACCCGACGTCGGGCAAAACCCCGGCAGGCGCTTTCAAATTCGGCATCAAGACCATAATGATCGGTCACCAGAAGGTCAGCGCCACGTGGCCATGCCGCAGCGACTTCTGATGCCTGAAACCGAGGTTCGGCAGCGCTATCGACAAAGACAAGCTGATTCCCCGCACCCAGCAGTTCCGGTACGGCATCCAGCGACGCTTCATCGGTCGCAAAGCCTGTGTGCCACCCGGCGTCGCGGAAAACGCTGGCCAACGAGAGGCAGCGGCGGACATGCCCGGTCCCATGGGCAGGCCCCGCATCGCAGCGGAAAACGGCAAGGGGTGCGTTCACAAGCCGCAGGCCCGGGTCAGTGCCTGGACCACACGGCTGACATCGTGATCAGCCATGTCCGGGAAGAGCGGCAGGCTGAGGCAGCGATCATAAAAGGCATCCGCACCCGGCAAATCCAGATGGCCGTAGCGTTCCCTGTAATAGGGCTGGCGATGCACCGGGAGATAGTGGACCTGTGTGCCAATGCCTTCCTGGCGCAGCGCAGCCATCACCGCAGCCCGGGTCGTGCCCATCGCTTCAAAGTCAATTAGCGCGATATAGAGATGCCAGCCAGGCGACTGATCGGGGCGCCTGCCCGCAGAACGTATGGTTGGAGAGAGGGATGCCAGCGCCGTGTCATAAGATGCGACAAGTCCTGCACGGCGCGCGACGAACTGGTCCAGCCTGGATAGTTGAGTCGTTCCAAGGGCGCAGTGGAGATCGCTCGCCCGATAATTCAGACCGACCTCGGGCATCTCGTAATACCAGGCATTGGCAGTTTCACCGGTGAAGCCCTGGTTCCGGTCACTCCAGGCCGAGGGTTCACGAATGGTGCCGTGGGTGCGCAGGCGCGCAACACGCTCGGCAAGACGGTCGTCGTTGGTTGTGACAATACCACCCTCAGCCATGGTCGCCGTCTTGACTGGGTGCAGGGAAAACACCGCTAGATCACTGTCAGCACAGGCCCCCACGCGGACCTGGTTACCGGCGTGTGCATAAGTCCCACCCAGCGCATGGCAGGCGTCTTCCATAATGCGTAGGCCCGATGTCCGGGCGACCGCCGACAATCCCGCAAGATCAGCAACCTGACCGCCGAAATGCACCGGCGCCACAGCGACAGGACGCAGATCACCCGCACGTGCGAGGGCTTCCTTAAGGTGATGGGGCTCCATCAGGGCCGTGTCTGGATCGACATCAGCAAAGATGACCTCTGCACCGACATAACGCGCGCAATTGGCCGTCGCCAGGAAAGTCAGCGTAGGCACGATCAACGCATCGCCCGGCCCCAGCTCAAGCGCCAGAGTTGCCAGGTGAAGTCCTGCGGTTCCATTGGAACAAACCAATGCATGGCGTGCGCCCGTTACCTCACGGGCAGTCTCCTCAAACCGGTCCACGAGCGGGCCGGTTGTCAGCCAATCGCTTTTCAGCACGGCGAGCACAGCATCAATGTCGCTCTGATCGATGGTCTGGCGCCCGTAGGGCATGAAGGGTTTTGACTCAGACATGATTACGCACTGGGCCGGACCTGGAAGACCGGGCGGATGAGGCCGTTATGGAGCCGCTTGTCGAGATCCCCGCGTGCAAGCTCAAGGGCCAGCACACCCGCAGCATGTTCCCAGGCAGACTGCACCTGTGCCATGTCTGCTCGATTGTGGGCAAAGCTTACATTGTGACTGGCGTTGATCAGCACGCCTGCGGCAATCATCTCGCGCAGGAAAAGGGTCTTTACGGCAGCCGCACTTCCACCCACATGATCGCGATAGGAAAGGACCGCCCAGGGCGCAGAACCGACCAGATCCAAGGTGTCATCGAGGCCGTGACGAGTAACAATCGCACGTGTCTCCGCCATCAGCTCCGCGCCCTTGCGCCACAGAATTTCCGGCACGTTCTCGCGCTCAAGCTTGTCGACTGTGGCGATCGCACCCGCGAGTGAGATTGCCTCTCCGCCAAAGGTCGATGAGAAGAAGATCTGTTCCATCTCCGCCATCACATCGGCACGGCCGACAACGGCGGAGATCGGCAGGCCGTTGGCCATAGCCTTGCCAAACGCCGAGAGATCCGGCGTAACACCAAAATGGGCCTGTGCGCCGCCAAGCGCCCAGCGAAATCCAGTAATGACTTCATCGAATACCAGCAATGCACCATGTCGATGGACGAGCTGACGGAGTGCCTCCAGATAACCTTCTGGCGGATCTACGATGTTGGTGGGTTCTATGATCAGGCAAGCAAACTCACCACGATGCTGAGACATAAGCCGATCAACCGCTTCTAGGTCGCCGTAGGCCACCATGTGAGAGAGCTCGCTGACTGCTTGGGGAATACCCCGGTTACGTGTCGTCGCGCCGACATACCAATCCTGCCAGCCGTGGTAACCACAAAGAGCAATCCGATCTCGTCCAGTGAAGGCCCGCGACAGCCGGATGCATGCGCTTGTAGCGTCGGTGCCGTTCTTACCGAAACGGACCATCTCGGCCGACGGCACGAGACGGACCAAACGCTCGGCAAGATCACTTTCAAGCTTTGTTGCCAGGCTGAAGCTGATTCCGCGATCGAGCTGTCGCCGCACGGCCCAGTCAACTTCTGGATCACGGTAACCCAGTACCACCGGCAACAACCCACTCACCATGTCGACATACTCATTGCCATCGATATCCCAAACCCGTCCACCGTCACCATGGGTCAGGAACAGGGGCGCCTCGCCAGGCGGCAGTTGTAGACGGCTCTTCGAAAAGGTCTGAGAGCCCAGTGGAATCACTGCTTCGGCACGCGCGAGCATGCGATGAGAGGCCTCGAAGCTGCGTTGCGCCGCAACGACTTCCTGCCCTCTTGCAGCCGAGAACCCAGCATTGCGCGCATCCTGTTTGGTGCGCCCGAGCTCCGGACGCGAACGCAGTAAAGCCAGAACGGCCGTCATGGAAACCGCCCGATCACCTGGCAATTCGTCCATCAGGTTTGCAAGAAACGTAAAGTCGTCTGCGGTATCAAGTGTCCAGCGATGACGTCCCAGCCCAGGGATCGGGCAAATCAGATTCAGGCTGGTGTAACGCTCCTTGGAATTGCGGATAAACGGCGTGACATGTTCTCGGTCCGACGATCGGGTCGCATCGGCCGCGGCGCTTACTAGTGCGGCCATGGTCATAGCTTCACAATCAAGACCGTCTGGCCAACTGGCGGGATCAATATTGCTGGCATAATCGACTCCGCCTGCGATCAACAGCGCGAGGACCTGACCCGCTATTTCGGGATCGAGCAACGGGCAGTCCGCGGTCAGACGTATGACGATCGAAGCATCATGGGCGCAAGCCGCACCGACGAAACGATCCAACACATCGGTTTCGCTCCCGCGGAAACAGGCCACGTCGTGATCGTCACACCATGCCGCGAGCGCATCATCGCCGATCTGCGAGGACGTCGCCACAACCACCACATCGACGCCAGCAATGAGATTCGCTGCTTCGACTACATGTGCCAGAACCGAGCGCCCAGCGAGATCCATCAGCACCTTGCCAGGCAGCCGGCTCGAACCCATCCGTGCCTGGATAATCGCTACCGTTGTCATTGCGGTAATCCCGCCATGGAACGCGCCTGCAGGGTTGTTCTGAGAATCTGAAAGGCCTCGAAGCCATCACAGCGTGGCGTCGAAAGACCACCGAGGCAGTGCAGAAAGTCTTTCATCTCCGCAGCGTAATCATCGGCCCAGGCACCCGGGGCCACCGTGCATTCCTGCTCGGCACCGTCAGCATCGACATGGCGCAAGGTTCTCGCATTAAGGTCATAGACCAGCGTGCCGAGCGAACCCGAAATGCTGCCCTGCCGCACCGCTGGGCGCGCCAGATAATCAAGATGGAGATTGCTCGAAGCGCCGCCGTCGTGTTGAAGCACAAGGTCAGCAACATCCTCGCTTGCCATGTCGAGCAAACCACTGCGTCTGGCGACACAAGACGCAACCCGGCCTGAACCCAGCAGATAACAGGCAAGGTCGATCTCGTGAACGATGTCGTGGATAACACCGCCTGTCACCGGATCAGCGGCATAACCCGCCCGATAGTCTTGGCCCGGCCGCCACGACGGCAGCCACGACCCGCAGACTCCACGCAGACCCCAGACCTCTCCGATCGCACATCGATCAAGAAGTATTCTCATGCGTTCCACAACCGGGTGATAGCGAAGCATGAAGGCGGCAAAAATGGTGATGCCTTGGTCCGACGCACTCTCCAACAAGGGAGCGATGGCCATATCGGAATGGGCGAGAGGTTTTTCGATGAAGACGTGCCGGCCCGCCCCGACAACAGCCATCATGTCGTCGGCATGGCTGGCATTGGGCGTCGCGATCACCACAGCTTCGACAGCCTCAATCACCGCCTGCCTGTGGGCGACGGCAAGACCGCCAGCTTCTGTCAGGCGCCCGCGGCTTGCCGGGTCCGGATCAAAGCCGATGACGCCACAATTCAGGTCCAGCAAATTCCGGGCATGGCGCATACCGATTGAACCCAGACCAAGAACACCGACGACGTGCTTCTTCATGGACGCATGGGGTGACCGGCCTGGGCTAGTACACGCTTCAATTTCACAAGATTGTTGTCGGAGAAGACCAGCATGGTGCCCAGCGCCAGAGAATCGGCACCCGCGGCCATGGCTTCTTTCAGATGATCGAGCGTACCGGCGCCACCTTCCAAAATGATCGGTACGTTCACTGCCGCCCGCGCCCGTGCATGAAGGCTGAGGTCAAACCCGTCACGCTGACCTTCACGACCTACCGACATCAAACGGACTTCGCCGGCCCCGCGTCGCACAGCCTCCAGCATCCAGGAAAGCCAATCACCGTCTCCAGCGACCATGCCCGCGCGATGGTCGAACAACTTACCTCCATCATCATCCATCATGACATCGATACCCAACACCACGGCCTGACACCCAAAAAGTTCGGCCAGCTCGGTGATCAGTTCAGGTCTGTCTAGGGCGGTGGTCGTCACAGCAATCTTGTCGGCGCCCGCGTCCATCGCCAGGCGCGCAGTCGCGGTGTCACGCACACCGCCACCCACGGTCAGTGGAATTTGGATTTCAGAAGCGATCGCACGAAAGACATCAAGGTCTGGCACCCGGCCCGCACGGTTGGCATCAATATCTAGCACTACCAGTTCATCAGCACCCTGCGCATTGTGCGCGCGTGCGGTCGAGGGTGGCGCACCGGCGTCGCGGTGGTCGCGGAAGGCTCCACCTTTCACTAGACGCCCACCGCGCAACAGAAGACTTGGAATGATGCGATTCTGCGGCAAGGCCTCAGGGCTTCCAATCCAGGAATGCCTTCAGAATTCGTTCGCCACCAAGCTGGCTCTTCTCGGGATGGAACTGTACGGCAAACAAGGCCTCGTGCCTAATGGCGGCGACCAACGCCCCCCCACAGTCGACGGTTGCAGCAACAAGACTCTCATCAGTCGTGAGGCAGTTGCTATGACAAAAATAGACAAACCTGTCGCGGGCTCCACTTCCGATCAGACCATCGCCTGCGGTTTCAGCAGTGATCTCGCTCCATCCGGTATGGGGCACACGGCAGGGCAGTCTTGCGTTGTCTTCGATGGGACCGGCATGACCAGGAATCCATCCAAGCCCTTCGTGGCTGCCAAATTCATCGAGACGCCGGGCCATCATCTGCATGCCAAGGCAGATGCCCATGATCGGTGTACCTTTGCTGCGCGCCAGATCAAGTGCGTCGACCATGCCAGTGCCGCGCAAGGCAGATAGCGCCGGGCCGGCCGCCCCAACACCAGGCAGGACAAGCCGCTCGGCATTGGCAACATCATCGGGATCACTGGCCATGACGGGATCAGCGCCAGCTAGGTAGAAGGCGTTGGCGACCGACCGCAGATTACCTGCTCCATAATCCACAATGGTGATGTTCATGGCCCGAAGCACCAGTTCAGGTCAGGCCCTGTCGGCTCCACCGACTCTGGTCCACTGTTCGAAGTCCCAGGGCTTCTGATTCATCTTGTTGGCCTCAGCCCATTCTAAATCAAACGGCTCGTGCGGGCTGACAACATGGCCATTAACGATTTCCATGAAGTCAGCCTCGGAAATACCGAGGTAATGCAGAAAAAGGTCGAGAGAACCCGGCCGCTTGCCGTCATAAGCGTTGACTAGGGCCTCACCCTCATCACGGCTGAGCCGACCATTACGAATATCGATTGATGCCAAATGTGCGGTACGACCAAACCCGCGTTTGAGATACTTGATGTAGTCACGCACACCCTGCATGAAACACTCAATCTTCTCATAGTCGTACTCGGGTGGAACACCCTCAACTTCGTCGCCCTGCCAGCCCAAATCCTGTTTAATCAGGTCTACCTGTTTTCTCACATCCCATGGGATGAAGGAACCCAAGCACACAGAACGTAGTCGCAAGCGGCGCAACTCGGCCAACGGAGGATAAGTGTAGGGTCTGAGGTCTCGTGTCGTGACCGGATACTCGCCAATTGTATTGTCGATCATGCCGATCATGTCTTCAGCATTGATACCCAGATTGACCAGAGTGTTGAAGCGCCGCTCATCGACCTCTTCGTCTTCGTCATAGCCGTAGAACGACGCATATTCGGCACTAGGCTCGCCCCAGATCACCAATGGGACCTGCTTTTCCACCGCAATACGCATGGGATAGGCAAAAATCCCAGTGTGGCAGTGCCAGCAGAAATCTGCTCTGCGTCGCAGCGCCTCGAACATGAGCTTTCTGACGACCTGCCAGTTAGGCGTAAAGGTCACGACATCGCAACCTAGGGCGCGAAAAGTGCGGACGTTATTTTCGTTCAGCGTCGAACGCATAAAACCGTGATCGAAACGAACCACCAGAGGCTTCAGGCCCAGCTCTTTCACAAGATACCAAAGCGTATAGGTCGAGTCCTTACCGCCGGAAAACGGCACGATGCAATCGTAACAGTGCTTGCCCCGGACCTCTTCGACCAGCTTTTCGAACTCAATCTTCTTGGCATGCCAGTCGATCCCAGTCTGTTTGAATTCAACCTGCTGGCAGACGGTGCAGACGCCGGCCCCATCAAACGCCAGCGTCTCGGAAGTCTCGGGCATCACACATCGGCTGCAGTGCTTCATAGTTAGGCCTCCTAGGCCGAGTAATGGGTATCAGAGAGGGCAACGAGGGCGCCAAGAGCATCTGCGTTGAGTACATCGCTGTTCTGATTGCTCGCATACCGAAAGCCCTCACCGACCTTGCGGGCACTGATCTCCTGATAGGCCTCCGAACTCCAGTTGTCATAGCCGGGACAAATGATGAAACGATCATCCAGTTCAAGCGTGGCGCGTGCATCGTCTTCAGTGATCATCACCTCGTGCAGTTTCTCCCCGATCCGGATACCTACATTGCGAATTGGCAAGTCAGGTGCGACAACCGACGCAAGATCGGTCACCAGCGAACTTGCGATCTTGGGCACAAAGATCTCCCCGCCCTTCATCATGGAAAGGCTCGAAAGAACAAATGCGACGCCCTGTTCAAGAGTTATCCAGAACCGGGTCATGCGCGGATCGGTGATCGGAAGATGATCTGCGCCGGAGGCCTTCAGGCTTCGGAAGAGCGGCAAAACGCTTCCACGCGAGCCCAGCACATTGCCGTAGCGGACGACCGAGAAACGCGCGCCATCGCCACCCGACAGATTGTTAGCGGCCACAAAGATCTTGTCGGAAGCAAGCTTTGAAGCCCCGTAGAGGTTTATCGGACTTGCCGCCTTGTCGGTCGATAAGGCGACGACCCGTTGGACCTGTGTACGCAGTGACGCCTTCACCACATTCTCAGCGCCATGAATATTCGTCATGATGCATTCGAAAGGATTGTATTCGGCGGCCGGGACATGCTTGAGCGCTGCAGCGTGAACAACAATGTCCACGTCTCGCATGGCCATTTCCAGCCTGTCGACATCGCGCACGTCACCAATGAAGTAACGCATGCAGGGATGGTTCCGGTCGTCAAACCTCCGGGCCATTTGATACTGCTTTTGTTCATCCCGACTGAAGACGATCAGCTTGTGCGGCTTGAACCGGTTCAAGACAGTCGACACAAAGGCCTGACCGAATGATCCGGTACCGCCGGTTACAAGAATGGAGGCTCCATCGATCTCTGGCAGTGGCGCATCAAAGGCGCGTGGTGAATCGCTCAAGGGTTTGGCCGATTTTGTAGATTAAAGATTATGGGAAACTGTATGTTGGGTCGTTGGCGTGCGTGAACCACGCTACCGCAGGCCGGGTGAACGCGTCCCCGAGCGCCTTCACCAGCCTTGGGACGTAATGTTCATGACATGAACGCCAGGGTCAAGTTCATTTTCTGAACGCAAAGCGCTCATGCGGATTTGACATGCCCCGCAGCCCCTTGGAAGCTAGGTGCCTGCCACGCGCTGAACCGGACGATTAGCCATGTCACACGACGAGCTTTCCCCCGCGACTGTCGCAACACTGGATGAAATGGCCAGGGTCGCCGCCGACGGCAATGCAGGCTGGATGTCCCTGCCGCCGGAATCCTACACGGACCCCGACATCTACCGGCTCGAGATCGAGAAGATTTTCAAGACGACCTGGCTCAACATCGGCCGCATCGATGAAGTCTCCCAGCGCGGAAGTTATGTCGCACACGAGGTGGCGGGCACACCTATCGCCATGGTGCGGGGACAGGACGACCAGCTCCGTGTCTTCGCCAACATCTGTCAGCACCGCTGGATGAAGCTGCTTGAGGGCAAGGGGCGCAAGGCCGTGATCACCTGCCCCTATCACGCCTGGGCCTATGGCACTGACGGCGTTCTGCGCCGCGCACCGGGCATGGAACAGCACCCCAGCTTCAAGCCGGACTGCGTGCGCCTGGAAAAACTCAACCATGAGATCTGGCAGGGCTTCGTCTTCGTTAATCTCGACGGCAAGGCCGCGCCACTGGCCCCCCGCCTCACTGGTCTAGACGAGCGGATCAGCGAGTTCCGTCTGGAGTCCTGGTCGACGGCCCGCACCATCAACCACGGCGAGGTGCCGTGGGACTGGAAGGTCATGCAGGACAACGGCGAGTGTTATCACCATGAAGGCCTGCATCCCCAGACTTTCCAGAAGGTCTTCCCCGGAGAGCGGTCGCGCTGTGTCGTGGATGGAGACTGGATCTTCCAGTGGAATCCCGCCCGTGAGGAGATTCTCGAGACCTCGGCCGCGGGTGAGAAGGTCTTCCCGGGTCTCTTCTTCAAACCGATGGACGGGCTCACCGAGTTCCAGCGCACCAACTTCCATCTGTTTTATGTGCTGCCGAACTATCTCTTTTACGTGCAGCCCGACTGCGGCATCGCCATCCGTTGCCTGCCCACCGGGTCTGGCAGGATGCACATGGAGACTGATCTTCTGGTGCCTCCAGGCGCCCGTGACCTGCCCGATTTTGAAGAACGCCTCGATCAGCTCGACGCGTTCTTCAACACCTTCAACGACGAAGACACCACAGCCAACTCGGCGATCCAGAAGGCGCTCGATTCCGGCCGTGCCCATCGCGCGCCGCTGTCGCATCTCGAAGCACACAACCGTCATGTCGCGTGGTGGATTGCCGACAAGCTGACCGGTGACCGCGAGGCTGCCGCCGTGGCGGCGGAGTAGCGCGTCTAGCTCTTGTCTTCGAGTTTGGTGATCAGCCGGTCGATGTCGCGTGTTGCATCGCGCAGAGCTGCAACGATGGCATCGGTGTCATCGTCCAGCGGCAGGTCGTCCACCAGCTTTTCCAGCCGCGCACCCGATCGCCACGCGGCGTGACGTGTGAGTTCCGACAGGATGCCCGGCTCACCCCAGGTCGTGATCCGTTCGACCTTGGTCGGATCGGGGTCGGCAACATCGGCGGCGACAAAACCCGACACCAGGGTGATGCGTTCGACCGGCTCAAACAGACGGGTTGCCCGGTGCAGTACCAGGTGGCCCTGCTGGAACAAGGCATAACCGGGCCCGGGAAAGGTAATGGTTTCGACGCGGTCTGCGGGCAAGTCATCCAGAAACCCTTCGGTCAGAAGCCCGGGTTCCGTACCCAACAGTGCCGCCGCTTCATCCAGCGTGCCCCGGAAAAACTCAAAGCGGCCGCCGTTGAGCGCTGCGGGATCGCTGGCCATCAGGACATAGTCGAAGCCGATGGAATCAATGTGCCAGTTGTCGATCGCCTTGGTGATATCGTCGGGTGCGAAGTTCACATAGACCTGCTGGGACGGCATCGAATGGGGCACCAGCGTGGTCCCGGCGATTTCCGACAGGAAGGCCGCGACTTCGGGGCTGTTGGCGAGGTCACGCAGGAAAAACGAGCGATAAACAGCACCTGAGACGAAGGCGCTGGTGCGCTGGTTGGCCTCCATGCTCCGTTCACCACGCAGCGCCCGACACATCTCCTGTGTCACCGCGACCCCCTCTTCGCTCAACAGCCGGAAGGGACCGGCAGCGGCAACGTTGGACGGGGTCGAAGAGGCGACATCCTCGTCGTAGCCAAAGTCACGCAGCGTCCAGGTGCGGGCCGGCGCCTCGAGCGCCAGATGCCGCGCCGCGTCAAACAACGGCTCGGACTCGAGCGGCTGATAAGCCTCTGGCCCAGAAGACGGAAAAGGTAGAATCGAGGTCATCGCAATGCTCCGTTCTGAGGAACGGAGATCACGCTAATGCGGATTGTGGCGCCTTGGAACCGTCTGCAGTATCAGCCGGCCAACGCCCTCACAGCGTCCAGTCCCACGGCGCGGCCGTCGAACTCGGCCATCGCGTCAGTCAGGCATTCCCACATGTAAACGATGGACGCGCTGTCGAGCACCATATCCAGCGCATAGGTATCGCCGCGGTCGTTGCGGATCAGGATGGCGTTCATGCGCGCCACGCTGGTCTGAGCGATCTGGTGATTGGCAAAACGATGGGTCCGAAGATCGATGCCGCACATCTTGGCCATCATCTCCGGCACGCGGCTGCCGGTGATGGCGATCCGGGTGTTGGTGTCCGAACGCGGCACGGGGAAGCAGACTGCACCCTCCATGGTCCAGGCGGCGGCCAGCTTGTCGATGGTCGCGCTATCGGCGTTGTCTCCGGAAACAAGCAGGAGCTCGCCACCGGAGAGCCGGCAGGCCAGCGTGCCGTCGCCCTGGATCAGGGCCTCGTTGGGCTCCGGCAGGTCGACGCCCTGGCCCGTGGCCCAGCCGGCCATGTCCCAGCCCTTGTAGCCGGCGCGCGGCAGGGCCGTCAGATCGGCGATGCCGAGCGCGGCGGCGGCCGAAGTCTCACCGGCCGCGTCGCCATAGTGTTCAGGGCAGGCAAAGCCGTTCACGTCGGTCCACTGCGCGCCAAGCGCGGTCGAGACACGATAAAGGTTGGAACGGCGGATGCGGTCCGTGGGCTGCAATGAGTCAGGCATGATGGGTCCTCAAAGCTCCTGTCGGGCGTTGTCGGGGTCAAAGAACGGCAGCGGGACGACCGTGCAGCCGACCATGTCGCCGGTGTTGATGGCGACCTTCTTGCCTTTCATCTGGCCGGAGTTCACGCGAACCTGGAACCGGGTCCCCACTTCGGCCCGATCGGCGCCGACGTAGGCAAGCCCTATCACCTTGTCGAGCGTCGGCGAGTAACTGCACGAGGTGACGCGGCCGGTGATGTCGCCGTCCTTGATCACCAGATGACATTCCTTGGGCATGGTCGCACCGGCATCAAGTTCAAAGCCGACCAGCTTGCGGTCAAGCATGTCGCGCTGGATCTCGATCGAGCGCTTGCCGATGAAGAACGGACGCTTCTTGGCCAGCGCCCAATCCATATCGGCTTCCAGCGGATTGGTCAGGCCGTCGGTGTCCTGGCTGACGATGATGTGGCCCTTCTCGAGGCGCAGCAGTCGCTGGCACTCGACACCGAACGGCTTGATCCCGTGCTCGGCGCCGGCCTCCATCAGAGCATCCCACAGCGCCTCGCCGGAGTGGGCGGGACAGTGGATTTCAAAACCGAGCTCACCGACGAAGCCGACCCGCAGCAAACGGCACGGAATGCCAGCCACGGTCGCCATGCGGACGCCCATGTAGGAGAACCCTTCGGCCGAGAGATCCTCATCGGTCAGCTTGGCCAGAACCTCTCGGGACTTCGGACCAGCGATGTTCACGCCACTGAAGGAACCGGTCACATTGGTGACGTCGACCTTCAGACGCCACTGGGCGTTCCAGAACAGCATCTCCTTGTAGACGCCGTCGACGCCCGAGGTGGTAGCGGTGACATAGAAGTGGTTGTCATCGAAACGGCAGGCAACACCGTCGTCGGTGATGACACCGGTCATGTCGGTCATCAGCGTGTAGCGCGCACGACCGACCTGCTGCTTCTTGTAGGCCCAAGTGTACATACGCTCCATCATCTCGGCCGCATCCGGGCCGCGAATCTCAAGACCGCCCAGGGTCGAAACATCGATCAGGCCGACGTTCTCGCGCACATTCCGCGCCTCGGCATGGATCGCCGCGTTACGGTCCGATCCGAGGTTGTAGACCTCCGGGCGATACCACAGACCCGCCAGCATCAGATTGGCGCCGGCTTCGGCGTGGCGATGATGCATTGCAGTGTAGCGTTTCGGCTCGAAGCTGCGGCCGGCCAGCACACCGATCTTCTCGGCAGTGTAGGGCGGACGCTGTGTGGTCATGCCCGCTTCGTTGACGCTGAGCTCGTTAGCCCTGGCATTGAGACGAATCGCATTAAGCCAGGAGTGGCGACCCTGGCTGGGGCCCATGCCGCAGGTCGAGAACCGCTTCATCAGCTCGATGTGAGCATAGCCTTCCTTGACCGCGTTGTTGAGGTCGTGGATCTGCAGGTCCTCGTCGAAGTCGACGAAATCCTTGGCCTTGGCGTGCTCGAACATCGGCCAGGGATGGTTCTGGCCCTGCTCGCCCTTGTCGTTGCGCACCGAGGGAATCGCCCCCTTGGTGAAGCCGGCGTCCTTGGCGGCAGACCAGCCCGCGGCGCGGCCCTGCTCGATCACGGTGTCGAGCAGGAAGCAGCTCGCCACCGAACCCGCGGCATGCATGCCCGCGGGCAGCTCAGCGATCTCGAACATTGACGTCGCGTCGTTGTAGGGCGTCTGGCCGCCAGCATGCCAGATCAGGTTGGCCGACGGCTGCCATCCGATCGAGGTGATGATCGTGTCGCAGTCGAAGGTGTCGTGGCGGTCAGCGACGCGGCCTTCGCCCGTGATCCTGGCGACGCGGGCGCCTTCGACACCGTTGAGATGCGGCTTGGCCATGGCCTCATAGACCGTGGCGCCAACCGAGATCGGCACGCCATGATCGGCCACCGCATCAGCCAGCTCGTGCTGGGGCCGTTCGCTGGAGAGATCGGCGACACAGGCAACATCGACACCCGCGGCGATCAGATCAAGCGCGGTGGCATAGCCGTCAGGATTGGCCGTGGCGATCACCGCCCGGTTACCAGGCTTCACGCCGTGGCGGTTCATCAGGCGCTGGGCCGCCGATCCGTACATGACGCCGGGCAGATCGTTGTTGCGGAACACCAGAGGCTGCTCGTAGCTGCCTGTCGCCACAACGACCGACTTGGCCCGCAGCTTGAACATGCGGGTGCCCTGTATGACCGGCAGGAAGTGATCAGTGAACCAGCCGTTGCAGTAGGCACCGGCCAGAACGCGGATGTTCTCTTTGGCTTCGACCGCCTTGATCAGGTTCTCGTGCTCCTTTGCAGCGCGCTGGCCCTCGGCGTCGAAGCGGGCATAGGTCAGCGACCCGCCGAGACTGGGGTTCTCCTCGATCAGGATCACTTCGATGTCATCGGCGGTTTCGGCGGCCTCAAGCGCGGCGGCCATTCCGGCGGGGCCGCCGCCGACCACCACGACATCGGCCCAGAGGTACTGCTTGTCGAAGTAACCGTGGGGTGCATCGAGATTGACAGTGCCCAGGCCCGCCATGCGGCGGATGATCGGCTCCCAATACTTCCAGGCGCCCTTCGGCTTGAAGAACGCCTTGTAGTAGAAGCCGACCGGCATGAACTTGCCGAACTTGTCGAGCATCTGGGCGCGGTCGTGATCGACGCTGCCGAAGGTGTTCTGTGCGGTGACCGCCATGCCTTCTTCGATCAGACGTGTGTCGGCGACCACGTTCGCCTCATCACCGACCTGGACCAGGCTGTTGGCGTCATGGCCGGCTGCCGACAACGTGGCGCGCGGGCGGTGATACTTGAACGAACGTGAGATGATTTTCACGTCCTCGGCCCACAGCGCGCTAGTGATGGTATCGCCAGCGAAGCCAGTCCGGGCCTTGCCGTCGAAGGTGAAGTTGATCGGGTTGGAACGGTCGATCAGCGAGCCGTGCGGTGCATCGAGACGGTTGCGTGCCATGAAGGTTTACTCCTTCGTCTCAGGTGCGGTGAACTCGACGCGATCCTTGTAGACGTCGCTCGCCGCGTAGGTTTTCAGAATCTCGTCGGACCGGGTGTCACGTTCGGCGATGAACCAGAAGGCGGTGGGCGTGTGATACCACCATTCGCGCACCACACCTGCCGTGTTGTTCTCCAGATAGACGTAGTCAATCCAGGTCTCGTTGTCGCAATCAGGCGCGGGCAGGTCCGCAACTTCGCCACCATAGGCGAACTCGGAAATGTTCCGCGGACCATTGAGAGGGCAGGGCATGATCTTCATAGGCAAACTCCCATGAAACGGGATTCGGAAATAACGGTCATAACAGGACCAACAGGACACAGAGCATCGCGGAGATCATCACAGCCGACATCTTGATGGCCGTATGAGATTGATCCCCCGAGATCCAAGTGGCATCGCTGTCGGTCTGCTCGACCAGCAAGGCGTCGCGTGCTTCGGCTTCGAATGCTGCCGGGACCGAGATGATGCGCCGGCGATAACGCACCAGGTCGGAACACGAACGATGAAGGAAGTGAAGAAAGGTCGCCATCACGATGAGCACCAGCGCGGCAAAGGCGATGTCGCTGCCTGTCCGATGACCGAAGTAGTCGTCGATCACCACAACCGCCGCAAAGAGCAACAGCGAGTAGTTCACGTAGTTGAACTGCATCTCCTTGACGAAACGCACATTGGCCATGGTTTCGGTGAAACCGGCCAGAATCTGGCTGTTGGCTGGTTCGTCCGTCATTGCTGATCTCAGTGGCCGACACTGGCGGCACCCTTTTCACCGACCAGTTTGAAGTCGTGATAACGCTGCAGCGCGAAGGGTGCGATGGTCTCAGGCACCTTACCGGTGGCAAGCATCTCGGCGTTGCGCTTGCCGCAGACCGGCGTGGCCTTAAAGCCCCAGGTGCCCCAGCCTGCATCGATGTAATAGTTGTCGACCGGCGTCTCGCCCATGATCGGGGCGAAGTCCGGCGTCATGTCGGTCATACCGGCCCACTGGCGCAGGAGTTTCACCTCGCCGATGTAAGGCAGTAGTTCCATCATGTGCATCATCAGACCCTCCTTGAAGTCGAGGGTCGAACGGGTCTGGTAGACACCATAGGGATCGGTCGAACCGCCCATGACCAGCTCGCCGCGCGAGGACTGGCTGACATAGACGTGCAGGCTGCCCGACACGACGATGGCGTCGAGAAACGGCTTGAGCGGCTGGCTCACACAGGCCTGCAAGGGAATGGTCTTGAGCGGCAGCTTGAAGCCCGCCATGTCCGAGACCACGCCCGACATGCCGGCGACGCACTGGATCACCTTGCCCGCCTTGATCGTGCCGCGCGTGGTCTTCACGCCGGCCACCTTGCGCGGGCTGCCGTTCGCCTTGGTGATCTCGAAGCCGGTCACTTCGGTCTTTTGGTGGATGTGCACGCCCCGCTTGGCGGCACCGGCGCCATAGCCCCAGGCCACCGCATCATGGCGCGCAATGGCGCCGGGCTGGTGATAGAGCGCACCCATGATCGGATAACGAACGTCTTCGGAGTAGTTCAGCTCCGGCACCAGCTTCATGAGGTCGTCGCGCAGCACCAGTTCGGACTGGATGCCGAAGTGCTTGTTGACCTCGGCGCGCCAGCGCATCGTCCGGACCGCGCTGTCGGTGTGGGCCAGCGTGTAGTGACCACGCTCCGAATACATGAGATTCATGTCGAAGTCGTTGGCGAGGTCCTTATAGAGGTTCACCGACTCGTCGTAGAACTTCACGCCTTCGGGCGTCAGGTAGTTCGAGCGGATGATGGTGGTGTTCCGGCCGGTGTTGCCGCCGCCGATGTAACCCTTGTCGAGCACCGCGACATTGGTGATGCCGTGGTCGACCGCTAGGTAGTAGGCCGTCGCGAGGCCGTGGCCACCGCCGCCCACGATCACGATGTCATAGGAGTCCTTGAGGTCCCTGGCGCCGGGCAGCGCACGGGGCACAGGATGACCCTTGTTGAGACCGAATTTTAGCAATCCGAACGGCATGAAAACTCTCCCGGCACGGGCATGAGGCGCAGGGCGGACGTGGCACGTGACACCAGCAACCGACCATTACGAAGCGATCTGCGGTTTAGACCAGCACCGCGTGGCTGTCCATGCTGCGCAGAACCTTTTTTGGACCAAATCCATACCAAATTCATCCAATAAGAACCGTAGGCGCGGCCACCTGCCCTCATGTTGCCGCGATCATGAAACAGACAGAATGCTGCTCTTGAACCGACCCCTCAAAGACGCGACAAGGCTCCATCATGCTGCGTTTCCTTGCCACCCTTCTGATCGTCGCCCTGACGCTTGTGCATCCCGCCCTTGCTGACATCGACGCCGACATCCAGGCAGCCGATCTGTCGGCGCAATCAGGTGACTTCGAGGGATCCCGCGCGATCCTGACCCGACTGATCGAATCCGGCGAGCTTGATGCCGAGCGCCAGGCCGTGATGCTGCACAGCCGCGGCACCATCGAGCAGATTCTCGGCAACCCCGAAGCAGCGATCGAGGATTTCAACAGGGCTATCACACTCTCGGCGACCTACACTGATGCGCTCTACAACAGGGGTGTGGCCCTGATGGCGGTGGGCCGGCCGGCTGATGCCGCCAATGATTTCGCCGCCGTGTTGCGCGAGGAGCCCGATGCCGTCGATGCCTATGCCGTTCTGGCCGAAGCCCAGCTTGAGATGGGCCTGCTGGATCAGGCCGTGGCCAACCTCGACCACGCCCTAGCCCTGGCGCCGGGCGAAGGTTTCCTGCTGGTCGCGCGTGCCCATGCCCGTCGCCTGAACGGCGACATGACGGGCGCGATCATCGACTACGACAACGCGCTCGCCTACTTCGGAGCCGACCCTCAGATCTATTTCGAGCGTGGCCGCACACGGTATGCCGATGGAGACCAGTCCGGCGCGCTGGAGGACCTCAACCGTGCCCTGGAGCTCGATCCCCTATGGGTCGAACCGATGATCGAGCGAGCCTTTCTGTTCATGGATTACGGCGAGATCAGTCTTGCACTGGCCGATTTCAACGATGTTCTGGCCCGTTCACCCGAGCATCCTCTGGCTCTGTTCGGCCGTGCTGTGGCCCACGCCGAAACCGGCGACATCGCCGCCGCCGACGAGGATTTCATGATGGCCTATGCCATGGGCATGAGCCACCCGATCCTCGACGAACGCCTGCGCGAACTCGGTGTGATCGAGTAAATCTGCATCATTTTTGCAAAGTATCTTGTTTGCAAAAATGATGATGGCTTCATCATCCTTCGCAACAAAGGAGGCAATCTCAGGATGGGCACGTCAGCCGAAAACGTGGTGAGAGAGGCGGGAGCACCGGGCAATGCGCCGCTTGCCGGCCGTACCTTTGTGGTCACCGGCGCGGGCCGCGGCCTGTGTGTGGCCTTTGCGATGGTGTTTGCCGATGCCGGCGCCGACCTGTTGTTGACCGGCCGCGACCTCGGTCATCTGGAAGCGGTGCGCGTTACCGTGGGCCGGCGGAGCGGAAGAACCGCCACGATCACAGCCCTCGATCTGGCCGATCCGTTGAATGCAGCAAAGAAGATGCGCAGCCTCGCCCATACCTCTCCGGGGATTGACGGTCTGATCAACAGCGGAGCGGCATGGCAATCAGGAGCCTTGCTGGACCACGAAAACGCTGAAATTGCCGGCGTGATCGCCTCTCACATTGCCGGCACACTCCTGGTGACCCGCTCACTCGCGCCGGCACTTCTCACCGCTCCCCGCGGGGATGTGGTTAACATCGTCTCGATCTCGGGATTACCCAACACCCCGCTCTCGGGCGCCTCACCGGCCTTCCATGCCGGCAAGCACGGACAGGCCGAGCTGAGTGATGCACTGCGTCAGAGCTTTGCCCGCAGCAGCTTCCGCGTCACGGCTCTCTATCCACCTGACCTCGACACCATGACTCCTGAGGACGACGCTTGGCACTTGACGCCGACACAGGCGGTCTCATCCCTGACAACAACAGCACAACCGCCTAACCGTCCCGTCAAACTGTCCTACATGTTCCACTCGCGCGGCACGAAGAGGCCATCGGCGGCGAACCGTGTCTTGGCATCGGGATCGTCGTGCAACACCTCGCCGAGGCGACGCATCACCAGGCCAAACGAGCTCTGGGTCCAGTACCAGCGCCGAATCGCAAAGGGTGCATCGCCGCTCCGATGGGCCGCGGTCTGTGAGAAGGCGTCGGTCAGATCCTGCGAACCATGCTTGATTACAAAGGCCCGCTCGCGCTTGGGAATGTTGTCGGTGGGGCCTTCCAGCAGATAAGATACAAATATCTCACCCAGCTCTTCGAGCGACCGGCCCACCAGACCGAAGGTCGACCAGCCGTGCGCACGGGTCGCTTCGGCATGGAGCGGCGCCAGGGCGGCGAGGTCATACCGGAACCGGTTGACAAGCTCAGCATCGGAAACGGTGTCCTCGACCGGCTCGATATACCAGGACGGCGACCATGTCTCAGGATCGGCCGTCGGCGGCGGCTCCTCTTCATAAGTCTCCAGGACGAGTCCGGTCGGGCGGCCCAGAAGATCGAGAGCCGCGCGCAGCACACGCGTCTGCAGCGCCGGATTGTTCGGCGCACCGAAAGTGCGGCCATACCAGTAGGGCACCCAGATCGCGCGCGGCGGCTTCTGGCCTTCGGCATGGCGATACACCAGCGCGACCAGCGTGGTCGCAAGGCCTGCCCGTTCGAACACATGTGCCAACACGCTCACGGCGCGCGTACACGCGGGTCAGACCGGGGCCAGAACCACCGTGTTGACGCCCTCGGCCTTCATGGCCGCTATCGCCGATTCGGCATGGGGCAGAAACTTCTCTGGGGCGCTGGAGCCCCCCATAAACGAATAGTGTGTCGGCGCCAGGGACCCCAGAACACCCTCATCAACCAGCTCGTTGAGACGGTCGAAGGGCAGGTAGAGATTGCGGTCCTGCATGAAGCCGCTCCGATCGAAGTTGGTCGAAGCATGGCTGACGCGAAAGCTCTGCTGGTCACTGGAAAAGCTGCGCCAGTCGTGATCGTTCCAGGCGAAGGGTTTGTCGTCAGGCTTGTGGACGCCCGCCGACGACACCAGAGCCACGCGCCGTTCCTTCGGCGGCGGGGGTGTCACCCAGGGCTGGTCGTCGAACGCGACGAACCCGTAGTTGGCGAATGAGGTTCGGGACACCTCACTCAAATCACTCCATCTGACCACGGTCTCACTCCTCTCAATCGCGACAACTCTAGAGGTGCCTGAGGCTGTGGCAACTCACGTTCGCGAGGACCGTCTCCAGCGTGGCAGCTTGCCCTCGAGCGCGAGGATGCTGACGATCACAAGGCCCGCACCGGCAAGCTGTTCGAGGCTCATGCGTTCACCGAGCAGGAGGGCGGCAAGACCGAGAGTCGCCACGGGACCGACGGTGGATATGAGCGCCGAGCGGGATGCCCCGACACGCCGGATGCCTTCGGTCACCAGCAGGAACGGCACGACCGAACAGAAGACCGCCATCGCCAGGATCATGGCAAAGGCCGGCCAGCCGGTCGCCAGGGAATCCAGCGGCGTGGTCACCAGAAAATGCCCGTCGATGCCCAGGGTGGCGCCGGCAACCGCTGCGAGCGCCATCCGCGCACTGCCCAGCCTGGGACCCAACGCCTGGTTCACCATGAAGTAGAGCGAAAACGCAAAGGCCGAGGCAATGGCGTAGAGCCCGCCTTCGAGGTTGACAAAGAACACACGTGCGTCGGTGATGCCCATAACCATGAGGATCCCGGCCTCGGCAAGCAGCAGCGCGATGGTCTGACGTCGCGGCGGCAAACGTCTGCGGCGCAGGCTGTCGAGCAGCAGCACGAACACCGGGAAGCTGAACAGAAGCACGCGCTCGACCGAGACATCGATCAGTTCGAGTGCGGTGAAGTCGAGAAGGCCTGCGATGTAGTAACCCATCAGCCCGCCAGCCATCCCGATGGCGAAATCACGCCATGGCATCCTCAGGGCAGAGAAGCTTCCTTTCAGAATCAGGGCGATGCCCACAAGCATGGGCAGGGTGAGGCTGTAGCGAATTGCCAGCAGAGTCGCGACATCAACGCCTTCGGCGAAGATGTACTTGGCGAGAATGCCTTTGAGCGATAGCGCCAGGGCCGAGGTGATGACACAGGCGATCCCGATCAGCTCGCGCCGCCGGTCCTCCGGTTCTGCAACCGAGACCACGCTAAGTGGCGATCAGCGGCCCGAGATTCTTGCCCGCCAGAATATGAACGTGAAAGTGCGGGACCAGCTGTCCACTCGCGGTACCCTGATTGGCGATCAGGCGGTGGCCCTCGGCAGCTACACCGAGGTCGCTGCAAATGGCCGTGACCGCGCGCCAGAACGCGACAATCTCCTCGTCGCTGGCATCGCGATGGAAATCGTCATGGGCGATGTAGCGACCCTTGGGGATGACCAGGACATGAACCGGCGCCTGCGGCGCAATATCGTTGAAGGCCAGAACATGCTCGTCCTCGTAGACGGTGGTGTTCGGCAGCTCCCCGAGAAGGATCTTTGCGAAGATGTTGTCGTCGTCATAGGTCTCGAAATCCATGGTCATGGCCCAGTCCTCAGCTCACGCCCTGTCCATACCCCGGAACGTCGCGGGGAGTCACGGGCATGTCGACGTCACAGAATTCCGAGAGGCTGCTTCGACGACGGTGGCGGAAAGGCACGGTCGAGGGCGGCAAGGTCGTCTTCATCAAGTTCGAGGCGGGCCGCGTCATGGTTCGCGGTGATGTGTTCAGGATGGGACGCTTTGGGGATTGCAATGAGATCATCACGGCGCAGGACCCAGGCTAGCATGATCTGTGCGGCTGTTACGCCGTGACGCTGCGCTACAGGGTCGAGTTCCAGATGACCGACACGACGCCCCTGTTCCAGCGGCGAATAGGCCATCGCCGGCAGGCTTCGGCCCTTCATCCATGGCAGGAGATCATACTCGGGCCCGCGCCGGGTGATGTTGTAAAGAATTTGGTTGGTGGCGCAGGCACTGCCGCCCGGCGCCTGCCACATCTCCTTCATGTCGGCCGTGTCGAAGTTCGACACGCCCCAGCGCAGAATCATGCCGTCGGCCACCAGTTGCTGAAACCCGGAAATGGTCTCGGCGATGGGTGTGCTGCCCGGCCAATGAAGAAGATAAAGGTCGATCCGATCGGTCCCCAGCCGCCACAGGCTGCGCTCACAGGCGTCGATGACGCCCTGGCGCGTGGCGTTGTGCGGATAGACCTTGGAGACGATGAACGCCTCGTCACGCCGCCCTGCCAGAGCCTTGCCGACAATCTCCTCGGCACCACCCTCGCCATACATCTCCGCGGTGTCGATCAGTGTCATGCCGAGATCGAGCGCCCGGCCGACCGCTGCGATCTCGCGCGAAGCCTCGGACGCAACCTCTCCCATACGCCAGGTCCCGAATCCCAACTGCGGAACCGCGGTGCCGTCGGGGAGTGAAACAGTTTTCATGAAAGGTTCCGCTGCTGACCGTCCCAAGGATGACTGCAGTGGCTTGACGTGTCACGCAGCGTCGAGCGTATAGCCGGCCGAGCGAACCGGTCAGAATCAGAACCGCAAAACCCAGGGCTTCGGCCCCGAACAAGGGAGCAAGCAGCCGCAGCCCCACCCGTTTCAGGGCGCGGCGTGCATCAAGGCCGCCGACCGGCACGGTCAGATGTCGACCGCGGCGAGCGCCGCCATGTTCATGAGGTCGTTCACTGTGGCGCCCAGCCGGACAATCTGCACAGGCTTCTCGAGCCCCATCAAAATCGGACCGATGACATGCGCCCCGCCCATCGCCTCAACCAGCTTGTAGGAGATGTTGGCCGTGTGGAGATTGGGCATCACCAGCACGTTGGCGGTGCCGCTGATCCCGGCGAAGGGATAGTAGGCGAGCGCTTCGGGCTCCAGCGCCGTGTCGGGGCCCATCTCGCCATCGAACTCGAAGTTCACGCCGCGCTCGGTGAGGATTTCGATGGCTCCGCACAGGTTCTTCGTTTGTGACGCGCCCCGGCTGCCGAAGTTCGAGAACGACATCAGAGCCACCCGGGGCTCGACACCGAAGCGCCGCACCTTCTCAGCGGCCTGCACCGTGATGTCGGCCAGCTGTTCGGCTGTGGGGTCCTCGTTGATCGTGGTGTCGGCAACAAAGATGGTGTGGTGGTCGGACACCAGGATCGACATGCCGCAGATGATTTCGCCCGGCTTGGCGTCGAGCACGCGGCGCACATTGTTCACCGCGCCCGCATAGCTGCGCGTCAGTCCGGTCACCATGGCATCAGCCTCGCCGCCCGCCAGAAGGGCCGCTGCAAACACGTTGCGATCAAGGTTGATCCAGCGCTGGCAGTCCCGCAGTAACGCGCCCTTGCGCTGCATGCGTGCATAGACGAGCTCCACGAACTGGTCGCGGTTTTCCATCTTGGCGGCGTTGGCAATCTGGATGCCGACCGGGCTGACACCCAGCGATTCCATACGCTCGAAGATGCGCTCCTCGCGGCCGACCAGAATGGCGGTCCCCATGGACTGATCGCGCCAGAGGGCCGCCGCACGAATGGTCTTTTCCTCTTCACCCTCGGTGAAGACGATGCGGCCCTGTTTGGCGCGCGCGACTTCGAACACGTCGTACATGTGGCCCGCGACGGGCGAGAGCCGGCCCGTGAGCTGGGCGCGGTAGCCGTCCATATCGATGATAGGGCGGCGGGCCACGCCGGAATCCATGGCCGCCTTGGCAACGGCCGGCGGCACCTTGCTGAGCAGGCGCGGATCGAAGGGCTTGGGAATGATGTAATCGGGCCCGAACTGCAGGTGCCCGCCGGTGTAGGCCGAGGCAACCTCGTCGGGCACATCCTCACGCGCCAGCGAGGCGATGGCCTCGGCTGCAGCAATCTTCATGGCATCGTTGATCGTCGTCGCACGAACATCGAGCGCGCCACGGAAGATGTAGGGGAAACCCAGCACGTTGTTGACCTGGTTCGGATAGTCCGAACGGCCGGTCGCAATGATGCCGTCCTCACGCACCTCCAGAACCGCTTCGGGCGTGATCTCTGGATCGGGATTGGCCATTGCGAAGATGATCGGCTTGTCGGCCATCGAGGCGACCATCTCGCGGGTTACGGCATCCTTGACCGAAACACCCAGGAAAATGTCGGCGCCTTCCATGGCTTCGGCCAGCGTTCGTGCCTCGGTCGGCACGGCATGAGCCGACTTCCACTGGTTCATGCCCTCTTCGCGGCCATGGAACACGACACCCTTGGAATCGCAAAGCAGCGCATTCTCATGCGGCAGACCATGCGCCTTGATCAGCTCCAGGCAGGCGATGCCGGCAGCGCCGGCGCCGTTCACCACGACCTTGCAGTCCTTGATATCCTTGTTTGCGATCTCGAGCGCATTGATCACACCCGCCATGCAGATGATTGCGGTGCCGTGCTGGTCGTCATGGAAGATCGGGATGTCGACCAGCTCGCGCAGGCGCTGCTCGATGATGAAACACTCCGGCGCCTTGATATCCTCCAGGTTCACGCCCCCGAAGGTGGGGCTGATCAGCCGCACCGTGTTGATGATCTCGTCGACATCCTCGCTGTCGATCTCGATGTCGATACCGTCGACATCAGCAAAACGCTTGAACAGCACCGCCTTGCCTTCCATGACGGGCTTGGCGCCCAGGGCTCCGAGATTGCCGAGGCCAAGCACGGCCGTGCCGTTTGACACGATCGCAACGACATTGCCCTTCGAGGTGTAGTCGAAGACACAGGCCGGGTTGCGATGAATCTCAAGGCATGGCGCGGCCACACCCGGCGAATAGGCGAGCGAGAGATCGCGCGCCGTGTCGAGCGGTTTGGTCGGCGCAATCGCCAGCTTGCCGGGCCGCCCCTCGGCGTGAAACTGCAGGGCCTCCACATCGGAGACCTTCACTTGGTCGGACATTCTTGTTGTTCCTTGGTGTCGTGAACCAGCGTAGTCGGGCGAGCGCCGGGGTCAAAGCGAAGATGCCATGACACGACATGCCTCATCTAATCCACCGTTTCCACTCCTTGCCCATGTGGTCGCGGTTGCAGACCTGATCAATTGCAACCACCGTGCGCTTCGGCTTTCGCTCAGGAGATGACGCATGGCGCTTGCCCGATCCGTTGATCCCGACGTCGCGCGCATTCGCGACCGCATGGCGTCCTCGCCGGTCACCGACTCCGTGGCCAAGGACATCTGCACCTGCAACTCGTGGCGCCGCGATCCCGAACCGCGCCTGCACACCCCGATCATCACCAATCGCTGTTCATCGTGAACCACCATGTCACTCACCTACCTGCCGACGGCTCCGTCTACTTCACGGACACGCGCGGCTATCACACCGCGCTCAACGGCGGCGATGTACGGGCCCATCTGGTTGCCGCGCTGGTCGACTGAAAGAGAGTTCTTATGTCCCAGGCATCCGCCTATCCCGGATCATCGTCGGGCACTGTCAACCGGCCCGACGCCGTGGACCTCCGGAGCGACACGGTCACCCGGCCCGATGCCGACATGCGCCAGGCCATGGCCGAGGCAGAAGTGGGTGATGATGTCTACGGCGACGATCCCAGTGTGAACGCCCTGGAGGCTCATGTTGCCGGGATGATGGGCAAGGAGGCAGCGGTTTTCTGTACCTCCGGCACCCAAAGCAATCTCTCGGCGATTCTGGCCCATTGCCAGCGCGGCGAGGAGCTGATCGCCGGAGCAGGTTATCACGTCCTGGTCGCCGAGGCCGGTGGCAGCTCTGCTCTGGGCGGCATTGTGCACTGCGCCCTGCCCGTCGGCGATGACGGCGGCCTCGATCCCGTCGATGTCGAAGCTGCAATTAAACCCGATGATGTGCACTACCCCGTCAGCCGGCTGCTCTGCCTGGAGAATACGATGGGCGGTCGGGCTCAGACCGAGGCGCGCCTGAAGGCGGCCTCCACCGTGGCCCGGCGCCACAGGTTGAGCGTGCACCTCGACGGCGCGCGCCTGATGAACGCGGTCACGGCCCTGGGCACGTCGCCGGCCGACTTCGCGCGCCATGCCGACACGGTGTCGCTCTGTCTCTCGAAGGGCTTGGGCGCACCCTGCGGCACGGTTCTGTCCGGTCCGGTCGATATCATCACGAACGCACGCCGCCAGCGTAAACTGCTGGGTGGATCCATGCGTCAGGCCGGGATTCTGGCCGCCGCCGCGCTACATGCGCTCAACCACAATGTTGAGCGCATGACCGAGGATCACGCCAACGCGCGCCGCCTTGCCGAGGCGCTCTCCAACCTACCCGGGGTGACGGTCGATCTCGACGCCTGCCAGACGAACATGGTGTTTGCCACCCTTCCCGAAGACGGCTGGCAGGCTGCGCTAGCCCGCGTGGGGGATGCAGGAATCATCACCGCGCAGCATTCCCGCCACCTGCGTCTGGTCTGCCACAAGGACGTCAGCAGCGACGGCGTCGAGCGTACCATCAAGGCTTTTCAACAGGCCTTCACCTGAACCGGCGTGAAGCTGCCGCAGCGGGCGCCATCCTGTGATAGCGTTGGCCCCGAATCAGACCCATCACGGATGACCATCCCGTGTCCGAAGACGCCGGCACAGGCATGACCGAAACCACGGATCCCGACCGGGATTCCGATGCTGCCGCGCGCGCCGACACCAAGCACGCGAAGAAACCGGGCACCAGCCAGATGACGCCGATGATGGCGCAGTACTGGCAGATCAAACGCGAGAACCCGTCGACCCTGCTGTTCTTCCGCATGGGCGATTTCTATGAGCTGTTTTTCGACGATGCCGTGAAGGCCGCCGCCGCGCTCGACATTGCCCTGACCAAACGCGGCAAGCACCTGGGCGAGGACGTCCAGATGTGCGGCGTGCCGGTGCATACCGCCGAAACCTATCTGGAGCGCCTGATCCGACACGGCTTCAAGGTGGCGATCTGTGAGCAGATGGAAGACCCGGCCGAAGCCAAGAATCGCGGCTCGAAGTCGGTCGTGAAGCGCGATGTCACCCGCATCGTCACGCCGGGAACAATCACCGAAGACAACCTGCTCGACGCCCGCCGCGCCAATCATCTTGCCGCGCTGGCCCGCGCCCAGGGCGGCATGGCCGTAGCCTGGATCGAGATGTCGACCGGCGCCTTTGCCGTGGAGGCTGTCGACAGTGCAGGCCTGGCCGCCCTGCTTGAGCGCATCGATCCCGCTGAGCTGGTGCTGTCCGAGGCGCTCTTCGATGATGACGAGCTCACTGACGTGCTGGACGACCTGCGCGAGCGGCTGTCGCCGGAAGCGGCCGCACGGTTCCACAGCCGCACCGCCGAACGGCGCCTGAAGGAGCTCTTCGGTGTCGCATCGCTCGACGCCTTCGGCAGCTTCGGGCGGGCCGAGCTCGCGGCGATGGGCGGGCTGATCACCTATCTCGAACTCACTCAGAAAGGCCGCGTGCCACGCCTTGCGCCGCCGCGCCCGATGGCTGCCGGCCAGACCATGGCGATCGATGCTGCGACCCGTCGCAATCTCGAAATCATGCAGGCGCTCGATGGCTCGCGCCGTGCCAGCCTGCTGGGCGTCATGGACCGCACGGTGACAGGCGCAGGTGCACGCCTGTTGGGCCAGCGCCTTTCGGCGCCGCTCACCGATACCGCCGCCATTGTCAGGCGGCACGAAGCCGTCACATTGCTGGTCGAAGACCGCGCCCTGCGCGAAGGCCTGCGGGCCATGCTGGCCCAGGCCCCCGATCTGGAACGCGCGCTGGGGCGGCTTGCGCTGGGGCGGGGCGGCCCGCGCGATCTCGTGGCCATCCGTGATGGTCTCAAGGCCGGCGACGCCATGGCCAGTCACCTTGCGGGCGTGGCGCACCTGCCCGACGAGCTGCGCGATGCGACGGGCCGTCTGGGAACTCTGCCCGAGCTCGTCGACCTCCTGTTGCACGCACTGGTCGACGAACCTCCGCTTCTGGCGCGCGACGGCGGGTTCGTGCGCCCGGGCCATGACGAGGCCGTCGACGAAGCCAAGACGTTGCGGGACGACAGTCGCAAGCACATCGCTGCCTTGCAGTCGCGCTACCAGGACGAGACCGGCGTCACCAGTCTGAAGGTCCGGCACAACAACGTGCTGGGCTACTACGTCGAAACGACCCAGGTTCATGCCGACAAGCTGGACCGCGAGGTCTTCATTCACCGCCAGACCATGGCGAACGCCATGCGCTTCACCACCGTGGAGCTCGGCGAGCTCGAATCGAAGATTGCCCGTGCCGCCGACCGCGCCACGGCCGGCGAACTGGAGATCTTCAACAACCTCGTCGACAGCGTGCTGGCTGAGGGCATGACGATCGCCGCGTCAGCCTCGGCGCTCGCCACCATCGATGTCGCCTCGGGCCTCGCTGAACTCGCCGCCGAGCGCGGCTACATCAGGCCCCAGATCACCGCCGATCTCGACTTCACCATCGAGGGCGGCCGCCATCCCGTGGTCGAGGCTCTGGCCGATCCGGCTGCCGGTCAGGCTTTTGTCGCCAACGACTGCCGACTCGAAGACGACCAACGCCTGTGGCTGCTGACCGGCCCCAACATGGCGGGCAAGTCGACCTTCCTGCGCCAGAACGCCCTGATCGCGATCATGGCGCAGATGGGAAGCTTCGTGCCTGCGGCCACGGCACGGATCGGTGTTATCGACCGCCTGTTCAGCCGTGTCGGCGCAGCGGACGATCTGGCGCGCGGCCGCTCCACCTTCATGGTCGAGATGGTCGAGACGGCTGCGATCCTGAATCAGGCGAGCCGGCGGGCGCTTGTGATCCTTGACGAAATCGGCCGTGGCACGGCGACCTTTGACGGGCTTTCCATCGCCTGGGCAACTTTGGAGCATCTCCACGAACAGAACGGTTGCCGTGCGCTCTTCGCCACGCACTACCACGAGCTCACGGCCCTTGCCGCACGCCTCGACACCCTCAAGCCCCACACCATGCGGGTGAAGGAATGGCAGGACGACATCGTCTTTCTTTATGAGGTCGGACCGGGCGCCGCCGACCGCAGCTACGGCATTCATGTCGCCCAGCTTGCCGGTCTGCCGGCCGCCGTAATCCGACGCGCCGAAGAGGTGCTCAAGACCATTGAGTCCGGAGAACAGGGCAGCGCGCTGGTTCGTCTGGCCGATGACCTGCCGCTGTTCCAGGCCGCGGCTCTCCAGCCCGAACCCGTAACGGCGGCCTCCGCCGATTCGGCGTTGCAGGACGCCGTCGCCGCCATCTCACCCGACGAGCTGACGCCGCGCGAAGCGCTGGACCTGATCTATCGCCTCAAGGATCTCGCGGAGGACAAGACGTGAGCCGCCGGACCAGGGTTACCAAGCTCAGTGAGGTTATAAGCCGCAAGAAGCTCGATGCCGCGCTGGCGGCCCTCGATGCCGGCGACAAGAAGGCCGTCGTGGCCGTGCTCACCGAGACCATCGATACCGGACGGTCCGTGATCGAAGCACGGCTTCACGACCGAGCACCAGGAATGGAACTGGTTGCGGCGATGTCATGGCTGATGGACGAGACGCTGCGCGCGATCATGACCCATGTCACCGAACGGGTGATGCCGAACGCCAATCCCCTAAAGGGGGAACGCATTGCGCTGGTGGCTGTCGGCGGCTACGGGCGTGGCGAACTGGCACCCTATTCTGATCTCGATCTCCTGTTCCTGCTGCCGTGGAAGGTGACACCCTGGCAGGAGCAGGTCATCGAGACCGTGCTCTACCTGCTCTGGGATCTCGGCCTGAAGGTTGGCCACGCCGTGCGCACGGTCGACGACACGATCCGCCGCGCCCAGGGCGACATGACCATCCGCACGGCGCTCCTGGAAGCGCGCCTGATCAGCGGCGACCGCTCGCTGTTCCGCACTCTGGAGCGTCGCTTCACCCGTGACATCGTGACCGGTTCCGGATCGGAGTTCGTCCGCGCCAAGCTCGAAGAGCGTGACGGCCGTCATCTCAAGCTCGGCGACTCGCGTTATGTGCTGGAACCGAATGTGAAAGAGGGCAAGGGCGGCCTGCGCGACCTGCACTCGCTGTTCTGGATCGCGAAGTACCTTTATCGCGTCAAGCTGGTAGCCGATCTTGCCGAGGTCGGCGTGCTGACCCGCGCGGAGCTGACCCGTTTCCAGCGCGCCGCCGACTTCCTGACCCGCGTGCGGTGTCAACTCCACATCATCAGCGGCCGCGACGAGGAACGCCTGACCTTCGACCTGCAGACCGAGATTGCCGAGCGCATGGGCTTTTCGGGCAACCGCGAGCAGCGCGCGGTCGAACGGTTCATGAAGCGTTACTTCCTGGTCGCCAAGGATGTCGGCGATCTCACGCGCATCTTTGCGGCGGCCATCGAGGACAGCCAGATGACCGTGCGCAACCGGCCGCGTTACGGCGTGGATCTGGGCGAACTCGAGGGCTTCCCGTTGCGTGGAGGACGTCTGGCAGCACCGGACAAACAGCACTTTGCGGACACACCCGGCGACATGATCCGCATCTTCCACGCGGCCCAGGCCAGCAATGTGGAGCTGCATCCCCGGGCCCTGTGGCAGATCACCCAGAACGTACAGCGCATCGACGCCGACCTGCGCCAGGACCCCGAAGCCAACTGTCTGTTCATGGATATCCTGACCTCGGTCAACGATCCCGAACGGGCGCTGCGCAGCATGAATGAGGCCGGTGTGATGGGCCGTTTTCTGCCCGACTTCGGCCGTGTCGTGGCGCAGATGCAGCACGATATGTATCACGTCTATACCGTGGACGAGCACTCGATCCGGGCAATCGGTGTGCTGGCCGGGATCGAACACGGAGACCATGCTGAAGAGCTCCCGCTGGCGACCGAGATCTTCCCGAAGATTCTGCAGCGCCGCGTGCTCTATCTCGCCGTGTTACTGCACGACATCGCCAAGGGCCGGGGCGGCGACCATTCGGTTCTGGGTGCCGAGGTCGCTGACCAGCTCGCACCACGCCTGGGCTTCACCGCAGAAGAGACCGAGACCGTCTCCTGGCTGGTGCGTTATCACTTGCTGCTGTCGAATACGGCCTTCCGCCGCGACCTCACCGATCCCCAGACGATCGAGGACATGGTGGACACCGTCCAGTCGATCGAGCGGTTGCGCCTGCTTCTGATCCTCACGGTGGCCGACATCCGCGCGGTCGGACCGAAGGTCTGGAACGGCTGGAAGGGCGAGTTGCTGCGCGAGCTCTATTACCGCGTCGAAGAGGCGATTTCGGGCGGTCACGGTGAAGCCATCGCCAAAAAGCATCGTGTCGATGCACGCACTGATGCCTTGCGCGAAAGGCTCGGCACCTGGGATGCAAGGGCCCTTGATGTCCATGTCAGGCGACTGGTGTCGCCCTACTGGCTGGCCTTCGACGCCGACACGCACGTCCGGCATGCCGAGATGATCCGTCGTGCCGAGGAGGCCAACTACGATGCCGCCGTGGCCGTGGACACACGCACCGATCACTTCCGCGCCGTCACGGAGGTCACCATCTTTGCGCCGGACCGCCGGGGCCTTTTTGCCCAACTTGCCGGCGCCATTGCCGTGGCCGGCGCCAGCATCGTCGATGCTCGCATCTTCACCACACTCGACGGCATGGCGCTCGACACCTTCTGGGTCCAGGACGAACAGGCCGGGGCCTTCGACGACGATCGCCGGCTCAACCGCCTTTGCCACACCGTGGAAGAGGTCGTGCGCGGCACCTTAGATCTCGAGGGTGAGATTGCTCGCCGCCGGGAAGGCTGGCTGCACGGACTGGCGCTTTCGGTCACACCGCGCGTCTTGATCGACAACAACGCCTCGACCAAACACACGCTGATCGAGGTCACCGCCCGCGATCGCCTGGGGCTTCTTTATGATCTCGCACGGGCCGTCACAGACATGGGTTACTCCGTCATAACTGCCCGGGTCGCGACCTTCGGCGAACGCGCCGTCGACGCCTTTTATGTGAAGAACAGCTTCGGCCTGAAGCTCACGAACAAAACCCAGCTCGCCACCACACGCGACCGCCTGCTCGAGGTCATCGCCGA
Source organism: Rhodospirillaceae bacterium (assembly GCA_002722885.1). Classification (GTDB taxonomy): domain Bacteria; phylum Pseudomonadota; class Alphaproteobacteria; order SP197; family SP197; genus SP197. The sequence continues at coordinate 281,694 of PBNE01000002.1, forward strand.
AAGCGATGCCCGGTCCCTTCCCGGCGCGGCCGAGTGACAACCGCCATCCCGACACGCGCGCACTGGCATGGCCGGGTGTGGAAACTCGCTCTGCCGATCATGCTGTCGAACCTAGCGGTTCCCATCGTGGGCGCAGTCGACACCGCCGTGGCCGGGCACCTGCCGGGGCCAGAGTACCTGGGCGGTGTCGGCGTCGCCGTGATGATCTTCAGCTTTGCCTTCTGGACCTTCGGTTTTCTGCGGTTCTCGACGACGGGTTATGTCGCGCAGGCCCTGGGGCGGGGTGACTATGAGACTCTGAAGGCGGTTCTGATCCGGGCCGGCGTGCTGACTCTTGCCATCGCGCTGTCGCTGCTTGTGCTGCAGGTTCCGATCCTCTGGCTTTCCCTGTTTCTGATCGACGCCAGCCCGGAAGTGTCCCATCAGGCCGCGCTTTATTTCGACGTGCGCGTCTGGGCCGCACCCGCCGTGATGGGCAACTACATCGTGCTGGGTGCAATGATCGGCTTGCAGCGCACCGGCTGGGCACTGGTGGTGCAGACCGTGGTGGCGGCTGTGAATGTCGCGCTGGACCTCTTGTTTGTCCTGGAGTTTGGCTGGCAGGTGCCGGGCCTTGCGGCCGCGACCGTGATCGCCGAGTACACCGGTCTTCTCGTCGGCATCGGCGTCTTGCTCTGGGTCATTCCCGGCAGCCGGTGGCGCTGGTCGCTTCAGGCCGCCACACAACTGGCAGCCTACCAGCCACTGCTGGCACTCAATCGCGACCTCCTGATCCGGACCATCGTCCTGAGCTTCGCCTTTGCCGTCTTTGTTGCGCTCTCCGCGCGGGAAGGTGATGCCACACTCGCAGCCAACGAGGTCCTGATGATGTTCCTGAGCTTCGCGGCCTTCGCACTCGATGGCTTTGCCAACGCCTGCGAAGCCGTCGTGGGCGAAGCCTATGGCCGCCGGGACCGGCGCACGCTCTCTCAGGTGGTCGGCGTCTCAACGATCTGGGCCGGGATCGCCGCCGCTCTTGTCTGTCTGGTCTTTGCGCTGAACGGCGAAGACATCGTGCGCCTGATGACCGATGTCGAAGAGGTCCGCGAGATCGCGATCACCTACCTGCCTTACGCCGTCCTGATGCCGCTGTTCGGCGTCTGGTCGTTCCAGCTCGACGGCATCTTCATAGGCGCGACGCGCGGCCCCGACCTAAAGAACTCGATGCTGATCACCGCTGTGCTGTTCCTGCCGGCGATGGTTCTGTTGTGGCTTACCCTGGCCAACCACGGGCTCTGGATCGGCCTGGTTCTGCTGTTTGTGCTGCGCGCCCTGACCCTTTGGGTTCGTTATCCGGCGCTGGTCCGCGAGGTCGAAACCTCAGCGGCCTGAGCGCGGCTCGAAGGGCAGCACGGCGAGCCGCGCGAGCGGCAATTCGTCAGCCCCCTCCACGCCCAGTGTCATATCCGGCGTGCGCTGCGTCGGGCTGCGGCTGCCGAATAGGTGATCCCACACCGACAGGATCGAAGCGTAGTTGGAGTCCGTGTCGGCCTGGCGATCGTGATGGTGCACCCAGTGAATGCCGGGCATGACGATAACGCGGGAGAGCCAGGCTTCTGTCTTTGGGCCCAGCGCGAGATTCGAGTGGTGGAAGGTCGTTGCCAGAAGCAGCAGGGCTTCGAAAACCAGCACTGATGACAGCGGCATGGCAAAGACCAGGATCAGCAGTGCGCGCACGAGCGCTGACAACAGAACCTCGCCGGGATGAAACCGCACGGCGGTGGTCACATCGAGTGACGTGTCGCGGTGATGCACCTAATGAAAGCGCCACAGGAAAGGAATCCGGTGGTTCAGCCGGTGCCAGACGTAGATCCAGCAGTCGATAAGCAGGAGATCAGCGATCAGCCCCGGCGCACCGGACCACCAGCCCGGCCGCCCACCCAGATTGTGCGCTTCAGCCAGAGCCGTCACCGGAATCACGACGGCCATGGCCCTCGTTCGGCAGTTTCACGGTTCGGCGGGTATGGTACGGTGTCGGACAATGAACACTCATACTTTTGGCCAAACCACCGGCGCATCATGACACAACACGGCCCTCTGCCGCTTGTCGGCATTCCCTGCGATCTCCGCCAGATCGGCATTCATCCCATGCATGTCGTGGGCGAGAAGTACATCAACGCCGTGGCTCATGGCGCCGGTACCATTCCGATGCTGATGCCCTGCTTCGGCGAGGGCGCCGACCTCGAGCCGCTGCAGGACCTTTACAGCGTCGATGACCTGCTCGACCGCGTCGACGGCGTGTTTCTGCCCGGCAGCCCCAGCAACGTCGCGCCCCACCACTATGGTGGACACGACCCCCGGCCCGACACCCTGCAGGATCCCCAGCGCGACGCCCTGACGCTGCCGATGATCCGGCGCATCGTCGAGCGCGGCATACCGCTGTTCGCGGTCTGCCGCGGGATTCAGGAGCTCAATGCGGCCTTGGGCGGCACACTCTTCCAGCATGTTGAAGAGGTCCCCGGCCGCATGGATCACCGCGAGAACAAGGACGATCCGCGCGATAAACAGTACGGCCCAGCCCACAGCATCGAGGTCACCCCCGACGGCGTACTCCACGGCATCACCGGCCTGGAGAGCTACGAGATCAACTCGATCCACGGTCAGGGTATCGACCAGCCCACCGAACGCCTGCAGGTCGAAGCCGTCGCACCGGACGGCCAGATCGAGGCCGTCTCGGTCAAGGGCGCGCCGTTCCTGCAGCTGGGTGTGCAGTGGCATCCCGAGTGGCGCTTCCGCGAACGTGTCCCCGACGCCGCCCTGTTCACCGCCTTCGGTGAGGCCTGCCGTGCCCATGTGGTCGCTCGCCGCACCTCAACCGCGTCCTGAGTCCTGGAGCAACCTGATGACCCTTGATCCTGAATCATGGCTGCGCGAGCACCTGTTGCTGAACGTGTGATGGCGACCGCGACGCTGCCCGCACACTGGTACACCGACCCGACCATTGCGGAGCAGGAGCGTCACGCCATCTTTGCCGGGAACTGGGCACTGTTCGGGCCGGAGCATGAGATCGCTGAACCCGGTGCCTATGTCGCCCAGGTGATCAACGGCTGGCCGCTGGTCGTGCTGCGTGATCACGGCGGTGCTCTTCGCGCCTTCCACAACGTGTGCCGCCACCGTGCGGCCGCACTGCTCGGTGACGGCGCAGGCACCTGCAGCCGCCGCATCACCTGCCCCTACCACGGCTGGGCTTACGAGCTCGACGGCCGCCTGCATCTCGCGCCCCGTTTCGGCGAAGACCTCGATGCGGACGAGAACGGCCTGCTGACCGTTCGTGTCGAGATATGGCGGAGCTGTGTCTTCGTCTGTATCGACGACAGCGCGCCTGATCTTACGACCTGGCTCGGCTCGATCCCGGCCTTCTGTGCGGACTATCCGGAGACCGACGACCTGGACTTCCATGGCGGGTTCACCGTCGAGGGCCGGGCGAACTGGAAGACCTATTGCGATAACACGGTCGAGGGCTACCACCTGCCCTTCGTCCATGCGCGCCTCTCACGCGCGGTCGAAGGCGCATCGGTTGAGATCAAGGGGCACGACGACGGCCGCCTGACCTGCTTCCATGTCAGCTACCGGGGTGACGGTGCGGCCCTGCGAGGCAATACCGGTCTGTGGTTCTACCGCTATCCCGGGTTCCAGGCAGTGATCGGGCCAACAGGTTTCAAGGCCGAGCGGATCGAACCGGTGGGTGCGAGGGACCTGCGCTCGAAGAGCTGGGCCTGGTACGCCCGCGTGATGAGCCCGGAGGAAGCCGCCGACAGCTTTGCCTGGGCGGAATCGATCGTGCAAGAAGACCTCGGCATCTGCGAAACCGTCCAGCGCAACTTGGAGGCCGGGGCGTATACCAACGGTTTGTTGTCGCCCGCCATGGAACAGCACACCGCGACGTTCCAGGCGCTTGTGCGCCAGGATTTGCAGGCGACCTGACATCGGCGCAAGAAGCGGGTCACCCGGCGATACCGGACCGCCCGCAACGGTTCCCACATCACGAGGAGACCCGACCATGAAACGCTTGCGCTATCTCGCACTCGACACCGCCACCGTGGACGCCCTGCGTGCCGGCGGGCCGGATTCCAACGGCCAGACACACGAGCGGCTGGCGTCAGACGGCGGCTTTCCCGATGCGCTGACCAACAGCCCTGATTTCATCCTGCACGGCTATGACCACGACAACCGCATCGTCTAAGGCACCGGCGCGATTGTTGTCACGCCGGAGATTCCGGCCCGCGCCGCCGAGCTTCTGGACCGTGACGACATCGCTTTTCTTCACATGCACTCGACACCCAACAACTGCTATCAGTTGAGGATCGAACGCGGATGAGGAGACGGGGATGGCGAAGGTGATGCTGGTGACCGGCGGCAGCCGGGGAATTGGCGCCGCGACGGCACGGCTAGCGGCACGCGAGGGCTGGGATGTCGTCGTGAACTACAACAGCAACAGCCGCGCCGCCGACGCTGTAGTCGCCGATGTCGAAGCCGCCGGCCAACGGGCCGTCGCCATCCAGGCCGACAGCGGCAAACCGAACGATGTCATCCGCCTCTTTGCCGAGGCGGATGCCGCCTTCGGCCGGCTCGATGCCTTTGTGAACAACGCCGGGATCGTGAACCCAATCGGTCGCCTCGACAGCCGTGACCCCGCCGATCTCGAACGCCTAGTCGCGGTCAACCTGACCGGCGCCATCCTGGGCTGCGCTGAAGCCGTGCGCCGCATGTCGACCAGCCACGGCGGTCAGGGCGGGTCGATCGTGAACGTCTCCTCGGTCGCCAGCCGCCTGGGCGGACCCGGTTCCTATGTCGACTATGCCGCCAGCAAGGGCGGGCTCGACAGCCTGACCGTGGGCCTGGCCCAGGAGGTCGCTGGCGAAGGCATCCGCGTGAACGCCGTGCGCCCCGGCATCATCAACACCGACATCCACGACGACCTCGGCGACGAACCCGGCCGCGTCGAGCGCCTGGGCAAGACTGTCCCAGCGGGCCGCCACGGCACCGCCGACGAGGTCGCCGAAACCATTGTGTGGCTCTGCTCGGACGCGGCGAGCTACGTCAGCATGAGCCTGATGGAGGTCTCGGGAGCGCGGTGACGGAGGTGGCGTCCCTAATCCCAGAAAAGCATCGGCGTGTCGGTCAGCGGCTCAACGCCGTCGGCGCTGACCAGCATGTTCTGTTCGAAACCAGCGCTGCCCAGGCCCGGCAGGCCGAAGAAGGCCTCAACGCCCAGCGCCATGCCTTCTTCGAAGACATCGTCGTCGCTGCACATCTCGACGCCGAGATAGGGACGCTCGAAGAAGAGGCCCAGGCCGTGCCCGAAGTGAGGCCATTTTTCCGCCATCTGGTTGGATTCCGCGCCGAACTGCCGTGACAGCTCCAGCCCATGGCGGGCGACCTCCTTGACCTTCCGACCTGGTCTGATCTGCTCCATCACCGCCTCGACGATCCGCGCGCCCGTTTCGACCATCTCCTTCTGCTCGGACGATTGCGGCTTGCGCCCGCACACCGTGGTGCGGCCGGGATCCTGGTAGTAGCCTTCGAACATTGGGCCGTAGACCCAGGCCCGCACAAGATCGCCCTCCTTGGGCGAGGAGAACGTGTAGCTTGCGATGGGGTTGGCGACGAACTGGTTGATGAGATCGCCATGGCAGGCCGGCAGCATATGCACCGTGCCGCCGCTTTTGACGACCTCGTGCGAGGCATCGGCTGCGGCGTCGGTTTCCGAACGGCCCATGATGAGCCCCTCGATGAAACGGTTGAGCGCACGGCTGGCTGTCGCCCCGCCGATCCGCATGGCCTCCTGCTCCCGCGCCGACTTGATCCGCCGCACCGAAAGAATCAGATCGTCCTCGATTTTCCAGTCAATCCCCGGCGCTTCCTCGCGCATCACATTCCAGTAGCGCAAAGGCACGACATCGCTGCCGACCAGACCGACCGGCCCCTCGATGCCGAGGTCCCCGACGGCCCGCGCAATATCGCGGAACGGTCTATTCGACGAGACGATCCGGTCGGTCGCGATCAGCTCGCCGCGAATGCCCGGCTCATCGGCGTGAAGCTCCGGTGGCTGGCCCACACGCAGCAGCACGGAGTTGAACGAACGGCCCTCGAAGATGGGGCTGTCGTAGCCCTGACCCGAGGCGGTCGAGAAGAAGTTGGTGAGATAGAGCACATCGCCGCAGCGGTCGTTGGTACCGCCGGACCGGCCGAAGACAACGGCGGTTTCCAGCCCGCGCCGTTTCATCTCCGCCTCCACGGCGGCCCAGCGCGCGTGATACTCCTCATCGGGGAAGAAACGGCCGAGTGGGGTCATGACGATCTCCTGACTTGGGTCTTGGCGGGCGTATTGTGACAATCTCCGCGGCGCGGGAACAGTGCTCTCGCCTTTCGACCCGCCGCTTTGATAAACTGCCACCATGAAACCGCGCCTGACAGACGTGACCGATCTGACACGCAGCCATGATCTCCTGATCCTGTGCGCGCGGATCGACTTCAATCCCTAGGCCGCGCCTGCGCGTACAGGCCGGCCGCGGGCCCTGTTTCCGGGCGGCACATCACCATCACGACCATCAGATTCATCGGAGAACAGACCCATGGTCTCGAACCTAACCGCGGTCCTGCAGGACATGGACCGCCAGCATCACATGCACCCCTTCACAGACAGCAAGGCGCTGAACGAAAAGGGTGTCCGTATCATCACCAAGGCCGACGGCGTTCACATGTGGACGTCAGAAGGCCGCCGCGTGCTCGACGGCATGGCGGGCCTCTGGTGTGTGAACATCGGTTACGGCCGCAAGGAACTGGCTGATGTTGCCTACCAGCAGATGCAGGAGCTGCCCTACTACAACACCTTCTTCCAGACCTCGACGCAGCCGGCGACCGAGCTTTCGGCCAAGCTGGCCGAGGTCACGCCCGAAGGCCTGAACCACGTCTTCTATGCAAACTCCGGTTCTGAGGCCAACGACACCATCGCCAAGATGGTGCGCTGGTACTGGAATACGAAAGGTCAGAAGAACAAGAAGACGATCATCAGTCGCAAGAACGCCTACCACGGCGTCACCATGGCGGCCGCCAGCCTGTGCGGCCTTTCGGCCATGCATCCGCAGTTCGATCTGCCGCTGCAGGGTTTTGTCCATGCCGACTGCCCGCACTGGTACCGTTTCGGCGGCGACATGGACCCCGAGGAGTTCGGCTTAGCAGCCGCCCGCTCGGTCGAGAACATGATCCTAGCGCTGGGCGCCGAGAACGTCGGCGCCTTCATCGGTGAGCCGATCATGGGTGCCGGCGGCGTGCTGGTTCCCCCGGCGAGCTACTGGCCGGAAGTGCAGCGCATCTGCCGCGAGCACGACGTGCTGGTGATCGCCGACGAGGTGATCTGCGGCTTCGGGCGCACCGGCACCTGGTTCGCCAGCGAGCAGTACAAGATCGATCCTGACTTCATGACCATGGCCAAGGGCCTGTCGTCGGGCTACCAGCCGATTTCGGGTGTCATGGTCCACGACCGTATCGCCGACACGCTGGTCAACATCGGTGGCGAGCTGCAGCACGGCTTCACCTATTCCGGCCATCCCGTGGCTTCGGCCGTGGCGCTGGAGAACATCAACATCCTGCAGCGTGAGGGCATCGTTGACAGGGTCGGTGCGGAAACCGGCCCCTACTTCCAGGAGCGGCTGCGTACCCTGGTCGATCATCCGCTGATCGGCGAAGTGCGAGGCCTGGGCCTGATGGCCGCGATCGAGATCGTCGAGGACAAGGCGACCCGCCGGTCGTTCGACGGCAACAAGGGTGCGGGCATGATCGTGCGCGAGGAAGCCTGGGAACGCGGCCTTCTGGTCCGCGCCACAAGCGATTCCATGGTCATGTCGCCGCCGCTGGTGATAACCCGGGAGAACGTCGACGAAATGATCGACGCGCTCACCGCAGCACTCGATGCCGCCGAGCCGCAACTGCGTGGCTGAGCGCTCAACACGATCACCGGCCCTGTTGCCCCATCATAAGACGGCAGGGCCGGTGTACTTCTCCCTTTCCGACACCGGTAGCACGCCATGATCGGCCGTTTTTCCCGCGCTCTGGATGGTATCCTGCCCGCCACCCTGGTGGCCGGCGTGATCCTTGTCATCATCGGTGTCTGGTTTGCTACGGAGCCCTACCGTTTCGATTACCCAGAGGAGAGCGATCTTGTGGCGGTCGAGGGTGAAGCCTTCGATGCCATTGAAGTCCGCCGGCGGCGCGGTGCCTTTCTCCGCTTCATGGTCGACGACCCGCTGGAGTACCAGGCGGTGTTCAATCCCGGCGAACGGCTGGTCCTCTACTACAGCTCCATGCCGAACTACGATGCCGTCACCCAGGCGATCGGATCCGGCCCCGCTATCTTCTGGCTCTGGCAGGACGCGGGCGACGAAACCGACAGCATGATCGTCTGGCAGCTTGAGAACGCCGATGGCATCGTGGTCAGTCGCGACGCGACCGTGGCCGGGTTTGCGGCATCACGCCAGGAGGCCGCGAAATGGCCCGGCGCGATCGCCCTCTTCGGTGTTCTTCTCACCATCATGGGCCTGCGGGCAAGAGCTCGGGCCAAACGGGGGCTGGGCGCATGAGCGGACCTGACGTCGTCCTTCACGGGCACTTTGAATCCGGCAATGTCTACAAGGTCACACTGCTTCTGGCGCTGACTGGCACGGCCTATGACTATCGCCATGTCGACATCTTCGCCGGTGAGACCAGGGACGACAATTTCACAGCGCTGAACACCTTCCAGGAAGTGCCGGTTCTGGAGCACGGCGGCACGGTCGTGACCCAGTCGGATGTCATCCTGCGCTACCTCGCCGACCAGCTTGGACGGTTCGGCGGGAAAAACGAGGACGAGCAGCGCCGCGTGCAGGAATGGATGGCATGGTCGAGTAACAAGCTGATCAACGGCATATCGCAGGCCCGCTTCGGGTCCCGCTGGGCGAACTACGATCCCGCCACGATCACCTTCTTCCAGAACCGGGCTCGTGCGGCCTTCGATCTGATGGACCGCCACCTCGCCGACCACCCCTGGCTTGTCGGCGACGAGCCGACCATCGCCGATTTGTCGGCTGCGGGTTACATCTATCTGGTCAACGAAGCCGGTCTCGATACCACCGCCTGGCGCAACATGCTGTCGTGGATGGGGCGTCTCTCTGTCCTTCCGGGCTGGCACCATCCCGACAAGCTTCCCCAAAAGAACGCCATCGTCGCGCCCACCGTGACCTTCGACGCCCCGGCCGACGACTGATGGATCACGAGGCCCTGGCGAACCTGCTTGCATCACGCCGCAGCCGCCGGGAGTTCGCACCGGGCGGCATTGTTCGCAGCGGGGTCGAGTCTGTACTTCAGGCCGGCCTGGGCCATGCCGGAGACGGACAACGCACCGCGCCGTCTGCCGGCGCCCTTTACCCTCTCCATCTGTTTGTCGCCGCCGTCGCCATCGACGGACTGGCGCCGGGCCTCTATCCGTAGAGCGCCGTCGACGGGTTCTCGTCCGCACTGTCGTCCGGTGATCTCAGCAGCGCGCTTCATGCCACCACGCTGGAGGATCAGCCCTGGGTCGGCAAGGCGCCTGCTTTGATCGTCATTGCAGCCGATCTTGAGAAAGCCAACACCACCTTCCACGAGCAGCAACCCGACGGACGGCGCGGCGAGCGTTATACCACCATCGAAACGGGCGCGGTGGCTCAGTCGATGTCTCTGATGGCCGAGGCCCGTGGTCTCACGGCTGTTCCCATCGGCGGCACCGGCGATCAGGCGCTGGCCGAGGTTCTGGCGCTTCCTGCAGATCTGTCACCACTAGGCCTGTTCCTGTTGGGGTGCCGCCCGGCCTGAACATCGGAACAGACGCTATCAGCCCGAAGCCGCAGGCTGTCGCCGCATCATAGTCCTGATGTCACCGAGGCGGAAGGCGCCCAGGACTTGCCCGGCGAGGGCATAGATCGCGAGGCCCAGCGCAACCAGTGCTGCAAGGCCCAGGGCGTCAGCAACGAAGCCCTCAGGCAGCCATTGCTCACGCGCCCAGACGCCCAGCCACAGGACTGCGGCCATTGCCGCTGACGCGAACAGGATGCGCGGCAGGCGGTGCTTGAGACGATCATCAGGGGCAAAATGGCCACGCCTGATCAGGATAAAGCAGAGGATACCGCCGTTGATCCATGCTGCGCCCGCGGTTGCCAGGGCGATGCCGACATGGCCGAGGGACCAGATCAGCGTGAGCATGATAGCGAGATTGCTTAGCAGCCCAACGACCGCGACCTTGACCGGCGTCTTCGTGTCCTTGCGGGCAAAGAACCCCGGCGCAAAGACCTTGATCAGAACATAGGCCGGCAGGCCCACGGCAAACGCGACAAGTGCTGCCGCGCTGGCCGCGGTGTCGGCGGCGTCGAAGGCGCCACGCTCGAACAGCACCGCGATGATGGGTTCGGCGATGATCGTGAGCGCCACCGCCGCCGGCAGGCAGAAAATCATGACGAGCTCAACCGCACGGCTCTGGCTGTCGTTCGCGCCGGCCTGATCGTCGGCTTCGATCTGGCGTGAAAGCAAAGGCAGCAGCGCCGTGCCGACCGCGATGCCGATGACGCCGAGCGGCAGCTGGTTCACGCGGTCGGCGTAATAGAGATAGGAGATTGAACCGGTCGGCAGGAACGAAGCGACCCAAAGATCGATCACGAGGTTGATCTGCACGACGCCGGCGCCCAGTGCGGCCGGTCCGAACAGGCGCAGGACCTGTTTCACGCCCTTGGTCAGGCGCGGCAGCAGCAGCCTTGGCATTAGGCCTGCACGCGACAGGTTGGCGAGCAACAGCAGGACCTGGGCCACACCGCCCAGGGTTACACCCCAGGCCAGGGCGTGCCCGGCACCGATGGTGGGCGAGGCATAGGCCACCAGCGCCGCGGTGATCAGGCAGAGATTGAGCAGGATCGGCGCGGAAGCATAGGCGGCAAACCGGCCGGTCGAGTTCAGCATGGCGCCGTAGAGAGCCACGAGCGAGATCAGCAGCAGATAGGGGAAGGTGATTCGTGTGAGCTCGATCGCCAGCTCGAACTTCTGGGGCTCATCGGTGAAACCCGGTGCCAGACCCAGCATGACCCAGGGCATGGCGATCTCGAACGCCAGGGTCAGCACGACCAGAGCCAGAAGCAAAACGGCCATAACTTCGTCGGCCAACCGCTTGGCCTCAGCCTTGCCCTCGCCTTCAAGTCGCCCGGCGAACATCGGAATGAAGGCCGCGTTGAACGCGCCTTCGGCAAACAGGCGACGGAAGAAGTTCGGCAGCTTGAACGCAACCAGAAAGGCATCGGCTGCTATGCCGGCGCCCAGCGCGGCCGCGAACAGCATGTCGCGCACGAACCCCGCCACCCGGCTGATCGCAGTCAGTCCGCTCACGGTCACAAAGGCACGGGCGAGGTTCATGGGGCAGACTTCTGGGCGGCAACAAGGGCGGATTTACGGCACGACAGCCGGGATCAGACCGGAACAACCAATCCGATGTCGCAAGAACGCTATCACGCTGCAGATGTCGGGTGTAGTCGGCGCCACCGCTGCCGCCACAGCCATGCGGGGAAAACGCTTATGTCGGGATCCATCAAGTGTCTGCTCGTCGCCAACCGCGGCGCGATCGATCTGAAGCCGCTGCCGTCGCCCTAGAACAACGCCGGCGCACAGGCCTCAATCCACCAGAGTGTCCGAACGCTGGCCTTCGTTCTCGACGTGGATCGGCAGGACGCGGCCGTAAAGCTGGCGGGTGCGTTCGACGCTGCCAACCATGGCGGGGTTTTCGACAAAACTGAAGATACCGACGTAGCGCGCGCGTTGGCCTTCGACCGGAGAGACACGGTGGAGCGCATAGCGACCCTTGAAGATTTGGAGATCACCGGGCTCGAGCGCCAGGGACCGGGGGGCGTCGCTGGTGCCGTCGAGCACGGCACGGACACCGTCGTAGTTCTCGTCGGTCGGCGTGCGCAGGCCCGGGCAGTATTCGAACAGGCCGCCGCCCTCGCCATTCCGGATCGCCAGCGTGACCGTGTAGTTGTTGGTGTCGAAATGCCACGGGAACCCGCCTCCTGGCTCCACGACGTTGACGATCACATCGGCCAGCGGGTCGGCGTAGCGGTGAAACCGCTCTTCCTGCAGGGCGTCCTGAATGAACGGCGCGAAGAACGGTACTTCGTAGATCGCACGCAGCATCGAGTCTGGGCCGAAGTTGTCGGCGGGCACGAAGGCGTTCGAGCGGTCATAGAAACGGCGCAGCGGATGCTTGGGCGCCAGGCTCTCATCGTCCTGTGTGAAGTAGGCGTTGGTACGGTTGAACGACCGATGGCCGAAGGGTGCTGTGCGTTCGGCCTCGGCTTCGAGGGAAGCCAGACAGTCGGCGCGGACAAAGCCCTTCAGAACGGCACAGCCGTCGTCGTCCAGATCCGCACGGATCGTGGCGAGGCCGGCGTCATAGTCCGGCGTGTCCGGCCGATGAATCGGATAACGCGTGAGGTCGATGATGTTCCGGGCGTCGGGCGAAACAGTCATGGCGGCGTAGTCCGTCTCGTGGGTCAGCCGGCCAGGGACCGCAGGGCGCGGCTTGCAACCGAGACCATAGCGAGATCGACAGGCCCCGCACTCTTGAGCTCGTTCAGCACAGCACTGGCCCGGTCGACCCGGGTGCGGTTGTCGCCGATCCAGTGCCCCACGGCCTTGTCGGCAGACTTTCCAGACTGCGCTTCCAGCACGGCGGTGGTCAACAAGGTCTGCTGCTGGAAGCTCTCCTCGATCAGGGCCTGCTGAGCCAAACGGTCCCAGCGGTCCTCGACCGCAAGGCGGCCCAGCATGTCGCGCAGCCACTCGTTGCCCAGCTCCTCACCAACATCAAAGAAGATCGTGGCGACATCGATGACGTCGACCTCCATGGCCTCAGCCGTGTCGATCACGTCACAGACCGCCGACATGGTGCGCAGGCTGGCAATCAGCGCGGCAGTCTCGGCCGGAACGCCGTCCTTCTCGTAGCGCTTGGCTGCGCGCTGCATCGACTGGCGGCGCCGTGTGCTGACGAGCTCGGGCAGCTTCTCCTGCAGCGCGACCACAGCGGGACGATAGGCCGCGACAGTCTCGCCCATCGCCATGGGCTGGCTGCGGTTGCGCAGCATCCAGGCCGTCACGCGCTCGATCAAGAGCATGGTCTCTTCCAGCATGGCGGTCTGAACCGACGCAGGCACCTTGTTGTCGAGCGCCTCGATGGCGAGCCAAGTGTCGCGCAGTCCAAAGGCATCGCGTGCCACAGCATAGGCCCTTGCGATGGCGGCAAAGCCGTGACCGGTCTGTTCGGCCATGCGCCGGATGAAGGTGATGCCGGCCCGGTTGACGATGGAGTTCGTGGTGAAGGTCGCCACGATCTCCCGCCGCAGCCGGTGGTTCATGATGATCTGGTGGAAGGTCTCCTGAAGCGGCACCGGGAAGTAGCGCACGAGATCGCCTTCAAGATCGGGATCGTCGGGCAGGTCGGAATCCAGCAGCGCGGGGTAGAGGTCCATCTTAGCGTAGGCCAACAGGACCGAGAGTTCCGGCCGCGTGAAGCGGCGGCGCTTGGTGGCCCAGTCCGCCAGCTCCTCGTCTTCGGGCAGGCCTTCGATGGTGCGGTCCAGAAGGCCGGCCTGCTCGATGGCCCGCATGAAGTGGGCCTGCTCGTCGGTCCGCGTGACGCCGTGGGTTTCCAGCACGGTCAGCGTCTGGGTCTGGAGGTAATTGTCACGCAACACGAGATCAGAGACCTCGTCGGTCATCTCCTCGAGCAGACGATCGCGCTGCTTGATCGTCATGTCGCCGGCTTCGACGACATCGCCGAGCAGGATCTTGATGTTGACCTCGTGGTCCGAGCAATCGACACCCGCGGAGTTGTCAATGGCATCGGTGTTGATACGGCCGCCCGCGAGCGCGTACTCGATACGCCCGGCCTGGGTGGCGCCGAGATTGCCGCCCTCACCCACGACCTTCGCACCGACCTCCCTGCCGTCGACCCGGAGCCCGTCGTTGGCCCGGTCACCGACTTCGGCATGGCTCTCGTGCCCGGCCTTGAAGTAGGTGCCGATACCGCCGTTCCACAGCAGCTCGACATCGGCCTTCAGCATGGCGTTGATCAGCTCGGTCGGCGTCACGGTCTCTTTCTTGATGCCGAAACAGGACTGGATCTGCGGGGAGAGCGTCAGCGACTTCGCGCTGCGCTCAAAGATCGCGCCGCCCTCGGAGATCAGCGAGGCGTCATAGTCGGTCCAGGAGGACCGCGGCAGCTCCAACATCCGCTTGCGTTCGGCATAACTCGTGGCCGCGTCGGGGTCGGGATCGCAGAAGATGTGGAGATGGTTGAACGCACCCAGCAGGCGGATGTGTTCTGAGAGCAGCATGCCGTTACCAAAGACGTCGCCCATCATGTCGCCGACACCGATGACCGTGAAGTCCTGGCTCTGGATGTCCTTGCCCAGCTCGCGGAAATGACGCTTCACCGCCTCCCACGCGCCCTTGGCCGTGATGCCCATGGCCTTGTGGTCATAGCCGGCCGACCCGCCCGAGGCGAAGGCATCATCGAGCCAGTGACCGTAGTCGCGAGCCACGCCGTTGGCGATGTCCGAGAAGGTCGCCGTGCCCTTGTCGGCCGCGACCACGAGATAGGGATCGTCGCTGTCGTAGCGCACGGCCCGCTCGCGCTGGACGATCTCGCCGCCGACGATGTTGTCGGTGATGTCTAGCATGCCGGCCATGAAGGTCTGGTAGCAGGCGATACCTTCAGCCTGGAACGCCTCGCGCCCGCCCTCTGTCGGCGGCTTCTTGACGACAAACCCACCCTTCGAGCCCACGGGCACGATCACGGCGTTCTTGACCATCTGGGCCTTCACCAGGCCCAGCACCTCGGTGCGGAAGTCCTCGCGCCGGTCCGACCAGCGGATGCCGCCGCGGGCCACAGGCCCACCGCGCAGGTGTACCGCCTCGACGCGCGAGGAGTAGACAAAAATCTCACGCCAGGGCCGGGGCTCCGGCAGGCCTTCGATGGTCGTGGAATCGAACTTGAACGAGACGTAACTCTTGGGCCCGCCGTCTTCGCCGGTCTGGAAGAAGTTGGTACGCAGGCTTGCTTCGATCAGGTTGAGATAACGGCGCAGAATGCGATCCTGGTCGAGCGAGGCGACCTCGTCGAGGGCGGCGGCGATCCGTTCCTGCACGGCCGCACTGCGGCCCTCGACATCGGCACGGTTGTCGGGGTCAAAGCGGATCATGAAAAGCTCGACTAGCAGCCTTGCAATCACGGGATTAGCCGCAAGCGTCTGCTCGACGTAGGTCTGGCTGAACGGCGCGTTGGCCTGGGTCATGTATTTGGCATAGGCGCGCAGCACAACGACCTGACGCCAGTCGAGCCCCGCCAGTACGAGATCGTTGAAGTCGTCGTCCTCGATCTCGCCGGACCAGACCCGCGCGAAGGTCTCGTGGAAGCGCTGGCGCGCTTCACTGACATCGACCTCCCAGTCGAACTCCAGGTTCACATGGAAGTCGTGGATCCAGACGATCTCGCCGTCATCGAGCCTGATCTCGAACGGCGTTTCCTCGATCACCACAAGGCCCATGTGCTCGAGCATCGGCATGATGCTCGACAGCGGCACAGGGTTGCCGCCGTGGTAGATCTTGAAATTCAACATGCCCTCTTCGGCATCGACGCGGCGATAGAGATTCATGTTGATGCCCTCGCCCATCTTCTCCATGCGCTCGATATCGGCCACGGCCAGGCGCGCGCTGAAGGAATCCTTGTAGCTGGCGGGAATGCCCTCGGCGTAACGGTGGTAGAGCACCATGCCCTGGCCTTCGCCGAACTCGTCGATCAGGGCGTCCTGCAGGTCGTCGTTCCAGTCGCGCGAGGCGGCGACCAGCCGGCCCTCGATCGCGCGCACATCAACCTCGGCCGCCGAACCGCCCGGCGTGTGCACGATGAACTGAGCCCGCGCCATCGGCGCATCGGAGATCTGTGTCGTCACATCAACCGAACTGCCGCCCAGCTCTTCGAGCAAGATATGTTCCATGCGTGTGCGCAGGTCCGTCGTGTAACGGTCGCGCGGGACGAACACGAGGCAGGTGACAAACTGGCCGTAGGAATCGCGGCGCATGAAGAGCCGGATGCGCTGGCGGTGCTCCAGGTGAAGGATGCCGTGGGTGATCTCTTCCAGGGTGTCGATGTCGATCTGGAAAAGCTCGTCACGCGGATAGGTGTCGAGGATGTGCTCCAGCGCCTTGGCGTTGTGGCTGCCGTGAGGATAACCCGACCGCTCGATGACGGTGGCGACCTTGCGCCGCAGCAGCGGAATCTGGGCCGGAAGTGCGCTGTACGCGGTCGAGGTCAGCAGGCCCAGGAAACGGCGCTCGCCCACCACGTTGCCGTCGCCGTCGAAGCGGCGCACGCCGATGTAATCCATATAGACCGGGCGGTGCACATCGGACCGGGTCCAGGCCTTGGAGATGATGAAGAGCTCTTTGCGCTCAATATAGCTCGCGAAGTGATCGGGCAGCGCCTCACCGTGGCGCTTGCGGCTTTCCTCGGACACCTCACGCAGAATCCCGAGGTTCTTGTCCACGACGATCTCGGCATAGACCCCGTCGTCGCGCCGGTCGTAGACGTATTCGCGGTGGCCCAGGAAGGTGAAGTGGTTGTTCTGGAGCCATTCGAGGAAATCGAGCCCTTCGGTGAAGTCCTCCTCGGCCACCGGCGGCGGTGACGCGCGGAGCTCGTCGATCTGGGCTTCGAGCTCGGCCATCATCTGATGCCAGTCCTCGACCGACGCGCTCACGCTGCCCAGCACCTCGTTCAGCCGGGCCTCGATCTCATTGTGTCGGTCACCACCGGGCTGCTGGGTGATCTCGACATGGAGCACCGATTCAGCGGCCATGCCGTCGGTCGCCTCATCGCCGGTCGCCAGGGCTTCGACCAGGCCGGTGTCGGAGCGGGTGACATGGATGATCGGGTGCACCAGGTTCAGCACCGGCAGGGCCATGACGTTGAGTGCGGAGACCACGGAATCAACCAGGAACGGCATGTCGTCGTTCACGATCTCGATTGCCGTGTGGGTCGACTGCCAGCCGTCCTGTTCGAGATCGGGGTTGTAGACCCGGATCTTCGGGCCCGCGGATTTGCGCTGCTTCAGGAACTGCCAGAGCGAGGCCACCGCGCCATAGAGGTTCTCGATGGTCTCGTGTTCGACATCCTCGACGATGACATCGGCAAAATACGAACGTGTAAACGAACAGACTCCGCCCGCATCGTCACCGAACCGGACCCTGATCAGGTCCAGAACCTCGCTCACCCGTTTGTCGAGCAGGTCCTGATCACGCCGTCGCATCGCCACATCTCCCTCAGACGTGGCAAAACCCTATGGCGCAATCCGCGGCAGGGCCATGGCCCTGACCTCAAAAAAACCGATGGCAGGGGCCGTTCTTTTGGCATCGTCGTTTCCGCTGGCGGTCCCCGTGCCGCCGTGCAAGATGGCGCCACGTTTACCACCAGCGACGGGTTCGCCGCCCATGCCCTTTTCACTCCTGAAGTTCGGTCTCAGAAAGGACGGCAGGCCGCCCCGTGCACTGCCCACGCCCAGCGCGCTGAAACCCAGCTACGACGTCGTGATCATCGGCGGCGGCGGTCATGGTCTCGCCACGGCCTATTACCTGGCGCGCGACTGGGGTATCACCAATGTCGCGGTGCTGGAGAAGGGCTACATCGGCGGCGGCAACACCGGGCGCAACACCATGGTGATCCGCTCGAACTACCTGACACCCGACGGCGTGCGCTTCTACGACACCTCGTTGCGGCTCTACCGCGATCTGGCCCATGACTTCGATCTGAACCTGATGCTCAGCCAGCGGGCCCAGATCACGCTGGCCCACAACGACAGCCAAATGCGCACCATGCGCTGGCGTGACGAGGTCAGTCATCATTTCGGCATCGCCAGCGATCTGGTCGACCGCGACGAGCTCACGAAACTCGTCCCGTCCATGAACCTCAGCGACGATGTGCGTTTTCCGGTGCACGGCGCGCTGGTCCATCACCCCGGCTCGATAGCCCGCCATGACGCGGTGGCCTGGGGTTACGCCTCGGGCGCCTGGCAGCGCGGCGTGGAGATCCACCAGAACACCACCGTCACCGGCCTCGAGATCGAAGGGGCCAACGGCTCACGCACGGTGACTGGCGTCAGGACGAACCGTGGCACGATCAAGGCAGGCAAGGTGATCCAGTGTGTCGCGGGCATGTCGGGCGAGGTCGCGCGGATGGCGGGTATCAAGCTGCCGATCAAGACCTACCCGCTGCAGGCCGGCGTGACCCAGCCGCTCAAGCGTTTCCTGGACCCGATGATCTCAAGCGCCCAGCACCACGTCTATCTGAGCCAGACCAGCCGCGGCGAAGTGGTGATCGGCGGCGGAAGCGACCCCTACACGCTCTACAGCACCCGCTCGACTCTGGATATGAAGGAAGCCTGGATGGTCGGCACCCTCGAGCTCTTCCCCTTCCTGGCCGAGGTCAAGATGCTGCGCCAGTGGGCCGGCATGACCGACATGACGCCCGACTACAGCCCGATCATGGGCAAGTCCGACGTCGCCAACTACTACCTCGACGCCGGCTGGGGCACCTGGGGCTTCAAGGCCACCCCGGTCTGCGGCAAAACCAACGCCGAGCTCATCGCCAACGACAAAACCCCGGACCTGATCAAGGCGTTCGGTCTGGAGCGATTTAACACGTTCAGCCTGCTGGATGACAAGGCGGCGACGGCGGCGAGTCATTAGAATCAGAAAGAGCCCAACGCGTTGGCACCGGGCTCTTTCGTCAGATCAAACCTGATCGCGTACGGTTACGCAGGCGAGAGGTTGCCGGCGGCGGGCTTGCCGCGCTGCATGTCGATCTCGAAGTTCACCTTGTCGCCTTCCTGGAGGGTCGGCATGCCGGCGGCCTCGACGGCCGTAGCGTGGACGAAGACGTCCTTGCCGCCATCAGCCGGCTGGATGAAGCCGAAGCCTCGGGTGGTGTCGAAAAACTTAACAGTTCCGGTGGCCATGGTTGTGGCTCCCTTTTCTTACAAATCACGCCAACATCGGCGTTGAGCCCGCACGACCATCGCGCAGACCCGGTATCCGAAATTCAGCGTTGTCTTGGAGAGAGAGCCCTTCCGCACACCCGTTGTCGGGGGGAAGGCGCAGGCACAGCAAGCCAGGCGTTCGTTCGAACAGAGCGGCATATGAGGCCTTAAGCCTGTCATTGCAAGGGAAACCTCGCCGGGCAAGGCGGCGCACTTCAGGCCAACAGTCTCGCGGGGATGTCATGTCAGCGGTTGTGGACCGGCTTGGCGGACTCTGAAATCATGGCTGCGGCAACCAGCTTCAGACACCGCCATGCGCTTTCTTCCCCGCCTATCCCACCGTGCGATCCGCAAGGGCAGCCTGACGCTGAGCGCGCCCGGCTTCGGGCCGGAGACCTTCGGCAGTAAGCCCGGCCGGCTGGCGCCTCCCTGCCGACGCGCACGCTGACAATCGTGTCGGCGTCGACCTCGCTCTTCTCGCTGCAGTCGGGCGATCTCCTGCCGGTACCGCTGAACGGATCGGTGGTCGACGTGCCCCTGTTCCTGGCTCACGATCAGGGTACGGCCGCCACGGCGTCGCTGGCCGATGCCGCCGGGATGACCTGGGCCTTCGCCGAGGACGGCCTGCGCTTCGAGCTCGACGGCTTTGTTCTCGAGCCCGCCGATCCCGGCGCGACCATGACCTTCACCACATCGGGAATCGTGCTCAACGGTTTCGCGTTGATGCCGCTCTGATCCCCTCTTGCTAGTCTGGTCCCGGTCAACAGGAACAGACGGCTATGACATCCTCCAAAGCACGACCCAGGGTTGGTCTCCTGGGCCTGGGCAACATGGGTTCGGCCCTGGCCGACCGACTGATCGCCGGCAGCATGCCGCTGACCCTGTGGAACCGCTTCCCCGACAAGGCCCAGGCCTATCAGGAGAAGGGTGCGGCAGTGGTCAAAGGCGCCCTCGATGCGGCAGTGGTCTGCGACACTCTGCTGGTTTGCCTGCGCGATCACGCCGCGACCCGGGACACGGTGATGACGTGGGCCATGGCCGACGCGCTCAAAGGCAAGACCCTGGTTGAGCTGACGAGCATGACGGCTGCGCACTCCCGGTCCCTCGACGCCTGGGCAGAGAACAGCGGCATCGCCTATCTCGAAGGCCAGATTCAGGATTACCCCGCCACGGTGCGCGCCGGAACGGCGACGCTGATCTGTGCCGGACCGAAGGCCGTGTTTGAGCGTTGTCGCCCGGTTCTGGAAACCCTGACCGAAAGAACAGTGTTCACGTCGGAGGTGATCGACACCGCGCCGACCCTGGTGAACGTCCAGCTCGCCTTTTCCTTCATGGCCTACGCCGGCGTGCTGCACGGTGTCGCCGTGTGCCAGGAGGCCGGTGTACCGGTCGAACGGTTCCTCGAAACCATGGTGCGGGACAACATGACGACGGGGCCGATGGCCGACGATCTCGAGATCATGGGCCGCGCCGCCGACACACGCGCGTTCGACGACGACGTCGGTGCGACCATGGAGATCTGGCAGGCTTCGCTTGAGGAGATCATCCGCGAAGGCCGGGAGACCGGTATCACCACAAGCCATCTCGAAGCCGTCAGCACCCTCATGACCCGCGACCACGCGCTGGGCCACGACGGTCATGATATGGCTGGCCTGATCGACGCGATTCGGCCCGGCACATGAGCGCAAATCACCGGATTCGATAAGGAATCGTCAGAGAATCGGCGAGTCCGGCTGCCAGAGACCGGCCGAATCGTCGATTTCAAGAATCCAGAGGTCCGGGTCGTAGCCTGTCTGACGGTCGAGATAGGTGTCGGCAGCCTCCGCGGTGACGGATTCAGGCCCCAGGGGGCGAGTCCAGGCCAGTTCACCCTCCTCGTTGCGTGTCGGTGACAGGATAATCACCTGATCAGGTTCTCGAATCAGTTTGATGAGGATCATGCCGGCATCGCCGTCGCCCCGCTTGAGAACATAAAGCGGCACGGCGAGACCGTTGCAATGACGGACCTGGGCCTCAACCCAGATGGATGGCTTAAGCCTCTGATTCACAACAGGTTTCTATCCTTCTCGGGAGACTCCTCAAGGCCTCCTCATCGGGCAGCCTATCAAACTGCAGACACAGATGCAGAGCCGATCTGTCGCCTTGGGAGCGTGAGCGGCGCGAAACTGCAGAACACACCACATTCATCTCAGTCTGGATCACAGGGCATGATTGTTTTGAGCGTGTTTTGCTCCCGATGCAAAGCCGCCTACCGGCCAGGAGGTAGCCCAGCATTCCCAGGTCCGGATTGCGATTCCCCAAATCGCTGAGCGGGCTCAAGCGCAACGAGCCCGCCCACAGGGACCACCCGACTTCCCGTTGGCGCATGTGAGCGCATTGTCGACGGCTCTTGTCTCGCAGCACTAAGCCCACTGCGGCTGTCCTCAACAGCCGCAGTGGGCGCTGCTCTTCGTGTTCCATGAAGCGGTGACGAACAGCGACCGGCCGCGATCAGGACTGTGGGCCTTGTGAGCCGGTCTTGGGCCGCCCTGCGACGACCAAGACCGAGGCGACCAGGAGCAGCAACACCGATCCGCCGAAGGCTGCGCCATAACCCAGGACGTCCGCAGCCGCGCCGATCAGTCCGGGGCCGAAGGCATATGTGAACTGGCAGATCGCCACAATCACAGCCATGGCGCGAGCAAAGTCGGCGCGAGTGAACTCGACATGGGCGATCAACCCGTAGAGCGTGACCTGATTGCCCACGCCCAGGCCGAACAGCATCCAGCCCGCACCCTGGCCCCAGGGCCCATCGGTCACGATCACCACGGCGAGACCGGCCGCCTGGACCGCGAAGTTCACCGCACCGGCCCGGCGGCGGTCGATTCGGTCGATGATCATCCCGGTCCCGACCCGGCCCGTGACCGCCATGATGCCGGTCAGCGACATGATCAGCGCGACCGTGCCCTCGCTCATATCGATGATCAGAAACCGGAACTGATGGGTCAGCACACCGACCTGCACGAACAGGGCAACGGCAAAGGGCAGCGCAATCGACCAGACCTGCCAGCTCTTGAGCAGAGCGCGTTTGCTGCGCGCTTCGGCAGGCTCCTCCTTTGCTGCGGGATCTGCAGCGCCGCCGTCGGGCGCCAGGCCCATCGCGGCAGGGCTGTGATGGAGCACAAGCCAGGCGAACACGCCCAGGGTGGCCAGCATCAATCCGGTCGTCAGCACAATGGCGGTCACGGGGCCATAGAAGCCGGCCAGCAGAACGATCACCGGTGCGATCACAACACTGCCCATGCTGGCACCGTTGAGTGAAAGCGACACCACGAAACCGCGCCGTTTCTGGAACCAGGGGGCGAGCACGATGTTGACACCGGCGGTGCCGAGAAAAGCCCAGCCCGGTGCCATGACTAGAAAGGCCAGCCACATCTGCCAGGGCTCGGTGAGCAGCGGCATGGCGAGCGGACCGATGGCGATGGCGACCATGCCGATGAGACAGGCGCGTCGATGGCCCAGGCACTTGAACACATCGGCCGAGAACACGACGACACCAGCGCTGACAGCATAAAACACCGTAACCGCAAGCGAGACTTCGGCCAGATCCCAGCCATGCTTTTCGGTCAGCCAGCCGAGATAGATCGCCGAGCCGTAGAAACCGAAACCCCAGGCGAAGAGCGCCATCAGGAACCCGGTCCAGGCGACCCACCAGCCAAAGAAGACCCGGTTGACAGCGGTCATGATGATCGCGAGGCTCGCCAGCGAAGGAGCAGCCGCCCGTCGATGGCAACCAGCCCGACGCCGATCAGGACCATGCCGACAAGCTGTTCGATACTGACGGGTTCGGACAGGAACAGCACACCGAGCACAATGGCGCTGGGCGGCACCAGCAGGGTGACCAGCATGACATTGCTGCCACCGGCCCGCTGGAGGATAGCAAAGAACATGACATAAGCGAGCGAGGTGCAGAGAACACCGATCGCAACCAGCGCGAGCCAGACTGTGGTCGACGGCATCTGCAGTGTCCAGGGCTGGTCGATCAGGGCCGCGGCCGGCAACAGCAGCAGCATCGAACAGCTTGCCTGGCCCGTCGCCGCGCTGATCGGCGGCAGGTGGCGCAGGCGACGGCCCCAGAGCCCCGCCGCGGCATAGGACATCGCCGCACACAGCAGCAGCGCCGCACCCAGAAGCTGGTCTTCCACACGGCCCAGGATCGAGGGGCCGAGCAACACGCCGACGCCGAGAACACCGAGCAGTACACCGACCAGCCGATTGGGCGTGAGCTTTTCGTCGGAGGTCAGGAAGTGGGCGGCGATCACGCCGAAGACCGGGGTGGTTGCGTTTAGCACACCCGCCATGCCTCCGGTGACCCAAACCTGGCCCGTCACGATCAGGCTGAACGGCAGCGCATTGTTAAGCAGACCCATGACCAGCAGGTCACGCCAGGTCGCGCCATCACGCGGCAGCGCGGGCCGAGTGATCAGCACGAGCACCCAGAGCCCCGCAGCACCGAACACCATGCGGGCGGCCACGATCGTGACCGGCAGCAGTTCGGCGAGGGCGACCTCGGCCAGGAAAAAGGATGCGCCCCAAACGATGGAGAGCAGAACCAACAGAACCCAGGCGGTGGTATCAAGAGCGGGGGCACGGGCGGACATGGTGCGGACTATTGCCGGATGCGGTTGCCCTGTCATTCCGCTTCTTGCGCTCGTAGCTCCAGCCGCTAGTGTGCGTCTCTCAAGTTGTCCGACAGGTTCTCCGATGGTGCAGCACCGTCTCCAGCCTCTTCTTTGTCCCGGCTCCATCGCCGTGGTCGGCGCCTCTCCGAAGCAGTCGAGCTTCGGTTGGATGTCCTACAGAGGCATCGTCGACAGCGGCTTTGACGGCGCGCTTCATCTGATCAATCCACGCTACGACAGCATCGACGGCCGGCCCTGCCTGCCAAACCTGGCAGCCATAGGCAAGCCGGTCGATCACGCCATGCTGAATGTGGCCAACGCGCGTCTCGAGGCTGTCTTCGACGACGCCATCGCCGCGGGCATCCCCGCCGTCACAATCTTCGCGTCGGGATATCTTGAGGGCGACACCGATCCGCCGCTGGTCGAACGGCTGCGCCGCAAAGCGCGCGAAACCGGCCTTCTGATCTGTGGCGGCAACGGCTCGGGCTTCGTCAACTACGCCGAAGGCACGCTGGTCAACCTCGCCGGAAACCGCGGCAACCCGGAGGTCGGCAACATCACCCTGATCTCCCAGTCCGGTTCGATCTATGGCGGCCTGATCCAGAACGACGGTCGGCTCAACTTTAACCTGACGGTCTCGTCCGGCCAGGAGATCTCGACCACGGTCGCCGACTACATGGATTACGCGCTCGCGCTCGACTCGACGCGTGCCATCGCGCTCTTCATCGAGACCATACGCGATCCCGAAGGGTTCGCTGCCGCCGCCGACCAGGCCATGGCACAGGGTGTGCCGATCGTGGTGATAAAGGCCGCGCGCACCGAAGAAAGCGTGAAGATGGCGATGAGCCATTCCGGTGCGCTGGCCGGCGACGATGACGCCTACAATGCCTTCTTCGAGCACCACGGCGTGCTGCGTGTCTATGACCTGCCCGAGATGACGGCGACCCTGCAGCTCGCCACCCAGCCTCGCACCATGGCTCCGGGTGGGCTGGTCGCCATCACCGATTCCGGCGGTGAACGCGAACACCTGGCCGACCAGGCGAGCGACGCCGGCGTGACCTTTGCCGAGATCACGCCTGAGACCTCGGCCCGGCTGGCCGAACGGCTGGAGTACGGTCTGGACCCCGTGAACCCGCTCGACGCCTGGGGCACCGGCCATGACTACCAGGGCATCTTCATCGATTGCTGGCATGCCCTGATGGCCGATCCCAACGCAGCAGGGGGCGCCTGGATCGCCGACATGCGCGACGGGGAACAGTTCCGCTTCATCTTTGTCGAAGGTGCCCATGCCACCGCAAAGGCGACCGGCAAACCCATGGCCTTCGTGAACTGCGTGCCCGGCGGCATCGGCCACGAAACCGTTGCCCTGCTGAACGACTACGGCATCCCCTTCATCGACGGCATGGGTGCCGCAATGACCGCCTTTGCCCGCATGATGGCCTGGCGCGACAAGCGCGCCGCGCGCGCGATGGCACCGCCGGACGCCCCTGCCCAAAGCGTCATCGAACGCTGGCGCGAGCGGCTAGCAACGGGGATGGCGCTGGACGAGGCCGAAGGTCTGGCGCTTGCGGCAGACTTCGGGATCGAAACTCCCGCCACAGCGATCGTCGAGACTGCCGAGGAAGCCGTGGCCGCGGCCGAAGCCTGTGCCGGCCCGGTTGTTCTGAAGACCGCAATGCCGGGCATCCAGCACAAGTCGGATGTGGGCGGCGTTGCGGTGAGGCTCGACGGCGTCGAGGCCGTGCGTGCGGCCTATGACGACATGGCGGCACGTCTCGGAGCCCGCTGTCTTGTCGCACCTATGGCGCCGTGTGGCGTGGAGATGGTGTTCGGACTGGTGCGTGACGCCCAGTTCGGTCCCCTGGTGCTGGTCGGCTCCGGCGGCATTCTGGTCGAGGTGTTGAAAGACAGTCTGCTCGCCGTACCGCCCTTTGACGAAGCCCACGCCCTGTCGCTGATCGACCGCCTGAAGGGACGTGCGCTGCTCGACGGTGTACGCGGTGAAGCCTCCGCCGATGTCCCGGCGCTCGCGACCATGCTGGCGCGCTTTTCCGTGCTTGCCGCCGAACTGGGCGATAGCATCGCCGAACTCGATCTCAACCCGGTGATCACCGGGCCCGACGGCGCGGTTGCCGTCGATGCCCTGGTGGTCCCGTCAACCGAAGCGTAACGAGGGAGAAGACCATGGCTGAAGAAGTCACCGTCGAGAGAACCGACAAGGTCGCCAAGGTGACCATCATGCGTGCGGACAAGTTCAACTCCATGAACCCGCCGTTCATGAAGGAGCTGTCCGACACTCTCCGCGATCTCGATGCCGACGACAGCGTCTCGGTGATCATCCTGACCGGCGACGGCAACCACTTCGGCGCGGGCTATGACCTCAAGTACGAATGGGGCAAGCACTACGGACGCGGCCCGATGGGCACACGCAAGATGCTCAAAGACTGCGCCGACTTCGAGTTCGGTCCCTGGGACTGCTCCAAGCCAGTGATCGCCATGGTGCGCGGCTACTGCCTCGCCGGCAGCTGTGAGCTCGCCATGATGTGCTGCATCACCTACGCCTCCGAAGAGGCCATGTTCGGTGAGCCCGAGATCCGCTTCTCGACGGCGCCCCCGGCCGTGATCATGCCCTGGATCATCGGCCTCAAACGCACCCGCGAACTACTCTACACCGGCGACATGATCACTGCCGAAGAGGCACGCCAGTTCGGCATGGTCAACAAGGTCTTCCCCGCCGACAAGCTGGAGGAAGAAACCATGAAGTACGCCAAGCGCGCCTCGGCGATTGCTCTGGAAGGCCTGCAGACGACCAAGGCCGCGATCAATCAGGGTGCCGAAATTGCCGGACTGCGCAGCGCGATCACCTACGGCGTGGAGGTCGGCGGCATTCTCGATGCCCAGGAAACCGAGCAGTACAAGCAGTTCGAAGCGGTCAGACGCGAAAAGGGCCTGAGCGCCGCCATCCGCTGGCGCGAGAGCCAGTTCGACTGACGGAGAGCGCTCAGCCGTCGCCGTCTTCGGCGTAGACGCCCCAGAGGTCGGTCATGGGCATCCAGCCCTTCACACCGTCGATCTCGACGCGGCACCACGCCACGTCGCAGGAGATGAACGACGCCTGCACGCCGGGCTCGGCGCGAAACACCGCATCCGCGCCGAGATCGGGGCTGTCGTAACCGGTGCGGATCGAGGGGCCCGTGATGATGACGCTGCGCGACCCCGACAGCATGATCCGGTGGATCCAGCCCTCCGCGCCGTCGATATCGCGGACATAACGCCAGTCCTCATATTCCTTGAGGATCTCCACCGGCAGGCCCTTGCGGAGATAGGACCAGTTGACTGGATAGTTGGTCCCCGGCCCTGCGCGCATATAGACCTCGTCGGCCTTCAACGACACGAAACGGGGCAGCGGCAGCGTATCCTGGGCCACGGAAGGCAGCGCAAACGCGGCAAACAGCAAAAAGAGAGCGCCATGCACCCCGTGCAGCACCGCGTTGCGTTGTTTCGCGGGATCGTATTTGGTAAAGGTCGCGCTGCCCGCCGTTTGGGGCGATCGTCGCAGTGAGGCAAGAAGCAAACGCATGGCCCGAGCCAAGAAACCTATGGTCATTGTCACCAGAAAGCTGCCCGACGTCATCGAGACACGGATGATGGAACTTTTCGACACCAGGCTCAACGACGACGATCATCCGATGTCGCGCGACGAGCTGGTCGAAGCCGTGAAAACAGCCGATGTGCTGGTCCCCACCCTGACCGACCGCATCGACAAGGGCATCCTGGCCCAGGCCGGTGACGACCTGCGCCTGATTGCGAACTTCGGCACTGGCGTCGACCACATCGAGCTCGTCGCCGCCCGCGAGCGCGGCATCACGGTCACGAACACACCCGGCGTGCTGACCGAAGACACCGCCGACATGACCATGGCGCTGATCCTGGATGTGATCCGGCGGGTCAGTCAGGGCGAGCGGATGATCCGCAGCGGCGAATGGACCGGCTGGAGCCCGACTCACATGCTGGGCAACCGGCTCTGGGGCAAGCGCCTGGGCATCATCGGCATGGGCCGCATCGGTTCGGCCGTCGCGCGCCGGGCCAAGGGCTTCGGTCTTTCAATCCACTATCACAACCGGCGTCAGCTCCCCGAACACAGCGAGCTGGAGCTGGAGGCGACCTATTGGGAGAGCCTCGACCAGATGCTGGCCCGCATGGACATCATCTCGGTCAACTGCCCGCACACGCCCGGCACCTTCCATCTGCTGTCGGCGCGACGCCTGAAGCTGCTGAAGAACACCGCCGTGATCGTGAACACGTCACGCGGCGAGGTGATCGACGAACAGGCTCTGACCCGGATGCTGAAAGCCGGCGAGATCGCCGGGGCCGGCCTCGATGTCTTCGAACACGAGCCCGCCGTGAACCCGAAGCTGCTCGCCCTGGGCAATGTCACCCTGCTACCCCACATGGGCTCGGCCACGATCGAAGGCCGGATCGACATGGGCGAGAAGGTCATCATCAACATCAAGATCTACGCCGACGGCCACAAGCCGCCCGACCGGGTGATCGATACGCTTCTTTAGCCTCAGCGCGCGAACGCACCCTCGCCGCGCATCGCGTCGGCGATCTGCTTATGGAAGTGCAGCGTGCCGGCATCCCAGTAGGGTGAGAAGCGGCCGCCGTCGTAGGCGTCACAGGTGCGCCCTTCCTGCAGCCTGCGGCAGATACCGGAGTCCTCGGCATTGAGTTGGGCCCAGTCGCTGATCACGGCATCCCGGCCGTCGCGATGCTGTTCGTCACCCACGGCCTCATCCATAAAGTAGAACCAGACATGCATGATGGTCTTGTCGACGCCGACAGGCTCGTAGCAGAACATGTTGGCGTAGCTCGGGAAGATTGCCATCGTCGCGTTGGGGAAGAGGTTGCAGAACGGTGACACGTCCCGAATCTCGGGCGAGAGATCGGGGAACTCCGGCATGACGGGCGCATCGGGATCGACCGTCAGGCCCAGACCTTCGGACCCGATGACAAACTCATTGAACATGTGAACGCCGCCCGGCCGCATGCCGGTGCGCTTGTAGACGTCCTGAGCGTCATGCAGGTCGGGATGGACCATGAAGACATGGTAGTTGTCGCAGAAGTTCTCCACCACCAGCTTCCAGTTCGCGTGGAACTCGAACGGCTGGTAGTGCGCCAGGCGCAGCGCGCTGAAGTCCCAGTCACCGTACTCCGTGAACGCTGGCGCCATGTAATCTTCGAAAGCCGGTGCCCGACCATCGATGTTGACGAAGATCCAGTCGTGCCAGGTAGCCGAGCGAACCTCGAACAGGCAATCACGTTCGGCCTTGCTGCCCTCGCGGTCGTGATCCCGGGGGCCGTGGTAGTGCGGCCGGCCGCGCAGGCTGCCATCGAGCCCGAAGGCCCAGCCGTGGTACGGGCAGGTCAGGGCAGCGGCCTTATCCTGATCCTCGATCACCAGCCGCGCGCCGCGATGCGGGCAGACATTAAAGAACACACGGGTCTCACCGTTGCGGTCGGTGGTCATGACGAGCTGACGGCCGGCGACCTCGATACACTTGACTGCACCGGGTTCGGCGACATCGCTCTTCGGGCCGGCAAACATCCAGCTTCGGGCGAAGACGGTCTTGTTTTCGAGCTCCAGGAAGGCCGGATCGGTGAAGGCTTCGTTCGGCAGACCTTTGGCTTCGGCGGTCGACGCATCCATGCTGTCAAGGACGGTATCGCTGACCGCCTCGTGCAGCCCATCGGGCCAGAGCATCTGTACAACGTTCATCACCCATCTCCATCCGTCAACGGCTGTTGAAAAACCGTACAACCAACCGGCAGAATTAGGAAGGGCATGGCGTTGCCGGACGCGAACTGTATGATCCTCACTTGGACACAGCATGGTGCTGAGTCCTCCGCATCGAGCCCTCGGGGCATGAGCGTCATCCGCCGACTGACGACGATCTTCTACGCCGACGTCCCCGGCTACAGACGTCTGACCGGGGTCGACGAAGTTGGCACCCATCAACGCGTTATGGCGATGCTCGACGATGTGACCGCACGGATAAGTGCGGCTGGTGGGACCTTTCTGCGCTATGCGGGCGGCGCAGTCTTGGCAACCTTTCCCAGTGTTGTTATGGCCGTTGATATCGCTGCCGAAATCCAGAATGCGCTGGCCGACGGGAACGCCGCGCGTGTTCCCGATGATCGAGTCTCGATCCGCATCGGGATCAACCTGGGCGACGTCATCAAGGATCGTGGAGAAGTCTACGGCGATGGCGTGAACCTTGCTGCACGCCTCGAAGCGGCTGCGACTCCCGGAGGCGTCTACCTGTCAGCAGCAGCCGATGACCGGGTTGCGGGAAAGGCAATGGTCACCTTCACCGACGGAGGCGAGCAAGAACTCAAAAACATCGAGCGGCCGGTTCGAATCTTCCACTGGGCCCCTAGTGAGCAGCTTCCGGACATGGCTCACTCAGCGCCAGCCCTGCCGGACAAGCCCTCAATCGCGATCCTGGCGTTCAACAACATGTCGGGCGACCCCGAGCAGGAGTACTTCGCCGATGGTGTCACCGAAGACATCATCACCGAACTCTCGAAGTACCGCTCGATCTTCGTCATCGCCCGTAATTCGAGCTTTGCCTACAAGGGTCATGCGGTCGACATCAAGCAGATCGGCCAGGAACTGGGCGTCCGGCACGTACTCGAGGGCTCGGTCCGCAAGAGCGCACAGCGGGTCCGGGTCACGGCACAGCTGATCGAAGCGGCGAACGGCAACCATCTCTTGGCGGAACGCTACGACCGCACGCTGGTTGATGTCTTCGAGCTTCAGGACGAAATCACCGAAACCATCGTGGCTACCATTCAGCCGGAGCCGGAGGTTGCCGAACGCGAGCGGGCCCGGCGCAAGTCGCCTGAAAATCTCACCGCGTGGGATCACTACCAGTGCGGCATGTGGCACAGCTACCGCGCCAAACCGGACGACACGGCGCTGGCAGAGAGCTGTTTCCACGACGCCCTGGCGGTCGATGACCGCTACGCCACTGCGCACGCAGGATTGGGCTACTGCGCGTTTCAGCGCACGCTCTACTATGCCGAGAACGAAAGTCTTGATGATCGTGCCACACTCCTCGATCGCGCCATTTCTCACGTCAGAACCGCAGTCGAGATCGATGACCGTGATCCGTTCGGACAGTTTGTCCTGGGCCGGCTCTACGCACTTCGAGGTGACTTCGATGTGGCAGAGGAACGCCTCCGCCGGGCCATTGAGCTCAATCCCAACTTCGCACTGGCCTATCACGGCCTCGGCTACACCCTGACGTTGAGCGGCCGGGAGGAGGAAGCGGCCAGCTTGTTCGAGCGAGCCCCGCGGTTCAGTCCCGCCGATCAGTATCACTGGGGCATCTACTCAATGGCGTCGTTCAACCAGGTACCTCTGGGCAACCATGAGGCCGCAGTCGAATACGCCCGCAAGGGCGTGCGTGACATGCCCAATATCTTCTGGGCGCGCGTTCACCTGATATCGGCGTTGAGCAAACTTGGGCGAGATGACGAGGCACGGCGTGCGGCCGACGAAATCCTGAAGGTGCTGCGCGAGTTCACGACGGCCATGATCGACAGAGCAATCGTGATCAAGAACCCCGAGGTCCGGGAACGCTACCTTGCCAGCCTTCACAAGGCCGTGC
This sequence comes from Rhodospirillaceae bacterium, assembly GCA_002722885.1. Lineage (GTDB taxonomy): Bacteria > Pseudomonadota > Alphaproteobacteria > SP197 > SP197 > SP197. Next base: position 313,152 of record PBNE01000002.1, read on the forward strand.
TGCCGGCATGAGCCGCGCCACATGTAGTCAGGCGACCGGGCCATCAAAGCTGCAGCGGGCTCTGTGCAGCCTCGCTCCGTTGTGGCACCATCGCGTTCCTTCGCCGGAGGCAGACCATGAATCGGCCCGATAGCACCGCACCAGGACCCTTTGTCCCGCCGCTGCAGCTGACCGCGGGTGCGCCGCCGCCCGTCGCAGCCCACGGCGGCCTGTCCTACATGTCGTTTGATCGGGATGGCGATGCAGGCACCGCCGAGGCGATCAGGGACGCGATGGCCCAGATGGCCAAAGGCAAGGTCCAGGCCTTTGTTGAGAAGCTGGAGGCCGCACCGCCCGGCCCGGTCGAGACGCAATGGGGGCCTGGCTTTCGCAGCGCTGAGGAGTGCATCGCGCATATCCGAAACACCGGCATCACCGCACCGGAAGGCGGTGTGGTCGTACCGTTGCGCTACACGGTACTGGAGGAACCCAGCTACGTCGCGGTGTCGTCGAACGCCGTGTGGCGTGATCCCGCCCGCACAGAAGAACAGGAGGCCTTGCGCAAGAGCGAAGAACTCCTGAGCAAGCGTACGCTCTATTTCCCCCAGGTCCTGCGCGACGCCCGGCGTATCGGCGAGTACTACCCCGGCCTGTCACCGGAGAGCCCGGAGTGCATGGACCGTCTGGGTGTGGCCCTGGCGCATTGCGAGTCGGCCTGCCGCAACTTCTATGATCACGAGGAGGTCGAGGCTGTCTTCTATCCGGAGATGGAGCGGCTCCTGCTCGACTTCTTCCCCGGCGCCACCGATGCGCTGGTCTACAACCACGACCTCTTCAACAAGGATTTCGAGGGCGACCCGTCCGAAGACCAGGACGCCAAGAACCCCGGGGTGAACACGAACTATGTGAATCTCGTCCACAACGATCTCAACGACAACTCGGGCCGGGTTCGCTGCCGCGAGCTCTTGATCCGGAACCTCCGGAATTTCGGACGGACCCAGCATTACACCGAGGCCGAGGCAGACGCGAAGATGAGCCGCCGGTTCATGTCGATCAATCTCGCCAAGCCGATGGAGACCGTCCAGCAATGGCCCTTCGTGCTGGCCGCCTGGCCGTCCTTTGCCGATCAGCCCTACATCACGAACTACCGCATCTATGACGATCGGGTCGGCGAGACCACACGCTTTGCCTACCGACCCGAGCACGAGTGGTACTGGCTTCCGCAGCAGGGCCCGGCCGAGGTATCGATGCTGAAGTGTTACGATTCGGTCACCGACGGCTCGGTGTCACGCTGGTCGTTCCACAGCGCCTGCCAGGACCCCACGGCACCGGCCGGCGTGCCCAACCGCCAGAACATCGTCGTCCGGTCCTTTGTATTCTTCTGACCCATTCGACCCAGCAACAGGAATCAAACCATGAGTGACACCAAGGATATGACCGGCGGTTGCATGTGCGGCGCCGTCCGCTTCGTAGCCTCCGGCGCGCCCTTCGATGTGACCCACTGCCATTGCCACAGCTGCCGCAAGCACAACGGTGCCGCTGTGGTCACCCTGGCGGGCTACAAGGCATCCGATGTCGCGTTCAGCGGCACCGAACGGAAATTCTACGAGTCCTCCCCCGGCGTGAAGCGCGCCTTCTGCGGCGACTGCGGCGCACCGCTGACCTGGGAAGGCGACGGCGGCGAGCTGGGTGCGATCATCGAGTTCCACATCAGCACCCTCGACCACCCCGAAGATCTGAAGCCCACGGCCCATGCCTTCGAGGTCGAACGGCTGCCCTGGATGGAGGTCGCCGACGATCTGCCGCGCTACGAAGGCTTCCCCGGTGTGGGAACGCCCTTGCGCCATGGCCCTGTCGACACGTAAGGGGGTAGTTCCTGAAGCTTTGGCAGTTCTGGTGACGATCAATTCCACAGGTTCCCCGGTGGAGCAGCGGCTCAAGACGGCAGTTGCCTCGTGACTGTCCCCCGTCGCCTTGTCGCCATCTTCTACGCCGACGTCGCGGGCTACAGCCGCCTGACAGGTGCCGACGATGTGGGAACGCACCAGCGTATCATGGCGATGCTGGATGATGTGACCGCTCGGATCGGCGCAGCAGGCGGCACCGTGCTGCGCTACGCCGGTGACGCTGTTCTGGCGACCTTTCCCAGCGTCGTGCTAGCGGTCGATGCCGCCGCTGCGGTCCAGGGTGGTCTTGCCAAGGACAACGCCGACATACCTGAAGGCGAACGTATCAACATCCGGATCGGTATCAATCTGGGCGATGTGATCGAGGACCGTGGCGAGTTCTATGGGGATGGCGTGAATCTGGCTGCGCGGCTGGAAGCCGCAGCGGAGCCGGGTGGCATCCGTCTTTCAGCCGCGGCGCATGACCAAATCATGGGCAAGGCGTCCGTTACGTTCATCGATGGTGACAAACAGGACTTCAATAATATCGACAGGCCTGTTGGCATCTTCCATTGGACGCCGGGAACTCTAGCAGAGGGCACCGCAGGCGACTGACGCACCGCCACGCCGCAAAACAAACCCTCGATTGCTGTCCCGGCGCTCAACAACATGTCGGGCGATCCCGAACAGGAGTACTTCTCCGACGGCATCACAGAAGACATCATCACTGAGCTCAGTCGCTTCCGGGAGCTCCAGGTGGTTGCGCGCAACTCGAGCTTCGCCTTCAAGGGCGAGGCCGTCGACATCAAGGAGGTCGGCCAGAAACTCGGCTCGGACTACGTCGTCGAGGGCAGCGTCAGAAAGGCCGGAAACCGGGTCCGCGTCGCCCTGCAGCTGATCGATGCGGCGGACGGCAATCACATCTAGGTCGAACGCTACGACCGCGATATCGACGATATCTTCGAGGTTCAGGACGAGATCAGCCGCACCAACGTCGGAGCCTTGGCACAGCGCCTGCGCGGCGCTCTGGTCGAGGGCACCTATCACAAGCCGAGCCATAACCTGACGGCCTACGACCACTACCTGCGCGGCCGCTGGCTTATGGAGAACACCGCGACCCCCGGCCAGCCCGAGGCCTTCGAGTGGCTGGAGAAGGCGATCGCGATCGATCCGCGCTGCGCCCACGCCTATGCCAGCATCGGTTGGGAGCTGGCCTACATGCACTTCAACTTCCAACCCTGGACCGACGATCTTCGCCGGCGCGCCCGCGACCATCTTGAAAAGGCACTGGAGTTCGGCGACGGCGACACCACGATGCAAAGCATGGCGGCCGACGCCTATGCCTGCCTGGGCGACAATGAGCAGGCGATCAACCAGGGCAAGCGCGCCATCACGCTCAACCCCAACGACGTCCAGGCCATTTTCGGCGACGGCCTCGCGCTGGCTTACGGCGGCCGTCCCGACGAGGCCATCACGCTCCTGATGCGGGCCCATGAGCTCGATCCGCAGGCGCCGGGCTTCATGATGGAGAACGTCGCCGAATGCCACTACATGCTGGGCAACTAGCGGGCGGCCATCGAGATCTAACAAGCAGTAGCGCACCATGCCGCCCCATGGTCACGCCAACCTCGCCGCCTACTACGCCCAGCTCGGAGAGACCGATCAGGTTGCCGCCGCCGTCGCCGACTTCGAACGCGCAAGGCAGGCGTGCCGGACTGAACGGTCGCGCCGTCAGGCCGCCGTCTTGGCCTCGAAGCGGTCGGGATACTCGTTGACCAGATGGCGGGCGTAACTCACCGCCGGGCCACCTGACGGCGCGACGACGTCGGTCTCGAAGTCCGGCTCGACAAACAGACCCACCGAGCAGCGGTCGAACCCCTGACTCAGGACACGATGCCGGGTGGCGTCCAGGCGCCCGCCAGTCAGCCCATGCATCAGGTCGCCCATGTGGATCGAGAGCACATCGGCCCGTGCTTCCACCTCTCGCCAGACACTGTCGCGTCCCTGCATCTGCAGCCCGCCCCTGTGGTCCTGCCAGAGCACCGACATCAGGCCCGTGTCGATATGGGCACTTCCAACCAGGCGGCGGCCGTCGCCGATCTCATCGGGGGGCAAACCGTCTTCGGCGATCACTTCGAAGCCCTCAGGCATGGGGGCATAGTGCAACAACCGCAGGGTCCCGTTGCAGCTGCCTGCCGCCGCGATCACCGTCTCATCCCCGAGGCCCAGACCGCGCGCGGCTGCCGCCATCACGGCCACACCGATCGCGCGTTCCTCGCGAAACAGCGAAAGCAGCTTCGTCCGCCATCCCACGACGGGCTCCCTGTCCGGCCAGACATTGTCCTCGCGGAAAGACTCCGCACCCGGCACGTCGGGCGATGTCATTGCAGGTTCAGGCCCGATATCGAAGATCTCGTGGTGCGAAAAATGAGGTTCGTCGGGCAGGGGATAATAGCCGCGATAGATGTTGGGATGGGTCGCACGGTCACTCTGTGTGGCACAGGCCATTTTGTCTTCCTGCCTAAGGTCGAAGAACCGCAGGATTTCGGAGATGCGGGTGTCATGGCCGTCGCAGCCCGGAAATCCAGTGGCGACAAAGCTGGCTTCGCTCTCCAGAACCTCCGCGATCCTTCGATCAAGGGCGGGTTCCGCGCCACCCGCAAAGAGCGGCGCGATGTCGAGCTCGGTCGTAGTGGGAATGGTCAACGTCATCGCTACCGTCTCACTCCGCGACAGCGTCGCCCATGACATCGGCGTAGTGGTCGAGACCGGCAAAATCATGCTTCATGTGATCGGCGTAGGTGATCGGCGGCGCCCCGGAATCATGACTGATAACGGCCGTGAACATCGGCTCCAGGAACATACCCATGGAGCAACGATCGCGTCCCGTGCCGATGACCCGGTGCGGCGTCCCTTTCAGGCGTCCCTCCGTCATCTTTTCGAGCGCCTGACCGCAATGGATTGACAACGCCCCGGGCCGTGCAGGAACCTCGCGCCACCGGCCGTCATCACCTTCGTACTGCAAGCCGCCGACATCGTCCTGCCAGAGCAGCGACAGCGCGCAGGCATCGACATGGCTTCGTGTGATGATCCTTCGACCCATTCCGTCGACCACTTCGGGCAGTTCTTCGCCGGTCGCCGCAACAAAGTCATCGGGGACAGGCGGGTAATGCAAGATGCGCAGGGTTCCGTTGTCGTCGTCGAAAGCCGCCATGAAGGTGTCGACATCAAGCGCCAGAGACCGTGCGAGAGCCGCCATCACCGCCACGACGATCTCGCGTAGTTCGGCAAGAAGCGCGAGAGCCTCATCAGCCCAACCCGGCTTCGGCGCGGGATCCGGCCATTGGTTCATCTCCTCCAGGAAAACCTTCACAGGGTGGCCATCCGGTGCCTGTGAGGGCATAGCGGGTCCGTAGTCGAAGATCTCGTTGTGTGCCCAGCCCCGACTACGCGGAAGCGGGAAGAAGCCGCGATAACAATGGCTGGCCTCGGGTCGGAAACGACGTGTGGCGAGCGCCATGCGCTGGTCTTCCGGTAGATCAAAGAAGGTCAGCAAGCGACCGATCCGCGCGTCGAGTTCGTCGCTGCGGGGAAAGCCTGTTGTGATGAAACCGTTGCACCGTTTCATGGCAGAAAGCACGGCCCGGTCGGTCTCGATGCCAGCGCCGGATGATCCGGCCTGAAACAACGCAGCGATATCAACGGTGGCGATGCCTTCGAGGCGCTCGCTCATGTCCGAATCTCCGGCTCCGCGGAAGGGCGGTCGGACAAGGCGCAAACAACCATCCGACTCGCCTCCTGGGGGGGTAAAAGATGGTCCTTGTTCGCGAGACGCCGTGTACCAGACGACGCGGTAACCATGAAAGAGATGGTCACGCCGGTCAAGAAGACAGCAAGGGCCAGTCGGCTAAAGGCTGACGATCTGTCCGTCGCCCACAGTCTGATAGAAGGTGACCAGACCGGTGACCTCGACACCGAGATCGTCGCGCAACGCATCTTCGGCGACATCCAGGCCCTTGAGCCCGGCCTCGCAGACCATCATGCCGACGTCGAGCGCCGTGCAGGCCTGGAGCAGGGTCTCCATGTCGGCCACACCCCGGCCCTTGAGGTCGTCGTCGCGGTCCGAACCCGCCAACCTGCGCCAGCCTTCCCCGGACTCCAGTAGCGGCACGGCATCCATGGTGACAAACACGGTGACCGGACGGTCGATGGCGGCAGCCGCCGATGCCATCATCAGCGCGTAGTGCACACGGGTGTAGTCGCCCGAGAGCACGACAAGCCCGAGCGGCGTGGCAACGGTCACGACTGGCTCTTCTTCGCGTGGGCGGCGTGGCCGCTGAGGTGGGTGATCGTGGCCTGGCTGCCGCACAGCGCACAGTCGGTATCCTTGCCGTAGCCGACACGACGGAACTCGGTGCCCAGGGCGTCATAGATCACCAGCGTGCCGACCAGGCTTTCGCCGATCCCGAGGATTTCCTTGAGCACCTCGGCGGTCTGCAAGGTGCCCATAACACCCGCGATCGCGCCGAAAATCCCGGCCTCGGAACACGACGGCACCAGCCCTTCGGGCGGCATCTCCGGGAACAGGCAGCGGTAGCAGGGATTATTATCACCCTCATGGGCCTTGAAGGTCGTGAGCTGGCCGTCGAACCGCATCATCGCGGCGCTGACCAGGGGCTTGCCTGCCATAAAGCAGGCGTCGTTGATCAGATAGCGGGTCGGGAAGTTGTCGGTGCCATCACACACGAGGTCATAGCCGGAGATGATCTCCAGCGCGTTGTGATACTCCAGCCGCTCCTGATGACAGATGATCTCGACGCCGGGATTGAGCGCCTTGACCATGGTCTCCGCACTGGCGGTCTTCTCCACACCGACCCTGTCTGTGGTGTGCGCGATCTGGCGCTGCAGATTCGACAGCTCGACCCGGTCGTTGTCGACCACACCCAGGGTGCCGACACCGGCGGCGGCCAGATACATCAGCAGCGGTGCTCCGAGTCCACCGGCACCGACGATGAGCACCCTGGCGTTGAGCAGCTTGACCTGCCCCTCCCCGCCGACCTCGGGCATGACGATATGCCGGGCATAACGGTTAAGCTGGTCTTCGGTGAAATCAGTGATCTCCATAGCGTCTAAGGTGGGCGGGCACGGCGGCCTTGGCAACCCCGGGGACTAACGCTCGCCCGGCGGAATATCCTTCACCAACGCCGCAAAGGCGGCGATGTCCACTTTGTCATAGCTCAGATGGACACGTTCGGTGAACGCGGGCTGGTGCTGCAACTACGCGCCATCGCGCCGGGCTTTTTTAGGCCGGATCTGTCGCGGCACAAATCCGCCGCCGCAGTTGAGACAGACATTGTGGAGGTGATTCTCCACACAGTCCGCGCAGAACGTGCACTCGTAGGTGCAGATGCGGGCATCCGGCGCATCAGGTGGCAGGTCCTTGTCTCAGAACTCACAGTTGGGGCGCAGATCGAGCATGGGTTTGTCTTAGTTTGTGCCGGTCGAACCGTGGCCACCGGTACCACGCTCGGTTTCGTCGAGCCAGTCGACCTCGGCCAACGCCACCTGGGCGACGGGTGCCACCACCATCTGTGCGATCCGCTCGCCACGACGGACCGTGAACGATACCTGGCCATGGTTGATCAGCAGCACCTTCACCTCGCCCCGATAGTCGGCATCGACCGTACCGGGACTGTTCAGCACAGTGATGGCGTGTTTAGCGGCAAGGCCGGAGCGCGGCCGGATTTGTGCTTCGAACCCGTCGGGCAACGCGATCGCCAGACCGGTCGGGACCATGGTGTAACGGCCAGGTTCGAGGACGACGTCGTCCTCCAGGGCGGCACGCAGGTCCATGCCGGCCGAGCCCGGCGTGGCATAGGACGGAAGCTCCAGCCCCTCACCGTGAGCCAGGCGTTGAACACGAACCCGGACGCTCATGCGGCGAGATGGTCCGCAATGGTGTGGGCCAGACGTTCGGCGACCTGCTTCTTGGAGGCACGCGGCCAATCCTCGATACCCGCAGCGGTGACGAGATGAACCGTGTTGTCATCACCCCCGAAGGTCCCGGTGCCTTCGGAAACATCGTTGGCGACGATCCAGTCGCAGCCCTTCCTGGCCAGCTTGTCTGCGGCATAGGCCGCGATATCGCCAGTTTCTGCGGCAAAGCCGACGACAAGCTGCGGACGGCGGTCGTTGCGCGCCGAGAGCGTCGCCAGAATGTCGGGATTTTCGGCAAACGCGAGACTGGGAAGACCGCCCTCACCCTTCTTGATCTTGCTCGCCGCCGCCTGTGCCACACGCCAGTCGGCCACAGCTGCAGCACAAACCGCGACATCGGCTGGCAGCGCGCTCTCGCAGGCCGCCAGCATGTCCCGCGCCGTCTCGACACGCACGACGTCGACTCCGGCGGGATCGTCGAGCGCTACGGGGCCGGAGACCAGGGTCACGCGGGCACCGAGCCGGGCGCAGGCTGCCGCGATGGCATGGCCCTGCTTGCCGGAGCTGCGGTTGGCGATGTAGCGCACGGTATCGATCGGCTCATGGGTCGGCCCGCTGGTCACCAGCGCATGACGTCCGGCGAGCGGACGATCCGCCGCCCCGGCGAGCCGCGCTTCAATGGCCGCCACAATATCAGCGGGCTGGCTCATCCGGCCGGAGCCGACCTCGCCACACGCGAGATCACCGGCTTCGGGACCGATCATGGCGACACCGTCTGCCAGCAGTTGCGATGCGTTGCGCCGGGTCGCGGCGTGATCCCACATCATGGTGTTCATGGCAGGTGCGATCAGCACCGGCTTGTCGGTCGCCAGAAGCACGGTGGTGGCGAGATCGTCGGCGAGGCCGGCAGCCATGCGCGCCATCAGATCGGCCGTTGCGGGTGCGACGACCACGAGATCGGCCTCACGGCTAAGCCGGATGTGACCCATCTCGGCTTCATCGGTGAGCGAAAAGAGTTCGGTAAAGACCTTGTCGCCGGACAGCGCCGCTGCAGACAGCGGGGTGATGAACTGTTGTGCGCCCGAGGTCATGACGCAGCGCACGGCCGCACCCCTGCCCTGCAGCAGGCGAATCAGTTCGAGTGACTTGTAGGCAGCGATCCCGCCGCCAATGACCAGAAGAATGCGTTTGCCGTCGAGCATCGGTCCGATTCCGTTGTGCAGTGCACAATATAGGCGATCCCGCGCCGTCTTGCACCGTCCGCGCATCAGTGCCCTGAAACGCAGAGAGGCGGGTCAGTCGTGACCCCCCTCCAGTCAGGTGTTCCTTTGCCGCCACTCAGGCTATATCGAACCGGTCGAGGTTCATCACCTTAGTCCAGGCCGCGACGAAGTCGTCGACGAACTTCGCTTAGGCATCGCTTTCGGCATAGACCTCGGCCAGCGCACGAAGCTGGGAGTTCGAACCGAACACCAGGTCCACAGCCGTGGCGGTTCTCACCACATTACCCGACGTATCACGGCCTTCGTAGATACCATCGTCGTCGGTCGACTTGCTCCAGGTCGTCCTCATATCGAGCAGGTTGACGAAGAAGTCGTTGGTCAGCAGGCCGGGCATGGCGCTGAACACGCCATGTTGCGTGCCGCAATGGTTGGTTCCCAGAACGCGAAGCCCGCCGACCAGAACCGTCATCTCCGTCGCTGACAGGATCAGAAGCTGGGCACGGTCGACCAGCAGTTCCTGCGGCGATCGGCGACTTCCGGGCGCGAGGTAGTTGCGGAAGCCGTCTGCCCGGGGCTCCAGGTGCGCGATCGAGGCGATCTCTGTTTGCTCGGCCGTCGCATCCGCGCGGCCGGGCGTGAACGGCACCTTGACCGCATGGCCGGCCTTGCGTGCGGCTTCTTCCACCGCCTCACATCCACCCAGCACGATCACGTCGGCCAGCGAGACCTTCTTGTCGCCGCCGGACACCCGGTTGAAATCGGCACGGAGAGTTTCGAGAACGGCCAGAACGTCGGCGAGACCGTGCTTTATGACGAACCGTTCTGGATCGCGATGCCCAACGGCCATACCCTGACCGACCAGGAGGTAATCGATGTGACGCAGATCGAACCCGGTGATCTGCTTCTGCTTTCGGACGGTCATTGCCTGCGGGACCAGATCTATGACGCCTGCAAGATCGATCGCGCCCGCCACAGACCTCAGGCCGGCCCACGAATCCAGAAGACGAGCCTTTCGACCATCTTCGCCCTGGTCGGGGCTGGCGAAGGCATCACCCTTGTGCCGGCGATGAGCCTGGCGGCGGAATGGATCACCGATTCCGGCATCGCCGTGCGCCCTGAAGAGAGCGGCACCGCCGGACGGACGATCCGGCTGACCTATCGGAGCGGGTATCCGCGCATGGCACTCGTCGAAAAGTTGGCCGACATCATCGCCGCCAGCCTGCCCAACACGGTGCACCCGGTGCGGCGCTGAACGCCTGCGTCAGGAGAACACCGCGATCAGGGCCAAAAGAAGCGCCAGGCCGGTGGCTGGCCAGAGCCAGCGTACGGCACGAGCGCGGGATTCGACCTGCCGGCGGGCGAGGTCATCCAGCGTATCGGCATGGAGTCGGAAGCCCGATGCCGCGGTCTCGTCGATGATGTCCTCAACCTTGGCAGCAAGCTCGGGCAGCTGTCGCAGGATCTCGACGCTCCTTTCAGCAGCATCAAGCGCGCGGGCGGGGGCCGAGAGGTTGCGCAGAGCCCAGTCTTCGATCAGCGGCTGCGACAGCGCCCACATGTTGAGCTGGGGCGCCAGCGCGCGGCCGATGCCTTCGGTCAGCACCATGGTCTTCTGCAGCAACAGCAACTGGGGCTGGGTCGGCATGCCGAATTGTTCGGTTACACGGAAGAGCTGGGCCAGGAGCCGCGCGATGGAGATCTCGGTCAGCGGACGGCCCAGGATCGGTTCGCCGATCGACCGGCAGGCCTGGGTGAACAGCTCACGCGGCTGGTCGCGGGGCACATAGCCCGCCTCGAAATGGACATCGGCGACACGGCGGTAGTCACGGGTCAGAAAGCCCAGAAGCATTTCGGCCAGGGTTAGGCGCGTCGCCCGGTCGAGCCGTCCCATAATGCCGAAGTCGACCGCCACAATCGCGCCGTCGGCATCGACGAACAGATTGCCGGGATGGAGATCCGCATGGAAGAAACCGTCGCGGAACACCTGATTGAAGAAGGCACGTGCGGCCTGGGCCACCAGCGCGTCAGGGTCATGTCCTGCATCGATCAGGGCCTCGCGCTCGTCGATTGTGATGCCCCGGACACGCTCGACGGTCATGACCTGCTCACCGGTCCGCTGCCAATCGACCTCGGGCACGCGGAACCCGGGGTCATCGGCCATGTTTTCGGCGAGCTCCGCCGCGGCAGCCGCCTCCAGCCGCAGATCGAGTTCAACCGCGACCCAGTCCTTGATGTTCTGGACGACCTCGACCGGCTTCAGGCGCCGCAGCGACGGGCGGGCCGATTCGATGATCGAGGCCAGCCATTCGGCCAAGTCCATGTCCCGCTCAACGATCTCGGCAATGCCCGGCCGCAGCACCTTCACCGCGACCTCGCGTCCTTCGCTGGTGACCGCAAAATGCACCTGGGCGATCGAGGCGGCCGCGACGGGCACATCTTCGAAGCTTTCGAACAGGTCGCCGACCGGCTGCCCGAGCTCACGCTCGACCGCGGCCCGAGCTTCATCACCGGGGAACGGCGGAAGGTGGTCCTGCAGGTTGGCGAGATCCTCGGCGATCTCCTCGCCGACCACATCGGGCCGGACAGACAAGAGCTGGCCGACCTTTACGAAGCTGGGACCGAGTTCCTGTAGCGCGCGGGCCAGTCGTTCGCCGGGCCTGCCGGAGGCATCACGCGCCGAGACTACCTTGGCAGCCCAGACAACAGGCGGTGCAACACCGGCCAGTTGCAAAGGGAAGAGCGCGTCGTAACGCGCCAGCGTGCGTGCGATGACAAACAGACGTCCGAGATTGCGTGTGGTCTGCAGCACCGTGGTCATGACAAGCCGGAACCTGGGCTCACAGGCGCCAGGCCGTGGTCAGCGCCGCGATGCCGCCGGAGAGATTGCGCGTGGCGACATGGACCATGCCCGCCTCACCCACCATGGCGGCAAACCGCTCCTGCTGCGGGAACCGGCGGATGCTCTCGACCAGATACTGGTAGGACTCGCGGTCGCCAGTGACCAGCTCACCCAGGCGTGGCAACACCGAATCGGAGTACCGCTCGTAGACCTCGGCCAACTGCGGCAGCACCACATGGCCGAACTCGAGACAGGAGAAGCGACCACCGGGGCGCAACACCCTGCGGGCTTCGGTGAGGGCAGTATCGAGATGGGTGACGTTGCGGATGCCGAAGGCAATCGTATAGGCGTCGACCGAGCTAGAGGGCAGCGGAAGGGCCTCGGCGTCCCCGCAGGTCCAGGTCAGACCGTCAGTCAGAGCGCGGTCGTAGGCCCGATCACGGCCGACCGCGAGCATCGAGGCGTTGATGTCGACGATCTCGACCGTGAAGCCACGCTCCAGCAGGCGGAACGCGATGTCGCCGGTACCGCCGGCCACGTCAACAACGCGGCCCTTGCCGACGTCGCGCGCCACCAGCTCGACCATCTCTCGCTTCCAGAGCCTGTGGACGCCGGCCGACATCAGGTCGTTCATCAGGTCATAACGCGACGCCACACTGTCGAAGACATCGCGCACAAGACGCGCCTTCTCCTCCTCGGCAACGCGCTGCTCGCCGAATCGGGTGGCGTGATCGATCTGGTCGGTCGTGGTCATGGCGGGCGGACCTTACTCTGTGGGCAGGACAGGTTCCATAGCGCCTCCCCCGGCTTTTCAGCCGGCGCCATAGGTTCTACATCGGGTGTCGGAGCCCCATCATCAAGCCGCAGGCCAGCCATGCCCGAACTGCCCGAAGTCGAGACCGTGCGCCGCGGCCTGGAGCCTGTCCTGAAGGGTCAGGTGCTGACACACGTCGAACAACGCCGACCGGATCTGCGCATTCCTTTCCCCACCGGCTTCGTAGGCCTTGTCGAAGGCCGCCGTGTCACGCAGTTGCGGCGCAAGGCGAAGTACCTGCTGTTCGACCTCGACGACGGTCAGGTGCTGATCTGCCATCTCGGCATGTCCGGCCGCATGACGGTGCTGCCGTGCGGCTCGAATCAGCCGCCCGAGCGACACGACCATGTCGTCTTCACCACCGAAGATGGCGGTGCTGTCGTCTTCAACGACCATCGCCGATTCGGCTTGATGACCCTGACGACCCGAGACGACGAGGCTACCCACCCTCTGCTCGTCAATCTGGCACCGGATCCGCTGGAGCCCGTCTTCGATGCTGCCCATCTCTCCGAACGCCTCAAGGGCAAGAGAACACCCATCAAGGCCGCCCTGCTCGACCAACGGGTCTTGAGCGGGGTTGGCAACATTTACGCCTCCGAAGCCCTGAACCGATCCCGCATCTCGCCGCGCCGGCTGGCACAGTCAGTGGCCGGTGCGCGCGCCGCGCGACTCGCGCCGGCCATCGTCGATGTGCTGAACGAGGCGATCGCTGCGGGGGGTTCGTCGCTGCGCGATCATCGCCAGGCCAGCGGCGAGCTGGGTTACTTCCAGCACAGCTTCAGGGTCTACGATCAGGAAGGGGAGCCCTGTCCCACGCCGGATTGCCACGGGATCATCCGCCGGATCGTGCAGGCGAATCGGTCGACCTTCTTCTGCGGCAGATGCCAGCGGTGAAGACGATGACACGCCCCGTCACAGATCGGACTTCGAAGAGCGCTGAATCACGATTCGCAAACCCCGCGCTTTCGTAACCGGCAGCGGCTGGCATCCGCCCCGGGCCGTCTACAGATCGGCCCGGACCGAATCGCCAGAATCCTTGCGTTGACGCGCATGAGGCCGGTCGCTATAACCCGCGACCCGAATTGAACCCTTGAGCCAGGAGACTCCATGGCCAACTCTCTGCAAGCCAAGAAGCGCGTGCGCCAGACTGCCCGGCGAACCGCCCAGAACCGTACCCGTGTCAGCCGAATCCGCAGTTACATCCGCAAGGTTGAGGAAGCGATCGTTGCCGGCGACAAGAAAATTGCGACCTCCGCCCTGCGTGACGCCCAGCCTGAAATTATGCGCGGTGCCAAAGTTGGGGTGATGCACAAGAATGCCGCGTCACGGAAGGTCTCAAGGCTGGCCCAGCGTATAGCCAAGATGTAGTTGGCCGTGCGACTGGCACGCACACCATGATGTGATTGCAACGCGCCGGACACAGTTGTCCGACGCGTTTTTTTATGCCCATCTTATCATGGCTTATTCCCTCGTAGGTTGTGACGGCGGCTAGACTCCCGGACGTTCCGATTTTGATCCAGTTGTGTTCGCGCCAAGGCTTGGTCTATGGTCTCCATCAGGTCGCGGGGTCGACCTCAAGAACAATGTTCCGGCGGGGCGAGAAGCAACAACGCCAGACCATCGCGAGCGACGGCATCACAGGCCGCCGCAACAGGATTGGTCGCGCCAAAAGCCGGAGCAGATGTCCTTGAAACGGGGCTGTGTCGTAGTGGCACAGACCATGCTGCGGATTGAATTGTGATGTATAACACATTGAAATCATTGGATTTTCTGAAACTCTGCAAAAAGAGCCTCCCGCAACCGACAGAAGGGTCGATGTCCGTCGGCCAGATGCAATTTTCCCCTCACCTGACGGTGTTTACGGGGTTGAGCGCAAGCGTGGTGTGAGAGCGTGCCGGTAAGACGGGAGCTAATGTGTCACGGCTGCTGAATGCGTGTTGTAAGGAGAGTGTTGATGGCGTCTGAGCCACTGAAACTGGACCCGGAAGTCGAAGATCAATGGAAGCGAGTCCGCGGTCGCCTGCGGGCTGAACTGGGTGAAGCTGCATTCAAGACATGGTTGCGTCCGCTTTCGCTCGACGGAGTCTCGGGCAAAGAGGTCGTGATGCGTGTTCCCAGCGCCAACATGAAGGACTGGGTCATGTCGCGCTGCGGCGAACGACTGCACGATCTGTGGCGTGGCGAGAACGACGGCATCACGGGAATCGCCATTAAGGTCGGCAAGACCGAACGCCGCGCGCCGCGCCGCGAGGTCACACCGGTTCGCCGCGATCTCGATCTAATTCGCCACGACGGCAATGCTCTGAATGCCGCGTCGGAGGCCGCCCAGCTCACGGCCAGCCTGGACCCGCGGTTCACCTTCGACAATTTCGTTGTTGGCAAGACCAACGAGTTCGCCCATGCCGCCGCGCAGCGGGTCGCGGGCTCCGATTCGGTCACTTTCAACCCGTTGTTCCTTTACGGCGGAGTCGGCCTGGGCAAGACCCATCTGATGCACGCCATCGCCTGGTACATCCATGCAAAGAAGCCGGGCCGTCGCGTGCTCTACATGTCGGCCGAGAAGTTCATGTACAAGTTCATCCGTGCCCTTCGCTATAAGGACACGATGTCCTTCAAGGACCAGTTCCGCGCGGTCGATGTTCTGATGATCGACGACATCCAGTTCATCGCCGGCAAGGATTCGACCCAGGAGGAGTTCTTCCACACGTTCAATGCGCTCGTGGATCAGAACCGCCAGGTCGTGATCTCCGGAGACCGCTCGCCAAGTGACCTCGACGGTATGGAGGAACGCCTCAGGAGCCGTCTGGGCTGGGGTCTGGTGGCTGATATCCACCCCGCCGACTACGAGCTGCGTCTGGGTATCCTTGAGACCAAGGCAAGCCAGTTCCCCGACGTCATTGTGCCCCAGCGGGTGATGGAGTTCCTGGCCCACAAGATTTCGTCGAACGTTCGCGAGCTCGAAGGGGCCCTTAACCGCGTGCTGGCCCACGCCCAACTTGTCGGCCAGCCCGTGACGCTCGATTCGACCCAGGAGCTTCTGCGCGACCTGCTGCGCGCCCAGGATCGCCGCGTCACGATCGAGGAAATCCAGAAGCGCGTGGCCGAACACTTCAACATCCGCATGGCCGACATGGTCTCCGCGCGTAAGCAGCGGGCCATCGCCCGGCCGCGCCAGATCGCGATGTATCTCGCCAAGCGTCTGACCAGCCGAAGCCTGCCGGAAATCGGCCGCAAGTTCGGCGGACGCGACCACACCACCGTCATGCACGGGGTGCGCAAGGTCGAGGAGCTGATGGCCGGAGACCCGACCTTCGCCGAGGATGTGGAGTTGTTGGAACGCATGTTGGAAAGCTGAACGTTTTCAACAACTTACGGAGCCCCAGAAAGGCCCTGGAAATTGGTGTTTCCGGAGCCTTTCTGCTATGCTGGGAAGCCCTGATAGGGCCGTCCGTGTTTTCACAATGTTCCGCTCTCCAAGCGGGTATCGCATGGCCGGTTCAACACCCTTAACGACGGACCAGGTTACATGAAGCTGTCTATCGAACGCGCCGTTCTATTGAGAGCGCTGGCGCATGTGCAGAGTGTCGTGGAGCGGCGCAACACGATCCCAATTCTCTCCAACGTCCGGCTCGAAGCCAAGGATGACAGCCTGCGGCTGACCGCGACCGATATGGACCTCGAGGTCGTCGAAGCCGTGCCCTCTGACCTGCAGGTCGCCGGTGCCACCACGGCACCCGCCCATGTGCTCTATGACATCTGCCGTAAGCTGCCCGAGGGTTCCGAAGTGGCGCTGGACGCCACCGGCGACAACGGTCGCCTGTCGATCGCCTGTGGCCGCATCCATTTCCGCCTGCCCTGCCTGCCACCGGAGGATTTTCCGGTCATGTCGGGCGGCGATTTCAGCCACAGCTTCGCGCTGCCGGCCAGCGAACTGCGCCGCCTGGTCGACAAGACCCGGTTTGCGATCTCGACGGAGGAAACCCGCTACTACCTCAACGGCATCTACCTCCACAGCGCCGAGGCCGACAGCGGGCCCATGCTGCGTGCGGTAGCGACGGACGGTCATCGCCTCGCCCGGATCGACTCCGAGCAACCAGACGGCGCTGCGGGCATGCCGGGCATCATCGTGCCGCGTAAGGGCGTGGGCGAGCTGCGCAAGCTGGTCGACGAGATTGATGGTGCGGTGGCGATCGAGCTGTCCGACACCAAGATCCGCTTTGCCTTCGATACGGTCGTGCTGACCTCCAAGCTGATCGACGGAACCTTCCCCGACTACGAACGTGTCATCCCCCAGAGCAACGACAAGATGCTCGAGGTGGCCGCGGCCGTGTTCGTCCAGGCTGTCGACCGCATGGCGGCGATCTCCACCGATAAGTCCCGGTCGATCAAGCTGGCGCTCGATTCAGAGCGCCTGGTGCTGTCGGCCAATAGCCCGGACAGCGCATCGGGCGAAGAAGAGCTGCCGGTGGAATACAGCGGCCCGGCCATCGAGATCGGCTTCAACTCCCGTTACGTCCTGGAGATGGCGCAGAACTTCGAAGGCGATCAGATGCGCTTCCAGATGGCCGATGCGGTGTCGCCGACCATCGTGCATGACACCAGTGACGACCGTACGCTTTATGTCCTGATGCCGATGCGGGTGTAGCCCATCACGAACCTCGCAACCAAGGCCTCTGAGGCCACTGTGCAGGAGAGAGCGGCAGGTGTGTCGGTCGGCAAGCTGAGCTTGACCGCATTCCGTTCCTACGATCAGTTGCGTCTGGGCGTGGACAGGCGCCCGGTGGTGCTGACCGGTTCCAACGGAGCGGGAAAGACCAATCTTCTCGAAGCGCTGTCGTGCCTGTCACCGGGCAGAGGCCTGCGCGGCGCGCGGCTGACCGATCTTGGCAAACGCGGTGCGGCAGCACCCTGGGCCGTCGCCGCAGAGGTCGACACGATTGATGGTCCGATTCGGATCGGTACCAGCGCCGACCCTGAGTCCGTCGGGGACCGGCGCACGGTGAGGATCGATGGCGGAACGGCACGTGGCCCTGCGGCCTTGGCCGAGGTGTTTTCAATGATCTGGCTGACACCGGCGATGGACGGCCTGTTCCGCGAATCCTCCTCCAGCCGGCGGCGTTTTTTTGATCGTCTGGTCTTTGCCCACGATCCGCTCCATGCCCGCCGCTTAGGTGCCTATGAGCGTGCGATGCGTGAGCGGGCACGGCTGCTGAAGGAAGGAAGGCGCGATCCGGCCTGGCTCTCCGCACTTGAGGAGACCATGGCCGAAACGGGCATTGCCGTCGCCGCCGCACGGCGCGATCTGGCCGATCGACTGTCCCCGGTGCTGGCGGAAGGCATTGCTCCGTTCCCGGGCGCGGGCCTGACGCTGGAAGGCAGCCTCGAGACCTGGATTGCAGAGATGCCGGCGGTGGACGCCGAACAGCGCTTCCGTGACAGTCTGGAAGCCTCGCGTCCGCGCGATGCCGAGGCCGGCGGCGCTGCGGAAGGGCCTCACCGCACCGATCTTGCCGTGGTGCACCGGGAGACCGGAATGGAAGCCTACCTCTGTTCGACCGGCCAGCAGAAGAGCCTCGTGATCGCTCTGTTGCTCGCGGCAGCACGGCTGGAGGCACGGCGCCGTCCGCCGGTTCTTCTGTTCGACGACGTTGTGGCCCATCTCGACGAGAGCCACCGCACTGCCCTGTTTTCCACGGTTCTGGAACTAGGCCTGCAGGCCTGGATGACCGGGACCGACGACGACCTTTTCCGCCCCCTGGCGGCCGAGGCGCAGATGTTTCACATCGGTGACGGTCAGGCCCGTCGCCACGAATTTGTTTGAGGATTGGCCGCATGACCGAAGAAGCACGCGACATGACCGAAGAGAACGGCGCCGAAGACTACGGTGCCGATGCGATCAAGGTTCTGAAGGGCCTGGATGCAGTGCGCAAGCGCCCGGGCATGTACATCGGCGACACCGATGACGGCACGGGCCTGCACCACATGGTGTTCGAGGTCGTCGACAACGCGATCGATGAAGCACTGGCCGGCCACTGCGACATCATCAACATCATCCTGAACGCCGAAGGCTCCGTCACCGTGAACGACAACGGCCGCGGCATCCCTACCGACATCCATGCCGAGGAGGGCGTGTCGGCGGCCGAGGTGATCATGACCCGGCTGCACGCCGGCGGTAAGTTCGACCACAACAGCTACAAGGTCTCCGGCGGCCTGCATGGCGTCGGCGTGTCGGTGGTGAATGCGCTGTCATCCAGTCTGGAGCTGATGATCTGGCGCGGCGGCAAGGAACACGTCATCCACTTTGCCCACGGCGATGCCACGGCCCCGCTGGATATCGTCGGGGACACCGACAAAAGCGGCACGCAGGTCACGTTCCTGCCGTCGCCAGAGACCTTCACCATGGTCGAGTTCGACTTCGGTGTACTGGAGCACCGTCTGCGGGAACTTGCCTTCCTTAACAGCGGCGTGCGCATCCGCCTGGCCGACCAGCGCACTGTCGAGATCCGTGAAGAGGAGTTCTATTACGAGGGCGGCGTGCAGGCCTTTGTCGCTTATCTCGACCGCAACAAGACGGCGCTGCATGGCGAAGCGATCTGGTTCACCGATGAACGCGATGACATCGTCGTCGAGGTCGCGATGCAGTGGACCGACGCCTTCCATGAAAACACGCTCTGTTTCACCAACAACATCCCGCAGCGCGACGGCGGCACCCATCTCGCGGGGTTCCGGGGCGCGCTGACTCGCACGGTGCAGGGCTACGCTTCGGCGAACGGCCTGTTCAAGCGCGAGAAGGTGCAGATCACCGGCGAGGACATGCGCGAGGGCCTCACCGCCATCGTGTCGTGCAAGGTGCCGGATCCGAAGTTTGCCTCACAGACCAAGGACAAACTGGTGTCGTCCGAAGTGCGGCCCGTGGTCGAGCAGGTTGTCGGCGACCGGCTGGGTCAGTGGTTCGAAGAACACCCTGCTGAAGCCCGCACCATCGTCTCCAAATGTGTCGAGGCCGCCGCCGCCCGGGAAGCTGCGCGTAAGGCCCGTGATCTGACACGCAAAAAGGGTGCGCTCGATATCGCGAACCTTCCGGGCAAGCTGGCCGACTGTCAGGAGAAGGACCCGGAGAAGTCGGAAATCTTCATCGTCGAGGGTGATTCGGCTGGCGGTTCAGCCAAACAGGCACGCGACCGGTCGAACCAGGCGGTTCTGCCCCTGCGCGGCAAGATCCTGAACGTCGAGCGCGCGCGCATCGACAAGATGCTGTCGTCCGACCAGGTCGGCATGCTGATCACCGCGCTGGGTGCCGGCATCGCCGACGACTTCGATCTTGAAAAGCTGCGCTACCACAAGATCGTCATCATGACGGACGCCGATGTCGACGGCGCGCATATCCGCACGCTGCTGCTGACCTTCTTCTTCCGCCATATGGAACCGGTCATCGAGTCCGGCTACCTCTACATCGCCCAGCCGCCGCTCTTTAAGGTCAAGCGCGGCTCCAGCGAGGTCTACCTCAAGGATGAGCAGGCTTACGAAAACTACCTGATCCAAATGGGCCTCGAGGACTGCGTCTTCCATCACTACGACGGCAGCCAGATCGCCGGCCCGGACCTTCTGGAGCTGGTCCAGCAGGCCCGCCGGGCGGCCCATCTGATGCTCGCTCTGACCCGCCGCCTGCCGCTTCTGGTCGCCGAGCAGACGGCCATTGCCGGTGCCCTGGCCCCAGAGCTGCTGGCCGATACGGTCAACGGCCCCGCCGCCGCGCAATACATCGCCCAGCGCCTGGATGTGCTGTCGGACGAGAACGAGCGGGGCTGGAGCGGTGATTCGGACGGCGAGGGCGGTCTGGTGTTCCAGCGCACGGTACGCGGTGTGACCGAGACTCATCGTGTCGACGGCAGTCTTGTGGTATCCGGCGAGGCCATGGGCCTGAACGCCATGGTCGACGACTTGCAGAAGACCTATGCCCATCCCGGCAAGCTGGTGCGCAAGGACAAGGAACACGAGGTTCTGGGTCCGACAGGGCTGGTCGACACGATCATGGAACTTGGTCGCAGAGGTGCCTCAATCCAGCGCTACAAGGGTCTGGGCGAGATGAATCCGGATCAGCTCTGGGAAACCACGTTGGACCCGGAAGCCCGCACGCTGCTGCGTGTCACCATTAAGGATGCAAATGAGGCCAACAACCTCTTCGAGACCCTGATGGGAGATGTCGTGGAGCCGCGCCGCGAGTTCATCCAGACCAACGCCCTGAAGGTCACCAACCTGGACGTTTAGGCTCCATTCTTGGCGAAGAAAAAGACGACCAAGATGGCCGCCCCCGGCAAGCGGGGCGCGGAGCCCGCGGCACGCAAGAAGGCCGCTGCCCCGGAGACGCCCCGTCGGCGCTGGCGCTGGCTGCGCCTGTTCTTGCGCTGGTCGGCAGTCGCCTTCATCTGGTGCACGCTGGCGGTCTTCGGGCTGATCGGCTGGTACATCCTGGACCTGCCTGACCCGGACGGCCTGATCAACCAGCGCCCGCCGTCGGTGACTGTGCTGGGCTCGGACGGCGAGGTTCTGGCGACCTATGGCGAGCTTCACGGCGAAACCTTGCATTTCGAGGATCTGCCCGAACCTCTGATCCAGGCCGTTCTGTCGACCGAAGATCGCCGTTTCTTTGAGCACATAGGGATCGACCTGCGCGGCATCGCACGCGCGGCCTGGGCCAACATCCAGGCCGGTGGCGTGGTCCAGGGCGGCAGCACGATCACCCAGCAGGCCGCCAAGAATCTGTTCCTCACGCCGGAACGGTCGTTCAAGCGCAAGGCCCAGGATGCCCTGCTCGCACTCTGGCTCGAACGGCGCTTCACCAAGGAAGAGATTCTCGCGATCTACCTCAACCGGGTCTACCTGGGCGCAGGAACCTACGGCGTCGACGCTGCGGCCCGGCGCTATTTCAACAAGTCCGCGCGCGACCTCACCCTGCCGGAGGCCGCGATGATTGCCGGCCTGCTCAAGGCGCCATCGCGCTACAACCCCGCCAATGACCCCGCCGCGGCGCGACTCCGTTCGGCCGAGGTGATCGACAACATGGTCGAGGCCGGCTTCATCGACGAGGACACTGCGCGTGCAGCCAAGGCGGCACCGCTCGATCTCACCGGGAACCGACCGGCCGGCGGCGATGCCCGTTATGCCACGGACTGGATCGTCGCCCGCGCAACCGACTACATCGGCACCGCACGTCAGGACCTGGTGATCGTCACCACGATTGATCCATCGCTGCAACGCGCCGCCCAGGATGCCCTGAGCGCGGGCCTTGGCGAGGAGGGCGCCGAACGCAACACGGCGCAGGGCGCCATCGTTTCCATGGCGCCCGATGGTGCCGTGCTCGCCATGGTCGGGGGCTCGGACTACGGCGTCAGCCAGTTCAACCGGGCCACCCTGGCCGAACGCCAGCCCGGCTCGGCCTTCAAGCTGTTCGTCTATCTCGCGGCGCTGGAGGCCGGTCACAGCCCCCACGATGTCGTGGAGGACCGTCCCATCACCATCGACGGCTGGAGCCCCAGCAACTTCGATGGTGGGTACGACGGGCCCATGACCCTGACAGAAGCCATGGCCGGTTCGACCAACACAGTTGCCGCAGAGGTCGCCTGGCGGATCGGCATGCAGAACGTGATAGATGCCGCCCACCGACTCGGGATCGATCAGGACATGATCGAAATCCCAAGCCTGGCGCTCGGTGCGACTGAGGTCACGCCCCTGGAGATGACCGCGGCCTATGCCGCCATCGCCAATCAGGGGCTATCGGCCTGGCCCTATGTCATCGCCGAGATCAGAACCCGCAACGGCGCTGTTCTCTACCAACGAGGCGGTCATGATCCCGTCAGACTGGTCGATCACAGGGTCAACGCCGATCTGGCCGCTATGCTCAAGACGGCGGTCGAGCAGGGTACCGGCCGCAACGCTGCCATCGCCTGGCCCTCGGGTGGCAAGACGGGAACCAGCCAGGATCACCGCGATGCCTGGTTCGTCGGATTCACCAGACAAATCGTCACCGGAGTCTGGGTCGGCAACGACAACGGCGCGGCCATGGATCAGATCACCGGTGGCGGCCTTCCGGCTCGTATCTGGGCCAGTTACATGAACGTTGCCCAGCAGGGCCTGCCTCAGCTTGCGCTCGTTGATCCCGTATCATCGACAACGACTTATGCCGCCGACGAGACCGGAAACGACGGCTTCGGCAGCCTGATCGGAGGTCTGCTTAACGAGCTCGGCGGCAGCGGCGCGGCTGACCCGGACTGGCGTAAGGCCGAGCGCAACGATCGCTGAGCCGCGACGAAGCTGACGCCTCAGGTCCAGCGGCGCACGCCGACCAGCGAAAGAAACAGAAATAGACCCAGCAGGGGGCCTGTCGACATGGCCAGCACCATGGGACCATGGCTGCCGTCATAGGCGTAGCCGATCAGAGCGGCCGTGGCCGCGCCTGTCAGCATCTGCAGCACACCGACAAGGGAAGACGCCGTTCCCGCGACATGGGGGAAGGGGCCCATCGCACCGGCCGTGGCCTGGGGCAGGGTGGCGCCGCATCCCGCAAACACGAAGGCCGCCGGCGCCGCCACGGCCCAGACCGTGTGTTCATCGGTTACCATGCAGAGTGCCATGGCCGCCCCCCCGATGACGTTGATCACCAGCCCGATGACAACAATGCGTTCCAGGCCCAGGGCGCGCTGGCAACGGCTTCCGGTGAAGCCGCCAATCAGGTAGCCGATCACGGCCAGCAGGATCAGCCAGCCCACCATGTTGGCCGGCACATCCATGACCTCGACAAAGGTGTAGCTGGCGCCCGCGATATAGCCGAACAGCCCGATGAAGCTGCAACAGACCGCCAGGGTGAAGCCGACAAAAACGCGGTTGCGCAGCATGACACCGAAGTGGCTCAGGATCACCGAGAGCTTCGCCGGCTGGCGTTGCTTCTCATCGAGCGTCTCTGGCAAGAGCCACCACGCAGAAACAGCAATCAACAGGCCGACACCCAGGATGAGCCCGAAGACGGAGCGCCAGCCGAAGGCGACCAGAAGCTCACCGCCCACAATGGGGCCGATCCCAGGCACCAGCGTCATCGCCGTCATGGTGTAGCCCAGCACGCGTCCTGCGGCATCGCGATCAAACATGTCGCGCACGATCGCTCGGCCCAAAACCGTGCCGGCGCATGCGCCGGCAGCCTGGAACAGGCGCAACACAATAAGCATGTCGATAGTCGGTGCCATCACGATCCCGATCGTCGAGATGATGTAGAGCACCAGGGCGCCCATCAGCACCGGCCGTCGCCCGAACCGGTCCGAGAGCGGGCCATAGACAAGCTGCATCAATCCGACACCCAGGGCGAACAGGCTCACGATCAGACCGACCTGGCCCGGAGTCGCGTCGAGCGCCTCTCCGATCGCCGGCAGGGCCGGAATCGCGATATCCGTCGACATCGGGGCAAGCGCAATCAGCCCGGTGATCACCACACAGATGACAAACACCGACGCCGGTTTTTTGGCCGTCACGCCGGCTCGCGGTCGATCACATGCAAGAACGATCCGGCCACCCGGCCGACCACCGCGCCGGCCGGACCAAAGTAGCAGCCCGAGGCGTCGCTGGCATGGAACAGCGGCGTGCCCCGCTGCCGCACCAGCCGTGCATAGTGGAACTCGTGGCCTCGGAACGCCGCGTTTGCAGGCCCTAGGAAGGTTTCACGGGTCTGGGTGAAGCGCCGGTAGCCCAGATGCAGGCGTGGTGCACTGAACGAGGTGGCCACAGGCAGCAGGTTCGCCATGGCATGGCTCTCGCCCTCGGCATCAATCAGCCGCTCGCCCAGAACCATGAAGCCACCGCATTCACCAAACACAACCGCATCCCGTGCCGTAGCAGCACGCAGGCCTTCGAGAAACCGGTCGTTGGCGGCCAGGCGGGCGGCATGCAGCTCCGGGTACCCCCCGGGAAGATAGACCGCGTCAGCCGAGGCATCGGGGCCTTCGTCGTTGAGCGGAGAAAACGGCAGCAACTCCGCTCCGACACGTCGCCAGCCATCCAAGAGGGACGGATAGGCAAAGGCAAAGGCGGTGTCGCGAGCCAGGGCGATTCGTTGCCCCAGAGGTGCCAGGGCAGGACTGTTCTGCTCCATACGATCCAGACCGGGTTTGCGCGCCAGCCGGGCCAGAGCATCAAGATCGACGGAACGGGCGACAATGGACCCGGCCTGATCGAGAAACTGCTCGAGGTCCAGGCGCTCCGATGCCTGGACCAGGCCCAGATGACGTTCCGGCAAGGCCAGGCCCGCATCGCGCGGAACATGCCCTAAGACAGGAACAAGACCTTCCAGCGCGCGGTCGAGGATGGTTCTGTGATTGTCCCGGCCGACCCGATTAAGGATCACACCGGCCAGATCGACATCAGCGCGATGATCCCGAAACCCTTTCACGAGCGCCGCAACTGACGCTCCCTGGCCCTTCACATCCAAAACCAGGACCACCGGCAGTTTGAGCGCGGCAGCCACGTCGGCGGTTGATCCCTCACCCTCGAGATTGCCGTCGAACAGGCCCATCACCCCCTCGCCGATTACGAGGTCGCTCTGTGCGACGACGTCGCGGGCCGTCGCACCGAACGTCTCCTTACGCATTGCCCAGAGATCGAGATTGCGGCAAGGCCGACCCGTGGCCGCGCTGTGAAAGGCCGGATCGATATAGTCAGGACCGACCTTGAAGGAGGAGACAGCATCACCGCGGTTGGCGAAGGCGCGCAACAGCGCCAGGGTCAGAACCGTCTTGCCGCTGTCGCTCGACGGTGCCGCGATCAGGAGCCCCCTTGCCATAGCCTCAGCCCACGTCGCGTTCTGTGTCGTGTCCCAGCGGGTTCGAATCCAGCAGGCGGCCTTCCATTGCACCCATCCAGTCCAGACCAGCGCGCAGACGCACAACCTGACCAACGGCCACGATGGCCGGCGCTTCGATGGCTGCCGCCTCGGCATCGTCGGCCGCCGCGCCCAG
Source organism: Rhodospirillaceae bacterium (assembly GCA_002722885.1). Classification (GTDB taxonomy): domain Bacteria; phylum Pseudomonadota; class Alphaproteobacteria; order SP197; family SP197; genus SP197. The sequence continues at coordinate 338,828 of PBNE01000002.1, forward strand.
CTCCGTCTCGAGCACACGCTGGTGGGCCGTCGCCGCACGACTGACGATCGCCACTGGCGTGGAAGCCGCCATGCCGCCGGCCAGCAGCTCACCGGTGATCGCCCGGAGATGCTTCAGCGCCATATAAATCACAACCGACTGGCCGAAACCCGCGACGGAGCGCCAGTCGATGCCGTCAGTCATATCACCACCCGCCATGTGACCAGTGATGAAGGTGACCGTGTGGTTGGTGTCGCGATGGGTCGCCGGGATCCCGGCATAGGCCAGCCCACCAATCCCGGCAGTGATGCCGGGCACGATGCGGAAGGGAATGCCGGCATCGACCAGGCTCAGGGCTTCCTCGCCACCACGTCCGAAGACCAGAGGGTCACCGCCCTTCAGGCGCAGCACGCGTTTGCCACTGCGCGCCAGTGAGACGAGGCGCTGGGAGATGTCGGGCTGCTTGGGCGACGGCTTGCCGCCCCGCTTGCCGGCATAGATCAGCTCGGCACCATCGCGCGCCAGCTCCAGGATACTGTCGTCGACCAGGGCGTCGTAAACCACGACATCAGCCTCGCCGAGTGCATGATGGGCGAGCAGCGTCAGCAGGCCGGGATCACCCGGGCCCGCGCCGACCAGCCAGACCCAGCCCGGCTCGAAGTCGGAAAAATGGGGCAGGCGAAGAGAACGTCGTGACGTAACCATCACCACGAGCCTATAAACGAGACGGACGTCGAATCCTACATGTGACGACGTCGATCATTCCGCAGGCGACAACGGTGGCGTTACCACGGGCCATGGCGAACAAACCCGAAGGACCCCTGAAGCGGGGCTGGACGACCGGCGCCTGCGCCATGGCAGGTTCGGCCGCCGCCTTTGAGGCGTTGGCCACCGGCGCTTTCCCCGATCCCGTTACAATCACCCTTCCCGGCGGCCAGGAACCCTCGTTCGAACTGGCCCGGAAAACATTGGGTGCCAATGAGGCCACAGCGTCGGTCATCAAGGATGCCGGAGACGATCCCGACGTCACCCATGGTGCCGAGGTGGTCGCCACGGTGCACCGGGGTGAGGCGGGCAGTGGTGTCGTGTTCCGCGCCGGACCGGGCGTCGGCACCGTCACCAAACCCGGTCTGCCGATCTCGCCCGGTGAGCCGGCGATCAACCCGAAACCGCGCGAGATGATGACCTCGGCGATTCATCAGCTCGCCGACCGCTTCGACGTGCCATCCGACGTGGTCCTCGAAATCGCGATCGTCGACGGCGAAACCATCGCGCAGGACACCTGGAACCCGCGCCTGGGGATCGTGGGTGGCCTTTCGGTTCTGGGAACCACCGGGGTTGTCATTCCCTATTCCTGTTCGGCCTGGATCCACTCGATCCATCGCGGCATCGATGTGGCCCGGGCGACCGGGATCGACCATGTCGCCGGTGCTACTGGGCGGACCTCCGAAGAGACGGTGCGCAAGCTCTATGACCTTCCCACCAGCGCCCTACTCGACATGGGCGATTTTGCCGGCGGCATGCTGAAATCCCTGCGCCGCCATCCGGTCCCGCGTGTCACCATCGCAGGCGGCTTCGGCAAGCTGGTGAAGCTGGGCCAGGGCGCGATGGACCTCCATTCCTCGCGCAGTCAGGTCGATCACGCCGCCCTGGCCGCGCTGGCGAGTGACATCGGCGCAGACGCCGGCCTCTGCGCACGCATGGTCAAGGCCAACACGGCCGGAGAAGTGCTTGTTCTCGCCCGCGAACACGATCTGCCGCTCGCTGACACCGTAGCCGCCCGGGCTCGGGCGGCCGCCTTGGCGACCCTGTCGGGCGGAATCGATCTTGATATCGTCGTGATCGACCGCGCCGGAGCCATCGTGGGCCGCGCAGGCGCATGACACGCCTGCTCATCCTGGGCGGCACGTCAGAGGCCGTCGCGTTGGCCCAACGCCTCCACTCCGACCGGCCCGACATCGACGTCACCACCTCACTCGCGGGTGTGACATCGGCGCCGGTGACGGGGCCGGGTGCAGTTCGCCGTGGCGGGTTCGGCGGAGCCGCGGGCCTGGAACAGTACGTCAGAGACCAGGCCATCGATGTTCTGGTCGATGCGACCCATCCCTTCGCGGCAGTCATGGCGGTTCACGCCAGAGACGCCGCAGCTCGCACCGGTGTACCGCGTATCAAACTGGTGCGGCCCCTCTGGCCTCGACACGACGACGACCGCTGGATCGATGTTGAGAGTGCGGACGGCGCAGCGACTGAAATCGCCCGACGCGGAGACCAACGTGTCCTGCTCACCCTGGGCCGCCGTGATCTCGCGGCGTTTGCCGGACTCACGGGCATCCGATTCATCGTGCGCATGATCGAACCGCCGTTGCCCCCCCTTTCCCTGCCGAGCGCTGATGTAGTGCTGGCACGCGGACCCTTTTCCATCGACGATGAACTTGCGCTGCTGAAAGACGGACGGATTGACACGCTGGTGACCAAAGCCAGCGGCGGCGAAGCGACGCATGCCAAGATCATCGCCGCGCGCGAACTGGGCATCCCGGTCATCATGCTGCGCCGCCCGCCCGTGCCGGACGGCCCTGTCACTCCCGACATCAATGGAGCCATAGCCTGGATCAACGAGTTGACACCATGACGAGCCCGAGGATCGAGCAATCGGGAAGTCACCGGACTGTCCCGGCAGGTCAACGTAGTGTTCAGGGTGCGACAAGCATGGAAACGGCCGGTGTGTCGAACGCGGTCGGAGCGGGATCAACGACGATGACTCCGTTTGCCGAGATCTCCATCACGGCCAGACCCCGTTCAGGCTTGCCGTCGTCTTCAAAGCGGAAGAGCCCGTCAACACCGACGAAGCCGCGCCAGTCGGTGATGGCGCGTTCGCTGAAATCCCCACCGCTTCCCGTACTGGTGAGCGCCGCAGCGAGCGCCATAGCGTCATAGGCGAGCGTCGCAAGGCGGATGGGTTCGCTGTCATAGGCGCCGACAAACCGATCGGCAAACCAGTCACGGCTGGTGTCCGGTGTCGAGGTGAACCAGGCGCCATTCATGACGGGTTCCCGGATCAGCGTCGGATCATTCCAGCTTGCCAAGCCCAACAGACGCGTCTGTGCCGGATTGACGTCGTAGTAGCCGAGGTAGCCGGCGAGTTGGCGCAACAGCGTGCCGGACTCAGGAACCAGAAGAGCATCGAAAGCACGGACGCCAACCGCTTCGGTGTCTTCGAGCCGTTCGATCGCCGCGAGTGAAATCTCGTCGCCACGCTGGCGGAGCTCAGCGATCTGGGCCTCGAGATCGGCCTGCCTCGTGGGATAGGCGGTGAGTTCCTGCACGGCGTCGGCGATGTCGAGCCCGTCGGGATTGTAGAAGGCATGGGCGGTGACCTGGCCGCCGTATCGCGCGACCGCCTCTTCCATGGCCACCGCCATCCGCTGGCCATAGATCGACTGCGGTGCCAAAACGGCAAAACGCAGGTGACCCTGGTTCGCGGCATGGGCGACGACGCGATGGATCTGATCTTCCGGCGCAAGGCCGAGGACATAGACGCCCTGCTGCGCCACCGTGAGGTCGGACGACAGCGCGATCATGTTGATCCCGGCCTGCTGCGCGATCGGCGCGGCGGCACGCACGCCATGGGCAAAGAGTGGGCCGACAACAAGATCGGGTTCGGCCGCGAGGACCTGGTGAATCGCCTGGGCCGCGCCATCGGCCGTGCCTTGGGTGTCAGCGACGACCAGTTCCATCTTGTCGCTGCCGATATCGAAAATTGCCAATGTCGCGGCATCGAGCAGATCGTGGCCCAGACCGGCGCGGGCGCCGGAGAGCGGCAGGAGCAGTGCGACACGCTTGGCCAACGGCGCACCGACACCATAGGCAGGTTCATCGAGACCAGTGATCGGATCGATCACGATGCTGTCGGGGTCCTCGGTAAAGGCCGGTTCGATGGTCTCGTCCGCGGCGACGACGAGTGTCTCACCTCCATCGCCTTCAGCCGCTGCCTCGTCGGTGTTCTGCTGCGTGGTCTTGCATGCCGACAGGCTGAGCGCCGCAACAAGGATGACAAGGCTGAGAGGTCCCATGAAAACGGAACGGACGTCGATCGGACGCATGGCGTGTTCTTCTCCGCGTGGCCGCGTTGTCTGATTGCTCTTATGATCGGAGAAGTTGGCAGAATTGAGAAGCATTATGGCCATGGATGAACGTCAAAAGGCCGAACTGTGGGGCCGCCGCGCCGAGGGTCTGGCGCTTTTTGCCATGCGGCTCATGGGTTACCGCCTTCTGGAGCGCCGCTACCGGACCCCGGTCGGAGAGATCGACCTCGTCATGCGCCGGGGCAGGATTGTCGTGGCCTTGGAGGTCAAGGCACGCCGGACCAGAACGGACCGACCGGTCACAGACAAACAGTGGCGCCGAATCAGCGAGGCGCTGGAAAGCTATATCTCGCGCCATCCCAAGCTTGCCAGCCTCGACCGCCGTTATGACCTGATTGAGGTGACGGAGGATCAGTGGCCACGTCAGACACAGGATGCCTGGAGGCCGTTAACGTCGGGTTTTGCCGTACCGGGACGTGAAACCGGCTCGACTTGACCACAAATCTGCCGCTTTTCTTGTATCCAATAACCAGCAGGCTCCAATATATAGATATAGACATCCTCATGTCCGGAGACCGATGCATGACCTCCCGATTCTTCGCTGTCATCGCCCTCGCCGTTGCTGCCGCGTCCTCGCTGAGCGGCTGCGTGAGCCTTGCCGTGGGGGCCGTAGCGAGCGGCGCCATCGCCGTTGCCGAGGAACGAACCCTGGGCGAACAGGTCGACGACCTGACTATCAAGCTGGAGATCAGCGAAGCGCTGTTTTCCTACAGCGAGCGCCTGTTCCAAGACGTTTCGATCGACGTGACCGAGGGCCGGGTCCTGCTCACCGGCAAGGTGCCGAGCCCTGACGACCGGGTCGACGCCGTGCGGATCGCCTGGCAGGCCGAAAGCGTGCAGGAGATCATCAACGAACTGCAGGTAACCGACACCGGCGGCATCGAGAGTTATCTGACCGACGTACGTATCTCCAACGAACTGCGTGCGGATCTGCTGTTCGACAGCGAGATCAACTCGATCAACTTCAACGTCGAGACCGTGGGTGGGATCGTCTATCTGACCGGAATCGCCCAGGATCAGGCCGAGCTCGAGCGTGTCGTCGACCATGCGCGGACAATCTCGGGCGTGAAAGAAGTCATCAGCCACGTCCGTGTGAAGGCCGCATAGCGGCAAGCGATCGCCTCTAGGCCGGTCAAGTCGCGATGACGACTATCTCGACAAGATTGTCGCCGGCCAGCCCCGTTTCGACACAGGCGCGCTGGGGCCAGTGCGCCGGGTCATCCCCGATCCAGGCGCACCAGGCCCGGTCCATCTCGGCCTTGTCTTGCATTCTTGTGATGTAGACCGTGGCGTTGACGAGCCGTGTCTTGTCGGTTCCGAGAGCGACCAGGATGCGATCGATATCAGCCAGCGCGTTCACGGTCTGGGTATGAATGTCGGCAACATCGTCGTCGGATGTGGCCACGGCCCAGGCGAAGCCATTGCAGGATGATCCCGCACTGCGGCCCTGGGCACCGCCCTGTACTCGTTGAATGTCGATCATGATTGTAGTCCTCCGAACCAGTGTGAACGTCTGGCGTCCGGCAAAGTATGACACGACCGCCATGACCCCGGTTCCCTGAGAGGCTCTTCTGTTTTAAGCAGGGTGTGCGGCCCGACACCGCAACTCAGTTTCCTGCACAGAGATCCCAGTCATGACGTTATCCGTTGCCGTTCAGATGGACCCGGTCCACGCCATCGATATCGATGCCGACACCACCTTCGTTCTGGCTCTGGAAGCCCAGGAGCGCGGCCATACCGTGTTTTTCTACGAGCCGCGCGATCTCATCTTCCGTGACGGCAAGGTGCTGGCCTACATCCGGCCCATGTACCTGCGGCGCAAGCACGGCGATCATGTCACGCTGGGCAGCGTTGCCCTGACGGACCTCTCGGAGATGGACGTGGTGCTGATGCGCCAGGACCCGCCGTTCGACATGTCCTACATCACCGCGACCCACCTGCTTGAGAAGATTCACCCCAAGACGCTGGTGGTGAACGATCCGGCCGAGGTGCGCAACGCGCCGGAAAAGCTGTTCGTTACAGGCTTCGAGGGCCTGATGCCGCCAACGCTGATCACCTCATCGGCCCAGGCGATCCGCGACTTTCGCGACGAACATCAGGACATTATCGTCAAACCGCTCTACGGTAATGGCGGTGCCGGCGTGTTTCACATCACACCGGGCGACGAGAACCTCGCCTCACTGCTGGAAATGTTCGAACAGATGTTTCGCGAACCAGCGATCGTGCAGAGGTACGTTCCTGAAGTTCGTGAAGGCGACAAACGCATCATCCTGATCGACGGTAAGCCGGTGGGCGCGATCAACCGCATTCCTGCCGCCGGCGAATCCCGGTCGAACATGCATGTCGGCGGACGCCCGGTGTCGTCGACCCTGACCAAGCGGGAACAAGAGATCTGCGCCACGATTGGGCCCGAACTTCATCGCCGCGGAATGATCCTGGTGGGCATCGACGTGATCGGAGACTGGCTGACCGAGATCAACGTGACCTCGCCGACGGGGATTCAGGAAATCAACCGCTTCGACGGTGTGAAGCTCGAGGGTCTGTTCTGGGATGCCGTCGAAAAACGGCGGACCTAGCACCTTCGGAACGCGGCCGATCAGGCGACGCTGGCGTCCTGTGCAATGATCCCGGGCAGCGCTGCGATTGCTGCCTCCAGCTCGACCAGCAGAGCTTCCACAGAGGATACAAGGCCGGCGACCTCGCCAGCGCGAGCCTCATTCTGCACCACATCGGCCAGGGCGGAGGTCCGCTTGATACCGAGATTGCCGGCGGTCGACACGAGGTTGTGAGCTTCGCGATAGAGCACATCAAAATCTCCGGCGTCGAAGGCCGCACGGATCGCGTCATGTTGCGTGCGTACGAGATCGCCGAACTCGTTAAGAAAGTCGCGTACGCTGTCGGGTCCGATCATCTCGATCAGGGCCTCAAGAACGCCGCGATCAAAACGCGGCTGTACCGTGCCTGACAAACCATGCATCGCCATCAGCCCCTCCTCGCGCGCTCGGGCTTCTGCGTCAGTATCGGGCGTGATCCTAACTTGAAGACGTGACCGCTGTCACACCTGCTGCATGTGGTAACGACCTTGTGCCACACCATCGGGCAGGTCGAGCAGACGCCAGCCTGCATGCGGCACCGGCTGATCGCTCACAACGACCGCACCCGGCGCCAAAAGCCCGGGCAGGACTTCGGCAAGCCATCGGCCCAGGGCGAGCGAGGGCTCTTTGTCTCCTGAGCCAATGTCGACATGGGCAAGCATCACCGTGGTCCCCAGACGAGCGGTGGCCAGAGGCAAGGTTTCGGAGAGATCGCCCAGAAACATGTGCTCATCATCGGGTATGCAGTCGGGATGGGCGGCGATCTGCCGGTCGAAGCAGTAGATCTCCCGCTCCGGCAAGATCTCACGCAGGTGGTCGTACGTCCGACCGTTGCCCAGACCGAGTTCGAGCACAGGACCCGGATGACCGTCGATCAGCCTGGCGGCACAACCCAGACAGGCGCGCTGCGCCTCCAGGCGCCGGATGACGCTGTCGAGCCTACTCATGTCGGGACCGAACGCGCGGTCAGTTGCGTGGTTCCACGGGCCGCTGTGAGACGGCTTCACGAAGTTGTGCGGTGGTACGTTCCACGCGGCTGGCCAGTTCGCGCATGATTTCGATCGACATCGAGGGGAACTGGTAAATGAGCTGGAAAAAGAGGTCCTTGGAAATCATCAGAGCTTCAAGATCGGTCTTAGCCTGCACCGTGGCGGTTCGGGGCACATCGCAGAGAATGGCTGTTTCACCAAGAAAATCGTTGGTCTTGAGCGTGGCGACCGTGACCTCGACCGCGTCGGTGTTGACCAGAACATCCGCCTCGCCGTCAATGATGATGTAGGCGGAATCGCCCTCGTCACCCTGGCGGCAAAGCACGTCACCCTGGCTGAAGGTGAGCCGTTCAGCCGTGAAGGCCAGAAGCTTCAACTTGCTGGGTTCGATCTTTGCGAACAACGGAATGTTGCGCAGAAGATCGACATCCTGTTGCAGACTCATCGCTGCCTCTCCCTCGCCTCTCGGCTTATTCTGCCGCAACCAGATCGGCGAGCACCGACTGGCCGGACATCAATTCTTCGTAAGATCCTTTTCCGGCAACCTTGCCGGACGAGAGGATCACAACCTGATCGAAGGCTTCAGCCTGGCTGGGACGGTGCATCGCCCAGACCACGGATCGGCCTTCGAACTCTTCAAGCACATTCTTCAATATGGTGGCTTGCGACGTTCCATCCAGCGCAGCGGTCGCTTCCGACAAGACCATGATCTGCGGATGTTTCAGAACGGCGCGCGCAATGGCGGTCTTCTGCCGTTGAGCCGGGGACAGCCGGGCGCCACCGATCCCGACCTTGAAATCGAGCCCGACCTCTACAACCACCGAGCGCAGGTCCATCTCCTCGACGACCTCAGAAAGCAGGGTGCCGATTTTCGCCTGTGCCTGCGCACGGCCGTAGGCGAGCTTGCCGAACAGGATGTTGTCCTGCAGCGAGGAGGCCGCGTTGTAGCTGTCACGGTCGAAGAACTCGACCGAACCCTGCAGGTCCTCAGGCAGGTTTTCGGCAAAGGCACGGCGTGCTTCAAGCAGCTTCACCTGCATACGGTTGTCGATCAGACCCAGACGATGGCGGGCCGGTGCAAGCTTGAAGGGCAGGGACAGAAACAGCAGGCGTTCGGCCTGGTCGAGCTCCTCGAGCCCGTCGTGAGCGACCTTGCGCAGGATCGCCTGATAGTCCGGCAAATCGTCGAACGAGATGAAAGAGAACTGGGCAAAGAACTCGTGATCGGGCGGCAGGTCGGCGAAGAGCTCGACCATGGTCTGGGCCACCTCATGGCCGGTCTTCAGAAACTCATCGACCAGTTCGACCTTGGCCAGCGTCTCCATGACGTACTCGTTCTCGGGCAGCCGTTCGAGGTCGAAGGCCTCGCCAACCGGCGTGCCGAACAGCAGATTCTCGCCCACCGTGGCGTTGGTGTTGTAAGCCGTGCGCTCAAAAGGCTCAACAAGGCCGTTGTAAGCGTCTTCGCGCAGCCGCGTTTCAAGCATACGGCGCGCCTCCAGAAGCCTGGCCGCGGCATCGGGGCGGGCGTCGGGATCGAGCCTGCCGCGCAATCCGAGCTGATAGACGTCGTCTTCCATGTCGGCGACACTCAGGGCATGGCGCACGGCAGTGATCAGTTCCTTGCGGGTTTCCACACCCGCCTGGCTCAGATCAACCCAGTCCGCAAAAACATCATCGGGGCTGTTGGCGGTCCGCAGCGATTCGTCAGCCTGGCTCGCCAGCGCCCGTTTCTCCGCCTCGTCGGCCGGATCGCGCGCCGCCTGCGGTGTCTGACGCAGGCCGTAGAGCAGATTCTCCATCAACGAGGCCGAAAACAGGCTGGTGGCAGGCCCGACATAACCGATGCGTCGACCCGACACACTCTCTGGCAGCGTCTCGCCCGCCACGCCGCCATACGCGAACTTGCCGGCCGAGACATCCATAAGCCGCGCGACCAGCATGGCTGCGCGATCCTTGCCGCTGATCGCGTCACCCACGATCGCAACATGCTGGTCGAGGCCCATCTCAAGATTGAAGCCGTCGATCAGGGTTTCGCCATCTTCTTCGTAGCGGACATTAGTGGCGGTGATCTGGCCTTCGAAGCGTGGCACGTCGGCCTCGCCCGCAACCATTTCGTCCTCGCGCATGCCCGCCGGTGCGAACTGTGTGACGACCTGATCGTACTTGATCTTGGCGTCTTCCCGGATCTGGTAGTGGTTCAACAGCTCCTTCCAGGGTGGCTGGAGGTCCTTGTAGGCAGCCAGAACGGCCACCAACCCACCAAGCGAGAGCGAACCCTGGATCACAAAATAACCGCCGATGGCATAAAAAAAGAAGGGTGTGAGCTGGGCCAGGAAGTTGTTCAGGAACTTGATGAAGAACTTCTTGCGGTAGACTTGGAAGCGGATGTCGAAGATGCGACCCATGCGCGATGTGAACTCCGCGAGCTCCCAGCGCGCCATGCCGTTGGCGTGCATCTCCTCAGCGCCCTGAACCGTCTCGGCGATCCGTTCAGAGACTTTGCGGACCTCCTTGACCCGCTCCTTGCCAAGCAGGTTCACACGCCGCTGCAGCTTCGGAATGATGTAACCCTGCATCGGGTAAAGAGAGATCGACGCGAGGCCCATCCAGGGGTCCTGCATGAAGATAAAGACCAGGGCCGTGATCAGAAGGCCGCCCTGATACATCGGCAGCGCCAGGGCATCACCGATGAAACCGCCCAGCGGCTCGACCTCCTGGGTCACCATGGGAATGAGCTCGCCCGAACTGACCCGCCGGAAATGGGGCAGGGGGAAACGCATGATCCGGCTGTAGAGCTGATAACGCAGCCTTCGGAGCATGCGTTCGCCCATCAACCCCTTGTAAACGTTGATAAAATACTTGAAGCCGCCGTTGATCAGGACAAGGCCGAGGAACATCGCGCAATAAACGGACAGGAGTGCAAGACGCTCCATCTCCGTGACTTCGAAACCCAGAACCGTGAACACCCGGGTGTCGACCTCACCCGTCATGGCGTTGAGATCGACTCCAGGGACAGAAAGTTCCGCTTCCGACGCAGCCTCGCTCAGCACGTTGTTGACGATGAGCTTCGGCACATCGAGCGAAACGTAATAAAACGGCAACGACAGCACGGTGAAGAGCAGAATGAAAATCTGCTCCCGCTTCGAGTACCGGAAGATGAACTTGTAAACAGTACGTTCCATGACGAACGTCAGCGCCCCCACGACCCCAGCAAACTTTAAGCATCTTTTTCCCGCAAGGGGAACGGTGCACTCCACGTCCCGGAAGCCGCCAGCCTTACGCCAGACAGGTCACGGCGTGTTGAACGTATGGTGCCGCTCCAGCATCCGTGAAATGCTCGAAAACGACAAACTTTCTCTGTTCTCGCCGTTATGCCATAGTCCCGCGCCGGTCCAGGGAGAATTGGCTGGTGCTCTCATGACATCGAAAACGGCGCGTCCGCGCGTGCTCATCTATAGCCATGACAGTTTCGGTCTCGGTCATCTGCGCCGCTGCCGTGCCATTGCGCATGCCATGGTGGGCGATACCGACAACCTGACGGTCCTGATCCTATCGGGCTCGCCGATCATCGGCAGCTTCGATTTCCGCGCCCGGGTGGACTTTGTTCGTGTGCCCGGCGTGATCAAGCTCAGGAACGGCGAATACACCTCGCTCAATCTGCTGCTAGACACCGAGCAGACCATGGCGATGCGCGAATCGATCATGAAGCACACCGCCGATATCTTCGATCCCGACATCTTCCTGGTCGACAAGGAGCCGCTCGGTCTGCGTGGCGAAGTGCGTGAAACAATCGACATGCTGAAGGAACGCGGCACCCGCGTGATTCTGGGGCTGCGCGACGTGATGGACGACCCCGCCCTGCTGGAGGCCGAATGGCGGCGCAAGAAGGCGGTGCCGGCCCTGCGCGACCTTTATGACGAAATCTGGGTCTACGGCCTGCCGCAGATCCACGACCCGCTTGAAGAAATCGAGGTCCCGCAGTCGGTCCGCCGCAAGATGGTCTACACCGGCTATCTTGAACGCTCCGTGCCTCAGGCTCTGCCCGACATCGGCCTGCGCGACAGCATCGAAGAACCCTTCATCCTGGTCACGACCGGCGGCGGCGGTGATGGCGATCTCCTGGTCGACTGGGTCTTGAAGGCCTACGAGTCCCGGCGTGCACCGGAGATTCCGGCACTGGTCGTGTTCGGCCCCTTCATGCAGCCGGAGATGAAGGCCGAGTTCCAGGATCGTGTCGATCTGCTCGACAATGTCACCGCCATCACCTTCGACGCTCATCTCGAAACCCTGATGGAAAAGGCGTCCGGGGTCTTGGCCATGGGCGGCTACAACACGTTCTGCGAGATTCTGTCGTTCGACAAACCGGCCCTGATCGTACCACGCCAGGTGCCGCGCCGTGAACAGCTCATCCGCGCCAGCCGCGCCCAGGAGCTGGGCCTTGTGTCGATGCTGACCGAAGACATGGCCGAAAAGCCCGAAGCCATGGCAACCGCGATCCGTCAGCTCACCCAACAGCGCCGGCCCAGCCAGGTCGTCGTGCCGGGACTGCTCGACGGACTGGAGAACGTGAACCGCCTGGTCGCGATGCATCTGGCCGAAGGCCGCTATGGCACCAGCCTGCCGCAGGTTGCACGTCAGGACAAGCTGACGGTGACCTCTGCCGACAGCCGGCGGCGGGCCACCTGAGCCGCATGCCAACGCCCGACACGGAGCGTGTCGCCTTTGTCCTGAAGGGTTATCCGCGTCTGTCGGAAACGTTTATTGCTCAGGAAATTCTAGCCCTGGAACGGCGCGGGTTGGGCATCGATATCGTCTCGTTGCGCCACCCGACCGACACGACGACCCATCCGGTCCACGCTGAGATTTCCGCGCCGGTCACCTATCTGCCGGAGTATCTGCATCAGGAACCGGCCCGCGTGTTCCGCGCCTGGCGCAAAGCACGGCGACTGCCCGGTTACCACAAAGCCTGGCGTCAGTGGCGCGCCGATTTCAGGCGTGACCGGACACGCAACCGCATCCGCCGTTTCGGTCAGGCCTGCGTGTTAGCGACCGAAACCGCGCCGCAGGTGCGCCACCTCCATGCGCATTTCCTGCACACCCCGTCCTCGGTGGCGCGCTATGCCGCAATGATAACGGGTCTCGGCTGGACCGGCTCAGCGCACGCCAAGGACATCTACACCTCGCCCGACTGGGAGCTGGCCGAGAAGCTCACGGACTGCGGCTGGGTCGTGACCTGCACCGCCACGAACCGCGATCATCTGAGCGCACTGTCCCCCCGTGAAAACGTGGCGCTGGTCTATCACGGGCTTGATCTCGCACGCTGGCCGGCCGGCCCCCAGCGCCCGGACCGGCGCGACGGCAGCAAGAGCGCCGACCCTGTGCGTCTGGTCTCGGTCGGACGCGCCGTGCCCAAAAAGGGGTATGACGATCTGGTCGCCGCTTTGGCGAGACTGCCCGCCGACCTTCACTGGACGCTCGATCATATCGGCGGCGGACCCGAACGAGAACGGCTCAAACAGGCGGCAAAGGACGCCGGGATTGAGCAGAGGATCACCTGGCACGGCGCCCAGCCCCAGACGGTGGTGCTGGAGGCCTATCGCGGCAGCGATCTTTTCGTTCTGGCGTCGAAGATTGCCGAGGACGGCGACCGCGACGGCCTGCCCAATGTCATGATGGAAGCCCAGAGCCAGGGCCTGCCGGTGGTCGCGACACGGGTCTCGGCCGTGCCGGAGCTGATCGAAGAGGACGTGAACGGCCTGCTTGCCGAGCCCGGTGATCCGGCCTCGCTGGCTGACGCACTCCATGCCCTGATCACCGATCCCGAATGGCGGCAGCGGCTTGGCACGGCCGGAGAAGCGCACGTGCGTTCGACCTTTTCGATGGAAACCTGCATAGAAGACCTGGCAACCCGCTTCGGACTCTGACGGTCGATGAAGATCGCCTTTTATGCGCCCATGAAAGCGCCCAGCCATCGCGTGCCGTCCGGCGACCGGACAGTCGCGCAGCTGCTGATGACGGCTCTCCGGCACGCTGGCCACGAGGTCACGCTGGCCTCAACGCTGCGGAGCTGGGACCGCGGCGATGCAGCGCGTCAGAAGCGGCTTGCCGACAAAGGTTCTGCCGAAGCCCGGCGCCTGTGCGAGACCTGGCGCAACGACCGGCCCGACCTCTGGTTCACCTATCACCTCTATCACAAGGCGCCGGACCATCTGGGCCCGCATGTCGCCACGGCGCTCAACCTGCCCTATGTCGTGGCCGAGCCATCGATCTCGCGAAAACAGCGGCACGGCGCCTGGGCCGACGGGTTTGCCCGTTCGCTCGCCGCCCTGGCCCGTGCCGATGCCCTGCTGCCGATGACCGGCGACGACAGGTCGGGTCTGCTCGACGCCGGCGTTCCGGCCGAGCGTGTGTTCCCTATTCCCCCGTTTATCGATACCGGCCCTTACCGACGGTCACGCGCCGCGGCACGACGCAACCTGGCGGACCGCTATGGGCTCGATCCCGAACGACCAGTGGCCGTGACCGTCGCCATGATGCGCGAGGGCGACAAGATGGCGTCCTATCAGGTCCTGGCCGAGGCCATGGCCGGGATCGACAACGACGCCTTGCAGCTTCTGATCGTAGGCGACGGCCCCTGCTGCAACGAGGTCGAAGCACTCTTCGGGGAGCGGGCCTGTTTCGCCGGTCGCGTCTCGCCACGATCGCTGCCCGGCCTGTTGGCGGGCTGTGATCTCTTTGTCTGGCCGGCTGTCAACGAGGCCTATGGCATGGCAATCCTGGCCGCCCAGGCCGCAGGGCTGCCGGTGATCGCCGGAGATACGCGCGGCGTGCCCGACGTGGTGGAGAACCGGCGCACTGGGTTGCTGACGCCGGTCGGAGATGCCGGCGCTATCATTAGAGCCTTGACCGACCTGCTGGCGGATCCACAGAGGCTGGCGGCCATGGGGGCTGCCGCTGCCGACCGTGTCAGCCGCAAACACAGCCTGGACGCCGCCTGTGCGGTTCTGGACCAGGCACTCGACACGGCGAGGCGGGCGCGATGACCCGGCTCGCCATGATCCGCCACGCGCCGACCGACTGGAACGAGGCCGGCCGCATCCAGGGCCGGCACGACACCATGCTATCTGAAGACGGCCGCGCGATGGTGGCCGGCTGGCAGGTTCCTGCGCCGCTCGATACCTGGCGCTGGATCACGAGCCCCCTGAGCCGGACCACGACAACCGCCGCATTGCTCGACCACTCCGATTGTCCGGTTGACGCGCGACTGGCCGAGATGGACTGGGGCGCCTGGGTGGGTTCAACCCTCGATGACCTGCGCAGCCGTCACGGCGACGCCATGGCCGACAACGAAGCCGCCGGCCTCGATTTCCGACCCGATGACGGCGAGAGCCCGCGGGAACTTCAGTCCCGTCTGGCCGCGTTTCTGCGCGACACAGCACACGCCGGAGAGCCCACGGTGGCCATCACCCATCGCGGTGTCATGCGTGCCGCCCTGGGCCTGGCGACAGGCTGGGACTTCACCTCGCCCCAGCCCCTCAAACTTGAGCGCGACGCGGTTCTGATGCTGACCCTGTCCGCCGACGGCACACCCGAACTGGAGGATCCCGCCCTGCTGTCGCTGGTACCGTCGTCATGAGTGCGCCGGTTCTCTTCTGGGTTCAACATCTGCTGGGAAGCGGGCATCTGCGGCGCACGGCGGCGATCGCCCGCGCCCTTTCTGACCAGGGCGTCGAGACCGTCATCGCTTCGGGCGGCATGCCGCTCAGCCATCTCGAGAGCGGCGCTGCCAGGCTGGTTCAGCTTCCTGCGATTCACGCGTCGGCCGCCGGCTTCTCCTGCCTTGTCGATGACAATGGCGCCCCTGTCGGTGATCGGTTGTGGGACGAACGCGAAAACGTCCTCGAAGAGCTTGCAACCACCCTGCGGCCCGGTGTCGTGGTGACCGAGACTTATCCCTTCGGACGGCGCCAGCTTCGCCGCGAAGCCCTGACCTTGATTGAGGCGGCCACCAGGTCTGAGCCTCGTCCAGTGGTCGTCTGCTCGGTGCGCGATATTCTGCAGCGCGCGTCGAAACCCGAGCGTTACGACGAGATGCTGGCGGTGGCCCTGGACCATTACGACCACGTTCTTGTCCACGGCGATCCGGACCTGATCAGCTTTTCTGATACCTTCCCTCTGGCTAAGGCCCTGGGTGACCGGGTCATTCATACCGGTTACATCGCCTCCGCGCCGGCGACGCATCAGGGAACCGCCGGGTCCGGAGAGGTCATCGTCTCGGCGGGTGGCGGTGCCGTGGGCGCTGAACTGTTGAGCACGGCCATCGCCGCGCGGGGCCTCGCGGAGCAGGCCGGTGGTCTGACGTGGCGGATGCTGACCGGTGACCCGTCGTTGAGCGAGGCCCTCGACACACGCGCCGAGGGTCTGATCGTCGAACCCAATCGTCCGGATTTTCCCGAGCTGCTGGCCAACTGTGCGGTCTCCGTATCTCAGGGCGGCTACAACACGGTGATCGATCTTGTTCAGGCCTCCGCCCGGGCCGTGATCGTGCCCTTCGCCGGAGAGGGCGAGACCGAACAGACCGAACGGACCCGGAAGCTGGCGCAGCGGGACATGGTGGAGATCATCGAAGAGGACGAGTTGACGCCCGAGAATCTTGCCGCAGCCGTCGACCGTGCTCTGGACCGGCCCCGCCTCGATGCAGGAGAGATCAATCTGGATGGCGTGCGTCACAGCGCCCGGTGTCTGGCACAATGGGCAGGCCATGACTGACTGGAAAGATCTCGCCGACGAACTCGACCGCTGGGGCGAAGCCGGACGCACCGCCACCTTCTGGTGGCGCGATGACGACGCCGGCCCCGACGACGGATGCCTCGAGCCGTTTCTCGACCAGCGGAGAACGCTGGACGTACCCCTGGCCCTGGCGGTCGTGCCGGGCTGGCTGACGCCGAGAAGCGTCAAGGCGATCGGCGGCGATCCTGGCTCCTGGGCGCTGCAGCACGGCGTGAACCACACGGACCGGACCACCACGGAGCGGCGCAAGGTCGAGCTATGCCGTGACGCCCTGAAGGTCGATCTCGCAACGTTGATCGATTCGAGCCGCGACCGGCTCGCGGCTGACCTGGGTTTTTCATTCCTGCCCGTGATGGTGCCGCCCTGGAACAGGATCGACGCCGAGATCACGACCCTGCTGCCCGCTCTTGGCCTCAGGGGGCTATCAACCCTGGGGCCGCGGCCTGCTTCGATGGAACACGGATTGGCGCTGGCCAACGTCCACATCGACATCGTGAACTGGAAGAAAGGTCGCTGCTTTGTCGGCGACGGTCCCTGTCTTGCGGCCGCCCTGGACCACCTCTGCCAACGGCGAATGGGCACTGTGGATCCCGACGAGCCGACAGGCCTGATGACCCATCACAGGGTTCATGATGCCGATTGCGATGGATTTGTTGACAGGTTCGTCGCTTTCGTGCGCGATCATGGGGTGGCGCGGTGGCTTGATGCGTCCCACGTGTTTGAAACGAAACCGGCAGTGACGTGACCCAGACCCACGACTTCCGTTACGACCTCAAGACCCTGCAGTGGGATTATGTCCGCGCTGTGGGCGGCGCATTCCTGTGTTTTACCCCGCTTGTGCTGATTGAGGTGGTGCCGGTGATGGTTTGCATCTTTGCCATTGTCGGGGCGGTCTTCACTCTCTTCGGCCTGCGCACGCTGTTGCGACACATGACGGAAGTGGAACTATCGGCTCAGGGCCTTCGGACCATTGGGCCGATGAGCCGTGCCATTCGCTGGGACGCGTTGAACGGAATGAAACTTGCTTTCTATTCTGCCCGTCGGCGGACCGACAACCGGTCCGATTTTGCCGCGTCGAAGGGGTGGATGGAGTTGAAGTTGAAAGGACCAGAGGGGTCGATTGCTCTGGACTCGTCGCTTGACGGCTTCGACGCCATTGTCGATACCGCCTTTCGGGCTGCGCTGGGCAACAACCTGCAGCTCAACGAAACCACACTGGCCAATCTCGACGCCATGGGCTTCACCGCCGGCGCAGGCACACTTCCGGACGATCATCTGTGACACCACTCGTCGACATCCGTGACCTCAGGGTTCAGTTCCTTGTCGGCGACGGTGCCGTCGAGGCGGTCAAGGGTATCAGCTTTTCGATTCCGGCGGGCCGTACCCTGGCCCTTGTGGGCGAATCAGGGTCCGGCAAGACGGTTATCTCCCAGTCGATTATGCGCATTCTGCCGCAGAGTGCGGAGATCACCGGCGGCCAGATCCTTCTGCACGATCCCGCCGATCCGGGCTCCGACCCGATCGACATCGCCGCGCTGCCGGCCGACGGCAAGCGCATGCGTTCGATTCGCGGCGGCCAAGTCTCGATCATCTTCCAGGAACCGATGACCTCGCTCTCGCCGCTGCACACGGTGGGCGACCAGGTCAGCGAAGCACTCTTTCTGCATCGGGACTGCAGCAAGCCCGAAGCCAAGGAGCTGACGGTCGACATGCTGCGGCTGGTTGGATTCCCCGATCCGGAAAAGGCCTTTCGCTCATACCCTTTTGAGCTTTCGGGTGGCCTGCGCCAGCGCGCCATGATCGCCATGGCGCTAGTCTGTCACCCCAGCCTGCTGATCGCCGACGAACCCACCACAGCGCTAGACGTGACGATCCAGGCTCAGATTCTGAAGCTGATTGCCGATCTACAGTCGGAACTGGGCATGGCCGTGCTGATGATCACCCACGATCTCGGCGTGGTGGCCAACGTGGCCGAGGATGTGGTGGTGATGTACCACGGCCGCATCATGGAGCAGGGCAGCCTGGACGACATCTTCTGGGACCCGCGCCATCCTTATCTGAAGGGCCTTCTGGCCGCCGTGCCGCGCTTCAACATGAAGCCGGGCGAACGGCTGGTGCCACTGCGCGAGGTCAAGCACGACCGCGACGCTCTGACCCGTCCTGAGCGCGAGCCCTGGCCTGACGGCGCCGACGACCGTCTTTTGACCATCGATCACCTGACAAAGACCTTCTCGACCCGCAACAAGGGGTTCATGGCGCGCGGCTCGACCGAACACCTGGCGGTTGACGCCATCAGCTTCGACGTGAAACGGGGCGAATGCCTGGGCCTGGTCGGCGAATCGGGCTGTGGCAAGACCACCACCAGCAAGATGATCATGAAGGCGCTGACGCCCGATTCCGGGACGGTGACCTTCAACGACCGTGGCAACCCGGTTGATATCGCCAAACTGGAAGGCGATCGCCTGTTCGACTACCGGCGCAAGGTGCAGTTCATCTTCCAGGACCCCTTCGGGTCGCTGAACCCGCGCATGACCGTGTTCGATATCATCTCCGAGCCCCTGCTGATCCATAAGGTGGGGTCACAGGAGGACCGCGCTCAGCGCGTGATGGAACTGATGCGCCTGGTCGGGCTCGACGTGCGCCACCTGCGCCGCTACCCGCACAGCTTCTCGGGCGGCCAGCGTCAGCGCATCGGCATTGCCCGCGCCCTGGCTCTGGAGCCGGAGCTGCTGATCTGCGACGAACCTGTCTCGGCGCTGGATGTCTCAATCCAGGCGCAGATCCTGAACCTCCTGAAGGATCTCCAGAAGGAATTCGGCCTGACTTATCTCTTCATCTCACACAATCTGGCGGTGATCGACTACATGGCTGACCGCATCGCCGTGATGTGCGCCGGCCGCCTGGTCGAACAGGCGACACGCGAGGAGATCTTCAAGAACCCGGTGCATCCCTACACCCGCGCCCTGCTGGCCGCGGTGCCCGAACCCAATCCCGACCGCAAGCTCGACCTGACCATGCTGATGCAGGGCCGCGGCACCCTGCCCGATGCATGGCCCGAGCCTTTCACGGTGCGTCCGGGCGAAACGCTCCAAATGATCGACATCGGTGACGGCCACCTGGTGCGCGCCAGCAGCAAGCCCGATGGGATCGCGGCATGATCAGGAACTCGAGCAAGGCCCTGGTTGCCGCCCTCCTTCTGGTCGCGGGACCGGCGCTGGCTGCCGACGAGGCACCTTACTGGCAGGACATGGTCAACGCCGGCGAGTTGCCACCGATGGCCGATCGGCTTCCCATCGAACCCTTCCTCGTGGATGACGGCCGCGAGATCGGTGTCTACGGCAGCGACTGGAACATGCTGGTGAACCGCAGCAAGGACACCCGGCTTCTGGTCGTGTTCGGCTATGCCCGGTTGGTCGGCTACAACGAAGCCCTCGAGATCGAGCCGGATATTCTGGAAGACATCGAGGTCGAAGACGGCCGGATCTTCACTTTCCATCTTCGCGAGGGTCATCGCTGGTCCGACGGCGCACCGTTCACATCGGAAGACTTCCGCTATTGGTGGGAGGATGTTGCCAACAACGAAGAGATGGCGCC
The DNA here is from genome assembly GCA_002722885.1 of Rhodospirillaceae bacterium. Classification (GTDB taxonomy): domain Bacteria; phylum Pseudomonadota; class Alphaproteobacteria; order SP197; family SP197; genus SP197. The sequence continues at coordinate 358,919 of PBNE01000002.1, forward strand.
TGCGGGTCCGCCCAACCTGTTGCTGGTCGATGGTGAGCCGCCGGTGGTCGAAGTGATCGACGAGACCACCGTGCGCTACACCTGGAGCGCACCGAACCCCGACTTCCTGCCGTCTCTAGCGAGCGCCTCGCCGATCTTCATCTATCAGCCCTCGCATTTCATGAAGCAGTTCCACATCGACTACGGCGATCCCGAGCAGATCGCCCGGTGGGTGGAAGAGCAGGACCGGCCGAGCTGGGCATCGCTGCACAACGCCGAAGACGACATGTACAAGTTCGACAGCGCAGCGCTGCCGACCCTGCAGCCCTGGACCATCACCAACGAGGCCCCGGCCCAGCGTTTCATCGGCGAGCGCAACCCCTACTACTACAAGGTCGATGCCGAGGGTCAGCAGCTTCCCTACATCGACCGGATCATCATGAATGTGGTCGATTCCAAGCTGATCCCGCTCAAGGCCTGGGCCGGCGAGGCCGACCTGCAGGCGCGCGGCCTGTCGTTCAGCGATTACACCTTCCTGAAGGAAGGCGAACAGCACAGCGACTACAGCGTCTACCTCTGGCGCACCGCGCGCGGCAGCCAGCTTGCGCTTTATCCCAACCTCAATGTCAGCGATCCGGTCTGGCGTGAGGTGCTGCGTGACGTGCGCTTCCGCCAGGCCCTGTCTCTGGCGATCAACCGGTACGAAATCAATCAGGTCATCTACTATGGCCTGGGGATCGAGGGGCAGAACACGGTGCTGCCGGCCTCGCCGCTCTATGAGCCCGAGTACCGCGACGCCTATGCCAGTTTCGACCTTGACGAGGCCAATCGGCTGCTTGACGAGATGGGGCTGGTTCGGGGCAGTGACGGCATCCGACTGCTGCCCGACGGGCGCCCCCTTGAGATCATCGTGGAGACCGCCGGCGAGGACGCCGAGGAAACCGACATTCTGGAGCTGATTCACGATTCCTGGTTCGACGCCGGCATCAAGCTTTTCTCCAAGCCGCTGCAACGCGAGGTGCTGCGCAACCGGGTCTTCGCCGGCGAGACCGTGGTGGCGATCTGGTTCGGTAGTGAAAACGGCCTGCCGACCGCCGACATGAGTCCCTATGAATACGCGCCTTCGACCCAGCAGCTTCTGCAATGGCCGCGCTGGGGCCAGTACTTCGAGACCGGTGGCATTTCCGGAGAGCCGATCGATATGGACGATCCCGCCCGGCTGATGGAGCTCTACCTGGATTGGCGGACCTCCGGCAATCAGGAAGAGCGGCTGGCGATCTGGGAAGAGATGCTGACGCTCCACGCGGAAGGCGTCTACACCATCGGAATCGTGGCCGGAACGCTGCAGCCGGTGGTGATCTCGAACCGCATGCACAACGTGCCTGAGGACGGCGTCTTCAACTGGGATCCCGGCGCACAGTTCGGCGTGTACCAGCCCGAAACCTTCTTCTTCACCGACGGTTACAACGGGCGGCCATGATCGGATACATCGCGCATCGCTTCCTGATCATGATTCCGACGCTGATCGGCATCAGCCTGATCACGTTCATCATCATCCAGCTTCCGCCAGGCGACTTTCTGACGACCATGATCGCCGAGTGCGAGGCGCAGGGGGAATCGAGCTGCGCCGACCAGATCGAGATTTATCGTCAGGAATACGGCCTCGATAAGCCGGTCTGGCAGCAGTACATCATCTGGGTCACGGACCTGCTCCAGGGCGACATGGGCGTGAGCTTCGAGTACGGCAAGCCTGTCAACGAGGTGATCGGTGAAAGCCTGTGGCTGACGATCATCGTGGCCGGTTCCACAATCATCTTCACATGGGTCATGGCCTTCCCGATTGGCGTGTATTCGGCGACCCACCAGTATTCCTGGGGCGACCACGGGCTCACCCTGATCGGCTTCCTGGGCCTTGCCACACCCAACTTCCTGCTCGCCCTGGTTCTGCTGTTCCTAGCCAATGTCTGGTTCGGTACCTCAGTGGGCGGCCTGATGGACCCGCGTTATCTCGACCAGCCCTGGAGCTGGGGCAAGTTCGTCTCCGTTCTGGAACACCTCTGGATTCCGGTGGTGGTGATTGGCACCTCGGGCACGGCGGGCCTGATCCGCCGCCTGCGTGCCAACCTGCTCGATGAACTGCAGAAGCAGTATGTCGTGACCGCCCGCGCCAAGGGCCTGCACCCGGGCAAGGCCCTGGTGAAGTATCCGCTGCGCATGGCGCTTAACCCGTTCATCGCCGACATCGGCAACCTGCTGCCCCAGGTGATTTCGGGTGCTGTGATCGTTTCGGTCGTGCTGTCGCTACCGACCACGGGCCCGATCCTGCTGCGCGCGCTGCAGACCCAGGACATGTTCCTGGCCGGTTCGTTCCTGATGTGTCTCGCCGTGCTGACCGTGATCGGCGTCCTGATCTCCGATCTGCTGCTGGCCGTGCTTGACCCCCGCATCCGCTTGGCCGGGGGGTCCAGTCACTGATGACAACGACTGACAACAACCAGCCCTATCTGGAGCACCTGGTCGACGAGCAGCCGTGGGACCCGCAGTCCGTCGAGCAGCTCACGCCAGAGCAGGAGAAGTTCTATCTGGCAAACCAGTGGACCCTGATGTGGTGGAAGTTCCGCCGCCACAAGCTCGCGGTCTGGTCCGGCATTCTGCTGCTGATCACCTTCGGCTCGATCCTGATTTCCGAGGTTGTCGCGCCCTACGAGCTCCACAGCCGCAACACCGATTACATCTACGCCCCGCCGCAGATGGTGCGCCTGTTCCACGAGGGTGAGTTTGTCGGGCCCTATGTCTACGGCTTCGACTACCACCTCGATATGACAACGCTGCAGCGCGTCTACACCGCCAACACCGACCAGGTACAGCCGATCCGGTTCTTCTGCCTGGGCGACGAGTACAAGTTCTGGGGTCTGATCGACGGTAGCTTCCATTTCATCTGCCCGGCCGAGGACGGCACCATGTTCCTGCTGGGCACCGACCGGCTGGGCCGCGACGTGCTCTCACGCATCATCTATGGCGCGCGTATATCGCTCACCGTGGGCCTGTTCGGCATCGTGATCAGCTTCCTGCTCGGCGTCGTGCTGGGCGGGCTTTCCGGTTACTACGGTGGCTGGATCGACAGCGCCGTGCAGCGGCTGATCGAGATCATCCGTAGCTTCCCGGAGCTGCCGCTGTGGATGGCGCTCAGCGCTAGCCTACCGGTGACCTGGTCACCGATCCTGGTCTACTTCGGCATCACGATCATCCTGGGCCTGTTCGACTGGACTGGGCTGGCACGCGCGGTGCGCTCGAAGCTGCTCGCCCTGCGCGAGGAGGACTTTGCGACCGCCGCCGTGCTGATGGGTGCGAAACCCAAGCGCGTGATCTTCCGTCACCTGCTGCCCAGCTTCACCAGCCATCTGATCGCCTCGGCAACACTGTCGATCCCCAGCATGATCCTGGGCGAGACCGCGCTGTCGTTCCTGGGCCTGGGCCTCAGGCCGCCGATCACAAGCTGGGGCGTGCTGCTGAACGAAGCCCAGAACATCAATGTGGTCGCGCTTTACCCCTGGCTGATGCTGCCGGTGATGCCGGTGATTATCGTGGTGCTGGCCTTCAACTTCCTGGGTGACGGCCTGAGAGACGCGGCGGACCCGTACAAGTAGCGTCAGGCGCTAGCGCAGCCGCCAGACAGCCACGACCGCGAAAATGATGATGGCCACGGGCCAGTGCCAGAACTGCATGCCGCCCTGCAGGGTGCCCAGCGCCAGCATCATGGCGACCGGCAGGGCTCCCGCAGCGAACCAACCGCTGAACAGGCGCAGCCAGTCGTTGGTCAGCTCCAGCATCAGGCGCGTGCAGCCGCGTGGCAGCCATCCGGGGATCGGGATCATCGGGCGCGACCACAGCACCCATGTGCTCAGCGCCAGAACCACGACCGAACCAATAAATATTATCAGCGCATCGCCCTGGAGCGGGCCGAGCGCGAAACCTGGAGCTTCGCCTTCCATGGCCCCAGTCTATCGGCGAACCCCGCCTCCCTGGCAATGCAAATGATTGTCAGCCGACGTTCTGACCGTTGTTCAGCACAAGGCCGAGGTCGAGATCGGATGCGGCACCTTCAGCCGTGGCCAACTCTTCACGCGAAAGTCCCGAAACATCCGTGCCTTGCCGCTGGGTCAGAAGAAGGGCGTCACCGGTCACCGACAGACGGGCGCTGGCCACCTTGCAGTGCTTTTCCAGCTTGGCGGCCAGATTTACGGCATCGGCGGCATAGGTCCCGGTCAACGCGGCCGCCCCGAAGGTGATCATCACGCCATCGCCCATGAACTTGTCGATCGAGCCGCCATGGGCCTGGGCCGTGGGGACGACGACCTTCTGATAGCGCGAAAGCATGTCGACGGTCTGGTTCGGGCCGATCCGGGCGGCGAGCGCGGTGAAGCCGCGCAGATCGACAAACAGGATCGCGGCCTCACACTCGACACCCTCACCCGGCTTCACGGCATCTTCGACATAGGCAATCTTCTCGGCGATCTCAGGCGAGAAGAAGCGCGAGAGATCCTGGGCTTCCTGGCTTTCGGCGACCGAGCGCACAAGCTGCTTGCGCGCACGGGTCAGCGTGATGATCAGCACGGTGATGACCAGCACGATCGAAAGGATCTTGTCCATCTCGCCGCCGATCAGGATGTCGGTCGAGCGCAGGTAGTGGACATAATCCTGCGTGACATTGCTCGGCATGTCAGGCGCGGCCAGCGCGTAGATCAGAAGCGCAAGCCAGCCGATGACGGCAAAGGCCCCGCCATGGCAACGTAACGGGGATCGAAGCGAAGGGTGTGCAGGGCAATCAGGACGAAGAGGTAAAGCATCGTGGGGTCCTTCAGAGAGAAGCCCGGCGGTTGCATGTACTGGATATGGAAACTCTAGATCGTGACCAGCAGCACGGCGATGTCGACGATGATCGAGATGACGATCATCCAGTCGGGCAGGCGCTTGAGGTAGGCCAGCGCCAGCCGGATCACGGTAAAGACGAAGTAGGCGCCCAGCGCCCAGGGCACCGGCTCGAACATGGCGTCGGCCGGGAAGGTCTTGCGCGAGGTCGAATAGAGAACCGCGAAGAACACGATGCCGACCATCTGCACTCAGCCGATCAGCACCTCGCTTTCGGCCTGGCCGGCGGCGATCTAGGCGCGCACGCGGTCGGGCAGATCACCGGACACCGGCGGCCCGAACAGCATGATGCGAAGGCGGTTCAGCATGTCATCGTTCCATCGTGCGCCGGGACCCAACATAGGGCCTTGCAGGCACACGGGCAGTCATAAGCACTTGCGGAGCGTGTGATGACCTCATCGCCGACTCAACCACAGGCTGGTCTCGAAGGCGCCATCGGGCAGCGGCAGTCGAGACAGGACACCGCTGTTCAAGCGATCGGCATGGCGGGTCACGATGTAGCGGCTGGCGAACAGCGGCTGCCACGCACCCGAGGTCAGAAGAGGCGCCACGACAAGCTGTTCGTTGTAACCACGCCAGTCCCAGGAGGAGGGATAGTCGTCGGGCAGAAACATGTCGTGGATATGCACCAGCACGCCCTGGGGCAACAGCGGCAGCAGGTGGTTGAGCAGCAGATCGACATCGGTGCCGGGCATCGCGATGTGGCTGGAATCGATGAACAGGATATCGCCCGCACCCAGGGTGGTGATCAGGCCGGGATCGGCCTGATGTACGGTGCAGCGCTCGAAGGTGATGGGCAATGCGTCAATCGTGGCACGCGGCGCGGGATCGATGGCTGTGAGCTTCGTGATGAGCCCGCCGTCCGCGATCGCCCGGGCCATGAACCGTGTGCTGTGTCCCGAGCCGATCTCGACAATGCGCGCAGGTTCGGCAGCCCGGACCATGGCATAGGCCACCGCCGCATCGAGCCGCGGAAACCAGTCCTGATTCCAGCGCGGCCCCGGCGCGGGGTCATCGGCACCGATGGCCTCTAGATTGGCCGCGAAGTCCTCCAGCCGCGCCAGTGTGGCTGCAAAAACCGCCGCATGGTCGGCCAGGATACGTTCGAGCGACGCACTGGCCGGCCGCGCGCCCGGGCCGGGCAGGCCGTCAGCATAACGGTAGGGGATGTAGTAACCCCGCTTGCGCAGCCCGCTGATAGTCTGGAGACCCATGAAAGAGCGCCGCAGGGTCGTGCGCAGGGTGCTCACGGCCGCAGAACCATGCCTTCCCGCGCCACCACGGATCCGGGCCGTGCGATCTCGAGCTCGCCCGAGATGGCGTCCATCGTGTCGTCATTGTGGCCGGGATCATGGTGGAACACGACAAAGGTCCTCACGTCAGCCGCATCACAAAGCCGCACGCCCTCTTCCCAGGTCGAGTGGCCCCAGGCGATGAACTTCGGGAACTCCTCATCCGTGTAGGTCGCATCGTAGATCACGACATCCGCACCCTTGATCAGGCCCAACACGTTCTCATCCAGCTTGTCGATCTCATGTTCGGTGTCGGTGATGTAACAGATCGAACGGCCGCCGAACTCCACGCGATAGCCGCTGGCCCCATTCGGGTGGTTGAGCGGTGCCGTGCGGATCACAACGTCGGTGTGCGGTTCCAGTACGTCGCCGATGGCAAAGTCTCGCCAGGCAATCGCGGCGGCAAGAGTCTCGTCGTTGACGGGTGTGGCGGGGTCCTTGAGAAAACGCTCCAGCACGCTTTCGAGCGTGTGCGGTGCCTTGAGATGACCCGACCACGCGGTGAGCGTGGTGGCGGGATTGGTCAATGCCTGTAGATAGGGCCAGCCGCAGACATGGTCGAGATGCGTGTGAGTCATGAAGAGATCGGCATCGAGCGGCCCTGCACCCAGCGTATCCGAGAGGCCGCGCAGGCCGGTGCCCGCATCCATGATCAGAAGATGATCGCCGCAACGGATCTCCAGACAGGACGTGTTGCCACCATAGCGGACAGTGTCCGGTCCCGGACAGGGAACGCTGCCACGCACGCCCCAGAACCGGACGAAAAAGTCATCGGCGTTCGACACGAATGGTGTCCTTGTCCCGAATTGCCACCAAAGAAGCGAGGATGATCCTCGCACCCCACCACACAAAGAGGGTATACCGACGCGCGGCGCGGAACCAACCCGCGACGGACAAGTTTGAACGGAGATTGCCCAAGATGAACCAGACCGACGCCAAAACCCGCCTTCTGCGCCTGATTCGCGACCACGCCCTGCTCGAGGGTGGCGATTTCGAATTCGCGTCCGGCGCCCGCGCCAGCGTTTATGTCGACCTGCGTCGGGTGACCATGCATCCCGAAGGTGCTGTCCTGATCGGCGCCATACTGGTCGAGCGGCTCGCGGGCAAGGGCGTCGAGTCCATCGGTGGCATGGCGACGGCCGCCATCCCGGTGGTGACCTCGGTGGTGATGGCCAGCGCTGCGACCGACCATCCGCTGCGCGGATTCTATGTCCGCGATAAGGCCAAGACACACGGCACCCAGCGCCAGATCGAAGGCCAGATGCAGAAGGGTGACAAGGTCGTGCTGCTGGAAGACACCATGACCAGCGGCCGTTCAACCATGACCGCGGTCGATGCCGTGCGTGCCGAAGGCGGCGAGGTGGTGGGTGTCATCACCGTGGTCGACCGCCAGCAGGGCGGTGCCGAGCTCTATGCCGCCGAGAACATTCCCTTCCAGGCCCTGATCTCGCTCGACGACATCACCAGCGCCTGAACGTGACCGGCGCGCAACGCCGCCAGACCAGCGACTGGGGTGGCATCTGGCTCGGCCTGGCGGTCTCCAGTCTGGCCGCGTTCCAGATGCTGAAGCTGCCGCCGGCGCTGCCTCTGCTGATCGATGCTTATGGATACGATCGCGTGACCGCCGGCGGGCTGGTGTCGATCTACGCGCTGTCGGGCCTCGTTCTTTCGGTCGCCGCAGGTGGTGCCGTCGCACGGCGTCCGGCACTGGTGGTGAGTAGCGCGCTGGGCCTGTTCATCCTGGGCAATCTGATCACCCTGATCTGGCCGCACGTGGCGTGGCTCAATCTGGCGGCGCGTGCGCTGGAGGGCCTGTCCTATGCCGTCTTCGCCCTGGCAGGCCCGGCGATCGCCAACCGTTGCGCCGCCGAGAAGGATCTCTCGATGGTCGCGGGCATCATGGCGATCTGGGTTCCCGTGGGCCAGATCCTGGCCCTGGCCGTTGGCTTCCTGACCTTCGAAGCACATTCTTGGCGGCCGGTCTGGTGGGTCTCTCTGGTTCTTACCGCCGCCATAGCGTTGTGGATTCGCGGACGCTGGGCCACCGTGCGCGACACCCTCGCAGGGCTCGCGACGCAGAAGGCCGACGATGGTCCCAGCGTGAAGGAGCGGCGCATCCTTTGGTTCTCGAGCCTGGTCTTTGCGATCTGGGGCGGACAGTACATCGCCTTCATGACCTGGCTGCCGGACTACATGGTGGAGACCTTCCATGTCGGCGCCGACGACGCGGCGGCGGCCAACGCGCTCTCGGTCATCGGCGTTCTGATCAGTGGGCTCGGCACCGGATGGCTGTTGCGGCGCGGCGTGCCGTTGGGTGCCCTGTTTGCCGGTGCCACGCTGATCCAGGCTTCGGTCTGGTTCCTGGCGCCGCACCTGGGGTCCTGGGCCGGCCTCGCGGCGATCGCCGCCTACGGCTTTGTTGCGGGCGCACCGCCGACCTGTCTCTTTGCCGTGCCAGGCCGTCTGCTGGGTGGTGACGGCGCCGGTCCGGTCGCCTTTGCCCCGTTGATGACCGGCCGTAATCTCGGCATCTTTGGCGCACCGATCCTGGCCGGCTGGCTGATCGGGACCAGCGGCTGGCCGGCCCTGGCCACGACCTTTGCCGCGATCACAGTTCTTGCCACCGCGACCGGGCTTGTCATGGCTACAACGGTCGCCCACAACCGGAGACCCTAATGACCCAGGTCGCGCTTGATGCTGTGCGCAAGGCGACCGCCGCGCCCCGTGAAACACCCCGCCTGATCGGCAAGGGATTGTGGAGCGAGGTCTATGACCTGAGCGACGGCACGGTGCTGAAGCTGGTCCAGCGCGAAGCCGGGATCGGCGACGGTGCAGTCCTGTGGCGGCGCGAGTGTGGCGCCCTGCTGGAGATCGATGACCTCGATCTGGTTCTGGCCACACCGGAGCTCATCGATTCCGATCTCTTTCAATCGGTCAGCCAGGCCGAGGCAGACGGCTACGCGGCCTGGCTGCGCATGTCACGGTTGGAAGGCAAACCGCTCGACGACAATGTCATCGAGGCCCTACCTGACGAGCAGCGCGATCTGCTGGCGACAGAACTTGCCGGCGCTCTGGCGAGCCTTCATCGCTCATCCATCGCCTTCACAACAGGGCCGCGAGACGATGACCGCAAGGACCTCGATCTGATCGCCGAGGTCGCGGCCGACGCCGCACCGCCCGGCCTGATCGACCGGCTGCATGACGCCCTGAGCGATGCCCTGGTCCCGAGCCATGGCGACATCAACAGCACCAATCTTCTGGTCGACGATCTCGGTCGTCTTTCGGGTCTGACCGATTTTGCCGAAGCTCGCCGGGGCTGGCGCGAAGGTGACCTGTGCCATCTGGCCCTGATGCCCGCCTTCTTCCCGGCCTTCCGCCACGCCTTTGAAAAAGCCGCAGGCGTACGCCTGAACGACGAACGACTTGCGCTGGCCACCTGGCACAACGTGCTGATCAGCTTGTGCATTGCCCGTCGCACGGGTGATGCGGACGAAGAAGCCTGGGCGCTCAAAAGAGGCCCACGCCCTGTCATTGCCCTGAGGGTATCCGGGTCAAGGATTCAGGCGGTAGCCGCCGGGTTCTGTGAGCAGAAGCCGGGCGTTCGAAGGATCGTCCTCGATCTTCTGGCGCAGGCGGTAGATGTGGGTTTCCAGGGTGTGGGTCGCGACACCGGCGTTGTAGCCCCAGACCTGATCAAGCAGGACATCGCGGCCGATCGCCTTGTTGCCCACGCGATACAGGAACTTGAGAATCAAAGCTTCCTTTTCCGTGAGACGGACCCTCTGGGTCGTCTCGTCATGGACCAGAAGCTTGGTGGAGGGACGGAACGTGTAGGGGCCGATGTTGAAAACAGCGTCCTCGCTCTGTTCGTGCTGGCGCAACTGGGCGCGGACACGGGCGAGCAGAACTCCCAGACGGAATGGCTTGGTGACGTAGTCGTTGGCGCCTGATTCCAGTCCCAGGATAGTGTCGGCCTCGCCATCGGCGGCGGTCAGCATGATAATCGGCATCTTCTGACCCGCGCGACGCATCAGCCGGCAGAGCTCGCGGCCATCCATGTCCGGCAGCCCGACATCCAGCAGAACCAGATCAAAGCGGTCGTCTTTGGTGATCTCGAGCGCTTCGGCACCGGTGCCGCATTCCTCGACATCGAACTCCTCGTGAAGATGGAGCTGTTCGGCGAGTGAATGGCGCAGGGCCTCGTCGTCATCGACAATGAGAATGGTGCGACCGGACATGAAACTTCCCCGTCAAGTTGCTGATCTTGGGGCCCGACGCCCCGTCCACGATGACCGCTATATGGGGGCGATCACGACCAATCTTGAGCCCCGAACACGGCGATCAACTCAGTTGTGATCGAACTTGAAGGGTTTGCAAGCTCTGCCAGCAGGGAAAAATGATTGTGCCCCTTGGCGGTGCTGGCAGACAGAGGACAGCCTCCATCGTCGGCGACCCGCGCGAAGAGCACCATGTTGCGGTGAAACTCGTCGGTTTCCTGCTCACCAACCGCCAGCCAAACGGTGGGTCGCGGACGCGGCAGGGAACCGACAATGCGGAACGGCTGGTGTGTCGCCGCACTGGCCTGGTCAATCTGGAGCTGGGCGTTGAGGAAGGTATGGCGCACGGCTTCGAGATCGAACACACCCGACAACACGGCAAGACCCGCGACCCGACCCTCGTCGCCTTCGTCCTCCTCATCGGCGAGATTGGTCGGTGCCAGCGTTGCGGGAATGGCACCCAGTCCGAACCCTATAAGAACCACGCGGCCGGCATCGGCGTTGAGTTCCGCAGCGTGGTCCATAAGCCAACGTGTGGCATGGCGCGCGCGTTCGACGGCGACGGCGGGCCGTTGTCGCGAATCAGGCAACCATCAACCACGGCCAGGGCGAAACCGGAGGGAACCAGGCCTGAAGCGACCATCGCCATGTCGCCACGACCCCTTCCACGCCACAACCCGCCATGAAATAGAACGAACAGCAGCGCGGCCGGCGACGGCGCCGGAAACAGGTCGAACACCACGCCGTGTCCCGCGTCGACACTAAGCCCGGCCCCGGCGATCGACGCACGGGCTGCATCCGAGCGGGATTCGTAGAGCCTGGAGAACACCGCATGGCTGTCGGCAAAGCAACCGAGCAGGTCGTACTGCTCATCGAGCGAGGCGCGTTCGGAGCCGTAGTTGAAGGAAGCCATGGGGAGAATCTAGTCCATTCGGGTCACATGGCGAGGTACGATGATCACACTTCGACAATTCCTGCAGGGCAGATCGCTGGCCCCGGATCGCCTCAGCGTTTAGGGTTTTGTCCTCATCACGAGGTCAAAATGCCCGCAAAAGAACTCAGCCATGATGTGGTCGGCAAGCCAAACTTCGAGGGGCGCTTCGATGCGTCCACCGACAGGCTCGACGATCTCCAACTTTTCGATCTGTCGTCACACGCGCTGGCGCGCGAATCGCTCGATTTCGCTCTCGCTATGGAGGACGACGGCTACAACGTCTTTGTCCTGGGCGAAGACAGGGCCGGCCGCATGGACGCCACCATGGGTTACCTCGAAGCCCATGTCGAAGGGCAGCCACCGTCGAGTGATTGGGTCTATCTCAACAACTTCCGCAGGCCGCACAAACCGCGCCCCGTGCGGCTGCCGGGCGGCAAAGGACGCCAGTTTCGCGACGACATGGCCGAGCTACTGCCCGCCCTGACCGAGGCGCTCAAAAAGGCCTTCACCTCCGACGCCTATGGTGAGGAGGTCCGCACCGCACAGGATGAGACCAAGCAGCAGCTCGAAAGCTCCTACAACGAGTTGCGCAACCAGGCGCGCACCCACGGACTCGACATCTGGTCGGGCCCGCAGGGCCTGTCTCTGGTGATCATCGGCAACGACGGCAAGCCGATGAGCCAGGAAGAGCTGATGGCTTTGCCCGAGGACCGGAGGCTAAAGCTGGAGAGCTCGGTCGAGAAGCTCAACCCCGCAATGATCGAAATGCGTGCCACCACCCGGCGCGCCGAGCTGGAGCTGATGCGGAGGATCCGCGAGATCAACCGCACCATGGCTGACGAGACGACCGAAACTCTTCTGGCCGAACTGGAGGGCAACTATAGCCTCCACGGCGGTTTGACCCGTTGGTTGGTCGAACTGCGCAGCGACATCCTGGACAATCTCCACCTGTTCCAGAAGGAGCTGCAGAACGACGCCCAGAATGGTGCTCAGGGCGGACCGCAACAGGCTCCGGGCCAGGCGGCGGCGCAGGGCGACCCTGCGACCCATGGCCCGGGTGACCTATCGCGCCGCTATGCCGTGAACCTGTTGGTCGACAACGGTGACACCAGCCATCCCAATGTCGTGCTGGAGCCCAATCCAACCTATGAAAACCTGTTCGGGGCCATTGAGTACCTGACTGTTTCGGGCACGCTCCACACCGATTTCACGATGATCCGGGGTGGAGCGCTGCACCGCGCCAACGGCGGCATCCTGGTCCTGCGGGCCGACGCTATCGCAGCCCAGCAGGTCGCCTGGCACTTCCTAAAGGGAGCCCTGCGCGACAAGGAGATCCGCATCGAGGAGCTGCACCGCTACGGTGGCGTGCCCCTGACCGGAACGCCCAAACCCAAGGCCATTCCGCTCGACGTCAAGGTCGTGCTGGTGGGCTCGCCGATGTGGTACCATCGGCTGTTGGGGGTCGATCCTGAGTTCCGCTCGAACTTCAAAATCAAGGCCGAGATCGACCCGCATGTTCCGACCACCGACGACGACATCGCGCTCTTTGCCCGGCTGATCCAGAAGACCGCCGTGACACAGGGGCACCGCTGCGATGCCGGCGCAATCAACCAGTTGATGGGTCACGCCTCGCGCTGGGCAGATGACCGGGAACGGCTGTCATCGCGTTTCGAACTGATCGCCGACCTGCTGTCGGAAGCCGCCAAGCTTTCGGGCAGCGATCAGATCTCGGCAGCGTGTGTGCAGAGCGCCATCGAAGAACGGCGGCAGCGCAACGGACGGGCCGAGATTCGCAGCGCCGAACGCATTACCGACGGCACGGTCATGATCGATTCCGAAGGGTCGGAGACCGGCCAGGTCAACGGACTGGTCTACCTCAGCCTGGGCGACCACAGCTTCGGCCTGCCCAGTCGGATCACCGCACGGACCTATGCCGGAGCCTACGGCATCGTGAACATCGAGCGCCGAGTCGCGATGGGCGGACCGATCCAGCAGAAGGGCGCGCTGATTGTGGAAGGTTATCTCAACGGCCTCTTTGCGCGCCGTTTCCCGCTGTCGTTCTCGTGCTCCATCACCTTCGAACAGTCCTATGGCGGCGTGGAAGGCGATTCGGCCAGCCTGGCCGAGACCTGCGCGATCCTCTCGTCGCTGGCCGACCTGCCGGTACGCCAGAACATCGCCATGACCGGTTCGCTGAACCAGACCGGCGAGGTCCAGTCGATCGGAGGCGCCAACCACAAGATCGAAGGGTTCTTTCGAACCTGCAGCGATCGGGGCCTGACCGGAACCCAGGGCGTGATCGTGCCAGTGAGCAATGAGCGCAATCTCATCCTGAAGGGCGAAGTGGTTGATGCCGTGCGTGAGGGACGCTTCCATATCTGGAGCGTGGCGACCGCCACCGATGCCATCGAACTGCTGACCGGCATGCCAGCCGGTGAACCCGCCGCTGACGGACACTATCCGCCCGACACGGTGTTCGGCCGGGTGATGGCACAGCTCGAACGATTTGATGCGGTGTTGACGGAACGCGGCGTCGACCGGCGTGGCGGCAAGCGGGCGTGACCGAACTGGTGGTCACCGTCGACGGCCGATGCCGGTTCGGGGAGGTCGTCTATCGCTGCTCGCTGGGTTCAGGCGGCATCGTCACCGACAAGAAGGAAGGCGACGGTGGCACGCCCGCCGGCACCTGGCCGCTGCGCCGTCTGCTATATCGTGCTGACAAGATGGAGGCCCCGGACTGCGGCCTGGACATCAGCGCCATCGCTCCGCAGGACGGCTGGTGCGACGCCCCCGATCACCCCGACTACAACCAGCCGGTCAAACTGCCCTTTGAAGCCAGCCACGAAGAGATGTGGCGCGACGATGCGCTTTACGATCTCGTGGTGATCGTCGGCCACAACGACGATCCCGTGGTTCCAGGTGCGGGCAGTGCGATCTTTCTCCATCTCGCCCGAGAGGACTGGGGGCCCACAGCCGGCTGTGTGGCCTTCGAGCGCCAGGACTTTCTGACAATCCTGCGCGGGGTCGGGCCAGACACTCGTCTGCTGGTCGAACCCTGACTCAGGGGGGTAGAAACCCAGCGTCCTCAAATGCGGCCCGGCTCTCGGGACCGGCCAGCCAGGCGATGAACGCGGACGCGGCCTCCGTATTGCCACCGTTGACAACCCCCGCGGTGTAGAGGATCGGCTCATGCCGGTCGACAGGAACGGGAAAGGCAACAGCGACCTCATCGGTGATGGCGGCGTCGGTGGCATAGACCAACCCGGCTGGCGCTTCCCGCCGTGCGACCAGGGCCACTGCGACACGCACATCGGATGTCCGTGCCAGGCGCTGCTCCAGCGCAGACCAGAGGTCGTAGTGCTCCAGAACTTCACGTGCGTATAGACCGGCCGGCACATGGGCCGGGTCCCCCAACGCAAGCCGGCCGGCGTCGCCCAACGCCATGAACAGTGTTTCTTCAAAGCCACTGGCAACCGGCTGCATGTCCCGGGCCGGAACAATCAGAACCAGACGGTTTGATGCGACCACCACCTGACTGCCATCGACCAGCAGGCCCTGCGCCAGCAGGTAGCCTGTCCACATCGGATTGGCGGAGATGAACACATCGGCCGGCGCACCATGTTCGATCTGACGCGACAGGCCCCCACTGGAGGCAAGAGAGAGCACCACATCGATCCCAGTGGCGGCGGTGAAACCCTCGGCGACATACGATAACGCATCCGTTGTGCTGGCCGCAGCAAACACGACCAGAGGTTCGTTATCTGCCCTAGCCGTGCCGGCCAGAAACACCGCAACGAACGCCCTGAGAACGACTCGGCGACCCGTGTTGATGAGCCTGTGAATGGTTTCAGAGCAGTTGCGGAGGTCCATGCGTTATTCTCGCATGATCCGGATTTCTTTAACAGGATCAGTATGTTAGGTGACGCGACAGGAGCCGTCGTTATCCACTGTCTTGCAGCGTGAACGCGGTTCACTACACTATCGTTGGAGATAAACGGGCATCAAAAGCCTGTATCCGTGATCTTGAGGGGATCCGCTGTGGCTCGTGCCGTCTTGTCAGCCGAACGGATTGTGACGACTGCAGAAGCGTTGATTCGCGACAGCGGATCGACCGACTGGACTGTGCGCACCCTTTGCAAGCGGCTGGAATGTGCGCCGGGTGCGCTCTACCGCCATTTCCCCGGCGGTGTGGATGCGATCGGCGCGGAAATCCGTAGCCGTCACCTTGCCGAACTGGGATTTCTGCTCGACAACGCCGAAGCCAATGTCGAGGCCGAAGGCTTGGCCAGCCTGTCTCCCGAAAGTGTCGCGGCCGCACTGAGCCGGCGCTGCCGGACCTATCTGGTGTTCGCGCGTGAGCAGGGCGAGGTCTACCGCTCGCTCTTTGCCTACAACGCCGACAAAAGGGGCGATCAGGCTTCGGGCATCGCCGATGCTGTGCTGGTTCATCGTCCGGCGGAGCTGATCCGGCACGCCGCCGAGATGCGTGAGCTCAACAGGCCCAGCATCGGCCGCTTCGATTCCGAACGCATGGGGCTGGTGATCTGGGCCCGTCTGCACGGCCATGCCGATCTCGTGTTGTCGGGCCTGGGCGATGGCCGGCTGGTGAAACTCGAGGACCGGTTGCTGATCGACATCCTGGGTCTGGTCGGCTTCCGTGTTGCCGACTATCCCGCCGGACTTGAGGCCGCAGCGCGCGCCGCACGGCAGGCCTAGGGCAGATCGAGACCGACTTCTTCTCGTCTCCCGAACGTCCATCGGTTATGACACGCCCGTTCACAGCGGGAGATCTTCATGAACGCCGACACCTGCACGATTTCATCGATCGCGGAGCTTGAAGCGCTCTACGGAGCCCCCGTGCCCCGGTCCCTGACCAAGGAGCTCGACCACATCACCGAGCACTATCAGGCGTTCATCGAAACCTCGCCGTTTGTTGCGATCGCAAGCTCGGGCCCCGGCGGACTGGACTGTTCTCCACGTGGTGACCCCGCCGGCTTCGTGCGTGTCGCTGATCCAAAGACCAGCATGGTGCCGTGACCGGTCGAGAAAATGCGGTTCCTGATCTCCAGCCCGCGCAACTCATAGGAACTGAAGAGCAGGGGGAAACCGGTCGTCGCGGCGCCCTAGTCGTAGCCGTGAATCTGGCGCCAGTTGACCGGATGCACGACGATCACGGCCTTGGCGTACTCGGCGCGGTAGATCATCCATGAGCCGTTGGGCAGCCAGATGCTGTCGCCCGGGGTCATGTTGAAGGTGCCGTCTTTGGTTTCCAGGTCGAGATGGCCTTCGAGGATGTAGATGTACTCGTCATAGAGGACAGTCCATTCCATCTCGCAGTTCTCGAAGGTGCCGATCGAGGCGCCGAATGTTTCACTCTCGTTGACCGAGACATCGCGCGCCACGGCGATCCTGCCAGGCGGTCCGTCGATCTGTTCCTCGACGCGGTCGGCGGGTTTGACATATCGGATACCGGACATGGTGCTGTCTCCTTTTTCAGGCTTCGATTTTAGGTTGGCGCGCCATGGAGTAAACCTGCTCTCCTCTACGCTTCGGTGTCGGGACGGCCTTGATGTCACCAAGCCGCAGAAGATCGATCCCGGCAGACCGGTCGTCGAGCTCGGTGCGTGAGCGGGCAGGATGGCCGTCGTAGTCGGATTCGAACACGCGATGCGGATCGTCACCGTTGTGGAAGCCCAGATAGGGACCACCGAAGTCATAGCCGATCAGGCGGCGCAGGCGCTCAGGGTATTCGCGCGCAACCTCTGGCGGGTTGGCGAGGTACTGGTTTTCTTCCTGGCGCAGCCAGCTCAGGCTGTACTGCAGGGCAAGGCCAGTGCGCACCGTGTTGGACTCGTTCGCCCCGCCACCATGCCAGGTGCTGCCGAGATAGAGCAGCACGGAGCCAGCCGGCATCACCGCGTTCACCACCTCATCGACGAACGGCATGCGCTCATGCTCCCAGACGTGGCTGCCGGGCGCGAGCAGCGTACCGCCGTTCTCGGCCGTGAAATCCGAGAGCGCCCACATGGCCGGCATGATCAGGGGCGGACTGGGGTGGGCAATAGGATAGATCGAACCGTCGCGGTGGAGCTGCTGGGCCTGGGCGCCGGGCTCCAGATGCATGACGCCGCTGAAGTTGAGCTGGTAGTTGCAGGCACTGGGCAGCAGCGTGGCATCACACAGCGCCATGATGGTGGGGTGGATGGCGAGATCCCGGGCCGCGTGCGACCGCGCCAGGACACGGCCCAACCGCTTGGTGCGGGGACCGAGGAATTCGTCATGACCGAAGGGCGCGGCCTCGATGTCGGCGTCCAGCTCCGCGCGGGTCTGGGCGACAAGCTCATCGGCCAGATGTTCGATGATCAAATAACCCTGGTCCATAAGGAAGCCATAGAGTGTGTCGATGGGTGTGTCAGGCGCATGGGCATTGCGTGTGACCATCGGAACCTCCTGTCAGTTCCTGTCCGCGACAGAGTCGTACCGGTTGGCTTCCTCAATCGTCGACTCCGGTGGCGTCGGCACGGCCTCGATATCACCCCAGCGGAACCGCTGCAGCTTCGATGCCGCCTCGTTCAGTTCCGGCGTGGAGTGGCAGCGCTCGCTCGACGGCGTGTATTCGATCAGGCGGTGCGGATCATCGCCATGAACAAAACCGCAGAACGGACCGCCGAACTCATACCCCACCAGCCGTGCCAGACGGTCGGGCAGGGTCCTAGCGAGGTCGGGCGGAACGCCAAGATGCAGGTTCTCCTCCTGGCGCAACCAGCCCAGGCTGTACTGCACGGAGATCCCGGTCCGCTTGTCGTTTGAGACATTGGAGCCACCACCGTGCACCACGCCTCCGAGGTAAACCAGCAGCGAGCCCGCAGGCATCTCCGCCTGGACAATCTCGTCTTCCCGGGCCTGTCGGCCGTGCTCCCAGAGGTGACTGCCGGGCACCACCTGAGTCCCACCGTTCGCCTTGGTGAAATCGGTGCCCGCCCACATGGTGGCCAGGATTGTCGGCGGTGAAGGATGACGGAAGGGATACATGTCGGCATCGCGATGCACGTGCTGGGCCTGGGCGCCGGGCTCCAGGTGCATAATGCCGGTGTAGTTGACCTGGTAGCGCACGCAGTTGGGCAGCAGGAAGCGGTCGCACAACGCCAACACCGTATCGTGGATGATGAGCTGGTGCGCGGCATCGGACTTGCCGACCAGGCCCTCGACGTTCTTGGCGTTCTCGCCGTGGAAGTTGCCGGGGCCGAACGGGGCCGACTCGATATGGTCGTCCAATTCGGCCTTGGCCCGGGCGATAAGGTCGGTCGCCAGGTTCTCGATCACCACACAGCCGTCGCTCGACACGATATCGAAGACGTCGTCCAATGAGGTTTCAGCATCGACGCGTCGCAGGTCCATGAGCTTACCTTTCCGCAAACACATTATAGTTTATGACAAGCATCACCGGACACGCCATGGGCTATCTTCAACACGGGCAAGGATCAAACTATGATCCCCGTCGTCTGCTCTTTGGGGAAGTCGGGCCATGATTTTGCAGGAGAAGCTCGATTCGGGCGCGGTTATCGTGCTCGACGGGGCGACAGGAACCGAGATTGCGCGTCTGGGCGGCGAGATGAGCAGCGCCGCCTGGTGCGCCGTGGCGAACAAAACCCACCCCAACACCGTACGCCTGGTCCACGAAGAGTACCTGCGCGCCGGGGCCGACGTTATCACGGCCAACACCTTCGCCACCTGCCGCCATGTATTGGCGGGCGCGGGCCTCGCCGACGAGACCGTGGCGATCAACACACGCGCCGTGGAGCTGGCACGCCAGGCACGCGACAATGTGGCTCCCAGCCGCCCGGTCGCGATCGCCGGTTCGATGTCGAACACGGTGGCCTGGATCGAAGGCTCCGTGTCCCCGGATCCGAAGTACTACCCGACACCCGAACAGGAAGCCGCGAATCAGCGCGAGATGGCCGATGCACTCGCCGAGGCCGGCGCCGACCTTCTGATCCTCGAGATGATGATGGATATCGAGCGCGCTTCGCTGGCACTGGAGGCCGCGCTGGCAACCGGCCTGCCGGTTTGGGTCGGCATCAGCGCCAGCCAGGCCGAAGACGGCTCGATGATCGGCTGGGACATCAGCCACGACGAACCCGACAACATCGCCGAGGGCTATGAGCCGCCAACACCGCTCCCGCTCGACGAGGTCATCACGTCGCTCAAGGCGATCGGCGGTGATGCCTTCGGCATCATGCACAGCTCCATGGAATCGACCTCGCCGGGACTCGATGTGTTGTTCCAAATCTGGGACGGGCCGGTCATGGCCTATCCCGAAACCCTACGCCGCGGTGTTAGTGTCGAACGGGGCTCGACCATCGGGCATGAAACCTTCGCCCAGGCCTGCCGCGGCTGGGTGGACTCGGGCGTACAGATCATCGGCGGCTGCTGCGGCACGACCATCGAACACATCCGCGCCATGGTGGATTCTCTCCCCGACGGTGTCGGTCCGCGTCGCACGGCATAGCAGGCTGATGAAAAACGAAACAACCGTTCGGGCGACGGTGTTTCGACGCTTTTTGCCCCTTGACCCTCATAGCCCGGCTTGACCGGGCTATCCATCTTCCGACGCCACCAGTCCCTCTTCAGGTGATGAAATCACGTGAATTTTGGGGTCATCCAAGCCCATCCACAGACCCGGCGTTGAGCCTTTCGGGCGGACGATGGATTACCCCATCACGTGGGAGCATGACGGAATCCTGGCTATCGATCCCGCTCAAAGCTTCCGAAACCGTTTTTGAGCAGCCTGCGAGGCAAACCGCTCTAGTTCCGGCCCTGGATCTTGTCCGCATCGAGCGAGACACGGCGACGAATGACCGGACGGGTGTCGCTCACCTTGAATCGATGGATAGACGGGTCACGCTCGGCAAATGCCGGCGGTTCGAGCTCGCCGGGACCGTCTCCGGTGGTGCCGTTGAGCACATCGTTGGGGTGCTGGTGGCTGACCATGCCGAGGTTGATGCCACCGAGATCGTAACCCAGAAGCTCCTGCAGCGGCTTGGCGAAGTCGCGCGCGATCTCGGGCGGGCAGGCCATGTACTGATTCTCCTCCTGCCGAAGCCAGCCAAGCGCATACTGCAGGGCGCAGCCGGTGCGCGGCCCGTTCGACTGGTTGGCACCGCCGCCGTGAAAGACGCTGCCGATGTAGAGCAGCATGGAGCCCGCGGGCATGATGGCCTGGACCACGTCATCTTCGGTGGGCAGGCGGTCGTCGTCCCACAGGTGGCTGCCCGGCACGAGCCAGGTCGCGCCGTTCTCGGCCGTGAAATCGTTGACCGCCCACATCGAGGCACAG
Organism: Rhodospirillaceae bacterium; assembly: GCA_002722885.1. Lineage (GTDB taxonomy): Bacteria > Pseudomonadota > Alphaproteobacteria > SP197 > SP197 > SP197. Next base: position 379,667 of record PBNE01000002.1, read on the forward strand.
ATCAGCGGCGGTGCCGGATTCTGGAAGGGGTAGAGATTGGCGTCGCGATGGACGACCTGGGCCTTCTCGCCCGGCAGCAGATGCATCACCCCCGTATAGTTGAGCTGGACACGCATGCAGTAGGGTCCCAGAACGGACTCGACGAGGTGCAGCAGGAGCGGATTCATCGCCATCGACCGCGCTTCTTCGCACCCAGCGATCAGGGACCCGAAACGGACGGTCCTGGCCCCCATGAACCCGCCATCGCCCGGTGGCATGGTGGCAATCCTGGGTTCCAGTTCAGCGCGCAACCGCTCCAGGCCAGCGGGATCAAGCATGTCCCGCACGATGATGTAGCCCTGCTCCTGGATCGATGCCGCCATGGCATCGGGATCGGCATTGCGGGCATGGATGTTGAGATCAGTCATGGCGTCGCTCCCTTTCAGGGCCGGTCGAAGGGCGCCAGCACATTGTGGCGCGCCCGGCCGACCGCGTCCGTACGATCGACATGCAGGCGATGGATCGCGTTGTCGGCGGCCATCAGCTCCGGCGCACCCAGCGGTCGAGGGCCTTCCGGCGGTGTGCCATCAAGCACGTCACGCGGATGCTGGTGGTCGACAAAGCCGCTGTTCACGGTGGAGAGCTCGTAGCCCATGAGCGCCTTGAGTTCGGGCGAGAAGGTCCGGGCGATCTCCTGTGGCACGGCGAGATACTGGTTCTCCTCCTGGCGCAACCAGCCCAACGCATAGTGGAGCGCGATGCCGGTGCGGGGACTGGCGGCCTTGTTCGCACCGCCGCCGTGGAACGACGCACCGATGTAGAACAGCACCGAGCCCGCCCGCATCTCGGTGGCGATGATCTCATGCTCCTCGGGTACGCGCTTGTCGTCCCATAGATGGCTGCCAGGGATGATTCGTGTTCCGCCGTTCTCCTTTGTGAAGTCCGAGATCGCCCACATCGTCGCCAGAAGAAGCGGCGGACACGGGTTCTGGATCGGGTAGAAGCCGCTGTCGCGATGCAGGGTCTGCGCCGTTTCGCCCGATTCCAGGTGCATCACACCGGTGTAGTTCAGGCGGAAGTTGGCACAGGACGGGCCCAGCAAGGCCGCCGCCACACCATGGGCCGTTGGATGCAGCACCATGTCACGCACCTTGGGCACACGCGCCAGGAGCGCACCGAACCGCACGGTCTTGTGGCCGGTGAAATCGTCGGAGCCGCCAAGCCGCTCGGCGAAGTGCGGCTTCAGCTCGTCGCGCACCTGCTGCAACTCTGCGGGATCGAGCACATCGTGGACGATGGCGTAACTCTGCCGTTCAATCGAGGCAGTTATCTCCTCGACAGAGGCGGTGTTCGGGAATGTGTTGAGCGCAGTCATGGTCGTCTCCCTCATTCGGTCAGCAGAACGCCGGGCGGCGACGGTACCGCCTCGACCTTCAGCCAGTGCACCCGTTCGCGGCAGGCGCGGTCAAGGCCGGGATCATTGCGCGAGCCGCCATCGCCGGCATAGTACTCGAGCAGTAGATGGGGGCTGCGACCATTGACCGCACCCACGAAGGGCGCACCGAAGTCATAACCGATCAGGCGCTGGAGCTGATCCGGCTATTCCCGCGCCTTCTCCGGCGGCAGGGTCAGGAACTGGTTCTCCTGCTGGCGCAGCCAGCCCAGGGTGAAATTCAGCGCCACGGCGGTACGTTGTTCATCCGACGAGTTGGCGCCGCTGCCATGGATGATGTTGTGGGCATAGATGATCGCCGAGTCCGCAGGCATCTCCGCCGGTACGACCTCTGCGGCCTGGGGCTGGCGTTCCTCATCCCAGAGATGGCTGCCGGGCACGATGCGGGTGGCGCCGTTCTCGGCCGTGAAGTCGGTAACAGCCCAGAGCGACCCCTGCTGTGTGACGGGACCAGGATTGTGGAAGGGATAGAAGAACGCGTCCCGGTGCAACGCCTGGGCGGACTCGCTGGGCAGCAGGATCGGGGGGATCGCCATCTGCCGTGTCGTGGGCGCGCGCATGAAAAAATTGTTGAGGCGTTTGGTTCTGGCACCGAGAAACTCGGATTCGCCTCCGGACTGTGCATTGAACTGCGGTGCGAGTTCGGTGCGCCGGGCATCGAACCGGGCCAATCCCGCCATGCCAAACCTCCTGACAACTCAGCTGATCCTAACGCCGCCGGTCCTGCCGTGCATAGCCTGCCAGTCGGCGCTATCGTGACAACAGGATTGGGAGGCCAGACCATGACCAGCGACACCCTGCTTTATGACTCGAGCGACCACATCGCCACGATCACGCTGAACCGGCCGGACAAACTGAACGCGCTGAACCACGAGTTGGGCGATGCCCTACGCCAGGCCTGGATCGATTTCGAGGCCAGTGACGACCGTGTCGCCATCCTCACAGGCAACGGCCGCGCCTTCACGGCAGGCGCCGATCTTTCCGGCGGTGGTGAGATGTGGGCGATCACGCCCGGCATCGGTGTGAAGCTCACCAAGCCGGTCATCGCGGCGGTCAACGGACTCACCGTGGGGGGCGGCCTCTGTCTCGTGCAGATGGCCGATATGGCCGTGGCGGCAGAGAGCGCGTGGATCAGTTATCCCGAGGCCAAGATCGGCTTCACAGGCGGGATCATCGCCTCGCTCGTCTCGCGCATGCCGCACAAGGCGGCGATGGAACTGCTGATGACCGGCGAACCGATGAGCGCCCAGCGCGCTTATGAGCTCGGCTTCTTCAACAAGGTCGTGCCCGACGATGCCCTGATGGACGAGACCCGAGCCCTGGCGCTGAAGGTCGCGGAGAACGCCCCGCTCGTGGTCACCGCGCTGAAGCAACTTGCGGACGAGGTCATGCCCAAGGGCCCGATGGAGGGCGCCGGATGGGCGCGGCGCCTGGTCGAAGCCACCTTCGCCAGCGACGACCTTCAGGAGGGTCTCGCCGCCTTCAAGGACAAGCACACCCCTACCTTCAAGGGCAGTTGAACAGCGCGAAGAGCGCGGCGGCGTCACGGCGCAGTGTGGCCGCGTGGGTCTCGAAAATCATCGTGTCGTCGGTGACCAGTTCGATGAAGCGCGCGCGCCAGTGGTTGCAGAGAATGTCGCCGATGGCATCAGTCTGAACGGTTTCGGGCAGGCGGTCGGCGACGACGGACTGGGCTGCGTCACCCAGCAGGTTCCCGCGGGCGAACCCGCCTGATCCACCCGAGCTGCGTTACTCCACGGCCTGGCGGTTCGGGTCGAACACCGTTTCAGTGCGGCCGTCAACGAACATCCCGTCGTCGCCGTAGTAACGGCGCTGGTTGTCGACCAGCGGGCGTGACGGCTGGGCCTTGAGCCAGAGGCGCAGCAGCATGCGGCGCTTCTCAAGCTCCTCCCAGTCGACGAAAGCGGTACGTGAGTGCAGCATCGTGTAGTTGTTGATGAAGCTGGCCCAGCCCGGCTCCAAACGGAAACGGAACTGGATGTCGTCACGTTCGGCGATGTCGCCGAACAGGGTCAGCGCCTCGGCCTGTTCATCGGTCAGTGCGACGCCGGTTTCCTCGCAGGCCATGTGAATGAACTCGCGCAGGAAGATGCAGGAGAGGTAACCGTCGTGCCGGCCGAAAACGGGCACGGGATAGCTCGTGACAGCGCCCTGGTCGGGCGGCTGCTCGCCGAACCAGTGATAGGTGTAGCCTTGGAACAACGGCTTGAGCAGATCGGGCCGCGTGGCCGCAATCTCGTTGTAGATCGCCATCGAGCTCGCCAGCCGGCTTTCACCGCCCGACTTCGCCTGCCGGATGCAGAGCAGGCCTACGATGTCATCGGAATCGGTGTGGAGGTTGAGTTCCTTGGAGCTGCGATAGCCGCGCTCCTGGGTGCCGGGTTTGGAGACGTCGGTGACATATCCCAGCCTGTCGCCCATCGGGCTCTGACTCACGCCCCGACCGAAATAGGTGCCAAGCGCCCAGTAGGCCAAGCCAAGTTCCTCATCGGTCATCTCGTCGATCGGCCAGCCGCGCACCAGCAAGAGGCCGCGGCCTTCCATCAACTCGTGGCGTAGGTCCTTGAGTTCGGCCTCGATCTCAGGCATCGCGGTTTCGGCGTCGGTCAGATCCTGGATCCCGCGTCCGGCCGCATAAGCACGAGCGACAACAGCGCGCAGCGCATCGAGGTGACGTTCGTCCAGATCGAAGGCGACATCGTCGGGCCCGGCAAAGTCACTGCCCTTCCAGGCGCTGGGATGATCGATGATCTCGGAAAACACGTCCGTCATGTCATTGTCCTCATGTCCGTACCACGGCGCTCTTCCCCGACAGTTCATGGTGAATCGGCGATGTTTGCAAGGGGCGAACCACTGCAGCATCAGTCGGTGGTTTGACTGGATGTTCACGAAGCTTTCAGAGTTCGCAACCAATTTGCTGTGGAGGCAGCCATGATGTCACTGAGAACAGCCACTTGGTCCGGGCTTGCCCTGCTAGTCCAGGGTTGCGCCAACGTCGGAACTTTGAGCACCGAGGCATGCGGCAATCTCGCCGTCTATACATTTTTCGGTGAAGGAGCCGAGGACTATGCCGGCTACTGGGTCACGAGTGCGGGTGACGTCGATGGCGACGGCCTCGATGATGTTCTGATCGGTGCCTACGACAATGACGAGAACGGGCCGGGAGCCGGTGCTGCCTATCTTATCCTGGGTCAGAGTCTGAACGGCCCTGCGACACAATCCATTGCCCGCGCCGACTACAAGTTCCTGGGCGAAGCTTCCGGCGACTACGCGGGAATCATGGTCGCCAGCGCGGGCGACATCGACAATGACGGTCTGGATGATTTGCTGATCGGCGCCTACGGCACCGAAGACAAAGGCGCAATCACCGGACGAGCCTACATCGTGCTGGCACGAAGTCTGGGACAGGAAAGGACGATCGATCTAACCCATGCCGACTTCACATTTGTCGGTGAAGCCGCTGAGGATTACGCCGGCTATGCGGTCGCCAAAGGTGGTGACATAGATGGCGACGGCCGTGCTGACGTCCTGATCGCTGCCAGCGGTCACGGAGCCGGCGGCGAGAATGCCGGAGCAACCTATGTTTTCTTGGGCAAGAATCTCGTTGAAGGCACAACAGTCGAGATGGCCGATGCAGATTACAAACTCTATGGAGAACACGACCTTGCCTGGTCCGGCCACAACATCTCGGGTGACGGCGATGTGGACGGCGACGGCCTCGATGACATCTTCATCGGAGCAACCGGCGATGACGGCGGCACAGATGCCTATGCGTCCTACCTGTTTCTCGGCCGAAATCTGGGCCCGGGCCGCGTTATCGGCCTGTCACAGGCCGACTACAAACTGATCGGTGAAGACCCCTATGACTATGCCAGCCAGGTTTCGATTGCCGGTGATCTCGACGGCGATGGCCGCGACGATCTCGTGGTCGGCGCTGGTGGACGGGACGCGGGGGGTGATTCTGCAGGCGCCGCCTACGTCGTCCTTGCTCGCAGCCTGGGCGACACCCGCCTGTTTGACCTGGCTGAGGCCGATTATGTGTTCCTCGGTGAAGGCAGCGACGACTACGCCGGGGGCACAGTCGGACCCGCGGGCGACGTGGATGGCGACGGACTCGACGATTTCATGATCGGCGCCCTCTACTACAACGGAGACTACCCCAATCAGGGCGCAGCCTATCTGATATTGGGGAAGAGCCTGGGAGGCGATCGTGAGATCGACCTTGCACAGGCTGATCTTCGTTTTGCCGCGAGCCGGCGCGACCAGTATCTGGGCCATTCCGTGTTCACAGCAGGCGATGTGGACGGTGACGGACTCGACGACATGCTCGTCGGTTCCTGGGCCGGTCCGAACTGGACCGGCGCCGCCTACCTCGTTACCGGGGCCGCCGTTGTCGGCCAGTCCTGCAGCGCTTCCGACTGATCAGCAGACTAGACTGAGGCCGCATAGACCTTCAGCGCCGGATCGCCGTAAGCCCGCATAAGGGCGTTTTCGTAGGCCGCGACGCCGGGATGGCGCGGGCGTGGCGGCTGGCTGGCGTACCAGAGACGGTACAGCAGGCGGCGGTGCTCCGGGCCGTCAGGCACATCGAAGGCGGTGCGGGCGTGCAGCATGGCGAGATTGTCGAAGATAAGTGCGTGACCGGGTTCAAGTCGGAATTCCAAGGCGACGCCGGGCCAGTTGGCGATCTGACGAACCAGATCGACGGCCTCAAGTTCCGCCTTCGTCAGCGTGCGGCCCATGTCCTCGGCGGCCTGATGGATGAACGACTGGATGTAGACGCCCTGCACCCGGCCCTCGTGCTCGACCAAGCAGGGCACGTTGAAGTCGCTGACCGGACCGGTGGCATCAGGCGGGGCTTCGTCAAACCAAGCGTAGGGGAAGCCATGCTGGACCAGCGCCAGGGCTTCGGGGTCTTCATCGGCCATGATGGCGTGGATCGCGGCCTGGCTGACGATGCGGCTCAAGCCGCCCGCCGCACCCTGGCGGACACACAGCAGGGCGACCGTGTCAGCATGGTCGGTGTGATAGTTGAGTTCCTTGTTCTTGGTGTAGCCACGCCAGGCCCGGCCGTCATCGACATACTCGACACGACCGATCAGATCGCCCCAGCCAGACTGGGCCCGCAGGCTACCAAGCTGCGCCGTGGCGAGATGCCAGCCGACAGCACACGCATCGTCGCTAAGTTCTTCGATCGGCATGCCGCGCAAAACCACCAGCCCGCTGCCGTGGCCGACCTCGCGATCAATGGACGCCATCGTCTCGGCCAGTTCGGGCAACGCAACATGCTGGCCCCAGAGGTCGGCGACCGTGGTGCCGTCCGCCGCGAGACGCCGCGCCGCGTCGACGATGGCGCTGCGCTGATGGTCATCAAGATCGACTGCGAAAGAGTCCGGGCCGTCGGTCTCCGCGGCAGTCCAGGCGAGAGAGGTCACAACGGCCATGGTGTCAGACCCGGCTGTTCATGGCGGTGTGGGGCTGGCGTTCACCGTGATCCCAGGCGCCGTACCAGGCTTCGATGTGGGGCAGCAGTTCCTGAGCTAGGGCGTGATCTTCGACCGGGAACACGGTCGCGGCCATGACATCACGCAGTTCGGTGATGGCGGCATCGAGGTCGAAGCGGGTGGGGTGGCGATCGCGCAGGACCCATTCGCCTGCGATCATGACATGGCGGACATCGCCGCCCTTGACCTTGCAGAACGCGATGTCACGGCCGGAGACCTCGGGCGCCACCCATGGTGTTGTGGCTTCGGTGAGATCGACCAGCAGCAGGTCGGCGGCATAACCCGGTGCGAGGCGGCCCAGGGAGGCGTCCTTCCGCAGAAGCTTCGCACCGCCTTCGGTGGCGCAGCGGAAAACATCGGCGGGCATGGGCGCGGGTTCGTGATAGGTCGGTGTGCTCGCAAGACGCAGGGCCAGACGCATTTCGGCGAACATGTCCTCGTCGTCGTTGATCGTGGTGGAGTCCATACCGAGCGCGGTGGTGACGCCAGCCTCCAGGAAGGCGTCGAGCGGTGCGATCCCGGCGTGCAAGCGCAGATTGCTGGAGGGGTTGTGCGAGACGGCCGTGCCGGTGCCGGCCATGACCGCGATCTCCGCGTCTGTCAACCAGACACCATGGGCAATGGAAAAGCGCGGGCCGGTGAGCCCGATGTCATGGAGATGGAGCAACATGGGTTGGCCGGTGAACTTCGGCCCCTGGAGCTTTTCGTAGAAGGATTCTGAGACGTGGGTCTGGATCAGCGCATCGTGCCGTTCGGCGGCCTCGGCGATCTTCTCGAAGAACGGGTCGGTGATCCAGGGTGGACCGGCGGGGCCATAAATGACCTCGATGCGCTCGCTGTCGCGCCAGGCGACGATCAGGTCATCCATCACCGCGAGATACTGATCGGGCGTGACATGATCAGGGCCGGGCATGGAATGGGCCCGGGTGCGGGCGGCGAGATCGCCGGGCAGGGTGTCGAGAAAGTCCTCATCGCAGGTGCCGGGGCCCACGCCCAGATAACCCTGATCCTTGATGCCGGGCCCGAAGGCACAGCGGATACCGATCTCGTCATAGGCGGCCAGCGCGGCGGCACAATCCTCGGCCACGGCCTTCTGGTCGCCGACCGGCGAGTAGAGATCGACAACAGATGTCACGCCGCCCTGCAGCAGGCGGGTGGCGCTGAGCAGGATATCGAGACGGGTGGGCGACGGGCGCATGAGCCATAGCGCCTTCAACCAGGATTCCAGCAGCATATCCGGCCCACCATGCTGGACATGGCTGGCCGCGCCGGAGTGGTGGTGCGCGTTGATGAGGCCGGGCATCACGGCATAACCGTCTCCACCCTCGACCGTGGCCTCCGGGTGGGCCGCCTTGAGATCGTCCAGGTCGCCGACCGCGAGGATGCGACCGCCCTCGACTGCAACAGCGCCGTTGTCGATGACGGCACCATCGGCATCGGGGATCAGCCAGCGGCCACATGCCAGTTCCGTCATGTTCTGCTCCCGAGTCGTCTGGACCGAGCCTAGCAGGAAGTACGCAGCAGAGGACTCGCCATGGGAATGATCCTCTGGAACACTCCCGGCCACGGAACAGAGGGGAGGCCTTGATGGGCGCGTTCGACTATCCTGACTGGGAGACCTTCATGAAGACCAGCTTCGCGGCGGGCCGTGAGTTTCCGCTGGTCGCACCGGAGACCCCGAGCTTCATGTCGCAGCCGGTGGCAAAGACGGCAGCCGATCTTGAGGGTGCCGATGTCGTTGTGATCGGCGCGCCCTATGTCGCGGCCAGCGACGGCAAGTATGCCGGCGTGCCGCTAGAAGAGTGGATCGAAGCGCCCAAGCGCGTGCGCCAGCAGTCGGCGCGGTATCCCAGCGGCTACATCCAGGACTTCGACCTCGATCTCTTTGAACACATCAAAATGGTTGACTACGGCGACGCCGACATCCCGCCCGAGGTGATGTCCAACCAGGACCCGGAGCTGATCCTGCAGGCCCAGGCTGCCGTGGAGGCCAAGTGCAACGACGCGATCAAGGCCGGCGCCGTGCCGGTGGTGATCGGTCAGAACAGCCCCTGCGGCAGCTTTGCTATCGCCAAGGCGTGTTCGGAAAACGTCGACGGCATGGTCGGCTGCGTCAGCCTCGACACACACTGGGACGCCCGCCCGCTCGACGAGCTGACCGGGGACCCGCGCATCGCGGGGGCCTCGTCGTGGAAACACAAGATGTACGAGTTCCTCGACAACATGCATCCGCGCCATCTGGTCGAGATCGGCGAGCGCGGCATGCTGGAGGATAAGGACATCATCCGCCGTTACCTGAACGACGGCGCCCGGTTCATCAGCTCATGGGAGCTGCGGAGCGGTCTGGGCATCGAAGGCTGCGTCGGCGAGCTGGACCGCGCATGGAACGACACCGAAGGGGTCTATGCTCATTTCGACATGGATGTGATCGGTGGCGCCGGCCCCGCGCCAGGCGACATCCTGGGCGAGCTGGTCGAGCCGATCGCCATGACCGACTACGAGGTTATCCGCATCGCCCATGAGGTCGGCCGCCGCGGCCTGACCGGTTTCAGCTTCATCTGCATCCCACCGGGCTCGGCCGCCGTCTACCGCGTGATCGTCTCGATCATCGTCTACATGGCCGCCGGACTGGCCCTGCGAAAGATCGGCAAGGGCCACGGGTAACGAGCGGACGAGTCAAGTCACCCGCTCCTTCAGCGCACGGATGTGATCCGGCCCCAGGCCGCAGCATCCGCCGACGATGGCAACGCCGTGATCGGCGATCCACCCGGCGGCGGCGTCCGCATAGGCATCGGCGGCAATGACATCGGTGAACTTCCAGTCGGGCGGGGCGAACTGGCCCGAATGGGCGTAGGCGAGCAGCGGACCATCAAAGACGTCGCGCACGACCTCGAGTCCTGGCGTCGTATCCTCGATCTCCGAATGCATGATCCCGGCCGCCGCCGCACCGTCAGCCAGGAGGCCACGGGCGAAGGCGCCGAGGTCCTGGCGCGCGCGCCCTCGCCACAGGGTGTCAGGTTCATCGGTGCTGCGTCCCGCCAAAATCTGCTTGGCTGCGGGGAACGTGAGCATGCGACCGTCGGGCTCTTTGTGCGCACTCATGCCGACCCAGACCGGCAGGCCCGTGGCGCGTGCCGCATCGACAGCGGCTTCGGCGTGGCCGGAGGTCATCATCATCTCGCAGACAATGAGATTACAGCCGGCTTCAGCCAGAAGATCGGCCAGGCGCCGATAGTCGTCCGACGCCGCTTCGGGCGAGGGCGCCCCGTCGATATGGGCGAGCGGTGGCATGGTCGACATGGAGCCCGCGATATCCACCGGATGGTCGGCAGCGTCGCGCGCCTGTTTCGCCAGATCGACCGCCAGGCGGTTGATCTCGTCAAACCGGTCGGCCAGCCCGGCCGGCTCGAGCGTGAAGCGGTTGGTGCCGAAGGTGTTGGTCGTGATGACATCGGCTCCGGCGGCGATGTAGTCGTCATGGAGTGTACGGATGATGCCGGGGTCGCCCAGCATGGCGCTTCCACACCAGGCGTCGGTATCCATCGTGACACCCCTGTTCTGGAGTTCGGTGCCAATTGCGCCATCGAGAATTACCACCTCACCGGCATCCAGCTTCTGTTGGAACACGGTCATCGCACAGCCTTTTCGTTTGGTCCGATGCCATCGTAAACTCACCTGATAACCTGAAGCTACAAGGCCGAAACGATGCCCATGCCCATTTCGCCCAAACCCGACCACGCCGAGCAGCTTCTGCCGAAGTGGACCTACTACGAGGACGCCTGGTTCGAGCGGGAGCACAAAGAGCTCTTCAGCCGGGCCTGGACCTTTGCCTGTGTGGTGCAGGATATCCCGCAGCCGGGCGACTACCGCGCTGTGCAGGTCAACCGCCACGGGATCATGGTCGTGCGCGGCAAGGACGGCGAGATCCGTGCTTTCCACAACACCTGCCGGCACCGCGGCACGCAGATCTTCGAGGAAGGCAAGTCGGGCAATTGCCGCCACGGCATCGTCTGCCCCTATCACGCCTGGACCTACAATCCCAACGACGGCAGCCTGCGCGGCCTGCCCAAGAAGGATCTCGCCTTCCCCGACATGACGCTTGAGGACTGGCCACTGCACAAAGCCAGTGTCGGCGTGCTGGGCGACCTCATCTTTGTGAACCCGCAGGCCGTGCCCGAGGACGATTTCGAGACCTGGCTGGGCAGCATGCGCGACACCCATATGTGGCCCCACAAGCTTGACGGGCTGAGCGAGAAGCGCCCGGTGCGTTACGACTTCGCGGCAAACTGGAAGGGCTTCTGCGAAAACGCGATGGACGGCTATCACCTGAGTTATCTGCACGACAAGACGCTGATGGGCCCGGATATCGAGTGCCAGCGCTGGGATGCGGTGGGCCGCCACTGGGTCGTGTTCTCCGAGGCCGAGGAACGGCCCAGCGCCAATCCCTATACGCGTATTCCCGGAGTCGACACCTCCAAGCCCTATCCCGTGGTCTACCAGTTCTTTCCAAACTCAGGTGTACTGTCATCACCGATCTTCTTTTCGGCCTACACGATCGTGCCGGTCGCACCCGAGCAGTGTTACCTGGAACTGCGGACCTGGATGATGCCGCGTGAGCAACAGCCCCAGGCCGAACGCACGAAACCGAGTTCGACCTCGGGCCACGGCCACATCATGCCCGACGGCAAACGCTACATCTCGATCGACACGCTGAGCTGCCACGCCATGGAATCGCTCGATTTCCAGATCGAGGACATGTGGGTCTGCGAGCAGCAGCAGAAGGCCCTACACTCACCGATGATGCAGACCGGGCCGCTGGCCCGGCTGGGCGAGACGCCGCTGACCTGGTTCCAGCAGCACATTCTGGACTACGTCCCGCTCGACGGCCCGGAGATGCGCGTGGCCGCGGAATTGCACGATGGGCACGAGCCCCTTCGCAGCGCCATCCCAACCCGCACGGCAGTTGCTGCATCGTGAGGCCTATTTCGAGGCAGACTGGCTGGCGCGTGAGGAGACCGAGCTGTTCGGCCGCGCTTGGACCTTCGCCTGCATGTCCGACGATCTGCCGGAGCCGGGCGACTATGTGGCGGTGAAGGTCTGCGACTGGCCGCTGATGATCGTGCGCGGCAAGGACGGTGAACTCCGTGCGCTCCACAATGTCTGTCGCCACCGGGCATGCAGATGGTCGAAGGCTGCGGCAACGCCGCCAAGGGCCTAGTGTGCCCCCATCACTGGTGGACCTACGAATTGGACGGCGGCCTGCGCGACATGCCCAAGCGCGAGACCTGGATCAGCTCTATGTGCACCCGATGGAGACGCTGGACTTCCAGATCGAGGACATGTGGGTTGTCGAACGTCTGCAGGAAGCGATCCGCAGCCCGGCCTTTGAGGTCGGCCCGCTCAGCCTCGACACCGAAGCGTTATTGACCCATTTACAGCGCTCGATTCTGGATTTCGTGCCCGCCGGCGGGACCAGCCTGAGGGCCGCAGCGGAGTAGTCGCGGAACGCTTGCCGTTTCGGTCGTCCTGGGGCACATGCAGGACCATGATTGTGACCACGATTTCCATCGCAGCCGAAGCACCGGACCAGCCCGAGATCATCGCCATGCTTCACGCGAGCGATGCATATATGGACGGACTCTATCCGCCCGAGAACAACTATATGCTCGATGTTGCCGATCTCATGGTCACGGCGATCAGCTTCCTGGTCGCCCACAGGGATGGTGCAGCCATCGGCTGTGCGGCCCTGGCGCGCCGTGACGGTTATGCCGAGATCAAACGCATGTAGGTGTCCCCCGAGGCTCGTGATCTGAAGCTGGGCCGCCGCCTACTGGATGCCCTGGAAGACATCGCACGGGACGAAGCGATCCCCGCCCTGATGCTGGAAGCCGGCGGCAAGCAACCCGAGGCCCGAGGCCTCTATGAAAGCGGCGGCTTCACCATCTGTCCCGCCTTCGGCGACTATCCCGAAGGCCCACCCAGCGTGTTCATGGCCAAACGGCTGAGGTGAACGCCTAAAGCCGCATCCCCAGCTCCCGCCCCTCGTAAAACGCCATGCTGGCGGTGCGCGCCGCGACCGTATCGCCGATGCTGTGGACCTCACGGCCTTCGTCGGCAAGCTGTCGGGTGAGGTGGTCGTTGACGGTGTTGGTTGTGGCGGTGACCAGCGTGTCGAAGGATCGTTCCTCGGTGTCGCCGGTGTATAGGTTCATGATGGTGGCCATCGCGCCATCCCACCTGGTGACGGCGTGACCGCAGACGACCTCGACGCCCATCTTCCAGAACCGTTCGCGGGTGGTGTCGCCCGTGGCGGAATAATCGAGCTGGGCGGCGGGCTTCTCCGCGGCTGTGACGACCGTGACCATGTGGCGCTGCTGGGCGAGGTGAAGCGCCGTACCGGTGGCCGGCCACCAGCCGTTTATGTCGTCGAGCAACAGCACGTTGCTGCCGGGCACGACCGAGCCGTCGAGCACATCGTGCACGGTGCAGACATTATCGCCGTCGATCCCGGGCAGGGCCTCGATATGCGGGAAGGCGCGCTGGAAACCGTTGCGGCTGGGCTCAGAACCGGTGGTGAGCACGACGACGTCGGCATCGCTGGCGCAGATGTTGTCGGCGCTGAGCTCGGTGCGGAGCTGGACGCGAACCTGCAACTTTTCGAGCTGGATCTGATACCAGGTCAGAAGCTCGCCGATCTCGCCGCGTTCGGGCTGCCCCGCGGCAAGACGGAACTGACCACCGAGCTCATCGGACCGCTCGGCCAGCGTGACACGATGGCCCCGCTCGGCGGCAACGCGGGCTGTTTCAAGACCGGCGGGACCGCCACCGACCACCAGCACATGGCGCGGCGTCTCGGCCGGTGCCAGCGCATCGCCGTCCCAGGGCGTCTCACGTCCGACCGAGGGATTGACCAGACAGGAGATGTGGTAGTCGCGTATACGTCGGCCGATGCAGAGTTGGTTGCAGGAGATGCAGGGGCGGACATCATCGGCCCGGCCTTCGCGCGCCTTGTTGGCAAGATGCGGATCGGCGATCTGGCCGCGCACGATCGAGACAAGATCACACTGGCCTGCTTCGATCGCCGCATCGGCGCGTGCCGGTGTCTTCACCCGGGCCTCAGCTGTGACCAGCGCGTGTTTCACCACCTTCTTGAGTTCGGCCGCATCAGGCGGGCCAAGCGGGGTGTCGAAATGCATGCTGGGCACGATCTTGGAGAACTGGTTGAGGTAACTCCCGGTCCCGCAGGAGAAATAGTCCGCCAGCCCGCGTTCATCGAGCCTGGCAAAGATCTCCTGCTTGTCGGCCATCGACAGGCCGCCGGGATAGGGCTCGGCGCCGGAGACGGTCATGCCTACAATGAAGTCCGTGCCACAGGCCTTGCGGATGCCTTCGACGATCTCGGTGACAAAGCGCAGGCGGTTGTCGAGGCTGCCGCCCCATCGATCCTCGCGCTTGTTGGCGAGCGGCGACCAGAACTGATCGACCAGGCAGGAGTAGCCGGCAAAGATATCGACACCATCGAACCCGCCTTTCTGATCGCGTAGCGCCTGTTCGACGAAGGCGGTGATCAGCTCTTCGATTTCCCCTTCGGTCATGGCGTGGCTGCCCCAGGGATCGTGGAAACTCGGCTGACCCGACGGTGACCAATATGGGGACCAGGAGTTGTCCTGATCACCGTGGGCGCCGACATGGTAGACTTGGTGACACATCACCGTGCCATGGCTGTGGCACTCGTCTGTGATCTTCTTCCAGTAGGGGATAACGCTGTCGTCGTGGCGGAGGTTGCCGCGGATCAAAATTGCGGTGTCGTGGGGCGGTGTCGGCTCGCACACGATCATGCCCGCGCCGCCACGAGCCCGTTCCCGGTAGTAGCCGAAATGGCGATCAGCGGGCAGACCGTCCTCGGACATGTTCGGCGTATGGGCGCCGAAAACGATGCGACACTTCAGATCATGGCCCTTCAGCTTCACCGGACTGAAGAGATGCGGGAACGGTTGGCTGTCGGACATGAGTGCCTCCTGAGAACAGCCCCGAGATTAAGCCGTCATGGCGATCCCGCAAGCACCCGGCGCGCTACTCAGGCGTTTCCTCTTCGTCTTTGCTGTGCCGTTCGCGATAGCGGTGCATGAACGACCCGGCGAGGATGCCGCTGGGCAGGGCGACCACGCCCAGGGCCAGCAACATCAGGAACCCGGCCAGCACCTTGCCCAGGCCGGTTTTGGGGTGGACATCGCCATAACCGAACGTGGTCTTGGTCACGACACCCCATCACATCGCGCGGGGGATCGAGCCGAAACCTTCCGGCTGGGCCGTGCGTTCGGCCATATAGAGGGCGACCGAAGCGAGATACCACAGCACCACCGCGACCGAGATGGCGGTGAAGAGCTCGTTGCGGGTTTCGCGCACGGCTTCGAAGATCAGCGAATTTCCCGACATGTAGCGTGCCAGCTTGAATATGCGCACGACCCGAAGGGTGCGCAGCCAAGAGATCGATGAGAGCCAGAATCCAGTTGTGCCGGATGAAGCGCAGATGGCCCCTGAGGCCGCGATACTGTTCCTCATGACCCGCTGCAAACAGGCGCAGCACGAATTCCGCGCAGAAGACACCGAGGATGAAGCAGGTCAGCCATTTCAACAGTATTGTGTCGTGGAACGTAAAATCGGGATCGGATTTCAGCGTGAACAGTACCAGGCTGACCAGAACCACCACGACGATCAGGCACTTTGCACCCGACAAATGCCGTTCATCGGGACGGTAGGGCCCGAGCTGGAGATGGGCGAACGCACGCAGGCGGACAAAGAGACTGGATTGCTGGGTCATGGTGTTGAGTTAACGGTGCGTCACCGTGCAGGATAACGAAGGGAGGCGCGCGGCACGATGCCTGACTTTGTGGTCGAACACAGCGACAGCCGTTCCTTCGCGGTCACGGCCGACAATGCCGAGGAATCTTGTACCGTGATTGCGCAAAGCCGCTGCCTTTTGATCACCGACCTCACGGCCCGACCCAAGCCTCGCGCGGAACATGAATGGGGCACACCGTTCTTTGTGGTTCTGATCGCCGGCTTTGCCCTGTTCGGGCTCGCTCTGGCGGCCGTCTGATGGCGCGCCCGCGGTCCTACGATCCCGACACGGTGCTGGACGCCCTCATTAGCCAGTTCTGGGAGAAGGGATTCGACGCCACCTCGACCCGCGACCTGGTCGAAGCAACTCACCTCTTCAAGGCCAGTCTCTATGGCGCCTTCGGCGACAAGCGCGCGATGTATCGTGCGGCTCTGGGCCGCTACATCGACCGGGAAGTCGAGGCCGCATACGCCATGCTTTCCGAGGGCAACGGGGTCGACGCTATCGATGCACTCTTCTCCAGGGTCGTCGAAGAGATCAGACAGGGTGGCGGACGCTGGGGTTGTTTCCTGTGCAACGCTTCTTCTGATGTCGCGCCGTTCAACGAAGTCATTGCCGCGCGGGTTGCCGAAGCCTTTGCCCGTTTCACGGAGGGTTTTGCGCACGCCCTGTCACGGACCGCACGGTATGCCGACAGCACAACGGCAAGACAGACCAAGGCCGCGAGCTTGATGGCCCATTATGTGGGCATGCGCGTGATGGCGCGCGGTGGTGCCGGTGCTGACGTGCTTCAGGCGATTCGCGATGATGCCCTGCGAGAGGTCGGCGACACCTGAAAAGACAAGGGTGGGACGCGCTATCCAGAACGCGTCCCACCCTTTCCAACTCATCGGGCTATGTGTCCGGTCTCACCGCGGCAGGGCGAACAGCATGGTCTGCCGGTTGGATCATCACCGTCTGGGCGGGTTGCGCCGGTCCCGGGGGAGGGAAAACGAAACCGGCAGAGGGCCAGGGAGACGTGGCCGTCAGTTGAGTGAAGCAAAACCCAGCGGCACGCTGTAGTCCGAGCACCAGACGCAAAACTCGTCATAGGCCGCCGGGTCGATGTCGGACAGCAGGTCATAGACCTGGTGGCCGCTGTTTTTCTTCAGAACCGGGAATTCCGTGTCGCCGTCGAAGCCGTTGCTGCCAAAGGCAAATGTGGGCGCGGGCGCACCGTCGAGATAGAAATCACTTTCGAGCACGACCTGGTAGCCTGAACCGGTGTCTATGATCGAGACATGATCCAGCGTCGTGTGATCGCTGCGACCTTCGAAGGAGCCACGCGCAACAACGTCTTCGGCCGATGCGGGGGTTCCCGCAACAGAAGCAAACGCGAAGGCCGCGGCGGCAAGGCCGATGGCGAAAGTCTTCCAGATCATCATGTGCGCTCCCAGGTGGCGTAAGATGACAGGGATATGAGGCTTTGTGGACCAATCGATCATCAACGCTGCTCACGGACACGCGAGACGCCAGAGAAACAGACGGCGTGGACCGACACGGCGCTCATCTGGTAAATCTCGTCTGCTACCGTGCCTGACCTGAAGAGAGATGTTCATGGCCCTGGAACGCTTGCCGGGTGACGCACCCACCGACTCTATCATTGCCGCGATCCGCCGGGACGGCGCGGCCATCGTTGAGAACTTTGTTTCACAGGAGATAGTCAGCCAAGTGCTGGCCGACCTGCGCGAGCCGTTCGATGTCGTAGGACGCTCGACCGAAAACGACTTCAACGGTTACACCACGCTGCGTGTGAACTCGGTTCTGGACCTGTCCGATGCTTCGGTCGAGGTCGTGGGCCACCAGCGCATGATGGCGGTGCTGGACGCGTTTCTGCTGGGCCATGCTCAGAGTTATCTGATGGGGAGCTGTACGGCGATCGAGATCCATCCCGGAGAGCAGGATCAGGCACTGCATCGTGACGACACGATCTATCCCGTGCATCTGCCTGGTATGGAGCTGCAAATGTCGGTGATGTGGGCTCTGACCGACTTCACCGAAGAGAATGGTGCGACACGCGTGGTGCCGGGCAGCCACCGCTGGGTCTTCCCCCGTGAACCGGGCCCCGACGACGAGGTGGTGCAGGCGCCCATGACGCCAGGCTCGGCGTTGTTCTATCTGGGTTCCGCCTTTCATGGCGGTGGTGCCAACAATGCCAACACACCCCGCGCCGGGCTGGTGAATACCTACTGCCTGGGCTGGTTGCGCCAGGAGGTGAATCACATCCTTTCGATGCCGCGGGAAACCGCCGCCAGGATGCCCGAACACATCCAGAAGATGATGGGTTACAGCCTGCACGGCGGTATGCTGGGTTACTATCCGACCGATGATGGCCGGGTGCCGTCACGTGACATGAAGGGTGGTGCAATGTGGGGCTGGCAAGCGGACTAGATTCTATGGAGCTTCCCGTCTTCAAGGCCGGAGTGGCCGAAGCCGATCTTGTGAGGGCACTACGAAAATCCGGTGCCGCCGTGGTGGAGCGGGTGCTGCCTGACGACATCATCAACGCCTGCGCGCAGGAAATGCGACCCGTCTTCGACCGCAACGGCCGGATGGCCGAAAACGATTTCAACGGCTACACGACGCTGCGGATCTCGAGTGTTCTGCGTTATGCGCCGTCGACCCGTCACATCATCGGCCATCCCCTGGCCCTGGCGATGGCCGACGCCTTTCTGCGGCCCCATTGCACCAGCTACCGGATCGGCAGCAACACGGGCATCGAGATCCTCCCGGGCGAAGGCGACCAGGTGCTGCACACCGATGATTCGATCTATCCCGTGCGTATCCCGGGGATGTATTTCCAGATCAACGTGATGTGGTCGCTCTGCGACTTCACCGAGGAGAACGGCGCCACCCGTGTCGTGCTGGGCAGCCACAAGGTTCCGGATTACGGCGATGCCCCGGCCAACCCAGTGTATGCAGAGATGCCCAAGGGATCGGCACTGTTCTATCTGGGCAATGTCCTGCACGGTGGCAGCGCCAACCGCAGCCATGCGCCCCGGATGGGCCTGATCAACACCTATGCGCTGGGTTGGTTGCGCCAGGAGGTCAACCAGTATCTCGCCGTGCCACCGGAGATCGCCAAGCAGTATGACCCGGTGATCCGCAAACTGCTGGGCTACAGCAAGCATGGCAGCAGCCTGGGCCACAGCCGTTTCAACAACGACGTCTGGGTCTGGGAAGACAATGACACCGACGTATGAGCTTGCGGCCTTCGCGGCCGATGCAGACGCTGACGATGTCGCTGAAGCCCTGCGCCACAACGGCGCCGCTGTGGTCCACAACGTGCTGGATGACGACACCATCGACCGCTGCGCTGCAGAGTTGCGCCCCGAGTTCGATGCCCGTGGCGAGCTGCAGAACAACGACTTCAACGGTTACACTACACGGCGGATTTCAAGCGTGCTGGCCTACTCCCCCGCCTCGGCGCCCTTGATCGCCCACCCTCTGGTTCTGGGTGTGGCCGACGCGATCCTCAAACCGCACTGTCTGGCTTACCGGATCGGGAGCGCGACCGGCATCGAGATCCATCCCGGCGAAGGCAACCAGGTGCTGCACACCGATGATTCGATCTATCCGCTTCGTGTTCCGGGTTTGGAGTTCCAGATTGGGGTGATGTGGGCCCTGACCGACTTCACCGAGGAGAACGGTGCAACACGCTTGGTGCTCGGCAGCCACAAGACAGACGACTACTTCAGTGAACACGCTGACCCGGTGCACGCCGTGATGCCGAAGGGCTCGGTGGCCTTTTACATGGGCTCGCTCTGGCATGGCGGCGGAGCCAACCGTTCCGACAGTCCGCGCATGGGTCTGATCAACACCTATGCCCTGGGCTGGCTGCGCCAGGAGGTGAACCAGTACCTCGCCGTCCCGCCCGAAATCGCCCAACAGTATGACCCCGTGATCCGCCGCCTGCTCGGTTACACCAAACACGGCGACAGTCTGGGCCATGGCCATCGTCCGGGCGGTGCAAGGGTGCCCCACACCCCCGATGACAAGAGCCAGACCGGGCTTGACCTGTGGGTCTGGGACGAAGGATAGCCGGGGTTTTCTCTAGCCTCAGTCGCCGGCGCGTACTCCGCTTTTTTCTGTTGTTCCCTCAGACGCCGGGCGCGAACTCCGTTCGCTTGGCTTCCGGGCCTAATCGGCCCGCCGGTGCGGTCGTACCGGTCGGCAGCCGCTTAGCTTTCGCCGCCGAAGCTCCCTGTCACCATCCGCGCAGGTGTTTGTCGGAGCGATCACTGACGGTTTGTTGGCGGGAGACCCCTGCAAGGGGCCGAGGGGAGCGACTGCGACCCCGCCGCGCAAGCGGCGTAAGCCAAGTGACCGGAGGGAACACCGGCAACTGAGGCCAAATGAAAAACTCTGCCCGCCTCCGACGCCTGAGACAGCACAGAAAACCAGGACAGCGCAGACGCTACCCTAATACACCGAATCGCGGATCAGCGGGCAGGTGCTGCAATGGATGCCACCGCCGTTGAGCTGGACCTTGTCGTAGTCGATCTCGATGATTTCGATATCCATCGACGCCAGCGTGTCAGCCGTCTTGTTGGAGATGCCCCGGGGCATGATGACCCGGCCGGGGCTGACCGCCAGACAATTGATGATCCAGTGGTTGTCCTGGTCGGAGACCTCGACGGTGCGGATCCCGAGCTCCTTGAGCTTCTGCAGGAACACATAGGGCAGGCCATCGGGATCAAGGATGGCGACATCCTTGTCGATCATCGTGAGGTGGCCGTCGATGTGGATCGAGTAGCCGGACATATCAACACGCAGCAACTCGACACCCTGGGCGTTCAGGACCTGTTCGATCTGGTCGCAGGCTTCGTCGTTGTTGCAGATTGACCGACCGATCGCCGCGGTCTTGTCGTTGAGCCAGGCAAAACTTCCGCCTTCGGCAAGGCCCGTGCCGTGCACCGTGCGCAGGATCGGCATGCCGAGATTGGCCAGCGTCCTGGTGACATGGCTTTCCTCGCCGCGCCGGATCGTGCGCGCCAGCCTCGTGACGATCGCGCCGCCCTTGATCGCAAAGCTGGAATCCCGCGTGTAGACCGATTTGATGCCGTCGGGCTCGACACTGTCGAGGAAAACGACCTCAACACCCTCGGCCTGCAGCGTCTTGACCAGGCCATCATGCTGGGCGCGGAACTCGCCCCAGTCAGGCACGACGTCGGACTGGAAGTACCAGCCCTTGTCCATGTCGCCGTAGGAACCGATTTCCTCGATCCGCTTGGTGCGGTCGATGATCTCCATTTCGTCGCCGGGACGGTGCATCAGGCAGACGCGAATCTGGCCGACGTCGTTGTCGCATCCCCACTCACGACCCCAGACCGATGTCTGCTGTTCGGCGCTCTCGAAACCGGGCTCTGCGTGCGAGCCGAACATCTTGATCGTCTGGTTGTAGATACTGGTCATCGTTCTCTCCGGAAATGGGCGCGGCGACGCGAACCTGTCTTACCCGAGGCGGCGGTTTATGCAAGCCAGAGCGGCCATGGCAACCTTCACGCGGAAGCGACGGGGAGAGGGAACAATCGCAGTGTTGATCAGGCGCGCGCACCCGTGGGGTGGCGACAGCGGCGACGTTCTCGTCAGGGACGGTACGATTGCGGCACGCGGTGACGATCTCACAGCACCAGACGGCGCTGATGTGATCAACGGATCGGGCTGTATGTTGCTGCCTGGGCTGGTCGACGCCCAAACCCATCTCGACAAGACGCTGCTGGGCACGCCCTGGCGGCCCCGCGATCCCACCGAGACGCTGGCCGAGCAGATCGACATCCACCTTCACGACCTCGGCGATATGCGGACGCTGACCATCGAGATGATGGCCGAACGGACGGTGTCACTGGGTCTGTAGGGAAAGTTGTCGGTGAGCCACGGTTTCTGCCTGGGCGAGGTTGATTCCGAACGGCTGAAGGCGCTGGCTGACCTGCTGCTCGAACATGATATCGCAGTAGTCACATGCGGCGCCGGCCACTATCCGATCCCGCCGATCCTGGCGCTGCGCAAAGTCGGGGTGCGCATGGCGGCGGGCTCCAACGGCGTGCGCGACACCTGGGACCCGCTCAACAACGGCGACATACTGGAACGGGCTTATCAGCTCGCCTGGCACGGAGAAACCCGCAGCGATCCCGATATCGAAACCATCCTGGGCCTGGCCACCCACAGTGGCGCCCAGATCATGGGGACGTCAGACTACGGCCTCGATGTCGGCTGCCGTGCCGACCTGGTGCTTGTGGGGCCGAGGTTGCCGCCGAGGCGGTCTGCATGCGCCCGCCACGCCGCATGGTGATGAGCGGCGGCAGGCCTGTTGCCGAGAATGGACGAAGCCTTCTGGATCCTTGAGCGTCGAGTGCTGTCAGAGCGCGCCGTAGATCGTATCCATCATGCGGCAGTGACGGGTCATAGCATCGTCGGCATACCCCAGCATGCGGTTCATGACATAGGCGACGCCCAGGCCCGCATCGGGATCGGCGAACGCGAACGCACCGCCCCAGCCAGTGTGGCCGAAGCTGTTGGGGTTGGGGCCGATCTGGCTTTCGGGGCCGCCGAGACGATAGCCGGCGCCGAAACGAGTGGGCGCGTTCATGGAGACATCCATGCCGTCGAACCGTTCCGCCGTAGCGGCTTTCAACCCGCCGGGCGAAATGAGATCACCACCGCCGCCGGCCAGTGTACCGTAAAGCGTGGCCAGAGCGAGCGCCGTCGCCTGGCCGTTGCCGCCCGGAATCTCTGCCGCCCGCCAACCCCGTTCGTTCGGGGTCAGCGCATGGGCTGACGGGTTTTTCATGGCGTGGCCGTAGCCGGTCCGTTCGATCTCGGCGACCCATTCGCTGGAATCGTCACTGGCCGTGATCTCTGCTGCGCGGTGGTCCTCGCTTTCGGGAAGACCGACATGAAGATCGAGACCCAGGGGACCGGCGATCTCATCGGCGATGAAGGCACCCGGCATGCGGCCATCGGCCCGGCGCAGCGACTCGGCAGTGAGGTGGCCGTAGGACAACGCGTGATAGACACAGCGGCTGCCCGGCTCCCACAGCGGGGTCTGGGCCGCTAGGGCCTCGACATAGGGCGTCCAGGCATAGAGATCGTCGAGCTCCAGCGGCGTCTCTACCCCGTTGAGCCCGGCCCGGTGCGACATAATGAGATCGAGGCTGATCGCCTCCTTGCCTCCGGCGGCGAACTCCGGCCATACCTCGGCCACGGGCGTGGTGTAGCTGAGCTGACCCCGCTCGACCGCCATGGCCACCGCCAGCGCCATCACACCCTTGGTCGTCGACCAGATGTTCACCAGCGTGTCGGCCCGCCAGGGCCGGGTTTGTGCCGCATCGGCAAAACCACCCCAGAGATCGACCAGCACCTCACCGTCCTCCACCACGGCTAGGCCGCAGCCAAGATCGTAGCCATCGGCCAGATTGGCAGCCATGGCCTCCCGGCACGCAGCGAAGCGTGGATGCGTGGTGCCCTGAACCATGGTGTCGCCTCCCCTTCTCGTACCGCGACCATAGGGAGCGCACTCCGGCACGGTCAAATCAGCCTTTGTGAACGGGAGGTCGATCTGCTCTAGGATAGCGCCATGCAGTGTTCGGAACAGGTTTGATGGCGGGCGGCGGCTGGCGTGTCGGCATCGATGTCGGCGGCACCTTCACCGACATCGTGGCGCAGGCTGCCGATGGACGCGTGGCGAGTGCCAAGGCGACAACCGACACAGCCGACGCACTGACCGCATTGGGCCAGTGCCTCGATGCGATCGGGCTGCGTTGGGACTCCGTGACGGATCTCGTGCACGGCACCACCCGCATCACGAACGCCATCGTGGAAGGTAAACTGGCGAGGGTCACACTGGTCGCCACCGAGGGTTTCGCCGATGTCCTGGCGATCGGACGGCAGAACCGGCACTCGCTCTATAACCTCGCGGCAGCGCCGAAGGCCCCGCCGCTGGTGCCGGATGAACAGCGGCTCGACGTGTCCGAGCGGGTCGGGCCCGACGGCGCTGTTCTGACACCACTCGGCGACGACGTCATCGACAAAACGGTCAAGGCCGTCGCCGAGACCGCGTCAGAGGCTGTGGCGGTGTGCTTGCTCCATGCCTATGCCCATGGTGATCACGAGAAGCGTCTGGGCGACGCTCTCCGGCAGGCCTGCGAACACGTTGCGCTGTCGCACGAAATCAGCCCGGAAGCACGGGAGTACGAGCGCACGGCAACCACGGCCCTGTCGGCCGCCGTGATGCCGTCGGCGCAACGTTATCTCATGCAGCTTTCCGAGGGCCTGCCCGACGCCATCACTCTTCACATGGTGCAGTCGAACGGCGGCATGGCTTCGGCAAACGCCATGACAGCGAAACCCCTGGGTCTTGCGATGAGCGGTCCGGCCGCGGGCGTCACCGCGGCGGCGGCCGTCGCCCGCGACCTTGGCATCGACAAGGCGCTCGCCTTCGACATGGGCGGGACCACAACCGACGTCAGCCTGGTGCAGGACGG
Source organism: Rhodospirillaceae bacterium (assembly GCA_002722885.1). Classification (GTDB taxonomy): domain Bacteria; phylum Pseudomonadota; class Alphaproteobacteria; order SP197; family SP197; genus SP197. Next base: position 403,988 of record PBNE01000002.1, read on the forward strand.
CGCGGTGAGCATCACCGCACAACGGCCGATCGGGGACACGCCGGTGCGCCAGCCCATGGTCGACGTCCGGTCGGTCGGGGCCGGCGGCGGCTCCATCGCTGCAGCGGCTTCCGGTGGCCTTTCGGTGGGCCCGGCCAGTGCTGGGGCCGATCCCGGCCCGGCCTGCTACGGACGTGGCGGCACCGAGGCGACCGTGACCGACGCCAACCTGACCCTGGGCTACCTGCGCGATGGAGCCGAGCTGGGCGCCGGCAATGTGCGGCTCGACCGGGCGGCGGCCGAAGCAGTCATGACCGGCGTTGCCGGCGCGCTTGATGTGGCCGCCGACGAGGCTGCGCTGGGCATCTACCGCATCGCCAATGCCGCCATGGCAAGGGCGGTCCAGACCGTCACCGTGCAGCGGGGTATCGACGCCCGCGACGCTACGCTGATCGCCTATGGCGGAGCAGGACCGATCCATGCGGTGCAGCTGGCGCGCGAGCTCGACATCGCCCGCGTCGTGGTGCCACGCCTCTCAAGCGTATTCTCGGCGCTGGGCTGCCTCGCCTCGCGCCCGCTCTACCAGCAACAGATCAGCCTTTTGATGCAGAGCAATGCCTGGCGTGACGATGTCCTGGAGGCCGTCATCAATGACCTCCGCAGCAGGCTGGTGGAGCCTCTGCTGGCGGCAGGTCACAGCGACGGCGATCTTGTGACCGAATGCATCGCGTTGGTGCGTTATGCCGGGCAGAGCTATGCCGTGGAGGTGCCGCTGCAAGATACCGGTGATCCCGGAGCGCTGGGGCAGGCCTTCCTGGCTCGTCACGCCGAGCTCTACGGCTATACGGCCGACGAAATCTGGGAGATCGAGGCCCTGCGTGTGAGCGTCGGACTGCCGCCCGGCAAACAGGCCCTGATTCAGACACCGGGCTCGGGCCGCGCCCGGGCGGGAGCCGAGGGGTTCTGTCTTTTCCCCGGCGATGGCTGGATCACAACACCCCGTTTTTATCGCGCACACCTGGAGGCCGGCACGAGGATGACCGGGCCGGCGATCATTGAAGACCGCTGGTCCACCGTGGTCGTTCCTCCCGGGGCAGGGCTGGATGTGACGGCGGCCGGTGACCTGCTGATCGAGGTCCGGGCATGACTGGCACCGATCCCTTCACCATCGAGGTCATCCGCCATGGTCTGACCCAGGCGGCGGAAGAGATGTCGCTGACCGTGATGCGCGCAGCACGGTCACCGCTGTTGCGTGAGGCGGGCGACCTGTCGTCGGCGATCACCGATGCTGGCGGCCTGCTGATCGCGCAGGGCCGCGACATCCCGATGCACATGGGCGTCATGAGCTTCACGGTGCAGGAGTTCCTGAAGCATGTTCCGGCAGAGCGGCTGGCGCCGGGGGATGTCTGGTTCCTGAACCTGCCGGAAATCGGCGGCAACCACCTGCCCGATGTGAAGGCCATAAGGCCTGTGTTCCACGACGGCAGGCCGATCGCCTATGCCGTCAGCCTGGCCCATTGGGCCGATATCGGCGGTGCGGTGCCCGGATCTTATGTCCCGCATGCCACCGACGCATGGCAGGAGGGCGTGCGCATGCCGCCCTTCCGGCTGTTCAGCGCCGCAGGACCGGACCGCGAAAAGCTTGACATGCTGCTCGCCAACATCCGGGGACCGGACGAACGCGAAGGCGACATTCTGGCCCAGGCCGCGCCCTGCCGGGGTGCAGCTGAACGGATCGATGCAATGATCGCCCGCCACGGGGTCGACACCCTTCAGGCTGCCATCGAAGCCCTGCATGACCGTTCTGCCCGCCAGATGGCCGAGGCGCTGGCGGCCCTGCCTCAGGGCACGTTCCATGGCGAGGACTTCCTGGATGACGATGGCCATGGCGGACCACCGGCCGCCGTGCGTGTGGCCATCACGCTCTCCAACGGCCGGGCGCGTTTCGACTTCTCTGAGACAGACGACGCCGTGCCGGGGCCGCTCAACACGACACGCTTCATCGCGGCGGCGGGCGCGTACTACGCTGCCAAGGCCATGGCGGGCCCCGACATTCAGCCCAACGGCGGGCTCTACCGCCAGCTCGACATCATCACACGGCCAGGCTCCCTGCTTGATCCGCCGTCGGACAAGCCCGTGGTCGGCGGCAACCATGAAACCGCCCAGCGGATCGCCGATGCCATCTTCCTGGCCTTCAAGGATGTCCTGCCCGAACGGCTGACCGCTGGCGGGCCGACAACATCGGGCCTCCTGCTGTTTGCCGGGCGTGACAGCCGCGACCGCTGGACGACCCTCTACGAGGTCCACGGCGGCGGCGAAGGTGGCCGCGTCGACCGTGACGGCATGCCTGTGCTGCGCGTGCATATGTCCAACGTGATGAACACGCCGGTCGAGGTGATCGAACAGGACTACCCCTTGGCCGTGGAACGGCATGCCCTGCGCCGAGGGTCAGGCGGCGACGGCCTTCACAGGGGCGGCGACGGGCTGATTCGAACCTATCGCTGTGAGGGCGATAATGTCTCGCTGACCACCATGTTCGAACGGCGTATTGTGCCGCCCTACGGCATGGCGGGTGGCGAACCCGGCAAACCGTTCTGTGTGATCCTTGAGCGCGCGGACGGTTCGGTTCGGGAGCTGACCGGTAAGACCAACGTGATCCTGCAACGCGGCGACCGCGTGACACTGGAAAGTTCGGGCGGCGGCGGCTGGGGCCGCCCCGACGACACAAAGGAAGGGCTATCATGATTCTCGAAGGACGCAAGGCCATCGTGACCGGTGCGGCCAAGGGCATGGGTGCGGCGATCACCACGACCCTGGCCAGACAGGGCGCCGATCTTCTTCTCACGGCCCGGGATGTGTCTGCTCTGGAGCCCGTGGCCCAAGAGGTCCGTGCGTTGGGCCGTCAGGCTGACGTGGTGGCCTGTGATGTCACCGACGAAGCACAGGTCGAAGCCATGGTGGCATTGGCCAGGAACGCGTTCGGCGGTCGCATCGATATCCTCGTGAACGTGGCCGGCGGCACCGGCCCGATCGAAACACCGGTCTGGAACATCCCCGCCGACGGCTTCCGCGACGTGCTGGTGACCAATGTGATGGGCACCTTCCTGCCGATGAAACACGTCCTGCCGACCATGATCGCCCAGGAATACGGCAAGGTGGTGAACATCGGCGGCACCTCGGGCCTGCGCGGCTACCGCTACCGGGCCGGTTACAGCTCGTCCAAGTGGGGCGTACGCGGCCTGACGCGCACCGCCGCGATTGATGCCGGCGAGCAAAATGTGAACATCAACGTGGTCTGCCCGGGCATTGTCGAAACACCACGCATGCGCAAGCTCGTCAGCGAAAAGGCCCGGATGCGCGGCTGGACCGAAGAAGAGGTCGACAAGGAGTACGTCGACGAGATGGTGCTCAAACGTGTCACCGTGCCACAGGACATCGCCGAGGCAGTGCTGTTTCTGGCCAGCGATCTCTCCAGGAACATCACCGGTCAGGAAGTGACTGTGGACGGCGGCTGGGACGTGTGAGCATGTCTCGAGGACAATGACAGACACAACGCCCGACAAGGCTCCCGCAGCAGCGGAACCGCCCGCAACGGACGAGTCCGACGGTCACACCGAGGTCGAGCGCGTTACGCCGCGTGCGATCCTCATTGTGTTCTGCGCGACCATGTGCACGGCGATGTACGCCTTCACATGGAACTCGGTCTCGGTTGCCCTGCCCTATATGCAGGGCACGTTCTCGGCGACGACCGATCAGATCGCCTGGGTCATCATCGCCTATGTGATCGGTGCCTCGGTTGTGACCGGATGCGTCGGCTGGCTCTCGGCCCGGTTCGGGCGCAAGCAGCTGTTTCTGTTCTCGATCGTCGGCTTCATCGTGACACTGGTCGGCTGCGGCATGGCCACAACCCTCTGGGAAGAGGTCTTTTGGCGCTTCGCACAGGGTATCATCGCCGCACCGCTGATCCCGATCGGACAATCCATCGCCGTCGCCGCCTTTCCTCGGGACCGGCACGGCCAGGCGGTGAGCCTGTGGGCCCTGGGGTTCGTCTCGGCCAATGTCATCTCGCCGGTGATCGGCGGCATTCTGATCGAGGACTGGGGCTGGCAGTGGATCTTCTTCTTTTCAATTCCGGCCGGCGTGATCGGCTTGATCATGAGCTGGTTCCTCGTGCCATGGACGCCGCCCGAGAAAAAGCCGATGGAATGGCTGGGCTTCACCAGCCTTGTCGTGGGCATCGGCACGCTGCAGCTGATGCTGGCCCGTGGCGAACGGCTGGAATGGTTCTCGTCGGGCGAGATCATGATCGAAGCGACCATCGCGGCGGTGGCGCTCTACGTCTTCATCACCCACACGATCATCGGCAAGGACACCTTTATCGACGGCAAGCTGTTCCTGAACCGCAACTTCGCAATGGGACAGACCTTCATCTTTTTCATTGGCGCGGTGATGTTCCTGCCGCTGATTCTGCTGCCCCTGCTGCTGCAACAGCTCGGCGGTTATCCGGCGCTTGAAACCGGTTATCTGATGCTGCCGCGCGGCTTGGGATCGATCTGCGGCCTGTTGATGATGGCGCAGCTACGCGACCGCATCGATCCGCGGCCCTTGCTTATGCTGGGGGTGATCGGCATCGCCTGGCCCGCCTGGGAGATGGGCCACTGGACAGCGGACGTCAGACCCTGGGATGTCTCCTGGACCACCTTCATCCAGGGGCTCGCCGCGGGCTTCATCTGGGCGCCGCTGAACACCCTGACCCTGAGCCGGCTGGAACGGCGCGTCCAGGACCAGGGCTTTGCCCTGTTCTACCTGATCTTCGATGTCGGCAGCGCCATCGGCACCGCGGCGGTGATCGGCGTTCAGGCGCACTACACCCAGGTCAATCACGAAGAGCTCAACAGCTTCGTCCATCCGTTCAACGAGATTCTGCGCTATCCGGCGCTCGCCGATGTCTGGGACACCGGCAGTGCGGTGGGGCTGGCCACGCTGCAGGGTGAAATCAGCAGGCAAGCCTCGATGATCGGCTTCAACAACGCCTTCATGGTGATCGCCATCGTCATGGCAGCCCTGTTGCCGTTCATCCTGCTGTTCCGAAACCCGAAGTACTACGACAAGCTGGACCACCGCTCGTGAGCCTCTGGCATCGCGCCGCGGACTTGTGCAACTATACGACAACAACAAACCCCTAGAGGTGAGGACATATGCGTTACGAAGCACCGGATACGCTGGATGCGGCGGTCGGGCTGTTGTCGTCAGTGGACGGCACAGCGCGGGTTCTGGCGGGTGGCACGGACCTTCTGGTTCAACTGCGGGCCGGCATGGTGGAGCCCGATCTTGTGGTCGACATTAAGCGTGTCCCCGGCATGGATGCCATCATCCAAGAGAATGGCGGCTTCCGGGTGGGCGCGGCGGTGCCCGGCGCCGTGCTGGGCCAGCATGCTGCCCTGAAGGCGGCGTGGCCCGGTGTGGTGGAGGCGACCGAGTTGATCGGTTCGACCCAGATTCAGGGCCGCGCCACGATGACCGGCAACCTCTGCAACGCCTCACCGGCCGCCGACAGCGTGCCCGCGATGATCGCGGCTGGGGCGCTGGCGCGTATCCACGGCCCGGACGGCCAGCGCGACGTTGCGGTAGAGGACATCTGCACCGGCCCGGGCAAGACATCGCTAGGCAAGGGAGTGCTGATCGGATCCGTCTTTCTGCCTGCACGGCCGACGCGATCCAGTGACGCCTATCTGCGCTTCATTCCCCGGACCGAGATGGACATCGCCGTGGTCGGTGCGGGCGTGAGCCTGACCCTGGCTGACGACGGCACCGTGAGCAGCGCACGCGTCGCACTGGGTGCGGTGGCCCCCACCGCATTGCTGGTCGATGCCTGTGCTGATGCCATTGTCGGCTCGAGCCTCGACGATACAGCGCTCGACAATCTCGCGACCGCCGCCTCGGCCGCCTGCAACCCCATCGACGACAAGCGTGGCACCGTGGCCTACCGCACCAAGGTCGCCGGCGTTCTGGCACGCCGCGCCGCAGTGATCGCACGTGCCCGCGCGGGAGAATCCTCATGAGCCGGACCCATGTGACCACCACTGTGAACGGCGATGACGTCGAGTTTCTTTGCGACACCGAGGAGACCCTGCTGGACGCCCTGCGTGAACGGCTGGGCCTTATCGGATCGAAGGAAGGCTGCGCCTCCGGCGACTGCGGTGCCTGTTCGGTGATGCTCGACGGCCGCCTGGTCTGTTCTTGCCTCGTGCTGGCCGCCGAAACCGAGGACCGCAAGGTGGAGACCATTGAGGGCATGGCCGACGGCGATGCCCTGCACCCACTGCAGACCAAGTTCTTGGAAATGGGTGCCCTGCAATGCGGCATCTGCACCCCAGGCTTCCTGATCGCAGCCAAGGCGTTGCTCGATGAGAACCCCGATCCGACAGAATCGGAAGTCCGCTACTGGCTGGCGGGCAACCTGTGCCGCTGCACCGGCTACGACAAGATCATCCGTGCGGTCATGGAAACCGCCGAAGACATGCAAGGAGCCTGATCATGCCACTCGATATGGACCTGACGCCCAAGACCGACTTTGAGAAGGTCGGCACCCGCCCTGTGCGGCCGGACGGCGCCGACAAGGTGACCGGCCGCGCCCGTTACGGCGCCGACCTTTCGAAGGCCGACATGCTGGTCGGCCGCGTGCTACGCAGCCCGCATGCCCACGCGAAAATCATCAGCATCGACACCTCGAAGGCCGAAGCGCTGACCGGCGTGAAGGCCGTGGTGACGCGTGACGATTTCCCGACCCTGGGCGCCGAAGGCACGATTGACGCCGAGGTGGAGGAGAACGCCTGGGACGCGGCGCGCAATGTGATGGCCCGCGACAAGGCACTCTACGAAGGCCACGCCGTGGCGGCCGTGGCGGCAACCTCGGCCGCTTTAGCGCGCAAGGCGCTGAAGCTCATCGAGGTCATCTATGACGTGCTGCCGTCGGTGACCGACGTCGACGACGCCATGAAGCCCGGCGCGCCGATCCTTCATGACGACCTGCGCACCGACGGGCTGGACGACGCGCCAGACACACCGACCAATGTGGCGGGTTATTCGCGTGCCGAGATCGGCGATGCGGCGGCAGGTCTGGCCAAGGCCGACCTTGTGATCAAACGCAGCTTCAAGACCGAAGCCGCGCATCAGGGCTACATCGAGCCTCATGCCTGTCTGGCGACCGTCTCGCAGGACGGTCTGGCGGAGCTGTGGTGCTGCACCCAGGGCCATTACACCGTGCGTTCGATGTGCGCCGAGATCCTGGGCATGGAGCTTTCGGATCTGCGCGTGACCTCATCGGAAATCGGTGGCGGCTTCGGCGGCAAGACGACCGTCTTCCTGGAGCCGGTCGCGCTGGCGCTGGCAAAAAAGAGCCACAGGCCGGTCAAGATGACCATGGGCCGCGAGGAGGTCTTCAAGGCTTCCGGCCCGACCTCATCGGCCAGCATGGATATCAAGCTCGGCGTCACTAAGGACGGCAAAATCACCGGCTGTGAAGGCAACTTCCGCTATCAGGGCGGCGCGTTCCCAGGCTCGCCGGTGTCGCTCGCGTTCTGCGGCATGGCGCCCTACGACTGCGGCGATGTGCTGTTTCATTGCTATGACGTCGTCTGCAACCGACCCAAGCAGGCGGCCTACCGCGCACCCGGCGCACCGATGGCGTGTTACGCGATCGAATCGGTGCTGGACGAGGTTGCCCAGAAGCTCGACATCGATCCCATCGAGCTGCGGCTGAAGAACGCCGTGACCGAGGGCAAGCGTTCGGTCTATGGCCCGACCTTCAACCGCATCGGTTTCGTGGAATGCCTGGAGGCAACCCGCGATCACCCGAACCTGAAGGCCGAGCTGGGCCCGAACCAGGCCCGCGGTATCGCCGCCGGGTTCTGGGCCAACTACGGCGGCCAGACCAGCGTGTCGCTCAACGTCAACACCGACGGTACGGTACTGCTGTCGCTCGGCACACCCGACATCGGCGGCAGCCGGGCCAGCATGTGCCTGATGGCGGCCGAAGAGCTGGGCATCAGCTACGACAAGGTCAAGGCGATCATTGCTGACACTCACGCACTGGGTTTCAACGACGCCACAGGCGGCAGCCGTGTGACCCATTCCGCGGGCATGGCGACCATCGATGCCGCACGCAAGGTCATCGAGATCATGAAGCAGCGGGCCGCGCAGGTCTGGGGCATCGATGCCGAGGCCGTGGTCTGGGAGGACGGGCAGGTGCGCCCATCAGGCCCCAACGCCGGCGATCAAAAGCCGCTGAGTTTCGGCGACATGGCGGGCCTCTCCCATTCGACCGGCGGGCCGATTGCGGGCCATGCCGAAANCAACGCCGAGGGAGCGGGCAACAGCTTTGCCGTGCACGTCTGTGACATCGAGGTCGACCCCGACACCGGCCACACGACGGTGCTGCGTTATCTCGCCGTGCAGGACGCCGGCAAGGCGATCCACCCGGATTATGTGCAAGGCCAGTATCAGGGCGGCGCCGCACAGGGCATCGGCTGGGCGCTCAACGAGGAGTACATCTACAACGACGATGGCCGGCTGCAGAACCCGGGCTTCCTGGACTACCGCATGCCGGTCGCCAGCGACCTGCCGATGATCGATACCGTGATCGTCGAGGTGCCCAATCCAGGCCACCCCTATGGCGTGCGTGGTGTCGGTGAAACGCCGATCGTTCCGCCGCTGGCGGCAGTCGGCAACGCGGTGAGCCGGGCGATCGCCCGGCGCATGACCGAGCTGCCGATGAGCCCGCCGCGGATTGTCGCAGCCATCGACGGCTGACCGGCCGGCGCCGTGATCGACGTCCAGCTCGGCGCGACCCTCAGGGCCAAGGCCGGAGGCCGGGCGTCGTTCCCCGTAGAAGCGGCCAATGCGAAACAGCTTCTGGAGCGGCTTGCCGAAGCCTATCCGGAACTCGCGCCGGTTTTGGAGCGCGGCGTGGCTGTAGCGATCAACGGCCAGCTCTACCAGAAGGCCTGGCTGCAACCGATCCCCGAAGGCGCGGAGGTCTACCTGATGCCCCGTGTGGCTGGCGGCTGAGCCTTGGTGCAGAGCAAGGCCGAGACGGTCGAAGCCTATCTCGAGGAACTGTCGGACGACCACCGAGAGGCGATTGCCGCGGTGCGGTGAGTCATCGTCGACAACCTCGTTCCCGGCTTAGAAGACATCATGGATTTCGGCATGATTGCCTANGTCATTCCGCTCAGACGCCACCCTAAGACCTACAACAAGAAGCCGCTGNTGTAAGCCGCGCTGGCGAGCCAGAAGAACCACATGGCGGTCTATCTGATGTGCCTCTATTCGGACGGCAGGGTCGAAGACTGGTTCACCAATGCTTATGCCAAGACCGGCAAGAAGCTCGATATGGGCAAATCCTGTGTCCGCTTCAAAAGGCTCGACGACCTGCCGCTCGACATCGTCGGCCTGGCCGTAGACCGCATGACACCCGACGACTTCATCGCCAGCTACGAACGCGCCAAGGGACTCCGTTGACAACGACAGAGAGTTTGGCGGNAGAAGCGAAGCGGTGGCCGACCGGCACGACTGTGCCGGCGGGCCGGTCAGGTCCGGACGCCANGCGTGCAGAGCCGCGCCCGGCGCCGGAGGGAGCAACAAACAAGATTACCCCTCGCCCAGTCCGCCACCGCCGGGAAGTTCCAGGATCAGGCGTTCGCCCGCAGGCACGATCTGTTTGCCCTTGCCCTTGAGTANGGTGCCGTCGGACAGCCGGATGGCGCCGGGGCCGGCATCACCGCCACCGTCGCGGCCACGCGCCGGATGATCGATGCGGTCGAACAGTGCGAGCACGGCAAAAGGTGCGCCTTCTCCATGTTCGAGCTCGATGACCTGGCCGTCACCGCCGGGATACGTGCCCAAGCCGCCGGAGCCCGGCGTGAGTTCCTTGCGCACGAAGATCATGGGCGAAATCGACTCGGTGATCTCGACCGGCGTGTTTTTCACGCCAGACGGGAACGCCGTGGCCGACAGGCCCGGCTTGCCCGGACGCGCGCCGGTACCGCCGGAATGGAAGATCGTGACNGAGAACGGCGTGGCGTCGCCATAGTCATGCTGTTCGGTTACACCATGGCCGCCCAGAAGCGAGGGGTTCCAGAGGCTGGAACTGCCTTCGGCCGGGACGCTGCCCGGCACGGCCTGACCTAGACAGCCCAGCACGACATCGGGCAGCATCTGGCCGATGACATGGCGTACGGTGACCGCCGACGGCCGCGGTGCATTGACGATGCAGCCTTCGGGTGCGGTAACACGCACGGGGCCCAGCGAACCCGTGTTGTTGGGCACCTCGCTGCCGATCATGCTGCGGACCCCGAAGCTGGCATAAGCCTGGGTGTAGGTCAGCGGCACGTTGATACCAAAGGGTGAGACGCCGGAGGTTCCGCTGAAGTCGACATCGATGCCGTCGTCGCCGATGGTCAGCGTGGCCTTCAGCGTGACCGCGCGGTCGTAGCCGTCGCAGGCCATCTCCTGGGTCCAGGTGCCCTGGGGCAGCTTGCGAATTTCATCCAGCATGGCCCGGCGGGAGGTTTCGATGACATGGTCGGCGATCTCGTCGAGACCGTTCATGCCGAACTCATCCATGAGATCGAGCAGGCGACGGCAGCCGACATCGTTCGAAGTGGTCAGCGAATAGAGATCGCCGACGACCTGAACCGGCTCGCGCACATTGGCCTTCACNATGTCGAAGACGCTGTCGTTGGCTTCACCGCCGTCGAACAGNNGCATGATCGGAATGCACAGGCCCTCTTCATAGACTTGGCCGGAATCCGGCCCGAAACCCGGACCNCCGATATCGACGACGTGCACGGTCGAGGCAAAGAGCCCAACCGGAGCGCCGTTGCGGAAGGTCGGCGTGACGACAGTGAAGTCGAAGAGATGACCGGTGCCGAGCCAGGGGTCGTTGGTGACGTAGACGTCGCCTTCCTTCATGGCTTCAGGCGGGAAGCGCTTGAGGAAGAAGTTCACCGAGGCGGCCATGGCGTTGACGTGGCCGGGCGTGCCGGTGACCGCCTGGGCCAGCATACGGCCCTTGAGGTCGAACACACCGGCGGAGAGGTCACCCGCCTCACGCACGGTGGTCGAAAACGCCGTGCGAATGATCGCCTGCGCCTGCTCCTCGACGATGGCGATAAGCCGGTCCCACAGGACCTGGTGGCGCAGTCCGGCAGCGAGTGCGTCACCGGCTTCGACGGTTTCGACCTCGCGGCTGAGGATCAGGTTGCCGTCGGCATCATGAGCGGCACGCCAGCCCGGCGGTACGATGGTGGTGGTTTGCTTTTCGGCAATCGCCGCGGGCCCAGCGACATGCTCACCGGTCGCAATGGCAGTGCGCTCATAAATCCCGGNATCGCGCCTGTCGGCATGGCCGGGGTAGGTGATCGCACGGCGCTTGTCGCTGTGAAGCTCACCGGCGTCAGCCGTTGCAGCCAGCGTATCGCCCTCGGCGTCCCCCTCAGCGAAGGCGGTCACCGACCAGGTCAGAACCTCAACCTCGAGTCCCGGCACCGAACGGCCGAATTGCTGGCGATAGNCCTCTTCGAAGCCCTCAGCGATCAGCGTTGCATCGCTCTCTTCCAGGGGCCGGTCGGGCAGGTCGATCTTCACCTCGTGGCCCTGGCCGATGTAACGCGCGTAGGCGTGGTNCCGTTCGACCACGGGCTCACCGGGCGCCCCCAGGGCGACGACTTCGCGGGCCTCGACACTCATGGCGGCGAAGAGCTCGTTCAGACCCGGCGCATCGAAGGCCGACATGCGGACATAACGGCTGCGCACGACCTCATAGGCGACGGGCGCGAGCAGGAAGCCGACCGCGGAACCAACACCGGCATTGGCCGGGATCACGACCTTGTTGATCTCAAGCTTCTCGGCCATGCGCGCCGCGTGCAGCGGTGCGGCGCCGCCGAAGGCGATCATGGTCCGGTTGCGGATGTCCTTGCCACGTTCGACGGCATGGACACGGGCGGCCGAGGCCATGTTTTCATCGACGATCTCAATCACGCCCAGCGCCGCACCATCGGCATCAAGCGCAAGGCTCTCACCGACATGCATCTTGAGCGCAGCCGCGGCAGCCGCGGTGTCGAGCGAGAACTGACCGCCTGCAAAGGCGTCGGCATCAAGCCGACCGAGCATCAGATTGGCATCGGTCACAGCAGGCCGCTCACCGCCCTGGCCATAACAGGCTGGTCCGGGATCAGCGCCGGCACTTTCCGGGCCGACATGAATGCGGCCCAGGTGATCGACCGAGGCGAGCGAGCCACCGCCCGCGCCGATCTCGACCATCTCCACGACCGGAATCTTGAGCGGCATGCCGCTGCCCTTCATGAAGCGGTGGGCACGATCGACCTCGAGGACACGGCCGAGCAGGGGCTCACCCTGATCGATCAGGCAGATCTTGGCAGTGGTGCCGCCCATGTCGAAGCTGACGACCTCATCCTCACCCAGGCGCCGTGCGAGATGACCGGCCAGAATCGCGCCGCCGGCCGGGCCCGATTCGATCAGGCGCACGGGGAAGTCGCGGGCCGTGGCAATGGTGACGAGGCTGCCGCCCGACGTCATGAGCAGGCAGGGGCAGGTGAAGCCCGAGGCTGCCAGGTGCTGCTCCACGTCGGCCAGGTAACGGCCCATGATCGGCTTCACATAGGCGTTGGCGACCGTAGTGGTCTGGCGTTCGTACTCGCGAATCTCCGGGCAGACATCCGACGACAGCGAGATCGCCATCTCCGGGAAGCGCTCCCGCACCATTGCGCCGATACGCTGTTCGTGGACCGGGTTGGCATAGGCGTGCAGCAGGCCGACAGCGACACTGTCGACCGCCATGCCTTCAAGCCGGTCGATCCAGGCCACGACCGCCGTTTCATCGAGCGCGGACAGCACCTCGCCCCGGGCGTTGACCCGCTCGGGCACCGGCAGGCGGAGATCGCGCGGCACCAGAACCGGCGTTCGATCGGCCATGATGTCGTACTGGTCGAAGCGGTTCTCGTAGGCGATCTCAAGCGAATCGCGATGGCCTTCGGTGACAAACAGTGCGGTAACAGCGCCCTTGCGTTCGATCAGGGCGTTGGTCGCCAGGGTCGTGCCGTGCAGGATAAGGTCAACCTCNCCGGGTGCGATGTCGGAGGCCTCCATCACCTGATTCACACCGTTCATGAACCCGTCGGCCGGCGCCGACGGCGTGGTCAGGACCTTGCCGGTCCACTCCTCATCGTCGCGCTGCAGCACAATGTCCGTGAAGGTGCCGCCGATATCGACGGAGAGACGGATACTCATGACCACTCCAGACGGAAGTCGAACTCGGATTCCAGCTTGGCCTTGAGCTCACAACCCTTCTCGTCGCTCAGCGCATCGAGCGGCGGACGCACGGTCTTCCAGCGGCTGTCACCGGTGGCATCGGCCAGCAGCCACTTCATCGCCGGGATCGGNCTGTAGGGCTGCACGGCCAGGCGGAACGCCTTCACCCGCGCCTGCGTCTCGTCAGCATCATCGGCNTGCCAGCCGGTGAAGATGTCATGGATGGCANCGGCATTGATGTTGGCCGTGGCCGTGATGCAGCCCGACGCGCCCATGCGCAGCGCCTCCAGCAACGGCACTTCGGAGCCGGGGAAGGTGTCAAGTGCGGGCACAGCTTCCAGGATCGCCTTGGTGTTGTCCCAGTCGCCGGAGCTATCCTTCAGGCCCACGACCTGCTCGGGGAAATCGGCCTGCAGCCGGGCGATGAGGTCGAGGCTGAAGCCGACCACCGCAACCGGGGGGATGTGATAGAGGTAGATGCGGATCTCCGACACCTCGCGGATCAGTGCCGTGAAATAGGCGTGGATGCCGTCGTCGCTGACGTCCTTGAAGTAGAACGGCGGCAGGACCATCACGCCGATGCAGCCTGCCCGCATGGCATGGCGCGACAGCTCGACGGTGTCCGGCAGGTTGGTCAACCCGGTGCCGACCATCAGCCGGTCGGCAGAAATGCCGTCGGCGATCAGCGCATCCAGAAGATGCTTTCGTTCGGCCATGCCGATCGAGAGCGCCTCACCGGTAGTGCCGAACGGCGTGATCGCGGCACAGCCATGATCCAGCAGCCAGTGGGCGTGGCGGATATAAAGGTCCTCGGCGACCGAGAGGTCGTCGTTGAACGGCGTGAGGTTGGGCGAGACGATGCCCCGGAGCTTGTCGGCCATGGCGGGTTCGCATGCTGGAGATCAGGACGCGCGTTTGTGGACCATCGCTGCGGAATCGTCCAGTGCTGTGCAGGCAGTACACGGTTGCGAGAGGCTGCTTGAACAACAATCGCTTTTTAGGNGGAGNCATCGCTGCAGGACTNTCANNCNANNGCTNTGCAGGCNGANACNCNGNNNNGANNGNCTANCTNGACATNANCNATCTGNNNNTNCNGCGGNGNNATNNNCANGACCNNNCNNGNNACCGCTNTGCGGCCGAGAGCCTGAGCCTGACACCGTCGGCCCTGAGCCACCGGATCCGCGAGGCCGAGCGACGCCTGGGCGTAACGCTGTTCGTGCGCCTGCACAAGCGGCTGCGCATGACTCCTGCGNCCGACTACCTGGTGCAGGTCGCCGAGCGCATCCTGGTCGATCTGGAGCGGGCCGATCTCGATCTTCAGGTGATGGCCGACGCCAGCCGCCACACCATGCACCACCTGCTGAACCGGCATATCGACCTTGCCGTGCTGCCCGGCGAGGCAGCCATGGCGGGCGGGACCGTAGCCCTGCCGCTCTTCACCGAAGAGAGCTTCTTCATCATTCCGCCAGGCCACCGTCATGCCGACCACGACTTCATTGAGGCAGCCGACCTGAAGGGCNAAGACCACATCACGACCCAGCTTGCGCCGGCACCCGACATGGAGTTCGCCCGCCTCATGCGTCCGGCCGAAAGCTATCCGCAGTGGACGACGCCGGCCGAACTGCCCGAGGCGATCATGGAACTGGTTGCCGCCGGGCTCGGCACCAGCATGCTGGCACACTGGGCTGTGGCGCGCGCCGTGCGCGAGGGCCGGCTGGCCATGGCGACCGTGCTGGCTGCTGCTGGGTACGATGTAACCCGCTTCGACATCAATCCCGGCGCTTTGGTCGCCCTCGAACAGGCCGGCGGGCATGCGGCGGCAGATACGGAGGCGGCGGCCATGCAGGCCTACACCATCATCACCATGCTGCCCGAGGGAGACCATGTGCGGACTGTGTTGAACAGTGCGCTGCTCGCCGTACTGCCNCGGAACCGCCTGCTGATAGACTGCTCGACCATCGCCGTCACGACAGCACAGGAGCTGGCGGCCCTGGTATNGGATCACGGTCACGGCTTTGTCGATGCTCCGGTCTCGGGCGGTGCGGGGGACGNATGTCCTGTTGGACGGGTCCGGCCATCATGGCTCCAGCAAATCAGGCGCTCACGCTAAGAAGTCGGGGCCGGTACGGTCGATCCCAAAAGTTTCAGCACATCAGACGACGGATTCACGCAGACATGATCACGCGGTCACGAGATAGGTGTCGTACTCCAGGCGGCTGGCGATGGCGTCGAACTCGGCCATTTCGGTGCGCTTGATGTCGCCGTAGGCCGCGTGCACCTGGGCACCCAGCAGGGTGGGGATCAGAGTCGAGGCCTCGAAACGTTCGATGGCGCCGGGCCAGTGGCGTGGCATGGCCTCACCACAGGCGTGTTCGTCGCCCGGCTCCGAGGCGGGGCCGGGATCGAGCTTGTGTTCGATGCCATGGGCCATGCCCGAAAGCACCAGGGACAGCACGAGGAAGACATTGGCGTCGGCCCCTGCAATGCGGTGTTCGACACGGCGCGATTCGGGCCCGCCGCGCGGAATGCGCAGGGCGACGTTGCGGTTGTCATGGCCCCAGGTCGGCTCCATCGGGGCGTGGTGGCCCGAGGAGAACCGCCGGTAGGAGTTGCGGTGGGGTGCGAACATCAAGAAGGCGTCGGCCGCGCTGGCACCGAGACCGGCGATGGCGTGGCGCAGCAACTGATCGTCGGCGCCGAAGAAGTTACGCCCCCCGTCATCGACCAGGCTGGTGTGGACATGGAGCCCGTTACCCGCGAGGTCACGCGCGGGCTTGGCCATAAACGAGGCGATCAGGCCATGGTTGGCCGCGACTCCCTTGATCACGCGCTTCAGCATCTGGGCGTCATCGGCCGCCTGCAGGATGTCGCCGTCGTGGCGCAGATTGATCTCGTACTGAGCGGGTGACAGCTCCTTGACCAGGCTTTCAAGCGGCAGGCCCATGACCTCACAGGTCCGCTGCATGTCAGCCAGGATGGNATCCTGCTCCTGCATCAGGTCGGCACTGAAGAGCTGGCCGCCAATCTGGGTCTCGCCGTTCAGCCGTGTGCCGGGCAGGAGCGGTTCGCCGTCGGGCCCGCGCTCCTCGCGGAAGAGATAGAACTCCAGTTCCGGCGCGGCGACGGCATAGAGGCCGTGACCGGCCAGCCGCGCGATGGCGCTCTCCAGAATCGTGCGGGGATCGAGCGGCCAGGCTGTGCCGTTTTCGTCGAACATCTGGACCGTGATGCTGGCCGTGGGCCGCGACATCCACGGCAGGCGCTTGAGCGAACCCATNACCGGGCGGCAGACGCCATCACCCTCNCGCGTGNCTTCGATCACCGCAGGCACGTCCCGGCCCCAGATGTCGCAGGTCGCAAGATCAATGGTCATTCCGGTCGTGCCACCGGCGACCTCGACCAGCTTGGCGGCAGGCAACCACTTGCCGCGCACGACGCCGTTGAGGTCGGTCATGACGACCTCGATGGTCTCGAGATCGGGGTTGTCGGCCAGGAACCGGCGGGCCTGGTCCTGGGCTGCGGCGGCGTCAAAGGCACTCATGGTGGTCGTCCCGTCATAGTCTGGCGCTGCTTTGCNCTGAAAGCAGGGATCAGGCAACATCGGACAGCACACGGGGATAGGGGCCATGACAGAGCTTCGCGGGATTTTTGCCGTTATCACCACGCCCATGGACGATGCGGGCGAGGCCATCGATGAGGGCCGCTATCGCGATCACACCGATTTTCTGATCGAGGGCGGTGTGCACGACCTGGTGCTGTGCTCGGGCACCGGGGAGTACGCCTATCTCAGCCAGGAGGAACGCCATTGGCTGATCGAGACCGGCGTGAAGGCAGCGACAAGCCTTGCCGGCCTGCCCATGGGAGGTCACCGCGCACCGCTGACCCCGCCGAGCGACGCCGCGATGCGTGAACTGGCCAACGCCATGTCTAATCGGCCCAGCCGCGGAGCCCGCACCGCATGAGCGGCGGCGGCATTGCGCTGGTGACGGGCGCGAGCAGCGGGATCGGTCTTGCAACGGCCCGCGCCCTGCTCGACAACGGCTGGTGTGTGGTATGCTGCGCCCGCCGCCGCGAGGCCATGGAAGAGGCCTTCGCCGGTGATAACAACGCCCTGGTGGTGCCGCTCGACGTCACCGACGACGCGGCCCTGGCCGCCCTGCCTGCCAGCCTTCCGGAAGACTGGCAGGCCCTCGATCTCGTGGTCGCCAACGCGGGATCCGATCTCAGCGGCCGCGCGCCCTTCCTCGACGGGCCGATGGAGAGCTACCGCAACACCATCGCGGTCAACGTCAACGGCGTGGTCGGGCTGGTTCATGCACTGCTGCCCGCCATGCTGGAGCGTGGCCGGGGCGACATCGTGGTCACGGGTTCGGTCGCAGCACTGGCGACCTATGCGGGCGGCTCGATCTATGCCGCCAGCAAACATGCCGTGCACGCCTTCTGCGACGGGCTGCGCAAGGACATCGCCAACGAGCCAGTCCGCATGATCGAGGTCATGCCCGGCACGGTGGAGACCGGTTTCGCCGCCGCCCGCCGCCATGGCGATGAAGACGCGGNCCGGGCGTTTTATGCCAAGTATCCCGCCATCCTGGCCCCAGAGGATGTCGCACAGGCGATCCTGGCCGTACTGGCTTTGCCCCAGCACATCAACATCGACAGCTTCGTTATCAACCCGACCAGCGACAAGGGCTAGGACCCGCACCGTGACCGATGCCCTGGACACGATCAAACAGGAGGCTGAGGCGGCGCGGCGGCTGACCCCGGTGTTCGCCTGGCCGACGCTGGTGTTCGCAATTGCGGTGCTGGCGGGCATGGTTGCGGTGACCTGGCTGGGGGCGGCGCGGACGATCCCCCTGTGGCTGGCCGGGATCATGATCGGAGTGCTGCAGTTTGCGATCTATACGCCGCTNCATGACGCCAGCCACAACGCCATCATCCCACGGCGCAAACGCTGGCTCTGGGTCAACACCGCAATCGGCATGGCGAGTGCCGCGCCGATCTTCATGTTTCATCACCACCACAAGCGGTCGCACATCCGGCACCACATGCTGGCGAGCACCGAGGACGACCCGGACCAGTANGGTTTCGTCAGCTTCTGGTCGGCCCTACTNGTGAAGATTCCGCTGATCCTGCTGCACTATCTCAACCCCGTCACGCTGTGGCGCGAATGCCGCCGCTTCGGCATGCCGCGCGGCGAGTTCGTGCTGACCATGACGCTCTACGGTGTCTACGTCGCCGTGATCGCGGCCGTTCTGGCCATGGGTTACTGGCTGGAGTTTCTGGCCCTGTGGCTGCTGCCCTGGTTCTTCGGCAATCTTTTCATGCTGACGACCTTCGGCTGGGCGCCTCACCAGGTGAACAAGGAGCAAGGCCGCTATCGCGACACACGCATCGCGCTGTTCCCCTGCGGCGACATCCTGTTCCTGTGGCAGAACCTGCATCTGGTCCACCACATGCTGCCCACGGTGCCGTTCTACAACTACCGCCGGCTCTTCACTGCAATCCGTCCGCACCTCGAAGCCCACGGCGCCCGCATCGAAGGCCTGGTGCCCGGCAGCNCGCCGCGCGGCTGAGTTATCCGGAAACTGGGCGTGATAGGCATCGAAGTCCGGCGTGCCCTTAAAGTGGGCTTCCGTGTCGAAGAAGTGGGGCTCCTTGACATCGCACATGACAAAATCGGGATGATTGCGCAGCACCGCGTTGAGCGCCGACGTGCCGCCCTTCTGCGTTCCCGCAATCATGAAATCGAGCCTGGCCATCGTGCCCCCCTTCGGTCATCGAGATGTGGCAGCCGACGCAAGGCAACGCAAACCCCCATGCAGGTCGGCACGGACACCGACACAGTCTTGTCAGGTGAATTGCCATGGNCGCGATTTAAGCGTAAGGGCTATGGCAGGCTGCACGTCGCAGCCTGATGGAGGCGGACGAAGCGCATGAAGCGTCTGAAACGCATCCTCATCCGGGTCGTGTTGATGGTCGGCGTGCCCGCCATCGCAGTGTGGATCGCGGTAGAGGTCTATCTGGCGGGCGGGCNATACGTGACCGCCGAAAACGCCTACGTGAAAACCGACATCGTCAACATCGGTTCCGAAGTCAACGGCCGCGTCGTGCGTGTCTTCGTCAACGACTACGCCCATGTCGAGTTGGGCCAGCCGCTCTTCGAGATCGATCCCGAACCCTTCGGCATCGCGATTGCGATGGCCGACGCCGAAATGGCCGCCGTGGAGCAGGAGGTCGAAGCCCTGCGCGCCCTCTACCGCCAGGGCGAGGCCGAGATTCGGGCGGCGGAAGAAGACGTGCGTTACCTGCGTGGCGAACTGGAGCGGCAGCAGTCGCTGGTCGACGAAGGTGCCGGTACCCAGTCGAAGCTGGATGCGGCCGAGCACGAACTGAACGCAGCGATCCGCGAACTGGCGGTTCTGCGTGAACAGAATGCTGTGGTGCTGGCCGATCTCGGCGGCTCGCTCGATTCCCCGGTTGAAGATCAGCCGATGTACCGCGCCGCCGAGGCGATGCGCCGCGACGCCTCGATGGACATGTCGCGGACGCTGGTGACCGCGCCGATGGACGGCACGCTGTCGCAGGTCCTGCTGGAGGTAGGCGAATACATCGAAGCGGGCGATCCGGTGTTTGCCCTGGTCGCCACCCGCGAGCCCTGGATCGAGGTCAACCTCAAGGAGGTCGACCTCACCTATGTCGTCGTTGGCCAGGCCGCGACCGTGGTGGTCGATGCCTATCCCGACGTTGTGTGGTCGGCCACAGTCGATGCCATCAGCCCTGCGACCGGGGCCGAGTTCGCCCTGCTGCCGCCGCAGAATTCGACCGGCAACTGGGTCAAGGTTGTGCAGCGTGTTCCCGTGCGTCTTCGGCTTGAGGATGGCCACGAGGCTGATCTTCTGCGCTCCGGCATGACCGTGACCGTTTCGATCGATACCGGCCAGGAGCGCACCTTCGACGGCGTCGTGGACGGCGTGCTGGCGGACGTGCTGCCGAGCGAGTGACCGCCGACGCCTCTATGGCAGACGACTCCGTCGTCATCCAGACGGTCGGCGACGATGCCGAGCGCCCCCAGGGCCTGCGCTTTGTTCTGCTGGTCTTTTTCGCCACTCTGGCTACGATGGCCTACGACTTCACCTGGACCATCGTCTCGGTCGCCCTGCCGCATATGCAGGGCACCTTCTCCACCACATCGGATCAGATCGCCTGGGTCCTGATCGCCTTCATGCTGGGCAGCGCCACGGCGACCGCAAGCGCGGGCTGGTTCTCGAACCGCTTCGGACGCAAGAACCTCTTCCTGTTCGCGACGGCCGGTTACACCATCACGCTGATCGGTTGCGGCATGTCAGAAACCCTGCTCGAGGCCGCGTTCTGGCGTTTCGTTCAGGGCCTGGTCGGCGCGCCGCTGATTCCACTGGGCCAGACCATCGTGGTCGACGCCTTCCCCAAACACCTCCACGGCAAGGCCACTTCGATCTGGGGTGTCGGTGTGATGCTGGGATCGGTCGCAGGCCCGGTCGGCGGCGGCTTTCTTCTGGAAGACTTCAGCTGGCCCTGGGTCTTCTACGTTACGGTACCGGTCGGCATCGTCGCCTTCATCGGTACATGGCTTTTTGTGCCCAACACACCGGCCGACAAGACTGCGAAGTTCGACTGGTTCGGTTTCGCCACGCTGGTGCTGGGCGCGGGCCTGATGCAGCTCGCGCTGGCCCGCGGCGAACGCGAGGAATGGCTCGATTCGGTCGAAGTGATGCTGGAGTTCGCCGCGGCGATCCTGTTCCTTTATCTCTTCGCAGTTCACACGTTCTTCGCCAAGGAGCCCTTTGTTTCACGCAAGCTCTTTGTCGACCGCAACTTCGTGATCGGCATGCTGTTTGTCGGCATCATCGGTTCGATCATCGTGCTGCCCAACTTCCTGTTGCCGCTGATGCTGCAGCAGATCGGCGGCTACCCGCCGGTCGAGACCGGCCGCATGATGATGTACCGGGGCGGTGGCGTGTTGCTGGGTCTGATTATCGTGGGCCAGCTCGCCGAGCGCTTCACACCCAAGACACTCATTGTCACGGGCATCGCCTTCATGGCCGTGCCGGCATGGTTCATGGCGCAGTGGACGGTCGACGTCCGCTTCAACGATGTCGCCTGGACCGGATTCATTCAGGGTTTCGGCGGCGCCTTCATCTGGGTCCCGATCAGCACGCTGGCGCTGAGCCATCTTGGCGGCAAAGTCCAGGACCAAGGCTACTCGCTGTTTTATCTGTTCTTCGAACTCGGCAGCTCGATCGGCGTGGCCGGGATTGTCGGTCAGCATCTGCGTGACACCCAGATCAACCACGCCGCCCTGACCGAACACATCCATCCCTTCAACGAGTTGTTCCGTTACGACGCCATGGAACGGATGTTCTCGGCAAGCGACCCGGCGAGCCTCGCCGCAATCGAGGTCGAGATCGGCATCCAGTCGACGATGATCGCCTACAACAACGCCTTCCTGACGACCTTCATCCTGATGCTGGCCCTGATCCCAGTGCTCTATCTCTTCCGCACGAAGACTCCGGCCTCCGGGAAGGAGAGCGATGTGTCAGGCGACGTGGAACCCGCCGCAGCGGAGTAGTGCTGTTCTGCAGTCGGGCGGCCTGCGCTTCACGTGGTAGCCAGACGGGGTTGATTTCGGACCGTCCGGTCCTCAGTGTCTTGGTTCCTGTTTCCCAGAACTGGAGCCAGCATGCCCGGTCCTCTTCACGGCGTCAGAGTCATCGATCTCACCGGCATGGTCTCAGGCCCTGCCACCACCATGATGTTGGCCGACCAAGGGGCCGACGTCATAAAGGTCGAGAACCCTTCCGGCGGCGGTGATCACACCCGCCACGTGGCGTCGAGACGGGGCGGTCTGGCGACCTCGTTTCTCAACAACAACCGCAACAAGCGCTCGGTCACGATCCACCTGAAGCACGCCGAAGGTCTGGCTGTGCTGAAGCGACTGCTCAAGGGTGCCGATGTTCTGGTGCAGAATTTCCGCCCCGGTGTTGCCGAACGCATCGGGGTGGGCGAGGACGCGGTGCGCGAGATCGCACCCGACATCATCCATGTCTCGATCTGCGGCTTCGGCTTCGAAGGCCCCTATGCCGCCAAGCCGGTCTACGACCCCCTGATCCAGGCACTATCGGGGCTGGCCACCGTGCAGGCCGGCTCCGACCAGGAGCGGCCGCGACTGGTACGCACGATCCTGCCGGACAAGCTGACCGGGATAGTCGCCGCCCAGGCGATCAGCGCGGCGCTGTTCGCCCGCGAGCGCAGCGGCGAAGGCCAGGCCATTCACCTTTCGATGCTCGACAGCGTGATCGCCTTCCTCTGGGGTTCCGACATGGAGAGCCAGACGCTCGCCGACGGCTCGATCCCGCAGCAGAAGGCCCAGAGCTTCATCGACCTGATCTATGAGACGACTGATGGCTACATTTCGGTCGCCGTGCAGCAGGACAAGGAATGGTGGGGGCTGACCCGGGCGCTCGACAAACCCGAGTGGCTGGAGGACGAACGGTTCAAGACATCGTCGGGCCGCCACCACAACATCAACGACCGGCTGATGATGACCCAGGAGGTGCTGCGCACGGCGAGCTCCGATCACTGGATCGGACGGCTTGAGGCAGAAGGTGTGCCCTGCGCGCCGGTGCTGACACGCACGGAGATGATCAGCCATCCGCAGATCCAGGCCAACGGCATCGTAACCGAACACGATCATCCGACCACCGGCTGGATCCGCCAGGCACGGCCCGCCGCCCGCTTTTCGAAAACCGACTTCGAGCTGCGTCACACGGGCGCGGAGCTCGGGCAGCACACCGATGAGGTCCTGGCCGAAGCGGGCTTCGGCGCCGACGAGATTGCCGCGCTGCGCCAGACCGGCGTGTTCGGCACCATGACAAAGGAGGCGGCAGAGTAATGATCGATTTCTACTACTGGCCGACACCGAACGGGTGGAAGGTGGCGATCCTGCTCGAGGAGCTCGGCACACCCTACAACCTGATCCCGGTCAACATCGGCAAGGGCGATCAGTTCAAGCCGGAGTTCATGGCGATAAGCCCGAACAACCGCATGCCCGCGATTGTCGACCATGATGTCGAGGGCGCGCCAGTCAGTGTGTTCGAATCGGGCGCGATCATGTTCTACCTCGCCAGAAAGACCGGCCGGTTCATGAGCGCCGATCCGATCCTGGAAAAGGAAGCGCTGGAGTGGCTGTTCTGGCAGACCGGCAACCAGGGCCCGATGGCAGGCCAGCTTTCCCATTTCGTGAACTATGCGCCTGAGACAATCACGTATGCCCAAGAGCGTTACCGCAACGAATACGACCGCTGCGTCGGTATCCTGGAAACGCGCCTGGAAGGCCGCGATTGGATCGTGGGCGACGATTACTCGATTGCCGACATGATCTGCTGGCCGTGGATCCTGATCGCCAAGCCGCTCACGGCGAGCCTGAAGGACTTCCCCAATGTCAGCCGCTGGCGCAAGGCCATGAAGGAGAGGCCGGCGGTGCAGGCCGCCGTCAATCTCGGCAAGGATTGGGACAAGGGCGAGACGACTGAAGAAGAGCGCCGGATGCTCTATCAGCAGACCTCGCGCACAGCCGCCGAACAGACCGGCTCCTGAAACAGTCAGCGCCGCTTATGGCGCACCCATGACATCGCGCGGAAGCTGGATGTCGAAGCGCGCCCGAAGCGTGTCGTCGAGCGCGCCGCTGAGATGATCCGGGTAGTGCGTGTTCAGAACATCGCGGACGTGGAGCCTGGCCCGAGACCGGATGTCGGGCGCGCCATCGGCCTGCCACTCCTCGACCGTGCGCCTGTCGGCCAGCATGGGATAGAGGAAGTCGGTTTCCATCCGTGCGTAGGTGTCGGCCTCGCCCAGAAAGTGACCCTCACCGCGCACCGCCTCTGCGATGCCAGCCGGGAAAAGGGTTTCGGCGCTGACATCGATGGTGCTGAGGGAACGCAGGATCGAACCCAGCATATCGTTGTCGATCACATAACTTTCGAACGACACGCCCATCAGCGCGCCATGCATGCCGCAAGCCTGAGTCACCAGATTGCACCCGGCCTGCGCCGCCATGGCGACCGCAAGGCAGCGCTCATAACTCGCCTGTCCGTCGGGTGCCTTGCTGTCGGTCGCACCGGCGATGGTCGGATTGGGCAGGCCGTAGAACACCGACATCTGGACCGAGGCGGCTGTCAGCAGTGCCTGCTCGCCACTGCCACTGGCCATCGCTCCCGTGCGAAGGTCGATCACCAAGGGGCGCGGCCCGAAGATGAGCTTCGCCCCGGGGTCGACCAGCCACAGGTTGATCATGCCCGCCAGCGTCTCGGCCAGGGTCTGGGCCAGACAGCCCGCGATGGTGACCGGGCTCGACGCCCCGAGCTGGCCGAAAGTGTTGACGTGAACCGGGATACCGCGGCGCACGGCTTCGGCCTGCACGGCACAGGTCTGCGCATCGAACCGCAGGGGTGGCACCACATGATTGGAATTGAGCGAGAAGAACGGGCGCTCGCGAAACGCATCCGCTGAGCCCGCAATGATCGCGCCCATCTCGGACACCTCGGCGACCGTCTCCGGCTCGGTGACGGCGGTGAAGGCATGTTTGGTCGAGCCTGCCAGGCAGGCATAGGTCGTGTTGATGTCGAGTGCCTGTGGCGTCTCCATGTCTCGTGCGACCAGGGGCCGGCTGAAGAACTGGATGTGGTCCAGGCAGTCAGTCAGGCGCGCGGCGTCATAGAGGTCGCGCACGGTCGAATCGCGATAGAGCCCGCTGTCGAGATCGGCGATCAGCGGCGCGGCGCCGCCTGTCCCGACATGAACGTTGGTGCCGGAGAGATCGAGATCGTGGTCAGGGGTCTGGCCACACAGGGTCAGCGTGCGGGGCAGTTCGTCGAGTGCACGGCTGACCAACGCGCGCGGAAACAGCAGGCGTCCATGGTCGTCGATGCGCCCGCCCGCAGCCGAGACCCGGTCGATCACGTCAGCGGGGGGCTTCGGCCATGCCGACGGTTTCGAGGATATCGAACACACCCTCGTGAATCTGCTCTTGGTCGGTCTCGTCGAGGGGGGCGAGCCTCCCGCCCTGCAGCCGGGTCTCGGCCACACGCCGGGACGGCGCACGGGCCTCGGCACGGTTGTGCCTGGTCCTGCGTGACCGCGTCACCCCGGCTTCACCCTATCTGCTGTGTCACGGCGATCCCGCCCGGGACTCGCCGGGCGGCCATCAGTCGCCACCGGCCGCCGCGCCTTTGGGTGCGCCCGCCTTCATGCGCAGGTTCTGCTTCATGATCCGGGTCGTGACTTCCGCACTGCCGTCGTGGAAGCTTCCAAACCACTTGTCGAGCGGCACCAGCATCTGGCCGTAGTTGCAGTTGTAGTAGCGGTGATGGAGCTGGTGGAACAGGTTGGCGACGTCCATCACGTTTTTGCCCTTCACATCGACGTTCTGATAGCCCGTGTGGCCTGTGCTCGCCCCGGTGGTCAGGAAGAAGCTGTGATAAAGCATGTGCAGCGGATGCGATGCGATCACCAGATGCAGCAGCATTGAGCTCAGGTAGATGACGTGTTCGACCGGATGCATCGAGAGGCCGGAAAATGGCCCGACGTTGACGTTGTTGTGGTGGAGGTCATGGAAGCGGTAGAGCGGTTTCCAGTGCAGCAGGCGATGCACGAAATAGAAGTGTGCGGATTCGAAAAACAGCACCACAAAAAACAGCGCAATAAACCAGACCGGCCCGTCGTCCCAGCCGAAACAGCCGACATAGCCGTTGGCCCAGGCCCACCAGATCACGACCTCATAGGCCGTCACCAGAGTGATGCCGCTGGCCAGGCTCCAGAAGACATTGTCGCCGAGCTGATGACCAAACAGGAACTTCGGGTCGCGCGGCTGCAGCGGTTTGGGGTCGAACTTGTGCTTGTCGCCCTGGGCACGGAAGGTGTGGAACCACAGATGCAATCCGCCCGTGAACACCATGAAGAGCACCGCATTGCGCAGCCAGATCTCGACCATCCAGCCAGCCTCGAAGGTCGCCATGCGCTCCAGTGACGGCGTGAAGACCCAGGCAACGACGGCCAGGGCGATATAGACCATGTGTACCGAGCAGAGAATCCCGCGCCCGAACAGCCAGGCAAGGAACCGTTTGGGTTCGGGAGGCCAGACCAGAACCGGCGGGTGTTGCAATGGCAGTTCGGGATGCCAGTGCCACGGCTTGCGTGGATCGCCCGGAGTGAATTCAGTGGAATCGGTCATGGCGGTCTCGGGATTAGCTAGCCGCTGACATCAGCTTCGACCGTACCGTCATAAAGAAGCCGTGCGCGGTGAGATGAATGGGCGGGTGGGTGTCATGCGTCCGGCGCACTGGCCATACCAGCCTTGAGTTTCAGATTCTGCTTCATGATCCGGGTGGTCGCCGCGGCGGTGCCATCATGGAAACTCCCGACCCATTTGTCGATCGGCACGGTGCCCAGCCCGTAGTTGCAGGTGTAGAAGCGGTGGTGAAGTGTATGGAAGAGGGTGCCAGCGTCGAGCACATTCTTGCCCTTCACATCGATGTTCTGGAACCCGGTATGGCCCAGACTGGCACCGGTGGTGAGCCAGAAGAAGTGATACAGCATATGAAGCGGATGGCTCACCACGATCAGGTGGAACACCAGCGAGCTCAGATAAAAGACATGTTCGACCGGATGCATCGAAAGCCCTGACCACGGACCGGTGGTGACATTGTGGTGGTGAAGCGCGTGGAAGCGGTAGAGCGGCTTCCAGTGCAGCAGTCGGTGTTGCAGGTAGAAGTGCACGTCCTCGAAAACCAGAACCACGACAAACAGACCTACAAACCAGACCGGGCCGTCGCTCCAGCTGAACCACCCGACAAAACCGTTGGCCCAGAACCACCAGACCACGACCTCGAACACCGTTGCGATGGTGATACCGCTCACCATGCTCCAGACCACGTTGTCCCAGACCTGACGGCCGAACAGGAACTTCGGATTATTGGTGGCAAGAGGCTTGGCGTCGAACTTGTGGGTGTCGCCCTGGGCACGGAAGGTGTAGAACCACAGATGCAAGGCAAGGGTGACGCCACCGAACATGACGAGGTTGCGCAGCCAGATCTCGGCAATCCAGCCGGCTTCAAACGTCACCATCCTTTCAAGCGACGGTGTGGCATACCAGGCGATGAAGGCCAAACCCAGATAGAGCATGTGCTGGGAGTGCAGCACCCCCCGCCCGACGATCCACTTCAAGAGATTGACGGGCTGGGGCGGCCAGACGAACAACGGCGGATGCCCGATCGGCAGTTCGGGATGCCAGTGCCACGGCTTGCGTGGATCGCCCGGAGTGAAGGGGCTCGAGTCCGACATGGTCTCAGACATGGCTGATTTTCCTTCGGGGGCCAGCGAATCACAACCGGCTTCGGGAAGCAACGCTGAACCGAACGGGCCCGTCACACAATCAGAAAATTCAAAATTCGAACAACTGAAGCGTGACTTAAGAATCGGCGTTGGCCGCGCGCTCAGGGTGCGACCGGGTTACAGTACTGGTCCAGTGGCTGGAGACGGCCGCAGATGAGATCGGCCTGAGTGGCATCGGCCAGCGGTCCCGCGAGAAGCTGGTAGTAGGTCGCGCCGCCGGCCAGCTCCAACGTGGCCAGGGCAGGCGTCAGCTCGCCCAGAAGGTCAGGGTGGCGGTTACGCACGATCTGCCACTGGGCCATCGCCGCCTCGATCGACTGTTCCGAACCGAGGTGAACCTGGTAGCTGGTCAGCACGGCCTGGGCCGTGGCCGGGTCGGCCTCGACCACCGCGCCGTCCGAGGCCGTGATGTAGCTCGGCAGGAGTGCCTGACCGCCCTCGTGTTGCACAAGGTCGTACCAGACCCGCGCCTGGGTGAAGTCCTGCTCGACTCCCAGGCCCTTCTCGTAGAGATAACCCAGCTTGAACGCCGCGCTGACATGACCCCATTCCGCGGCCATGCGGTAGAGATGGGCAGCCGAGGCAAAGTCCTGACCGACACCCTGGCCGCCTTCGAAGAGACCTCCAAGATAGAAGGCCGCCAGCGCATCGCCCTGGCGCACGGCACGGTCGTACCACCGCGCCGCGGCCCGGTAGTCCGGCTTGCCGAAGACGCCGGTCTCGTACATCGAGCCGACGACCGTCTGGGCGACGGGGTCGCCGGCTTCAGCGACGGCAATGGTTTCGTAGAGTTCGGGCGGCAGATCGCCGCGCGGGCTGGGCGGAGTGTGGCAGGCCTGCAAAAGCAGCAACAGCGCCGGGACCAGCGCCACCACAAGCGCCCGCGGGTGCAGGGGCGGGCGCGGCATGGGGATCAAAAATCGACCACCCGGCCGTTGACCTCCCACTCGCCGTGGCGGGTCGGTTCCGGTCCCTTGGGGGCCCCGATCTCCTTGGGGGCAGTGGGCACGGGTTTGTCCTGCGGCGTCTCGGCGGCAGGCGGTGTATCGGTCTTTTGCGTCTCGTCGCTCATCCTTTCCTCGGTTGGCCGATGGCGCGGCCGATGTTGTTGTGGCGTTCGATGCCGGCATGGGCCGCCACGGTTTCCTGCATGCGCTCATAGGCGGCCGGCACGAACTCCATCATGCCCCGGGTGTTGAGATTGAAACCCAGCGACATCACCTCGTTGGTCGCGGCGAGATAACCCTTTTCGGCGTGGTACATGCGGTGGAACAGGCGATAACGCTTGGTGTCGGCGCTCAGCAGCTGGGTCGTGACCAGAACGGGATCGCCTTCGCGGACCTCATCGAGATAGTTCACATGGGTTTCGACCACGGCGTATTCACCACCGTCACGCTGGTCCTGGACAAGTGGTGCGTTCATGGCGTCCCAGAAGGCGGCTGTGGCGTGATCGCAGATCAGCACATAATAAGCCATGTTGAGATGGCCGTACTCGTCGATCCATTCCGGTTTCACCATCACGTCAAGCGTGAACAAACGCGGGTCGATATCCATGGCAGGGTCCTTACACTTGAGGCTCGCGTGCGTTCGCTCGCACCAGCAAACCAACACCTCACCGTTCTAGCCTTTACGTCACGACCCCCGCAACGCCATCATCCCCGCTGGACACGAATCATCATAGGGGGAGACCATGGCCCATCTACATTTCAGCGAAGAGGAACTGGCCGCGCGGCGGCATCGCGCCTGCGAGGCCATGGCGGCGAAGGGCCTGGATGCCGTTCTGCTCTTCAAGCAGGAGAGCATGTTCTATCTCACCGGCTACGACACCGGCGGCTATTCGCTCTTCCAGTGCCTGATCATGCGCGCCGACGGCGACCTCGTTCTGGTCACCCGCTCAGCCGACCGGCAGCAGGCCGCCCACACCTCGATCATTCCCGATGTCCGCATCTGGGTCGACAAGGGCGGCGCCAACCCGGCGCTCGATGTGAAGGCGGTGCTCGACGAAAAGGGCCTCGGCGGCAAACACGTCGGCGTTGAACTCCACGCCTGGTGCCTGACAGGTCAGCGCTGGGACATGGTGCGAAATGCTCTTGACGGGTTCTGCTACCACGAAGATGTCACCGATCTCGTCCAGACCCTGCGTCTGGTCAAGAGCCCGGCCGAGCAGGAGTACGTCAGGAAATCCGGTGCCTTGTGTGACGAGGCGCTTAAGGCGCTGAACGAAGCCATCGAACCCGACGTCGACGAGGGCCTTTTGTACTCCCGCATGAGCCAGGCGATCTTCGAGGGCGGCGGCGATCCCGGTGCCAGCCGTCCGATCATCGGCTCCGGCGACGGCGCCCTTCTGGTGCGCTACTTCACCGGACGCGCCAAGGTCGGCGCGCAGGACCAGGTGCAACTTGAGTACGGTGCGGCCTACCGTCACTACCACACCGCGATCATGCGCACGGTGCTGACCGGCGTCGCGGGCGACCGGCACAAGGCCATGCATGCCGCCGGAGTCGAAGCGCTAGCGGCATGCCAGGAGGTCGCCCGGCCGGGCGCGACCTATCACGATATCTATGAGGCGCATGCCCGCGTGGTCGACGCCCACGGCCTGAAAGACTGCAGACTCAACGCCTGCGGCTATTCGCTCAGCGCGAACTTCCCGCCGAGCTGGATGGAAGAGCCGATGATCTATCCCGAAAACCGCACCGTGATCGAACCTGGCCATGTGATCTTCATGCACATGATCCTGGTCGACGGCCCCGGCAAGCTCACCATGAGCCTGGGCGAGACCGGCATCGTGCACGGCTCCAGCTTCGAAAGCGTCTCTTCCATGCCGCACGATCTGGTGGTGAAGTAGGGACCAGAAGCACAGAACCACGGAGTTGCCCATGGCTGCTCATCCCGCACGTCTTCCGACGGACGCTGAGATCGAAGCCTACGAGACCGATGGCGCGGTGGCGCTGAAGGGCGTCTACCAGCCCGAATGGATCGACCTGCTGCGCGACGGTGTCGATGAGGCGATGCAGACGTCGGACCGGTACACGCGGCGAATCCAGGACGAGGGCGAGCCCGACTTCTTCACCGACTACATCGCCTGGAAGCGGGCGCCCGCCATCGAGCGCTTCGTGATGGAAGGCCCCGCTGCCGAACTGGGTGCGGCTTTGATGCGCTCATCGAAGGCCAACTTCCTGTTCGACGGCATTTTCGTGAAGGAACCAGGCGTGACCAAACGCAGCAGCTGGCATCAGGACCAGCCCTACTATTGTGTTGAGGGCCGTCAGATCGTCGTGCTCTGGGTTCCGCTCGATCCCTGTCCCGCCTCGGTCAGCCTGCAATGTGTGAAGGGCTCGCACCGCTGGGGCACGACCTTCCGGCCGGTGAAGTTCCGTGACGACAGCGATTTCGGCCGTGGTGCCGATGATGGTTATGTCGACCCGGTGGATCCCAACGTCGAGCATGCCGGAGACATCATCAGCTTCGACATGGAACCCGGCGACGTGCTCGCCTTCCACGGCATGACCATGCACGGCGCCCCAGGCAACCCCGGGCCCCATCGGCGGCGCGCGACCAACTCCACCTGGGTCGGTGACGACGGCCTCTACATCGAACGCCCCGGCGTGATGGAACCCGACTTCCCCGATTGCGGTTTGAAAACAGGCGATCCGATCGACAGCGCTTACTTTCCGCGCGTCTACGAACGCGCCTAGAATTATGTTCGTTTAGCTTCAGTCGCCGGCCCTCGCTCCGCTCGGTTGGTTCACGCGGCTCGCACCGCGGGGTCGCAGTCGCTCCCCTCGGCCCCTAGCGGGGCCTCTCGCCAACAAACCGTCTGTGATCATTCCGGCAAAAACCTGCGCGGGCGGTGACAGGGAGTTTCGGCGGCAAGAGCGAAGCGGCCGCCGTCCGATGCGACTGCATCGGCGGGCCGGTGAGGCCCGGAAACCAAGCGTGCGGAGCGCGCCCGGCGACTGAAGGAACAAAAAGACGAGCAGAGCCAAGGCGACGCCTCAGTCGCCGCCCCGCGGATACACAATCACGCTCAGGAACCGCACCGGCACATCGTACAGGGTTTCGGGGCCGTGGGGGGCGTCGGCGTCGAAGAACAGCGAATCGCCGGGATTCATGCGGTAGCTGCGGCCGCCGTGATGGTAGTCCATCGCGCCGCTGACGACATAGAGGAACTCCTGGCCGTCGTGCTGGAACAGCGGGAAGACTTCGGATTCGTGGGTCAGGGTAATCATGTAGGGTTCGACCGCGACCTGCTTGTGCACGCTATGGCCGAGCAAGGCGTATTGGTGGCCCGCGCGGGTGCCGCGCCGTTCGATCTTCAGGCCTTCG
The DNA here is from genome assembly GCA_002722885.1 of Rhodospirillaceae bacterium. GTDB lineage: Bacteria > Pseudomonadota > Alphaproteobacteria > SP197 > SP197 > SP197. The sequence continues at coordinate 436,049 of PBNE01000002.1, forward strand.
CCTGATTTCACGTGGCTGGCGTCCCGCTGCTCCTCGAAACGCTGGAAGAGCGCGGTAAACGGCACGTTAAGCGCCACGGCCAGGCTCTTCAGCGTGGTCAGTGACGGCGAGGTGAGCCCGTTCTCGATCTTCGAGAGCATGCCGTTGGAAAGCCCGGCCAGCGACGCGAGTTCGCCCACGGTCATGCCGAGCTTCTTGCGCTGGGCCCGGACCTGGGTGCCGATCGCCGACTCGAGATCACGCTCGTCGTCGTTCACGGCGTGAGGATCCTGACCGAGCCGCTCGTGGTTGCCGTTACCGCCGGAGCGGGATTGCTGGGTCATGGCCTTCTCCCGGCCCTAGAGCGAATCGTCATCGAGGTGACCCGGCGCGATACGATGGGCGATCGGGCCGCGATCGTCGCGGCGCACGGTGTAGTGCACGGCCAGCCCGACGCGGACCTCCCCGAGGTCCGGCGTGACCGACTGCCGTGCGCAGAAGACGATATCCGGACCGCCATCGAGCGGACGGATGAAGCCGTAGGCCCCGGATTCGCTGAACCAGACGATGTCGCCGTTCATGGCAGCGTGTTTCGTGCCCCGGTCCCGTACTTGTCAAGCGCCGTCTGGCCACGGCCTTGCGGACAGGACTCAATCGGCGCCGCGCCAAGGCTGCCGAAAAAACTTGCTCTTGTGCGCTCCATGACTAAGATCGCGCCGCCTTGAAGCTTGGCCTTCCGGGCGTTTCAGGGGTGGGCCAACGGCCCACTTTTTTGTTTGGGCCACATCATCGGTCCAGTCCGATCTGTGTTTGGCGCAATGTGTTGTGCGACGCGACATCGGCCGGTGGGCATTCTGACGCCGTTTTCGGCCCGTCACGCGGCGCGGGGGGTGGAGTGAATGGGCCTGGCCGGCGAGATCGAACGTCTGATCAACCCGACCGTCGAAGCGATGGGGTTCCGGGTGGTGCGGGTCAAGTTGGCCACCCACCCCAGGCGGACCCTGCAGGTCATGGCCGAGCGAAGCGACGGCGGACCGGTCGTGGTCGACGAGTGCGCCAGGATCAGCCGGGCCGTTTCGGCCCTGCTGGACGTAGAGGACCCGGTACCCGGAGCCTATGACCTCGAGGTCAGCTCCACCGGCATCGACCGGCCGCTTGTAAGGCCGGAGGATTTCGACCGTTTCGCCGGTTTCGAGGCGGTCGCAACGGTTGATCCGCCGCAGAACGGGCAACGCAAGTTCCGCGGCAAACTGCTGGGCATGGTGGATGGCCGTGTCCGGCTGGAACTGGAGGATGATCGGCAAGCCGATCTTCCCTTCGACGCCATCCAGGAGTCCAAGCTGGTCCTGACCGACGAGCTTGTTGAAGCGATGACACCGCCGCGCGACAGCGAGGCGGACGAGAAAACGGAGTAGGAAGATATGGCAGCAACGGACGCTGTTGAATCATCGGTGGTTTACCAGGAGCTGATCCAGATCGCGGATGCGGTTGCGCGCGAGAAGGGTATCGAGCGCGAAACCGTCGTTGAGGCGATGGAGCAAGCCATCCAGCACGCCGGCAAGCGGAAGTACGGTCTGGAGCTCGATATCCGGGCCGAGATCGACCGCACGTCGGGTGCCGTAACGCTGCAGCGTTTCATCGAGGTCGTCGAATCCGACGGCGTCGAGGTGCCCGGTGCCCAGCTTTCTATCGAGGACGCACGCCAAGCCAATCCGATCGCGCAGGTCGGCGACTTCATCGCCGAAGAGCTGCCCCCGATCGAGTTCGGCCGGATCGCCGCACAGACCGCCAAGCAGGTCATCGTGCAGAAGGTCCGTGAAGCCGAGCGCGAGCGCCAGTACGGTGAATACAAGGACCGCGTGGGCGAGATCATCAACGGTCTGGTCAAGCGTCCCGAGCACGGCAACTGGATCATCGATCTTGGCAAGGCCGAAGCCATGCTGCGCCGCGACGACTGCCTGCCGCGCGAGATTCTGCGCCGCGGCGACCGCGTTCGCGCCTATATCTACGATGTCCGCCAGGAGCCGCGCGGACCGCAGATTTTCATCAGCCACACCCATCCGCAGTTCATGGCGAAGCTGTTCGCTCAGGAAGTGCCGGAGATTTATGACGGCATCATCGAGATCAAGGCCGTGGCCCGCGATCCCGGCAGCCGCGCCAAGATCGCCGTCGTGTCCAACGACAGCTCGATCGATCCCGTCGGCGCCTGCGTTGGCATGCGCGGCAGCCGCGTGCAGGCGGTGGTGTCGGAACTGGGTGGCGAGAAGATCGACATCATTCCCTGGTCGCACGACACCGCGACCTTCGTGGTGAACGCGCTGCAGCCCGCCGAGGTTGCCAAGGTGGTGATGGACGAGGAAGACCGCCGCATGGAAGTGGTGGTACCCGACGATCAGCTTTCGCTGGCGATCGGTCGCCGCGGCCAGAACGTGCGTCTGGCCTCTCAGCTTGTCGGCTGGGACATCGACATCATGACCGAGACCGACGAAAGCGAGCGCCGGATCGAGGAGATGCGACTTAGGAGCGAACACTTCATCGAGGCGCTTGACGTCGACGACGTGCTGGCCCGCCTGCTGGTGACCGAAGGCTTCAGCGAGGCCGACGAGGTGGCTTACGTACCGGTCGAGGAACTGGCCGGTATCGAAGGTCTCGACGAGGCCATCGCGCAGGAGCTTCAGAGCCGTGCCCTGGGTTATGTCGAGGAACGCGATCGCCAAATGGACGAACGCCGGCGCGAGCTCGGCGTCAGCGACGAGCTGGCCGCCATCGAGGTGCTGTCACCCACGATGCTGGTGCAGCTCGGCGAAAAGGACATCAAAACGCTCGACGACCTGGGCGATCTGGCCGGCGACGAGCTGCTCGAGGACTACCTGCCGGGCAGCTACCTGACGCTGGACGAGGCCAACGCCATCATCATGGCCGCCCGAGCCCACTGGTTCGAAGGCGAGGAAGCCGAAGAAACAGAAGCGGAAGACAACGCTGAAGCCGAAACGGACGAGAGCGCCGCGACCGAGGAGGAAACGGCATCCTGAACGCGACCGTGAGCAGGGACGACGCGCGAGAGGACACCACCGTGAGGCGGTGTCTGGCATCGGGCGAAAGGGCCGAAAAGGAGACGCTGGTTCGGTTCGTGCTGGCGCCCGACGGCCGTGTCGTGCCCGATCTCGCCGAACGTCTGCCCGGCCGGGGTGCCTGGGTCAGCGCCTGGCGCGAGGCGGTCGATCAGGTCGTTGCCAACGGGCTGTTTGCGCGCGGCTTCAAGACCCGTGCGCTGGCCGACGCCGATCTCGGCGACACGGTAGAGCGGCTTCTGGCGACGCGCGTGATGGACACGCTGAGCCTGGCGCGCCGCGCCGGTGAGGCTGTGACGGGGTATGAGAAGTGCCGTGCCATGCTGGCGCGCGGCGATGCGGTGTTGCTGCATGCCCGCGATGGTTCTATGGACGGCCTCAAGAAGCTTGCTGGGGTTGCGGGTGAGCAGGCGATCCGCCTGTTCGACAGCACCGAACTCGGTGCGCCCTTCGGGCGTGGCGAGGCCGTCCATGTGGCGCTTACGCCGGGTGGACTGGCCGACAGGATCAAGACGGAATGTTCGCGGCTGGCTGGATTTCGCAGTCTGGCCGTTGGTGGCAAGGAAGGACGGTAGGCATGGCTGGTGACGACGACAGCGACAAAAAGCCCAAGACGCTGAGTCTCAACCGTCCGAGACTCGAGATCAAAACAACCGTGGACGGCGGACAGGTGCGCCAGAGCTTCAGCCATGGCCGCTCCAAGCAGGTTGCGGTCGAGGTCAAGAAGCGCCGAGTCATTCGCCCGGGACGTGACGACACCGAGGCTGCGCCCGCCCCGGAACCCGTGGAAGAGGCTGCGCCCGCGTCCGCACCGGAGCCTGTGGCCGAAGCGCCTGCGCCCAAGCCTGTGGCCGAACCGGTCGACACACCGACCGACGCACGCCCCTCTCTGGTCCTCAAGGACCTCTCGAACGAGGAGCGCGAGGGCCGGGCTCGTGCCCTGGCCGAGGCCCGCAAGACCGAGGAAGAGGCGCGCAAGCAAGCCGAAATCGATGCCGCGCGCCGAGCCGAGGAAGAGGCACGCGAGGCGGTCGAACGTGCCGAGGCCGAAAAACGCGCCAATGAAGACGACGCCCGTCGCGAACGCGAAGAAGAAGCCCGCCTGCGCGCCGAAGAGCAGGCCCAGCGCCTGGAGGGCAAGCAGCGCGATCCCGAAGTCGATCCTGAAGCCATCGCCGCGGCCCAGGCTGCGGCAGCTCAGCCCGCCGCACCGGTGGCCGAGGATGAGGACAAGAAACGCTCCAAGCGCGACCGTCGTTCGCCGCTGGCGCCCAAGACGCGTCCCAGTGACCGCCGCCGTTCCGGCAAACTGACCATAGCCCAGGCGCTCGCCGGCGACGATGGCGAGGAACGTGCGCGCAGTCTTGCCGCAGCCAAGCGCGCCCGCGAGAAGTTGCGCCAGCAGCAGGCTGGCCAGCAGCAGAGCGACGGCAGCTCCAAGAAGTTCGTCCGTGAGGTTGTCGTGCCCGAGGCCATTCTCGTCGGCGAGTTGGCCAACCGCATGGCCGTCCGTGGCGGCGAAGTGGTCAAGAAGCTCATGCAGATGGGCCAGATGGTCACGATCAATCAGACGATCGATGCCGACACCGCTGAGCTTCTGGTCGAGGAGTTCGGCCACAAGATCCGGCGCGTATCCGAATCCGATGTCGAGGTCGGCCTCAAGCAGGATGATGATCCCGATGAAACCAAGAAGCCCCGCGCTCCGGTCGTGACCGTGATGGGCCATGTCGACCACGGCAAGACCAGTCTGCTCGATGCCCTGCGCAAGACCGATGTGGTCGCGGGCGAAGCGGGCGGCATTACCCAGCATATCGGCGCCTATCAGGTCGTCCTGCAGGGTGGCGAACGCATCACCTTCCTCGACACCCCGGGCCATGCCGCTTTCACGGCGATGCGCGCCCGTGGCGCCAGTGTGACCGACATCGTGATCCTGGTCGTGGCGGCTGATGATTCGGTCATGCCACAGACCAAGGAAGCGATCGATCATGCCCGCGCGGCGGATGTGCCGATCATCGTGGCGATCAACAAGTGCGACACCCCCGGTGCCGATCCCGACAAGGTGCGCCAGGACCTGCTTCAGCATGAGCTGGTCGTCGAAGGCATGGGTGGCGACATCCTGGATGTCGAAGTCTCGGCCCTGAAGGGCGACGGGCTCGACAAGCTGGAAGAAGCCATTCTGCTGCAGGCCGAACTCCTGGAACTGAAGGCCAATCCCGACCGCACCGCTGAGGGTGTGGTGGTCGAGGCCCGGTTGGAAAAGGGTCGCGGCGCGGTCTCCACCGTGCTGGTCCAGCGCGGCACCCTACATGTTGGTGATACCATGGTCGTGGGCAAGGAATGGGGCCGCATCCGCGCCCTGATCGACGACCGCGGCAAGAACGTTAAGGAAGCCGGGCCCTCGATCCCAGTCGAGGTGCTGGGCCTGTCCGGCGCGCCGACGGCCGGCGACGAGTTCTTTGTCGTCGACAACGAGAAGCGTGCGCGCGAGATCGCAGCCTACCGTGACGAGCAGGAGCGCCAGCAGAAGATCACCTCTGTCGGCTCCAGCACCGTTGAGCAGCTTTTTGCCAACATCGCGGCTGGCGAAACCAAGGAGCTGCCGCTGGTCATCAAAACCGACGTGCACGGCTCGGCCGAAGCGATCACCCACAGCCTCGAGGATCTCGGCACCGATGAGGTGAAGCCGCGTGTTCTACTGTCGGCCGTGGGTGGCATCAGCGAATCGGATGTCACGCTGGCCAAGGCATCGAACGCGATCATCTTCGGCTTCAACATTCGCGCCAACAGCCAGGCGCGTCAGCTCGCTGAGAAGGAAGGCGTGGAGATCCGCTACTACCGGATCATCTACGAGCTTCTCGACGAGGCCAAAACCATGCTTTCGGGCATGCTGGCGCCGGCGACCGAAGAGAAGGTCCTGGGTGCCGCCCAGGTGCTCGATACCTTCGAGATCTCCAAGGTCGGCCGCATCGCCGGTTGCCGCATCATGGACGGCCTGGTGCGCCGCACCGCGAAGGTCCGCCTGCTGCGCGACGGCCACATTCTGTTCGACGGCCACATCAAGTCGCTCAAGCACCACAAGGACGAGGTGCGAGAGATCAAGCAGGGCAGCGAATGCGGCATCCAGCTCGACGGCCATCATGACATCGAGATCGGAGACGAGATCGAAGCCTACGAACTGAACGAAATCGCCCGGAGCCTGGACGACTAGCGGTTTTGTTTGTTTAGCCTCCATCGCCGGCCTTCGCGTCTTTTGTTTTTTTCTTGTTCCCTTGGACACCGGGCGCGGGCGTTTGTCGTTTCGTTAGCCTCAGTCGCCGGCGTTCCCTCCGGTCACTTGGCTTCCGCCGCTTTCGCGGCGGGGTCGCAGTCGCTCCCCTCGGCCCCTTACGGGGCCTCTCGCCTGCAAGACGTTGGTGTTCGCTCCAATGGACACCGGTGCAGACGGCGACAGGGAGTTTCGGCGCCGCGCATGCGGCGGAAGCCAAGTGACCGGAGGGAACGCCGGCGTCTGAGGGAACAAACAAAAACAAACGGAGCGAAGGCCGGCGCTTGAGGCTAGAGATAGATAGAGAACCACCCGATGTCCAAGAAGAGAAATACCAACACCACCCGTAGCCAGCGCCAGCTCAGGGTCGGCGAGGAAATCCGGCACGTGCTGTCGGAAATGTTCACCCGCGGCGAGGTTCACGACAGCGCGCTTTCGGGCAAGGTCATTACCGTGTCCGAGGTTCGTATGAGCCCCGACCTGCGCCACGCAACCTGTTTCGTGATGCCGTTGGGCGGCGAGGACCTCGAGGAGGTGCTCGAAGGTCTGAAGCGCGCCGCACCCTATCTGCGCGGTGAGGTCGGACGGCGCGTCCAGCTACGGCTGACTCCGGAACTGGCCTTCAAGGCCGACCCGGGCTTCGATCACGCCGAACGCATCAGCACCCTGCTGCGGGACGCTGACGGCCGCTGACCGGACCATGGCGCGCAAACGCAGGGGCCTGAAGGTCGACGGCTGGATCATTGTCGACAAGCCCCGGGGCATGACCTCGACCCAGGCGATCGGCAAGACCCGGCGTGCGACCCAGGCCGCCAAACTGGGCCATGGCGGCACGCTCGACCCCGAGGCTACAGGTGTTCTGCCCATGGCTCTGGGCGAGGCGACCAAAACCATCCCCTATTGCCAGGACGCGACCAAGGTCTACGAGGTCACGGTTCGCTGGGGCCAGGCCACCGCCACCGATGACGCCGAGGGCGAAGTCATCGAAACCAGCGACCATCGGCCCGACGCGACAGCCATCGCCGAAACCCTGCCCGCATTCATCGGCACAATCAGCCAGATGCCGCCGCTGTTTTCAGCCCTGAAGGTCGAGGGCCAGCGCGCCTACGATCTCGCGCGCCGGGGCGAAACACCGGATCTGAAGCCACGCGATGTCAGGATCGAAGCGATCAGCCACCGCGACAGCCCCGATGCCGACCACAGCCGGTTTGAGGTCACCTGCGGCAAGGGAACCTACATCCGTTCGCTGGCGCGCGACCTGGCTGTTGCCCTGCGCACGGTCGGCCATGTCGCCGACCTGCGCCGGACGCGGGTGGGTCCCTTCACCGAAAGCATGGCGATTTGTGTGGATAAACTCGCCGAATATGGTAATGAAACGCCGCCTTTCGGGGCGCTTTTGCCCGTGGAGACGGCGCTGGACGACATCCCGGCGTTTGCCGTCACGGAGACCCAAGCCAGCCTACTGCGGCAGGGGCAGACGGTCGAAGTACCCGAAACAAGCAACGGCACCGTGCAGGTCCGCCATGATCGGAACCTTGTCGCTTTGGGCGAGGTCGAGGAAGGCATCCTGCGTCCGGTGCGCGTCTTCAACCTAATGGAAAAGTGAGATCCCGATGTCGATTACCGTTGAACGCAAGGCCGAGCTCGTCAAGGAGTTTGGCAAAGCAAAGGGTGATACCGGTTCGCCCGAGGTCCAGGTTGCGATCCTCACCGAGCGTATCGTGAACCTGACCGAACACTTCAAAACCCACCGCAAGGACAAGCATTCCCGCCGCGGCCTGCTCATGTTGGTCAGCCGGCGCCGAGCCCTGCTGGATTACCTGCGTGGCAAAAGTGAAGAGCGCTATCAGTCGCTCATCAAGACTCTCGGCATCCGACGCTGAGCGGGACGAACGGGGAGACAGCCTGGCTGTGCCCCCGTTATCGTTTCCCGTCACCGGCACGGTGCAGGACCGAGACAAAACGGCGATTTCGCTGGGCATCCAAGGGGGTGTCATGAACCCGTTTTCCATGGGGGAAAGCGGCGTCACACGTCGTGTTTGCGCATACGGGCGCAGGCATTTGGAAGAATCAAGGACGTGAGCGGTTCGCCGTGTGATCCGTAGGAAGAGGAAGAGAAATCCATGTTTACCATTCACAAGAAAGAAATCGTCTGGGGCGGCCGCAAGCTGTCGTTTGAAACCGGACGGATCGCTCGCCAGGCCGATGGTGCCGTGTTGGTGAGCTACGGCGACACCACCGTGCTGTGCACGGCCGTTGCCCAGCGCCAGCCCAAGGCCGGCATCGACTTTTTCCCGCTCACCGTGAACTACCAGGAAAAGGCGTTCGCAGCGGGCAAGATCCCTGGCGGCTTCTTCAAGCGTGAAGGACGCCCCGCCGAGAAGGAAACCTTGTCCTCGCGCATCATCGACCGGTCGATCCGTCCGCTGTTTGCCGACGGCTTTCGCAACGAGACGCAGGTCATCTGCACCGTGCTGAGCCACGATCTGGAAAACGATCCCGACATCGTGGCCCTGGTCGGCACCTCGGCCGCCCTGACCATCTCGGGCATTCCCTTCATGGGCCCGATCGGCGGCGCCCGTGTCGGCTACATCGATGGCGAATACGTGCTGAACCCGACCCAGGAGCAGATGGGCGAGACCCAGCTCGACCTCGTGGTCGCGGGCCGCTCGGACGCCGTCATGATGGTCGAATCGGAAGCCCATGAGCTGTCCGAAGAGGTCATGCTGGGCGCGGTTATGCATGCCCAGGAAGGCTTCCAGCCCGTGATCCAGGCGATCATCGAACTGGCCGAGGCCTGTGCCAAGGAGCCCTGGGATATTCCGGAGCCCGAAGATCACAGTGCCCTTGAAGCCAAGATCAAGCAGCTGTGCGGCGATGCCCTCGTCGAGGCCTTCAAGGAGCCCGAGAAGATGGCGCGCCAGGACAAGGTCGCGGCCGCCAAGCAGATCGCCAAGGATCACTTCGCCGATGACGAAGACATCGAACCCGGTGTGATCTCCGGCCTGCTGAAGAGCCTCGAGAAGCACACGCTGCGCGAAGCAACGCTGTCGACCGGCATCCGTGTCGACGGCCGTGACACCAAGACCGTCCGCCCGATCGTTTCTGAGGTCGGCGTGCTGTCGCGGTCGCACGGTTCGGCGCTGTTCACCCGCGGCGAGACCCAGGCGCTGGTCACGACCACGCTGGGCACCGGTCAGGATGAACAGATCATGGACGCGCTCGAGGGCGAGTACCGCGAGCACTTCATGCTGCACTACAACTTCCCGCCCTACTCGGTCGGTGAAGCCTCGTTCCTGCGTTCGCCCGGACGCCGCGAGATTGGCCACGGCAAGCTGGCCTGGCGTGCCCTGCGCCCGCTTCTGCCGGCCAAGGAAGACTTCCCCTACACCATCCGCATCGTCTCGGAGATCACCGAGTCGAACGGTTCGTCCTCGATGGCGTCGGTGTGCGGCGGGTCGCTTGCGATGATGGACGCCGGTGTGCCGATGAAGCGCCCATGCGCCGGCATCGCCATGGGCCTGATCAAGGAAGACGAGCGCTTTGCCGTTCTCAGCGATATCCTCGGTGACGAGGATCATCTCGGCGACATGGACTTCAAGGTCGCCGGAACCGAGGAAGGCATCACCAGCCTACAGATGGACATCAAGATCGCCGGTATCACCGAGGAGATCATGCAGGTCGCCCTTGGCCAGGCCAAGGACGGGCGCATGCACATACTGGGCGAGATGGGCAAGGCGATCGGTGCCGGCCGCGAGTCGATCTCCGACTTCGCACCGCGCATCACCACCATGCAGATCCCGACCGACAAAATCCGCGACATCATCGGCCCCGGCGGCAAGATGATCCGCGAGATCACGGAAGTCTCTGGCACCAAAATCGACATCGATGACGACGGCACGATCAAGATCGCGTCGGCCGACCAGACCGCGACCGAGATCGCGATCAACATGGTCAAGGACATCGTGGCCGAGCCGGAGATCGGCGTGATCTACGACGGTACCGTCGTGAAGTGTATGGACTTCGGTGCGTTCGTGAACTTCATCGGCAAGCGTGACGGCCTGGTTCATATCTCCGAGCTGGCGGAGGGCCGCGTGGCCACCGTCAACGACGTGGTGAACGAAGGCGATGTCGTGAAGGTCAAGGTGCTGGGCATCGATGACCGCGGCAAGGTCAAGCTCTCGATGCGTGTCGTCGACCAGGAAACCGGCGAGGACATCTCCGAGCAGATGGCCGAAAAGGACGCGCAGCGCCGCGCCGAGCGGGAGGCCAAGCGTGCCGAACGCGGTGATGGCGATGGTGAGAGCGAAGGCCGTCCGCACCGCCGCCGTCCGCGCAACGACGACTGAGGTCATAACGGCATGATGCGGCCGGGCGGTGCGCTTTCACCGTCCGGCCGTAGCCGTTATGTTGGGGCGCAGGGAAACTGGAAGAATCGTGAAGCCGCTTAACGCAATCCGCATTTCAGGTCGTGAAGCCTTGCCGCTGGTCGAGGGCGGAAAAGGCATTTCGGTATCAAACGGTGAGAGCTCCGGTGCATGGTCGTCCTGCGGGGGCGTTGGCACGTTTTCGGGCGTGAACGCCGACTTCCTCGACGACAACGGCGAGCTGATCGAACAGGTCTACTATGGCAAGAGCCGCAAGGAACGCCACGAGGAGCTGATCGCATTCGGCATCAAGGGCGCCATTCACCAGGCTCAGGTGGCCCACGAACTGTCGGACGGCCGCGGCGCCATCCACATGAACGTGCTGTGGGAAATGGGCGGCTGCGAACATATCCTGCACGGCGTGCTTGAGGGCGCGAAGGGCATGGTCCACGGCGTCACCTGTGGTGCCGGCATGCCCTACAAGATGGCGCAGATCTGCGCCGAGTACGGCGTCTACTACTATCCCATCGTGAGTTCGGCTCGCGCCTTCCAAATTCTTTGGAAGCGCGCCTACAACCGTTTCCCCGAGCTTCTGGGCGGTGTGGTCTATGAAGACCCCTGGCGTGCAGGCGGCCACAATGGCCTCTCCAATGTCGAGGATCCACAGAAGCCCGAAGATCCCTATCCGCGTGTAGTTGCGCTGCGCAAGGTGATGACCGACTGCGGTCTCGACGAGACCCCGATCATCATGGCCGGCGGTGTCTGGCGCGTTGACGAATGGGAAGACTGGCTCGACAACCCCGAGGTCGACCCGGTCGCCTTCCAGTTCGGCACCCGCCCGCTGCTGACCCAGGAAAGCCCGATCAGCGACACCTGGAAGAAGCGTCTGCCGACCCTGCGCGAGGGTGAGATCTACCTCAACCGTTTCAGCCCCACGGGTTTCTATTCCTCGGCGGTCGAGAACAGCTTCCTGCTGGAGCTCAAGGACCGCAACGAACGTCAGGTCGCCTATTCGACCGAGCCGGTCGGCGATCATGTCGTCGAGTTCAAGTTCGGTCCGCGCGGCCGTGCGATCTACCTGACCGAACACGACCTTGAGCATGTCGAAGCCTGGGTCGCGGCAGGATTCACCGAACAGCTCAAGACACCGGATTCCACCATCGTCTTCGTTACGCCGGAGAAATCGCGGCAGATCCGCAAGGATCAGATCGAATGCATGGGCTGCCTGAGCCAGTGCCGCTTCTCGAACTGGAAGGCGGACGAGGGCGGCACCACGGGCCGCAAGCCCGATCCGCGCAGCTACTGCATCCAGAAGACCCTGCAGACCATCAGCCATTCTGACGATATCGAAACCCAGCTGATGTTCGCCGGCCACAACGCCTTCCGCTTTGCCTCCGACTCCTGGTACGCCGACGGCTTCGTGCCGACCGTGGCCCAGCTCATGGAACGGCTCCAGACCGGCCAGTAGGCATCTCGGCAGGCTTCAGGTCTGTTTGTCGTTCCCGGTCTCGACCGTGCCCGGAATCGTGTAGTCCCAGTTGCCGGCGACCAGCTCGTTCTTCTTGATCTTTTCGGACGGCGTGTGATCGAACGCGGTGACGATCTCGATGTAGCGCGGGATCTTGAACGATGCGACGTGTTCGGCGCAGTGGGCATGGAGCCTGGCGTAGTCGAACGCGGTGGCATCGCGGCCCGGTCGCAGGGTGATGAGGGCCTTGACCTCCTCGCCCCGGACTCGGTTTTTGACCGGGATCACGGCGACCTCGTCGATGTCGGAGAACTGGCGCATCACAGTCTCGACCTCGACCGCTGAGACGTTCTCGCCGGTGCGTTTGATGATGTCCTTGAAGCGGCCGACTTAGCGGAAGTAGCCCTGCGGGGTTCTGCAAAAGAGGTCGCCGGTGTGGAACCATCCGTCTGAAAAGCTCGTCGCGTTGACTTCGGGCTTGTTCCAGTACCCCTCCATGATGCCGGGTCCCCGGATCCAGAGCTCGCCTGGCGTGTCGGGCGGGCAGTCCCGGCCCTGATCATCGACCACTCTGGTCTCGTAGAGCGGATGGGAATGCCGCAGGTGCCGATGATCGCGGGATCATCGACCCGGTAGGGCACGCCGAGCGCGATGCCCACCTCGGTCATCCCGTAGAGCTCGCGCACAGGCGCACTGAACCGGCCCTCGATCGCGGCGTTCTCGGCCGGTGAGCCTGCGACGCAGATGAACAGTTTGATGTTGTGCTGCGATTCTTCCGGGCCCAGCTCATCGGCCAGCACCGGTGCAAAGGCGCACTCACACTGCGTGTCGACCAGGCGTCCGCCGTGCTTGCGCAGGCTCATGCGTTCGGCCTGATGGAGCGTCGCACCCTGAAACAGGCTGCGGGAGGTCATCAGCAGGGCATCGAGATAGAAGAAGGGCGACTCGCCCAGGATGCCGCCCGTCGTGAACACCTCGGGCATGACATGCTGGTTGAAACCAAAGACCAGCCAGAAGCGGTGGCTCTGCATGCAGCCCTTCGGGAAGCCGGTGGTGCCCGAAGTGTACTGGATCGAGGCGAGGTCCGATTGGGCCACCGATTCGGACGGCGCAAATGCGGCCTCCCCGCGTTCCAGCTCAGGGTGTCCGGTGGTCTGGGATCATCGCCCGCAACCATGACTGCCTGCAGACCGGTCTCTGGCCAGGTCGTGCGAACCTCGGCGATCTTGTCGACCGACTCCGGCCCTATCACCATGTGATGGATGTCTGCGTCCGTAATGACATAGTGGAGTTCGGTCGGCGTGTAGCGGGGGTTGATCGGTACCAACACGCGCCAGCGCCAGCCAGGTCAACGGAAACTCCACGACATTCTGCAACAACACACCGACATGCATGCCCCGCTTGATCCCGAGCCGGTCGAACCCCGACGCTAGGCGAAGGGAGCGGTCACGCCACTGCGCATAGCTCATGGTCGTGCCCCGTTCGAAGAGATCAATCGCGACAGCGTCGCCGTGCTCAGCACCCGCGCGGTCCAGCAACGCGCCAAGCGACTCCGGCGCCTGCTCGGCAAAGACCGTTTCGCGCTGACGGCGCCAGGCCGCCGATGTGTCGAGCATGGTCACGGCGTCATACAGCCGTTTCGGGTTCAGCCATGTCCTGATTGAGAGCCCAGTAGATCAGGCCCTCGTAGACCATGAACGGCGTATCGCGGCCCTGGACCTCGACGGTGGTGCTGACCTTGATGACATGGGCGTTCTCGCCCTTGGGCCTGGCGTCGACAATCCTGGTGCGATAGCGGAAGGGATGGCCGACCCGCAGTGGCGCGATGACCCGCACGCGGTCGTAGCCGTAGTTCAGAACGTAGTGGCTGCCGTTCGACACGGTCTGGACTGGCAGGGATGTCATCTCACCGACACCCAGCGCCAGGACATGGGCCGCCTGGCGAAGGTGTCGGTCTCGTGCTGCTCGATGGTCTTCCAGTCCGAAACGATCTCGTCGGCATCGAGCAGGGCCTGGATCGCGGGATCAGCGCTCATCGTTGGTCTCCTCCATGGTGGCAGGATGCATCACAGCACCTTGCCGGGATTCATCAGACCCTGGGGGTCCAGCGCGGACTTGACGGATTCCATGGCGGAGAGCTTTCCGCCAGAACCGTAGTGCCGGAGATAGGAACGCTTCTCAAGACCGATGCCGTGTTCGGCGCTGAACGACCCGCCGGCCTCCACCAGCCCATCAAACAGGGCGGCGTTGACCCGGTCATGCAGCTCTTCCATCGGTTCACCCTTGGTCACCGTGAGATGAAGGTTGCCGTCGCCCAGATGGCCGAACATGAACAACACCAGTGCGGGATCAATGGCTGCCATACGCTGGAACAGCGCATCGGTGTAGTCCTGCAGGCAGGCGTGGGGGACCGAGATATCGTACCAGAAGCCGTGCGGCATAGTCTTGTCGGCCTCGAAGCTCTCCTCGCGCACCAGCCACATGCGGCGGCGGTCCTCGCCGCTCTTGGCAAACACGGCATCGGCCGCCTCGCCCGCCTCCAGGGCATCGGCCAGGGCCTCCTCGAGTCGCTCCTGGGCGTTGTCGGCAGCGGCAAGATCGACCAGCAGATAGACATGATGGTCCGGCGCGAAGTCGACCACCGCGTCAAGCTTGAGGTTGCGCGCGACCCCACGGGCGAAATCGGGCCACATGATTTCCGCCGCCAGCAGGGTCGAGCCCGGGGCCTGGTGCAGACGGTGGAACAGCGCTAGGGCATCGCCCGCGGTGGAGCAGGCGACGAGCGCGGTCGCCGGATCCGGATCCTTTGGCACGAGCTTGAGCGCGGCGCGGGTGATGATGCCTAGGGTGCCCTCAGCGCCGCACAGGAGCTGCGAGATGCCGTAACCTTCGTTCGCCTTCACAACGCGCTTGAGATCATCGACCACGTCGCCGTCGGCCATCACGGCCTCCAGCCCCAGAACCCGGTGGCGCATGGTGCCGAATCGAAAGGCTTCGATGCCGCCCGCGTTGGTCGCGATCAGTCCGCCGATTGTGGCACTGTCCCGCGCGGCGAGATCGATCCCGGGCGACAAGCCATGCTCGGCGGCGGCCTCCTGCAAAGCAGAGAGCGGCACACCGGCGCCGACCAGCGCGGTGCCACCCGCTGCGTCGATTTCCAGCGGCTGGTTCAGCCGTGCCGTGGCGACGATCAGCTGGCCCGTCTGCGAGACCGCGCCGCCCGCGAGTCCCGTACGACCGCCCTGTGGCACCATGGCAACCGCATGCTCGGCACAAAGGCGCACAACAGCCTGCATATGGTCCCTGCTCGCCGGCAGTGCGACCACACCGGCACCGAGATTGCCGGCATCCATACCGGGATCGAGGGTGACGGCGACACCGTCGCAGCGCAGGCCGGTCTCACCAAGAACCGACCGGAGTTCGTTCAGGAAACTGTCGGAGAGTCTGCTCATGGCGTGATCATGACCCGGCTGTGCAGGCTTTGGTAGCCGGTTTCGCCATGCTAGAGCGGACGGCCACGCGGAGGGTGTGATGACAGGTTCGATCATTGTGACGGGGACGGCGGGGTTCATCGGATCCTGGGTCGCCAAACAGCTCCTTGAGCTGGGCTGGTCTGTGACCGCCTTCGACCGGGAGGCCGACGACCGCAAGCTGCGCGCCAATGCCGGTGACGAGGCCGCCTCACGGGTGACCTGGCATGCCGGAGACATCGCCAATCCTGATACCGTCAAAGCGCTGTTTGAAGCGGCGCGTCCTGACAGGGTGATCCATCTCGCTGCCGTGCTGATTCCCGTCTGCCGCGACACGCCGGTGACTGGCGCCCTGATCGATGTGATCGGCCACATCAACATCTTTGAAGCCGCGCATGCCGTGGGCTGCGATCAGGTCGTTTATGCAAGCTCGGCAGCTGCGACCGCCCGTCGCGGCGACGGCACGCTAACCACGGTCTACGGCAGCTACAAGCGCTGGTGCGAGGAGTTCTCGGCCGTGCGCCATCACGAGCGCGGCACCCACAGCATCGGCCTGCGGCCGGCCATCGTTTATGGGCCGGGCCGGGAAGCCGGAGCCACCGCCTTTGTGAATGCAGCGATCACCGAGGCCGTGGCCGGGCGTGAGCACACACTGCCGACCCGCTGGAATCACCGCGTGGAGCATGTCGAAGAGGTCGCCGATGCCTTCGTACGTTGCGCCACCACGCCCATTGAGGGCGCACACGCCAGCGACATCACGACCACCAACACCAACGACGAGGATTTCCTGGCTGCTCTGCGCCAGGCCATCCCCGACTGCCGCGTTGATCCGGCCGACAGCGAGAGTTTCCGTGAAGCCGCTCCGGCGGACACCTCGGTTCTGGAAGGGCTGATCGGACCGCTCCACGGCATCAGCCTCGAGGAAGGGGTCGCGCGGACCGTGGCGGCGATGCGGCAGTCCGGCGGATCCTGACGATACCGTCTTGTCGGATTTTCAGCCTTTATTTATAGTAATTCCAGATAGCGGCAACATATTTTGACCATGAACGAAACAGAGATCTATTCGCCCGAGGCCTTGCACGAGCGATTGCGCGCCGCGGGCATGCGCCCGACCCGGCAGCGCGAGGAGCTGGCGGAGCTTCTGTTCCGTGACGGCAACCGCCACGTCACCGCAGAGGTCCTTCACCGCGAAGCTGCCCAGGACGGCATCCAGGTGTCGCTGGCCACGATCTACAACACCTTGCACCAGTTCACCGAAGCGGGCCTGCTACGCGAGGTTGTGGTCGATTCCGGCCGCGCCTATTTCGATACGAACACGGGCCCGCACCACCACTTCTTCAACATCGAGAGCCAGGAGCTGACGGACATTCCGCCCGACAGCGTGGCCGTGGGTGATCTGCCGGTGCCGCCGGCCGGCACCACGATCGACGCTGTCGATATTGTCATCAGGGTCGCGCCCCAAGGGCGCTGACAGGACCGGCCGGAGATTTTCGGCCGGTCCCTTGAAACCTTCTTAGAAGAATTCTAAGTAAGGAGAATGGAGCGCCCGGTGCTCCATAGTTGGGACCAACGGAGACCGCCGCTCAAAGGGAGCAGCGGGACAAAGGGAGAGACAACAGATGTCGCTTGCTGGCACCAAGACCGAAGAAAACCTGAAAGCCGCGTTCGCCGGCGAGAGCCAGGCCAACCGCCGCTACCTCTATTTCGCACAGAAGGCCGACGTTGAAGGTTACAACGACGTAGCCGCCGTGTTCCGCTCGACCGCTGAAGGCGAGACCGGTCACGCCCACGGCCACCTCGAGTTCCTCGAGGAGACCGGTGATCCGGCCACCGGCGAGCCGATCGGTTCGACCGAAAACAACCTGAAGGCCGCCGTTGCCGGCGAGACGCACGAGTACACCGACATGTACCCGGGCATGGCGCGTTCGGCCCGTGACGAAGGGTTCGACGAGATCGCCGACTGGTTCGAGACTCTGGCGAAGGCTGAAAAGAGCCACGCCGGGCGCTTCCAGAAGGCTCTGGACACCCTCGACGACTGATCCGACTGGGGAGCCTGCAGCGCGCAGGGTCCCCGCCACCCCTTTCTCTTTCATGGCTGGCCGGCTGACGCCGCGAATCCACGGGTTTGCGCGAACCCTGCCGCCTTGCCCGCACCGGAGATGACATCATGACCGCACGTGAAGGCAGCCTGGATGCGCCGACCCGCCACGTCATCGATTGGCAGAGCCCCGATTTCACCGACCCCGACAAGATCGACGCCGAGCTGCGCCACACCTTCGATATCTGTCACGGCTGCCGCCGCTGCTTTAATCTCTGCGACAGCTTCCCGCAGCTGTTCGATCTGATCGACGAATCCGAATCGGGTGAACTCGACACGGTCGACAGCAAGGATTTCAAGCCGGTCACCGACGCCTGCACCCTGTGCGACATGTGTTTCATGACCAAGTGCCCCTATGTCCCGCCGCACGAGTTCGATCTCGACTTCCCGCATCTGATGCTGCGGGCCCGCGCGGCCGAGTTCCAGCGCGGCGAGGTCGGCTTCATCGACAAGAAAATTGCCGACACCGACGCCAACGGAAAGCTGGGCACGACCTTCTCACCGATCGCTAACTGGGCCTGCAGGAACGGCAACAGCCTGACCCGTCCAGTGATGCAAAAGGTTGCCGGCATCGATGCCCGGGCAGAACTGCCGCGTTTCAACGCCAAAAGTCTCGTGGCCAGCGCCAAGGCCGATCCGGTCCAGCCGAACACAGCCGCCCCGGCACATGGCCGCAAGGCCGTGATCTATGCGACCTGCTTTTCCAACTGGAACGACGCGGCAATCGGCGAGGCGACACGCCACGTTCTCGCCCACAACGGTGTTGAGACCGAGCTTGTCCACCCGGCCTGCTGCGGCATGCCCAAGCTGGAACAGGGCGATCTCGCAGAGGTGACCAGGCGCGCTAAGACGGTTGCTGCCGCGCTTCTGCCCTATGTCGACAAGGGCTGGGACGTGATCACCTTGGTCCCGAGCTGCGCGCTGATGATGAAGTTCGAGTGGCCGCTGATTGTGCCCGATGATCCCGACGTGAAGCGTCTTGCCGAGGCGACCCGCGATGTCAGCGAGTACGTCATGGAAATCTCCAAGAACGAGGGCCTTGTCGACGGCATGGACGCGATCGAGGTGCCGGTCACACTGCATATCGCCTGCCACGCCCGCGCCCAGAATATGGGGGCCAAGGCCGCGGAGATGCTGCGCCTGATCCCCGAGACCAAGGTCAACGTGGTCGAGCGGTGCTCGGGTCACGGCGGCGCCTGGGGCATCAAGAAGGGCAACTTCGAGCTCGGCATGAAGGTCGGCAAGCCAGTCTTCCGCCATGCCGCCAAGCACGACCCCGACGGCTCCGGCTACGTGGTGTCCGAATGTCCACTGGCCGCGCTTCACATTCATCAGGGTGTTGAGGACACCAGCGGGCGCGAGACGCCCCCGCCTGCCGCTTCAACACCCATTCAGCTCATCGCCCGCGCCTTCGGCCTGCCGGGCGCCTGACGGAGAGACCCATGACGACGCTGACCCGCGACGACATCATCCCGCTCGACGACTACACCGCCAAGCGCAAGGAACACCGTCAGACCGTGCGCGCGATCAAGCAGAACCGGCGCATCGATGTCGGCCCCTTCGTGTCGTTCTACTTCGAAAACCGCGACACCATGTGGCACCAGATTCAGGAGATGCTCTACATCGAGAAGGGTGGCGAAGAGCAGATTGCCGACGAGCTCGAGGCCTACAACCCGCTGATCCCGCAGGGCCGCGACCTGCGCTGCACCATGATGATCGAGATCGACGACGAAAAACGACGCAACACGACCCTGCGCAAGCTCGGCTGGATTGACGAGAAGATCGTGCTGCGTGCCGGCAAACACACCGTCCGCGCCGAACCGTTGCAGGAGACCGAGCGCAACACATCGGACGGCAAGACCAGCGGCGTGCACTTCCTGGTCTTCAACTTCGATGACGCCGCAGCGGCCGCGTTCAAGAATGGCGACGTGCGCGCCTGCGTCGACATCGAACACGAGAACTACAGCCATAGCGCCCTGATCATCGGCGCCACGCGCGGGTCACTGGCCGCCGACCTGGCCTGACGACATCTCGGCAACTGGCTGCTGTTTGGCTTGCTCCGCGCTGAAGCAAGCGGGCATAGTGCCCGCGTGCAGACACCACAGGCCACAGATCCCGCGCAGCTTCAGGCTGTCGTGCAACGTTTCCAGGGCGGCGACCGCGCCGGTGCCCTGAGTGCCTGCCGTTCTCTGGTTGAAGCAGCACCCCAGGACGGCAACAGCCGCTACGCCCTGGCCCTGATGCTGCTTCAGTCCGGTGATTTGACCGGCGGCGTGCGCGAGCTCGACACCCTTCTGGAAGGCGGCGACGAACGCGCCGATGCTCTGGCCAGTCGTGGTGCGGCGCGCCTGCGCCTGGGCCAGCTCGATGGCGCGGCGTCCGATCTTGACGCCGCCCTGCGTCACAACCCGCAGCTTCCCGACGCATGGCTGGCTCTGGCATCGCTCTATCGCAATCAGGCCGATTGGGGCCGTTGCATCACCGTGTTGCGCGATGCGGCACAGGCCCTTCCGGGTCACCCCGGCCTGGCGAGCAACCTGGCCGGACTTCTGGCCCAGCACGGTGATGCGGCAGAGGCCGTCACGCTGCTCGAACCCGCGGTGGCCACAGACCCCCAGAACAAGGCCGTGCGCTACAATCTGGGAACGGCGCTGCATCGGCTCGAGCGCTTCGAGGAGGCGCGCGACCACCTGCGCAAGGTGGTCGAGCTCGATCCCGATCAGGCCCCGGCCTGGCACAACCTCGGCAACACACTCGTCGACCTGGGTGAAGTCACCGACGGCTTCGCTGCCTATGACCGCTCCCATGCCCTGCGCCGGAAGATCGGCGTCCAGCGGCACGGAGAACGCGGCCTGACCATGACCAGCCGCACCAAGCTGGAACACGATATCGAGCAGCTCCGTTACCTGCGCAGGCGCGACATTCTGCCGCCGCAATACGACGAAACCATCACGGCCCACGAAGCCGCTCTCGACGCGCTTGGCACACCGGAGGCCGATACCCACATGGTGCCGCTGCCGCTTGCCGCCAGCCCGACCCTGGCGCCGTTCTACAACCGGCTTGTCCATCGCGATCCCGGTGCGGCCCTTGATGGTCCTGCGGTGTCCCCTGATTTCGACGGGGCCGCTGCCGAGGCGATGTATCGCGATCATGCTCCGGGGATCGCCTGGGCCGATGGTCTGCTGACACCCGAAGCCCTGGACGCCCTGCGCCGTTTCTGCCTGGAATCTACGATCTGGTATGAGTTCCGCTACGACAACGGCTATCTCGGTGCATTCCAGGAAGAGGGCTTCTCCTGCCCGCTGATCCTGCAGATCGCCGAGGAACTGCGTCGTGCCATGCCTGGTGTCGTGGGCCCGCACGCCCTCCGCAAGACCTGGGGGTTCAAATACGACAGCCGGCTTTCGGGCATCCGCATGCATGCCGATGCGGCTGCGATCAACGTCAACTTCTGGCTGACCCCCGATGATGCCAACCTGGATCCGGACGGCGGTGGTCTCGTGGTCTGGGACAAGGAAGCGCCGCTTGATTGGGACTTCGCCCGTTACAACCGCGACACACCCGCCGTACGCGCCTTCCTGGATGAGGTGGGCGCCCGCCCGGTTACCGTGCCGCACCGCCAGAATCGTGCCATGTTGTTCAATTCGGACCTGTTCCACGAAACGGGTGCATTGACCTTCAAACCGGGTTACGAGAATCGCCGCATCAACGTCACGATGCTGTTCGGCCGGCGCGGCGACGAACAGCAGGCGTGACGGTCCACCGGCCCCGAGACTGACCCGCCATGGCGATTACCGATTCCATGATCCAGACGGCCATGAGCCACCTGCGCGCAGGCGCGCGGGGCGAGGCCGCGAAGGTACTGCGTGATGTCTGCCGCATCGAACCGTCGCATATCAGGGCCCATTGCATGCTGGCAATCGTGACCTATCAGGATGGCGATTCCGGCGGTGCCCTTGCGATTCTCGATGAGCTCGAGAGCCGCCATCCCGACAAGCCGGAGGTGGTGCGGTCGCGCGCCGAGGTGTTGCGCGGAACCGGAAATCTGGAAGCCGCACTCGACGCCCAGCGCAAGGCGCGGGAGCTGAACCCGCACGATCCCGTTGGCCACCTTCAGGAAGGTGTGTTGCTGGACGCGATGGGGCGGCGCACCGAGGCGATGGCCGCAGCCGAACAGGCATTGACCCTCAAGCCCGACCTGACCGGCGCCCAGCAGCTTCTGGGTGCGCTGACCTATCGCACCGGCGAAATCGGGGAAAGCGCCCGGTTGATGGCCGAGGCACGCCGGGCCGGCAAGGCCGGCATCGATCCGAACCACCACCAGGCGCTGTCGCTTTTCGGACTGGGCAGGATCAATGAATTGATGGCGTTGACACCTGCCATCCATCCGACGCAGCGGTTCGGCGAAACCATGGTCAAGGCGATCGCAGCCTGGCTCGACAACGACCCGCAGCGTTGCGGGGACATGCTGATCGAGGCGCAGCCGCTGGCCGGAAACGCCGCTATCGATGCACCCAACCGTTCGGTCTTCATCGTCTATGGCGCCATCCTCGACGGTCTCCTGTCATGGCGTCGTGACAACCCGGATTCCTATGGCCGGGAGGCCGAACAGACCTTCCATGTCATCGGCGACAGCCATGTCCTGACCGCCGCCAACCTCACCCTGCCCGTCGCAGGCGTGATGACACGCTTAAAGAGCCACTTCACCTTCGGCTGCAAGGCCTGGCATCTGGTGCGCGACGAACCGAGTCCCTATCGCAGTTTTTTCCAAGCCGCCGCCGACGGCATTCCGGCCAGCAGCACCGTGGTTGCCGGATATGGCGAGCTCGACTGTCGCTACAAGGAAGGCATCATGCGGGTTGTGCGCAACAACCCCGCACGTGACTGGCGCGCCCTGGTCGACGACCTGGTGCCGCGTTATGTCGCCTTCGTCATGGCCGAGGCCGAGCGGCGCGGCTGGACTCTGTGGCTCCAGACTCCGCCGATGTCGAATGTCAACACAAGTCTGTTGCTGACCGACGACCGATTGGCCTTCCTGGGCATCATCGAACGCTTCAACGAGCGCCTGCGCGCCGAAGCCGAAGCCCACAAACTTCCCCTGATCGATGTGAAGGCCGCGACCACGACGCCTAAGCGCACCCCACGCCACACCCACTACATCGACACCAACCAAGTCCGCCCCACCGCCCTGATCGAAGCGTTGAGGTTGATGACGCTCTAGAGCGTCAGGCGCTCACACTCTCTTTGCGGGCGCGACCTCACTGAGCCTTGCATCGACCGCAGCGGCATCAGGCAGGGCCGGCATGGCGCCATGTTCGAGGCAGGCGAGCGAACCGGCAACCACGCCGCAGCGCAAGGCATCGGGAAGATCGAGGCCGTTGTCGAGCGCGGCAGCCAGGGTGCCGCAGAAGGCATCGCCCGCGCCCACGGTATCGATCGGCCGGATCGCCAGGCTGCCGATCGACCAGCGCGCCTCGGGCCCGATGGCAATCGCGCCCTCTACGCCCAGCGTGACGATTGTGGTGAGGCCGTGGCTTTGGGCCAGTCGCGTTGCGACATCGGCGGTTGCGCGTTCCTCGAGGCCGATTTCGATGGCCACGGCGCTGGCCTCGCCTTCGTTCACGATCAGGATGTCAAGCGTCTCCGGCATGATCGGGCCCGCCGGGGCAGCGTTCAGGATGACACGTTTGCCCTGCTGTTTGGCGCGTCCGGTCAGCATGAAGACCTCGCGCAACGGGGTCTCCATCTGCAGCAGCAGGGTCGAGCAATCGGCGAGCAGTTCGTCGTCGACCATCTCGTGGGACGAAGTCATGTTGGCGCCGCTGGCGACAAATATCTGGTTCTCACCGTCATCTGCCACGGCCACCACGGCAATACCGGTGGGCGCTTCGACATGGTCGATCAGGCTGGTGTCGATGCCTTCGGCTGAGACGATTTCGAGCAGTTCGTCGCCATAGCCGTCGCGGCCGACACAGCCGACCATCACGACCTCGGCCCCTGCACGGACGGCGGCCACCGCCTGGTTGGCACCCTTGCCGCCCGGCGCTTTCACATGGCCCGGTGACAGCACGGTCTCACCCGGTCCCGGCAGGGTCGGGACCGGCACGATGAGATCCATGTTGAGCGATCCGAAGACGAGAATCATCGTGTCTGTCCCCCCTCAAGAAAACGGGGCGACCCCGTTCACGACGTCACAAGATGTCGAACCACCTCAGCAATCCAGCGTGTTGTCACGCTCCCACTGGGTCAGGTGACGGGCGTATTCGTTCCATTCCCGCGCCTGCATGCGCAGGAAGGCGTTCATGGTCTCGTCGCCCAGGTACTTGCGCAGCATCGCGTTCTTCTCGGTCACACGCAGCGCGTCCATCAGGTTGAGCGGCAGGCGCTTGACGTTGAGCTTCTTGAGGTCGGCATTGCGGCGAAACTCATACATGTTGTTATCAAGACGCTTGCCCGGATTGGTCTTGTTCGCAATCCCGTCCAGCCCCGCGGCCAGCAGGGCGGCCTGGGCAAGATAAGGATTGGTCGCGCCGTCCATCAGACGGAACTCGAAGCGACCCTCGTCGGGGATACGCACCATATGCGTCCGGTTGTTGCCGGTGTAGCTGATCGTGTTTGGAGCCCAGGTCGCGCCAGACGTGGTGACCGAGCCGTTGATCCGCTTGTAGCTGTTGACGGTGGGATTGAAGATCGACGTCAGCGCCTCGGCGTTCTGAATGACACCGCCCAGGAAGTGATAGCCGAGCTGAGAGATGCCGAGCTCGCCCTTGGGATCGTGGAACAGGTTCTTCTTGCCCGCCTTGTCCCAGATGCTGGCATGGGTGTGGCAGCCGTTGCCGGTCAGGTGCGCGAACGGCTTGGGCATGAAGGTCGCGCGCAGGCCGTGCTTTTCGGAAATCGACTTCACCATGAACTTGAAGAAGGTGTGGCGATCGGCCGTGAGCAGGACGTCGTCGAAATCCCAGTTCATCTCGAACTGGCCATTCGCGTCCTCATGGTCGTTCTGGTAGGGGCCCCAGCCCAGATACAGCATGGCATCACAGATTTCCGAGACGACGTCGTAGCGGCGCATCAGGGCCTGCTGGTCGTAGCAGGGCTTGGCCATGGTATCGCGCTCGTCGGAGATATCGGAGCCGTCGGGGTTGATCAGGTGGTATTCACACTCCACACCGGTCTTGAGGTAGTAACCCTTCTTCGCGGCCAGGGCCATCATGCGGCGCAGCACGTTACGCGGTCCGTGGTCGACCTCCTGGCCGTCCATCACCAGATTGCCGGCCATCCAGCCGACTTCGGGCTTCCAGGGCAGCTGAATCAGAGACGCGGGATCGGGCACCGCGAACATGTCGGGATGCGCCGGGGTCAGGTCGAGATTGGTGGCGAACCCGGCGAAGCCGGCGCCGTCCTTGACCATGCCGTCGATCGCGGCGGCCGGAACCAGCTTGGAACGGGCAACACCGGCCAGATCCGAAAAACTGATCAGGAAGTACTTGATGCCCTTCTCTTTCGCGATCTGCGAAACCTTCTTTGCTGCCGCCTGGCGTGCCATGGATGCCCCCGAATGTTGGACGTTGCTGTGTGGGCGGACTCTACCCATGGAGACCGCCATGTCCATGCTTTGCTTCACACTTTGACTGTCCTACCGTCGCGGCTCGGCAAACAGAGAGGTGGGCTATGGCGGGCTTCGACGAGATTGCAACGATCACCTATCACGAAGCCCTGGGTGCCCGGTTCCGTGTCGCGCAGGCAGGCAACGGGCCCGACATCGTCTGGCTGCCCGGCGGCGACAGTCCCGCCCATTACTGGGCCGACCAGTTCGAACACTTTCACGGCGACCATCGCTGCACCGCCTACGACCCCCGTGGCGTGGGCGAAACCACCAGCACGCCGCCGCCATGGACGATGAAGCAGTTCGGTGCGGACTGCGCCGCCATCATCGAGGCCTATTGCAATCCGCCGGTGATCCTGTCGGGACTATCCATGGGCGCGCTGATCACCCAGCAGGTCGCCATCGATTTTCCCCATCTGGTGCGGCTTGCGATTCCAACGGGCAACGCCGCGGCTCGTGACAAAGGTCGCCGACGCCGCCATGAACGGCCACTACCACGAGCTTCCGGGCCTCGGTCACGTCTCGCTCAACCGTCACGCGCCCGAGGTCGTGAACGCCTACCTCAGCAAGCTGATCGCAGAACACGGGTAGCGGTGTCTCAAGCAGTGCCTCAGAACTTTTCGTCGCCGCGGACGCGGTTGTCGTCGGGGAAGTCTCGGTAGAGCGCAAAAAAGACATCCTCGACCTTCGACTTCATCGCGTGGTGGAAGCTCTCGACCGGATCACCGCGGCTGGCGACGGCCCCAAAGGCCGTGTCCATCTGCGCCATGGATTCGAACTCCAGCGTGATGTGCCATTCCGGCAGGTTGGGGTGGCCCAGCCCCAGCTTGCGCCGCGTCACACGGTATCCTGCGATGCCGCTCTCGGCCTTGAGATGGCCCAGGTAACTGTGTGGGGCGTCGGAGAAGTCTGTGTCCTTCGCCCTGGCCTTAAGGCTGGCCTAGATATGATAGATGTCCATCGCGTTCTCCTGATGTTGGACCTCGAGAAAACCGCCCGTTGGCCGGGACGGCCACCCGAAACGTGCGCTGTCTTACTCCAGCACAGGCGCGTTGTCCTCGGCGGCGGCGGCGCGGCGTTTTTTCTTCGCCGGCGGCGGAACACGGGTGAGCGCCCATTTGATTTCGGTGCGTTCGCCGTTCAGGCCGCCGGAAATTACGACCTGCTGGCTGCGCTTCATCGGTCCCGCGCCGAGATAGACACTGTCGGTCAGCGACAGCACGCCACCCGACATGCGTAGACGCCAGCCTTCGCCCGAGGGCAGGCGCAGCAGAGCGCCCTGGCCGTCCTGAACCACCGCGGCCTGGACGTCGGGATGCAGGTGGAAGCGCAAGGTGAACTGCTCGCCGCCGGGGCCGACGACCACATCCTCGCCCCTCACATCCTCGCCATCGGCGCTGAGGTAGAGGCTGCGCCGATGGACCAGGCGGCCCAGCGGGCGGTAGCCGTCATGGCTCATGGAGACCAGGCTGGCGCCTTCCTCGTCCCGGCGCTCGACCGTGACTTGGCGGGGCACACGGCCCAGGTTGCCATCCTTGCGGATCTCGACCGCACTCTTGTCGTCGACACTGAGCGTCGAATGAGCCGCGGTCTCCCGCACGGCCTGACGCCAGGAAACATCGGCCCCCAGCCAGGTGCCCATGTTGACGATCAGCCGTTCGGTGCCGATGCTCATCTCAAAGGCCATCGGCGCGGCATGGGCATGGGCCGCGAAGTCGGCGTGCGGCGGGCCCGCCGCATCGACCAGCAGCAGGGTCTTGCGCGCCGCAAGCCGCTCGTAGCCCGTGTGCTGGGCTCGGCTGACCGGCTTGCCCGTGGCCTGGCCGATCGCCAGCACGTTGTCAATCAGCCCCGCGCTTTCCTCACGACCACCATTAAACAGCGCCAGCGCACCGTCGCCATGGCGATAGAATCGCAGCATCGGTGCGGCGCGGTCGATGGTCTGCTGCAGCCAGTCGGGGATCGGACGCTTGGCCTGGATAAGTGCCAGGCGGATGTCGACGAGATCGCGCAGCAGCAGGAAATGGACCGACGGATTGCGCTCACGCTGGCCGCCGTCCTGCAGCATCTGGCGGTCGAGCTCGTGTTCCAGCAGGCGCATGGCCTGGGCAAAACGCTTTTCCGCGCCGGGCAGGCTGAGCCCGGCATAAAGCAGCGCCTTGACCGCCGCGATTCGGCCCAGGCCCTCAGGGCCTGCGGTGACGACACGGGCCAGATGGCGAGTCTGTTCGGCAAGGCTCTGCAGGAAGCGGCGGCGAAACAGGGCATCGGCGCCGTTCAGCAGAAAGCCGCCATGGGTCAACCAGGACACAAGTCGTCGGCCCAGGATGTCGGGCCGCCAGGCAAAGCCGTCCCAACTGCCGCAGTCGGCCATCCAGCCCGCCAGGGCATGACGCGCGATCTGGCGCGAATCGCCGCCCATCTCGCGCAGGTCGCGGAGCCAGACAAAGCCGTGCAGCTCCTCCAGCCAGCCGGTCCAGGCAGCCTCGGGATACCATTCCGGCGCACCGTCGCGGGGCGGGAAGGTCAGGGTCTGCCCGGCCAGCCGCCAGCGCCCTTCGGCGATGGCGCGGCCGTTTTCGGCACGGCCGGGCCACGGGTCGGTCGGCGCCTGCAGCACCTGATCCGGCGCACGGCCCAGCAGCGCAAGCCGGTAGAGCGGGCTGCCGTAATACATCGCCTTGAGCTGGCGCAGCGGACGGGTAACGAAACCGCTCATGGCATCACGTACTGCGGGGCCGGCGGCACGGCCGGGCCTCAGCCGCGCAGGGCGGCGATGTTGGGGGCGTAACTGGCGGGGCCACCCTTGAAGACGGCGGTGCCGGCAACAAGCACGTCGGCGCCTGCCTCGATCACCCGGGCGGCGTTGTCAGCCGTAACGCCGCCATCGACCTCGAGATCGATCGTGCGACCGCTGGCATCGATCATGGCCCGGAGCTGGGCGATCTTCGCGAGCGAGGAGTCGATGAAGCTCTGGCCCCCGAAGCCGGGATTGACGCTCATCACCAGCACGAGATCAACCATCTCCAGCACCTCGGCCACAGCCAACGCCGGGGTCTGCGGATTGAGCGAGACACCGGCGCGAACGCCAGCGGCCTTGATCGCTTGGAGTGTGCGGTGGGTGTGGAGCGAAGCTTCGATATGGACTGTGACGATATCGCTGCCGGCCTTGATGAAGGCGTCGAGCAGCGGATCGACCGGCTGGATCATCAGATGTACATCGAACGGCTTGGCGCTGTGCGGCTTGAGCTTGCCGATGATCGGCGGGCCGATGGTGATGTTGGGCACGAAGTGCCCGTCCATCACATCGACATGAATGTAGTCGCAGCCGGCCTCGTCGATCGCGCGGATTTCCTCACCCAGCCGCGCGAAGTCGGCCGAGAGGATGGAGGGGGCGATGCGGACGGGCTGTTGCACGAGCCGGGCGTACCAGCTTACCCGGAACGTCGCAAGCGCATGGCATAGAATCCATCCACGCCCCCGTCGTGGGCCATGTGACAGGGCAGGGTACGCAGGCAACCGCGAGCATCGACAAGCTCGGCAACACCGCCGATCTCAGCCGCTTCGACCGGTTCGAGCGTTGCATCGGGATTCCGCCCCAATGCCGCCTCGAGCTGACCTTCGCCCTCCTGGGCCTGGAGCGAACAGACGGCATAAACCAGCACCCCGTCGGGCTTCAGGCAGGCCAGCGCGTTGTCGATCATGCGCCGCTGGAGCTGGGAAAGACGTTCGGGATCGTCGGCGGATTTGGTCCAGGCGATATCAGGGTGCCGCCGGATCGTGCCGGTGCCGCTGCACGGCGCATCGAGCAGCACCGCATCGACCGGCGCTTCAGGCCGCCAGCTCACCGCATCACCGGTAACCGTGGCGATCTCAAGGTCCAGCCGTTTCATGTTCTCGGCCAGCCGCGCGAGACGACGTTCGGAAAGATCGACCGCCGTCACATGGGCGCCCGCGGCGGCAAGCTGTGCGGTCTTGCCGCCCGGCGCAGCGCAGAGATCGAGCACGATCTTGCCCGCGACATCGCCCAGCAGGCGTGCGGGCAAGGAGGCCGCCGCGTCCTGGACCCACCAGGCGCCGGTGTCATAACCCGGCAGGCCCTCGATCCCGCCCCCGGCTGCGCGGCGCAGGCCGCCCGTGGGAAGAAGGCGTGCATCAAGCCGCGAGGCCCAGACCACGGGATCGGACTTCACCGTGAGATCGAGCGGCGCACGCTTGCTGTGCGCCTCAGCAATGGCACGGGCGGTCTCGTCGCCATAACTCCTGCGCCAGCCGTCCATCAGCCATCGCGGCGTGTTCAGTCGGGCGACGTCCTGCCGGGCGATCATCTTCGCACCCTCGCGGCCCAGCCGCCGCAGCACGGCGTTGACCAGCGGGGCGTGCGCCTTCACGCGCTTGCGGGCGAGATCGACCGAGGTCGAAACCGCGGCGTGCGGTGCGAACTCCAGGAACAGGAGCTGGGCCGCGCCCATGCGCAGAATGGCACGGGCCACCCGTTCCTTGTGCGGCAGCGGCCGTTTCATGCAGGCCTTCAGGCAGGCATCGATCTGGCCCAGGCGGCGGCAGGTTTCCGCCGTGACGGTCTGGACCAGTGCCCGGTCACGTGACTCCAGCGCGTTGTGCCGGCGGTCGCGCTGCAGCAGATCGTCGAGCGGCTTGCCGTCATCCAGACAGGCGACCAGCGCATCGAGCGCGACCATACGGGGATCGTTCTTTGCCACCCGGGTTAACCCTCAGCGCCCTGGCGCAGTTCGAGGAAGCCAAGCTCCGCATGAGGCGCATAGGCCCGCGCACGGGCCAGAAAGCCCATGTGGCTGTCGTGAATCTCGCGGGCCAGGGCATCGTGTGCGGCAAGATCCGCCACCACCTCCGTTGTCTCCTGGCAGAGGCCTTCGATCACCGCGTGCGGAAAGCGCAGGACCTCGACCCCCCGCTCGGCGAGCTTCGGATAGGCCTCGATGTTGTGGAAGTTGAACTCCGCCAGCGGCTCCTCTGCAGTCGCCGCCGCCGCCGTCGTGACGATGGCGCGGACCTCGTTGTCGAGCGCCCCCCCAGGAGCGGCGGGCCACGGTGACCTTGCCTGCATGGCCGAGTTCATGCCAGCGCGGCATGTAGTAGTAGGATGCGGCCTTGCAGAGACCGGCGGCGATGTCGTTCCACGGCCCGACCCAGTCGGCGGCGTCAAGATCGCCCGACGATCCGGCATAAAACGGAATGGCATCAAAGGGCTCGCAGAGCCGACGCCATAACTCGAGCCCGCCGCCGAAGCTGAGCCAGGCGCAGAACTCCGTGGCCATCATGCCGAAGGGGATCGAAGTGAAGAAGTTGAGCGCGGGATGGCGCGCGGCCCAGAAGTAGGGCGAGCCGTGCAGGAGATCGGCTCGGCCGTCCCCGACCGCTTCCAGCGCCGCGAAGGCGCCTGCGATCTCACCCGCACCATGGAAGATAATCTCCATCCGTCCCGGAGCTATGGTGTTCACCATGGGCGCGGCCAGCGGCAGGGCGCCGGCGGAAGCCGCCAGGCTGCGGCGCGACAGGCGGGACGCGGATCGGTCTTGGGTCATGCGGAGTCTCGTGAAGGCGGATGTGCCTGCCTTCTAGAGCGGATCGCGTTGAGGAGGAATCACTTTGTGGTCCCTCCTCAACGCGCGAATCCGCTCTACATCAAAGAGTTAGAGCGGATTCACGTGTAAGAACCATCTCGCTTGCGATCCGGTTTTGCACGATCTGCTCTACTCCCAGGGCCCGGCGCTTTCACCCCTATCCCGCGCCATCTCGCGCAAGCGGCCGATCCGCTCGGCCGTCTTCAGGTGCGTGCTGAAAAGGTTGTCGACCCGGTGCGCATGAAGCGGGTTGACGATAAAGACATGGGCCGTGGCGGGATTAGTCTCCGCGGTGCGGTTATCGATCCGGCGCGCGGCATTCTCCATCTTCTCCAGCGCCGTGGCGAACCACAGAGGCTGTCCGCAGATTTCGGCACCCCCGGCGTCGGCGCCGAACTCCCGCGTGCGGCTGATCGCCATCTGGACCAGCGAGGCCGCGAGCGGCGCCATGATCATCATCAGGATCACCCCGACGATACCCAGCGGGTTGTTGCGCCCGCCGCCGAAGAACATCGCGAAGCTCGCCAGCATCGACAAGGCACCGGCCATGGTGGCGGTGATCGTCATGATCAGCGTGTCGCGGTTCTTCACATGGGCCAGCTCGTGGGCCATCACGCCAGCGACCTCCTCGGAGCTGAGCATCTCCAGGAGGCCTGAGGTCGCCGCGACCGGGGCATTCTCAGGATTGCGCCCCTGGCAAAGGCGTTGGGCTGGGGCGTGTCGATGATGAAGACCTTGGGCATGGGCACCGCGGCCCGATAGGCCAGCTGCTCGACAAGACCATAAAGCTGCGGTGTGCTCTGCTTGTCGACCTGGCGCGCGCCATGCATCGCCAGAACCATCCGGTCGGAGTTCCAGTAGGTGATCCCGGTGGTCACCAGCGCAAAGCCAAACGCGATGATCGCCCCGGTTTCACCGCCCAGAATGAAGCCGCCGACAAGGAAGATCGCGGTCAGCGGCGCCATCAGCATGAAGGTCTTGATCCGGTTTATTGGTCCAATGTCATCAAAGATGACATAATATTCAAAAGAGGTACGGGACCCTTCAAGATGAGGAGCCACGCCATGAGTGACAAGCCCATGACGGACGAGGAAAAGCGCAAGGCCGATGTCGCGCGCCTGCGCGCCGCCGCGCGTTCGACCACGCCCGAGGCCTACCGCACGCCCGAGACCCGCATCACCGCCAATCCCATGACCGAGGCGGGCAACTCCTACAACACCCTGTTCGGCGCCTATTTCGCGGGGTCGACCGGCTGGCGCCAGCATCTAGCGACCGCCATGCAGCTCGGCGCCTATGGCCTGGCCTATCTCGTGCTGATCCTGCTGCTGAACATCGCCCAGTGCGAGTGGTGGTACGAACCCGGCATGTATTCCAACCCGGATCGCTACGGCAACACCGGCGGACGCTGATCACACGCCTCCGCGGGTGACACGTCAGTCCATTCCGCTTTAGGCTGCCGCCAAAGCACAGTGGGGGCAGATCATGCGTGTGGGTGTTGAGGTCGGCGGGACGTTCACGGACCTGGTGGCGATCGACGAATCCGGAGCCATCACCGTGGCGAAGGTGCCGTCCGTGCCCTCGGCTCCCGATGAGGGCGCGTTCAACGCGCTGGTCGCTTCAGGTGTCTCCATCGCAGAGATCGAGGACCTGGCCCACGGCTCCACCATCGCGACCAACGCGGTGCTCGAACGCAAGGGTGCCAGGGTCGCCTTTGTCACGACCCAGGGCTTCCGCGACATCCTCATCATGCAACGTCATTCGCGCAGCCGCGTCTACGACCTGACTTACCAGAAGCCCGAGCCGGTGGTGAAACGGCGCGACAGCTTCGAGGTCGCCGAGCGTATGCTGGCCGACGGCAGCGTGCTCGATGCGCTCGATGCGCAAGCAGTCGAGCGGGATCTGATTCCAAAGCTGAAAGCGGGCGACTACGAGG
Organism: Rhodospirillaceae bacterium; assembly: GCA_002722885.1. Classification (GTDB taxonomy): domain Bacteria; phylum Pseudomonadota; class Alphaproteobacteria; order SP197; family SP197; genus SP197. The sequence continues at coordinate 468,909 of PBNE01000002.1, forward strand.
CCGTGGCGATCTGCCTTTTGAACGGCTACGTCAATCCTGCCCACGAAGAGGAGCTGGCGGCCATCATCACGCGCCACTGCCAGGGCCTGCAGGTCGCCTGCTCTTCGGGCGTGACCCGCGAGTTCCGGGAATACGAACGGGCCTCAACCACCACGCTGTCGGCCTATGTACAGCCGGTGATCAACCGCTATCTCGAACGCTTCCAGGACCGGCTGACCGGTTCGGGTTTCACAGGCCGGTTCTCGGTGATGCAGTCGAACGGCGGACGACTGCCCGCCGAAGGCATGCGGCGCAATGCCATCACCGCGCTCCTGAGTGGTCCCGCCGCCGGCGTGATGGGTGCGGTGCGCCAGGCGGCGCGTTCGGGTCACGGCAATCTCGTGACCTTCGACATGGGCGGCACCTCGACCGATGTCTGCCTGGTGACCGAGGGCAAGCCGGACCTCACTGCCGAGTTCGCCCTCGACGGCCTGCCGATCCGGACTCCGATCATAGACATCAACACAGTCGGTGCGGGCGGCGGGTCGATCATCTGGATCGACGACGGCGGCATGCTGCGCGCCGGACCGCAGAGCGCGGGTGCTGATCCCGGTCCGGCCTGTTATGGCCGCGGCGGCGCCGAGCCCACGGTGACCGACGCCCATGTCATTCGCCGCACGCTGCGCCCGGATGCCTTCCTGGGCGGGCGCATGGAGATCGATGTTGCGTCAGCGGAAGCCGCGTTCCGTCCCCTGGCCGAGACGCTGGGCATGAGCCTGGAAGAAATCGCCGATGCGGCGATCCGCGTGGCCGACGCCAACATCGTGCGCGCTATGCAGATCATCTCGACCGAACGCGGCAAGGACCCGCGCGACTATGCCATGGTTTCCTTCGGCGGCGCCGGACCCCTGCACGCTGCGCGCGTGGCCGAGGACCTAGGGGTCAACACGATCATCGTGCCGCCCAACGCGGGCGTGCTATCGGCCTATGGCCTCCTTGCCGCCGACTACCAGCAGTTCGATTCCACGACACGGAAGATGCGCCTTGGCGATGACACACCGGCGGCCGTGCGCAAGGTCTTCGAGGAGATGCGCAAGCGTGCGGTCGAACGGTTCGTTCTGATGGGCCTGGGCAACCAACCCCGGCTGACCTTCATCGCCGACATGCGTTTTGTCGGCCAGGCCTTTGAAGTCGCGGTGGAGCTTGATGTCGGCGGTCTTGAAAGCCTGACCAGCGAAGCCCTGCGCACCGCCTTTGCCGACGAGCATCACCGTGTCTTCATGCACGGCGGCGATGCCTCGAACCCGATCGAGATCGTCGCCTTCCGGTTGGGTGTGGCAGCCCCCCTGGAGCACATTCCCGCCCTGCGCGAAGACAGCGACGGCGACCCTGCCCCGATGATCGCCTGGCCGATGTACGAACACGGCGCTAGCCATCAGGGCACCAGCGGCCACCGCGCTTCACTCAGTCAGGGCGAGTCCCTCGCAGGCCCGGCGTTGCTGGAAGACAGCACGTCGACCATCTCCATCCCCCAGGGCTGGACCGCCGCCATCGACGACCACCACAACCTGATTCTGACGCGGGGCTAGACCCTCACCGTCAGCCGTGCGCGGCGATGAACCGGCGGATGTGGCCAGCGACCTCTTCGGCGGCTTCCTTCAGGATCGAATGTTTGAGGTCCTTCAGGATGACCAGCTCGCTGGTCGGCAGCAGGCTGTCGATGATGGCGTTCAGGCGCGGGTTGCAGCCGCCATCGAACTCGCCGGTCAGGACCAGGCTGGGCGCCATGATCTGGTGCAGCCAGGGCGCCATCTCGGTCGCGGCATAAACCCGGAAGACCGCGAGGAAAACCTCGTCGGGCGTGGTCAGCACCTCGTCGAGCCGGGCCTGTACGAGATCGGGATTGGCCTTCAGGAAATCATCGGTGAACCAGCGATCGACCAGGGTGTCGAGGATGTTGGGAATACCCTTTTCCTCCATCGCCGTGATCACGCCCTTCACCTTGGCCGCATCCTCATGGGTGCGGCCTGCCGCCGTCGAAAGCAGGCCCAAGGTCAGGACGCGGTCGGGATGGGTACGGGCGTAGGCCGGGGCGATCATGCCGCCGAGCGAATGGCCCACGACATGGGCCTTTTCGATCCCGAGCTTCGCGCGCAGGGCTTCGAGGTCCTCGACCAGTTCGTCGAGCGAATAGGGCACCGGCGGCACCGGTGATTCACCGTGACCGCGCTGGTCATAGCGGATGCAGGTAAAGTCATCCTCCAGGAACGCGATGATGTCGTCCCAGCCGGACCGCCGACCTCCGATCCCATGGGCAAAGAAGATCGCCGGGCCGGACCCGGTCACGGTGTAGTCGACGTCGATGGCGGCCATGGTGTTCCCCCTTGTTGTGATGGTGTCGGGACTTTCGGGTGATTGCGATTTCAGAGCAAGCCGCCGTTTTATCTGTTCCCTCAGTCGCCGTGCGCTCACTCCGCTCGGTTGGCTTACGCCGCGGCCGCTCCCCTCGGCCCCTTGCAGGGGCCTCTCGCCTACAAAACGTCGGTGTTCGCCCCAACGAACACTGGTGAAGACGGTGACAGGGAGTTTCGGCGCCGCGCATGCGGCGGAAGCCAACCGAGCGGAGTGAGCGCCCAGCGACTGGGGCTAACAAACAAAGCAGGCCGGCACTGCCAATTCAGGACATCTCGGCAGCCACAGCAATCTTCGCATCTCTAAATCGCGGCATCACGTCCGCCGCGAACCGTTCCATCGAGTCCATCACGTCCTGATGGCTGGGAATGCCCAGGTGCATGTCGAGCGCGATCTCGTCCATGCCGAGTTCGGCATAGGCGCCGATCTTGTCGATGATCTCGTCCTTGGTGCCGACGATCAGCTGTTTCATGGCGTCTTCGAAGCCGTAATCGACCTCGATGATTTCGAGCTCGCCTTTGCTCACCGTGCCCGGGGTCTCGAAGCCGTTGGTGAAGCGCAGGCCGTACTCGTAGACCACCTTGCCCTTCTCGCGCGCGTCCGCCTCATCGGTGGCGACATAGGCCGAGCGCAGCATCGACATCCTGGGCCGTGTGCCGGCGCGCTCCAGCGCCTCATCGGCGCCGCGATGGAAGGCCTCCATCTGCTTGACCGCGAGATCGAAGCCGCCGCGCAGCGGCGTGGTCTGCACGTCATAACCTTTCCGCGCGGTGTGATAGATCGCCTCCGGCCCCAGGGCCGCGATCCAGAGTTTTGGGCGGCGCGGCGAGCGCGGCATCACGGTGATCGGCCCGAAATTGTAGTGCTTGCCTTCCCAGGAGACGTCCTCGCCATCAAACAGCGCTTCGAGCACCGCGAGCGATTCGTCGAACTTCTCGCGCGTGTCGGCGGGATCGATGCCCATGCGCTCCATCTCGTAGGCAAAGGCACCGCGGCCGATGCCGAGTTCGACCCGGCCGTTCGACAGGATGTTGGCCAGCATGCACTGGCCCGCAAAGCGGCGCATGTCGTGGAACGGCAGAACGATCACGGCTGTCGAGACCGGAAGCCGTTCGGTCGCGTTGGCGACATGCAGTGCCAGCATCAGCGGGTCCGGGTTCATCAGGATGTTGACGAAGTGATGTTCGGGCACCGACAGCGCGTCGTAGTCCAGCGCCTCGGCATGGCGCGCCTGTTCGATCAGGTCGGCGTAGAGCTGCGTGTGGCTGCGTGAGTCGGAGAAATGATGGCAACTGAGGAAAACGTTGAAGGTGGTCATGGCAAATCATCCCTGGGGACGAACAACCGACTCCTAATCCTTATTATACGACCGCACAACAGAGAAGTTATCGGTCGGCTAAACTCGGCAGCGAACGACCGAGCAGGCGGTGGCATTCGCCGAGCGCACGGCGCACCGAAAACAGCTTCGGCTCCAGGCACATCTGAAGCCACAGTCCGTCGAGCAGGGCCGTCAGGGCACGTGCCTCCGCACGGGCATCGACGTCGACACCATCGGCGCAGGCGACCTCGGCGATGACTCTGGCAATGTCCCGGCGGTAGTCGCCATAGAGCTTCTTGTGCATGGCAGCGATCGCCGGGTTGCGTGGCACAAGATCCCAAAAAGCGAGCTGCACGCGGCGGCGTTCCGGGGCAGCCAGCGGCGGCCGAAGGCTGGCTTCGATCGCGCCCGACAACCGCGCGGCCGGGCCAAGGTCGGAACGGCCGATCATACCGCGCGTGGCCTGTTCGAGTTCCAGGACCTGAGCGCGGTAGGTCTCGGCCATCAGGTTGTCCTTGCTGCCGAAGTGATGGCGAAGAAGGCCCTGGCTCACGCCGGCCTCCTCGCAGATGCGGCGCACGGACGCGCCCTCGACCCCGTCACGCGCCATGCAGCGGCGCGTGGCGTCGATCAGCGCCTGGCGGCGGACATCGGGGTCTTCCCGGGTGAAGCGGGGCGTGCGGGCCATCGCCCATGGCTACGCCGCCTGATGCATCAGGACAAGTCGTGACATGAAAAGGGGCGCCCGGCGCTGCAGCCGGGTGCCCTTGTTTCAGCCAGAGACGGAATCTTCAGATCGAGAGCATCGCGTCAGTGCGATAGGTCGCAGATGGCCGACGCCGGCGGACAAATCATTGTGCTCGGATAACCGTCACAGGTCTAGTTCGTCGAGGCGGCCTCGCTGTCCTGTGGCGCGATGTCGGTGAGTTCGCCGTTGCAAAGGCTGTCGACGGGCAACAACGATGTGCCAACAAGATCAGAAAGCGTGGTGTTCATATCTTGGACTTCTCAAGTCAACGTGCGAAACCCTACAAACTAGCCCGGCTTGAGCCAAGACACGAGCAACGGTGAGCAGCCTGGTTTCTGTGCGACCCATCACTCACGGGCAGGTTTGGCGGCAGGACCCGCTTCGGGATACGGCGTGGTTGTCCACGCTCTCGCTAAACGCCAGAATGGCCGCGCTGCTAGGGGACCATGATCATGACTCTCGATCCCGTCGATTACGCCGTTATCAGCCAGGGTATCCTCGCCGCCGCGCGCGAGATGGGCTCCAAGCTGGTACGTTCCGCCTACTCTACCGTGGTGCGCGAGGCGGCCGATGCGTCGGCCGGGCTGATGGATGCGCAGGGCCGCATCGTGGCCCAGGCCGAGATGATCCCGATGCAGCTGGGATCGATGACAGCGACTTGGGCGGCCTGCGCCGCACATCATCCGGTCGAAACGCTGGAAGAGGGCGATTTCTATATCTGCAACGACCCCTTCGAGGGTGGTCAGCACATCCCCGATGTCTTCATCTTCCAGCCGATCTTCTTCGAGGGCCGCCTGCTTGGTTTCGCCGCCTCGGTCGCCCATCACCTGGAGATGGGCGGCGCGGCGGCCGGGATCGTGGCCGATGCCAGCGATGTCTATCAGGAGGGCCTGCGCCTGCCGCCCTCGCGCTGGAACCTTGAACGTGACTGGTACGGCGGCCCGCTGCAGCGGCTGATTGCCAAGAACATCCGCGTCCCCCAGCTCACCATCGGTGATTTAAACGCCCAGTTTGCCGCGGGCAGCGTTGGTGCTGGACGACTGAAACAGCTTGCCGAAAAGTACGGTGGCGACACAGTCGAGGCCACCATGGCCGAGCTCATCGCCTATTCCGAGCGGCGGGTCCGCGCCGCCATCGCCGCGGTCCCCGACGGCACCTGGCACGGCGAAGACAACATCGACGACGACGGACTCACCGATGAGCCCCGTACCATCAGGGTCGCTCTGACGATCAAGGGCGACACCATCCACTGCGACTTCACCGGCACCAGCGAGCAGGTGGCGCGCAATCTCAACAGCCCGCTCAGTTCGACCTTCTCAGCCACCTTCACGCCGATCAAGGCCGCGCTGACCAGCACCGATATTCCTTTCAACCACGGCAGCACCCGTGCCGTGACGCTCGACGTGCCCTACGGTTCGATCCTCAATCCGAAGCCGCCCGCGCCGGTCCACGCCCGCATGCTGGTCTGCTACCGCACCTTCAACGCCGTGATGAAGGCATTGAGCCAGGCGGTGCCCGAAAAGGTGATCGCTTGCGGCTACGACACCACCACAGCCCTTTATCTCTCCCACTTCGACGACGACCGGTACCGCGTGATCGCCGAGGTGCTGGGCGGAGGCTATGGCGCGGGCCATAGAAACGACGGGGTCAGTGCGGTGGGCGGACCGCTGGCCAACTGCACCAACACACCGGTCGAAGTGCTCGATCTCGACTACGACTTCTTCCGCATGCACGAGTACTCCCTGCGGCCCGACAGCGGCGGCGGCGGCCGCCAACGGGGCGGTCTGGGTTATGTGCGCGCCTACGAGATCCTCAAGCCCGGCGCCTCTCTTTCAATGTACGCGGATCGTTTCAAGCTGGCACCCGAAGGCCTCTTCGGCGGTCAGGAGGGCAAACGCGCCCGCTGCACCGTCGAACGCGGCGGCGAAATCATCGACATCCCCAGCAAAGGCGGCCTGGCGCTGGAACCCGGCGATATCCTCACTATCATGACCGGCGGCGGTGCAGGTTACGGTGATCCCGAAGAGCGGGACCCGACTGCTATCGCCGCTGACCTGGCGGATGGTTTCATCACGCGGGCGGCAGCGGAGTAAGGGGTTGGTTGTTCTTTAGCCTCAGACGCCAGCCCTCGCTCCGCTCGGCCCCTTACGGGGCCTCTCGCCTACAGAACGTCCATGTTCGCTCCTGTCGACACCGGCGCAGACAGCGACAGGGAGTCTCGGCGGCGTACAGCGAAGCGGCCGCCGACCGGCGCGACTGCGCCGGCAGGCGATCAGGCCCGGAAGCCAAGCGAATGGAGTTCGCGCCCGGCGCTTGAGGGAACAACGAAAGAATCATGGCGAGGTAGCAGCGGGCCGATTACTCTTTCGTCTCCCGATCACCGATGCAGTCTCTCAGGACATCACGGAGCCTCGCCATGACATTGGATACAGTCGATTATGCGGTTATCAGCCAGGGCATCATCGCCGGGGCTCGCGAGATGGGGGCGAAGCTGATCCGCAGCGCTTATTCTACCATCGTGCGCGAGGCGCAGGATGCCTCGGCCGCGCTGCTCGACCGTGACGGCAATGTCATCGCCCAGGCCGAGCTGATCCCGATGCAGCTGGGGCCGATGAAGATGACCTTCGTGCCCTGCGCGGAAACCCATCCGGTCGACACGCTGGTGCCGGGCGATTTCTACATCACCAACGATCCCTTCAACGGCGGCCAGCACCTGCCCGATGTCTTCATCTTCTCGCCGATCTTCTTCGAAGGCGAGGTGATCGGCTTCGGCGCCTCGGTCGCCCATCATCTCGATCTCGGCGGCGGCGCACCGGGGCTCAACGCCGATGCCTCGGATGTCTATCAGGAAGGCCTGCAGATTCCGCCCAGCTGCTACAACCTCGACCGCGACTGGAACGGCGGCCCCTTCGAGCGCCTGGTTGCCGCCAACATCCGCGTGCCCCAACTCACCATCGGGGACTTCAACGCCCAGTTCGCGGCCAACGCCATCGGCGGTCTGCGCATCCAGGAGCTTGCGGCAAAGTTCGGCAAGGACGCCGTGCTCGAGACCATGGCCGAGCTCCTGAACTATTCCGAACGTCGCGTCCGCACGGCCATCGCGGAGATTCCAGACGGTGTCTACTTCGGCGAGGACGCGGTCGACGACGACGGCCTGACCGACGATCCGCTGCCCGTGAAGGCCAAGGTCACAATCCAAGGCGACACCATCGACATCAGCTTCGACGGCAGCGCCCAGCAGGTCTCACGCAATCTCAACTGCCCGTTCTCCTCGACCGTCTCGGCCGCGCTGGCCTGCGTGAAGTCGGTCCTGACCAGCGCTGACATTCCCTTCAACGAAGGCGTGAAGCGGCCGTTCACGATCACGGCACCCTATGGTTCGCTGCTCAATCCCCGCCCGCCCGCGCCGGTCCGCGCCCGCATGGAGCCGGCCTACCGCACGTTCAACGCGGTGATGAAAGCACTCAGCCAGGCAGCACACGAGAAGGTGATCGCAGGCGGATTCGACACCACGGTGGTCTTCGCCCTCTCCCATCTCACCGATGACGGCTACCGCGTCTACGTCGAGATCTTCGGCGGCGGCTACGGCGCCTCGGTCGACCAGGACGGCTGTGATGCCATCGACAGCCCGCTGTCGAACTGCGCCAACACGCCGGTCGAAGCACTCGACATGGAGTACGACTATTTCCGCGTGGTCGACTACGGCGTGCGTCCGGATTCCTCAGGCGCCGGTAAACAGCGCGGCGGGCTCGGCCTGATCCGCGCCTACGAGATCACCCGCGATGACGTCACCTTCGCGGTCTATGCCGACCGCTTTCGCATTGCACCAAGCGGTCTGCAGGGCGGTGCCGACGGCCCGCTCGGCCGCTGCGCGATCCAGCGTGGCGACGAAACCATCCCGGTCAATTCGAAGACCGGCATGGAGCTCAGGAAAGGCGATGTGTTGACGATCTTTTCGGGCGGTGGTGGCGGCTACGGCGATCCCGCCGAACGTTCGCGCGACGCCATCGACGCCGACATCGCCGACGGCCTCATCACCCCCGAAACCGCCCACCGCGACTACCCGGCCATCGCCGCGGAGTAGCGCAAGGCAGCTACGTGCTCCAGAGATCCTGCTGTTTGTACCAGTCCTCGATCGAGAGGTCAGGGTACCCGGCAAAGTGGATAATCCGGACATCGGTCGGTGGCACGTCGACCCATGACGGCGCTGAATCCAGCATGATGTGGACGGTCTCGGGCGTGGGCGGCAGCTCCGAATCGATGATCCCTGCGAAGGGGTGGATCAGCTCGGGCCAGCGTGCGTCATAACCCCACAGGGCTGTGCCGCAGTGTTTGCAGAAGCGCCGTTCGGTCGGGCTTGTTTCACCGTCGATCACCGCATGCCATACCCTGATGTTCTCTTCGCCCTCGATCGTGAGCGTTGCCGAGTCGCCTGAGAGATTGATGACCGGGCCCATGCTGCCGGCGGTCTTGCAGCCGATCGAGCAGTAGCACTTCATATAGGGCGTGCGGCCGTCGCGATGACGATCAGCACGTCCATCAGGTCACGCCCGAATCACCGGTGCCGCTTCAGCAGAATGTAGAAGGCGCCATCGCCGCCGTGCTGGGGCTGGGCGGGGCTCACGGCCAGGACGCGGCCGCGGTTGGGCGCTTCGTTGAGCCAGCGGGGGAGCTGGGCGCGCAGCACGCCGGTGGGTTCTTCCAGCGGCGCGCGCTGGCCCTTGCCCGTGATCACGAGCACGCAGCGGCAGCCCCGGTCGTGAGCTTGGGCGAGGAAGCGATTGAGTGCGACATGGGCCTCGCGCTGGGTCATGCCATGGAGATCGTAGCGTGCATCGATCGGAAGCTGGCCGCGCCGGAAGCGCCGGGCCTGGCGCTTGTCGACTCCGTCCACTGCGCCGGACACGACATCACGCACCTTCGGCACGGCGGGGCCGCGCGTGGCCGGCTTGCGCATCAGCAGCCGCTTGGCGTCATCCCTGTTGTCGGCAGCGACGGAGGGCGGCTGTGGCGACTCCGGACGGATGCGGCCGGGCAGCGGTTCGACGGACTGAGTGACACGCCACCACAGCCGCTCGTCGTCGGCGCTCAGGCCCTGGCTCCGGCCGTGATCTTTCTTGCCTACCACGAGGTCGGCTATTCAGCCGCAACGGCGTCGGACGGCATCGGCGCACCTACGGTCGTGGCGAGGTAACGCCAGAACTCCCACATGGTGCGCTCCTTCTCGCCCAGCCGTCCCCGCGCGGCATGCGTGCTCTTCAGGGACCGCGCGATCGATTCGACAATCGTCTGGTCTTCCCAGTTCACCGCCTCGAAGGTCTCTGCAATTTCGGTCGCCATAGTGGTGCGTTCCTCAGCATCGTCGGGCAGGCTCTGGCGCGCGATCGTCACGCCCCAGAGCACACGCACCGCATCCGGCCCCTCGGGCTGGAGCGACATCCAGAAGCCGCGCATCAGAGAAGCCGAGACGACATGGCTGGGATAGACATGCATCAGCGGAAAGCGGGAGCGGATCTCGTCGGTGCTGTCATCGAAGACCTTGTCCTGCGGCCGGCTGGTGTCCATCCAGTGAATGTTCCAGCCGGTATCACCGGTTTCACACCACACGCCCTGGGTCGGCGTGAACGGCTGCAGCGTGGTCTTGTGGCTCGAGAACAAGTGGTAACTTTCGGTGAAGTTCTCGGCAAGCGTCTTCCAGTTGCACTGCCAGATCTTCTCGTCGCGATGGATCATCACGTGGTCGGCCATGTGATAGCCGTCGACTCGTTGCGACAGGCTACCCAGCCGCTCTGAGATGGGCGCAACCGCGTCATCGAGCGTGACATAGAGCCAGCCCTCCCACTGATCCAGCCGCAGCTTCGGCAGGCAGACACCCTTCTTGTCGAAATGGGGGCCCATGAACGGGGCCATCTGCAACGTGCCTTCAAGATTGTAGGACCAGGCGTGGTAGGGGCAGACGATCTTGGCCGCATGGCCGATTCCCTGCAGCAGCTCGGCCGAGCGATGGCGGCAGGCGTTCACCAGCGCCTTGAGCGAGCCGTCGGCCTGGCGCACCACCATCACCGGGGTCGACACCACCCGGTGCGTGAGATAGTCGCCCGGCTCCGGAATCTCGTCCGCCCGCCCGACACAGACCCAGTCCTTCTCGAACAGCCGCGCAACCTCAAGCGCTGTGAAGTCAGGATCGGTGTAGGCCTCTCTCGGCAACGTCACCGCCTGCTCGAACGGCAGGGCAGCGGTCCGGCCGATTTCGTGAAGAAGGCTGTCGAGGCCCGGCATGACGGTCTCCCGGATTAAAGCGTTGGGCCAGCCATGCCATAGGCGGCCGGCGGACGCTAGCCTTCCTTCACCACCACGATATGAAGGTGCTTGGGGCCGTGGACGCCAGTTTGCATGATCTGTTCGATGTCACCGGTGCGGCTGGTGCCGGTGATCATGTTGACGGTGCGGGGCAGGGCCTTGCCGCGCCCGCGGCCCGCGGCGCGCAGGCGGTCCCAGACGTCCTCGTAGCCGCCGGCGATCTCCGAGGCGCGCACCACGGCGATATGGCTGGCGGGCAGGAAGTTCATGGTCGAGGGGCTTTCGGGGCCTGCGGCCATCACCAGCGTGCCGGTTTCGGCCACGGCACCGAACGCCCGGTTGATGCCCACGGCATCTGCATCCTGCGGCGGGCGGCGTTCCACGGTCATGGTGCCGGCCTCCCAGTCCATGGTGTCGAGATCGGGATGGGGCGCGATCGCCGCTTCGGCGGGCAGGTTGCGTCCGCGCAGATAGTCAGCGACAGCCTCGGGCACATCGGCCGGGGTCACGACAAAAGAGACCGTGGCCTCGACCGCCTGGGCCTTTTCGACAAAGAGATCGACGAGGTCTTCGGCCTCCAGCGCGATGCGCCGGGGCTGCAGTCCGCGCTGACGCCCGGCCAGCCGTTCCGCCACCGCCGAACGCGCGGCATCCTGATCACCATCGGGGCGTCCGGTGCCCGTACGCACCCGGCCCAGGATGGCATCGCGCGCCGCGCTCATGTCGACCCGCCGGGACGTTCGCCCCGGTTCCATCGCTGCTGGAAGCTCTGTCCCTGCGGCGCCGGAAGGTCACGATCCCGCGTCCAGGCGCCCGCCATGGGCAGGCTGGAGAACCGTCCCCGTGTGCGGCCGCGGCGGCCCAGCACGGCGGTCACCAATGAGGTCGCCCAGCGGTAGAGGCCGGGCCGGCGCGCCGCGAAAGCCCAGAGTGCCAGGCCACGGCGGGCAGCAGCAGGCGCCTTGCCTGACTTTGCCTCTTCATCGCGGAAGTGGCGCAGCATCTTCGGGATCGGGATGCGCATGGGGCAGACCTCCTCGCAACGGCCGCAGAGCGACGACGCGTTGGGAAGGTGTTGTGCTTCGCTGAGCCCGGCCAGCGAGGGCGTCAGCACCGCGCCCATCGGCCCGGAGTAGGTCGAGCCATAGGCATGACCGCCGATCTTGCCGTAGACCGGACAGGCGTTGAGGCAGCATCCGCAGCGGATGCAGCGTAGGATGTCTTCGGTAGGCGAGCCGAGCAGGGCCGAACGGCCGTTGTCGATCAGCACAACATGAAAGGCGCCGGGCCCATCGAGGTCGCCATCACGCCGCGGCCCAGCGGAGAACGTGGTGTAGGAGGACATCTCCTGGCCGGTCGCCGATCGGGCCAGCACCCGCAGCACCGTGGTGGCGTCCTCCAGCGTGGGAATGATCTTTTCGATCCCGGCCAGCACAATATGCACACGCGGCAGAAGCTGGGTGAGGTCGCCGTTGCCCTCGTTGGTCACGATCACGGTCTGGCCGGTCTCGGCGATCATAAAGTTGGCCCCGGTGATCCCGACATCGGCATCCTGGAAGCGCTGGCGCAGCACGGCGCGGGCATCGGCCAGCAGACCGTCGACATCATCGTCATGGCGGTCGGCGAGATCGGGATGGTGTTCGTTGAACAGCGCGGCAACCTGCTGCCGGTTCTTGTGGATCGCTGGTGCGATGATGTGACTGGGCGGTTCGTCAGCAAGCTGGATGATGTATTCGCCCAGATCGGTTTCGACCGGGGTCATACCATGGGCTTCAAGGAACGGATTGATACCGATCTCCTCGCCCACCATGGTCTTGCCCTTGGTGACGGTCCTGGCGTTTTCGCCCTTGCAGATTTCCAGCACGGCGGCGCGGGCTTCGGCATCATCCCGCGCCCAATGGACATGGCCACCGGCTTCCTTCACCGCCGTCTCGAAGGCTTCGAGGTAGAGGTCCATGTGGGCGATCGTGTGCTTCTTGATCGCCACCGAGGCGTCACGCAGATCATCGAACTCCGGCAGCGATTTCCGCGCTCTGGCGCGGCGCGCCAGGAAGTTGTGCTTCAGCTTCTCGAGATTGCCCTGCAGCACCGAATCGGCCAGCGCCTGATCCGCCTGCCCCTTGAACCCCCGGCTGGTCAGCTGATGCAACGTCATGGCTCGCCCTCACCGATGGCCGGGGTGGTGGTGTCTCCGGCCAGGACTTCGGCGATGTGGCGGACCTGCATGGCAGAACCGCGCCGCTTCAGGGTGCCGGCGATGTTGAGCAGGCAGCCCATGTCAGCGGCCAGCGCGATAGCGGCGCCGGTCTCCTCCAGGCGATCGGCCTTATCGCGTGCCATGGCCGACGAGATCGCCGGGTACTTAGCCGCGAAGGTCCCACCGAAGCCGCAGCAGACCTCCCGGTCCGCCGCTTCGGTGACCGCAACGCCCTCGACCTGATCCAGCAGGGCCCGGGGCTGGTCGCGCACCCCCGCTTCGCGCAGGCAGGAACAGGAATCGTGGAGAGTGACGGTGGCGTCGAGCTTCGCGCCGAGATCAGTCACCCCCGCCACTTCGACGAGATAGCGGGTCAGCTCCCAGGTCCGGTCTGCAAGATCCCGGGCGCGGACTTCGTCGGCGGTACCCTCGAAGAGCTCGGGGTAGTGCTTCACCACCATCCCCGCGCAGGAGCCGGAGGGCGCCACGACATGCTCGAACCCCTCGAGGGCATCGAGCATGGTGCGCGCCACATCCCGCGCCTTGTCCCGTTCCCCGGCGTTGTAGGCCGGCTGGCCGCAGCAGCTCTGCAGCGGCACCTCGACGACACAGCCGGCGTCCTCCAGGAGCTTCACCGCGGCAAAGCCGACCGAAGGCCGGAAGAGATCTACCAGGCAGGTCACCATAAGGGCAGCGCAGGGTTTGGCGGGCGTCTCGGTCATAGCCCGGAGCCTATCACTCGACGTCGAGTGCGGCGATGAGATCGGTGCCGATCAGCCGCGGCAATAGGATCCACGTACGCCCGTCGCCTGCCATATGGCCGGCCAGCAGCTCCGCCAGCTCGCCTGCACCAAAGAAGATGTCACCGCGTACCGGGCCGTCGATCGCACCACCGGTATCCTGGGCAACCATCAGTCGCCGCCAGGGCTGACCGTCGGGCAGGGTGGTTTCGAGCCAAACCGGCACACCATAGGCCAGGTAGCCCTTGTCGACCGCCAGACTGCGGCCCGGTGTGAGCGGCACGCCTTGGGCGCCCAGCGGGCCGGGACCTTCGAGCTCGGTGAAATAGACATAGCTCGCGTTGGTCCACATCACCTGGTCGGCACGGTCCGGGTTGGCGTGAAGCCAGTCGCGGATCGCCTGCAGCGACATGTCCTCGCGCGCGACCTCCTCCATCGCGATCAACTCGCGTCCGATGGCGTAATAGGCATGCCCGTTCTGCCCGGCATAGCCGACCCGGATCGTGCTGCCGTCCGGCAGACGAACCCGACCCGAACCCTGGATATGCAGAAAGAAGGCGGCGACCGGATCATCGACCCAGAGCAGTTCCAGTCCCAGGCCGTCCAGCGCACCTTCGTCGATTGCCTGCCGTTCATGGCCGGCCTCGCCGCTCGGCGGCACGCGATAGAGGGGATAGTGATAGGTCGCGTTTTTGACCCGGGAGCCGTTCAGCAGGGGCTCGTAGTAGCCGGTGAACAGGCCCAGTTCCTCGCCGTTGTTGGTGGCGAGCCAGGGGCGGAACCAGATCTCGAAAAAGTCGCGTGCCTCTTCAGGCGGCACCGCCTGCGCGACGTAGCAGACCTCGTGCCAGGTGCCGGTCGTGCCCATCGCCGCCGAACTGGCCAGCGGTGCGGCGGGGTCGCGGTTGGCGATCGCACCACAGGAGATCAGGAAGGTCTCGAGCGCAGCCTCGTGATCGTCGAAGCGCCAGCCCACGATGTCGCTGAAGCTGGCCGGGAGAAGCATGAGTTCGGGCGGCAGGACCGGTTCGGGCTCATCGTCGGGCAGCGGCGACTCGCGCGACCCGCAGCCCGCCAGCACGGCCATGCAAGCGAGCATGGCGCAAACACGGATGACCGGAAGCACGTCAGCTCGGGCTGCGGGTGGCGATCAACTGCCAGTTGGGATCGCGCGAACGGGTGTCGCGGCCAAAGGTCCAGATATCCGTGACCTCGACCGGTGTTGTGGGGTCGCCGGCGATGATGCGCTCTTCGGTGTCCTTCACGATATCGGTCTGGTCGCTTTCGAAACGGATCGTGACATGAGCTTCCCGGCCCTGCATCTCGGCCTCGATGGCCTCACAACGGTTGATCGCGACCAGTTCGATCAGACGGCGGCTGCCTTCTTCGTCCCGGTCTTCGACCGCCTGCTGGAAGCTGCGGTAGACATCACTGGCCAGAAACGGTTTCACCGACTCAAGCTCACCCTTGTGAAAGGCATCGAGAATCATCTCGAAGGCCGCGCGTGCTCCGGACAGGAACTGCTCAAGACCGAAACTGGCATCGGCCAGACGAACCTGTGTCAGCCCGGCCCGCAGATCGCCATCGGTACCCGCCAGGGGATCAATATCGATCTGCTCGTCAAGATGCAGCGTCACCACCTTTTCGTCGCCGGCATCGTTGGCCGGTTGCTCCATTGGTCTGGGTGGCGGCTGTTCGTGGCCGGTGCGCCGACCCAGCACATTAAACAGGCGAAAGAAGATCACGCCCGCGACCACGGCCAGAATGAGAATGTCGATACCCACGTGAGCACCTGTCCTTCGGGATCAAGATTCGACGCGATCGGCCCGCGTCACGGCTCTGAGCAGACAACCTAAACCGCATTGATCGCCAATGCCACGTTCGGACACGTCCGATTCGGCTGGCGCGCGGCCTCGTCGCTGCCAATATAGAGATAACACTCAATGCGGTTCTATCAACCATGCCCCTGCTGATCCTTCTTGGTCTGTTCATCGTCGTTCCCCTAATCGAGGTTTTCGTCTTCATCGAGGTCGGGGGTGTGATCGGTGCCTGGTGGACCGTGTTGCTGTGTCTCGTCACCGCGTTCGCCGGCGCCATGCTGGTCCGTATGCAGGGCCGCGCCGTGATGGTGAGTGCCCAGGAGGCGCTGAACCAGGGTCGCATGCCCGCGACCGAAGCGTTCGACGGAATCTGCATCCTGATGGCCGGCTTCATGCTCCTGACACCGGGTTTCTTCACCGATGCCGCGGGTTTCATGCTGCTGACACCGCCGATCCGCAGCCTGATGCGCCACCTGCTGGCGCGGCGCGTCGAGACCTTCAGCGTCAACATGCGCGCCGGACCCGGCGGACCTGTGATGGATGGCGAGTGGGAAACCGTCGATGATCCCCCGGCACCCGCCAACGACATTCGACTCACGGATCGCCGCCGCTGATGCCGATCAGCAACGGCGACGCCATGGACATGGCGCGCGGCGAAGCCAAGGCCGGGATCAGAGAGGGCGGCGAGCCGGTCGGTGCCGTAATTGTGACGGATGGCGAAATCCTGGGGCGCGGCCGCAACCGCCTGCATCAGGACAGCGATCCGACCGCACACGAGGAGATGGAGGCCTACCGCAATACCGCGCGGAAGCTGCGCACCGATCATGGTGCGAACGGGCTTAAGGAACGGCTCTTCGGCGCATCGGTCTTTACCACGGCCATGCCCTGCGAGATGTGTAAGGGCACGATCCTGCGCTTCCGGGCGGCCCGTGTGGTCGTGGCCGAAACAGCGACCTATCGCCCCGCCGGCACACAATCCCTCATGGAAAGCCACGGCGTCACCGTGGATCTGCTCGACGACGCCCAGACCATCACCATGATCAGACAGTATCTGGACGTTCATCCCGACCGCCGCGCGGCCTTTGAACAGGGCGACAATCGCCCAGTTCTGTAGTGTCCAGCCGGGTCGCGGCGGTTGTCGTGATCCGCGTCCCGTGTTAGCCAGCGCGCAACAAACCGACCCCCTCTTGAAGGAGTAGACTTCATGGCCGACGACAAGACGGACGCTCCGGAAACCGCCGCAACGATGGCTGCAGCCGGCGACCAGCCCCAGCCCAAGCTGATGCTGCATAGCCAGTTCCTGCAGGACATGTCGTTCGAGAATCCACAGGGTGCCAAGAGCTTCTCCAAGGCCGATATGAAGCCGCAGGTTCAGGTCAACCTGAATGTCGATTCGCGCAAGCTGGGCGAGACCCTCTACGAGGTCTCCCTGAAGATCACCGCGAACGCCACCCTGGAAGAAGAGCCCTGCTTCCTGACCGAGATCGACTACCGGGGCGTGTTCTCGCTGACCGGTGTCGAAGATGCCGTGGTCCCGCAGGTCCTGCTGATCGAAGGCCCGCGCACCATCTTCCCCTTCGCCCGCCGCATCATTGCCGATGCCGTTCGCGACGGTGGTTTCCCGCCGCTCATGCTCGAGCCGGTCGATTTCGTAAACCTCTATCGCCAGCACGCCACCCGCCGTAAACCCGAGGGTGAAAGCGGCGGCAACACCTAGATCGCTTCGACGTTCCGGGCGTCAACCTGTACTCGCACGGTCCGGCCCATCAGGGACAACAGGATCGCGACCCGCGCCTGGTCATCCACCTCAAGGAACACACCTTCGAGATCAGCCAGCGGACCTTCTGCTATGCGTACGCTCTGGCCTGCGGTGAGCCCGAGTGCCGGATCGACACGCACGAGACCCTCCTCGTCACACCGTTGGCGCAGAACCTCAACCACCTCATCGGCCATCGGGGTCGGCGGATCGCCGCCGACCAGCGAGATCACGCCGACCGTGCCCAGAATGCTGCGCCACTGCTCGGCATCAAGATCGACCCGGACAAAGAGATAACGAGGGAACAGCGGCCGCAGCACGCTCTGGCTCTTGCGGGCATGGCGCACGGTCTTGCGGAACTGCGGCAGCCAGGCATCGAAACCCTGGTTGCCGAGATGCTGGGCCGCACGGACCTCGGCCTGTGGCCGGGTCTGGACGACATACCACCATTTCATCGCGGGCCGTTGGGCAGGCGCTCCGACTTCACCGCTACGTCGAGATCACGGGCGAGAATCTCGTGCATGTGCACCGCGCCGGCCAGACGCCCCGCGCCGTCGTCACACAGCAGGAACGAGAAGCGGTTGGATTCCATCAGGCGCAAGGCATCAAGCATCAGGGCACCCGACGTGATCGCCGTGGGGTCGGCGGTCATCATGGAGCCTGCCGTCCGCAACGACGCGGTATCCCAATCGGCCAGGGCGCGGCGAATATCACCTTCGGAGATCACCCCGACCGACGCCAGCGGCGGAGCCGATGACGGGTCCTCGTCACAAACCAGGGCGAAGCCCCGCGCGCCGGCGGTGATAACCTCCAGCACGTGCCGGAAGGAGTCGTCGGGCTTGAGCCAGGGCAGGCGGTCCGGCGTGGTCATCACCTCGTCCACCTTCATCAGCTTGCGGCCGAGCAGACCGCCGGGGTGGAACATGCGGAATTCTTCAGGCGAGAAACCACGGATGTTCAGGCTGGCAATCATCAGGGCGTCGCACAACGCCAGTGTCGTGGTCGACGACGAGGTCGGCGCGAGCTGGTGCAGGCCAGCCTCGGCCTCCACACGCGTCTCGATCACCCAGTCGCTGACAGAGGCGAGCTGACAGTCGCGGTAGGCCGTGATGGTCACGATCTTTGCGCCGAAGTCGCCCAGGGTCGGGGCCAGAACACGCAGCTCGTCCGTGCTGCCGGAATGGGACAGCAGTACCGCCAGGGTCGCTTCATGCGCCTGGCCGAGATCGCCGTGCAGGGCCTCCTGCGGGTGCAGGAAGGCAGCCCGGTGGCCGGTCGAAACCAGGCTGGCGACAAACTTGGTGCCGATATGGCCGGATTTGCCGACGCCCAGAACCATCGTTCGGCTCTGTGGGTCGGCCAGGGCGCGCGTGGCGCCCAGAAAGTCTTCGCCCAGGGCCGCGGCGGCGCCTTCCAGGCAGGCCGCGCCCTGCGTCAGAACGTCGCGGCCGGCACTGAGCGGATCGGTTTGATTCTGACTCATCGGTCCTTCTTTCCCGGTCTCCGCAGTCCGCCCGACACAAGGCCCGGCGTCAAGCACGCCGCAACCGGAGCCATGAGGAGAACATAGGTTGCCTGCCACCAGAACGACCAGAACGAGTAGCTGATCAGCGAGGCAAACCAGAAGGCCGCGCACAGGCCCAGCAGGGCCGCGCCTGCGGCACCGTCGTGCAACAGGACACGCAGGGCACCGGCCAGCAGAAGCAGCAGGGCCGCGGCCATCGCCGCCAGGCCGATCGCGCCTGTTTCGACCAGCACCTCAAGAAAGGCATTGTGGGGGTGCCCGGGGAGAATCTCCACGGTCGAGCCTTCCACGATCTGCTGCGCACCAGGCAGCGACGGCGCCATGTTGATCCCGACCCCGAGCCAGAGCGCATCGCCGACCTGCGACAGCGTGAAGGCCCAGATCGCCTGCCGGTGGGCATCAACCAGCCAGATCGGCAGGCCCAGGGCCACCTCGATCGTGTTGTTGCGTTCGCTGTCGAGCAACACGGCCACAATCAACCCGCCTGCCACAAGCACCACGCCGCCGACGCCCAGAACACCGATCCTGCGCCAGGCCATCCACGTGCCCACGACGCCCAGCGCCAAGCCGGCGGCGACCAGGCCGGACCGGCTGTTGATGGCAAACAGCACACCGATGGCCAGGACCTGAAAAAGCAGGGCCGGCGCACGCCAGCTGCCGCCCAGCCGCCAGCCGGCCCACAGCACGACCGGCATCAGGCAGGCCAGCGCCGTGCCGTAGGACTTCAGGATCTGCGCGGCGATGTCACTCACCTCACGCATGTCGCCGTGGCCACGCAGCCAGGCGAAGGTCTCCGGCAGCACAAGCACCGCCGGAAGGGAGAGCGCCGCACCGGCCACCGCACCTGTCACCATCAGGCGCAGCACGATTCCATGAAGATCCTCGCGGGACCGCAGGATGCCGCACAACGCCAGTCCCGCGGTCAGGAGGGCCACCATGCGCAGCCAGATTCGTCCGGAGTCGACGATGTCCGGTGACGCCATGACCGAGACTAGCCAGACGCTGAAGGTGATCCAGACAGCGCGCGCCAGGGGCGACTTGAAGCCGTCGTTGACCGCGGTGGCAGTCGTGGAGCGTGGGACCGCCCAGAGCAGCCCGATCAGCGCCACGACGGCAGCTGCGGCAAACGCGCCGCGCCCAGCCAGCAGCAGCGGCACCGCCAGCCCCAGCGCCACGGCGCCGGCCACAGGGATCCAGCCCGCACGTTGTCTGATGACGGTTTTCCCGTCCGATGCAGCAACGCTGGAGCCCGTTGTAGAGGTGGTGTTCATGCGACGGAGGCCTTCGCCGGAGTGTTCCCCTCCCCACTTATGGGGGAGGGCCAGGGTGGGGGTGCCCGAAGGGCAGGAGGCGCCGGGCTTCGATGCGGCGTTGCCGCATATCCCCATCCTAACCTTTCCCCACAAGGGGGGAAGAGATCGCGGGACGCGATATTTGTCTTAATCTCACTCTGATCCCTCTTTCAGGTGGAAAAGTGGTGCCGCGAGGGCGTCACGTCGGCCCCAACCATCCCGCGCGATTCAATCCGGGCCGGAACTACTCTATAAGCGCCAACATGATGATGGTCACCCTGATCGCCGCGGTATTCTCAGGCGTCGCGACCTGGGCTGCGGCCCGCTTTGTGCTGGGCCAGCTGGCAGCGCGTGGCGTGATGGACCGGCCCAACGAACGCTCCAGTCACGACCGGCCCGTACCCCGAGGGGGCGGGCTGGCCGTGATCGGGGTGATCGCTCCGGTCTGGCTGGTTGTCGCCCTGTTCAACGGCATTCTCGCAACGGTCTGGCCCGTGGTGCTCGCGGCGCTGGCACTGGCGGCGCTGTCCTTCATCGACGACCTGCGCGGCCTGCCGCCGCTGCCGCGGGTTGCGGCCCACATCATCGCCGTGTCCCTCGGGCTCTGGCTGTTGCCCGACCACGCCATGCTGTTCGACGGCTGGCTGCCGCTGTGGGCCGACCGGATCGTGACCGCGCTGGCCTGGATTTGGTTCATCAACCTCTTCAACTTCATGGACGGCATCGACGGCATCACCGGCGTCGAAACCATCGCGGTGACTGGAGGACTGGCATTTGCCCTGATCGTCATGGTGTCCGATGGCGGTGGTGATTGGTCGCACGCGCCACTGGCCGCTGTTCTGGCTGGAGCCGCTGCAGGGTTTCTTGTCCTCAACTGGCATCCGGCACGCCTGTTCCTGGGTGATGTCGGGAGCGTGCCGCTGGGTTACCTGATCGGATGGTTGCTGGTCTGGGCCGCCTGTGTCGCCAGTCTGTGGTGGCTGGTGCTGATCCTGCCGCTCTATTACTGGGGCGATGCCACCACCGTGCTGATCCGCCGTGCGCTCAAGGGCGAGAAGATCTGGCATGCCCACCGCAGCCATGCCTATCAGCTTGCGGTTCAGGCCGGCGCAAGTCACGCGCACGTCTCATTGCTGATCGCCACCCTGAATCTTGCCCTTGTCGCGCTTACGCTGTGCGTTGCAATCGGAGCCATCGGACCCTGGACAGCCCTGGTGCCATCGGCTCTGCTGACGCTCGCAGCGTTGTGCTACCTTCGCTTCAGGCTGGGCAGGAAAAACGGTTCCCCCGCATGAAACGACTATCCCGATCGCACGTCACGGCGCTGCATGACGTTGTCATGGCAGCACTGTCGTTCGTGCTGGCGCTCTACTTGCGTCTGGGCAGCGAAATCTGGACCCAGGCACAAGACTATCTCCTTGAGGGCATGGTGCTGTTTGCCGCCATCGCCGGGCTGGTGTTCCTGCGCGCCGGGGTCTATCGCGGTGTGTGGCGCTATGCCTCCCTGCCCGACGTCTATGCTCTGGCCCGCGCGGCGACCTGGACCGTCCTGATCTTTCTACCGGTGATCTTTCTGGTGTCACGCGCCGAGGACTACCCGCGTTCGGCCATCATCATCAACTGGTTCACCCTGCTTGCGCTGACGGGCGGCCCACGTCTGCTCTATCGCATCGTCAAGGACGGCAACCTCACGCACGTCCTGGAGCGCGCCAATCCCGACGCCGTGCCGGTCGCCATTTTGGGCGCCGACGACGAGGCCGAGCAGTTCGCCCGCGCCATGTCCCGTGACCGGGACTCTCCCTATGCCGTGACCGGGATGATCGACCCCACCGGCCGCCGCACCGGCCAGCAGATCCGCGGCCTGGTGGTGCTCGACGGCAGCGACAGCCTCGATGAACCACTCGAAACTCTGCGCCGCCGCGGGCCCCGACCCCAGCGGCTGGTGATCACCAGCGACAACAACAGGCCCGAGCTGCTGCGTAACGCCCTGAAGGCGGCCGAACGGCAGGGCATGGCATTGTCGAGGGTTGGTCGGCTGACCGATTTCTCCGACGGTGCCGTGGCATCAAACCAGATATGCCCCGTGGCGGTCGAGGATCTTCTGGGTCGCCCCCAGACCACCGTCGACCGTGCTTCCATCGCGCGGCTCGTCGAGGGTCGGCGCATCCTCGTTACGGGCGCAGGCGGCACCATCGGTGGCGAACTCGTGCGCCAGATCGCTGCCCTGAATCCTGTCCACATCACGCTAGTGGAGCTGTCCGAGGTCGCGCTCTACGAGATCGATATGGAGATGGCGCGGTTCTTCCCAGACGTTCCACGGCGCGCCATGCTGCGCGATATTCGCGACCGCAATCGGCTCGAACGCGCGCTGGAACAACAAAGGCCCGACATCGTCTTCCATGCCGCGGCGCTGAAGCATGTGCCGCTGGCCGAAGCCAATCCCAACGAATGTGTCCTGACCAATGTCGGCGGCACCATGAACCTCGCCGACACCTGCCGCCGCACCGGGGTGGCGACCATGGTCCTGATCTCGACAGACAAGGCGGTCAACCCGTCGTCGGTTATGGGAGCCACCAAGCGGCTGGCGGAACTCTACGTCCAGGCGCTGGGGCGCGAGGGCAACGGCACCCGGTTCGCCAGCGTGCGTTTCGGCAATGTGCTGGGCTCGACCGGCTCAGTGGTACCGCTCTTCCAGAAACAGCTCGCCGAGGGTGGCCCGCTCACCGTGACCCATGCCGACATGACACGCTTCATGATGACAGTTCGCGAGGCTGTGGAGCTGGTCCTGCAGGCCAGCGCGCTGGAAGGCGAATCCGGTGATCTCTTCGTGCTCGACATGGGCGAGCCGGTTCGCATCCAGGATCTGGCCCGCCAGATGATCCGTCTGGCCGGCAAGACGCCCGACGAGGAGATCGCGATCACCTTCACGGGCATGCGGCCGGGCGAGAAGATGCATGAGGAACTGGTCTATGACGACGAGACCCTCGCCCCCACCGCACGCGACGGCATCAACGTCGCCACCGCACGTCAGGCCGCACCGGGCGACCTGATCGCGCGGCTCGAAGCCCTGGTCGAGCATGCCCGCGCCGGAGACGCCGAGGAGACCCCCCGTATGATCGCCACCATCACTGGCCCGTTCGCCCGCGGTTGATCGGCACCTGCGTGGCCTCTTGACACCAGTGTTCGAAAAGTGAACAAGTCGTCGTAACGGGATTCCATCCCGCAGAACGATGAGGCCAAACGGTGTCGACCCGGCGCGAAGCCACCGAAGAGCAGGCGATCCGCCAAATTCTGGACCGGATCGAGGAAGACGACGAGATCAGCCAGCGCGATCTGGCCGCCGAGCTCGGCGTCGCGCTCGGCATGGTCAATGCCTACATGAAACGCTGCGTGCGCACCGGCCTGATCAAGATCCAGCAGGCGCCGCGCCGCCGCTACAAATACTACCTGACGCCCAAGGGCTTCTCAGAGAAAAGCCGCCTCACTGCGCAGTATCTGCGCGACAGCTTCGGCGCCTTGCGCCGCGGCCTTTCCAGCTTCGACCGGCTTTATGCCGATCTGGCCGACAACGACGTCAAGCGCATCGTGTTGTGTGGCGACGACGAGATGCTTGAGATGGGCATTCTGGGCGCCCTGGCGACCGGTGTGGAGGTCATCGCGGTCTACAACCCACTCGGGCCCAGCCACGAGGTCCGGGGCGTACCGGCGGCCGATCCGGCCAATCCGCCCGAAGTCGACCGCTGGGTCCTGGCCGTGCTCAAGAACGGCAACGAGGCGCTCGACGCCCTGCGCGAGGTCGTCGACGACCGCCTGATCGCGATGCCGGACGTGCTGCGCCTCTCACTCCTGCGCGGCAATCGCAATCAGGGCTGATTGTCGCGCCCGCCGCGCTCCGATGGAGATTGTGCTGCCAGGAAATTGAGGCGTAAGGTTTCCCGACAAACAGCCGATGCGGGGACCCTGTTCATGCCAGGCTACATCACGACCTTCTCCTATCAGTCTGCCGTCAGCCATGTGCCGCAGTTCGCACCGCGTAACTTTAAGCACTTCTGCGTCGAGCCGGTCACCGGTGCCATGGGTGCGGTGGTCGAAGGCATCGATCTCAGGACCGCATCCGACGAGGCCATTGCCGAACTGGAACAGGCGCTCGTCGATCACCTCGCGCTGATGATCCACGATCAGGATCTTTCGCCCGCCGAGCAGATCGCGTTTGCTAGGCGGCTGGGCAGGCCGATGCCTTGGCCCTTTGCGAAGAAGATGGAGGGTTATCCCGAGATCACCGAGCTGATCCAGGAACCCCACGACAAGTATGCCTTTGGCGGCACTTGGCATTCGGACTCCTGCAACTTCGAACAACCACCGAAGTACACCATGCTCTATTGCATCGAGTGTCCGCCGGTCGGCGGCGACACCGGCTTCGCCAACCAGTACCTCGCCTGGGAGACCCTCGATCCCGAGCTTAAGGCCGAGCTTGAAGGCGTAAGAGGAGTCTATTCCACCGAACTCGGCTACGGCACAGGCTCCGCCTCCGAAGAGGTCCAGTCCAACGCCACGACCCACACCATCTATTCACCCGAACAGTTAAACGAGGCTCTGCATCCGGTCGCCCGCACCCATCCGGTGACAGGCAGGAAGGCGCTCTACGTCAACGACAGCTTCACCGTCTCCTTCGAAGGCAAGACCCAGGACGAGAGCCTGCCGCTGCTGCGCAAGCTCTGGGCCCATGCGATCACGCCCGAGTTCTGCGCCCGCCTGCGCTACACACCCGGCTCACTGGCGATCTGGGACAACCGTTGCTGCCTGCACTATGCCCATAGCGACTACCCCGGCCACCGCCGCCACATGCGACGCATCGTGGTCGAGGGCGAAAAACCGGTCTGACGCCATGCCCGACGACTCACAACTGCACCCCCTGCCTGTCATGCATCACCCGCTGGCCTTCGACATGATCGATGCCGTGCTCCATGCGCCGCAGATGAACCCTGGCGCTTACAACCACTTCGCGCTGGCACCGATGTCCGGAGCTCTGGGCGCCGAGATCACCGGCATCGACCTCGGCGATCTTTCCGACGCGGCCATGGCCGAGATCGAGAGAGCGCTCACCAACCATCTCGTGCTCGCCTTCCGCGGCCAGGATCTCGCCCCCGCTGACCAGATCGCTTTCGCCCGGCGGCTCGGGCCGGTCGAGCCCTGGCCCTACGCCAAACCGATGGACGGCTTTCCCGAACTCACCGAACTCATCAGCGGGCCCGTCGACATCAACAACTTCGGCGGCTCCTGGCACACCGATTCCAGTACCTTCGATCAGCCGCCTGCGTACACGACGCTCTATTGCGTGAGCTGCCCGCCGGTCGGCGGCGACACGAGCTGGGCCAACCAGTATCTCGCCTGGGAGACCCTGTCACCGGAGATGCGCGAGGCCCTCAGGGGCATGCGCCTGCTTCATTCCGTCGCCAGGAGCTTCGGCGACCACTCCCGGTCCAAGGGTTCGGCCGATGTCACCACAACGCCGGTGAGCGTGCCGCCCGAACACGAGGATCTCGAAAACCTGCATCCGGTGGCCCGCACCCACCCTGTCACCGGAAGAACCGCGCTTTATGTCAACGCCGGCTTTTCCTCGAACTTCGAAGGCCGTAGCGAGACCGAAAGCCGGCCGCTGATGGCAGCCCTCATGGCCCATGGCGCGACGCCCGAGTTCACCTGCCGCCTGCGCTGGCAGCCGGGCACGCTGGTCGTCTGGGACAACCGCTGCACCGTGCACTACGCCCACAACGACTACCGCGGCCAGCCCCGGGTCATGCGCCGCGCGGTGGTGACCGGCGAGCGACCGTTCTGACCACGCTTCTTTTGTTTCAAGTGTCTTTATGATGGTGCTCGCGACCGGCACAAAGCCTGATCGCACGGCGCTCGGAATCCTGATCATCCTCGCTTCGATCCTGACCATGGCCTTTGCCGATGCGGTGGTGAAGCTGGTCGGTGACGACATCACCCTCTGGTAGGTCTTTGTCACCCGCTCGCTTTTTGCCATCCCCATCCTTTTGGTCCTGCTGCTGGCGACCGGCGTCGGTCTCAGGCCGCGCTCCCTGCGCTGGAACGCCCTGCGCAGCCTCCTTTTGCTCAGCACATGGCTGCTGCTCTACGCCTCGTTGCCGGTGTTGTCGCTCTCCGTCACTGCGGTTGCGGTCTACACCAACCCTATCATGATCGCGCTGCTCTCAGCTGTGCTTCTGGGCGAGGCGGTCAGCCCGCGCCAGTGGGGCTGGGTGATGCTCGGCTTCCTGGGCGTGCTCAGCATCCTCCGTCAGGGAACCGACGCCTTTTCCTGGTTCACCCTGCTGCCTCTGGGGGCTGCCGCGCTTTATGCCATGACCATGGTGCTGACTCGCGGCAAATGCCGGGACGAGCCACCGCTGACCCTGTCCCTGGGTATTCACGCCTCCTTTCTGATCGCGGGTCTGATCGCGACGGCGGTGCTGGCGCTGATTGGCCTTGAGACGGCAACCCGTGAAAGCTACCCCTTCGTGCTGGGCGACTGGGCCGTGATGGGGCTCAACGAGTGGGGCCTGATGGCGCTGATCGGCACGCTCTTGGCGATCTACTTCATCGGCGTTGCGCGAGCCCATCAGATTGCCCCGCCGCCGGTGATCGCGACCTTCGACTATACCTATCTGATCTCAGCCGCTTTATGGGGTTACGTCCTGTTCGCCGATGCGCCTGATCTCCCGACCATCGGCGGCATGGTCCTGATCACCGCCGCCGGCCTTCTCGCTGCCCCGCGCCGGACCGCCGATGCAACGGACTGACGCGCTCTACTGGTGGGTCAGAACCGCCGCCAGCGAGCGGCACAGGGCATAGAACTCTTCTTCGGCGTCATCGTCCCACCAGTCATGCCACACCGCGGTCTGGACGACCACAAGGTCGCTCTGGGGGTCGACATAGACGAACTGTCCATTCACGCCCTGGGCCGTGAAGACACCGTCGCCCCAGGGCAGGGTCCACCACTGGTACTGATAACCCAGCGGATAGCCGGAATAGAGACGGCCTGCCATGACCTGCGGCTTCGAGGGCACCGTCGCCTGCCGGACCCAACCTTCGGGCAGCAGCCGTTCGCCTTCCCAGATACCATCCTGCGCCATCAGCAGACCGAAGCGGCCGTAGTCGCGCAGCCGCGCGCTGAGGCCGGTAAAGGAAATCTCGGTCGCACCCTCTCCCAGGCCATCGACCATCCAGCTTGCGTTGGCCTCCATGCCCAGCGGCTGCCACAGAGCCATCGAGGCATAGTCCGAGAGCGTCATGCCCGAGACCTCGGCCACCAGCCAGCCCAGCGCGATCGTGTCTGCACCCTTGTAGTTGTAGACCTCATAGGGCCGCGCCTCGCGGTCGTACTCGAGCAGGAAGCTGTTGATCAGCTTGCTGTGCTGTTCGCCCGCCAGAATCCACATCTGCGAGACATCGGACCATTCGTTGTCATAGTCCTCGTCGTAGTCGACGCCCGACGACATCTGCAGCACCGCCTCGATCGGTACTCCGGCATAGGCGCTGTCGGCCAGGGCGGGAACATAATGGTCGATCGGGTCTTTCACGCTGTCGATCAGACCCCCGTGGATCGCCCGGCCGACCAGGGTCGAGACGATCGACTTGGCGACCGATTGCGAAATGAAGGCCGAGGTCTCATCGGCGCCGTGGCCGTAACGCTCCATCCGGATCACGCCGTTGTAGAGGACCAGCAGACCGGTCACCCGGTTCTCCTCCATCCAGTCGCCGACCGTCGCCTTGCCGCCGCCGGGCAGGTCGAAGTCGTAGTGAAGGAACACCTCGCCCTGGATCAGCTCGGAGACCGGCCCGTCGCCACGCTCGATCGCCCGCACGGGAAAGATCTCGTCCCAGTGCCGGTACGAGCCGATCATGTTCTGCGGCCACCACATCGTCCACTTGTCGCCGACGGGATAAAGCACCGCATCGTCGGCCTGTGCCGAGAGGGCAAGCACAAGCAACATTGGCATGATCATCAGGCGCATGAAGTCTGTCTCCACACAAGGTTGCCACCCTATCACGGCGGCCGCTCCCTTGCGCTGCTTGCCTCACGGCCTAGAGCCGCCCCGGCACACGCCGGGATCGTTCTCCATCATGCGACACACACTCGTCCTCGTTTCACTCTCGCTTCTGCTGACGGCATGCGCCAACAAGGGCGCCTATGTCGCGCCCAAGGTCGAGTAGGCCGACACCCGGTTCGAGATGATCGATGCCCACGTGACCTACGTCGTGAATCCGGAGCTCGACGCCCTTGTGCTCGACTACGACTGCAACCCGTTCGAGACTCTTTCCTACAACTACGGCAACTCCATCAGTGAAACCGTACGCACGTTGTTTGGCCTGATGTAGGCCGAACCGGTCGAGCTCATTCCCGAACAGGCGGACGTTCCCGATTTCGTTGTCGGGTTCAACGACCCCGCCATCCGGTTCTACGGCGAGAAGCAGATGTTCAGCTACGACATCCATCTGACCAAGATGATGGAATTCGGCGTGTGGCGGAAGGACACGGGATCGGTGGCCAACTTCACCACCCAGACCCGCGCCCAGGAAGATATCTATTGGACCTTCTGTGAAGCGGCGCAGGGCATGATCGACAGGCTGTCAGCACAACTTCATCGCAGTCTCCGGTGGGGTCTCCACCGGTGCATTCAGCCTGAACCGATCTAGGCGCGCGACCTCAGAGAATAAAACGGCTCAGATCGGCGTTCTTGGCCAGTTCACCGACGCGCTCGTGCACGAAGGCGGCATCGATGACTATGGTTTCGCCGCCGCGGTCCGGTGCCGTGAAGCTGATCTCTTCGAGCAGCTTTTCCATCACTGTGTGAAGCCGCCGCGCACCGATGTTCTCGACCGTCTCGTTGATCTTGGTCGCAAGGTCGGCCAGAGCATCAATGGCGTCGTCGCCGAACTCCAGCGTCACCTCTTCGGTGCCCATCAGGGCGGTGTACTGGATCAGCAGGCTGTTTTCCGGCTCGGTCAGAATCCGGCGGAAGTCGTCGCGGCTGAGCGCCTGCAGCTCAACCCGGTTGGGCAGGCGGCCCTGCAGTTCCGGCAGCAGGTCGCTCGGCTTAGCGAGGTGGAAGGCGCCGGAGCATACAAACAGGATGTGGTCGGTTTTGACCGAGCCGTGTTTGGTCGCCACCGTGGTGCCTTCGATCAGGGGCAGCAGGTCACGCTGCACGCCCTCGCGGCTGACATCCGCACCCTGCCGCTCGCTGCGCGCGGCGATCTTGTCGATCTCATCGATGAAGACGATGCCGCCCTGTTCGACCGTGTCAATCGCTGATTTCACCACGGTCTCCTCGTCGAGCAGCTTGTCGGCCTCTTCGGCCAGCAGCACGTCGTAGCTGTCGCCCACCTTGATCTTCTTGGCCTTGGTCTGGCCGCCCATGGCCTTGCCGAAGATGTCGTTAAGATTGAGCATGCCCATCTGGGCGCCGGGCATGCCGGGAATCTCGAAGGTCGGCAGCGCGCCGGGACCCGTTTCGGAGACCTGGAGTTCGACCTCCTTGTCGTCGAGCTGGCCCTCGCGCAGCATCAGGCGGAACTTCTGGCGAGTGTCGGCACTGGCGTTCTCGCCGACCAGCGCATCGAGCACCCGTTCCTCAGCCGCCAGTTCCGCCTTGGCCTGGACCTCCTTGCGCAGGGTCTCCCGACTCTGGCTGATCGCGATCTCGACGAGATCGCGGATGATCTGCTCGACATCGCGGCCGACATAACCGACCTCGGTGAATTTGGTCGCCTCGACCTTCAGGAACGGTGCGTTGGCGAGCTTCGCCAGACGNCGNGCGATCTCGGTCTTGCCNACNCCGGTNGGNCCGATCATCAGGATGTTCTTCGGCAGGACCTCCTCACGCAGCGCATCGGGCAGCTGCTGGCGGCGCCAGCGGTTGCGCAGCGCCACGGCAACAGAACGCTTGGCGTCGTTCTGGCCGACGATAAAACGGTCGAGTTCGGAAACAATCTCGCGGGGGGAAAAGGAGGTCATGAAACAGGACACCAGTCTGGAAGAAAGTGTTGCCTCACATCGGTGTGGGGGAGGAGCAGAGTGGCCATCACATCACGCCGCATCGAGAATTTCGAGGGTCACGCTGCTGTTGGTGTAGACGCAGATATCGGCGGCCACGGCCATCGATCGCCGCGCGATCTCTTCCGCGCTGAGATCATCCACCGTCGCCAGCGCGCGAGCCGCAGCGAGCGCGTAGTTGCCGCCGGACCCAATCCCGATCAGCCCGTCTTCGGGTTCAAGCACATCACCGGTGCCCGAGATGATCAGCGAGACCTCGGCATTGGCCACGGCCATCAGCGCTTCCAGGCGGCGCAGGTAGCGGTCGGTGCGCCAGTCCTTGGCAAGTTCGACACAGGCGCGCGCGAGCTGACCGGGATGGCGCTCCAGCTTTTGCTCCAGCCGTTCGAACAGGGTGAAGGCATCGGCGGTCGCGCCGGCGAACCCGGTGAGNATATCGCCCCCAGCACCCAGGCGACGAACCTTCACGGCGTTGCCCTTGACCACGGTCGGGCCCATCGAGACCTGGCCGTCACCGGCGATCACGACCTTGCCGCCGCGTCGGACAGAGAGAATCGTGGTGCCATGCCAGAGGTCGGCCTGGGTGTCGTTCATCATGTTGCCTCGTGGCTCAGGTCGGAGAAGTGTGAAGCAGCGGCGACGTGATCGCGCCGGCCACCCGTGCTATGTGGCCATCCCGTGAGCCGGGTCAAGCTTTGGGAGNCCGCGATGGCAATCAGGGACTGGTCGATCATGATCAAGGAACGGCCGGGGCACGACCCCGCGCTGCAGGCCGTGCCCATGGGATTCTCCTGGGGCGCGCTGATCTTCCGCGAGCTCTGGGCGNTCTACCGGGGCGCCTGGTACACGGCAGGCCTGATCNTCGTGCTGATGCCGCTGGTCACGCTCCTGGCCCAGATCACCGGCTTCGACACCCTGAGTGTTTTGATCGTGCAGTTGGCCATGGTCCTGGGCATNGCCTTTGCCGCCAACGAGTTGCGCCTGGCCGAACTTTCCCTGCGCCGCTACCGCCTTTTCACCGTGCTCAAGGCCCGCGATCTCGACGAGGCCGAGGCGCTGGGCTTGATCCTGTGGAGCCGCGAGCCCCGGGCCACGGCGCCGGCGCCCGCAGCCCCGGCCCAAGAGGTGGCAGCGTCGGGCGAACAACCCCGGCCCCTGTGGACGCCCTGATCCCGCGAATTCGGCGGTTTTTCCTCGATTCGCCCCACTACCGCCCCAAATTAGGATGAAAACCTCCCCCCATGACATCACATCAGCACCCCCATATCGGTGTGGATCATCCGGTGGATGACACACACGAAATNACCCCGAATTCCCCCTCTTGCGACTTGCAGCGCGCTGCCACCGGGTCCATGTAGCGGCCATGGGACAGAGAACATCAGCGCTGGAGACCGAGGTCTCCGTCGAACATGTCCTGGAGCTCAACAGGCTCGATCTCGGTGACCTGTGTGACGCCACCGATGCCGCCATCGTTGACGGCAAAGGGTTCGGCTGGCTGAACCCCCAGCCGCGCGACCAGATGGAGCGTTACTGGAAGGGTGTCCTGCTGGTACCCGAGCGTCAGCTCTGGGCCGGTCGACTCGATGGCACCATCGCCGCCAGCGCCCAGCTCCAGCTTCCGCCGCGTTTTAACGAGGCACAGGCCCACAGCCCGCATCTGACGACCCACTTCGTTGCCCCCTGGGCCCGCGGCCATGGCCTCGCCGCCCAGCTCCTGGATGCGGTCGAGAATTTCTGCCGCGAAGAAGGCTACAGCCATCTGCGTCTTGATGTCCGCGAGACCCAGACCCGCGCTATCGAGGTCTACGAAGCCGCCGGCTTCACCCGCTGGGGTGAGCTGCCGAGCTATGCTCGCGCCGAGGGTAAGTTGGTTTCCGGCTACTTCTACGTCAAGACACTCTAGCCACCGCCTTCACACGAATCGCACGACGACGATTCTGTTTCGTCGAGGCTCTGATTCGGACGACTCCGGCGACGTGTTCCGGCCGGTCCGGGCGTGTTGCACAAAAAAGAACGGTTGACAGGCAGAGCCATGGAATCTGCCGCCTTTATCCGTTCCGGCAGCGTCTCCGTACAGGAATCCGCAGCCGTTGCCAACACGCGATCGTGTGTGGCGACGCGTCATCTATGCTACGACATCAGGGTGATAAAAACCCCGTGTACAAGGGGTGCCGACAACAACACGTTACAGGGTAGCAGCATCATGAAGAAGACAGCATGGTCGGACGAACCGCGCCTCGACGACATTCTCTCCGACCCCATCGTTCGCGCCATCATGCGGCGTGACCGTCAGGATGAACGTGTCCTGCGCAGTCTTCTCGACCGCAAGAGTCCGGCCAAAAATGCCCGCCGCTTCGATCCCGGCCTGTTGCCCGCGACCGTTCCGACCTCGTCGTTCTGAGTGCGGTCAAACCCTCTGGCGATTGAGGCCCGGGAAGCTCTTACACAACCTCACTGATGTGATCGGCATGCGCCTTGCTCTGCCGTTCCAGCGAATATTCGCCATAGGTGATCGGCGGGTACTTCGGATCTGCATCAGCGCGCCGGAACGTCGGCAGAGTGTCGATCAACGCATCGCGNCCGGGGTTGTGAAAGAACGGAATCGACTGGCGCCGTGAGCCGCCTTCCGATCCTTCGGGCGGGTTGACCACCCGGTGACGCGTCGAACGCCAGAGGTCGTCGGTCCAGCGCATCAGCGAATCGCCCAGGTTCACGACATAGGTCCCCACAGGCGCCGGCGGCGCGATCCAGTCGCCCTCGAGGTTCATGACCTCCAGACCACCNGGCTTGTCCTCACTGAGCAGCACCGTGAGGAAGCCGAAATCGGTATGCGCCCCGGCGCGCAACTGACCAGGCAGTGGCGGGGTTTCAGGCTCGGGATAATCGAGCGCCCGCAGTGAAGAAAGATCGTTCTCGAAAAAGGGCTCGAAGTAGTCTGCGGGCAATTGCGCGGCCCGTGCCAGGATCCGCCGCAGCGTCGCGCAGAGGTCGTCGAGCGCGTCGTAGTAGGCGAACCACGCCTCCTTCAGGCCGGCGGGTTCGGCAGGCCAGGGCGAACCGTGATAGAGCGGACCGTAGTCGATCGCCTCCTTGCAGTCGGGCGGCGTCTCCTCGCCCAGGGTCGCGGCGAGGTACTCCATGCCATAACTAAAATGCATCAGCCNGCCGGGTTCATCACCGACCGGCGGCACCGCCATGCGCTGCGCTGCGGGCAGATCAAAGAACGCGCGGCTGGCGTCATACATCCTGTCGATCACCACGGGGTCGACTCGGTGACCGGAGATCATGAAGAAGCCCATGGTCTCGCAAGCGCCGCGAACGGCATCAACCACGGCATCCCTGTCGGCCTCGCTCCCAGCGAACCACGGCTCCAGATCAATCAGNGGTATCACATCGGNCATGCAACCGGCCTCCCTCTGCGGACANTATCCCAGGGGCAGAGTGCGTCAATCACCCTTGCAGGATGCGTCAGAGCTCACAGCCCCGCGGGCGCGCCGCCCGAGACCGAGATCGCTGCGCCTGTGATGTAGGACGACGCGGTCGAAGCGAGGTAGGCGATGGCCTCGGCAATCTCTGCGGTGGTGCCGGTGCGGCGCAGGGCGACACCCCGGCCTCCGCACCCAGCCCGCCGGTCGAGGCGTTGTTGACGATGCTGCCGACACCGGCCGCCACCATGAGCGGCAGCACCGCACTGCAGAACAGCGCCGGACCCTTCAGATTGATCGCAAAACTGAGATCCCGGTGATCGGCTTCGATGTCGAGATAGGGCNGCGCACCCACGGTGGAGCCCGTGTTGTTCACCAGAACACCGGGGCTGCCGAGGACATCGGCACAGTGGGCAACACAGGTCGTGATCTGGTCGGGCTCGGTAACATCGACCGCCAGCGGTAGGCCCCGGCGGCCAAGAGTTTCGATGGCAGCAGCCAGTTGCTCCAGCCCGGGTGTNACGGTCACGTCGGTCACTGCGACATCAGCACCCCGTTTGGCNAGGCGCAGCGCGGTGGTATACCCGATACCGTCGGGATTGCCCACACCGGTGACAAGGGCGGTCGTACCCGCAGGGTCCATGGTCGCAATCGTTCAGGCGGGCCGCGCAGAGGTGCGTTGCCCGGCTAGAACGTGCCGTTGTTGTTTTTCCATTCGTCGCGCGGGTCGATGGCTTCGACGGTGTCGCAGTGCTCGACAATCAGGCCGTCCTCGAAACGGAAGACCTCGAAGCCGACGCGGGGATTGCCGAAGTCGTATCCAGTGTGACCGAAGACAAAATCACCATCCTCGAACGCACGCACGATTTCGACCTTGGGCGAGCGCAGAGAGAGCCGCTGGAACAGTTCGGCCAGACCGTCGCTGCCGTCCAGGGTCTGCGGGTTGTGCTGGATGTAGGTTTCGGTGCTGACCACCGTGACCGACACGGCATCGCCGGTCTCGATTGCCTTCAGCAACGCGCGAACCTGATCCCTGCGGTCGACGGTCATGGTGTGGTCAATACCGTCGCGCCTAATGTCGGAAGTGGCGCATGCCAGTCATGACCATGGCCATGCCGCGCTCGTTGGCCGCGGCGACAACCTCGTCGTCGCGCATCGAGCCGCCGGGCTGGATCNCGGCGGTGGCGCCGCCTTGGGCCGCTTCGAGCAGGCCATCGGCGAAGGGGAAAAAGGCGTCCGACGCGACCACCGCGCCTTCGACCGAGAGGCGCGCGCGCGCGGCCTTCTGGCGGGCGATCACCGCACTGTCGAGCCGGCTCATCTGGCCCGCACCGATGCCCACCGTCGCACCGCCACGGGCATAGACGATGGCGTTCGACTTCACGTGTTTGGCGACACGGAAGGCAAACAGCATGTCGGCCAGCTCGTCCTCACCGGGCTGGCGTTCGGTGACGACCTTGAGATCGTTGGCGCCGACGCGCNCGGTATCACGGGTCTGCACCAGCAGGCCCGAGGCCAGGGTGCGGCAGGTCAGCGCGGGCTGGTCCGGATCGGGCATNCCGCCGGTGATCAGCAGACGCAGGTTCTTCTTTTCGGCGAACACGGCCAGCGCAGCCTCGTCGGCGCCGNGTGCGATCACGACCTCGGTGAACACCTGCGTGATCGCCTGCGCGGTCGCCTCATCAAGGGGACGGTTGGCCGCGACGATGCCGCCAAAGGCGCTGATGGGATCACAGGCCAGAGCGCGCTCGTGGGCCTCCAGCAGGCTGCCGCCCACCGCCACGCCACAGGGGTTGGCGTGCTTGATGATCGCAATCGCCGGTTCGGTGAATTCGGCGACCAACTCGAAGGCCGCATCGGTGTCGTTGAGATTGTTGAAACTCAGCTCCTTGCCGCCGACCTGCTTCGCGGTGGCCACACCCTCGCGCCGGCTGCCGTCGCCAAAAAACGCGGCCTCCTGGTGCGGGTTCTCGCCGTACCTCAACTTCAGTTTGCGCGAGCCGGCAAAGCTGATCCGGCGCGGGAAGGTCTCACCCGCCTCCTGGCTGAAGCGCCGCGCGATGGTAGCGTCATAGGCCGCCGTGCGGCCATAGGCGATGGCGGCAAGCAGGCGGCGCAGCTCCAGCGAGGTCGCTCCTTCCTTGCCGTCCATTTCCGAGAGGACACGCTCGTAATCGGCGGGATCGACAACAACGGCGACATGCTCGTGGTTCTTCGCTGCCGAGCGGATCATGGCAGGCCCGCCGATATCGACGTTCTCGACAATCTCGTCCCATAGCGCGCCACGGCCCGCTGTCGCCTCGAAGGGGTAGAGGTTGACCACCACCAGATCGATCGCTCCGATGCCGTGTTCGGCCATTGCCGCGGCATGGTCGGCGAAATCGCGGCGCGCCAGGATGCCGCCGTGCACCACTGGATGCAGGGTCTTCACCCGGCCATCCATCATCTCGGGAAAGCCCGTTAGGTCCGCGACCTCGCGCACCGGCAGTCCGGCCTCGTCGATCGCCTTGGCCGTGCCGCCGGTCGAGACCAGCTCCACGCCATGCTCATNCAGCCGCGCGGCAAATTCGCTGAGCCCCGCCTTGTCGGAGACCGACAGCAGGGCACGGGTGATTTTCACATCGGACATGGCAACACCGGAGCAGGAGAAAGGATGTCCCTTGATACGCCGCCCCGCCTGCCATGCCTACGTCCGACCCTGTGGGATGTGGGGAGGGCTCGNGATTATTCGAGAGGGGCAGGCGCCTCGGAAAGCCAGCGAGCTATNAACAGACAATAACGTCATGGCGCACAACCTCACCATCGATGCCAGACGGCCGAGNCACGGCNGTCACCCGCAGCCTGGGTTCGCTCTATGGCTGGTCCCAGATAAACATGGTCACCTGATGCTGCGGTTCCACGCCTTCAAGATCCTCTGCATCGGGCGATCCGAAGGTCGCGCTGATGGAGTCCCGAAGATCCTCACAGGCGGTCGGCTCCGTGTTCTNCATCAACGACTCAAATCCACCGAGGCCGCGGTCATCAAAATAGGCCAGTGCACCCATGCTCTGGCCGAAGACCGGGCTCTGGAACTCAAGCGCTTCGGAATAGCGGACGGGCGCCTGAGCCAACGTCAGGTTATCAGTTACATCGATCAGGCGGACGTCACCTCTGGCATGGTCGGCAACTGCGTCCGTTGACATACCCATAACAGCGATTCCCAGTCGGCCAGAGCCGGTGTGGCAAAAAGTGTGAACGGGGCCAGCAGAGGGCTGGAAAGAAAGCACGTCAGACTGCGCATGCCGCCACCATGAAAGGGCGACCACCAATCAACCAGTCACCATCGCCTCACAATGGCGACAGGTTCGCCGCACTCCGAACAAAAGATGGGCCCCGAAGGGCCCATCTGAAACAGTTACGTGTTCATCGAATCGAAGAAGTCGTCGTTGTTCTTGGTGTGCTTGAGCTTCTCCATGAGGAACTCCATGGCATCGACCGCGCCCATCGGCATGAGGATGCGGCGCAGGACCCACATCTTGGCGAGCTGAGCCTTGCCGACCAAGAGCTCTTCCTTGCGGGTGCCGGACTTGCCGACGTCGATCGCCGGGAAGATGCGCTTATCGGCGATCTTGCGGTCCATGACGATTTCGGAGTTACCGGTGCCCTTAAACTCTTCGAAGATGACCTCGTCCATGCGGCTGCCGGTGTCGATCAGCGCGGTNGCGATNATNGTNAGCGNTGCCNCCNNCTTCGATGTTNCGNGCNGCACCGAAGAANCGNTTNGGCCGCTGCAGGGCGTTGGCGTCNACACCGCCGGTCAGNACNTTNCCNGAGNNCGGNACNNNGGTGTTAAAGGCNCNNNCNAGNCNNGTGATCGANTCNANNAGNATNACNACNTCNNGNTTNTGCTCNACCAGNCGNTTGGCNTTTTCGATGACCATNTCCGANACNGCNACGTGGCG
The DNA here is from genome assembly GCA_002722885.1 of Rhodospirillaceae bacterium. Taxonomy (GTDB): domain Bacteria; phylum Pseudomonadota; class Alphaproteobacteria; order SP197; family SP197; genus SP197. Next base: position 506,422 of record PBNE01000002.1, read on the forward strand.
NGTNGCCGGCTCGTCNAAGGTNGAGGNNANGACCTCGCCNTTCACTTGGCGCTGCATGTCGGTGACCTCTTCGGGCCGTTCGTCGATGAGCAGCACCAGCAGGTAGACCTCGGGATGATTGCTTTCGATCGCATGCGCGATGTTCTGCATAAGCACGGTCTTGCCCGCGCGCGGCGGCGAGGTGAGCAGCGCACGCTGGCCCTTGCCCAGCGGCGAGACCAGCTCGATCACCCGGGTCGACAGATCCTTCTTGGTCGGATCCTGGATTTCCAGGTTGAGCTTTTCTTCCGGATAGAGCGGGGTGAGGTTGTCGAAGGGCACGCGGTGACGAGTGCCTTCGGGCGGCGCGAAGTTCACGCTGCTGACTTTCAGCAGGGCGAAGTAACGCTCGTTCTCTTTCGGGCTGCGGATCTGGCCCTCGACCGTGTCGCCGGTCTTGAGCGCCATCTTCCGGATCTGGTTGGGGCTGACATAGATGTCGTCGGGGCCCGGCAGATAGTTGGCTTCGGGGCTGCGCAGGAAACCGAACCCGTCAGGCAGGATTTCCAGAACGCCGCGGCCCACGATGGGCACGCCTTCGTCGGCGCGCTCTTTGAGGATAGCAAACATCAGGTCCTGCTTGCGCAGGACGCTGGCGTTGTCGATGCCGAGCTCCTCGCCCAGCGCCAGAAGCTCTTCGGGCTTCTTGTCCTTCAGATCCTGAAGGTTGAGCGGGGCGTGCCCCGTGGAGGGGGTGAGAGTCGTGTCGTCTGATTCCGTTACGGCCATGATGGACCTTTTCGACGGCGGACAGCGGGAAGGAACGAAAGCTCCGCCGGATATGGGAAGGTTGTGGTGACGCTAGCCGAGCTGCTGCCCGAGGAAGTATGGGCTGCCCGACGCTCCCGGATCGTTCGCCGGGTTGCTGCGCTTCGCTGAGACCTACAGAGATAAGCACGGTCGCGACACGAGTCAAACGACAAGTGCATCGGGCGAACACATCCCCCGTCAGCGCTCCAGCCCCGGATCATGGCGCAGGATCAGCCACAGACCGACACCGGCGGGCCAGGCGGCCCACTGGCTCCAGGGCACCAGCAGGAACAGCGTGCCCATCAGGCTGTCACGGCCGAAGCTCGCCTCGTTATCGGCCAATGCGCCGATGACATGGAGAAACAGCCCCACGCCCAGGCCCAGGAGAAGACCCACGATCAGCGCCGCCACAATGAAAACAGGCAGCATCGGCCAGCCCACACGCAGCAGCAGCAGGCCCAGCTTGAGCGAAAGGATCGCGCCAACAAACGGCAGCGCCAGGGGAAAGGCGAAGGTCAGCGACTGGATCGAATAGGGCCAAACCATCATGTAGGCCACGAGCGAGAGCCCGCCGCTCAGCATCACTGCTCTCGACCAGAAGGTGGGTGTCACGGTCATCAGAACGGCTTCACCACGACCATCAGGACGATGATCACCATCAGCACTGCCGGGATCTCGTTGGCGATCTTGTAGAACCGCGCAGAGCGCGTGTTGCGGTCAGCCTCGAAGTCGCGGCGCCAGCGCGAGAACATCCCATGCAGGCCGCTCAGGATCACGAGCGCCAGCAGCTTCACATGCCACCAGCCCTCCGACCAGATCGCAGGCCCGCGGTCGATCACCAGCAGGATTCCCAGCACGAAGACCAGGATCATCGCGGGGTCGATGATGCCGCGCAGCAGGCGCCGCTCCATCACCTTGAAGATCTCCGACTGTGTCGAGCCGGGCTCGGCATCGACCTGATAGGCGAAAAGACGCGGCAGGTAGAGCATGCCCGCCATCCAGGCGATCACCGCCATGATGTGGATTGCCTTGATCCAGAGATAGGTCCCGCCCAGAAAGCCTTCCATCACGCCGCCTCCCGACACGGGCATTTGCCCCAGGTAGCGGAGCAGACCCTGGCACCGGTGTTGGCACACAGCGCGGGGCGGCCGGGCTCAAGAGCGTCGCGAACCATCCCGGCAAGACCCTCGATGAAAGCGTTGTTCACACTCAGCGCTGGCACGCGGATGTATGGCGCGCAGCCTGCTTTGGCCGCCATCTCGGCGTATTCGATATCGAGCTCGACCAGGGTCTCGCTGTGTTCGCTGACAAAGGCGACCGGGATCACCACGGCACCCTTGCCGTCCGATCCCGCGCGCCTGATCTCGTCGTCCGTCGAAGGCCCGATCCAGGCCAGCGGTCCGACCCGCGACTGATAACAGACCTGCCAGTCGAGGTCCGGCAGGTCCGACCGTTCGACCACGGCAGCAGCGGTCTGCTCGACCTGCCACTGGTAGGGGTCACCCGCCTTCACGATCTTCTCGGGCAGGCCATGGGCCGAAAACAGCACCCGCACGGGCTGGTCACCGGCGTCATCCAGCGCATTCTTGAGCAGCCGGGCATGGGCCTCAACAACACCGGCCTGCATGGGATAGCAGCACACGGTCGTGGTCGGCGCGGTGACGCCCATCTTCTTAGCGGCACGGGCCCATTCCTTCAGCGACGAGCCCGTTGTCGTGGTCGAGAACTGGGGATAGAGCGGCAGCAGCACCACCCGGTCTGGTTTGAACTGCGCGACCTCGAAGGCGGTGTCTTCGCTCATCGGATGCCAGTAGCGCATGGCGATGAAGACGCGGGTGTCGTCGTCACCCACCGCCGTTTCCAGCGCACGGGCCTGGGCGCAGGTTTCCTCAAGTAGCGGCGACCGGCCGCCGATTCGCGTGTAGATCTCGCGCGCTTCCTTCTGCCGCTTGTTCGAGATCACCGACGCTAGAATCGGGCGCAGCGGCCAGGGTAGACCGATGATCGCGGGATCGTTGAAAAGGTTATTCAGGAAGGGCCGGATCGCCTCGGGCGAATCCGGCCCACCCAGATTGAACAGCACTACCGCGGTTCGTGTCATCGCACCATCCTCAAACGCTCCTCACACGCCTCGAAGGGCGGCGACCAGAGTCGCGACATGCTCGGGCGGGGTTTCCTTGACCACACCATGGCCCAGATTGAAAACATGCGGTCCACCAGACAGCGTCTCCCTGATACGCCGTACCGCGGTGACCAGATCGTCACCACCGGCGAGCATCAGCTCGGGGTCGAGATTGCCCTGGACCGGGACCAGCGTTTGAAGAGCCTTCATGGTTTCCAGCGAGGTCATCTGATCGACCTGGATCGCGTCGACACCGGTCTCTTCGACAAAGTTCTGATAGCGGTCCCCGGCACCGCGCGGGAAGCCGATCACCGGAACACCCGGACGCTCCCGGTGAACCCGTTCGACAATGCTGCGGATCGGCGTGATCGACCACCGCATGAAGCTCTCGTCGCTGTCGAGCAGGCCGGCCCAGCTGTCGAAGATCTGCACGGCCTCGGCCGCGGCATCGATCTCGGCGACCAGGAGCTGGCTGACGGCTTCAGACAGAACCGCGCAGAGCCTGTCGAGCAGGTCTGGGTTCTCAGCCGTCATCGCCCGTGTTCTGGGAAACACCCCGCCGCCCCGGCCGTCGATCATGTAGGATGCCAGCGTGAACGGTGCGCCCGCAAAGCCGATCAGTGCAGTTGTGTCATCGAGTGCTGCCGCCACACGGCACAGGGTTTCCATCAGCGGTTGGTTTCCTGGTACCACGAGATCAGGGTCGAGCGCCGCGACATCGGCTTCACCGCACAGTGTTTCCAGGAGCGGCCCCTCACCCTCGGCAAAGCGCACAATGCGGCCCATGGCGTGGGGCACGATCAGGATGTCGGAAAATACGATCGCCGCATCCATCCCAAAACGCCGGATCGGCTGCAGTGTGATCTCGGACGCCATCTCGGGATTGTTGCAACAGGCCATGAAGCCAGCCGCTTGCTTCCTGAGTTCGCGATACTCTGGCAGATAGCGCCCGGCCTGGCGCATCAGCCAGACCGGCGGCGGGTCGACACGCTGGCCATTGAGAACCCTCAAAAGGGGCTTCGCCGTGGTCGCTTGAGGCGTCGGGATTGGGGTCATGAAGCGAGGTGCTACACCCTTCCCCCCTTCAATAAAAGAAGGATTCTTTGGGTAGTGGCAGTGGTGAATCCCTGTCCAAATCGGGGATGGCCTTTTGCTCCTGCTGCGATCAACACACTTCCCCGACCTGGGGACAGGTAGGGTACGATATCGTGATGAAATGCGTGACTCCCGAACTGACCCGGCGAGTCGGTTCTCCTTCGATTCTGTGGATCAACAGAGGATGGATTGAGGCCGATGTGGGCAACGCACAAACATTCCACACCCGGTGGTTTTGTGTTGTCCGCATGGGGACAGCCGGCCGGTGTGTTCTGGCAATCCGGGTACGGACTTGCGGTCGGACGCGATTCCGGCGAGTTATCCACCCATGACGCACCCATCATCCCCATGCAGTTCACAGGCCGGACGCGCCGACTCGGACCGGCTCGGACCATGAAGAGCTTCCACTTCCATCTGGTGTCGGATGCGACCGGTGAGACGATCCTGTCGGTCGCGCACGCCGCCGTGGCGCAGTTCGAGGATGTCGAGGCGATCGAGCATGTCTGGGCGCTGGTCCGCTCGTCTCGCCAGATGGACCGTGTGCTCGCCGCTATCGAGGCCAACCCCGGTGTCGTGATTTACACTATGGTCGACCCGGCCCGGCGCGATCAGCTCACCATGGGCTGTCAGAAAATCGGTGTGCCCTGTGTGCCGGTGCTCGATCCCGTGCTCGGTGTGTTGTCGAGTTATCTCGGCCAGGCGGTGAAAGGTCAGCCCGGCGGTCAGCATGCGCTCGATGCCGAATACTTCGCGCGCGTCGATGCGATCCAGTTCGTGCTGCGCCACGACGACGGCCAGTCGCCGCACGATCTCGACGAGGCCGATGTCATCGTTGTCGGCGTCTCGCGCACCAGCAAGACCCCTACGTGTTTCTATCTCGCCAACCGCGGCCTCAAAGCCGCCAATGTGCCGATCGTGCCTGGTGTCCCGCCGCCCGATGAATTGCTCACGGCCAAGCGCCCGTTGATCGTCGCCCTGATCCAGAGTGCGGACCGGCTGGTGCAGATCCGCAAGAACCGCATGTCGATGCTGCAGCAGGACGGCGAGAGCGACTACATCGAACCTGATGCCGTGCGCCGCGAGCTGGCCTATGCGCGCCGCCTCTACGAGGAACAAGGCTGGCATGTGCTTGATGTCACACGCCGTTCGATCGAGGAAAGCTCGGCCGCCATCCTGCAGCTCTACCAGGACCGCTTCGGGGCCCTGCCATGACCGACACACCCCGCCTCATCCTCGCCTCCAAGAGTTTCGGCCGGCGGCAGATGCTGGAGCAGGCTGGTGTGCCCTTCGACGTCGATGTCGCGAACCTCGATGAGGACGCGGTGAAAGATTCGCTCAAGGCCGAAGAGGCCAGCGTTGAACAGGCTGCCGAGACCCTGGCCGAACTTAAGGCCCGACGGGTCAGCGCGCGGCAGCCCGGTGCGCTCGTGCTGGGCGCCGATTCGATGCTGGAGTGTGAAGGCCGCTGGTACAACAAGGCCGAAACACGCGCCGAGGCCCGCGACCACCTGCTTGCGCTGGCCGGCCGTGAGCACCGGCTGGTCACCTCCGCCGTGGTGCTCCGTGACGAGATCCGGCTGTGGCATCACACCGCCGTCGCACGGCTCACCATGCGGGCGTTCAGCGAACCCTTTCTTGATGCCTATCTCGATGCCATCGGTGATCTCGCCTGTGCCAGCGTCGGCTGTTACCAGGTCGAAGGCCGGGGCCTGCAACTCTTCAGCCGCATTGATGGCGACTTTCATGCCATTATCGGGCTGCCGTTGCTGCAGGTGCTCGATCACCTGCGTCACCAGGGAGTGTTGTCGTCATGACGATCTCGGGCCATGCCGCCGTTGCCGCTGTGATGGGCTGGCCGGTCAGCCATTCGCGTTCGCCGCGTCTGCACGGCTTCTGGCTCGAAGCCTATGGCATCGATGGCGCCTATGTGCCGCTGCCGGTCGCGCCGGAGGGCTTTGAGCGCGCCCTGCGTAGTCTTGCCGCTCTGGGTCTGAAAGGCTGTAACGTCACCCTGCCGCACAAGGAGGCGACCCTCGCCCTCGCCGATGAGGCCGATGGGGTCGCCCGCCGGATCGGTGCGGCCAACACGGTGATCGTGACCGACGAGGGCTCCCTGCGTGTCACCAACACGGATGCCTTCGGGTTCATCGAGAACCTCGACCAGCGTGCGCCGCACTGGAAGCGTGAGCAGCCGGCCGTGGTGCTTGGTGCCGGTGGTGCCAGCCGTGCCGTGATCGTCGCCCTGCTGGAAGCCGGCGTGCCCGAACTGCGCCTTGCCAACCGCACGGCCGAACGCGGCCAGGCCCTGGCTGATGAATTCGGCACACGGGTTCAGGCCACCGCCTGGGAGGAACGCAGTTCCGCGCTTGATGGTGCGGGCCTTCTGGTCAACACGACCCAGCTCGGCATGACCGGACAGCCGGAACTCGAGATCGCACTCGACCCGCTGGGTCAGGATGCCGTGGTTTATGACCTCGTCTATGCCCCGCTCGAAACCGACCTCCTGCATCGTGCCGGAGCGTTGCATCTCACCACGGTCGACGGCCTGGGCATGCTGCTCCATCAGGCCCGCCCCGGCTTCGCCGCCTGGTTCGGCCACGAACCGGAGGTCACCGGTGCGCTCTACGCCTACGTTGCCGAGGGGCTCTGAACCCTTGTTCGTCCTCGGGCTCACAGGCTCCATCGGGATGGGCAAGTCGACGGTCGCCGGCATGTTCCGACGCTGTGGTGCCCTGGTGCATGACGCCGATGCCGTGGTCCATCAGCTCTATGGACCCGGTGGCGCTGCGGTGCCGCGTGTCGCGGCGTTGGCACCCGATGCCGTGGTCGGCACAGGTCGGTCGGCACGGGTCGACCGGGCGGTTCTGGGCAAGGTCGTGCTCAATGACGCCGATGCCTTGAAGGCACTGGAGGCTGCCGTGCATCCGCTGGTCGGCCGGGCCTGCGATTGGTTCCTGCGCCATGCCTGCAGCCGCGGCGTGGATCTTGTGATCATGGATGTGCCGCTGCTGTTCGAGACCGGCGGCGAGAAGCGCGTCGATGCGACCTGTGTCGTCAGCGCGCCCGCCTTTGTCCAGGCCCATCGCGTGCTGGCGCGCGCCGGCATGACGATGGAGAAGCTGGACAGCATCCGACGCCGCCAGATGCCTGATGCGAAGAAGCGCCGTCTTGCCGACTTCGTCGTCCCCACCGGGCTCTCCAAGGCGCTGACCTGGCGCCGGGTCGAGGCCCTGGCCGACGACCTCAAGACCCGCTCCGGCCACATCTGGCCGCCCCGCTGATCCCTACACAGGTGTGTCCCCGCAGGCGGTCGCGGCCTGAGACCGAAACCGTTATGATGGTGCTCCCAACCCAGGCAACGACCATGCGTGAAGTCGTCCTCGATACGGAAACCACAGGCCTCGATGTTCTGGCCGGACACCGTATCGTCGAAATCGGTTGCGTCGAACTGATCAACCATGTCCAGACCGGCGAGTCTTGGCAGGCCTATCTTAATCCGCAGCGCGAGAACGAACGCGAGGCGTTCAACGTCCACGGCCTCTCCGATTCCTTTCTGTCAAAACAGCCGCTCTTCCATCAACGCATGGATGACTTTCTGGAGTTTCTTCAGGACAGCAGGCTGGTCATTCACAACGCGGAATTCGACCTGAAGTTCATCAACAACGAACTCCGGATGGAGGGCGCGGATCCGATCAGCGGCGAACGGGTTGTCGATTCGCTGCATCTTGCGCGTCAGATTTATCCCGGTCAGGCCAACAGCCTTGATGCCCTGATGAAACGGCTTGGCGTCGACGCCTCCGAACGGACGCATCACGGAGCGCTGTTGGATGCCAAACTGCTGGCCGAGGTCTACCTCGAACTCATGGGTGGCCGGCAGTCCGGCCTTGCCTTTGCGGCCGAGACCCAGGGGGCCGAATATATCAACGCCGGCGACGCCACCCCGCGTGAGGCGCACGAAGCACGGCCCCATGACGCCACCGAAGAAGAGATCGCCCACCACGAGGCCTTCCTCGATCAGCTTGACGATCCGATCTGGCGCCGCTCATCCGGCTGATCCTCTACCCGCTTGAGGACTGCGCTTTCTGCGATCTGTCTGGTTGTGTGACCGGGATCTACGCCTAGCGTAACGTCTTGAAAATACTCTGCTTTTAGACGGTACAGCCTGCGGCTCGACAGGTTGAGGTGTTACTTGCAACCGTGATGGGTGGTCGTGTCGAACCAAGAGGCAATCGCGGACATCGGGCCTTATCTCTGTCCTGACGTTGCGAGCGTAAACCGGCCTGTGTAAGCCAAGAACACAAACATTCCCACAGGCTCCACTCCCGATACGACGCCGTCCCCGAGCCTCCCCCGGGGGCGGCGTTTGTCGTTGGGCCTCCGGTGAGGTTAAGCCGTCATCAGGGGATCAGAACCGTCGATCCCACGGTGCGCCGCCCTTCGAGGGCCGCGTGTGCTTCGGCCGTCTGGTCGAGCCTGAAGGTCTGGCCGATCGTGATTTTCACCTTGCCCGACGTGATCATCGAAAGCGCGCGGTCCGCACTCGCCAGGAGCTCCTGCCGGGTCGCGGTGTAGTCGTGCATGCCGGGTCGTGTGATGAAGGCCGAACCATGCTGGGCCAGCATGCGCGTCTGGAAGGCGGGGGGCTCGCCCGAGGACTGGCCGAACGACACCATCGTGCCGCACCGCGCCAGGCAGTCCATGCTATCGTCGAAAGTATCCTTGCCGACGGAATCGTAGACAACCGGCACACCGTGGCCGCCGGTTTCCTCGCGGACCCGGTCGACAATGTTGTCGCGCCCCAGGATCAGCACGACATCGCAGCCGTGCTGGCGGGCGAGATCGGCCTTGGCCTCGGTCGAGACCGTGCCGATCATCCTGACCCCGAGTGCTCTGGCCCACTGACAGGCGATCAGACCGACGCCGCCGGCGGCACTGAGAAAGAGGATCGTCTGACCCCGCCGCACCTGGAAGCACCGTTCCAGCAGATACTCGACGGTCATCGCCTTGGTCATCGCCGCGGCCGCGGTGCGGTCGTCGATGCCGGTCGGCAACGGCACGAGATGACTGGCCGGCGCGATCATCGCCTGGGCATAGTTGCCCGGTCCGGTCAGCACGGCGACGCGGTCGCCCACATCGAGGTCGCGCACGTCCTCGCCCACGGCTTCGACAACGCCGACCGATTCGCTGCCCGGCGTCATCGGCAGCGCGACGGGATAGAGTCCGGTGCGCTCGTAGACGTCATAGAAGTTGAGCGCTATCGCCGTGTTGCGAACCAGCGCTTCGTCGGGTCCCGGATCGGGCAGGGAAACCTCCTCGATCCGCATCACCTCGGGCCCGCCGTGCTCGTGGACACGCACGGCTGTGGTGCCGGTGCTCATGGCAGCAGCACCGTGGAGCCTGTGGTCTTGCGCCCTTCGAGATCGCGGTGCGCCTGTTCGGTCTCGACCAGCGGATAGGTCTGGTTGACCTCGATCCTGACCTTGCCGGACCCCACCATGTCGAACAGGCGTGTGCCCGAAAGCTCGAGCTCGTCGTGGGTGGCGATGTAGTTCGCCAGGCCGGGCCGTGTGTAATAGAGCGAACCGCCTGCCACGAGCACGGCGGGATTGAAGCTGGTAATCGGCCCGGAGGACTGGCCGAACGAGACCATCATGCCGCGCGTGCTCAACGAGGCGAGAGAGGTTTCAAACGTGTCCGCACCGATCGAGTCATAGACCACCGGCACACCCTTGCCATCAGTGATCTCCTTGACCCGCTCTGCAATGTCTTCCCGGGAACTCACGATAGTATGGTCGCAGCCGTGCGCCTTGGCGAGCGCGGCCTTCTCGTCGGTCGAGACCGTGCCGATCACTGTCACCCCCAGCGCCTTGGCCCACTGACAGGCGATCAGGCCCACACCACCGGCCGCCGCATGGAACAGGATCGTCTGACCCGCTTCGACCGGGAAGGTGCGGTGCAGAAGGTACTCGACCGTCATGCCCTTCAGCATCATCGCTGCGGCTGCGTTGTCGTCGACGGTGTCGGGCACCTTTACGACCTTGTCGGCGGGGATCACCCGTTCGGTGCAATAGGCGCCGCCGGTCATCGGGTAGGCGATGCGGTCACCAACCGCAAGCCCGCTGACGCCATCGCCCAGCGCCTCGATCACGGCGGCGGCTTCCATGCCCAGGGTGGCGGGCAGCGCCATGGGGTAGAGGCCCGAGCGTTGATAGGTGTCGATGAAGTTGAGGCCGACCGCCGTATGCCGGATCCGGATTTCGCCCGCGCCGGGACTACCGACCGCGACGTCCTCGACCCTTAGGACCTCCGGCCCGCCGGCCTCATGAATGCGAATGGCTATTGCCATGATGTGTCGTCCTTGGTTGTTGCCCTGACTCTGCTATGAGAAGCACCGCAAAAACCAGTCTTGAAATGAAGTCGTGAGATTCCAGTGGGTCGACAGTCAGGCAGCCACCGGATCGAGAAGAGGGGCGAGCGCTTCCCGGTCCGTCACCGGCAGCGAACACACCGGCCCCTCGCAGACATAGGCGGTGGCCTGGCCGTCGACCTGGCCCTTGCCAGTGGCGGGATGGCCCTGGGGCAGGGCGTCGCCCGGGGCGACAACGGTAACGACCATGTCTAAGCGACCGCTTGTCCAGACTTCCGCCAGCATGGCCTCGGTGGCCTCGTCACCGCGCTCACCGACGATCACAAGCTGCAATGCCTGGTTGAGCAGATCGAGATTGAGCATGAGCACGGCATGGGCCATGGGGTTCTGGGCGATGTCCTGGCTGAAGGTCCGTGCGATGGCCTCGGCCCGGTCGCGGTAGGCGGGCTCGCCGGTCAGGTGCCAGAGTCGTGCGAGAACGCCCACCATGATACCGTTGCCGGACGGCGTGGCGTTGTCGAGTGCGGTCTTGGTACGCACGATCAGGGCTTCGGCATGGTCGGCGGTGAAGTGATAGCCGCCGTGCTTGGCGTCCCAGTAATGAGCATCGGCCGTTGCAACCCAGGCGCGAGCATGATCCAGCAGTGACGCATCACCCGTGACCTCAAGAAGCGCCAGGGCGGCGTCGCTCATGTGGCTGTAGTCGTCGATCAGCGCGACATCGAGGACACGGCCGTCGCGCGCGCTGTGTTTCAGGCGATCGCCTTCGGTCATGGTCGCCACGATGTGGTCGAAGGCGCGGTGGGCCATGGCGATCCATTCCGGCCGGGCCATCGCCGCACCGGCGCGAGTGAGAGCCCGGATCATCAGGCCATTCCAGTCTGCCAGCACCTTGTCGTCGAGGCCGGGGCGGGGGCGGCGCGCGCGGACCTCCAGCATGGTGGCGCGCAGCGCCGCGAGCCTGGCTTCGGTGGCGGCTTCGGGTTCACCGGTCGCCAGGCGGTTCACGATGGTCTTGCCTTCCCAGTTGCCCTCGGGCGTGACGCCGTAGTGTTCCTTGAATAGCGCGGCATCCTCGCCCAGCGCAGCATCTACCTCGGCTTCATCCCAGACATAAAACGCACCTTCTTCCGAATGACCGCTCCCGTCGTCGGAATCGGCGTCGAGGCTCGAACAGAACGCGCCCTCCGGTGTGGTCATCTCGCGCTGGAGCCAGCCCACGGTTTCCTCTACCCGGCGGCGGTAGAGATCCCGGCTGGTGCCCAGCCACAGCCTGGTGTAATGCTCGATGAGCTGGCTGTTGTCGTAGAGCATCTTTTCGAAATGCGGTGCCAGCCAAATCTGGTCGACCGAGTAACGCGCCCAGCCGCCGCCCAGGTGATCATAGATGCCGCCCTCGGCCATGGCATCGGCGCTGACCAGTACGGCGCGGCCGAAGCTGTCGCCCCGGCCTTTGCGGTGGGCGCGCCACAGAAGGTCGAGACCCGGCACATGGGGGAACTTCGGCGCCTGGCCGATGCCGCCATAGCGCATGTCGACTGCCTGCATCAGCGCGGTAGCTGTGGTGTCCGCGATGTTGTCGGGCAGGGCATCACCGGCCTGTTTGGTCGCCAGCCGGGTCAGCGCCTCCTGCAGGGCCAGCCGGTTCTGGTCGATCTTGTCCTTGCCGTTGCGGTAGGTGTTCTCGACTGCGACTAGCACGTCGGTGAAGCCGGGCCGATCGTACTTCGGCGTGCCGGGGAAGTAGGTCCCGCCCCAGAAGGGCTCGCCGTCGGGTGTCAGGAACATGGTGAGCGGCCAGCCGCCCTGCTGGCCCAGAAGCTGCAGCGCGGACTGGTAGATCGTGTCGATGTCCGGCCGTTCCTCGCGGTCGACCTTGATGTTCACGAAGAGCTCGTTCATCACATCGGCAATGGGTTCGCTCTCGAAGCTCTCGTGGGCCATGACATGGCACCAGTGGCAGGCGGCATAACCCACCGACAGCAGGATCGGTTTGTCCTCGGCCCTAGCGTGCGCGAGCGTCTCCGCACTCCAGGGCTGCCAGTGGACGGGATTGTCGCGGTGCTGGTGGAGATAGGGGCTTGTCTCGCGGTCGAGATTGTTGCGCTGAAAATCCATCGCCGGGCCGCCGAACGTTGCAAGGAAAGGGGAGGAGCCCGTAACGTGGCGGTGTCGCACGGTCTCCGCAACCCCGTGGGCGACAAAGAGGTCACGTGATGAAGGTCAAGATCCAGATCGACTGCACCCCCGAAGAGGCCCGAGCCTTCCTCGGGATGCCGGACATGCGCCCGCTCCACGACGAGCTGATGGCCGATCTCAAGGAACGCATGACCGAAGCGGCCAAGGGCTTTGACCCCGACGAGGCGCTTAAAGCCTGGATGGGCGCCTCGAGCGACGGCATGAACCAGATGATGG
>PBNE01000003.1 GCA_002722885.1 Rhodospirillaceae bacterium
GTTCGAGTCCCGCACCCGGCACCACATCCTGCATTAACTCACCGATATGTCAGCGTTTTTTCTGTTGGCAACCCAGGTGACGTACAGACGACTGCCATTGGCCGTATCCACGGTCGGCCTGCAGTTCGAGCGTGCCAATCAGAAAAAGGACCACTAGAACGTCAAAATTTGGGACTTAATCGCACATGTCGGTTGCGGGAATTGGGCTAATTAGCCTGACCTGTTATTTCATGGGTAGCCATAGCAGTATCAGATCAATCAGCACAGCCGCATCGAAGACGCTCGGCCTCCGGATCCACCTCGATTATGTTTTGCACTGATCGGTTAATCAGCTTTTTTCCAGGCCCCAAAATCTTTGCCCGATCCAAGTATCTCATACCCGACAAAGGGAACTTCGCTAGTCACCCAACCATCGTGGCCGGGAGCAAATATATAGGCGTCACCCTCTGATACAGAAACCTCTGTGCCGTCATCATTGATACAGATCATCGAACCCTGAACCACAACTCCGACATGAGTAGCCTGACAACTATCACCGCCGACATGTGGCTTGACACAATCGGACCACCTCCAGCCTGGTTCAAGTACCAGCTTGGTCGCATTGTATGGCCCTAGTTCAACCGTTGCCGCATGCGTCTTATCAGGAGTTTTGAGTATATCTGGAGAATCAAACGATTTTTTAATCATTGCTGGACACCTTTTTGAGTTTTTCGCCTTCGGACACGTCCGATTACCTAATAGTACCTAAATAATACGCTTGGATGCACTGCACATCAACCGATAAGTTGCTTGAACCATTCCCGCCGATCAGCGTCTTTTCTGTTGGCAATCCAGGTGACGTATAGGGTGATGGAAGAATAGTTCGCTTCTGCAGATTTGTGTGGCCGGGCATACGACCAGGCCCTGATCGACCCCTGAGGAGTATTCCCATGCAAGCATTTACCGATCTTGTCGGCACTTCCGCTGTGCCCGCCCTTAGCATCAATATTGATGAGCTCACGGGGCTGACACCTGCCCTGGGAACCGCTCAGGCTGCCCATGGCACATCGGAAGAGGCGAGTGACCATGCTGTGCCCCATACGGGCAACATCGGCATGTGCTAGCCTTGGACACTGCTCAGGCTATAGATAAGTCATTCACACGTAACAGGCTTATGTAAATGTCTCTAATTATCGAATAATTACAATCTGTTAGATACTTTCTATAATTTCACGCCACCACAAATATTGTCGCTGGTACAACAGTGGCACAGGAATTTCACGGCTAATTTGGAGGCCCACCACACCACGCTCACTGCCAGTCCTCCCACCGCTCTGGCCTGCCCGGAGCGTCGGGCAGTTCAATCGCCGGTTTGGTCGGAACTCATACAATCCGTCATCGTGCGACTGGACAACTGGCTTGAGCGAAAAGGCGGCAACGCATTAACATTGAAATCGGACGAGCCAGTAGATGCTGCCCCTTTCATTGCAGTAGCTGAGGCCCGGATCGTGGCGTTGTTTGTCGAGCACCGCCACCCGGTTTCTGCTCTAAAAGAAGGATGTAACCCGCGCCCCAGGTCCACATCCCTAGCGTCAGTAGGAGAACGACCAATTGCAACAGTACGACAAGCAGATTGCGCTCTGAGTGAGGCAGAATCTGATGACATCTCCATCCGTTTGCATTCGCATCGTTGATAGCTTTGTCTAGCGCTCGACGAGGGTTGGTGAACAGAAGCCCGATGAGGCCTCCAGACAGTGCGATACGCACAACCTTGTTAGTCGCGCTCATAGTTGCACCTGTGTTGTCAAAAGCTCGTTGATAGTCTGACCCGATTTGGTTGACGACGGTTGCTAGGTTGAACCGCTCGTCTAATCATGGCTCACAGGAGCAAGGCTTCAACGTATTTCTACGGTAGGTGAACTCTGCCTCAATCTAATTGGGCAGCTTGCACAACTGGAAAAGCTCGAGGCTGGCGGCGAAACCCAATTGGGGTCACGTGGGCTAGCAATTCCTGCCACTGTGCCCGCTCAAAAGTGGCAACCACTCCTCGAACGCAGTCCCTTAGTCGCCACGCTCATAGGCGACCCAACCATCGTCGAAGTTCGCCCACGCCGGAACTGCCAGCAGAAAGACTGTGGCAAACGCAAGAAACTGACGTCTCATGATGCGCCTCCAGATAGCTGGAAGCAGCTTAGTCACAGCTGCGGCTATGCGGCAATGGGCGCGCGGCCTGCTAAGCGGCGGCACACATCTCTTCAGCCTGAGCCGCCTCGGACGAGGTTATGTTCAAACAAAGACACGTTTGATGTGGAGGACGTTTGCCGTGGCGTCTCCATTGGTGGCCTCGGCAATCATGCGCTCAATGTCTTCTGGGGTGTCATCGGGCAGGCTTCGCACGACAATCGGCGGGGGATTGCCATAAGTGAGCGTAAGGCCCTTCTCAGTGCTCCGGTACTTCGTTCAGGTTCCCGTGGGGAAGTCGAGATAGCGCCCTTCGGCCCAGCGTCTCTTCGGTGTCGAAAGGCGGACCCGGTGCATCAGGCGAGGGCCATCGATCTCTGACGGGTCGGACGCACTATGCAGCGCCAGCGTGTTGATCCAGGCAACGAAATCCCCTTCCTGCCAACGATGCTCATAGCGCACTTCCGGTAGTGCGCTGGGCAACAGGGCCGCTGAGAGCAACTCTGCCGTTTCGTCGACGCCATGTCGGATAGCGCCGGTCTCCATATCGAGCAAACAGACCGCCTGGCCGGGCGTGATGTAGAGTGATCGCTGTCCGGTTTCCGGGTGCCGGTAGATGCAGGGGTGACGTCCGGCCTGCTCTGCATGTTCGGGCAGTAATTCGAAATCGTGCAGCCCGCAATCATGATCATGGCGATCGATCGCAAAGCCGTTGCGGAATGTGCCCTCGCGTTCCATTACCGAGGCACCGGGTATGATCCGCCGAGTCTCATCCTGCGCATCGTCGTTGGGATAGCGCATGTAGGCCACGACACAGCGAGACAATTCATCAAGCAAGCCGGATTCCAACCTCTCGAGCGCACAGACCCCGGACGTGAAATAGGTTTCGCCGCCGCCCTTGGATTCCCATCCTGGCGGATTGAACATTGTCGTCATTTCGGGGAGGCCGTCGAACATGTCGTGCAGGCCGTCGGCATGCCAGCCCGAATGGCTGAAACCCAGTACCGGAACAAGTTGCGTGTTGGTGATGCCGTGATAGTCATCGAGCAGGACATTTCCGAGGACCGAAACCTCCGGCAGAGCAGGCATCTGGGCGGCACCGCTGACACGGTGCTCGGTGACCGGTGCGCCAAACCCGAACAGGAAGTCGCATTGCGCGTCATCATGCCAGCCGAAAGCGCGGTTGAAGGCGACTTCGTCGGCCGGTGTCATCGCGTGTTGATCGCGAAACAGTAGCATGCCGTGTTTCAGCAGCGCAGCCCGGATAGTTTGAATATCTGTTGCATCAAGAGGCCTCGAAAGGTCAACCTCATGACATTCGGCAAACGGCTGGTTGCCAGCGCATGCTTCGATCGGGCTGAAGGTGATTGGCATGGCGGAGCCGTTTTTTTGTATCTGGACCAAGCTTACGTCCGGGACCCGTGACGAGCAAACAACCGTCTCGTGATGCCGCCTCCACAGAGCTGCAAGCAGCTTAGTCACAGCTGGGGCATAGCGGCAATGGGGGCGCAGCCTGTTAGGCGGTAGCATAAAGCCGCCCGTGTCATTGACCGCAGTGCTGCATTCGTGACTAGATGTTCTCCTGAAACGAAAGAGTAATTCCCATGCAAGACTTCACTGTTATTAACGGCACCACCTCTCTCTCCGCTAGTTCAAATATTCTCATAACAGAACGATAAGTAATATGATCAATATTTATAACCCAAAGGTTTTCTCTAACGTTTTATTATTAGTCCTGATTAGTCTATTTATCATATCGTGTCACCACATACCCATCATAGATTGGAAACGCGACTCTTATCGAGTTTCCTGTCCACCTGAAATAAATAAAATGCACTTAAAGATCAAGATGGCGTTTTTATTTTTACTCTACATGTAGGAGATGTTGGCTCTTGTCCCTCTGACAGAGACAACTATAAAGATAACTATATAGAATTTGCACACAGTGAAAGGCAAGAGATAAATTGGCCACTTAATATAGGAACAACTGTCTTCATGACTGAATTTCGTGTAGACGGTGCACCTTCTTATCGAAACACATTT
This sequence comes from Rhodospirillaceae bacterium, assembly GCA_002722885.1. Lineage (GTDB taxonomy): Bacteria > Pseudomonadota > Alphaproteobacteria > SP197 > SP197 > SP197. The sequence goes on from PBNE01000003.1 coordinate 4,204, forward strand.
TTCCAAATTCATGACGGCAGCAACTCAGGGCCACCTCCAACATACATTGGTTTGGATGAGCATTTTAACATACGAGTTGCTGGCAAGCGTTCGAATGGAGAGCCTTATTATCTAACATTAAGCCGATATAGACTCGAAGAGGGCTACGATCATAATTTTTGTGCCCTTATCACGTATGATGGAAATAGTTTAGATATAGAATATTACATCGATCAAAATTTGGTATTCGCGTATGTTAATTCACATATACAAGTGAATAATACTCCCTATCCAGGATATCCGATGATGAAAATTGGCCAGTATCGTATTATACCTCAGGGAACCACCATATTTACATATACGAATTTGAATGTTGATCACGCATTAAATTATGAATTGTTATTAAGTAAATGTTAACATATAATAGTAACGATATTTATTTGACAAAAACGGAATTTTTAACCAATATTATAATATAAAAATTGTNATAGATATAATATTAATATTTTAATACTGAGTATTTTTTGTGATAAATATTTANCGCGAACGACATTAGTGCTCCAATACGCTTTATATCTTTATTGCACTCAACAAGCGGCAATGGCCAGGCACTCCAGTCACCACACCACCGCTCACTGGCGGCCCTGATAGTCCTCCCACAAACCGGGCGATGCTTGAAACTCTTCACCCGATTTGTCGTGCTTGGCGGTGATCTTTTTCCGCATCTTGATGTTGATGCTTGTCTCACGCACGGCGTCTTCGTCCAACAACCCAAACGGTGTAAAAACTAAATACGCTCAGGTGATGTTTTACGCTGTCACGTCACGGATCCGCTTGCAGGCCAATTCGACGGCGTGAGCAGGAAGAGCTATGACGACGTAGGCAACAAGTCCAAACCAACACCGAGTTTGGACATGCAACGTTTTTCCATGATTCAAGCATCGAAAAAGAAATTCAAACGCCAGTCGCGATGCCGCCTGTTGAAATGATACATGGTATGGCAGCCAGCCTGTTCGTACGGGCCAGCAAACATTGTCTTCACAACGACTTCATATAGTCCTAGTAGCATTTTATGTTTGCCACACAACATTCTATGTCAGGTTTTGAAAAGCTATTTTTTCAAGCCAGTGGTCCTTTTACTTCTGACTACCGTTCTGAACATGGTTCCCGCGCAATTGAATCTTGAAGGCGCAGTATCCACGACAGCCTCCACGCCTTTATCGGCATATGCACGAGGTCCTTTCGTCATGCAAACTATCCATTCATACCTACGCTTTCTGAGGCCGGGTGTAAGCTAGCTTTTGAACTTGGCCTTTGGTCGATACGCTCATACCAAGCTATGACGTTAGTATTAGATGGATCAATATTCTGACCTACACCTGATGCAAAACTAGTACAACAGTAAAGTGTAAGGTCAGCGATTGTAATGCGGTCACCACAAATGAAGGTTTTTCCTTCGAGTTGGCTGTCAAGCCAAGTAAGTCCGTCTTGGGCTATTGCCTTCAACCCATCTGCCGCGTCCGGGAGACACCGCATTCGATTTTTAAATAGGTCATAGCCTTCGGCAAATCGAAATCCGTTGTATATATTCTCTGTAATTTTTTGCTCTATCCGACGGCTCCACATACGGGCCTCGGCTCTTTCATACGAATTTGTTCCGATTAGTGCTGGCGTTGGATGAGCTTCCTCTAAATAATCACAGATAACCACGGTCTCTGCAATAACTGTCCCATCATCAAGTTCAAGCGCGGGCATTTGGCCGCCCGGATTTTTATTTATGTACTCAGTCTCACGATTCTGACCAGCNAATATATCGTGCTCTAACATCTCGATGTTTAGATCTTTTTCTGCTATGAACATCCGTAACATTCTAGGGTTAGGACCAAAAGAATTTAAGATCTTCATACTATATTCTCCCTTCTCTTATAGTCATGAATAAAAACTATAATGTTTTCATATACTGAGATTTTGAAAATCCTACCACAGATCCACATCACAGGTGCTCAAATAAATTTTAATAACTGGCTTGCCAGGTACCAAAATCCTTTGACGCCATATTGATCTCGTAGCCGATAAATTACTGTTCACCGTCAAACCAACCATCATGTTAGGTGCAAAAGTATATTCATCAAATGCGAAACATTTCAAAGAAAATTACCAAAAACTTGGTAGTGAGGTAGTCCCACCTGTTCGGACAGTCTGGCAGCCTCGCTAAGTTGTATTCCGCTTCCTGAGTCGTATTTATCACGTCCCGGTGCTGTTGCGCCTGTNGGGATGTGGGCAAGGCGGGAGCCTTATCCATCATATCCACAGGCTGCCCGAGGCTGTATGCCTCGGCCGACGTTCGGCCGCCGAGGGCCGAGTGGGGCCGCTCGCCGTTGTAGAAGTCGATCCCCTCGGCGATGACCTTCTGGGCGTGGAAGCCGTCGGTCAGCTCGTGCAGGTAAACGGCCTCTTACTTGAGCGAGCGCCATAGCCGCTCGATGGACATCGTTACCCGGCGTCCTTGAGCCTGCCGGTGAAGTCGAAGCTGGTGAACTGGCTATCCTGGTCGGTGTTGAAGATCTCCGGCCTGCCGTAATGGCTCATCGCATCCTCCAGGGCCTCGACACAGAACGCGGCGTCCATGGTGTTTGAAAGTGGCCAGGCCAGGACGTGTCGGCTCGCCCAGCCCATCATTGCCACCAGATAAAGGAAGCCGCGCCGGACCGCGATATAGGTGATGTCCGCGCACCAGACGTGGTCGGGCCGGGCGATGTTCAGCCCCTTGAGCCGGTAAGGGTATACCCGGTGGTGGGGATAGGGCCGGCTGGTCGTTGGCGCCTGATAGATCGCTTCCAGGCCCATCAGACGCATCAGGCGACGCACCCGGTGACGGCCGACGAAGATGTCCTCGCGATGCAACTGGCGAACCATCTGACGGCTGCCGTAGTAAGGGATGCCGCAGGAACAGCGCGTCGATGCGCCGCATCAGTGCCAGGTTCTCCGGGCTCTCGCCCTTCGGCGCGCAATACAACGACGACCGGCTGATCGACAGGATCTCGCACTGCCCGCTCAAGCTCAGGCAAGGAACGTCGCGACGCACCATCGCCTTGCGTTCCACCCGACACATCGCTTGAATCCTTTGGCCAAAAAATCCCGTTCCACCGTCAGTTGGCCGATCTTCGGATGCAGATCGTGGATCTCCGACCCGACGTCACGCCGCGCCGCCTCCGCGCCGTTGGAGAACACTTCGCCCAGGCCATCCATCGCCTGGTGCTTCCATGTGCTGACCTGATTGGGGTGGACCTTGTAGCGCGCCGCGATTTCCTGGACCGTGCGGTCACCACGCAGCGCCTCCAGCGCCACCTTCGCCTTGGACTCAGGCGTGAACTTCCGTCGCTTCGTCATCGCGCATTCCTCCTAGTCGGCGGAATACACCTTATGCGCCTGNCCGATTCTCCAGGACCACCTCAAACGTCACGCCGGCCGACGCCTACTTCGGACGTGCCACGGCTATCATCGAAAGGAGAAAACGGATCAAGGAGCTCACCATCAAGAACCGCCGCTTGAACCATCANCGGCAAGCCGCTTAACATCAACAATAGCGAGGCAGATCCTCCGTTAAATCAGCCGATCAACTGGCCCAAAGATTTTGACGACGGANACGTTAAATAGTCGGTATGGCTGCTTATTCGGGATAAAAAATTTTACGCATGAGGAAAATGAACATACGCACTTTGAAGTTGCCTGAGATCGGTTTTCTTGTCTTAGGAGGTGTGGCCGTCGCTGGCACTATGGTCGGCCAACTGGGAGCAACTTCGGCAGTAACGTATGCCTCAAGCGGAAGTGGTGGAATTGAGACGGGCATCTTTCTGGGCTTGATGTTTTTATTTGCAGGAATTGCTTCGGCGAACGTTCATCGAATTGCTGCTCGTTGGGGACGAATGAAAGTCTTTACGATCGCGCAATTTGGCGTTGTCGCCTCGTGGGCATCCGTCGGTGTCGTGGAGACCCTCACGGATTCGAGCATCGTCGTCTTGTGGCTAGCCGCACCTTTTTTTGGTCTCTTTTCCGGCCTCACAGCAGTTTTGACGCCTTTCGTCGCTCGCTCATATCTTTACCAGTCCAATATCACGGATGCCATATCTCGGCGTGGGGCCGTGGCTGGTGTGGCAGCTATGATCGGNGCATCATTGGGTGGCTTTCTCATCCACGAAACCGATCCAGGTGTCGGCATTTTTGCTAACGCCGTGCTGACGATACCGTTAGCGATTTTTTTAATGATAACCCAGCCTCGCGCCGCTGACGATGTTGTGAAATACCCGGCTCGCTCTGCCCGGGATCTCCTTGGCGCGCTCTGGTCAAANCCTCGCTTACGTCAACTTGCTTTGTTANCAGCATTGGTGAATATCTTTATTGTTCCATTATTTAATATGATNGTTCCAATACTTAATGATCTCAAGCATTCACCTCTTCCTTTAGGTGCTGGTCTGGTGATTTCTGGCGTCGCAGCGGGCAGAATTCTCGTTCCCGTTCTCATAAGAAGGCTTCTTCGCTCGAACTCAGAGTTTCGAGGGGCGATATGGGCAACCATCCTAGGATCTGGACTCATGCTTGCTTTTACGATCAGCACAGCACTCCCAGTGGCAGAATTTGATCTCGTAATATGGACAATCATTGGTTTTGGTCTCGGGGCAAGTCGCTTCACGGCAAGGTCTTTACTGATCGGTGCAGGAGCAAAATGCGATCCTCAAGGTGACGAAATCTCCGGTGTGGCCGCACTAGGCTTTGTTGTTACTTTAACGTTACCAATCGGTCTGTTGATTTGGGGCACCGCGATGGAATTCCTGTCGGCACCAGGTACTGTGGCCGCCGGTGCACTCTTAACGGCGATGGTATCTATAGGGCTTGCCTGTCGCTCAAGCGCGAATTCGGCCGAGAATCATCAANAACTCGAAATTGCAAAATTAAATAGAATATTAAGTAAGTAATAAAACTAAGATTTCGTTAATTAAGGAGGATATTATGACGGTGCGTGCAGATAGCCTTGAACGGTTCATTGCCGGTGTACAAACTCGCAATCCTGGTGAAACGGAATTCCATCAAGCAGTGCAAGAAGTTGCAGCCTCCATTATTCCATACATCCAGGACAAGCCGCAGTACCAGGAGATGCAGATCCTCGAGAGGATGGCCGAGCCGGACCGGACGATCATTTTCCGGGTGTGCTGGGAAGACGATAATGGAAATATTCGCGTCAATCGTGGCTATCGGGTGCAGTTTAATAATTCCATTGGCCCATATAAGGGCGGAATCCGTTTCCATCCGACGGTAACTTCAAGCGTACTCAAGTTTCTCGGATTTGAGCAGACCTTTAAAAATAGCCTGACGGGTCTTCCCATGGGTGGTGGCAAAGGTGGTTCTGATTTCAATCCGAAGGGTAAATCGAATAATGAGGTGATGCGTTTTTGCCAGTCTTTTATGACTGAACTGCATCGCCATATCGGAGAGGATACAGACGTTCCAGCCGGTGATATCGGGGTTGGGGCCCGCGAGATAGGCTATATGTTCGGCCAGTACAAGCGGCTGCGTAACGAGTTCGTCGGTGTCCTAACTGGCAAAGGACTTGAGTTTGGCGGCAGCCTAATTCGTACTGAAGCGACAGGCTATGGCACGATCTACATGCTGGAAAATATGCTGCAACATGCCGGGAATGGCATGGAGGGTAAGAGGGTCGCTATTTCCGGATCGGGTAATGTTGCGACTTATGCGGCGGAGAAAGTGCGGCAATTGGGCGGATCGGTCATTACAATGTCAGATTCTTCCGGTTTTATTTACGATCCGGACGGGATTGATAGGCATAAACTCGCTTATATGGTCGAATTGAAACAGGTCAGACGCGGCCGCATTAAGGATTATGCCGACGAGTTCGGTGTGGAATTCCATGAAGGACGTCCTTGGAATGTGGCCTGTGACATAGCTGTGCCGTGCGCAACCCAAAATGAAATCAGTAGCGATGAGGCAAAGTTGCTTCTCAGCAATGGTTGTATGGCGGTTTCAGAAGGCGCGAACATGCCAACCGAATTGGGTGGCATTAAGGCATTCCAGGAAGCTGGTATTCTGTTTGGACCAAGTAAGGCAGCCAATGCTGGCGGTGTTGCTGTCTCTGGTTTGGAAATGAGTCAGAATAGTTCGCGTATTTCCTGGGAAGAAGATGAGTTGCAAGAGCTACTCAAAAACATAATGAAAAAGATCCACGATAACTGTGCTGATTATGGCGCCACTAGTAATGGCAGGGTCGACTATCTTGCTGGAGCCAACATTGCCGGTTTTGTCAAGGTTGCGGACGCGATGCTTGCTTATGGCGTTGTTTAGAAGTTTTCATCGAATANGTAGTCACTAGCCCAAAATCTGGCTCATTCGATAAGTTGACACCTGTAGCCTATTCAAGACGGTTACAGAGCTTCTTCAGCCTGCTCAAGCCGGTGGATATGGCGTGGGGCCGTATGGAACCAAGATCACTGNTTGGTTAGGCTGTGTAAGCATAACTGTTAAGCTGCTGCTGCAGCTGAGCTGGGTGCAGCTACCCAGAGGACCAACACGAGAAGTTTGTTTGCCTTTCATAGTCCTGCTGATAGTGGCCCACTATGCAGCGGAGTGACTCGGCATAGCCTGAAAATTGTGACGCTGATGTGTTCGAGAGGCGGTTGCCGCTTGTTAAGTTGTTAGCCGTCAGGCCGAGTTCCAACCCAGATTGATGAACAAGAGCGACAAGGGAGCTCCACTATACTGTGCTGGGTCGTACAAACGGCTTCCCCTATAAGAAGGGCTGAATGTCGAATCAGCCGCTGCANGCTTTAAGTAACCGGGCGGCTCGTGTGGCATTGACTAGCAGCTTACCCTTCAGATCTCGAGCACAATTTGCGCATTTAACNCAGGCTTATGCTGCTTGCGTTTCGTGATCTCTGGTGTCCTCTCAACGAAGACCCGAGAGCAGCGAGTTTGCACCTCGGGTCCCTGTCCGATATCCAGAACTAGCTCAATGGCCGAGATTCAATGAGCGTAAAACTTCGCCCTCNCCCATGACCTCGGGAGGTGCAGACATCCATTTTCCCATCTCCACAAAAATCACTGCGGCTTTCTCACTTGCAGCCTCAGCGGCATCCTTGTTCGTATAAAACGACACCATAATACACTCCGTTTCACTGGTTCTGACCGAGTGTATGCCAAGATGTCCATCGACCGATTCTATGAGGGGTTTGGCTTTCTCATCAAAAAACTTTAAAAGGTCATCAAAATATTCTGAAGTTATATAAAATTTGTAAAATCGCGCAAACATTATTAGACCTCCTATTTNCCTAATATTTTCGATGAAATATAATCTTTTACACTCTCAATTAGACGCAATTTTTATACGGCATTGAATGGCNGAGAAAAATACTCCTAATAAATCAGCGCTTCTTCTCGGCAATCCCTGTCGTTCGTTCACAAATCACAATTGTTTCAACAATCACATGGNCCGCTTTTGACCTGATCTCTAAGTAGGTCATGACATTAATGACAGTGACGTTGCTTGTTGTCAATGCCTCTCCGATCGTGAGCTGCGGCTAAATCATGGCAATTTACAGTACTTGCAACAGGGGTGTTGCTCTAAAGCGTCCACCAGGGCGTTCCCGATTTTATCTGGNTTTAAGAGATTTATCTCGTTATAGTTCCATCAGAGGTCTTTAGACCTAAAACNGATAGGATTAGGACTCATGAAAGCTTTGCTGCTCGGTAAATATGCCCCTAACGCTCTTAAAGGAATTATTTCAGGTTCTGACCGTGAAGCCGCGGTGAAAAAATTGATGGAATCTGTTGGCGGGAGCGCTGATTACGTTGCGTTTGTGCGTGGAAAATACGATGTGGTGGTGCGTGTCGACGTCAANGACCAGGAAACTGCTATGGGGCTGGTTTTGGCCATAAAAGCTAGTGGTGCGTTCGAAGAAGCGGACTATTTGGAAGAGATTGATATGCCGAAGGTCGTCCAAATGGCCCAGACAGCAGCGAGTTCGTACACCGCGGCCGGGTAGATTTAGTTCCCAAATGACTTTGTCATCACCCTTCGTAGTCTTGGCGTATTGAAGCGGGGTTAGTGCCGTTTGCGCCACGGTATGGTGATTTGAAGGATAACCAGGCGAGCGAGCCTGAAGTGGTTGCCCAGGGAAATTTCTAAGCCCTGCAAGGTGTATCGCTGCGGTCGATCATTTCCTGCCCCCAAGAACGATGCCAAAGCTTAATTAGAGTTTGGCTTTGAGGGAAGGGTCGATCTGGCCGCAGTACGCCCGTAGCGAAGGCCGGATCGGACCTTCCCGGTGACCAGGCCACTGGCGCCGGCGGTTTGTAGCCGAGGGAGCTGTGTGGCCGGATCGTGTTGTAGTGCTGTCGCCATTGTTCGACGAGGACCTTGGCCTCCGTCATTGTTTGAAAGATCTCACCGTTCAGCAGCTCGTCGCGATGAAAGCAACTTTCACCTCGATGTTCACTATCTGGCAAAAGATGACGGCACGGTGATCTTCTAGCGATCGTCGACGTTCGATGTGCCGCGAACGTTCTTGTAGCCGTCATAAGTGGTATGCCACGAAACGGTAGACCGTCGCCTTGCGGCTGGCCTCGATTGACTCCGCGGTTGCCTGCCCTGTAAGCGGTAGATCGCGCGGTGAAGGTAGCAGCACCACCCACTCCCGTACAAAGCCAACTCAACTCTGCCCGAAGGTCTATTCCATGCATATTGAACCCTTTGGCGTCGAAATCTGGATGAACGAGTGGGAGACCAAGTGTGAGCTCAACCTCGCGGAAACCTGCGTTGAGAGCCTGACGATCGAACAGCTTCTGGAGCTTTCAGGTCGCAACAGCACCGACCTTTCGGAGCTTCTTGGCATCAAGATGACCTATGGCGAAATCCGCGGCTCCGAACGCCTTCTGGACGCCATCTCGGCACTCTACGAGAACCAGGGGCACGATAATCTCATCGTCACCCATGGCACCATCGGCGCCAACATGCTGGTCCACAAAACGATGGTCAGCCGGGGTGACCGCGTGGTCGCCGTGGTGCCGACCTACCAGCAGCACTACTCGATCCCGGGCACCATCGGCGCCGATGTCCATCACCTCTATCTCAAGGAGGAAAACAACTTCCTCCCGGATGTTGAGGAGCTTCGTGCGCTGGTCACACCCGATACCAGATTGCTGGCGATCAACAACCCCAACAACCCGACCGGCGCCCTGCTCGACCGTGCGATGCTTGAACAAGTCGCACAGATCGCCCGTGCTGCCGATGCCTGGATCCTGTGCGACGAGGTATATCGCGGCCTCGACCAGCATGGCAGCGGCATGACCGCATCGATGGCCGACATCTACAAAAAGGGCATCTCGACAGCCAGCACATCCAAGGCCTTTTCGCTCGCCGGCCTTCGCCTGGGTTGGATTGCTGCGCCTGAAGAGGTCATCGAAGCCGTCTCGATCCACCGCGACTACGACACCATCGCGGTCGCCCGTATCGACGATCACTTTGCCGCCCTGGCGCTCGAAAACCGCGACCGCGTCCTGGAACGCAGCCAGGCGATCACGCGCGGCAATCTTGCCGTACTGGCCGAATGGGTCGAACGGGAACCCCGTATCTCATGGGTCCGGCCGAAATCTGGCACGACCACACTCCTGCGTTTCGATCTGCCCATGACCTCACGCAAATTCTGCGTCAGCCTGCTTAAGGAAACCGGTGTGATGTTCACACCGGGCTCGGCCTTCGGCATGGAAGGCTACGTCAGAGTCGGCTTCGCCAACACACCATCCATCCTCGCTGAAGGGCTGGAACGTGTGTCCGGCTATCTCGCCAAGCAGGAGTGACGACTCAGGCGCCCCTCTCAGTCTTTCAGCAGCACCATCGGGCTGCCGACGTCGACCACACCGATGCCATCATGCGCCTTGTAGCCGATAAGTTCCTGAACACGGCGCGGCATCTTCTTGACCTCTTCCCGCGGCACTGTCAGCAGACAGGCTTCTTCCGTGCGCAGCCAACCCAGAACAAAGCCGAAGAACATGCCGCGGCGCCACTGATCGGTCGAGGTGTTGGCGCCACCCCCATGAATAGCGGTGCCGAGATAGAGCAATGCTGAGCCAGCCTTCATCTCCGCACGCTGCACCTCATGAGGTTGAGCTTCACGTTCCGGATCCCAGAGATGGCTGCCGGGCACAACCTGGGTGCAACCGTTCTCGATCGTGAAATCCGTCAGCGCGAACATCGCTTCCACTTCAAGCAAGGGCTTCGCGGGAGACGTGAAGTACCGCCAGGCGTCTTCATCCCGATGCAAAAGCTGCGCGGTCTCGCCCGGCCCGATCTGGATGAGCTGTCCGGTGTTGAGCAGATAGTCCTCACAGTTCGGCAACAGCAGAATGTCGGCGACACGGGTTATGAAGGAGTCCTCCATGATTTCCCAAAACGTCTTCGACTTGGACGGAAGGCCGTCCAGTCGAATGGTCTGGCTGCCGTAAAACTCGACAAAGAAGTCGTCCGTTGGATGACGCAGACCGGGATCGGTCGTACCGATGACACCATCAACCTCTTGGTTGATGCTGTTCAGCTGCCGCGCGTCGAGCGCGTTTTCGACCACCAACGCCCCGTCCCGATCCAGAATATCTGCCATGACCTGCGCATCGGTGCTGACGTCGACATATTCCAGTGGGCTGGCCGCCATTCTCATCTCCCGCTCATGATTTGCAGACAAATCTAGCGCACAGCCGAAATCTTGAAAGCCCGATCGATCGCAAGCTGAACCAGATGACGCACATAGTACGACGCGAACGCTTCGTTGACGGGACCGGGCGGATCGTAAATCGGATCCCCTGCAGCGTGCGCTTTTCCCGCAGCCATCGCGTTCACTCGGCAGTACCTGACGGAACCACGAAGATCTGACCGGGGTAGATCAAATCGGGATCGGCAATCTGGTTCCGGTTGGCTTCGAAAATCTGTGTGTAGTGAACGCCCTCGCCGTACACCCGCCGCGCGATAAACCAAAGGTTGTTCCCCGGCTGAATCACCACCACGGATTCGGTCGCGCTGGGCATCGTGAAGGCCGACTGCTGGAAGGGTGTTTCAAGCCGCTCGCTGACATCTCCGTCGTCACCCACCTGGTCGACGCGTAGCTCATACTGTCCCTCAGCCAACGCCTCATCCAGAGTCAGGGACCAGTTCCCGTCGTTTCCAACGACGACCGGACCAACCGGCTGGCCGTCGACGTAGGGCACAACCGTGCTCCCGGGTTCCGCTTGCCCTGAGAGCGTCACGGTCCCCTCGTCGTTGTAGGACAGGCTCTCGAGGATCAGATTGTCGCCGCCGGCGATACCGACACCATCGCCCGGCGCCTGGAGAACGTCCACATCACCTTCGCCTTCACGCGGCACGACCACGGCAAAAACCTCTTCGCCTGCGCCCGCAACAGTGTCCGTCGCAGTATCGACGGCCTCTTCAACCATGGCATCGGAACCGCCTGTCGAGAGACTCAGCGATGAGCTGGCCGACGATGAGCTGCTGGCCGCACCCTGCGAATAGCCCGAGGACTCGTCGACCTCGTCCTTGGCCTCAGCAGAGGGCTCTGCCGAAGCGATCGCCGTATCCCCCGATTCGGCGGTATCGGGCACGGCCATCACCAAAACTTCTGCCGATTCCACGACCGTGCCGTCTCCGGCATCGGCCGACAGCCACAGTTCGTGGTCACCCGGCGCAAGCGGTTCCTCAAGCACGATGACCCATTCTCCGTTGTCATCGGCTGTGGTCGTGGCCACCGCACCATCACGCGTCATCACGGTGACATCGGCGCCCGGCGCTGCCGTGCCGGCCATGACGGCATCACCGTCCCGTTCAACACGAACAATGTCGAAACTGGGCAGCGGAACGAAGTCGTCCGGCAGTGTGACGTCGCTGTCGTCGCTTTCGCCATCGAAGGGTGACGATGCGCCGTCTGAATCGCTGGTGCCATCAGCCCCCGCACCGGCGCTCGATGATGAACTGCTGGAGACCTCGGCCGTCGTCGTGTCGGATTTGTCGGCAACCACAGGCTGCTCGTCTTCGCGGGCCATGAAAATGACGACCGCTATGAGAAGGGCGAAGACAGCCAGCGCCGCTATGTCCTGTTTCACGTTCGTTGTTCCCATATGCGATGCCCCCCACGTTACTATCACGATTGGGGCAGAGCGCGAGAGTCCCTTACACGCCGTTCAGGGCAGGTCGACGACGACCTCAAGGCCGCCCAGGCCATGCACGCTGTCGTGGGCACGCAGGGTCACCGCGCCTAGGGTGGGGTCGATCTACCCCCGGAGAGGCTGCGACGGAACGGCTGTTAGTTGACATGGGGATGAGCCAGCACACGCTCGCCCAGGACCGTGCCGTCCGGCGCCAAGACATCCCATAGGTCGGCATAGTGGTCCCATCCCTCATCGCCGTGTTCGACGGTCACGTGGAACGCATAGACGCCGGGCGCGGTTTGCTCTACCTCGACCGCGACAACATCGGCTTCTCCGGCTGCCGCGTCCTCAGCCGATACAAGCGCTCACACCATCGCGACCAGCATCAGGGACAACACTCTTTTCATCATGACCAGGCCAGCATCCATTTGTGTCTTCTGTGGTTCCAGTATGGGCGACAACCCGGCATTCCGCCGTCTCGCCTATGAACTCGGCACGATGATAGCAGAGGCAGACAGGCGTCTGATCTATGGCGGCGGTCACGTTGGCTTGATGGGCGTGGTGGCCGATGCCGTTCTGGCCGGTGGCGGTGCGGTCACCGGTATCATCCCGGGCCATCTCCGCCGCGCCGAGGTCGAACACACCGGTGTCACCGATCTCATCGAGGTCGACGACATGTTCGAACGCAAGCGCCTGATGGTCGAGCGCTCCGATGCCTTTGTCGCCCTGCCCGGCGGATTGGGCACCATCGATGAAATCCTCGATGTCATCACGCTGGCGCAGCTAGGCCAGCACAGCAAACCCATGGTCATGCTCGATGCCGAAGGTTACTGGCAACCCTTCAGGACATTGCTGGAGCACACAATTGCGTGCGGCTACGCACGCGCTGGGATCCGCGACCTCTACGAGATCGTCACTAATCTCGACGGCGTTTTAAGAGTGCTCGGCCTCAAGAGCTGACGTCGACATCAGATCCGAGCGCTCCTTGCACACAACCTCATCGGCGTTATGTTGCAGCGCAACAAGCAAGCCCCAGAATTTGGAGAAACACGATGGCGAAGATTCAGGTCAAGAACCCTGTGGTCGAGCTCGACGGCGATGAGATGACACGCATTATCTGGGCCTTCATCAAGGACCGGCTAATCCTCCCCTATCTCGACATCGACCTGAAGTACTACGACCTCGGTATCGAAGCCCGTGACGCAACCGACGACCAGATCACCGTCGATGCCGCCAACGCCATCAAGCAATACGGTGTCGGCGTGAAGTGCGCCACGATCACGCCCGATGAAGACAGGGTCGAAGAGTTCGGCCTTAAATCGATGTGGCGTTCGCCCAACGGCACGATCCGGAACATCCTGGGCGGCACCGTGTTCCGCCAGCCGATCATCTGCTCCAACGTGCCGCGCCTGGTGCCGGGATGGACCAAGCCCATCGTGATCGGCCGTCATGCCTTCGGCGATCAGTACCGCGCCACCGATTTTGTCGTGCCCGGTGCCGGCAAACTCACGATCAGCTTCCAGCCTGCGAACGGTTCAGAAACGATTGAACGTGAGGTCTTCGACTTCCCCGGCGGCGGTGTCGCGATGTCGATGTACAACCTCGACGACTCGATCCGCGGCTTTGCCCGGGCCTGCATGAACTACGGCCTCAATCTCGGCTGGCCTGTCTATCTCTCGACCAAGAACACGATCCTCAAGGCCTATGACGGCCGCTTCAAGGACCTCTTCCAGGAGGTTTTTGATGCAGAGTTCGCTGACAAGTTCGCAGCCAAGGGCATCATCTACGAACACCGCCTGATCGACGACATGGTGGCCGCGGCGCTGAAGTGGGAGGGTGGCTTCGTCTGGGCCTGCAAGAACTACGACGGCGACGTGCAGTCCGACACCGTGGCCCAGGGCTTCGGTTCGCTCGGCTTGATGACTTCAGTTCTGATGACGCCTGACGGCGGCACCGTGGAGGCCGAAGCGGCCCACGGCACCGTCACGCGCCACTACCGCCAGCACCAGCAGGGCAAGGAAACCTCGACCAACCCGATCGCCTCGATCTTTGCCTGGACCCGTGGCCTGAAATCACGCGGCGAGTTTGACGGCACGCCTGATGTGGTCGACTTCGCCACGGCCCTGGAAGAGGTCTGCGTCGACACCGTCGAAGGCGGTGACATGACCAAGGATCTCGCGCTGCTGATCGGCCCCGACCAGCCCTGGCTGACGACCAATCGGTTCCTTGCCAAACTCGACGAAGGCCTGCAGGCTAAGCTGGCCTGAACCGACACCCCGGCGGACCTCGCCAGCTGGCGCCGACACTGGACTGACGATCACGTGAGCCTTTCTTGACAAGATCGTCCCAGGCTCGAAAGACTGGGAGGTCTGCACGTTTGCGCCATCACTCGCAGTTCACGGTGCCATGGCCAAAGAAGAAGCCTTCTCGACCGAGGTTACGACCACCCCAGACGAACTCGCCCGGCGTTTCTGCAAGCTGGCCGAGTTCCGCCGGAGCGCGGTGATCCGTTACATCTAGACGGCCTGGACCGCCCTGGTCATGGGTGTTGGCCTAGTGCTCGCTCTGCCGGCCTTGGTCGACAATCTCGACCGCGCCATCTCGAACTACAGCCTCGTGGACGAGATCAAAAAATACGAAGGCGAACGTCAGGACCTCGTTCAGCAGATTTCATCCGGTCTCGACGGCGCGCGCGAGGCCATTGAGACACTGAAAGACCACCTCGGTCGAGAACACACCGTTTGGGATACAATCGATATCCAGGAAGACCGCTTCAAGATCATCGATATTGACGTTTCAGCAAACGGCAGAATTGTCGCTGTCGGCAACGGACGTGCTGGTGCCACCAGGTTACATTGGCGCACAGCGCGAATCGAACCAGAGCGTCGCGGACTGGCGTCCCCGCTCCGAAGCGCTCCTGCTAATTCAGTCTGCACTGGAAACCATGAACAGCTCATTGGCTGACGCGGATATCTGGCAGCACATCGGACGGATTGCCACACGGGTCGCCGTCATCTTGCTGATTGTCTTCTTGGTCCAGATCATCGTTAACCTCTACCGCTACTCAATGCGGCTTTCCGGCTATTACCGGGCACGTGGCGACGTCATATCCCTGATGCGGGCGGACCCGGGCTACAAGCTCATGCGAATATCAGATATGAATCTCTCCGAGCTTGTCGAGACCTTCTCGCCCGATCAGGTCGCGTTCGATAAATCGCCCCCTTCACAAATACAATCCATCACAGACGCTGCAAAGGGTCAGCCCTGACGGCTAGGGTCCACCGCGCCTATGTGCACCGTACTCCAGGGACCTAAGACACATTCACCGATGTGCGGCAACCCAGTCTGCCAGGTCCGAATGGCCCCAAGCCTCGGCAATGCGGCCGTCCTTCAGCTCCAGGACGACAGTACCGTGGTAATCGAGCTTCTGGCCTGAGCCTTGAAGGCCTTCGTAGCTGCCTGTCAGTGTGCCGGTACCGTGGTAACGCAGCGCCGTCCAGTCGCCGTCGATCAAGAGGAACTCGACCTCGTGGCGCAGATCGGGAAAGCCTTCGAAGAACGGGCCAGCGAACCCGTCGCACATGCCGGACTTTCCACTGTAGTCGGCAGTTCCTGTGTGAATCTTGAAATCGGGCGTGAAGAAGTCGTCATAGCTGTCCAGCCGTTGCTGGTTCCAGAAGACGTCAACCAGGTCACGCATCAGGCGTTCGTTCTGCTCACGGTCGGACATGGGGCACTCTCTGGCTTGGTGACGCCCACTGTCTCAGCAGAACCGGCGCCCGTCACCCCAAAATTTTTTGCTCAATCGCCGCCAGGGCCTGTGCCGCCTGAGCTGCATCGGGACCGCCACCCTGGGCCATGTCAGGCCTGCCGCCACCGCCCCTGCCGCCCAGTTCCGTGACACCGATCTTGACCAGATCCACGGCATTGAAGCGCTCTGTCAGATCATCGGTGACCCCGGCCACGATGGCCGCCTTGCCTTCGTCGGTCGCCACAAGGACAACAATGCCGCTGCCCAGTTGCTGCTTCATCTGATCGGCCATGCCGCGAAGGTCCTTGCCGGGCACGCCTTCGAGGACCTTGGCCAGGACCTTCACACCGGCAATCTCCTTAGCATCGTCGCCCGTCGAGGCCCCGCCGCCGGTGGCCAGCTTGCGCCGGAGGTCGGCGACCTCGCGTTCCAGCTTTCGGCGTTCCTCGACCAGCGCCTTGACGCGGGTTTCGAGATCAGCCGGCGTCGTCTTCAGACGTGAGGACAGACCACGCACGCGCTGGTCCTGTTCGTCGAGATAAACCATCGCAGCTTCGCCAGTCAGCGCCTCGATGCGGCGCACGCCGGAGGCCACCGCACTCTCCGAGACGATCTTGAAGGCTCCGATGTCACCGGTGCGTTCGACATGAGTGCCACCGCACAACTCGGTCGAGAAGTAGTCCTTCTCCCCGTCCTTGTCGCCGGTCGGGGCACCCATGGACACGACCCGCACCTCGTCGCCGTACTTTTCGCCAAACAAGGCCAGCGCGCCCTGCTCGATCGCCTCATCGGTCGTCATCAACCGGGTCGCTACGGCAGCGTTGCGACGGATCGCCGCATTGACCTCGGCCTCGACGGCCGCGAGATCGCCATCCTCGACGGGCTTGGGATAGCTGATGTCAAAGCGCAGCCGTTCGGGCGCGACAAGTGAACCCTTCTGCGTGACGTGATCACCCAGGCGGCGACGCAGCGCCTCGTGCAACAAATGAGTCGCGGAGTGGTTGCCGCGCAACCGGTCACGGCGATCGATGTCGGCCGCGAGTGTCGCCTCATGACCCACACGCGCGGTGCCCTCTACAACCTTGCCAACATGAACATGCATGTCGCCCAGTTTCTTCTGGGTGTCGGACACCGCGATCCGCCCCGACGGCGTTTCGATCATCCCGGTGTCACCCATCTGGCCGCCGGACTCGCCATAAAACGGCGTCTGGTTCAGCACCAGAGCGACATCGTCGCCCTCGCCTGCCGCATCGACGGCGTTGCCGTCCAGAACCACGGCCACAATCTGGCCCTGCGCGGTGGTCGCACCGTAGCCGAGGAACTCGGTCGCGCCAGCCTCCTCACGAAGGTCGAACCAGACCTGTTCGGTTGTGGCATCGCCGGAGCCGGACCACGCCGCACGGGCCTTGGCCTTCTGCTCGGCCATGGCCGTGTCGAAGCCGGCGTGATCGACCGAACGGCCTTCGCGGCGCAACGCGTCCTCAGTGAGATCAAGCGGAAATCCGAAGGTGTCGTAAAGCCGGAAGGCCACATCACCCGGAAGATCGGCGCCATCGGCCAGTTTGTCGGTCTCGTCAGCGAGCAGGCGCAAGCCACGTTCCAGGGTCTCTTGGAAGCGGGTTTCCTCAAGCTTCAGGGTTTCGGTGATCAGTGCCTGACCGCGAATCAGCTCCGGGAAGGCCTGACCCATTTCCCCTGTCAGTGTGGGCACAAGCCGGTGCATAACCGGATCTTGCGCGCCCAGAATACTCGCGTGGCGCATTGCCCGGCGCATGATGCGCCGCAGCACGTAACCCCGCCCCTCGTTCGACGGCAGAACGCCATCAGCGATCAGGAAGGCGCTGGTGCGCAGATGATCGGCGATCACGTTGAAAGACGGACGCGCATCCCCGTCGGCTTCCCGTCCGATACATTCCTCAGTCGCCCGGATCAGGGTCTGGAAGAGGTCGGTGTCGAAGTTGCTATTCACGCCCTGCAGGATGGCCGCCATGCGCTCAAGGCCCATACCGGTGTCAATCGACGGCTTGGGCAGATCGACACGCTCGTCAGGCGTGATCTGCTCGTACTGCATGAAGACGAGATTCCAGAACTCCAGAAAGCGGTCGCCATCCTCGTCGGGGCTGCCCGGAGGTCCGCCAGCGAGATCAGGCCCCTGATCGATGAAGATCTCCGAACACGGTCCGCAGGGGCCCGTGTCACCCATCGACCAAAAGTTGTCCAAGGTCGGAATGCGGATGATCCGGCTGTCATCGAACCCCGTGACTTTGCGCCAGATCGCCGCAGCGTCCTCATCGGAGGAATGGACGGTGATCAGCAGGTTGTCGGGTTTGAGACCGTACTCCTTGGTCGTCAGGTTCCAGGCGAACTCGATCGCCTGATCCTTGAAGTAATCACCGAACGAGAAGTTGCCGAGCATCTCGAAAAAGGTGTGGTGACGCGCCGTGTATCCCACATTGTCGAGATCGTTGTGTTTGCCGCCTGCGCGGACGCACTTCTGTGCCGTGGTCGCCCGGTCGTAGTCGCTCTTCTCCGCACCCGTGAAGACGTTCTTGAACTGCACCATGCCGGCGTTGGTGAACAGGAGCGTGGGATCGTTGTGCGGCACGAGCGGGCTCGAGGCCACGACCTCATGGCCGTTCTGCCGGAAGTAGTCCAGGAATGTGGAACGAACGTCGTTGACGCTGATCATGGTCGGTCTCGGTACGGTTGGTTGCGGCGTTCTAGCTTGTTTCAGGGGTCGAGGCCAAGCGCGGCGGTGCCGTCGGCCCGCAAACGAAAACGGGCGCCGACCGGATGAGGCGGCGCCCGTTTCCCGATGGGATGTTTGTCCGGTCGATCAGACCTCTTCGGGAGGGAGAGACTCCATCCCGTCATCGGCTTCTTCACCGGCTTGATCGGGGCCGACCATCATCTCTTCGGCCACCAGTCCGGCGTTGGCGCGCACGGCCTTTTCGATCGCGTCGGCAATCTCGATGTTGTCACGCAGGAACTGCTTGACGTTCTCGCGGCCCTGGCCGATCCGCTGACCCCCGTAGGAGAACCAGGATCCGGATTTCTCAACCACACCGGCCTTGACACCGAGATCGATGATCTCGCCCATCTTCGAGATGCCCTCGCCATACATGATGTCGAATTCGATCACCTTGAACGGCGGCGCCACCTTGTTCTTGACCACCTTGACCTTGGTCTGGTTGCCCACGACCTCCTCGCGGTCCTTTATCTGACCAATGCGGCGGATATCGAGGCGCACCGAGGCATAAAACTTCAGCGCGTTGCCGCCTGAGGTGGTCTCCGGATTGCCGAACATCACGCCGATTTTCATTCGGATCTGGTTGATGAAGATCACCAGGCACTGGGACTTCGAAATCGACGAGGTCAGCTTGCGCAGCGCCTGGCTCATCAAGCGCGCCTGCAGGCCGACATGGGTGTCGCCCATCTCGCCTTCCAGTTCGGCCTTCGGCACCAGCGCGGCCACCGAATCCACTACCAACACGTCGATCGCGCCGGAGCGGACCAGCGTATCGGCGATTTCTAGCGCCTGCTCACCAGCATCGGGCTGCGAGATCAGCAGGTCGTCCAGATTGACACCTAGCTTTCGCGCATAGGCGGGATCGAGCGCGTGCTCGGCGTCAACAAACGCCGCAACGCCACCAGCCTTCTGGGCCTCAGCCACCACATGCAAGGCCAGGGTCGTTTTTCCCGAGCTCTCAGGGCCGTAGATTTCGACGATGCGGCCGCGCGGCAAGCCACCGATGCCAAGACCAATGTCGAGCCCGAGCGAACCGGTCGAGATCGCCTCGATCTCCACGGCCTGTTCCTGCTGGCCCAGCCGCATGACCGAGCCCTTGCCGAACGCCCGTTCGATCTGACTGAGAGCGGCATCAAGCGCCTTGTCCCGTTCCATTCCGTTCCCTTCAACCACGCGCAGTGCTGGTGCTGATGACATCGACCCTCTCCTTATTCCATAAGCGCCCGGCCCGGCGCAACGGATCATGATATACACCATATGTTCCTCAACGACAAGAACTTTATGCGAACAAAGGTGGTTCGTTCCCGAAACATGTTCTCATTTTGAGGACGGAGCCTGGCACGCCACGAGAGGTTATCCACCGCTATTCCGGGCGACGATCCAGCACATCGCGTACCTTGTCGGCCAGCTGCGCCAGGCCAAACGGCTTGGGTAGGAAATCAGCGCTCTCTATGTCCTCGGCCCCGGCAGCATCCTCGGAGTAGCCGGAGATGAAGATCACGGCCATATCAGGGTGGGCCTCACGCACCTGTGCAGCCAGCTGCGGGCCCGTCTGTCCGGGCATCACAACATCAGTGATCAGCAGATCGAAGGGTTCGCCGGCTTCGGACAACAACTCCAGCGCCGCTTCGGGCCCGTCGGCGGCAGCGACCTTATAACCGCGGCTTGCCAGCGCACTGGTTGCAAACATGCGAACGGCAACCTCGTCCTCAACCAGCAGAATCGATGCCTTGCGTTCACCCGCTTCGAGCATTCTCGGCGCGGTGTCCTGCAATGCGGCAAACTCCGTTCTGTTGAGGCGCGGCAGCAAGATACGGAAGATCGTTCCCTCACCGGGAAACGACTCCACCACGATGTAGCCGTCGTTTTGCTCGACCGTGCCGTAGACCGTTGCCAGACCAAGGCCCGTGCCCTTGCCGACCTCCTTGGTCGTGAAGAAGGGCTCGAAGACCTTGTCGACCAGATCGGGTTCGATGCCCGTGCCCTCATCGGTGATCTCAAGGGCAACGTATTCGCCGGCCGGCGCAACACCGTTGGCAACATCCAGAGGCTCCTTCAACGCAAGGCTCGACGTCCTGATCCGAATCACACCGCCATCGGGCATGGCGTCCCGACCGTTGAGCACCAGGTTCGTGATGACTTGTTCGAGCTGGCCCTGATCAATGCGGACATGCCCTTGATCGCGATCGTGAAGGACTTCGAGCGTGATCTGCTCGCCGATCAGCCGGCGCAAGAGATACATCAGCTCGCTCACCACGGCAGGCAGCCCCAACACCTGCGGGCGCGGACGCTGGCGGCGCGAGAATGCCAGCAACTGGCGAACCAGGCTCGCGGCGCGGCCCGCGTCCTGTTTGATCTGCATGATCTCGCCGAACGACGGGTCGCCCGGCGGATGGCGTTGCAACAGCAGATCGCAGAATCCGGTGATCGCGGTGAGGATGTTGTTGAAGTCGTGCGCCACCCCGCCGGCCAGCTGGCCGACGGCATGAAGTTTCTGCGATTGTTCAAACTGTGCCTCAAGCGCACGGCGCGGTGTGGCATCAACCGCATGGATGATCGTCCCCTGTGCGGCCTCGCCGGTGCGCTTAAGTCCGGTCACAAAAAAGGTCACGGCCAGATCTTCCTCACCGCCGAGCCTCACCTCGAAAGGCTTGGGCACATCGCCGCCCTGCCCGGCATCCGCCAGACGTCGAATCAGCGTACGACGATCTTCGGGTGCGACAAAATCAGCGACAAAGCGACCTTGCCGAGCCTGCCCCTGCCCGCCGACAAGCCGCGTGAACATTCTGTTAGCGGCAACGATTCGGCCGGCTGCATCGACCTGTGCGACCCCGACGGCCGCCCCTTCCAGAAGACCGATCCAGCCGCTTGCAAGATCCTCGACCTCTTCTCTCCGGGTGGCGCCCAGAGCTGCTTCCGGCCAGACCATGCCGAACCGCGCACCCGAATCAGCCACCTGCAAAACCAGAGACATCCGTGCCAGAGCGCCGTCGGCACGGCGCACGGCAAGAGGTTCCCTGCTCCGACGGTCATCATCTTGTCCTTCGATCTGAAGGGCGGCCGCACGGGTCAGAGCGCGACGAACAGGCGTTCCGTCCACATCGTATCCCAGCCAAAGCGCCAGGGTTTCGTTGACGAACACAACGTCACCAACGCCATCAAGCAGGAACAACCCGACCGGACCGCCGGTCAAGGCATCGAAAAGATCGCGCGGCATGTCACGGCCATGGGAGCGGGCTGTCAGGATGATGAAAGTCACCGAGACAACCCCGAGGCCCAGCACGGCGATAGCGGCGGTGACGGCCACGACATCACCCGCGACCGACATCATTGCCACAAAGGTTCCGGCGGCACCGGCCAGAAACAACACGGCATTGATCACGGCGATGCGAATCGCGGCGATGTGACGCTGGTAGAGCCGCTCATGCCGTCCGGGCGTCGGCCTGTTCTGTGCTGCAGGGTCGGTCATGCAAACCCCATCGGGACTATCGCAGCACGATAGCGGAATTGCAGCCCGCCCGTCGCGGTTAGCGCTGCCACCGACACAAAAAGAGCCGCCCGCAGGCAGCTCTCTTGTTCAATCGTCGCGATAGACGCGTTCTCGGCGCTCGTGCCGTTCCTGGGCTTCCAGGCTCAGCGTGGCGATCGGGCGGGCTTCCAACCGCTTGATGCCAATCGGCTCACCGGTTTCTTCGCAGTAGCCATAGGTGCCATCGTCGATCCGGCGCAGGGCCTCGTCGATCTTGCTGATCAGCTTGCGTTCACGGTCGCGGGTACGCAGTTCGATCGCCCGGTCCGTCTCGGTCGACGCGCGGTCGGCCAGATCAGGTTCGGCAATCGTGTCCTGCTGCAGGTGTTTGATCGTCTCGGTCGACTCCTGAAGAAGCTCATCCCGCCAGGCATGGAGTTTGCGGCGAAAATACTCCTTCTGCTTGGGGTTCATGAATGTCTCTTTCTCCTTGGGCTTGTAGCTTTTGGCGAGTTTGACAGCCATCCACCAACATCCTTCCGTACCCTGGTTAGACCCCTGATCGATGCTCACGAATCACCGATGGCGCGCTGTATAGTTTGGAACGCCAGTGGTCCGCAAGCGTCAGATAACGACAAATCCACGACATCGGGGCTGATGACGGCCATCACTTCATCCACGACCGGCGTTTGGTTCTGGGCGTCCGGGTGTCGTAGACTGTTGCCGTCGTGGGGGATCGGGGCATGCGAATTCTTCTGGTTGAAGACGATCCGAGCCAGGCGGCTAGCCTTCAGCTCATTCTCGAATCCGAGGGAATCGACGTTGAGCGCGTCGAGTCCGGCGAAGATGCCGTGGAGTTGGCGAGAAACTTCGATTTCTCTCTGGTCATTCTGGATCTGATGCTGCCCGACATGGACGGCCATGCTGTGTTGCGCAGCCTGCGCGACGCCCGCGTTTCCACCCCGGTGATGATCCTGACTGGCCTTGACGAGCTTGATCACAAGGTCCGGGGCCTGGGCTCAGGCGCCGACGATTATATCACCAAGCCGTTTGCCAAGGATGAGCTGATTGCACGCCTGCATGCCATTGTTCGCCGCTCCGAGGGACATGCCGAATCGCGTGTCAGCATCGGCCGACTCACCGTGAAACTCGACGACCAGACTGCCGACGTCGATGGCGAACCGGTCAAGCTCACCGGCAAGGAATTCGGTGTTCTCGAGTTGCTTGCCCTGCGTCGTGGTCAGACTGTGACCAAAGCCCAGTTCATAAACCACCTCTATGGCGGGTTCGACGAGCCGGACCTCAAGATCATTGATGTCTTTGTCTGCAAGCTGCGGCGCAAGATCGCGAAACTGACCGGTGGCCAGCACTACATCGTTACGGAGTGGGGGCGCGGCTACACCTTGCGCGACGAATAAAATAAGTCAGAATATCTTTAAAATATTAGCAAATTACATTAGAAATTTAAAGTAATATATCATCTCAAAAACGCAATGACCAGGGAGTCGACATCCGTCACATCGACGGTGAGGTTGCCGCCAAGATCACGGGCCAGAATGGCCGTCAGATAGGGTTGCACCTCGCGCGGCGAAAGGTCATCCAGTGTGGCGTCGGCGCTTCTGAAGGCGGTCGGCATCGGCTCGATATCCCCCAGCTTGCCCTTAAGTGACAACGACGGCTCCCTGCCTGCCATGACCGTGACCTCACCACCCGACGGCAGCACAGCCAGAGCACAAAGCACCAAATTCATCACCAGCTTGGCTCTCAGGTCGTCGCGACCATCTTCCGCATCAGCACCCTGCACCCACGTCACCACATGGCGGCTGCCTTCGACGTAGCGCTGGATCAGGTTGTGGGCGTCATCCCAGGTCAGACCGGTTCCGGTGCCATAAGCTCTGCGGTAGAACGAAAGTCGCCGATTAAGCTGATCGGTCGTCGTCTCTATCACTTCGAGAGCACTCTCGACCATGGCAAGGTCCGAACAAAGTTCCAGGCCGTTGGCCACCGCTCCCGCCGGTCCCACCAGGTCATGGCACAGGCGCGAACACACCAGCCCTGCCAGCAATCCCGCACGATCCCCAGCCATTTGATGCCCCCCATCTGGCTACCCCGTCGCCATGATCTTATCGTGCCTGGGACCATCACAACAGCACAGCCCGGAGACCCCATGGATCCTTGGATTGTCCCCGGCGCCCTGGTGCGCCACCCCCAGCAATCCCAGTGGGGCCTCGGCCAGGTGCAGTCGGCCATCGGCAGTCGGGTCACGGTCAACTTCGAACACGCTGGCAAACGTGTGCTCGATTGCGACATCGTGATGCTCGAAGTGGTCGATCCTGAACGTGACTTTTGAATGACCATCGGGCAATGTCCCGCGCGAATCCGGCACCGGGCGTCGTTCAATTACGACACGCCGGCCGGCCGGCCCTATGGTCACTCAAGAGTGTTGCGAGGAGGTCGATGACGACCCCGACAGGCGAAGTTGCAAAGATCCGTCACCCCGGTGCCGGCAAACGCAAAACCAGGTCCACAGCCAAGGGCCGCCAGGCCGATCCCGCCGCACTGCGCGAGATCGCCGAGCTTCTGGGAGACCGGCCCCGGCGCCGCGACCTCCTGATCGAACACCTGCATCTTATTCAGGATCGCTATCACCACATCTCTGCCCGCCATCTTCAGGCGCTGGCCGAGATCATGCGCATCCCCATGGCCGAGGTCTTCGAGGTCGCGACCTTCTACCACCACTTCGATGTGGTGAAGGAAGGCGAAACCCCGCCCGCGCCCATCACGGTCCGTGTCTGCGAAAGCCTGTCGTGCGAAATGGCCGGCTCACACGAGCTGATGGCCGCCCTGGGCGATGGCCGCCTAGGCCCGGATGTCCGTGTCGTGGCGGCCCCGTGCATGGGCCGCTGCGAATGCGCACCCGCCGTGAAGGCAGGCCTGAACGACATCGATCATGCCTCGGTCGAGAACGTCGTCGGTGCCATCGAGGCCGGGGACATCGAAACCCATGTCCCCGACTATGAGGACTACGACGCCTACTGCGCCAACGGCGGCTATGCCCTGCTGAAGGACGTGCTGGGCGGCAAACACACACCCGAAGCCCTGATCGAGACCATGGAAGCCTCGAACCTACGCGGCTTGGGCGGCGCCGGGTTCCCGGCCGGACGTAAGTGGAAGTTCGTCCGCATGGAAACGACGCCGCGCGTCATGGCCGTCAACGGCGACGAGGGCGAGGTCGGCACGTTCAAGGATCGCTTCTATCTTGAGCGCAAGCCGCACCAGTTCCTCGAAGGCATGCTGATAGCGGCCTGGGTTGTCGAGGCGACCGACGTCTACATCTACCTGCGCGACGAGTATCCTGGTGTCCGCACGGCGCTGGAAACCGAAATCCAGAAGGTCCGGGATGCCGGGCTCGACAGTGCGACCACGATCCACCTGCGCCGCGGTGCAGGTGCCTACATCTGCGGTGAAGAATCCGCGATGATCGAATCGATCGAGGGCAAGCGCGGTCTGCCGCGCCATCGCCCGCCGTTTGTGGCCAAGGTCGGCATCTTCAGCCAGCCCACGCTGGTCCACAACGTCGAGACCCTCTACTGGGTGCCGGAAATCCTGACCAAGGGTGCCGACTGGTTCACCAGCCACGGCCGTAACGGCCGTACGGGCCTCAGGAGCTTCTCAGTCTCCGGCCGCGTGAAGCAGCCTGGCGTGAAGCTTGCGCCTGCCGGTATCACCATGCGGGAGCTGATCGACGAGTACTGCGGCGGTATGGCCGAAGGCCACGAGTTCAAGGGCTACCTGCCCGGCGGTGCGTCCGGTGGCATCCTTCCGGCTTCGCTTGGCGATGTGCCGATGGATTTCGACACCATCCAGCCCCATGGCGGCTTCATCGGCTCGGCGGCCGTGGTCGTGCTGTCGGACAAGGACAGCATGAAAGACGCGGCCGTGAACCTCCTCAAGTTCTTCGAGGATGAAAGCTGTGGCCAGTGCACGCCCTGCCGCGTGGGTTGTGAGAAAGCTGTGAAACTGATGTCGGACGGCGCCTGGGATGGCGACATCCTCGGTGAATTGAGCCAGACCATGATGGATGCCTCCATCTGCGGTCTAGGCCAGGCCGCACCCAACCCGATTGTGACCGTGCTGAAGTATTTCCCGGAGGACGTCTCGTGAGCGAACAAGTCACCTTCACGCTCGACGGCAACGAAATCACCGCCGAGCCCGGTGAATCCATCTGGCAGGCGGCCAAGCGCCACGGGGTGAAGATTCCCCATCTCTGCTACACGGAGATGGCCGACTACCGGGCCGACGGCAATTGCCGCATCTGCATGGTCGAGATCGAGGGCGAGCGCACCCTGGCCGCCTCCTGCATCCGCGAACCGATGCCCGGCATGGTCGTCAACACCGAGACCGAGCGTGCCGAAAAGGCCCGCAACATGGTCCTGGAGCTGCTCGTCGCCGACCAACCGATCGAGGAAGAGGCCCACACCACGACGTCGGAGCTCTGGGGCTGGGCCCAGTCCATGGGCATCGACATCTCGCGCTTCCCGCGCCGCGGTACGCCGGCACCCGACCTCAGCCATCCCGCCATGGCGATCAACCTCGATGCCTGCATTCACTGCAACCGCTGTGTCCGCGCCTGTCGTGAAGTCCAGGTCAACGACGTCATCGGCATGGCCTTCCGCGGCAGCCACGCCAAGATCGTGTTCGATTTCGACGACCCCATGGGGGAATCGACCTGCGTGGCCTGCGGCGAGTGTGTTCAGTCCTGCCCCACTGGCGCGCTGATGGAAAAGACACTGGTCGACGAAAACGGCATCGGAAAGCCAGTCCCGGCCAAGGAAGTCGACAGCGTCTGCCCCTATTGCGGCGTCGGCTGCCAGCTGACCTACCAGGTCGAGGACAACAAGATCGTCGCGGTCCAGGGCAAGGAAGGTCCGTCGAACCACGGCCGTCTCTGTGTGAAGGGCCGTTTCGGCTTCGACTACATCAACCATCGCCACCGCCTGACCAAGCCGCTCATACGGCTCGACGACGCGCCTAAGGGTGCCGACGAGTGGATCGATCCGGCCAACCCGTTCACCCATTTCCGCGAAGCGTCGTGGGAAGAAGCGCTGGAACGTGCGACCTCGGGCCTCAAGACCATCCGTGACAAAAAGGGCGGCAACGCGCTGGCTGGTTTCGGATCGGCCAAGGGTTCGAACGAAGAGGCCTATCTCTTTCAGAAGCTGGTCCGTACCGGTTTCCACACCAACAACGTCGACCACTGCACGCGGCTGTGCCACGCCAGCTCGGTTGCAGCACTGATGGAAACCATCGGCTCCGGAGCGGTGACCGCACCGTTCACCGAGGCAATGAACTCCGACTGTTTCATCGTGATCGGCGCCAACCCGACCGAAAACCATCCGGTCGCGGCGACCTTCTTCAAACAGGCCGTCAAGCGTGGTGCCACGCTGATCGTGATGGACCCGCGTGGTCAGGCTCTGCGCAAGCACGCCACACACATGCTGCAGTTCAAGCCGGGCGGCGACGTCTCGATGCTGAACGCGATCATGCATGTGATCGTCGAGGAAGAGCTCTACGACGTTCAGTACGTCCAGGGCATGACCGAAGGTTTCGAGGAGCTCAAGGCCCACCTCAAGGACTTCACGCCCGAAGCCATGGAGCCGATCTGCGGCATTCCGGCCGAGACCCTACGCACCGTCGCCCGCGCCTATGCCGGCGCCGAAAAGGCCATGGTGTTTTGGGGCATGGGCATCAGCCAGCACATACACGGCACCGACAATTCACGCTGCCTGATCGCACTGTCCCTGATGACCGGCCACACCGGCCGCCCCGGCACGGGGCTCCATCCGCTGCGTGGCCAGAACAATGTGCAGGGTGCGTCCGATGCGGGCCTGATCCCGATGGTCTTCCCCGACTACAAGCCGGTCGCCAATGCCGACAACCAGACCCGCTTCCAGGAGTTCTGGAACACGGAGCTCGACGACAAGCCGGGCCTCACCGTGGTCGAAGTCGTCAACGCGATCCACGCCGGTGATCTCAACGGCATGTACATCATGGGTGAGAACCCGGCGATGTCGGACCCCAACGCGCACCATGCCCGTGAGGCTCTGGCCGCGCTCGACCATCTGGTCGTGCAGGACCTCTTCCTCACCGAAACGGCCATGCATGCCGATGTCGTGCTGCCGGCCAGCGCCTGGCCCGAAAAGGACGGCACGGTCACCAACACCAACCGTCAGGTTCAGCGTGGCCGCCAGGCCGTTCTGCCGCCGGGCGAAGCACGCCAGGACTGGGAGCTGATCCAGTCCATGGCTCAGGGCATGGGCCTCGACTGGAACTACGGCCATATCTCCGAGGTCTTCGAGGAAATGCGCCAGGCCATCCCGTCGATCAACGGCATTACCTGGGACCGGGTCAGCCGCGAGGATGTCGTGGTCTATCCCTGCTTCTCCGAAGACGACCCTGGCCAGCCCATCGTGTTCTCCGAGGAATTCCCGACGCCCAGCAAGCGCGGCAAGATGGTCCCGGCGAACATCGTGAGCCCCGATGAGTTGCCTGATGATGACTTCCCCCTGGTGCTCACCACGGGCCGTCAGCTTGAGCATTGGCACACCGGGGCCATGACCCGTCGCGCCACCCTGCTCGACAGCCTGGAGCCCGAGGCCATCGCCACTATGGCGCCCATCGATATGGAACGCCTCGGCGTCGCACCCGGCGAACCGATCCGCATCTCGACCCGTCGCGGCGCGATCGAAGCCAAGGCCCGGATCGATGCGGGCATCCAGCCCGGCATGATCTTCGTGCCCTTCTGCTATGTCGAAGCCAGCGCCAACATGCTGACCAACGCCGCACTCGACCCCTACGGCAAGATTCCGGAGTTCAAGTTCTGCGCCGTCCGCGTCGACAAGGCTGCTGTTCCGGAAGCAGCTGAGTAGATAACGCCTCTGGTTGCTGAGCCTCGGCGTCCCGCAGGACATCGGGCGAAGCTGAGCGCGTGAATGGCAGCGATCTGTGGCACCATGGCGCTGTCATGTCAGAACAAACCTACTCAAACATCTGTTCCGACCGTTGGGCCGACCCGCGAGTCATTTTCGACGGCCTGACCGATGACTACGATCGCTATCGTCCGCGTTATGCCGAGGTTTCGCTCAAACGCCTGCTGAAGCGCACGCGCGCGACAGACTGCGTGCTCGATCTCGGCTGCGGCACCGGCATTCTGACCCGCGCCTTCAAACCGTTGGTGAACGGTCTTGTCGTCGGGGCCGACCCCGGAAGCGACATGTTGGAACAGGCCGCTGTGGTGTCGGGCAGCGATGGGTTGATGTGGCTCAACTGCCGCGCCGGAAAACTCTCTGTCACCGACCACAGTCTCGATCGCATGACGGCCGCCCAGGCGGCCCACTGGCTCGACCGCCCCGTGTTCTATGACGAGTGCAGCCTTACGTTGCGCCCCGGCGGCACGCTGGCCATCCTCTACAACAACCGCGTCCGCGGCGAACCTGTGTGTGAGGCTCACGAGACCGTGCTTGAGACCTACACACCGGGCTACACGCGCGAAGACCGCGACTTCGATGTCGCCATGGAGCTTTCCTGTCTCCATGACACCAGCGACGTGCTGGTCGACCGCGAGGTCTGGGACTGGACGCTGACCTTCGAGAAGTTCATCGATTACGTCCGGTCGACCTCGCACTACAAGATCGCCTGTCAGGAGCGTTCCGAGGACGCCGCGCCGAAGGCCTATGCCGATGCCCTGGGCCCACTCGCCCAGGACGACGGCACCCTGAACGTTCCCTATGAGACCATCGTGACCTCGGCCAAATTCGACTGAAGTTCGCCCTTGTCTAGAACATGAAGCCTTTGAGGGCGAGATAGGCGCCAACCAGCACGATAGCGGCAAAGAACACCTGCCGGAACCGCGCCGCGTCCATGCGTGCCCGCAGACGGGCACCCAGCCACATGCCCGTGAGCGCCGGCGCGATGGCCACAAGCGATAGCCAGGACACCGAGCCCGTGATCTGGCCATGCCCGGCCAAGCCGACCGCCAGCAAACAGGTCGCACCGAAGAAAAACACACCCATGGTCTGGATCTGCATCGCCGGTGTGAGCCGTAACGACTGCAGGTAAAGCGCACTGGGCACTACAAAGGTCCCGGTCAGCCCGGTGATCACCCCGTTCACCAGCCCCACGAACGGGGTCAGCCAACGCTCCCGGTGACCCGGCGCCGGAACCTGCGGGCCGGCAAGACTCACCGCGCCATAGAGTAACAGCACAAGGCCGAGAAAGCCCGACACCAGTGCGGCATCCGACTCCGCCAGCCAGCCGGCCCCCAACCAGATGCCGACGGCCATCAACAACAGAAGCGCCCAGAACCGCCTCAGGATCGCAGCCAGATCACGGCCCGCCAGCGCCTGCCGGGCGTTGGTCACAAACGACGGCGCCAGTATCAACACCATCGCCTCCAGCACGCCGGTCACCAGCGCCATCACGGCCAGCGCCACCGTCGGCAGACCGAATCCCACGATACCCTTCACGGTTCCTGCCAGCAGAAAGGCAAGGACGGTCAGGGCCACGACCTCTGGGTTCCAGGATTCCATGGACGGCAATCTGGCATGGCTCCCCCGAACGCGAACAGGGAAAAGCCGCTGGTCAGCACCGACCCCGGCTGCTATCGCGATTAGACGCTGCTGCAGTGCGCGGCGACACCACCACCCGACCGTCGGAGTCTCGATGATGTCGCGTTTCGCCCTCTGCCTCCTGATACCGCTCCTGTTGACGGCGGCCGCCTAAACTTCTCGGGCTCAGGAGCCTAAATCACTCGACACCAAAACGGTGAACGATGATGTCACCGTCGCCATCGCTCATTTTGCGGATATCCGCATCGACGTCCTGATGATCCTCGACAGCGGAAGTCTCGCGTGGACACTGAGCGCCTACAGCCTGCAGTTCGGAGATGACTTCCGCACACCAGCCGGGACCGGGACCGACATCACCGGTGACGGCGCACCCAACATGGTGGTCTCGGCGTATTCCGGCGGAGCCCATTGCTGCTCGACCTACCACGTCTTCGCGTTGCCCCCCGAGGTCAAGCAACTCGCAGCGGTCGAGACGCACGATTCCAGCGGGCGCTTCGTGGCCTACGATGCTCAGACCGCTCTGGTGATCGAAACCGGCGACAACACCTTCGCCTACTGGAACATCTACTTTGCCGCCTTGCCCGATCCCACCATACTCCTGGCCTGGAACGGCGATGCCTATGAACCCGCCACCGACCTGATGGCGACCCCGGTGCCGTCGGCGGAAGGCCTGAAGCAGAAGGCCGACGCCGTGGCTGCAAGCGACCAGTGGACTGCTGATCAGATGGATCCCGATCTCTGGCGCGAGATGCTTGATCTCATTTACACCGGCCACAATGAACTAGCCTGGGAGTTCTTTGAGAACGGCTGGCCGCACGGGCGCGAGGGCAAGGAGGACTTCCGGACAAATTTTCGCTGCCAGCTGGCGCAAAGCCCCTACTGGCAGGCCATCTCTGTCATGAACAGCCTTGGTCCGAACGATGTCCCGGGGGACTGCTCCAGCAACACGGGCTATTGACTGGGGTCGGACAACAGCATGTAGCCCTGCTCTTTCATGCAGCGGTCGGTTGCCAGCGTGATCTCATCGAACGCGACGAAGACGCCGTAGCCTACGCCCACTGCAGCGCCGATTGACCCGCCCACCAGCACCGTCGCGGCATAAACCGACGCGCTGTCGCCGTGGTAGTACGTGTGCCGTGTCCCGTTCGACGCGATGCCTGCGCCGTAGAGAAATCCGGCACCGGTGGTCACCAGTACCTTGCCGGTTCCCTCGAGGGCGTTCACCACGAGATCGTTAGTGTTGCAAATCCCGAGATCAAAGACGTAGCTGGCGTGGTTGTAGTCTGGCTCGTCCCGGTCTACGGCGGTAGTCGAACAGGCCGCGGCTAGCAAGGCTGCGCAGCCTGCCAACAGTCCACGATATCGAGCGACTCTATCTATGTCGAAAGTCTAGGTTAGTGCCGTCCGTGCGGCAAATTAGACGTTGTTGATTAAGTCCCGGACACAAGCGCCTGCGCGGCTGCAAGGTCGTCGGCGTCATTGGCGTTGAAGAACGGATCGACCGGCTCAGTGTCGAAGGCGACATTGGCGACCGTGTAGCGCCCGGTCCAGACATCGACCTTGCGCACCTCTTCTTTGATCACCGCACGGCGCAGGTCGTTGCGCAGCTCTACCGGCCACAGGCCGACCACCGGATGACGGCGATCGCCTGAGACAGCGCAGGCCATATCGGCCTCCTCGGCCGCCACGGCTTCAACCATACGGCTCACCAGATCGTGGGGCAGGAATGGTGCATCCGTGGGCGCGGTGACGACCCAGTCGATGCCCGGCAGGTTTGCGAAGGCCCAGTCGAGCCCTGTCAGCACGCCGACCAGCGGGCCGGGATTGCCGGGCAGCACATCGGGCGTCACGGGAAGGCCCCAGCGGCTGAAACGCTCACGATCACCGTTCGCATTCAGCGCCATCATGCGGACCTGCGGACACAGGCGCTCGATCACATGGTCCAGCATCGGCCGTCCGTCAAGTTCCAGCAGTCCCTTGTCGCCACCGCCCATGCGCCGTGCCAAACCTCCGGCCAGCACCACGCCGACCACACTCTCCGCTGCTGTCTTGTCAACCGTCATCGCCCGCTCTCTTGCGTTGATGGCGTGGTTCCCTGATCCCCGATATGGGCCAGATCGGCGTCGTAGCGCAACCGCTCCTCGCCGGACAGAACGAGGAACCGTTTACCCTTCATCCGCCCGATCAGCGTCATACCGAGCTGGCGTGCCAGATCGACGCCCCAGACAGTGAAGCCCGAACGGGAGACCAGGATGGGAATGCCCATCTTGGCCGTCTTGATCACCATCTCGCTGGTCAACCGGCCCGTCGTGTAGAAGATCTTGCCCTCGGGCCCGATGCCGTTGAGCGCCATGTAACCCGCGATCTTGTCGACCGCGTTGTGGCGGCCGACGTCTTCCATGTAGATCAGCGACCGGTCGCCCTCGCACAGCACACAGCCGTGAATCGCCCCGGCTTTGAGATAGAGGCTCGGCGTCGTGTTGATCGTCTTCGACAACGCATAGAGCCACGACGTTCTCACTTCGGCATCCGAATCGAGCCTGATGGCCTCGATCTCATCCATCAGGTCACCGAACACCGTTCCCTGGGCGCAGCCCGACGTCAGCGTCTTTTTCTTCAGCTTGTCTTCGTAATCGGTCTTCCGTTCGGTCCGCACCACGACTGTCTCGATCTCGTCATCATGGTCGATCGCCGTGATCGTATCGTCGGCCCGCAGCATGCCCTGGTTCAGCAGGTAACCCACAGCCAGGCATTCCGGATGGTCGCCGATCGTCATCATGGTGACGATCTCCTGACCATTCAGGAACAGCGTCAGCGGCCGCTCCATCGGCACCGAAGCCTCGACCGCCTTGCCTTCGTGATCGGTCCCCTCCACACGGCGCGTCAGCCGCGCATCGCCGGGGTCCGGTTTGACCAGAAACTCGCTCATGCCAACAAGTATGGTGATCCCCTGGCCCTACGCCAAGGAGCCAGACGCAAAGAAGCGTTCAAGTCACCACCAGGGCATCGACCGCCAGCGTGCCTTGAGGCCCGGCAATCACGGGGTTGATGTCCATCTCCGCGATCACATCCCCAAGCTCCGCCGCCAGCACGGAGAAGCGTGAAATGCTCTCGGCAAGACTGTCGAGATCGGCGGCTGGTTCACCACGGACACCCTCCAGTAGCCGCATGATCTTCAGCCGGCTCAGCAGACGCCGGGCCTCATCGACGCCAAACGGTGCCAGGGCAAAGGCCCGGTCATTCAGCACCTCGACCAGAACACCCCCGGCACCGACCATGACCATCGGGCCGAAATGCGGATCGTGCACCATACCGAGCGCGATCTCCACGCCTTTCGATGCCATGGCCGACACCACGACACGCGGGCCCAGCCTGGCTGCCAGATCGTCATAGGCATCCGCCAGGGCGGCCGCGTCCGCCAGACCGACAACCACACCGCCCACATCCGACTTGTGCTGGACGCCGGGCATGGCGGTCTTCAGCACGACGGGATAGCCGATCTCGGCCGCACCAGCCGCGACGGCATCAGCGGTCTCGCAGACGGCCGAACGCACCACAGGCACACCAAACGACGCCATCATGGCCAGGGCCTCGTGTTCATCCAGCGCCGAGTTCAGCCGCGCACGCCATGTGGCCACTACCGTCTCTTCGACACGCTCCGGAGCGTCATCACCGCGCGCCTGATGATCACGCCAGGCCAGAGCGTTGGTCACGCCTGCCAGCATGGGCCGGGCGCCACTCAGCAGCGGCACACCGGAATTCTCCAGCTTCTCGGCTGATACACCGTTCTCAGAGACCCCCAGGGAACTGAAGACCAGATGCAGTTTGCCGGTCTCCCTCGCCATTTCCGCGACATAGTCGATCGCTTCGGGATAGAAGCAGTGGTGGTCGTCGATGAAAAGTTCATGCGCCATCACACACACGTTGGAATCGCTGGCAAGAGTCAGCGACGCCTTGTTGAGACGTTCTATGAAATCAGCCGTCAGGGGGCCCGCCGCATCCATCGGGTTGACCGGCTCCAGGCCAAACGCCAGCGTTTCGCGCAACGCTGCCGTGGTCTCCTCGGTCAGCGTCGCAAAGGGAACGCCCATGTCGTCGGCAACATCGATCAGATGTTCGCGCAAGCCCCCTGAATCCGTCACCACGCCCAATTCACCCGGTCCGGGACGACGTTCCTGCGCCATGATCTGGAGTGTCGCCAT
Source organism: Rhodospirillaceae bacterium (assembly GCA_002722885.1). Taxonomy (GTDB): domain Bacteria; phylum Pseudomonadota; class Alphaproteobacteria; order SP197; family SP197; genus SP197. The sequence goes on from PBNE01000003.1 coordinate 39,179, forward strand.
CATGGTATCGATCTCGTCACACAGCACCACGCCGTAACGATCGCACAACGCTCGGAACGCACTGTCGCTGCCGGCGATCGCGCCGGAGTGGGTCGCCGCCAGCGCAGCGCTCTTTTCCGTTCGCGCGACCTTGTTGATCACCACCGGCACACCACGCGCGGACGCCTTTTCCAGTGCCGCCACAAACGCTTCGGGATCACGCACTGATTCCAGGAACAACCCGATCACCCGCGTTGTCGGCTGTTCCACGGCATAATCGATGTAGTCCGCCGCCGTCGCCCCGATCTCCTGGCCCTGGCTCACCACCATGTTGAACCGGTATCGCCGCGCTCCGTTCAAGACCAGCGCAAAGACAGAGCCGGAATGACAGAACATGGCGATCCCGCCGGGCATGGTGAACACCGGTTCCTGGAAACTCACCCAGGTCCGGCTGTCATAGTTGATGAAGCCCATGCCGTTGCCGCCACACACCGGGAACCTGCTCTCCCGCGCCAGCCCCTTCAGCCGGTCCAGCAGGAGCGGCGCTTCGTCGCCCTCATAAAAACACGGATCAAACACGACGGCCGAACGCGCACCCGCAGCAATGGCATCGGCCATTGTCTGTTCCATGCGATGAGCGGCCACCGAGAGAACCGTCAGATCGGGCGGCCCTGGAAGTTCGGCAACGCTCGGCACACACGGAAGTTCCAGAACACGCTCATAACGCGGATTCACGGCATGGATCTCGCCTTCGAAGCCTCCGGCCTGGAGCACCTCGACCATCAATCGCCCGACCGAGCCCTCGCGCTCCGAAGCACCCACCAGCGCCACCGAGCGTGGTGCCAGCATCGGCGCCAGCCGGTGTTCCCCTGTCATCGTGTCGGACATCACGCACCCCGCAGCCATCCTTGCCGCACGCAGTCAATCAGCGCCATGCTGTCAGCGCAATTCCCAAACGCGGGCAACTGCGGCAGACTGCGATCGAAAGTGCTGAAGGGGGCGTCATGCCCATCCGCCACGAACATGCCAAGGCCGATCCCAAGGTGTTTTATGGCGCGAAAGACCAGGACACGCTGGTCGAGCGTTACGACGAAAGCGCCGGCGTCTACGACGCAGCCATGACCGACGATGTCGGCTGGACCGGGCACATCGAACTCGCCAAGGTCGTCGAACGCCATGTCGACAAACGCACGCGAATTTGTGACGCGGGTGCCGGAACCGGTCTGCTCGGCGAGTTGCTGGCAGAAGCCGGCTATCGCGACATGAGCGCCAACGACCTCTCACCCGGCATGCTCGAGGTCGCCCGACGCAAACGCATCTACAGCCACTGCCGGGTGATGGAACTGGGAAAACCGCTCGGATACGCCAACAGCGTGTTCGGAGCTACCACGGCCTGCGGCGTCTTCACACCCAACCATGCCCCGGCCTCATCGTTCGACGAACTGCTGCGCATCACCCGCGCCGGCGGCCTGATCCTCTACACCCTCCGTTCCGACGAAGAGCCGCCCGACTTCTCCGCCAGGCAGCAGGAGCTGGTCGACGCGGGAAAGTGGGAGCTGGTCAAAGCCGGTGAGCCCTTCCCGTCGATTGCCTCAGAGCCCCACATCCGTCACCGCTGCTGGGTCTGGCGGGTGCTCTAGGCCATGCCCGTCGAACTGATCGGCTGGGTCAATCACCAGATTGATTCCGAACTCCTGGGCAAACAGGGGCCGGTGTTCGATAAACAGGCCATCGAGGCCGCAGCCACCGTTCACGAGGCGTCAGGCTTCGACACGGCGCTGGTCGGTTACTTCGCGGGCGCGCCGGACGGCTTTCTTGTCGCCGCCCACGCCGCCACGGTCACCGAGCGCCTGCGATTCCTGATCGCCCACCGGCCCGGTTTCATCGCACCGACGCTGGCCGCCCGCAAATTCGCCACATTCGATCACTTCACCGGCGGCCGCGTGGCGGTCCACATGATCGCCGGCGGCAACGATGCCGAACAGGCAACCGACGGCGACTTCCTCGACAAGGACAGCCGCTATGCTCGGATGGCCGAGTATATGGCGGTCATGGAGCAGAGCTGGACCTCGGACACGCCGTTCGACTTCGACGGTGTGCACTATTGCGTCGTGGGCGGGTTCTCCGACATACGTTGTGTGCAACAGCCACGCATGCCGTTCTTCGGTGGCGGCGGATCAACGGCGGCGCTCGAAACCCTCGCACCGTGCCTCGACGTCTTCATGCTCTGGGGTGAACCACTGGCCGACACGGCCACCATCATAGAGCGTATTCGTGCAGCCGGCGGCGAGCGAACCACCCCCCTCACCTTTTCCGTCTCTGTCCGCCCGATCATCGCCGACAGGGAAGACCAGGCCTGGGACAAGGCTCATGCCGTGCTCGACGGTGTTGTTGCAGCCAAGGCACGTGACTACGACAACCAGCCGGAGAACCGCGGCTCCCAGCGACTGCTCGAAGCCGCCGCCAGACAGGATGTCTATGACAGCTGCCTCTGGATGCCGCTGGCCACCGCCACCGGCGCCCACGGCAACACCACCGCCCTGGTCGGCACACCCGAGACCGTCGCAAAGGCCCTGCTCGCCTACTACAAGCTCGGCGCCAGCCGCATCCTGATCCGCGGCTGGGACCCGCTTCCCGACGCGGAGGCCTACGGCCACGAGCTGATTCCGAGGTTCCGTGAGCTGGTCGCCGAACACGACAGCGAGGCCGACTGAGCAGTCTTCCCTCACCTGTTATCCTTCAGTTCGACATAGGGACCCAAACTGCAGCCCGACCAACAACCTGAGCCGCTGCGCCGGCAGGGGCCCATATCCCGGAAGTCAGGCAGAAACACGCTGACAGCGCGTTTCTGCATCCTCCGGGCGTGTGGGCTCCTGTCTTGGCCGGAGGCCCGCCATGGACGCCTCGCCTTCGCCTCCCTATATTCTAGTCATAGCTTTCCAAACTGTGCAGGTTCCCATGCCCCAGCTCGTCGACCCCTTCGGCCGCGAGATCAGCTATATCCGGCTCTCCGTTACGGACCGCTGTGACTTCCGCTGTGTCTACTGCATGTCCGAGGACATGACGTTTCTGCCCAAGAAAGACCTGCTCACGATGGAGGAGCTTGACCGTCTGGGCAGTGCCTTCGTCAAGCTCGGCACCGACAAGATCCGCATCTCCGGCGGTGAGCCTCTGGTGCGCAAGGGCATCATGCAGCTCTTCCGCAGCCTGGGCCGTCATCTTGAAACCGGGGACCTGAAGGAACTCACCCTCACCACCAACGGCAGCCAGCTCTCACGCTTCGCCGACGAGCTCTACGACTGCGGTGTGCGCCGGATCAACGTGTCGATCGACACGCTCGACCGCGACCGCTTCAAGGCCATCACGCGCTGGGGTTACTACGACAAGGTGATGGAAGGCATCGCGGCCGCCAGGAAGGCCGGGATGCAGATCAAGCTCAATGCTGTCGCCATGAAGGGCGTCAACGAGGTCGACTTCGACCCCATGATCCAGTGGTGCGGCGATCAGGGTTTTGACCTCACCTTCATCGAAACCATGCCGCTGGGCGAAATCGACGGCGACCGGATCGACCAGTACCTGCCGCTCTCGGTCCTCCGCTCGAACCTGCGCGAACGCTGGACCCTGGAGGACATCGACTACAAGACCGGTGGCCCGGCCCGCTACATGCGGGTGAAAGAAACCGGCGGCCGGCTGGGCTTCATCACGCCGATGACCCACAACTTCTGCGAATCCTGCAACCGCGTGCGGCTCACCTGCACCGGCATGCTCTACATGTGCCTGGGCCAGGACGATAACGCCGACCTCAAGGTGCCCCTGCGCGCCTCGGAAGGCGACGAACTCCTCATTAACGCCATCCACGAAGCCATCGGCCGCAAACCCAAAGGCCACGACTTCGTCATCGACCGCCGCAGCAACAAACCGGCTGTCTCACGGCACATGAGTGTGACAGGGGGGTAGGCGAGCGCCGGTTTGGCAAAATTTGCTAAATTTTGCTAACGCCGTGCCATGAGCACGATGAACATCTCCCTCCCCGAATCCATGAAAGCCTTCATAGACGAGCAGGTCGAAGCACACGAAACGCAGTGACTGAGAGACTGATCTATCTCAGCGACATCGCAAGGAGCGACGCTAGAGACGCAGTTGCCTACTATCTTGTCGAAGCCAGCGCCAACTTCGCTCAGGAGTTTGCTGACTCGCTGCGCAGCGTCATCCGGCAAATCAAAGAGAAGCCAGGAGCAAGCTAGCCACATTATGCTCAATTGCTCGGACTGCCCGGCCTCAGATACCGCCGATGTGGAAAGTTCCCCCATCTCGATTCAGTCGAGACAATCGAAGTCTGGCTTATCCTCCACGGACAGGGGGACATTGCTTCTTGGCTCTAATCACCCTTCTGACTATCGATCACGAGCTGCCTCAAACCACCCCAGTCCCTCCACCGTCTCCCCCTTCGGGCGGTACTCCGCGCCGACCCAGCCGTCGTAGCCGGAGGCGTCGATGGCGTCGAAGATGAAGGGGTAGTTGATCTCGCCGGTGCCGGGTTCGTGGCGGCCGGGATTGTCGGAGATCTGGATGTGGCCGATCAGGGGAAGCTGTTCGGTGAAGTGGCGCACCAGATTCCCCTCCATGATCTGGCAATGATAGAAATCGAACTGGATACGCACGTTGTCTTCGGCCACGGCCTCGACGATCCGGCGAGCCTGGCTCTGGCGGCTCATGATGTAGCCTGGCGAATCCTGGGTATTGATCGGCTCGATCAGGAGCATGACGCCCTGGGCCGCGGCCTGCCTGGCGCACATCCTGAGATTCGAAACCAGAACCTCCTCGCAATCGTTGATGCTGGCGCCCGACGGCAGGTTGCCCGACATCACGTGAAGCCGGGGGCTGCCGGTCACGGCGGCATAGGCCAGCGCGGTTTCCATGGTGACGGCAAAGTCCCGCTCGCGGCCCGGCAAAGCGGCAAGGCCGCTGTCGCCCGCCGCAGCGTTGCCGCCGGGCACATTGGTCAGCACCATCTCCGGCCCGGCCGCATCCAACGCGGCCTTCACCTGATCGGCGGGATGTTCATAGGGTTCCTGCACCTCGACCGCCTTGAACCCAGCGGCAGCGGCGGCAGCGAAGCGGTCGAGAAACGGCAGTTCGCCGAACATGGTCGAAAGATTGGCGGCAAAGCGCGGCATCGGTACCCCCCTGAACGTTGCGTCAGGTCACTCGAGATAGACCACATGGGCAAGATCGCGCCCGTTGGTCAGGGTCACCTTCTCAAAACCCATCAGCTTCAAAAGATCGAAAAAGGTGAAGATGTCCTGCACGTTGTAGCTGCGGAACAGCTCGGAGGTCCTAGCCGAGGCGGTCATCATCGCGAGCACGCCGCGCATCCTGTAAATGCTGTCGAACAGCTCGTCCTTCAGCGCCACCATGATCAGCTTTTCCGCCTCCTCACCCTTGGCGAAAATCGCGAGCCCCGGTGAATACGGCGCCTGAAGCTGCTGGGTTGCCAGCAGCGTCACAAACCCCAGGCGCCGGGCGCGATCACTGTCGGGCAGGGTCTGGGCCCGTGCGACATAGACCTCCAAGGTCTGAGGTTCGGGGTAGTAATAACCCTCGTGCCGGTCGTTGCTTTCTTCTGTCGCCGGCTCGGCGAGAGCCTCCGAGTCCTCATCCTGCGCCAGCACAGGTCCCGACATCACAAGCACCAGCCCGACAATCAGCGCTCCAGCCCAACGGCCCCAAACCATGTTCATGCAACCTCCTCGCGGTTGGCCGAAGTCTGCCCCACGGTCCTTGCCGAGGCACGTCAAATCCACATGAAGGGACCGTCAGGATTACCAATGTCTCCTTTTGTTCCTATATGAAAGAACGATGGCAACAAGCAACCCCGAAACCCGCTTCCGCAGCGGCCGACATGACTCGACAGGACTCCGATGATTGGACCCATTCACTTTGTTGATTTCGGCCCGCAGGGGCGAACCACAGCTACGGTGCATGGCGTTGAATTCGAAAAACCGAGAGTTCATCCCCTGCTGTCGAACGGAACAACGGCACCCTTCCCCGTTTCCGCCAACTCCCCTTCACCTCTATAGTGCCGCATCTCTCACCCGGAGGCCGCCCGTTGGCCAAGCCGAAAATCGCCTTTGTCGCGTCCAGCGCACCCAAGGCCCGCCGTGCCCGCGCACGGCTGGAAGAGCTCTATGGCACCCGTGATCCGGCCAGGGCCGATGTCATCGTCGCGCTCGGCGGTGACGGCTTCATGCTGGAAACCCTGCACCAGTGTTTCGGCAAGGATGTTGCCGTTTACGGCATGAACCGCGGATCGGTCGGCTTCCTGATGAACGCCTATGAACCCGAAGGGCTGATCAAGCGAATCCAGGCCGCGCAGAGCACCGTGCTGCATCCCCTGCGCATGACCGCCACCGACATCAACGGGACCTGCCACGAAGCCGTCGCCATCAACGAGGTCGCGCTATTCCGCGAAACGCGCCAGACCACGAAGGTCCAGGTCAGCGTCGACGGCGTCGTGCGCATGAAGGAGCTGATGTGTGACGGCGTTCTGGTATCCACGGCCGCCGGTAGCACGGCCTACAACCTCTCGGCCCACGGCCCGATCCTGCCGATCGGCTCCCGCACGTTGGCGCTCACGCCGATCAGCGCCTTCCGTCCCCGCCGCTGGCGTGGCGCGATCCTGCCTGAAGACACCGAGGTCCGCTTCGACGTGCTCGACCACGCCAAACGTCCGGTCAGTGCCGTCGCCGACTCCACCGAAGTCCGGGACGTCGTCCACGTTGACATCCGTGCCGACGAAAGCTGCGCCGTGACCCTTCTGTTCGACCGCGAACACAACCTCGAGGAACGCATCCTCAAGGAACAGTTTGAAACCTGAGGGTGAGGAGAAAAGAGGAAAAGAGGAAAGAGGAGCGATGGTGGAAAGCCAACAAAAGTCTGCCGGCCCCGACTACAAGTCTCTCGTCATGTGGCAGAAGTCGATGGCAGCAGAGAAGACCGTATACGGAATCATGCCACAGCTTCCCCGCGAAGAAACGTATGGGATGCGATCTCAGCTAACTCGTGCCGTTGTCTCGATCCCCGCCAATATCGCCGAAGGATGGGCCCGCGAGACCCGTCGTGATACAGCCCATTTTCTTGCCATCGCAAATAGCTCTCTCGCCGAGACCGAAACTCTCCTTCCCCTTTCCGAAGAACTCAATTGGATGACATCGAAGGAAACCGAGAACATACACAAACTTTTGGACGAAGTGAGCCGTATGCTCACGAGGTTCAGACGCCGTTTTCGTCAAAACGAATAGCCTCCTCATATTTGGGCTTCCTCTTTCCTCACCTCCTCCCTTTCGCCCAACCACGGAGTCCTCATGACAGCCACAAGCAACGCCGCAGCAGCCTTCGGCGTCGATCTCCTGCCCTGCGACATCACGCCCTACAAGGCGGGCAACACGGGCGTCGACTACATGACGATCTTCGACAGCGGCGTCGCAGGACCGCATCTGATGATCAACGCCTTGACCCACGGCAACGAGGTCTGTGGCGCGCATGCCCTGCGGTTTCTGTTCGAGAAGGATGTCCGCCCGACACGTGGCAAGCTCACGTTGTCGTTCGCCAACATCGATGCCTACGAGAGCTTCAATGCGGACTATCCCTACGCTTCACGCTACGTCGATGAGGATTTCAACCGGATCTGGAACGAGGCGACACTCGACGGCCCGCGCGAGAGCCGGGAGCTCACACGCGGCCGGGCGATGCGGCCGGTCGTCGACACGGTCGACCACATGCTCGACATCCACTCCGTGGAACTGCCCCAGCCCGCCATGCTGCTGGCCGGTTCGCAAGCGAAGGGCCGGACCCTTTCGGCTGCGATCGGTGCGCCGCGCCATGTCGTGATCGATGCGGGTCATGCCGCCGGCAAGCGCATTCGCGATTACGCCCAGTTCGATGATCCCTCGCGGGACAGCGCCGCCTGCCTCGTCGAATGCGGCTATCACTTCTATAAGGAAGCCGCCGATATCGCGGTCGAGACCAGCCTACGGTTCCTGCGCCACCACGATGCCATCGATCCGACGTTCCTTGCAGAGCACCTCGGCGAAACCAACGATGAAGAGCAGCTCTTCATCGAGGTGTCCGGCCCCGTGACTGTCGAGACCGACAACTTCGTCTTCGATCGTGTGTTCGAGGGTTTCGAGATCGTGCCGGACGAGGGCACCCTGATCGGCACCGACGACGGCAGGAAGGTCCGCACCCCTTACGCCAACTGCGTCATGATCATGCCCGCCCGCGAGCCCGTGAAAGGCAAGACCGCGGTGCGGCTGGGTCGGCTGGTCTAGGGATTGCCGCGACCGTCAGCCGCCACCGCGCTGGTAGGCCCGGTCGAAGCGGAATAGGAAGGCATCGCGCTCTTCCTCGGCCATGCCGGTGAAGGTCAGCGTCACCGTGCATCGTTCCACGACAATCAACGCAATGCGCCGGGGTACGACGGGCTCGATGGCGATCACCACGCCCTTGTCCGCGGTGCCAACGGAGACGGTGTAGCCGGTGATCGTGTGGTTCCGTTCGTCAAGTGCTCTCGGCAGAAGCCGGAAGAAGTCCGGCACGGTGATGGCCATATCCTTGACCATCGTGAACACCGTCTCGCTCATCCGCCCGCAACCGGCGGCCAGGCGGCCAGGGCATCACCTTCCGCCAACGCGCGCGTCGCACGGTCGGGCGGAGCGATGTAGCTACCGTTGATCAGCACCAGATGCGCCATCTTGTGCGGCACCTGATAGCGGTCGAAGACCTGGTTGATCGTTGTGCCCTCATCGACCTCAATTCCGACGGCATTGTCCTTGGCGCCCTCTGGCATGAAGGGAGCCAAGGAAGCGAAGAGCTTGAGCGTGACCTGCATGATAACGGAGCCATGATCGCTGGTGTCGGATAAGGAATGGGGCGACTGCACCACGCAATCGCCCCCAACCGTTTCAAAGTCCGAGGGCTAAGGGGTCAGACCCCGAGGCGCGAGAGCGTCTCGTTGCTGGGGATACCATCGGGTGTCCAGCCGCGGATCTCATAGTACTCCGGCAGCATGGTCTCGAGACCACTAGTTTTGCCTTCGGCGGGACCTGTCTTAGCCGCATCCTTCAGCAGACGCTCCGGCAGGGTGTCGTCCTTGCCGGTGAAGCCCGCTGCCAGATTAAACTTACGCTCGAGGTTCCAGACCCGCTCGCCGACTTCCGCGAGGCGATTCACGGTCCACTCACCCTCGCAAGCCGCATCAATCTGGGGAGCAAAGTCCTCCAGCGTCCAGGCGAAGGTGGTGAAGACGCACATGCCCGAGGAGTCCACGGCGGCCGTAGCGTCCTGGAAAGCACGGACCAGGCCTGCCTTGCCTTCGGACTCAAGCGGGTCGGTCTTCTCAGGAATGCCGAGAATCTCGGAGGCCACCGTGTAGCTCCGCAGATGGCAGGCGCCGCGGTTCGAGGTGGCGTAGGTCAGGCCCATACCCTGAATGCCGCGGCCGTCATAGGCCGGGAACTCCTGGCCCTTGACCGACATTGACAGTTCCGGACGGCCGTACTTCTCGCACAGACGCTTGGAACCAAGGCCGATCTCCTCACCGAAGCCCTCGCCCTTGCCGGTCAGCTCCGCCACGGCGCACAGCGCCTCGGCATTGCCGAACTTGAGGTCGATGCCACCGGTCTGTTCGGTCGTGATCACACCGTCCTCGAACAGCTCCATCGCAGCACCCACCGTGGCGCCGAACGAGATCGGGTCAAGACCCTGCTCGTTGCAAATGAAGTTGGCGAAGGTCAGCGCTTCAAGATCGTCAACACCGGTCGCCGCACCCAGAGCCCAGGCCGCCTCATACTCAAGACCACCGGAGATGATCTGATACTCGGGACGCTCGGCGACCGAGAAATGCGTACGGTCGATCTCGGAGATACGGCCACAGGCGATGGTGCAGCCGAAGCAGGCCGCGTTGGTCACCAGGTTCGGCTTGCCGTCGCTCTCGCGGACCTCGGCCATGGCCTCGGCGCCGATGTTGTTGGCGCCTTCGAACTGGCTGTCACGGTGATTGCGGGTCGGCAGCGCGCCAACCTCGTTGATCACGTTCATAAGCACCTGGGTGCCCATCGCGGGCAGACCCTGGCCGGTGACGGCGTTGTCGGCCAGCACCTTCTTGGCGGCATTGGTCGCCTCGATGAAGCGCTTAGGATTCTTAACGTTGACCCCCTTGGTGCCACGGATCGCCACGGCCTTGAGGTTCTTGGAACCCATCACCGTGCCGACACCCGAACGGCCGGCCGCGCGGTGCATGTCGTTGACGACACAGGCGTACTTTACGCCCTTCTCGCCCGACACACCGATCGACGCCACGCGAATCATCGGATCGCCGTGGTTCTCCTTGATCGCTTCTTCGGTATCCCAGACCGAGGTGCCCCAGTGGGCCGACGCGTCACACAGGGTGGCGCTGTCGTTCTCGAGCATCAGGTAGACAGGGTTGGGCGACTTGCCCTCGAAGATGATCATGTCCCAGCCGGCGTTCTTCATCTCGTTACCGAAGAAGCCACCGGAGTTCGAGCAGGCGATCGCACCGGTCAATGCACCCTTGGTGATGACCGAGTAACGGCCCGCCGTGGAAGCGCAGGTTCCGGTCAGCGGACCGGTCGCCATGATCAGCTTATTTTCGGGTGCCATCGGATCGACCTTGGGATCGATCTCTTCGGCGAGATATTTGGTCGCCAGACCGCGTTGACCGAGATAGGCGTGCGCCCATTCCATATTCAGCAGCTCGGATTCACAGGAGCCTTCTGTCAGGTTCACCCGCAGGATTTTTCCAGCCCATGCCATGGTTCCGCTCCTCCCTTAGGCCTTTGCCGCAGCGTCGGCGCTGGCCGCCGATGCGCGCATCTTGTCGAGGCCTGTCCAGTTGGCGTCGACATAGGTGATGGCGTCAGTCGGGCACGCCTTGGCGCACTCGGGCTCGCCCTCACACAGATCGCATTTCACGACCTTGCCCGTGTCGGCGTTGAAATTGATCGTGCCGAAGGGGCACGCGATGGTGCAGACCTTGCAGCCGACACAGAGCGCGTCGCTAACGACCTTCGCGCCCGTTGCCTTGTCGACCGAAATTGCGTGAGTCGGACAGGCCTCCGCACACCAGGCTTCCGCGCATTGGGTGCAGGTGTATGGAACGAAGCGTCCCTTGTCTTCGAAGGTGAAGATCTTGATCCGCGATTTCGAGGGATTGAAGGACCCCTCATTGTCCAGCGAACACGCTAGTTCGCACTGGAGACAACCCGTACATTTGCCCGGGTCGATGTTGAGTGATTTGTGCATGAATGCCCTCCCCACATGACAGTTTTCGTCGTTGCTGTACATGATAAGGGCAAGTTTTCACAAATGAAAGGGATTAGTTGATCAAGTCTTGTTTGCGAATAGTTCGCAATCGCATAAATATAGTGCCTAACGCCCGAGATACAGAAGCGTCGAACCCGCCACCACAATGGCAGCCGCAAGGGTGCGCCGTCCGCCAAAGGGCTCCTTTAACAGGAATGTGCCGATGACCGCTGCCAGCAGCACACTGGTTTCGCGCAACGCAGCCACGGCTCCGATCGCCGCAAAGCTCATGGCATAGATCACCAGAGCATAGGCCGCGAGGCTCATCAGGCCGCCCAGCGCACCGATTTTCCAGGCGTTGCCCAGGCGTCGTACACCAACCCTGCCCTCTCGTACGACCAGCCAGAGAGCAAAGGGAATTCCATTGATCATGAACAGCCAGCCGATATAGCCCAGAGGACTGTCGGAGACCCGCACGCCCATGCCGTCGACCACCGTGTAAGACGAGATCATCAGGCCGGTGGCCAAAGGCCACCCCAACCCGCTCCATCCCAGCTCACGGACATTGAACTGCAGCGACATCATCACGATGCCGCCGCAGATGATGACAATTCCGCCGAACGACACCGCGCTGACCTGATCCCCGGCCAGGACGATCCCGCCCAAGGTCGCCAGAAGCGGCGCAGAGCCGCGCGCCAGCGGGTAGGCGTGGCTCAGGTCAGCGACCCGGTAGGCATGCATCAGAAAGATGTAGTAGCCGATGTGTATGACCATCGACATGGCGAGGAATGGGATCGCCTCGGCCGATGGATGACCGCCAATGGCGATCAGAACCGGTCCGGCGAAACAGCCGAACAGTGCAATCACGGCCATCACGGCGAATCGGTCGGGGTTCGCCTTGACCATCGCATTCCAGCTGGCGTGAAGCGCCGCAGCCGTCAGCGCCAGGGCCGCAGCGAGAGGACCCATCTTACGTCAGGCTCGGGTCAATGCGCGCCACACAGTCTGGGGCGTGACCGGCATATCGATGTGCTCGACGCCCAGGGCATCGGCCACAGCATTGATGATCGCACAGGGCGCGGGCACACATCCGGCTTCCCCCGCCCCCTTCACACCTAGCGGATTGGTCGTGCAGGGCGTCTCAAGAAGCTGCATATCAAACGACGGCAAATCGTCGGCCCTGGGCATACCGTAATCCATGAAGGAGGCGGTCAGAAGCTGCCCGTTCTCGTCGTACCGCGTTGCCTCCCACATCGCCTGCCCCAGGCCCTGGGCAACGCCACCGTGAATCTGCCCCTCGACAATGGTCGGGTTTACCGCCACGCCGACGTCATCGACCACGACATAGTTCACGAGAGTCACGACACCCGTCTCCGGGTCGATCTCGACCTCGGCCACATGACAGCCGCCCGGGAAGGTCGAACCGTGCCCCACGTAATAGGCATGATCATCGAGCCCCGGTTCCAGATCCGCCGCCTGTGCCGCTGCGCCGTAGGCGCCGGCCGCCACATCCCGGAACCCGATGGTGCGATCCGTGCCGACAATGCGGTAGCTGCCGTCGACAAACTCCACGTCATCGACTGCGGCCTCCAGCATATCGGCGGCGATCTTCCGGCCCTTCGCGATCACCTTGTCCGTCGCGGCCGCGGCCGCATTGCCTGCGAGGTGAATACCGCGTGATCCATAGGACCCTTCGCCATAGGCGACCTCGTCGGTATCGCCGTAGCGCACACTCACCGCATCGAGTGGCAGACCCAGGCGATCGGCTGCGATCTGGGCATAGGTCGTCTCGTGCCCCTGCCCGTGGTTGTGGGTGCCGACCTGCAGGGACGCCGAGCCGTCGGGATGCACCCGCAGCCGGGCATATTCGTGACCGCCCTCTCCACCGCCCGAGCCATCAGGATTGACCGGTCGGCCGCCTGCGCTGGGCTCGAACCAGGAGGCCAGGCCCAGGCCACGCAATCGGTTTTCCTGTTTGGACGCCGACCGGCGCGCCTCAAAACCCCGGACGTCACCCTGCTCGATGGCCGTCTCAAGCGCACGCGGGAAATCCCCGGTGTCGATCTTCAGGCGGCCGGCCGTGATGAAGGGCATGTCCGCAGGACGGATCATGTTGCGACGCCGGATCTCATCGCGGTCAATGCCAAGCCTGGCCGCCGCCGTGTCAGCAAGCCGCTCGATGATATAGGCGGCTTCAGGCCGGCCTGCACCGCGATAGGCGTCGACCGGCGCCGTGTTCGTGAAGACGCCATGCACGGCGATTGCCATCGCCGGAATCCGGTAGACACCGCTGCAGGCGGGTGCGTGGTACTGCGTCGGGATGGCCGGCGCGAAGGAGCTCACGCAGCCACCGAGCGCGGCAAGAACATCGGCGCGCAAGCCCAGGAATGTGCCATCATCATCAAGTGCCAACTCGGCATGCGTCGCATGATCACGCGCGTGCGCGTCGCCCAGCATCGCCTCCGAGCGCGTGCCAACCCAGCGCAGGGGCGCGTGGAGCTGCAGCGACAGAAAGGCCGCAACCGTTTCCTCAGGGTACAGAAACAGCTTGGCACCGAAGCCGCCACCGACATCCGGCGAAATCACCCGCATACAGCTGGGCTCGATCCCAATCACCGGCGCCATCATCTTCACGAGGTCATGGGGCTTCTGATGGTTGGCATGGAGTGTCAGCCGGTCCCCCTCCGGCAGCGCCACACAAACCCGCGGTTCGATCGGATTGGGGATCACCCGTGCGTTGATGAGATCAATCGACACAACATGCGCCGCATCTCTGAACGCAGCCTCTGCCGCCTCAGCATCACCCCAGTCGAAGGTGAAGTAGCGATTGTCTGGAATCTCATCCCAAATCACCGGGGCACCGGCTTTGACCGCCTCACGCAAGTCAATCACGGCAGGCAGCGGATCGACTTCAACGGAGATCAGGGACGCCGCCTCATCAGCCGCCTCCTGGCTTTGCGCAACCACCACCGCGACCGGCTCACCAACGTAACGCACCCGGTCAACGGCCACCGGCGCACGCTGCAGATCAATAATGCTGGCCCCGCCACGCCCGGTGACCTTACGGAAGCACGGCAGGACGCCCAGACCCAGCGCCTTGAGAGCCGCCCCGTCGTGAGCGACCGTCACTCCCGGCATTGATCGTGCCTCATCAAGGTCGACCGATCGAATGGAACCATGGGCATGGTCTGAGCGGACAAAGGCAACAAAAAGCATGCCCGGATGTTCAAGGTCACCGACATAGTTGCCCTGCCCGGTCAGAAAGCGGCGGTCTTCCTTACGCCCGACACGCGCTCCCGGTCCGATCGCGTTCATGACCGTGTCCTTTCGCGCGACACACCGGGCGGGATCAGCGGACGGACCAGTGGTATGGCGTCGGGCACCTGACTATCGGGGACAACTCCGTCAGACGACTCACCGAACCGGTCCAGAATCGCCAGCAAGGCCCGCGCGGTTTCCCGGTCGGGCGTCATCTGCGTCATGAGAAGCGGCGTCTTGCCGCGCTGCATCGCCACGGCATTGCAGGCATTCATGCAATGGGTCAGGCAAACAATCTCCTGAATCCTGTGCTGTTGATCCGGGTCGGCTTCGTCCCGAACAAGATCATACAGCCGCTGGCCGGGGCGGATCGGCGCGTCGTCCATGGTTTCCCTGTCCTGCCATCGGCAAGTCACACAGACACGCAAGGTCGGCGCCTGTCCGCCTCCACGCCGATTGCTTCGTTCTCGCACGGCACACTCCTGCCAGATCAGCGGTGATGCTGCACAAGCCGGCGATGGACCGCAAGGGCAGGAGTAGGAATTGAAAGACATGCGCGAGATGGCGATGCTGCATCAGGACAAGAGGTATACCATGGCACGCAGAATTGCAGTGATCGGCGGCGGCGTGATCGGAACCAGCGTTGCCTGGCACCTCGCATGCCGTGAGGTCGGTGATATTGTGTTAATCGAACGCGACCGGCTGGGCTCCGGGACCACATGGCATTCGGCCGGCAACGTCACCTGGATTCCGGGTAATGATTCGATTCTGACGCTCTACGACACCATGGAGCAGGTCGCGAGGGAAGCTGATCAGGACATCGGATGGCTGTGGACCGGCCGTCTGTTCCTCGCCCGGACCGACGCAACGCTCGAGAGTTTCAGGGCCATGGCGAGCGCCGCCGATGCCCGTCGAATCGACAACACTATGCTTGAGCCAGCAGATGCGGTGGCTCATCACCCGCTGCTTGATCCTTCTGGCCTGGCCGGGGCCTGGCTCAACAGCAAATCAGGACGCGTGAACCCTGCCGATCTGACATCGACCTATGCACGCGCGGCGCGCAGACGTGGTGTGACCCTCCACGAAGGCTGCAATGTGACCGGTCTTGAAGTTCGCGGCTCGAAGATCACACGCCTTGTCACCACCGACGGGCCACTCGACGTCGACGCCGTGGTCGTCTGTTGCGGGCTCTGGTCCCGCCGCCTCTTGTCTGGGCTCGGTTTGCTGTTGCCGCAGTGGGGCTGCGAACACTTCTACATGATCGCTCGACCCGAGCAGCGGCTGGAAAGAACAACGCCGTCATTCGTCTCACCCGACGACCTGATATACGGTCGCGAAGAGGTCGGCGACATGCTGCTCGGCAGCTTCGACGAAGGCGCACTGCCGCTGCAGGGGGCGCACGGAGCGCCTCCCGACGATTTCTCCTTCTCTCTGCTCAACGAGAACTGGGATAAGTTCGGCCCTTACGCCCAGCGTGGCTTCAACCTGTTCCCCGCGCTGGAGCAAGCACCGGTGCGCCGCTTTGTGAACGGCCCCGAAACCTTCACCTCCGATGGCGAACCTCTTCTTGGGGCTTACGGCAGCATTGATGGTCTCTTCATCGCCAGCGGTATGAACTCCGCCGGAGTCACCTTTTCGGCCCTGGCGGGCCATGTCCTCGCCGATGCCGTAACCGAAACTCCGTCCCCGCGATTCGATCCCGCACCCTATCGACCCGATCGCTTTGCCGACCGGGCGTGCAACGAAGAATGGATCCGCGAGAGCGTGAGCCAGGTCGTGAGCGGTCACTACAAGGAACGCTTTGAAGCCTGACAGGGCTCGCATTAAGACTGGCCGTCGGTTTATGCTGCCGACCAGTCGGGTGCTCGGGGGTTTTCCGCAAGACCATGTCTGCAGGCGGCCGGATTGAAATGACGGCGAGTGATGACCAGTCGGTCATCACGGCCGGCGGCGTGTGGACGCTGTCGACTGTCTCCGCGCTCGACAGCAGCGTTCGCGCCCTGTCGCCGACACCCAATCGGCCGGTCTCGATCGATCTGGGCACCATAGAACTTCTCGACACCGCCGGTGCCTGGGTGCTGTTCCGCCTTCGCGAACGGCTACGCAGCGAAGGGTTCGAGGCAGAGTTCTCACATCTGGGTGACAACCACAGCGGTCTCTTCCACCACATCATCAAGTGCGAGGAACAGCCGCCGCTCACGATACGCAAGTTCCGACCGTTCTCGCGCCTGGCAGACCGCACCGGCTATCACGCCTATCAGGTCTGGCTCGAATCACTCTCGATGCTGAATTTCTTCGGTGAACTTTCGATCACCATGGGTCGCGCGCTCCTGCAACCCCGCCGGCTTAAGATCACATCAATCGTCAACCACATGGAGCAGACCGGCATCAACGCCATGCCGATTGTGGGACTGCTGACCTTTCTGGTCGGTGTCGTGCTCACCTTCCAGGGTGCTGATCAGCTCCGCCGGTTCGGCGCGGAGATTTTCACGGTCAATCTGCTTGGCATCTCCTTCCTTCGAGAGACCGGCATTCTGATGACAGCCATCATCATTGCCGGCCGTTCGGGCAGCGCCTTCGCTGCCCAGATCGGTACCATGAAGGTCAATGAGGAAGTCGACGCCATGCGTGCGCTCGGCATCAACCCTATCGAACTTCTGGTGCTGCCACGCACGATCGCCCTTGTCCTGGTCATGCCACTGCTTGGATTCTTTGCCGACATGGCCGGCCTGATCGGCGGCGCACTGATGGCGACCATCGTGCTGGATCTTTCCATCGGACAGTTCCTCACTCAGTTGAACGGAGCGGTCCCGATGTGGTCGTTCTGGGTCGGTATCATCAAGGCGCCGGTCTTCGCCTTTGCCATCGCGATGGTCGGCTGTTTCAACGGCCTGAAGGTCTCAGGCAGCGCGGAAAGCGTCGGCAAGATGACCACCCGGGCGGTGGTCCAGTCGATCTTCCTTGTGATCGTGATCGACGCCGTCTTCTCCGTCATCTTCTCGTTCATCGGGATCTGAGCACGATGTCCCGGCCCGTCCGTATCGAACCTATCCTTGAAAGCGAGATCGACGACGGTCACGTGATCCGCCTGCGCGGTTTGATCAATCGGTTCGGCACCCAGACCGTTCACGACCGCCTCGACCTCGATGTCCGGCGTGGCGAGGTGCTGGGGGTGGTCGGCGGTTCGGGTACGGGCAAATCCGTGCTGATGCGCACCATCATCGGGCTGCGCGATCCCCAGGCCGGGACCATCGAGGTTCTGGGCCGCGACACGAAGCGCCTGAACAACAAGCAGGCCAAGGAGTTGCGCTCCCACTGGGGTGTGCTGTTCCAGGACGGCGCGCTCTTCAGCTCGCTTACCGTGGCCGAAAACATCATGATTCCGCTGAAGGAGTACACGGATCTTTCTCCCAAGCTGATGGAAGAGATATGCAAGGTGAAGGTCACTATGGTCGGCCTGCCGGTCGAAGCCGGCGACAAGTATCCCGGCCAGCTCTCCGGCGGTATGCGCAAGCGTGCCGGCCTCGCCCGTGCTCTGGCGCTTGATCCCGCAATCGTTTTTCTCGATGAGCCCACCGCCGGTCTCGACCCGATCGGCGCGGCCAACTTCGATCAGCTTATCCGCAGCCTGCAGCAAAGCCTGGGACTGACCGTGGTGATGGTGACACACGATCTGGACTCCCTGATCGCGATTTGCGACCGTATCGCTGTCTTGATCGACAAGAAGATCGTGGTCGACACGATTCCGGAACTGCTCAAACTCGACCACCCCTGGATACAGGAATACTTCCGCGGACCGCGTGCGCGCGCCGCATTCGGGAGCTGAGGTCATGGAAACACGCGCTAGTTATACTCTCGTCGGCACCTTCGTTCTGATCCTGATGGTCGCTCTGGCGGGATTTGTGATCTGGCTCGCGAAGTTCTCCAGTGATGTAAAGTTCGACACCTATCAGATGTTTGTCTCCGGCTCCGTGACGGGCCTCAGCACCGATGCCACAGTGCGCTACCGCGGCATTCCGGTCGGTAGCGTCACCGACATCAGGATCGCCCCCAACGACATCGACAAGATTCAGATCACATTCCAGGTCGCGTCGACCACGCCCGTCCGAACCGACACCACGGCTTCGGTCGAAATGCAGGGCATCACCGGCGTGGCCTACATCCAGCTCACGGGCGGCAGCAATGATGCGCCGGCACTGACTCCCCCGGCGGGCCAGAAGATTGCCACCATTACCTCGTCCGAATCAGCGCTGCAGGCCGTGTTTGCCTCTGCACCCGACATGGTTAACTCGGCGATCGAACTGATGAATCGTGGTTCGGCGCTGCTCAGCGAGGACAACCAGCAGGCCGTCAGCAACATCCTCGCCGATGTCAGCACAATCACCGGCGAGGTCGCCGCGCACAAGGACGCCATTGGCACAGTGATCCAGGATGCGCAGGCCACGCTTGCCAGCGTTCAGTCGACCACAGCCAATTTGGAGAAGGTCACCGCCGACCTCAGCGCCAACATCGGCAGCCTGATGGACGAGGCCAACAAAACGCTCGAAACCCTGCGCGGCACACTCGAGACCGCCGACGCGACTCTCACCGACGCACAACCAGATATTCAGGCAACACTCGACAGCTTGAAACAGGCCGCAGCGTCAATGCAGGCTGCCGCCAACACCGCCGAACAAATCCTTCGCGATAACCAGATGCCGATCAACGCGTTCGCCCAGAACGGCCTGTTCGAACTGACCGAGCTGATCACCGACGCACAAACACTCGTGTCTTCCCTGACCCAGATCGCCATCCAGCTCGAGCGTGATCCCGCGGCCTTCCTGTTCGGCGGAAATCAGGCCGGCTATTCGGCCCAATAACGCAGGAGATATCATGACCCGACGCCTGTTTCTCCAGCTCTCGGCCGCATCGGCGGCATCGGCGATGCTCGGCGGCTGTACCAGCTTCATCACCCAGGCGGTCGACAACCCGCCGGCACTCTATCGCCTGACGCCCAAGAGCACCTTCGGCGACGGCATCTATCCCGTGACCTGGCAGCTTGTGGTCGACCAGCCCTATGCCGAGGCTGCAATCAACAGCCAACGCATCGCGCTGATGTACACGCCGATCCAGGTCGACTACTACGCGAACGCCAACTGGACCGACCGTGCGCCCGACATGATTCAGGGCCTTATTGTCGAGAGTTTCGAGAACTCCAACATGATCTCATCGGTTGGCCGCCAATCCGCTGGCCTGCGCAGTGATTTCGTGCTGCTGCCCGAGGTTCGCGAGTTCCAGGCGGAGTACTTCGAGTCCGAGCCCCCGATTGCCCATGTCCGGGTCAACGTAAAGCTGATCAAGATGCCGGATCGCGCGATCGTCGACAATGCCAGCTTCGAAGCCGAAATCCAGGCTGCCGCCAACAATATGGATGCTATCGTCAACGCGTTCGACGAGGCCTTGGGCAAGGTACTGAAGGGTCTCGTGCGCTGGACCCTGGTGACCGGCAACCTTTACGTCTGACCCCCCCTTTTCTCTGGAGTTCCGTCATGACCCAACGTGCCGTCGTCGCCATGATGGAGCACGAGACGAACACGTTCTCGCCCGTGCCGACGGCGCTGGAGCGTTTCAATCCCGTCACAGGTCCCGATGTCATGAAGCGCTTCAAGGGCACCGGTCTAGGTCTGGGCGCGTTCCTTGATATCGCTGTGGACGCCGGCATGGAGGTCACCACCCCCATTGCGGGCAATGCCGCACCATCGGGCCATGTCCAGAAAGCCGCCTACAACGAGATGTGTGATGCCATCTGTGAGGCCGTTCAGGCCGGTTGTGATGTCTGTTTCCTCGATCTCCATGGCGCTATGGTCACCGAAACCACCGAGGACGGCGAAGGGTCATTGCTCAAGCGTATCCGTGAGATCGCACCGGACCTGCCGATTGCCATCAGTCTCGATCTCCACGCCAACATCACCCGCGAGATCGTCGACAACTGCACGGTCCTGGTGGGCTACAAGACCTATCCCCATATCGACATGTACGAGGCTGGACACCACGCCGGCGAAATCATGGTGCGTGCGCTCAAGTGTGAAGTGAACCCGGTGATGGCCTGGGGCCAACGCCCGATCCTGGCTCAGACTCTTCGCATGGGCCATCAGGACCATCCCATGAAGCCGATGCTGGCGATGGCGCGCGAGGCCGAAGCAGGCGGCCTGCTCGCCGCCAGCGTGTTCGGCGGCTTTCCGCTGGCCGACATTCAGAATGCCGGTCTTTCGGTCGTCACTGTGGCAGACGGCAATCGCGCCCAGGCCGAAGAGCAGGCCGAGCGGATGCTTGTCGAAGCCTGGAAAGAAAAGGAGGAATGGATTTTCCATTCCGACCCGCTCGACCAGACCATCGCGCGGGCCAAGGACATGACCGAAGGTCCTATCATCCTGCTCGACCATGCCGACAACTCGGCGTCCGGCGGCACCCAGGACACCACCGCCGTGCTCAAGGAGGTGCTGGACCAGGGCCTCGAGGACGTCGCGATGTTCGGCATCTGTGATCCCGAAGTCGTGGCCGCCATGGAAGCAGCTGGTGTCGGCAACGAGATCACGGTTGATCTGGGCGGCAAGGTCGACATGCCTGAGATCGGCAAATCCGGTGAACCGCTCACCGTCACCAGCAAGGTGCGCAGCCTGACCGACGGTGACTTCATCGTCACCGTGCCGATGGGCCGCGGCACCACGATGTCGATGGGCAAGTCGGGCGTGCTGGAGGTCGGCAATGTGCAGATCGTGGTGATCTCGCGCCACACCGAACCCTATGACCTCGGCTGTTTCCGCAGTGTCGGCATCGAGCCCACCAACAAGCGCTACCTGATCCTGAAGAGCCGCATCCACTTCCGCGCCGGCTTCCAGGCCATCGCGGCGGCCGAGATTCCGTGCAACGGCGTCGGCGTCACCTCAAGCGACAACAGCCTCTTCACCTTCAAACACGTTCGCCGCCCCATCTACCCCCTCGACTCCGACTGCCCGGAGCGCCCGAACTACGGGTAAGCAGGCCTCGATGGAAATTCTCATCACACCAGTCGCCGTCGTCGCCCTGGCGTGTTCCATCGGCGGACTGCTGTTCGGCTGGCGGGCGATCAAGCTGCAGATTGCCTATGCCGGAGAGATTCCGGTGGAGGTCGACCTGGGCCGGGTCTATCTGGCGCTGCTCGCGCTGCGTCCGCCCACGGACCCGGCCGACAAAGCCTTTGTCGCCTACCGGGAAGCTTTCAAGGCTCAGGCCCTGCGCTGCATTCTTTGCGCGATGGCCCTGATCGTCTGCATCTACGCTCTGAACTGGCTGAGCAACTAGCCAAACAGCCCGATGATGACACCCTAAATCACGAGCACGCTGAGCCAGTGGCCGCTGTCGATGATGGTCAGACTGCGCTTAGTGCCCTGGAAGCCATGGTTCACAGCCATCGCCGAGACAATCAGACCGATCCATAGCGTAATCGCGATGGTGATGCCCGCACCGACGCTCATGTCGCCTTCCCATCCCATCACCCGCGCCACGGTGTAGGCCATGACGAGCTGCGCCACGATGGCAACGATGAACACCATCGGATTGTTGTTGGCCTTGACCTCGTCCTAGGTTCTGCCGACCGCTGCCATCCGCGGCTTGGAAAGGGTCATCTAGTAAGCCGCGCCGAAAGCAAAGCTCGCCAAGCCGGCAACCAGAACAGCAATCCAGTTCACACCCTCCATCACACACCCGCTCGGTTTGTAGGCTGATGTTACACCAGAAGCAGTCCGCCTTCATGTCCTTGGCCTGTCCGCCGCGAACACGCTATGACTCCAGAGCCGGTTCAAACGAGGGAGAGAAGCCATGGCACGCAAGCAGAGTAAGGTCATCATCACCTGTGCCGTGACGGGCTCGATCCACACGCCGACCATGTCCCCGCACCTGCCGATCACGCCCGACGAGATCGCCGAGCAGTCGATCGCCGCGGCCGAAGCCGGCGCCTCGATCATCCATCTTCATGCCCGTGACCCCGAAGACGGCAAACCGACTCCCGATCCCGACGTCTTCATGGAATTCCTGCCGCGCATCAAGCAGAACACCGATGCCGTGGTGAACATCACCACTGGCGGCGGCCACGGCATGACCGTGGAGGAACGGCTGGCGGCCCCGATGCGTGCCAAACCGGAGATGTGCAGCTTCAACATGGGCTCCATGAACTTCGGCCTCTTCCCCCTGCTCGACCGTTACCCGGAGTTCAAGCACGACTGGGAGCGGCAACATCTTGAAAACTCACGTGACTTCATATTTCGTAATACTTACAAAGATATGGAATATATTCTGAAGAATTTAGGTGAATCGTACGGCACAAAGTTTGAGTTCGAGTGCTACGACGTCGGACACCTGTACAACATGGCGAGCCTGCTCGACCGCGGCCTCGTGAAGCCCCCGATCTTCGTGCAGACCATCTTCGGCATCCTGGGCGGCATCGGTGCCGACCACCAGAACGTCATCTTCATGAAGGACACGGCCGACCGCCTGTTCGGCGACGCCTATCACTGGTCGGTCCTCGCCGGCGGCCGCCATCAGATGCCGCTCTGCACCATGGCCGCGATCATGGGAGCGAATGTCCGCGTCGGACTGGAAGACAGCCTCTACATCGCCAAGGGCGCTTTGGCCGAGAGCAACGCCGACCAGGTCGCCAAGATCCGCCGCATCATGGAAGACCTCTCCTTCGAAATTGCTACCCCTGCCGAAGCGCGTGAAATGCTGGAGCTCAAGGGCGGCGATCAGGTGGATTTCTGACCCGACAAAGCATCACACAACGGTTGCGCACCTTGGAGCTGCCGAAGACTTCGCCGTCGTCCAGCGAACCTGTGTAGTGAATGCGAACCTTGTCGCCGGATTTGGCCACGGCCATATCAATCTCCTGCAAAAGAAAGGGCCGCACGGCGTGTGCCATGCGGCCCAGGAAAATGTGCGCTCAGACTAGCCCAGGGCCGGCCGTAGCGAAAGGAAGGTCAGCCTTCGACGTCGGCAGCAACCTGCATGCGGATGATCTTGTCAGGATCGTCGACCATGCCGTTATCGTTGGGGTTACCGCGTTTGATGGCATCGACGAACTCCATGCCTTCGACGACCTCACCCCAGACCGTATACTGGCCATCGAGGAAGTTGGAATCCTCGAACACGATGAAGAACTGGCTGTCAGCGCTGTCGGGCGACTGGGCGCGGGCCATCGAAACCATGCCGCGGGTGTGCGGCGTGAGCGAGAATTCGGCGTCGATGTTCTGACCGGAGCCACCGCGGCCCGTACCCGTGGGATCACCGGTCTGGGCCATGAAGCCATCGATGACACGGTGGAACACGATGCCGTCGTAGAACTCTTCACGAACCAGTTCCTTGATGCGCGCGACGTGGTTGGGGGCGAGATCGGGGCGCGTCTGGATGACGACGCGGCCGCCTTCGAGATCCATGTAGATCATGTTTTCAAGGTCCTCTGCTGATGAAGCGGGCGCCAGGGACAGCATGACGGCGAGAACTGCAATGAGGATGGTGAAGCGACGTGTCATGGAAACTCCGGGCGGCGTTGTGGTGGCGAAAAGAAGCCGGTCTGCAGCAACCGGCGGGCAGAACCTACGGACTCCGTCTTAAATGTAAACGACGAATGCGGCCGAAAGTATCTCTGCCACACGCACGCCAACGCGAGTTCTGCTTGAGTGTGGAAGAACAGCGCCTAAGCTTGGCCTATGACAACGGTGCCGACGACGGCCCACGGCAAAACCCACACGTCGCACCTGCCGCTGAGTTTTCTGGCTGCGATCTTTTGGGTCAACCTTCTCGCCTTCCTGAACTTTTCGCCCGTCTTCGTGGCCATGGTGCAACTGGGCAAGGCCCTCGATGCACCCGATGCGCTGACTCTGCAGCTTCCGACAGCCCTCTACGCGGCGATCGCCTGCGCCGCGCCGGCAACGCCCTTTCTACTGCTGCGTCTGGGTGCCCGGCAGTTGCTGATCTGCGCAATGATCGGCCTTTCGGCGACGACCGTGCTGGCCTCCCTGTGCCAGACGTTCTGGCAACTGGCGATCGTTCTTTTCTTGCATGGTGTGTTCGTCGCGCCGATTTCGCCAGCAACACAGGCGACCGTGAAAGAGCGGTTGAACCAGCACGACCTCGGTGTCGGTATGGCCGTGTGGGGCGCCGGCAACTGCGCCGGCGGCCTGATCGGCACCTTGCTCGCCGGTGTCATGATCACGGCCTTCGGCTGGCGATCGCTGTTCCTGATCCCCCTGCCCATGGTGCTGGCCGTGCTCAAATCAAGCGAGACGGTCCGTCCGAAGTGCGATGTCGCATCGCTCATGTTTGCGCCGCTCACCATTTTGCTACTGGTGGTGACCGCTTCGATGGGTCCCAGCCTGTAGTGCTTCGCGTCGCCACTGGTGATCACAACCACCGTGCTCTTCGCCCTGAGTGTGCCGTTCTTTCTGTGGAACTACCGAAAGACGCCGGATCCTCGTTTCCATCTGGGCTGCCTCAGAAATCGCAATGTTGCCTTGTCCCTGACGATTCTCCTCGTCTTCAACATGGTTTCGACGGGTCTCTTCCAGGTTGAGTTCCTGGGAAAGGACCCAGAGATGACCGCTGACATCTTCGGGCCACGCACCGCCATTGGCGCAGCGACCCTACTGGGTGGATTCGCGCTGGCCGACTACCTGTGCCGCGAAGACCGCCTGATGCTGTGCTTCATGGGAGGCATTGCCTTCTCGCTGATCGCCAAAAGCGGATTCATCCTCTACGACAGCCACACAGCCGCCTTTCAGGCGATCTGGCCGGTCGCCGTCGGCGGCGTGGGTTTCGGTCTGATGGCCGGGCTTCTGGCGACAACAGCCTACCGGACCGTCGATGAACATCATGCCGCTCATGTCGCAACCGCTTTTATCCTGGCGACCTACCTCGGTGCGTCACTTGGCGCCGGTGTGCTCGAGGAAATCATGGTGCTGTTCGACACCCTTCTCCTATCGCAGAGCGTTTCAGAACATTTCCCTGAGCACAGACGCCTTCAAGAGTGAATTCTGGGTGGAGTTCGCCGCCGTCGCGGCCCTGACCATTCCGGGTTGGCTTCTGCTCGAGCGAAAGCCGTCCCCGAATGCCACACCTTCGTCGAAATGAGGATCGTTTGATCCACTGTTCTCATGACCCAGTGCGAGGCGGCACATCTGCATCGCCTGCATTGCAGATTTGTCTCGAAAAACTCACCGCCACATACTCGGCCGCCGTTACCCAGGCATCAGTTGGACTCTCGGTCCGAGTCCTTGCCTTCAACACCCAAGAAAGCGCGCTTCAAAAGGATATCTCTGGGCGCAAGGCCGTACTTGCGATACAGGAACAGCAACATCAGGAGGTTGCTGATCAACACACCCGCCAGGGTTGAGAGCGCAGCTCCGGTAGCACCATAGTTCGAGATCAGGGTGACCTGCTCACCTGAGACTCCCTCAGTTGATATGAGAGTCCGTCACCAGGAGACGGACGATGCGGAAGAGCCGGTTCAGCGAGGAACAGATCATCGGCGTGTTGCGTGAGTAGGAGGCCGGCGCGATGACGGCCGAGGTGTGTCGTCACGGGATCAGCGAGCAGATTTTCTACCGGTGGAAGTCGAAGAACGGCGGGATGGAGCCGTTCGACGCCCAGCGCCTGAAGGGGCTGGAGTGGGTCGTGGCGGCTTCCTGCGAAGATGGGCCAAGGCGGGTCGTTGGATCACTGTACGCCACGCTTCAGCCGAGATGGATCACATGAAGCTGCTCGGCCCGCTCGTGATCCGATCTAAGCGGTGGCTTCGTCGGGGTTGCGGACAAAGGTTTCGCGCAGGACATCGCCGACATGGGCGGCATAGGTCTGTGTGACGGGTTCTTCGCCACGGGCGGCGACGATGGTCTCGTGCAGTTCGCGCAGGCGATGGAAGGGGACGCCGGGATAGGTGTGGTGGGCGGTGTGATAGACCATCTGCCAGGACAACCAGTGCATCACGGGGTTGGTCTTGACAGTGCGGGTGCTGCGCCACGTGTCGTCCAGGAAGGGCATGCCGCCGTGTTCGATGAAGTTCTGGACCTGGTGGGTCCAGGCGGTGGCGATCATCGGTGCCCACCAGACAATCACAATGGCCCAGGTCTGCAAAGCAAACGACGCCGAGATGAAGACTGCATATAGAGCGAGGTGCCAGCGGGCCTCAGCCACGACCTTCTTTTCCTGCTCTTCGCTGAGGTAGTACTCGGAGACCGGAATGCGGCGGCCGGTCACGGCATGGCGGATCATCGTGGCCCAGAGGCCGATCCAGTACGTGATGCCAACCAGTGCCAGAAGGTCCGCGAAGCGGCCATTGTAGAGGCTCTGGTACACCAGCTCGGCGTCCTTCTCGGGATCCTGTGTGTGGCGGTGATGACAGAAATGCTGCCAGCGGTCGTAGTCTCGTGGGAACATCAGGACGAAGCCCGTGAACCGGCCCAGGGCCTCGTTGATCCAGCGCGTGCGGAACACGGTCTCGTGGCTTGATTCATGCTGGGCGGCATAGAGCCAGTTGATCAGCATGCCGTGGACGACGAATACGGGCACGCCCCACCAGCTTCCCCAGGTGAGCCAGAGCAGCGATCCCGACGCCACAAGTGCCAAAAGATGACTGCCAAACTGAACGAACCCGGCGCGGTCCGACTTCTTCATCAGGCCGCGAAGAATCTGCGGATCGACCTTGGCTTGGCCTTCAGCGGCGAAGCTGTCCTGCATGGTGATCTCCGTTTCACGATCGCTGGAACTTACCGACCGGAGTGCCAGCCCGACACACGATCATATCGCAGGCGTCAGATAAGTTGAACTCATCCGAGCTTGAAGGGGCGTTTGGCCCCAAGCACAGCCATCGTGGGTTCGAACGCAGCCAGCTCCTCTCGCAGCCAGACCAAAAAGGTCTCTCCCCGTGCACCAAGACCGCTTGCGGCTCGCCACACAGCATGGACGGCCGCGTTGGATGAGTGGGCCGGTACAAACGGCTTCACAAGGCGACCGGCCAACAGATGATCGCCCGCAATCAGCTCATCACCCAAGGCCAAGCCATCTCCAGCAAACGCAGACTCAATCACCAGAAAGGACGAGTGGAACACGTTGCCATCCGACGCCAGGTGGCGGGTGTTGCAGCCCGCGGTCTAAAACCACTGACGCCACCATTTTGGCGAGGCTTCATGGAGCAGGACCGACTTCATGAGGTCTTCGGGTTTGGTGAAGCGGTCGGCCATGGCAGGGCTGCATACCGGGAACACGTGACAGGGACAAAGGCGCTCGCTGGCCCAACCGGCACCCAGAGGCTGGCCGAAATGGAGTGCTAGATCGGACCGTTCGTTGAGATGGTGCGCCGAATCGTCGCTAGGAATCAGTTCCAGAGCGATCTCCGGGTGAGCCTGCCGAAACCGCGAGAGGCGTGCTCGAAGCCAGCAGTCGAGAAGCCCTGGGTTTCCAACCAGAACCAGCCGCCGATCGTCACCCTCTTCCCCGACGGCGCGACGGACGGCCAAATCCATGCTGTCGAACGCTCCGGTCAGGCTTTCGGCGAGTTCGCGACCTGATCTTGTGAGGGCAACGCGGCGGTTGAAGCGGTCCAACAGACGCAATGCCAGTTGTCCCTCAAGAGAACGGACCTAGTGGCTTATCGACGTTCGTGTCACCGACAGTTCCTCGGCAGCCTCGAAGGCGCGCAGGGAACTCAGAGCGTCGGCAATCGACGGGGCATGGCGCGCGCTCGTTCTATCCGCCACGGCGGCGGTCGACGGCGTCGGCGAGGATGCAGAGAATCTCGAACATGAAGGTGGCGCCAACCAGAGCCGTGTTGCCGCTGGGGTCGAAGGGTGGCGCGACTTCCACGACATCGCCGCCGACGATGTCGAGGCCCTGCAGCCCGCGAACAACCTGCTGCGCTTCACGGGTAGTCATGCCGCCGATTTCCGGCGTGCCGGTGCCCGGCGCGTAGACGGGGTCGAGACCATCGACATCGAAGCTGATGTAGGTCAGCCCGTCGCCCACCACACGGCGTGCCTCGGCGATCACGGCCTCAGGGCCCATAGCAGTAAAGTCCTCCATGTAGATCACGCGCATACCGCTTTCTTCGGCAAAAGCCATGTCGTCGGGATAGTAGATCGAACCCCGGATGCCGATCTGGATGGTGCGCTTGGGGTCGAGGAGTCCCTCCTCGACCGCGCGGCGGAACGGCGTGCCATGGGTGAATTTGTTGTCCCCGAAGTAGCGGTCGTTGGTGTCGGAATGGGCGTCGAAATGGATCATACCGACGGGCCGGTCCTTCGCGATGGCGCGCATGATAGGCAGTGTGACGAGATGGTCACCACCGGCGGTGAGCGGCGCTGCACCGGCTTCGTGAACTTTGGCGTAGAACGTTTCGACACGCCCGAGTGTGTCCATCAGGTCGATGGGATTAACGGGGCAATCACCGAGATCAGCGACCTGACACAGCTCGTAGGGTGCGAGCCTACTCACGTGGTGAACCTTGCGCATCAGGCTGGACTGGTTGCGAATTTCACGCGGGCCGTGCCGTGCGCCGGCACGATTGGTGGTGCCGCCGTCCCAGGGCACACCGATCAGCGCGATGTCGACCCCATTGGGATCGCGTGTGTGCGGCAGGCGCATGAATGTGGGGATATCCCCAAAACGCGGCACGACCGCAGCATCCACGGGCTGGTTGTAGTTGGTCGCCATCTGCACCTCCCAGTGATGGCGCGGCACGATGCCCCGGCTTCAGACGAAGTGCAACGCGGGGCGCTTGAACGCCGGGCATGTCCGCGACAGAGTCCGTTTGAACGACACAGGAGACAGGGTCATGAGGCTGGTTCCTCTTGATGGCGCCTTCGGCGTGACGGTGGAGGACTTCGATCTCTCGCATGTGCAGGATCCGCAAGACCTGAGCCCCCTAATCGGGGCCTATTTTGACCACAAGCTCATGGTGTTGCCCCGGCAGGACCTGACCATGGCGCAGTACGAGTTTTTCGCGCGGCAGTGGGGCGATCTCTACATCGAGACCTATGAAAACCTCGCCATGCCGGAGCATCCGGCCATCATGGAGGTGGGCAATGTGGGCGGCGTGCTGGAGCAGGCCGACTACCGCAATGGCGCGGCCTTCTGGCACACCGACCGCGCCTATGCCGAGGACTGCAATGCCGCGACGATGCTCTACTGCATTCATGCACCAGCGACCGGCGGAGAGACCCATTTCTGCGATCTGGTGGCCGCCTATGAGGCGCTGGACGAGGACACCCGGGAACGCATCCGGGACATTCAGGTGCGCCACCGCTATGGCGGTGGCGACCGGGAGGATTGGGAGTATGAGGTACACCCCATGGTCCCGGGCCAGGAGGAAACGCTGCCGATCGGACGCCAACCGCTGGTTCGCCGCCATGATGTCACGGGCAAGATCGGGCTCTATTCGGTAGCCGGGACCTGGCACGAGGTGGAAGGCCACAGCTTCGAAGAAGCACGGGCACTGATGCGGAGCCTGAAGCTCCATGCCATCCAGCCACAGTTCAGGACGACTCACCGCTACACGCCGGGCGATCTCGTGCTGTGGGACAACACCCAGACCATGCATGCCGCCGAGCCCGTGGGTCCAGCGGTGGACGACAGCACCAAACGCCTGCTGCGCCGGATCGTGGTGATGGGCCTGCCGTCAATCCTGCGTGAGAGAGCGACATCCTGAAAGACGGTTGCGTTACAGTGGCGAACAACATCCGGGAGACGCCTTCATGTCAAATCACCTGAAAGCATAGCTGGCCGCCGGCGCGGTGCTACTGACCGCATCGGCTGATGAGGCCGCGGAGTGGACCGAAGTTCTGGTCACCACCGGGGATGTGAATGCGGTCGCGATGGCCGACGGGCGGCAGGTGATGACCTACTACGCCAGTGGCGGTGTTGCGTTGATTGCCGAGGACACCATGGCGCCGGGCGGCAGCTCCGAATGCGCGGGCATGATCGATGCCGGGAGCGACGGCACGTCTGTTTTGCTGTCCTGCGCGACGGCCGACAACGACGGTGACACGGTGTTTTCCGAGGTCGCGCGCGGCAAGGACAGTGGCCTGCCTCCAGGCCAAGGCATCTATGCCTAAACCGGCGGGACCGGAAAATGGGAAGGCTTCACGGCCCAGTGCACTTATGAAGTTCACACACAGCCCAACGGCCAGGGCGTGGAGTTCGGCCAGTGCACAGGCGACACCCTGCCACCGCCGTTGATCTGATCGGCTCTTTCGCCAGGTGGCGCGAACCGCTATCACCTTCTCAGCAGTGCGGAGAGGACGATGGCGATCGATCTTTGGGATGACGACGGCAGTTTTGGCGGAATCGGACAGGAGTTTGAGCCAGACTGGCTATTCACCGACACACAGAAGGGGCTGCGCGCCGACCTGATTGAACTCTGCCGGACGACGCTGCGGCCCAATGCGTTTGAGAGCGACGACGGCTACATCTTTCCGCGCAAGAACTTCCAGGCCCTGGCCGAACTGGGCATGCTGGGCCTGAATGTGCCTGAAGCTTTGGGTGGCCGTGGCGAAAACCATGTAGCGACGGCCCTGGTGGTCGAAACCATCGCGCGCTACGGCTGTCCCAGTACCGCCATGTGCTACGTAATGCACAGCGCCGCCGTGGCCGCGGCCATGCTGCGCCATCACGGCAACGACACCCTGTGTGACCTGATGGGACGGCTCGACAAGGAGTGCCTGGTGGGCACGCTGTCACTCTCGGACCCCGCCACAGGCAGTCACGTCTGGTTCCTGATGTCGTCGTCAGCTGAAAAGGACGGCGATGGTTTCAAGCTCAACAAGAAGGCGTCGTGGACGACCTCGGGCGGTTACGCCGACTGGTATGTCGCCCAGACCACCAGCCCCGACTTCAATGGTGACTACGCGAACTTCTCGACCTGGCTGGTGATGGATGACGAGGTCAACGCCAATCCCGGCTCGTGGGACGGTATGGGGTTGCGCGGCAACCAGTCCGGTCCGATCGAGATTACAGACCTGCAGGTTCCGGCAAACAGGCTGATTGGTCCCGTCGGTGACGGCAGCACAAGCAACGACGAAGCAACGGACCCGTTCTTCCTGTTCGGCACGGCGTCATGCTGGAACGGCATCGCATTGGGCATGCTCGACATCACCCGGCGCCATACGACCCGCAAGAAGCATATCGATGTCGGCCTGCGGGTCTGCGATTACGCGACGATCCAAGACTATGTCGGCCACGCAATCATGACGACCAACAGCAGCCGTATGATGACCTATTCGACCTGCCGCCAGATGGATGAGACGACAGGAAACTGCGACTGGTCGATCCATAGCGACCCCGAGGCTCTGCCCCGCTCCGAGCTGGTACCGTGGAGCTGGGCCGCCAAGTACATGGCGGCCGGCAACGTCACCGCGGTGTCCGACAAGATGCTGCATGCCTGCGGTGGCACGGCCTACAAAGCGGGTTTGGGTATGGAGCGCCTGCTGCGCGACGCCAAGGCGGGCTGGGTCATGGCGCCGACAAACGAGGTTATCCGCAACTTCATGGGCCGCGCCGGCTTGCTGGGTTTCGAGGCCCTGGACCTGTGGAACCAGACCGTCGATCAACGCGCGATCGACAACGAAGTGAAGAAGATGTCGGCCGAAGAAAAACGCGCCCTCGCCGAACGACTTCTAGCTGACTGATGGATCAAGACGCCCGATCAAGGTCGGTCACGGGTCTTCGCGGTTTAGCGCATCGCTTCCTTCCCCCCCTTGTGGGAGACGGTCAGGATGGGGGTATGGGGCGCAACCGCATTGAAGCCAGATGATAAGATTGGCTCAAGAAGCGCTCCGCGCTCCTACTCTGCCTGCGCCTCCCCGCGTTGGGGGGGGAAATCCGGCGCGACGTCTCGCGATCGGCACAGAGCCATGAAGGGCATTTCGGTTCAGGCGCTGACGGCAGGCGTTCTGGCCGCGCTGGTGGGGTTTGCCAGTGCGACGGTGGTGATCCCGGGGCTTCTGGCGGTGGGCGCGAGCCCCGAGCAGGCCGCATCGGGCCTGATGGCGCTGTCGATCGCCATGGGTGTCTGCGGGCTGGCGATGAGCCTGACAACGCGGATGCCAATCTCCGTGGCCTGGTCGACACCGGGGGCGGCCCTGCTGGCCTCAGTGGGACTTATTGAGGGCGGGTTCGCCGCAGCCGTGGGCGCGTTTCTGGTTTGCGGCCTGATGATCGTGATCGCGGGGCTTTTGCGACCGCTGGGCCGCTGGGTCGCGGAGATCCCCTCGCCCATCGCCAACGCCATGCTGGCGGGCGTGCTGCTGCAGCTCTGCCTAGCGCCGGTCGAAGCGGTGGTCGAGATGCCGGCCATGACGCTGACGGTGATCGTGGTCTGGGCCGTGGTCGCGCGGTTCTGGCGGCTTTATGCGGTGCCCGCAGCCGTCGCCGTGACGGCCGTGCTGATCGCGGTGACGACGGATCTGCCCCCGGGAAGCCTGACGCCGGTAACGCCCGAGCCGATCCTGGTGATGCCGTCGTTCAACATAGCAGCCCTGATCGGCATCGCCCTGCCGTTGTTCATCGTGACCATGGCCTCGCAGAACATTACGGGCATCGCCGTGCTCAAAACCTACGACTACAGCCCGCCGCCCGGACGCATTTTCACGATCACGGGGCTGTTCAGCCTGGGCGCAGCGCCGTTCGGCGGCCATGCCGTGAATCTGGCGGCCATCACCGCTGCAATGTGCGCGGGGGAGGAAGCCCATCCGGACCGGACCCGGCGCTACTGGGCCGCCACAACGGCAGGTGGCTGTTACGTGATCCTGGGTCTGCTGGCCGGGGCTGCGGCGGGTTTCATGGAGGCCTCCCCGCCGATCCTGATTGAGGCGGTCGCGGGCCTGGCGCTGCTGAGCGCGTTCGGCGGCTCTTTGTCGTCAGCACTTCAGGCCACGGACGACCGGGAAGCAGCAGCCGTCACATTCATCGTGACGGCGTCGGGCCTGACAGTGCTGGGGATCGGCGGCGCCTTCTGGGGCCTCGTGGCCGGCGGCCTGATCATGACGCTGAGCCGCTGGCGGCGGCGCCCGGGTACTGCGTGACTATTCGTTTGAAGCGAAGTTCGGCGTGCCGTTCAGCAACGCTTCGGCCGTGCTGATCTCATCGATCGACATGTATTCGGTGAGTTGGAGTTGGGCTGAGGCGCTGATCGTCATGCGTTCGGCGGCCAGACCGTAGAAGTAGTAGGCCTGGACGAAATCCTGGGGCACGCCATAGCCCGAACCGTACATGAAGCCCATGCGATACTGGGCACGAGTGTGGCCCTGTTCCGCCGCAGCGCGATACCAGCGGACGGACTCGACATAGTCACGCGCAAGCACGACGCCGTCGCGGTAAATCTTGCCCATCTCGAACTGGGCGTCGGGATCACCACCTTCGGCCGCGCGCTGAATGCAGGCCACCGCCAAGGTCCAGTTCTCTTCAACATGAACACCCTCAATCAGGGCCAGACCGTAATGCACCATGGCAGGGGCAAAGTTCCGTTCTGCAGCCTGCTGGTACCAGGCGACCGCAACGACATTGTCCTCCACAACCCCAATGCCGTGGTCATACATGCGGCCGAGATTGAACATTGCGCTGACATGGCCGCCCTCGGCCAGGGGAGTCCAGATCATGATCGCTGCCTGATACTGGCGCTGCGAAAAGGCCGCCATACCTTCGGCATAGGTCTCGGCATGCGCCGCAGGTGAAACAAACAGAACAGCCACCAGGGCCAGAACAAGGCGTTTCAAGGTTCAGGTCTCTCCAGGTCTTTCGACATCAATGAACCGGCGCATGCCGCGGCGGCGTGGCTTCCTGGACCATCCGGGTCGGACCGGCCTGATGGTGAATCACGCGCCAGCCCCCCTCTTCCTTACGAAAGATGTTCGTCGCCACGAGCATACCGTCACCGACGCCTTCATAACAGATCACGTGCGCGGTTTCACCGTTCACAAATGCACGGGCGCCGACGCAGCGGACTGCGGGCGGGCCGGCGAGAATCGCACGCCAGCTTTCCATCACCGCCTCACGGTCGACCAGTGCCTGCCAGCCAGGATGGATGCAGGTCACACCCTCACCCTGGGACCAAACGGCCTCCATTGCGGTGACATCACCGGCTGCAAAGGCGGCATAAAACGCCAGATTGGCCTCGAGAACGGCCTCGTTGTCGGTCATGACCGAAGTCTACCGCAGATCGCCGATCACCGCAGCCAGGGCATCGAGTACCGAAGCGCCGAGATGCGCGCAGCGGCCGGGCGACCATCCGGCCACGGGTTCGGGCGTGATCGCACTGTCCTTGAACGGCTGCTCGAGCGTCATCGCGAGGCACTGAAAGGTGCTGGCGACATACTTGGTGCAGATTCTGAGATCGGCTTTGCCCACCGCAACCGGTGGATAACCGTGCTCCGTCTGGAAGTCGGGATTGACGTGCTGATAAGACGCACAGAAGCGGTCGCTGAGGTCGAGGAAGCGGAGATCGTAGCCGCTGATGCCCTGGGGGCCGGCGATGAAATTGTAGGGCAACCCCTCATCGCCATGGACGTCGAGCAGGAAGTCGACGCCGGTCTGTTCCATCCGGGCGCGGACATGGAAGACCTCGGGGCTTCGTTCAGCCGAGGGTTCCTGCCATTCGCGGTTCAGATTGGCGCCCGCGGCATTGGTTCGGAGATTGCCGAGCACCCCGCCGTCGGGGTTCATGTGCGGCACGACGTTGAAGGTGGCGCGTTCGCGAAGCGAACGGGCCAGCGCATCGTCCGGATCGGTCAGACGGCGGAGAAAGCCCTCCATCCACCAAGACGCCTGTGTCTCTCCGGGATGCTGGCGGCCGATGAACCACAGATTGAGCGGGCCCGAGCCGATTTCCAGAAGATCCATCTCCCGGCCCTCGACCGTGGCGCCGAGGATGCGCGCCGTCACGCCGGGACGCGCCTGGATGGCCGCGACCAGCTCCCGGTGCCGGGCGTGGGGATAGGGCGCGAAATAGGCGAACTCGATGCTGTCGTGGGTGGGCGTGTGTCGGATCACGAGGTTCTTGCCGTCATAGCTCGTCGTCACCCGGAACCAGTGCCTGAGATCGTCGCTGGCGACCGCCTGGTAACCTTCCCAGCCCTTCGGATAGCTGCTGTCGCCCGCATTGGTGATCGTGATGACACAGGGAGTCCCCGCCACGCCTGTGAGCCGGAAATTGAACCACTGCAGAAAGTCGGCGGCGGAATCCTTGCGCAGGGCCAGCCGGACGGCATCCGGTACCTGGGCGGACAGGACGTTGATGCTGCCGCCGTCGTATGCTGCACTGATCTTCATGAATCCGGCCTCCCGAACCCGCACGACACTATCGAGGCACCCTCGGCATGCAGATAGGCTAAAGGAGGCTGGCCGAACGGCGCAAGCAAGAGGCCGGCACCCCGTCGGGCGGCGAGCGGCGGCTTCTTGAGATTTCGCGCGCGGTGATCATGGAACCGCAGGTCTTGGTGGTGGACGAACCGTCGATCGGTCTGGAACCCCGGTTCATCGACATGGTCTTCGAGATCCTAGATGACCTGCAGAAAACCGACGGCAAGACCATCATCATGGTCGAACAGAATGCCAAGAAGGGGCTGGAGTTTGCCGACATCCGCTATGTCCTGGTGTCGGGCCAGCTTGCGAAGGCCGGTTATGGCCGCGATCTGCTGAACGACGAGGACGTCGGGCGGCTCTTCCTCGGGGGCTGAGCCTGAGGCAGACTGCGTCCCATCATCAGCAAGGGTGCGGTTTCATGGCGAAAAACAAGAAGAACAAAAAGACCGAGGACATCAAATTTCTGGTGGCCGACACGCCGCAGTTTCCCGAGGAGCAGGTCCACAAGATCGCCAAGAAGCTCTACGGCCGCGACGGTGACCTCAAGTACCTGGACTCGGATCGCGATCAGAACTTCCGCCTGCGCAACGACGACGGCCAGTGGATCCTGAAGTTCTTCCATCCCCAGGAAGCCACCGATGTCATCGACTTCCAGACCAAGGCATTGCTCCACATCGAGCAAACCGATCCCGACCTGCTGGTGCCTCATGTGATCCCGACGAAGAAGGGCGAACCCTTCGGCAAGGCCAAAGCACCCGACGGGCGGACGAGCATTGTGCGCCTGCTGTCCTGGGTGCCGGGCATCGATCTTCATGAGGTCGAAAACTGCGCGCCGCTGCGGCGCGATGTCGGCCGGATTGTCGCTCGGCTCGACAAGGCCCTGCAAGGCTTCTTCCATGTCGCCGGGCTCCACACCATGCTGTGGGACATCAAACAGACCCCTCACCTGCGTATCCACACCGGCGACATCAAGACCAAACGCCATCGCAAGATGGCCGAGGGTGTGCTCGACCGGTTCATCGATACCGTCCTGCCGCGATGGACCCATCTGCGCAGCCAGGTCATTCACAACGACGCCAACATGGCCAATGTCGTGGTCGATCCGGCAGCACCGCAGATCGCAGCGGGCATCATCGACTTCGGCGATATGATCTATGGCCCGGTCGCTGCTGAGGTTGCGATGGCGGCAGACAACTTCGGCATTAATGTCGATGACCCCATGGGCAATTTCATCGATGTTGCAGCGGGTTTTGATGCCCACTTCCCGCTGCACGAGGAAGAAGTCGAAGTGCTGTTCGACATGATCGCCGCGCGGATGGCATTGAGCGCGGTGATCGTTGCGCGACGGGCCGCGGCACGAGAGGGTTCGCCCGACTATCTGCCGGGCTTCGATCTCGACTGCTACAGGACCCTCGACAAGATGCTCAGTGTTGGTCGCGAGGCCGGCACGGCCATGTTCCGCGATGCCCTGCGCTTCCCGGCGCGCGGCAGGAAGGGCACCGTAAACACACCTGAAGCGACCGATTTCAAGGATCAGCTCAAGCGCCGACACAGGTATCTCGGCAAGCACCTGAGCCTTTTCTACAAGAACCCGCTCCACGTCGAGCGCGGTGAAGGCGCGATTCTCTACGATGCCAACGGCCGCGCCTTCGTCGACGCCTACAACAACGTTACCAGCGTGGGCCATTGCCATCCGCATGTCGTCAACGCCCTGACACGGCAGGCCTCGGCTCTGGGCACCAACACGCGTTATGTCTATTCCGCCCTCGCCGACTATGCCGAGCGGCTGCAGGGCACCATGCCGGGCAACCTGCGCTGCTGCGTGATGGTGAACTCAGGCAGCGAGGCCAACGACATCGCCTGGCAGATGTCGACGATGCTGACCGGCAAGCACGGCGGCATCGTGATGGAGCACGCCTATCACGGCATCACCGAAGCCATTGTCGCCATGTCACCCGAGGGCGTCGACGCCATGGCGCCCGACAACCGGGAGCGGGTCGCACCCCATGTCCGGACCCTGATCGCGCCCGAACTCTATCGGGGGCCGTGGCGCAAGGGAGAGAAGGGCCTGGCCGACAAGTACGCCGCCGATGCCGACCGCGCGATCGACGAGCTGGACGAGGCCGGCTACGGTACGGCGAGTCTGATGGTCGACACCTCGTTCTGCAGCAACGGCATTCCCGATGTGCCGAAAGGCTACCTCAAGAAGGTCGCGGCCAAGGTGCGCGCCGCAGGCGGCATGATCATCGCCGATGAAGTGCAGTACGGCTTCGGCCGTCCGGGCACGCATATGTGGGGCTACGAATATCACGGCGTGAGGCCGGATATCGTGACCATCGGCAAGCCGGTCGGCGACGGCTTCCCGCTGGGCGTGGTCGTGACCACACCGGCAATCCTGCACGCCTTCATGGAACAGACAGGTCTGTTCAGCACCTTCGGCGGCAATCCCATGGCCTGTGCCGCCGGCCTGGCCGTGCTCGACGTCATCGAGCGCGAGGACCTCCTGGCGAACTGCCGGGATGTCAGCCAGCACATGAAGACAGGACTCACCGAACTGATGGCGCGCCACGAGTGCATCGGCGACGTGCGCGGCCACGGCTTTGTCACCGGCGTCGAGATCGTGAGCAATCGCGACACCCGCGAGCCCGACGCCAAGACCATGGTGTGGGTGATGAACCGGATGCGCGAGCTGGGCGTTCTGACCGGCCGCGAAGGCCATCACGGCAACGTCTTCAAGATCCGCCCGCCCATGGTGTTCAGCCGCGACAATGCCGACGCCCTGGTCACCGCCATGGACCAGGCGATGCGCGAACTCTGAGGGAGGCGACGCCATGTTCAGCCACATCACGTTGGGCACAAACGATTTCCCCAAGGCGATGGCGTTCTACGACACCATGCTGGCACCGCTGGGAAGCTTGCGCCAGCTCACGATAGAGGAGTATTCCTTCGCGGCCTGCGGCCCGGAGGAGCAGCCGCCCCAGTTTTTCATCGGCGCGCCGTTTGATGAAGAATCAGCCACGGCCGGCAACGGCACCCACATCGCCCTGCTGGCGCCGAACCGGGCGGCAGTCGGCGGACTCCATGACGCGGCCCTCGCCGAAGGCCGCAGCGACGAAGGCACCCCGGGTCCACGGCCGCACTATCACGAACACTACTACGGCGCGTATGTCCGCGACCTCGACGGCAACAAGATACAAGCCTGCTGCCATACACCGGAGTAGAAAGGTTCAGCCTGCCTTCGCGAGATCCTGATCCGGCTCGACAAACGCCAGCGCCTCCTCAACCACCCGAATGCCGGCACCGGGTTTCAGCGCCATGGTCGAGAGATGACGACGCCAGGCTCGGGCACCCGGCAAACCCTGATAAAGGCCGAGCATGTGGCGGGTCATGCTGTGGAGCGGCACGCCCTGACCAAGCTGCTGCTCAAGGTAGGGCAGATAGGCCTCCACCATGGCGCGGCGTGAGACGGACTTGCTGTCGTCACCAAAGATTCTGCTGTCGGCCTCGGCCAGGACGTGGGGGGTGTGATAGGCCGCGCGACCGAGCATGACGCCATCGACGTGGCGGAGATGATCCAGTGCCACATCAAGATCGGGAATGCCGCCGTTAATGATAATCTCCAGATCGGGAAATCGCTGCTGGGCGGCATATACGACGTCGTAGCGCAGGGGTGGAATCTCACGATTCTCCTTGGGTGAGAGGCCCTGAAGCCATGCCTTGCGGGCATGCACGGTGAAGCTCTTGCAGCCGGTTTCGGCAATCTCTGCGATGAACGACGGCAAGGTTTCCTCATCATCCATATCATCGATGCCGATGCGGCACTTTACAGTCACGGGCACACCAACGGCCTTACGCATGGCGCTGATGCAACACGCCACGAGATCCGGTTCGGCCATCAGGCAGGCGCCGAAGCGGCCCGCCTTCACTCGATTGCTGGGACAGCCGACGTTGAGGTTGATCTCGTCGTAACCAAACCCCTCGGCAATGCGCGAGGCTTCCGCCAGGGACCCGGGATCGGAACCTCCCAGCTGCAGGGCCAGCGGATGTTCATCGGCATCGAAGCCCAGAAGGCGCTCACGATTTCCATGAATCACCGCTTCGGCCACGACCATCTCGGTGTAGAGAAGCGTGCGTTTGGTGGCACAGCGCAGGAAGGCACGGTCATAACGATCCGTACAGTCCATCATGGGCGCGACCGTTAGGCGGCGGTCGGGGTGCTTGCGCTGATTGGCCATGGCTCCAGCTACCCCTGCCGCTCCGTGATGACAAGTCGGTGATTGCCCCGGGATCGCCATGTTCGTGTTGGACATAGGATCCGTTTCGTCTTACGTCCCCGCGGCGCGTTCTGGAGGTTGTGTGCGTTTTTCCAAGGTTTCTGCCGCTCTTTCCGTATGGCTGGCGTCATGCGCCATACCGGCTGCCGTGACAGCGAATGACTTTTGCCTCGACGACAAGGCGCTTCACGACCTCGTGGTGATCGCCTATCCGCCGGCGCTAGTAATCGGCGTTCAGGCCTGCGGAGAGGCCCATTCGCAGGCCATGTCGGAACGCGGTAACACGTTGTTGCGTTCGTTTTTTACGACTTATGAAGACAACCTCCTGGAAGCCAACGAGGCCAGCATTGCTTCGTTTGAACGTCACTTTCCGGGCGAGGGCCGTGAGGTTCTGGTAACGGTGCTGCAAATCGCCAGTGAGCAGTCGCTGGAGCCTTCGGCCCTGACGGCCGACAACTGCAAGCAACTTCTGGACGGTCTGGACGCGGCGGTTGCCGCTAACGACTGGGCAGCGGCCATCGCACCGGCCCTGGAAACCCTGCCTCTTCAACGCAGTCAGGTTCCAGTCTGCTAGCCGTTCCGGATCTGCATGTTATCGTCTCGCCGGGGCAATGGTGGAGACAAGATATAAAGAGAGTCCTGAGCGGCCTGCTGGGCAGTGGCCTAGTTCTGTTGATGACCGGCAGCGGGGTTTTGAACACGCAAGACCATACAAGTCCGTGGGTAATCCCAAACGATGCTAATGCGGCCCTGGCGGATCCCGATCTTTATGCCTGGCAGACCTTCATTGCCCTGAACTGGCACGCCGACATCGACAGCAAGACGGCCGACAGTTCCAAGGCTCTGGGCGCCGATGGTACCGTCGTATGAGAAACCTGGGCGGAGGTGGATGAGGTGTTCCTGCCTAGTGCGGCCGATTCCAGCTCCTGGGAGGATCTGGGCGGTTCCGACACCCCACGGGCCAAGGACGAGCTCCCGACACAGCAGAAGATGCTGTTGGCCGACCCAATGTAACGCATTCCCTGAACGCGAAGCGCGCTCATAGCGTCCAGTCGACGACGTGGTCCATCAGCCCTTCATCGCTGACATCACGTTCCGAAACGACCTTGCCGTGGAGTGAGATGCCGGCCTTACGCACACTGTCGGGGTCGCCGGAAATCAGAGGGTGCCAGTCGTGAAGACTCCTGCCCTCGGCAATCAGGCGATAAGCGCAGGTCGAGGGCATCCAGGAAAGCTGTTCGATGTTTTCGGGTGTGAGCTTGACGCAGTCGGGCACGCGGCGCTTGCGGTGGTGGTAGTCGCTGCAGCGGCAGGTACCGAGATCGAGCAGCTTGCAGGCGACATCGGTGATCTCGATCTCGCCGCTGCCTTCATCCTCGAGCTTCACGAGGCAGCATTTACCGCAGCCGTCGCAGAGTGATTCCCACTGCCGCTTTGACATCCGTTCCAGTGGCACACGTTTCCAGAACGGCTCGTCCCAGTTCAATAGACCTCCGCGTAGCGGCGGCAGATCTCATCAGCATCGAGACCGTCGAGCGCCACGAGTTCGCCGCGCTTGTGCATGACATAGGTGCCGAAGAGATCGCCGGGCATCAGATCACCGATTCCTTCGGCGGCCTCCAGCCGGTCGAGCGCCTCACACATGGTGGCCGGCAACCGTTCGACACCGACGGCGGCGCGTTCGTCGTCGCTCATGGCTGCGGGGTCCGACGAGGTCGAAGGTGGAACCGGGAGCTTGTCGCGGATTCCCTCGAGCCCCGCACGCACCAGGATACCGAGTTGCAGGTAAGGGCTGGCGGAGGCATCGCCCGCGCGGAACTCGATATTGAACGCACCGGCGACATGAGCACCCGCGCGGTCAGAGACCGGGCAGATCCGGATCGCAGCCTCGCGGTCGCGGTAGCCCAGGTTGTTGAAGGACGAGCTCCAGGCATTGGGCTTGAGGCGAAGGTATGATGCTGCCGACGGAGCAGTGACCGCCAGAATGGCAGGAAGACGGCGCAGGATACCGGCTGCAAACTGGCCCATGACCTCGGAAAGGCCGTGGGGGCCGTTGGCGTCGTAGGCGGCGGGCTGGCGCTCGCGGTCCCGGAAGCTCATGTGGATATGCACACCGTTCCCCGCACCGCCGGGAGAGACCATGGGCGAGAAGCTGACCTTGCGCCCCAGACGCACGGCGGTGGCATGGGCAAGCTGGCGCACAACGATGGCGCGGTCGGCCGCCGCGACACCCCGACCGGGTTTGACCGTAACCTCGAACTGGTTCGCGCCGTATTCGGGCAGAAAGGTCTCAGGCTCGGCATCGGCGGCACGCAGGGCATAGAGATAGGCTTCAGGGAACTCGCCAGCCAGACGAACCTTTTCCAGACTGTAGGAATCACCGAGCCGCACACCCATACCGTCGTCATGAAACTCGTGCTCGAAGGCGGCGATCAGCGTCTGGCCTGTCTCGCGCTGGAGGTCGTTCACGGCGCTGCGGAGATAGTTGCGCAGACAGCAGTCCCAGGGACTGCCGTCCATGTGGTGCAGATCGCCCAGCATGAATCGCTCGGCGACCGAGCCGTCGCCGAAATCGACCTCAACCTCGGTCGCCGGGTCGGGGATCAGCACGAGATCACCCAGCGGACCGAAGGGTGTTGCCGGAATCTGACCCCAGCAGTTGATCATGGTGTTGGTGAAGGTCCAGCCGACGCCCTTCTCCAAACGTTCGTCGCGTTCGGTCGCGGGGAAGCCTTTGCCACGGGTCTGGCCCGCGAAGTCGCTTGTTACGGCTGTGATCAATGGAATGCGATGCACACCTTGTCTCCCTGAAACGCATGAACACAGCGAACTTAGAGCGAATTGACCACCGCTTGAACCACGACCGTCAGGCGCCGTCTTTCGCCTCTTCCAGGTAGGCGCAAAGGGTGCGGGGTGGTTGGCCGGTGAGGATTTCGGTCCAGCCGGAGATCACGGTGGCGGGGCGGGCTCGGTAGGACTGCCAGTGCACGACCATGGAGCGTGCAAAGACCTCGTCGTTGCCCGCCACCAGCAACCCGGCCAGGGCCTCGGCATCGGACACCAGGCGACAGGCTATCGGAACGGAGAAGACATCGGGGATCAGGGCCGCGAGCTGTTCCTGACTGAACGCCTCAGTCTCCGTGAGATCGTAGATCTTGACGTGATGGCCCTTGCCCGTCAGCACCGCGACGGCGATGTCGCGGGCATCAATGAACGGCGTGGTGGAGCGGCCCTGAGTCGCGAGAATTTCGCCCTTCGCCACAATCGCGTGGGGATCGACGGACTGGCAAAACGCCGTGGGCCTCAGGACCGTCCAGTCGAGACCGGAGGTGCGAAGATGGCGGTCGGCCTCGCCGTTCCAAAGGCGGAAGTCGGAGGGGTTGTCGTCATGGGCCTCATAGGCCGAGAGCTTGACGACATGACGAACGCCGTTGCGCAGGGCCGCATCGATCGCGAGCGCCTCAAACCGTATCTGATCGGACACGGGTGCACAGGCGGCCCTGAAGCGTTCATAGGCCGGAAGGTTGTACGGCCGTGACGCCATGGTGAGCGGAATCTTGATGCTGCGGTAACCTACCTTGGCAACGCGTTCGACCTCATTGACAGCCTCGTCAAGATCAATCACGGGCACAATGGCGACGGGAACAAAGCGGTCCTTACGCTGGCCGAAAAGTTCGATACCCTAGTCGTTGTAGGCCCGCGCCACGGCGAACTGATAGCCGGGATCGGACAAGTTGTAGAGAAAGAGCGAACTGTTGGGGTAGATCACCTCGGCCGACACGCCGTCGCGCTCCTGGTCGGCAAGCCGTCGTTCGATGTCTCGGCCACCGTTGGGATCATCGCGAAACTCACGGTTCTGGTCGTCTTCGTCGGACCGTTATTTGGCCAGATCCATGCGGCGGAGTTTCTTGCCGTCGACCACAAAGTACCTTGCTCCATCGCGCTCTTCGATCCGCGGTGCGCGCTCCCGGTACTTCTTGTCGAGCCACTCGCTGTAAAGCTCCGGCGGCTCCTGAACGTGACTGTAGGCGGAAATTATGGCATGCGCGGTCATGACTGGCTCCCCTGCTTATCAGCAACGAGTGCAACCATGCGGTAATCAAGGCAAGAAGACCGACCGAGTTGTTGGCTGTGTAAGATGCGCGCTCTTCTGTCAGGAGTAGATTGTCTACGAAGTCACACGCCCTGTAGCGGCATACTGTGAGAGTAGTGCTCTAGTCGAAGGCTCGGGCAATCTGATCGGCACCCACGCCTTCTTTGGCGACACGGAGATCATGATAACCGACTGCGGCCACGGATGCGCCAAGGCCCATCATGACAGCTTGGACGATCGCGTTGATGATGACGCTGACGATCGAGCCAAGACCACCCTGGCCGGCAGCGAAACCGACGGCACCCACAA
Source organism: Rhodospirillaceae bacterium (assembly GCA_002722885.1). Taxonomy (GTDB): domain Bacteria; phylum Pseudomonadota; class Alphaproteobacteria; order SP197; family SP197; genus SP197. The sequence goes on from PBNE01000003.1 coordinate 83,771, forward strand.
CAGCGCCGGCGGTTATCCCGATCATCATGGATATGGCGATCCACAGTATAATGATACCCAACACGGACCAGCGATGCCCCTGGGTGAGTTGGGCGCTGCGCCCCAGCCCGGCGATCGGGCCCGCGCCTTCCACAACGATCGACGGCACCACGACCCAAAAAATGGCGTAGAGCCAAGTTCCGATCGCGACGAAGGCGATCGTCCCAAAGATAGGCACGAAGTTCAGGACGGCCAGAACAAGGAACACGGCAATTGCCATCAAGGTCAGCAGAAGAAGGCTGGGGACGGATTTCACAGACTGACAGAGGATTTCAACGCTGCCGGCCTGACGGCCACGCAGATACGACACGACACCGTATGTGACTCCGGCAGATAACCAGAGATAGGTTGCCACAGAGACAATCGTGACAGCGAGAAGACCCCACATCATCGGGCCCATGGCCGCCAGCAGCTCTTCCTCATTGCCCGAAGTCAGCACCGCCTCGTCCAACGGCAACGCCACACCAACGATGACGATCGGGAGACTTGCCACGACAGCCAGTGGAATAAACCCAACAATGTTGGCAAAAAACACTGAGAAACTACGCGAAATCACTGCACCAACACGAAAACTACTCACAGCGCCCGTACCAGCATCACTCATGATTGCTCACTCCTCTCGTCGTGCTCCGTTGGGCCTTCCGGGCCCACTTCAGTCGAAGACACGGACGATCTCTTCGGTCCCCACACCGTCCTTCAGAGCCCGCGGGTCATGATAGCTCACGGCGACGATGCGCGACCAGATATCAGCAAAATTCATAAAGCCAAGATTCACGATCTATATCTCGACAGCACCAGCGAACGCAAAGACAAGGTTGAAACCTCCTACAACGACGATGAGGGAGATGACAAAAATGGCCTGGAGTCCAAAAGCAGGCCAACGATCGTCCGATGTGAGGTGAGCGCATCGCCGCATCGCGGAGCGGATGCGTTGTCTTTCGACAATGCAGGCAGGGATAGCGACCGAGAACATGACGGCCAGGTTGACCCCGGGAACGATCAACAGACTTAGGCCGAGAAAGATCAGAACATTAAGCACGAGCGAGAGAAGAATCACCGGCAGCAGGGCCATCAGCGTCCCTTGTCTGTTGGTAGATGCAGAGAGCGGCTGCCGAAACCTTCTCAACCGCCGGGGTCAAGAACAAGCATGATTTCCGACCTTCACGCCACCTGGAACAGCCAGTAGCGGTGGACCATGGCTTGGTCTTTTGCGGGCATGGTGGCCACGGGGTCGCCGCAGGCGACAAGGCGCCAGGCTCCTGATGCGATGTGCTTATCGATCGCTTCCAGGAAGCCCGGCGGAGTTTCGTCGTCGCGCAGGGTGAAGGCGATCAGGCCGTCGGAACGGATGATGCGGATCAGTTCAACGAAGGACTCGGGCGGAGCGTGGCCGGGGGTGGAAACACCGCAGATGATGGCGACGTCGTGGGAATCGTCTGCATAGTCGAGTGGCTGGCCGAGCACCGAGACACGGACATCGCGATAGGCGCCGCGCACGCGGGCCTGCTCCAGCATACCGATGGAAAGATCGCTGGCGTCGACATGCGTGAACCCCTCTCGGTGCAGCGCCTAACCGACGAGCCCGCTGCCGGCGCCGGCATCGAGGATGCGATCGTCCTTGTTGAGGTGATCACGCAAGAAGGCGACCATGAGTTCGTGACCGACGTAACCGAAGTCACCAACCATCTGGTCGTCATAAGCCCCGGCCCAGTGGTCGTAGGTGTCACGCAGGCCGTCCTGAGACTCCGGACCGTAAACCTGGATGAGGTCGATCTTGTTGGCCATGGCTACGCTCCTACTACGCTGCTCTCAAGTCTGGTCCTGCAGACGCTCGAGGCGCAAGCGGTGGCGGCTGTCGGTCAGGCGGACCACGCCTCCCATGACGGCGGCAATGGCGCCGAGGCCCGCGCCGCCAGCGATCAGGAACATGATGAGGATCTGGTATTTGACCGTCTCGACCCCGGAGAGAATCTCGCCTGTCATCATGCCCGGTAGCGAGACGATGCCTGCTGCCGCCATGGCGTTGATCACCGACACCAGTGCACTCGCGAGCGCATCACGCACGACGTAGCGTGCGGCGCCGAACCGTGTTTCACCCAGGGCCAGTCTTGCCTCAATACCCGCACGGCCGCTTACCTTGAACACCGAAATCATCGACGAATGGATTCCACCATGCCCGCTCTGCTGATCGCCACCGTGCGCGTGAACGACACCGAGATCTAAAAGAAGTACACAGCACTCACGCCCGACATCGTTGCAAAATACGGCGGCCGCTTCGTCGTGCGCGGTGGCGAGGTGGAAACCCGGGAGGGCGAGCCCTTCACCGAACGCATGGTGGTGATCGAGTATCCCGACATGGAAACCGCCCGGGCGATGTATCACTCAGCCGAGTATCAGGCCGACGATGGCGCATCGGCAGGCCGCCTCCGACGCACGCTTCCTGCTGGTGGAGACGGTGCCGGAGGGTGCCGGCGCGCCCGACGCCAATGTGTCGGTGTCTGGGTAATCGCACTCTAGCGCATGTACTTCGCGGTGAGTTTGGCGAAGTGCTGGGTGGCGGGGTCCCAGAAGGGAGAGAGGACACCGCCGTCAAAGGCCGGTGAGCTGCGGGCCTGCTGCATGTTCTCGACGATGGTGAAGTCTTCGGTGTTGAGCTCATCCCACATCTCGTAGACAGCCTGACGGTTGGGCTCGTACTGCGGTTCGGTTGCTCCCTCGCCGATAAAGTAGAGGTGGATGTATTCGATCGTGCGGCCCGGCTCGAGCGCCTTGAGCTGGAAGATGGCGAGCTGGTCGGGCCAGATCTCGAAAAGCGTGGTCGGGAAGAGGTGGAAGTACCATTCCGTGCGCTGACCCTTTTCATCGAGCCCGGGATAGAATGGCATACCCTCACCCCGACCCTCCTGGGGTTCGGTGATGGGATTGGTGTTGTGGAACCAGACACCATCGGTCTGGGTGCCGTCACGGGTATGTATCGGGGCGAACTCCTCAAGCTTCGGGTGCACCGACGGCACGTGATAGGCGTCGAAGAAGTTCTCCAGGATCAGCTTCCAGTTGCCCTTCACGTCGAATTCCAGTGTCTTGGCATAACGCAGGGCCGAAAAGTCGTAATCCTTGGTGCGCCGGGTGAACGGTTCCCAGTGCTCTTCAAAGGGCATCTCGTCGCCCGAGATGTTGACGAAAATCAGGTCGTGCCAGACGGCATGACGCACCGGCACGAGACCCGGCGCGTCGGGGCCAGGATCGGTGTCGTGCTTATCACCACCGTAGAAATGCGGGCGTGTGCGCAGCTTGCCGTCGAGGCCGTAGGCCCAGGCGTGATAGGGGCAGGTGAGGATACGCTGGGCCGAACACTTCTCGGGCACGACCACAGCACCGCGATGGCGGCAGACATTGTGGAAAACCCCCACCTCGCCGTCGTTGTCGCGCAGGATCACCAGCGGCATGCCGCCCATCTCGACGGGGCAGACATCGCCCTTGTTCGGAATCTCGTGACAGAAGCCCGCCAGCATCCAGGTCCGGGCGAACAGGCGCTCGTTTTCCGCCTTAAGCCACTCGGGGCTGGTGTAACACGCGTTGGGCAGGCCCGTGGCCTGTTCGGTCTCAAGATCAAAACGCGACACGACATCGTCGGTCAGAACATTGCGTGTGATTTCCACATTCATCACCAGACCTGCTTAGCTAGAGAATCGATGTTACGAATTATCCGAAAACGAATCAGAGCGACCAGAAAACAATGGAACCCTGCCACTCCTTCCACACAACCAACAACCATGAACCCAGAAATGGGCTAGTGCATCCCTACTTAACGAAGAGCCTTGCTCTGCTTCAATCCGGAAGCGAAGAAGTACGCTTGCAGAACCGTCTTCCTCGACAACCGGCGAACCAATTATACGGCTAACCTGAATGTAATCTCTCTCGAAAACCTCGATAACTCCACGCTCCAATTGGCCACGGAAGAAGCTGCCGTAAATGCGTACGAAAAGTAGTGTATCACTCCCGTTCATTACACTTTGCCGCTTGACACTCAATTCATAGCGAGACCACTTTTTTGCAAAATCAAGCAAGGCAACGCTGACAGCTATTACACCCGCTATCGCGCCGATTACCGTCTAATCAAAGGTCATCTTAATCTGATAAGCTTTCTTGAAGAAATGTTTTCCGCTGAAAAGAGAATCTCTGATCATGTACGGAGGACGAACAACCTATCTCGATATGTTATTTCATTTGAGGTAATGTCTTTGTCTGAAAGTTCATTCAAGAGAATGCGTTATTTTCTTTATGGCGTTTCGAAAGATGATCCATCTGAGCTTAGTGAATTTCTCGGCCAGATATGAAAAATCGAAGATCAATCAAACAGACAATTGGCTTGGCGCATCTGATCCCCTGAATGAAGAACGAATTGAATCTCGTGGCCTAAGATGTAGTCGCGATCTGGGCTTTAGAGACGGCCGAACTTGTGCGCCACATCAATCGCCTTGGAAATGCCAACACGGCAAGGCCTCTGGCAACGGCCATGACTGGCTTTCTGATCCCGATGCCAAGCGTCAAAGTCGGGCACGACTTCAGCGACCACGGCGCCCCAGTGACCGGGTGTGCGGTTCCGGTCGAGCCACATATCGCGGTAGAGGTGCGTCGTGTGCCCCTCCCGGCCCCAGCGCCAGTCGGACTGGCAGGGCAGCAGAACCCAGCATGGCGTGCCCACAGCACCGACGATGTGGATCGTCGTGTTGTCGATCGAGATCACGAGATCGAGCGCCGCGATGCGGGCAGCGAGGCGGTCGATGTCATCTCTCGTGTCGCCGCCCCGATCGAAGACCAGCAGACTGCCAAGCCGGTCCGACAGCTCGGCCACAGCGGCTTCATCCATGTCGTATTGCAGGCTGTGGAACTGGATTCCTTCACGCTGAATCAGCGGGGCCAGCATCTCCGGCACCACACTCTTGGCGCGCCCGACGGCTTTGGCCCCGCTGTGCCAGGAGAGCCCGACCTGAAGCAGACGGCCGGGTGCGTTCCAGCGCTCGCGAAAGGCGGCAACACTCTCCGGGTCCAGCGTGAGGTAAGCGGCGAGGGATTCGGCGTCGGCGCCCTGCCCTGACGACGTCCAGCGCCAGGCCGACAGCATCGACGCGCGGTAGTCCGCCGGGTCCGCCTTGAGCCAGTTCTCTAGCTCCAGCAGCAGAGGCGTCGTGGTCACCGACGGAAAGGTTCTGTTTAGGAGAGGAAACAGCCGCGCATCGCCTTCCACAACAATGTCGGCTCCTTGGGCCAGCAACTCCGGCAGGACACGGGCCTGCATGATCTGGTCGCCGATGCCCTACTCGGCTGACAGGATCAGGCGTTTGCCGGTGACATTCTCGCCCTGCCAGAGCGGCTGCGGCAGGTTGCGCCAGATCTCCCTGAAGGCCGGGAGCTTCCAGCGGCCGCGATCGTAGAGTGTGAGCCCTTCACGCGGATTGCCGGTCCGGCAGAGCGCAAGGCCGAGAGCCCACAGAACTTTGGGATCATCGGGCGCGAGACGGTTTGCCTGCTCCAGGGTCCGCAGAGCAAGGTTGACCGAACCGGCGGCGTTAAGCTTTTCGGCCAGCCGGAGCAACAACGCCGGCTTGTCGCGATCCTCAGAACGCTGCAGAGCAACGAGCGTGTTGGTGACCGTCACGTCATGCGGGTTCATGCAAGGTTCGGATCAGGGTGCTAGCGCTGCGCCGTCTCCCATTCCGGATGAATCCAGACCGGCGCCTCATCCCGTGGCAGCGGCGCACGTCCCTTGATCAGATCGGCTCCCTTCTCGCCAATCATAATGCTGGGCGCGTTGGTGTTGCCGCTCATCAGGTCCGGCATGATCGAGGCGTCGACAACACGAAGATTCTCCATGCCGTGGACCCTGAGGTCAGGGCCGACCACGGCCATGGGATCACTGTCGGGGCCCATGCGGCAGGTGCTGACGGGGTGATAGCCCGTACCGGTGTTGTCCCTAACCCATTCCTCGATCTCGGCATTACTGTCGACGCCGGAACCCGGCAGGAGTTCCTCGCCGCTGAACGGCGCAAGCGCAGGCTGGGCATGGACCTCCCGGATCAATCTGACGCCGGTGACCATGGCGGCCATGTCTTCTGGCGTGGCCAGGAAATTCACCAGGATGCGCGGGTGCTCGTAGGGATCGGTAGACTTGAGGGTCAGCGCACCGCGGCTGGTCGGTCGCAAGAGGTCCACATAGGTTGAAAAGGCATGCTGGCCGATCGACGTGACATCCATGGCCGCGTCACCGCCGAGCCCGACCGGAATGAAAGTAAGCTGCAGGTCCGGGTGCTCCATGCCAGGGCGGCTGCGGATGAAGGCGCCGGCCTCGAAATGGTTGGAAGCACCGGGACCGTCGCGGAACAGCAACCAGCGGACGCCAACCTTAAGCTTGCCCCAATTGCTCAGGGTATCGTGGAGCGACACCGGTTGTTTGCAGGCCTGAACCACAGCGAGATCGGGGTGATCCTGCAAGTTGGCGCCCACGCCCGGCAGCTCGCGCACGACATCGATGCCGTGTTCACGCAGATGTTCGGCCGGGCCGATGCCCGAGAGCATCAGAAGCTGCGGCGAGTTGATGGCCCCACCCGACAGAATCACCTCGCGGGAGGCCTCAGCTTCGCGACCGATGCCTTCGTGGTCATAGGCAATGCCAACCGCCCGCCTGCCCTTCATCAGGATGCGGGTCGCCATGGCCTCGCTATGGATCGTGAGGTTGGCCCGGCCCATGACGGGATCGAGATACATACGGGCCGTGCTGGCGCGCTTACCATCCGGACTGGCTGTTCGGTTGTTGGGACCGAAGCCTTCCTGCTGCTTGCCATTGCAGTCCGGCGTGTAGGGATATCCGGCTTCAACCCCGGCCTGGATGAAGGCGTCATAGAGCGGGTTGTCGCTGTCCTTCGAGCGGACCGCCAGCGGCCCCTGCCACCCGTGATAGTCGTCCCCGCCCTTGTCGTGACACTCGGCCTTCTTGAAGTAGGGCAGGACATCGGCATAGGACCAGCCGGTACAGTCGGACTGGGCCCAACGGTCGTAATCCCGCGCGTGGCCCCGGATGTAGAGCATGCCGTTGATCGAGCTCGAGCCGCCAAGAACCTTGCCGCGATCCTGCTCGATGCGCCGGTTGTTTAGGTGGGGTTCCGGCTCGGTCATGTAGTGCCAGTTGAAGCGGTGCGACTTGATGGCCAGAGACATCGCCGTCGGCATCTGGATGCGCCAGTCGTGATGTTTCGGCCCAGCCTCGAGCAGCAGAACCCGCACTGCCGGATCTTCGGTCAGCCGGTGCGCCAGAACGGACCCGGCGGAACCGGCGCCAACAATGATGTAATCGTAAGTGCTCATGAATCGAACCTCAGGAAGTCGCGGGCTTCGGCTTCATGCCAGTTACCATAACCACGGTAGTAGCGTTTTGACGCATCGTCATGGGGCTGGAAGTCCAACGGTGTGATTTCGCCGGACATAAGCGCCTTGAACACCAGCGCGTTACGCCGCTGTTTCAGCAGAATGCGTTCAGTGAGTTCCTCGAGCCGCCAGCGCTGGCGGACCTCGGCCTCGAAGGCCCTGACCTCTTCAGCGTGAGCCGGGTCATCGACGAGGTTGTTGCTTTCCTCGGGATCGTGGGCGACGTCGAACAGGCTGCAGGGGCCGCCTTCCCAATGGACGTACTTGCGTGTGCCGCGCCGGATCAGCATACCCGGCGCACGGGCCCCTTCGAAGAAAATCTCCGACGCGGTTTCATCATTCCAGCCGCTGCCGTCGCCATCCATCAGCGGCATCAGGCTGCGACCATCAATGGACTCGACGAGATGGTCGGTGCCTCCGTCCAGGGTCATATCCAGCAGGGTCGGCATCAGGTCCATCAGCGAGGTGCACTGACTGACACGGCGCGAGCCCTTCTGTCCGGGCATCGAAATCATCAGGGGCACGCGGCAGGCCCGCTCATAGAAGCTCATCTTGTACCAGCAACCACGCTCGCCGAGCATGTCGCCGTGATCGGCCGTGAAGACGATGGCGGTGTTTTCATCGAGTCGGGCCGCGTTCAAGGCATCAAGCACCTTGCCGATGAGATCATCAACCAGCGCGATCGAGCCGTAGTAGCCGTGACGCGAGGTGCGGATGTGTTCGTCCGTGACCTCGTACTCGCTGCGGTCGTAGTGGCTGTAGAGCCACTGGCCGTGGCTGTCCCGCTCTTCGGGCGCCATGAAAGGCGTCACCGGCATGTCGATGTCGTCGTGGCGGTAGCGATCCCAGTAGGCCTGGGGCGTGACATAGGGATCGTGCGGATGGGTGAATGAGACCTTCAGCATAAACGGCCGCTGGTCGGGGCTGCGCGCATAGTCGTAGATCCAGCGCTCTGCGGCGTGAGCAGCGTCGTAGTCGTGATCCTGCTGGCTGGCGCGCGGAGCGACACCGGCGGTGACGACGTTCTTGAGGGTATGGAACCAGTCGAGCGTGCGGTCGAGATCGTCCCAGAAACCGAACCAGCAATTGTCGGCAGGGCAGATGTCCATGGTGAGGCGCTTCTCGAGACCATGAAGCTGATCAGCACCGATGTAATGAGCCTTGCCCGACTGCACCGTGACGTAGCCGTTGGCACGCAGGTAGTGCGCAAAGGTCGGCACCGAAAACTCGTAGTCGCAGCCGCTGTCGAAACAGTTCACGGCCGAGGGAAGCTGGCCGGTCAGGAGCCCGGCGCGGGCCGGCACACACAAGGGCGAATTGGAGTAGTGGGCATCGAAGATCGTGCTGTTGGCGGCGATCTCGTCGAGCCGCGGCGTTTTCACCACTCTGTGGCCGTAGGCCGGCAAAAAATGCGGCGCGAGCTGGTCGGCCATCAGGAACAGGATGTTCATCGGTTGCGCCATGGCGCCTCTCTCAAAGGGACCGCAGTGAACCCCGGATTGAACGGCTGTTCAATCACCCGTTGCCTGCCTCACGGCTCCCCGACTAGGCTGTCGGCGGTGACGAGGGAGCGATGTGGTGCCCCATCTCGATGCGGTTGTGGTCGGCGCGGGCTTTTCCGGCCTCTACATGATGCACAGGCTGCGCCAACGGGGCCTGAACGCACAGGGGTTCGAGGCCGGCAAGGATGTCGGCGGCACGTGGTACTGGAACCGCTATCCCGGCGCACGCTGCGACAGCGAGAGCCTGAGCTATTCCTACTCGTTCCTGCCGGAGCTCGACCAGGCCTGGCACTGGCCCGAGCGGTACTCCGAACAGCCTGAAATTCTGAAGTACATCGAGCACGTCGCCACCACCCAGGACCTGCGCCGACACTTCCGCTTCCAAACTCGTGTCACCACCGCCGACTTCGACGAAACAGCCGATCTCTGGACCATCGGCACGGACCAGGGCGACCAAGTGACGGCACGGTTCCTGATCATGGCCACCGGCTGTCTCTCCCAACCCAACTGGCCGGCCATCGAAGGCCTTGCCGATTTCAAGGGAGAGACCTTCCACACAGGTCTGTGGCCCCATGAAGGCGTCGACTTTGCCGGCAAACAAGTTGCGGTCATCGGCACCGGCTCCAGCGCAATCCAGTCCATCCCGCGGATCGCAAAACAGGCCGACGTGCTCTTCGTGTTCCAGCGTACGGCGAACCACTGCGTGCCGGCCCAGAACCACGCCATGGATCCCGAGGCCGAGCGTGCCTACAAGGCCGACTATATGGCCAAGCGTGAGCAAGCCAGGCACTCCTTTGCCGGCGATGTGGTGCCTGAGCTCTACATCACGATCATGGACCTGTCGGACGACGAACTTGAACGCGAGCTCGACCGGACCTGGGGCCAGGGCGGGTTCTACACTCAGTACCCCTACACCGACATTTTCACGGACAAGCGGGCCAACGACCGTGTCATGGCCTATTCCCACAGGCACATTCGCAGCCGCGTGAACGACCCCGGTGTCGCTGATCTTCTGTGTGCCAAGGATCACCCGATCGGCACCAAGCGGCTCTGCGCCGACACCTTGTACTTCGAGACCTACAACGAAGATAACGTTCATCTCGTTGATCTCAATGACACCCCGATCCGTGCAATCAGGGAAGACGGTATCGCCACGAGCGATCGCGCCTATGAGGTCGATGCCATCGTCTACGCGACCGGGTTCAACGCCATGACCGGCGCGCTGACCTCGGTCGACATCCGGGGCTGCGACGGACGCGTGCTCAAGGAGGTCTGGAACGACGGACCCGTGAACTATCTGGGTCTGGGAGTTCATGGTTTTCCGAACCTGTTCACGGTCACGGGTCCGGGCAGCCCGTCGGTTCTGACAAACATGGTCAGTTCCATCGAGCAACATGTCGAGTGGGTCGACCGCTGCATGACATGGCTGGGGGACCGGGGCGCGACGCGGATCGAGGCAGATCAGGAAGCCCAGGGCCGATGGGTCGGTTATCTCAACGATTCCGCCAACGCGACTATCTTCCCGCTGGCAAACTCCTGGTACATCGGGGCCAACATTCCGGGCAAGGCGCGGGTCTTTCTGCCCTATGTGAACGGGCTCAAGACCTATCGCGACGAATGTGACGCGGTGGCCGAAGACGGCTATGCAGGGTTCGCGATTGCCTGACCGTCACCATAAGGAACCGGAGTTTTTATGACCCAACACGATGCCATCGTTGTCGGCACCGGTTTTGCCGGACTCTACATGCTGCATCGGCTCCACGCGCAGGGCCTGAACGCCATCGTGCTGGAACAGGGTTCCGACGTGGGTGGCACCTGGTACTGGAACCGTTATCCCGGTGCCCGCTGCGATAACGAAAGCCTGGGTTACTCCTATTCGTTTCTGCCCGACCTCGACCAGGAATGGAGTTGGCCTGAGCGCTACTCCGAACAACCCGTCATCCTGCGCTATCTCAACACCGTGGCCGACCGGCTCGATCTGCGCCGCGACATCCGGTTCGACACACGGGTCGAGGCGGCCCGGTTCGATGAGCAATCCAGCACATGGGCCGTCAGCACGGCACAGGGTGAGACCCTCACTGCGCGCTATCTGGTCATGGCGACCGGCTGCCTTTCGGTGCCGAATTGGCCCGAGATTCCTGGCCGTGACGACTTTGACGGTGATGTGCTGCATACGGCTCTGTGGCCTCACGAAGACTATGACTTCACGGGCAAGACAGTTGCGGTGATAGGCACGGGGTCAACGGCAATCCAGTCGATCCCGAAGATCGCGGAACAGGCCCGCACGCTCACCGTGTTCCAGCGCACCGCGAACCACTGCGTGCCAGCGCAGAACATGCCGATGGACCCGGAGGTCGAAGCCGAGCGCAAGGCGCATTATCCCGAGATCAGGGCCAAGTCGCGTTTGACCCGCTCAGGCGATTTCGTGCCGCAGGGTGAAGTGACACTGATGGCACTCAGTTCGGATAAACAGCAACGCATTCTGGAAGACTGCTGGCAGCAGGGCGGCTTCTACACGCAATACCCGTTCAACGATGTTCTGACCGACCCCAATGCGAACGCCATCGTCACCGCCTTCTCCCACGATCAAATTCGCAAGCGGGTGAAGGACCCCGCTGTTGCCGAACTGCTGTGCGCAAAAGACCACCCCTTCGGGACCAAGCGGCTCTGTGCCGACACAAACTATTTCGAGACCTACAACCTCGATCATGTGCATCTGGTCAATCTGAAGAGCACGCCGATAAAGGCAATCACGGCAAGCGGCATACGGACCTCCGCACGTGATCACGAGGTCGATGTCATCGTCTTTGCCACCGGCTTCGATGCCATGACGGGCGCGTTGACCTCCATCGACATCGAGGGGCGAGACGGGTTGCGGCTGCGGGACAAATGGGCCGAAGGCACACGCGCCCTGCTGGGTGTGGCCATGAACGGGTTCCCGAACCTCTTCACAGTCACGGGGCCGGGCAGCCCGTCTGTGATGATCAACGTGGTACCCGCCATCGAGCAGCATGTCGAATGGATCGACCGGTGCATCGATTGGATGGAGCAACGCGGCGCGCAAACGATCGAGCCGGAAGCCCGGGCCGAAGACGCCTGGGTCGAGCATGTGAACGAAACGGCCAATGCCACCCTCTTCCCCCAGGCGAACTCCTGGTACATGGGTGCCAACATTCCCGGCAAACCGCGTATGTTCATGCCCTATGTCGGTGGCCTGGGTGACTTCCGCCGCCGCTGCGACGAAATTGCCGATGAGGGCTACAGCGGATTTGCTGTGACCTGAGCTTCAGCCGGCGTGGTGGTGGCGTTGGATCCAGTCCATGCCGCCCATGGCCTCGATCATCGGCGCAAGCTCATCTTCACAGCGTTTCCAACGTCCCACAGAGCGATCACTGATCGGCCGGCACACCTGTGTGACCGAGGCGGTCTTGATCAGCCCGCCCTGTTCTCCGGGCGCGGCACAGTCGGGATGGAAGGCCATGCCGCAGTGCTCGAGACGACGGGCGATCTCGTCCGCTGGGTTCGAAACCAGTTTCTCGTAGCGCACGGCATGGATTCGGCTTCCGAGCAACGCGTGCCAGCGATCCATGATGTCGGCGAAGACGCGGTGGGCCCGGCCCGTGTCGGCGAGGTCGCTGGCGTAGCCGTAGCCGAAGCCCGCCTGGAAACACGACAGGCCGAAATCTAGCGGATGGCGGCGCATCAGCGCGATCAACGGCGCGAAGAGGTGTTTCACCGGCATCTTGTCGACGATGCGCGAGGCCTTGTCGTCGTGAATGCGAGGCGCGATGGCTTCGAAGTAGAATCGGGCCGCACTGTGCAATTAGCGAGGCCCAAGGGCCTTCGCGATCTCCGTGCCTGGCGTGTCACGGCCGAAACGGGTCAGCGGGGTCTGCCAGAGATCACCGATACCGGTGCTCTCGCCCACGCCGATGATGTCGGGATGGGCCGAGAGCATACGCTCGACGAGCGATGTGCCCGAACGCGGCATGCCGATGATGAAGATCATGCGATCGTCGGGAACCGCCTCGTCCCGCCGCTCCAAAAGAAACTCCGGCGTGATGATCTCTGCCGGCGGATCAGCCAGGGCGAGATCGCCGTTCGAGTTCGCCCCTAAGGTCGCTGCTTTCCTCTGGGCCATGAGCGAGCACCAGTTCATGCCAGGCAGAGGTGTGTCCGGAATCGGCAGCGAGCGTAGTCCGTGCCGCTGTGGCGGCGTCAGCCCTGCGACCAAGCGAGTTGTTGATCTGGGTCGCCGTGTGGTGGAGCGCCGCGTTGCCCGGATACTGCTCGGCGATGGCCGTGATTTCGGCCAGCGCCTCCTCGGCGTGGTGTTCGCCATGCCACAGGGCCGTGGCATGGCGGTATCGGACCGTGGGGTTATCGGGCGCGAGCGTGAGCGCATCACGATAGATCGCAACCGCGGCGGTCGTGCGACCGACCGCGTAGAGCTTCGTGCCACGCTGCAGCAGTTCGTCGAGCACCTCGGGATCGTGATCGACCATCGCCAGACGTTAGTTCTGGCAAAACGGAAACCAAAAGAAAAGGGCCGGTCCCGAAGGACCGACCCCATTCAATCGAAACAGGAACGCGATCAGGCCTGGCTGTCGTCGATCCAGATCTCATCCCAGAAGAAGTAACCCATCGCACCGTACGGATTGGCTTCCAGTCCCTGGATGCGATTGGACTTGCCGTCGAGCCACGGCACGAAGACTGGCAGGATCTGCGCGCTTTCGTTGTAGAGCATCCACTGCATCTCGCAGTACATCTCCTTGCGCAGATCGGGGTCCTTCTCGCCGCGCGCCGCGACCAGAAGTTCGTCGAAGCGCTCGTTGTTCCAGAACGATTCGTTCCAGTCGCCACCACCCTTGTAGGCGATCGAGAGGATCATGTCGGCAACCGGACGGCCGGCCCAGGATGAACCGGACCACGGCGCGGTCATCCAGACCGCACCCCAGTAACCATCCGACGGGTTGACCTTGGCCTTGACGTTCAGGCCGCTCTCGCGGGCCAGCGCGGCAAAGGCCTCACCGGCCGCAGAACCGCCAAAGGTACTGTCGGCAACATTAAGCTCGAGCTCGATGTTCTCCATGCCGGCCTGCTTGAGGTGATAGGCCACCTTGTCGGGATCGGCCATGCGCTGCGGGATATCATCGCAGTGCATGGGATCGAACGGCGGGATCGGGTGGTCGTTACCCACAGCACCCTGACCGTTGAACGCGATCTCAAGGAACTTCTCGCGATCAACCGCATTCTTCACAGCCAAACGAAGGTCCATGTTGGTGTACGGGTCCGTGTCGCCACGCATCGGGAATGTCAGATGCGAGCCGCTGGGAGCAACCATCATGCTGGCACGATCCGACTCCTCGACATTCTGGATGAAGGCCGAATCGACGGTACGAATGATGTCGACTTCACCGGCCACCAGCGCGTTCACACGCGAGGTGTTGTCCGGAATACCGATGATCTCGATCGAGTCCGTGTAGGCCCCGTCTTCCTTCCAGTAGTTCTCATGACGCGTGAAGATCGAACCGATGCCGGGTTCGTACTCTTCAATCTTCCAAGGACCGGTCCCGACATAACCGTGGTTGTAGTCTTCCAAGTCCGCGGGCTGGACCGAGAAGTGGTATTCGCTGAGCACGATCGGCAGGTCGGCGTTCGGCGAATCGAGTTCGGCCACCAGCACGTTCGGGCCGTCGGCACGGAACTGGGTCACGCTGGTGATGTAGCTGCGCGCCGGAGACGGGCTGTCTTCCGCATGGTGGCGGTTGAACGAGTGCACAACATCTTCGGCCGTCATGGTCTTGCCGTTGTGGAACTCTACGCCTTCACGCAGTTCGAAATGCCACACCGTCGAATCGGCATTGCCTTCCCAGCCTGTCGCCAGCGCGCCGACGAGGCCATTGTCGCCCTGGCCGGGCTTGGTTTCGGTCAAGCGGTTCGACAGGGCGCCGTTCCGGTCGAGATCCGACCAGTTGACGATGAGGGTCGGATCGACCGTGCCGCCCGCAGAATCGTCCGACGATGCCATCACAATATGCCCGCCGCGCTGCGGCGTGGCTGCCTGGGCTTCCTTGATCGTAGCCTCAATGAAGGTTCCGGCAGCAGCAGCCGTCAGGCCCATGCCCATCAAGCCGGCATTGAAGTCGCGGCGCGACACCTTGCCCTTAATAAACTCTGACTTGAGTACTTCTTTCTTATCCACGTGATGCCTCCTTGCATCTGTAGTGACCGCAAACAGACCCTTTACGAGCCGTTTTACACTGATCGTTACCCTACGGCGCATGCATGAACAAACAATAGGTTATTTTACGTCGTAGGTTCAGTTTTTCTAATGATGTGATGTGGCAGAACCTTGGCAATGGAATAAAGAAGACGTCATGATGAGGTTCGAACCGACGAACGGACATGGGGGATGTCATGCTCGCGACGTTCGGGATCGTTATTCTTGTAGTGTTTTCGGCCCTGCCGGTTCGTGCAGTGTATCTGGAGGTCGTCGAGGCCTTCATCCAGGGCGACTACGAGACCGCCTACCGTGACCTTGCACCGTTTGCCAACAGCGGCGAGGCCGAAGCTCAGCTCTTTATGGGAATCATGGAGCAGAACGGGTTCGGGGCTCAGAAGAACCTGGAAGATACAGCGAACTGGTACCAGCTGGTAGGCAGCCAGGGCAACCCGGATGCTCAGTACAATCTGGCGCTGCTCTACGGCAACGGCCTCGGGGTCCCGCTGGACCACAGCCAGTCTGCGGCCTGGCTGCGCAAGGCGGCCGAACAGGGCCACGCCGAGACACAGTATCGTCTTGGGATGCTGCTGATCGCCGGACAGGGTGTCAGCCAGGACGTCGCCGAAGCCGCGGTCTGACAACACGAGGCGGCCGAACAGATGATCGATGGCACGCAACCAGCTTTGTAGAGTTTTTAGCACTCACGGACTTTTGCAGGTTTTCTAGTGGTCTAAATTCGCCCGGTGCGCAGAATTAGCCGCCTTAAGCTCGATAGAGGTAGAAATGGTAGAACCAGCGAGGGATAGTCCCAAGAGGAGCCGTGATCTGTTCGGTCTCCTCGCGTTCATCACTCTTTGCCTTGCGGTATCCGGTGGTGGTGGCGCCATCACGGCAACCAGCGTCGATACCTGGTATCAAGCGCTCGAGAAGCCGCCTTTTAATCCGCCAGATTGGTTATTCGCGCCCGTTTGGACCACACTTTATATCCTGATGGGCATCGCGGCTTGGCGAGTATGGAGACTTCGGTCATTCGAGGCGACGCGGATGGCTTTTGCGGTCTTCGGCGCACAGCTCTGCCTCAACCTCGCTTGGTCGTTCCTGTTTTTCGCGTTGCAGCGGATCGACCTAGCGTTGCTCGAGATTATCATTTTGCTCATTGCGATCATCACCAACACGATCGTGTTCTGGCGGATCGAACGCCTGGCGGGCCTGCTGTTCGTGCCCTACGCTGTCTGGGTCACCTACGCGACAATACTCAATGCCGCACTCTGGCTGCTAAACGCAACTTAGCGATAGAAGGTAAGCTCGGTAACCGCGAGGTCCGCGTAGAACGCGCATCCAATAGCGACCAGACCGATGCGGCGGAGCCGCGTCTTGTCCAAAGGGGCTTCGAGCCGATATGGCACAAAGGCCTCGAAGGGAAGATCAATAGTCTTCCAGTCCGACCCTGCGGTGAAATGATTCCGATAGGACTGCCACGGCCGGACATTATCTGGTGTCCGGAGATGAACAGAGTATTTCTCGCCATTGCCGCGGACGACGATCCGCACCCCGGAGAAGCCAGATGCGTCAAGAGTATCTCCCGAGGGGGCTAGATCGAGCGCCGCTTGGATGAAGCCCCCATCATTCTCTAGTCGAACATCGCCCGTCATGCACAGACTGGGGCGGCCATCTATCACGCCGTGAGATACGTTGGCCTTGGAGATTCCGCCCATGACTTGGTCGCTGACACCACCCCACCGGGCGCCCAGCTTGGAGACAAGGCGGTAATCGGTAAAGTCGTCGATCAGCATAGCGACACTCTGCGCCAAGACCTCGAAATTGCGCAAGGTGATCGAGGTGGACAGCCTCATATTGACGATATTTCATTGGGCGGTGGCTCGAGGAAGATAGGCGTCAGATCAAGCGCTGGAAGGCGTTTCGACGGCGCACCGCTCAAATCAGACAAAACTATGAGCCGGGCGATCCTTTTTGCAGGCCGCGCCAGCGGCAGGCATTGCTGCACCGAACTTTAGACAGCCGCCAGGTATCAGCGATCCACCAGGGTCCATCATGAGATCGTGCCGCTGACCAATTCCATGACCTGATCCAACCGGCCGATCGGGACGTATGCATCGTACCGGCAAACGATGGGATCTTATCATGTTCTACTCCACTCGCAGGGTTGTCGCGCACTGCTGGAATTTTGTGTTCAACAATGAGGTGAGCCCACTTCGGCACATTCCTGATGTCGCCATGCGGCATTATGTTTTGCAGGCCCTGGGGCTGATGTGGGCCGTAGCTGTTGCGGTAGCGGCTGGAAGTTACACGTTCTTGGCCGTTAGCGTGATCGGACACACCGTTCTGATAGCGGCTGCGGCCATCACGGTGACGACCTGGACGGCCGCTACCGCGAAACCTGACTTATTTGTCCGCGGTTCTATCAAGAAGGAAGCTTAAAGTCCCAAAAGTCCGCTCAACAATGGATAATCGCCCCTTCACCGACCCGCCGGGGTTGCCATCCAGCGCGAGGGGTTGGTCATCTGAGCGATCGCCTCGCAGAAAACTTGGTTCGGGTGATTGGGATCCGGTTAGCTTCCAAACGAAGGCAGAAGCGTGTTTCGAGCTCAGCATTTGGCGCGCACCTATCCGTCGACAGGAAATCGCTGGGACGGGCCAGCTAAAACGCCGCCATGTTCGGCACCTGCATCGCCACCCAGGCTGGCGTCGGGCTGTACCAATGTCTTTGATATAGCAGGTTCATCATGCGTGTATTGATTATCGGCGCTAGCAAGGGCATCGGGTTGGAGACGACTCGTCAAGCCCTCGATGCTGGTCATGATGTGCGCGCCTTTGCTCGATCCGCTACCGCGATTGCTATCTCAAACCGTAGCCTCGAGAAGATGCGGGGCAACGCGTTGAAAACCGAGGATCTAGAGGCGGCTCTTGTGGGGGTGGACGTTGTGATCCAGGCCCTCGGCGTTGGATTAGGAGAGTTGTTCCGGCCTGTTCACCTGTTCTCGGACGCGACCCGAGTGCTGATCCAGGCAATGAAAATCCAAGGTGTCAAACGTCTGATCTGTGTAACCGGTTATGGCGCTGGTGATAGCCGCGCGAGCATCAGCTGCCTGCAACGTCTGCCTTTCCAGATCGTCTTTGGCCGCGCTTATGACGATAAGAGTTTGCAAGAGCAACTGATCGAGGAAAGTGAACTTGATTGGACGATCGCGAGGCCCGGAGTTTTGACCAGTGGACCGCGGACCGGTCACTACCAGATTCTTTCCGAGGCATCTCAGTGGCACAACGGAATCATCTCGCGCGCGGATGTCGCAGAGTTCCTCGTTCGACAGATTGGAGATCAGACGTACATCCGTAAAGCTCCGGTTCTGATTAACTGACGATTAATTTTTAGGAGATCAGCGTGGAGTCAGAGCTACCGAAATCGACGGTGTATTTTGACGGCTCCTGTTCCCTGTGTCGGGCAGAGATCGGATACTATCGGCTCAAGGATCAAGACCACGCTCTTTGTTTTGTCGACATTTCTGAAACCAGCACCGCTCCTCCGGAAGGAATTACCCAAGAGCGTGCAATGAAGCGCTTCCATGTTCGCGCAAGTAATGGGCGCGTTCTTTCCGGCGCAGCAGCATTCGTAGAGGTTTGGACTCGTTTGCCCAGATGGCGCTGGGCAGCGCGCGCCGCATCCCTGCCGGGAGCCATCATTGCCCTGGAGTGGGGCTACAGGCTTTTTCTCCCGGTTCGACCGTTCATCTCCCGTTTCTTTTGGCGAGTTCTGCGACTTTATGCCGTCATTGGCGGAGTCAAGAGCCTGTGACGGGGCAATTCGAATCCGAAGGCATACTGGCTGCTGACGTTGGCCTTGGGTCGTTTCCCCAGGCCGGCGTGGCGGTCGTTTTCGGTGCGAGTGGAGGTATTGGAGGGGCATTGGTCGAAGCCATCAAGGCCGCGGAACAGTTTAAGCATGTAGTCTCGTTCAGCCGCAACACTTCACCAGCGATAGACCTTCTGGACGAAGACAGTCTCGCACGTGCCGCGGCGTGCGCCGCCGATCAGGGTGAGCTTCGTCTGGTGATCGATGCGACGGGATTTCTGCATGATGAACGCCAAGAACCCGAGAAGAGCTGGCGGCAACTCGATGCGACCAATCTCGCGCGCGCCTTTGCGCTGAATGCGATCGGACCCGCACTCATCATAAAGCATGTACTGCCGCGGTTGCCGCGGTCGGACAAAGCCGTCTTTGCAACGCTTTCCGCCAGGGTTGGAAGCATCGAGGACAATCGTCTAGGTGGATGGTATTCCTACCGGGCTTCGAAAGCCGCTCTCAACCAACTGGTTCGGACAGCGGCTGTTGAATTGACACGTCGATCTCCGGACGCACTTTGCGCCGCCCTGCATCCCGGGACGGTTGCCACGACGCTATCCGCTCCGTTCGCGACGGCTGGGTTGAAGGTTCATTCTCCAGCTGTGGCGGCTCGACATCTGCTCGCCGTTATCGATCAACTCACGGCGGATGCCAACGGCGGGTTTTTCGACTGGCGCGGCCAGCCCGTGCCTTGGTGACCCCATGGCTGGGATGCGTCTCAAGTCTGATCTGCCGACTAAGCTCTGCGTGGTTTGCGGTCGGCCCTTCGTCTGGCACAAGAAATGGGCGTGCGACTGGGTGAACGTGAAATACTGCTCGGCGCGCTGCGACATCCCGCCCTGTGTCCGAGCGTAAACTCGCCTCGTCATGAATGTTCTGAGAATTATTCTCGGCGACCAACTGTCTCTGGACATGTCCGCGCTGGACGACCTCGATCCACGCAGTGACGTTGTCCTGATGATGGAGGTGATGGAAGAAAACACCTACGTCGGGCATCACAAACAGAAAATAGTACTGGTGCTGGCGGCGATGCGCCATTTCGCCGAGACGCTTCGCGAGCGCGGTCTGACTGTCGACTATGTAAGCCTAGAAGAGCATCACAATACCGGCAGCTTCACAACCGAGATCCAACGCGCGGTAGCGCGGCATCGCCCAAGCCGCATTGTGGTGACCGAACCTTCGGAATGGCGCGTCCAGGCGATGGCCAAAAGCTGGGAAGCTCTCACCGGCGTGCCCGTCAAAATCCGTTCCGATCGTCGTTTTTTCGCGAGCCGTACGAGGTTCGCTGCCTGGGCCAATGGCCGACGCAGCTGGCGAATGGAACATTTCTACCGCGAAATGCGTCGAGAGCATCACATTCTGATGGACGTCGATCAGCCGGAGGGCGGGAAATGGAATTTTGATTCGGAAAATCGCAAAAGCTTGCCAGTCGACGCATCCCTTCCAGAACGACTTCGCTTTGCGCCGGACTCCGCGACACGTGAGGTCATGGCGCTCGTCGCACAGCGCTTCGGCGAGCATTTTGGCACACTCGATACATTCAGTTGGCCGGTGACCCGTGCCCAGGCACTGGAGGCATTGCAGGATTTCATAGCCAATGCCCTGCCTTGGTTCGGCGATTACCAGGACGCTATGAAGGCGGGCGAGACCTTTCTCTATCATTCTCTACTTGCGCCATCCCTAAATCTCGGCCTGCTGTCACCGCGTGAAGTTTGCTCCGCGGTCGAAGATGCATGGCGCGCAGGCCGGATACCGATCAACGCCGCCGAGGGTTTTATTCGTCAGATATTGGGCTGGCGGGAATATGTCCGCGGGGTCTACTGGACGATGATGCCAAGTTATGCCGATGCTAATGCGTTAGGCGCAAGCCGGCCCCTGCCGGGATTCTACTGGACCGGCGAAACTGATATGCGATGCCTAAGTGAAGCAATCAAAAGCACCCGCGAGACCGCACACTCTCACCATATTCAGCGGCTGATGATAACGGGAAACTTCGCGCTGCTTGCGGGCATAGCTCCGAGGGAGATCGAACGCTGGTATCTCGCTGTTTACGCCGACGCTGTCGAGTGGGTCGAGATGCCGAATACGCTTGGCATGGCCGTATTCGCCGACGGTGGCAAGATGACATCCAAACCTTACGCTTCGTCAGGCGCTTACATCAATCGCATGTCAGATTTCTGCAAAGGTTGTGCCTACGACGTAAAGAAAAAAACTGGGCCGAAGGCATGTCCTTTCAATTACCTGTATTGGGCGTTCTTAATTCAAAACCAATCTCATCTTCATAAAAATCCCCGCATGGCGATGCCTTATCGCACACTTGCGAAATGGTCCTCGGAGAAAAAGGCGAGTTACTTAAATGAAGCGGGGACCTTTCTTGAATCCCTCACTGACAAGCTATCGTCATTAGGTGGAACTCACGAGGAATGAGGTGGTTTAGCAAATGACAACTCTTCTCTGGTTACGCCGTGACCTCCGCCTCGCCGATAATCCAGCCCTCGATGCGGCCGTCGCGATCGGACGGCCAGTCATACCAGTTTACATTTGTGATGACGCTGACGCTGGCGAATGGTCGCCGGGCGGCGCCTCGCGCTGGTGGCTCCACGGCTCGTTGTCCGCTCTCTCCTCTGAGATCGAAGCACGCGGTAACAGACTCATCTTGAAGACCGGCCCTGCAGAAGCCGTCATCAACGAGCTCATATCTGAAACAGGCATTGCGAGCGTTTATTGGAATCGGCGTTATGAGCCATGGGCAAGGCGGCGAGATGAAAAAATAAAAACAGCGCTGAAAGGCAAAGGCATAGATGCGCGCAGCTTCAACGCGGGCCTGCTCAGAGAACCCTGGTCGATTACCACGCACAAAGGTGAGCCATACAAGGTCTTTACACCTTTCTGGAAAGCATTGCGCGCGAGCGGAGTGCCCGAGCAGCTAAAGCCTGCACCCCAGCAGATTCCAGCGCTGAACGATTTTGCCAAGAGTGACGATTTGAACTCGTGGGGTTTGATCCCGACAAAACCAGACTGGGCAAGTGGCTTACGGGATGCATGGACACCGGGAGAGGACGCGGCACAATCGCGTTTGCATGACTTCACCGGCGCTGCGGTTTTCAACTACCAGGACAAACGAAACCTGCCTGGGGTTTCCGGCACCTCGCGTCTCTCTCCTCATTTGCATTTTGGTGAAATCGGGCCGCGCCAGGTATGGCATACGGTCATCGCCAGTGCGCTTGCTCAGACAGGCAGTCCAATGCCTCGCGGAGCCGAGACTTATCTCTCTGAAATCGCCTGGCGAGAGTTCTCTTACCACCTACTCTTTCATTTTCCAGAGCTGCCTCTAAAGCCGCTCCGCACGGAATTTTCCGATTTTCTGTGGTCAAATGATCGTAACGCTCTATCCGCTTGGCAGCGCGGAGCAACCGGTTTTCCAATCGTCGATGCCGGCATGCGTGAATTGTGGACCACCGGATGGATGCACAACCGCGTCCGCATGATCGTTGCTTCGTTTCTGGTCAAGGATTTACTGATCGATTGGCAAACCGGTGAGAAGTGGTTTTGGGATACGCTTGTTGATGCCGATCTCGCAAGCAATGCAGCAAGCTGGCAATGGGTCGCGGGCTGCGGCGCTGATGCGGCTCCCTATTTCCGTATTTTCAACCCTACCATTCAAGGAACGAAGTTCGATCCCGATGGCACCTATGTACGGAAGTGGGTGCCGGAAATATCCAAGCTTCCAGACAAATTGATCCATGCGCCTTGGACGGCCAAACCGATTGAACTAGCGGAAGCAGGGGTTGAGCTCGGTAGAGACTATCCAGCACCCATCGTCGATCACGCGATGGCGAGAAATCGGGCGCTGGAAAAATACAAGCTGCTCAAGGCAGGTAAAAATGGCAACTGATTACGCGCAATTTCCTTTCCTCTTGCTTCCACGGGTGCGATTAGATGATTAGGCCCAGAATAAAAAAGTTCCTAACCTATTGAAGTTAAAGGTTTAATTGATTTCAGGGGCGCGATACATAACCTGGGCGTCATGTATGCCCAGGGCGCCGGTGTCGACCCGATGTGATCGAGGCCTAAATGTGGTTCGATATCGCGGCCACGCTGGACTACGGGGATGTCGCGCCGGCCCACCAGACCGTCGCCAACATCCTGACGGGCGACGAGATCGATGAAGGCGAGAGCCGGTCGCTCGCCTGGCTGCGCAACAAAGGTTACGCGAGCTAGCGGTTCAGGCTAACTGCCGCAAGGGCTCCGTGCGGCCATAAAAGAGCTGACGCACCTCGGGGCTGTTGGTCATCCCGGGGCGGTCGCGATAACACAACACCGAGACGTGACGCGTGGTACCGCCCTCGACCCGTGAGACACGGTGCAGCAGGTTTCGGCCACCGAACAGCAGCATGGCGCCGGGCGTGATCGGGATCGTGGTGACACCGGAACGATCGCCGTCGAGAACCCGGGCAAGGCCATCGTAGTCATCGAAGTCGTCGCCGCGCAGCCCGGGCACATACTCGAAATGCCCCCCGGAGTCCGGAGCCTGGAGCATGACGGAGATCGTGAACTGGGCCTCGTCGAAGTGCCAGCCGTGGCCGTCGCCGTCGTTCATGACATTGATGGTGACCGCGCCGACCGGATCTTCGAAGCGGTGAAAACTGTCATAGCCCAGAACCCGCCCCAGAAAGTCGCACAGGGGCTGCCAGGCGTGGAGGCGCATCAACAGGTTTTGTGACGAAAGCTGATCACAGCCCAGAACATCAAGCTTCGTGGCTTCGGCGCGACGGCGCGGGTGATCGTCGCCTAAGTCCGGGTTGTCGGGCTCGAGATAGGGATTGTGCTGGTCGTCGCAGCGGAAGGCGTCGGACGACACGGCATCGGCTTCGGCGGCCATCAGTGCGACGGTCCCGGGCCGCAGGAAACCGGGAAGCAGGCAGGCACCCTCGCGGGCGTAACGCTCGGCGGCCCTGGCGATGAGGGCTTTCGCTTCCGTGCTTTCCAGATCGGTGATCGGGTAGGTATCGAGATCGATGATCCGGTCGATGGGAAGGCTTTCCATGGCGGGCGATCCTGCTGGTCCGGGCGGACTATATGGACCGGAGAACAGAGGGTCAAACGCCGGGACAGACTCCATATGTTCTTGACTTGTTCCTTCTTTGGAACAAATAAAGAACAATGAATCGAGTCACCCCCACCGCCCCCGATGACACGCGTGATTCCACGCTCGAGGCCCTGCGTCGTCAGATCGCCGGGATCGAGCGGCCTGCAGCGCAGTTCGGTGCCGATGGCGAGGACAACACCAGCCCCCTGCCCTGGCGGTTCGGCTGCGAAGAGGCCGATGCCGTGCTGCCCCCGGCTGGCCTCGCCGTCGCAGGACTGCACGAGGCCGCCGGTGACGACCACCGCGACGGCCCCGCGGCCTCATCCTTTGCCCTGGCGCTTCTGCGCCGCCTGCGGCACCGGGACGGGCGCGACACCGTTCTTGTCTGCCAGAGCGGCAAGGCCGAGTACCGGTTCGGCAGCCTCTACGGCCACGGCCTGGCCGACCGGGGTCTCGACCCCGACCACATCCTGTTTGTCACGATCCACCACGACCGAGATGTTCTGTGGGCCGTGGAGGAAGGCCTTGCCTCCGGCGCGCTGGCCGCCGTGGTGGGCGAGGTCGACACCATGACCTTTGCCGCCAGCCGCCGCCTTTCCCTTGCCGCACAGGAGACTGGCACCCCCGCCCTTCTCTTGCGTGCCGATGGCCTGGGCCCCGCCAGTGCGGCCATGACCCGCTGGCGGGTCAGCACGCGGCCCGGCGCGCCCGATGCGCTGGACCGCCGCGCACCAGGCGATCCTTGCTGGCGGCTCGATCTCGTTCGTTGTCGTGGCGGGCGTCCCGCAACCCTTGATCTGGAGTGGAATCGTGAGACGGGTGATTTCCGTCTGGCTGCCCCGTTGGCCGGTCGACCGGCTGCGCCGAGAGCACAGGATCCGGCGGAAGTCATCGACCTCGCCCTCCGTCAGGCCGGATGATACGCAACCTTTCGCCCTGGCAACAGCCGGACGTGACGGCCTGGTGCTCTCGGCCGTCAACCAGCAGGCCGAGATCGAGGGCCTCAAATCCGGCATGCGGCTGGCCGATGCCCATGCGCTCTTTCCCGCGCTCCGGGTCCACCAGGCCGACGAGGAGGCCGATCGCCAGAGTTTGCTGCGGCTGGCCCTGTGGTGTGGCCGCTTCACTCCCTGGACCGCGCCCAACGGCACCGACGGCCTGGTGCTCGACATCACAGGCTGCGCCCATCTTTTCGGCGGCGAGGAGGCTCTGATGGCCGAACTCGTAGGCGCTCTTGTCGGACTCGGCTTCGAAGCACGGCTGGGTCTCGCCGACACCGCCGCCGCAGCCTGGGCCTGTGCCCGGTTTGCCGACGATCCCGTGACAATCCTGCCCGTGGACGGCACGGCTACGGCACTGGCGCCCTTTCCCGTGGAGGGTCTCGACCTCAACAAAGACGCCGCCATGGTTCTGCGCCGCATGGGACTTTCGACCATCGGGGCGCTTTACGACATTCCGCGCACCTCCCTGGGCCGCCGCTTCCGTACCACCAAGGAGGGCGAGACCGTGCTGGAACGACTGGACCGCGCCCTAGGCCGGATCTCCGAACCGCTGTCACCTTTGATGCCCCAGCCGCAGTACCTCCGCCGCATGGCCTTCAGCGAACCGCTGATGCTGCGTGACGGGCTCGAGGCCGCCCTGCGGCATCTCGCCGCCGAGCTCACGCAGGCTCTGGACAGGGACCACAAGGGTGCGCGGCGGTATACGCTTTGGTGCTACCGGGTCGACGGCGGCATCGAACAGCGCCCCATTTCCCTTGCCCGTTCCAGTCACGATCCCGAGCACCTGCTGCGTCTGTTTGCCGAGCGGCTTGACGACATCGATGCCGGGTTCGGGATTGATGTCGTGACACTTCATGCCAGCCGCATCGAGACCACGATCAACGACCAGCTCTCCCTGACCCGTGGCGGTCGTGCGCGTGACGGGGTCGATCGGCTGGTCGACCGCCTGATCAACAGGCTCGGCACCGCAGCCGTGATCCGGCCGCAGCCGGTCGAAAGCCACCTGCCCGAACGCGCCTGCCGCCGTGTCCCTCCCGATATTGCCGAAGACACGGCATGGTCCGACCACATGCCGCCGGAACGCCAGGCCCGGCCCTTCCGCCTTTTCATGCGCCCCGAAGCCATCGAGGTCATGGCCGAGGTGCCCGACGGACCACCGCTGATCTTCACCTGGCGGCGGGTCACCCGCCGGGTGGCGCATGCCGCCGGGCCCGAACGCATCGCCCCGGAGTGGTGGACCACCCCGGTCGAACCCGATGAAGCCCTGCGCGATTACTACCAGGTCGAAGACACCGCCGGCCGCCGCTACTGGCTCTTTCGCGCCGGTCTCTATCAGGACAGCGCCACCAAGAGCCCGCCGTCCTGGTACGTCCACGGCCTCGACGGATGACGACGATGACAAGCAAGGAGACAACGCCATGACCGCCTATGCCGAACTGCAGGTCACGACGAACTTCAGCTTTCTGCGCGGGGGCTCGCATCCCGAAGAGCTGGTGGAGCAGGCCGCTGCGCTGGGCATGCAGGCCATCGGTGTCACCGACCGCAACACGCTGTCAGGTGTCGTGCGTGCCCATGTCGCGGCCAAGGCGGCCGGCATCAAGATCCTGGTCGGCGCCAGGCTGGACCTTCAGGATGGCCCCAGCCTGCTGTGTTACCCGCGCGACCGTGCGGCCTATGGCCGGCTCAGCCGCCTGCTCACCCTGGGCCAGAGGCGCACGGGAAAGGGTCAGTGCCTGCTGTTCACCGATGACGTCATCGCCCACGCCGAAGGTCAAGTCCTGATCGCGCTCGCCCCCGCCAACCTACCGGACGAGGGTTTTGCACAGAAACTGCTCCGTTTGAAGGAACGGCTGGAGCGGGCGACCGGCTACGTCCAAGGGCATTCCGGTCACTCTCTTCCGTCATCGCCCCACGTGATGGGGCAATCCATCTCCCACCGGTGCAGCCCGCACGATCAGGAGTTGGGTGCCCCGGTTAAGCCGGGGCATGACGGGTTGGTTGAGGCAAAGGAAAGCCAGGGAACGCGCCTCTACCTTGCCTGCCATCAGCTTTACCGGGGAAACGACAGGGCCCACCTGGCGGCATTGAGTACACTTGCGGATACGACCGACATCCCTCTGGTGGCGACCA
Source organism: Rhodospirillaceae bacterium (assembly GCA_002722885.1). GTDB lineage: Bacteria > Pseudomonadota > Alphaproteobacteria > SP197 > SP197 > SP197. The sequence continues at coordinate 111,039 of PBNE01000003.1, forward strand.
ACGACGTGCACCATCACGTCGCCGAACGGCGGGCCCTACAGGATGTTCTGACGGCGATCCGCGAACACACCAGCGTGCAGCAGGCCGGTTACCGCTTGAGCGCCAATGCCGAGCGACATCTGAAGCAGCCCGGGGAGATGACGCGGCTGTTCGCCGATCAACCCGATGCGCTGGCCCGCACGGTGGAGATCACCGATCTCATCACCTTCAATCTCGACGAACTGCGCTACGAGTACCCCGACGAGCCCGTGCCCGACGGCCTCAGCGCCCAGAAGCATCTGACCGACCTGGCGCGCAAGGGCGCTGCCTGGCGTTTTCCCAGAGGTGTGCCCGAGAAGATCAGGGCCGTGCTGGAACATGAACTCAGCTTGATCGACTCACTCGACTATGCGCCCTACTTCCTCACCGTCTACGACATCGTGCGGTTCGCCCGCAGCCAGAACATCCTGTGCCAGGGCCGTGGCTCGGCCGCCAACTCAGCGGTCTGCTACTGCCTGGGTATCACCTCGGTCGACCCGACCAAGATCGACCTGCTGTTCGAGCGGTTCGTCTCGGCCGAACGCAAGGAACCGCCCGATATCGACGTCGACTTCGAACACGAGCGGCGCGAGGAGGTCATTCAGTATCTCTATCGCCGCTACGGCCGCGACCGGGCGGGCCTGGCCGCGACCGTGATCAGCTATCGCGCACGAAGCGCGGTACGCGAGGTCGGCAAGGCCATGGGCCTGAGTGAGGACACGGTCGCCGCACTCGCCAGCACGGTCTGGGGCATGCATGGCGAAACCGAGTTTCCCGAGGAGCGGGTGCGCGAGGCCGGGCTCGATCCGGCCGACCCGTTGCTGCGCCGCACGGTCGAACTGGCGGCCGAACTGATCGGCTTTCCGCGCCATCTCTCCCAGCATGTCGGCGGCTTTGTCCTGACCCGCGGACCGTTGAGCGAGATCGTGCCGATCGGCAACGCCGCCATGGAGGACCGCACCGTGGTGGAATGGGACAAGGATGACCTGCAGGCCCTGGGCCTTCTGAAGGTCGATGTCCTGGGGCTCGGCATGCTGACCTGCATCCGCAAGGCCTTCAGCCTGCTGAGCCACCACAAGAACCTTCATTACACGCTGGCCACGCTGCCAACCGAGGACCCGATGGTCTATGACATGCTGTGTCGGGCCGATTCCCTGGGTGTCTTCCAGGTCGAAAGCCGGGCGCAGATGAACATGCTGCCGCGTCTGAAGCCACGGAAGTTCTATGACCTCGTCATCGAGGTCGCGATCGTGCGGCCCGGCCCGATCCAGGGCGACATGGTCCATCCCTATCTGCGCCGGCGCGACGGGATCGAGGAGATCATCTATCCCGCACCGGCCCCTGAACACGGGCCTGAGGACGAGCTGAAGAGGGTTCTGGAGAAAACGCTGGGCGTGCCGCTGTTCCAGGAGCAGGCCATGAAGATCGCCATCGAGGCGGCGAAGTTCACGCCGGACGAAGCCAATGCCCTGCGCCATTCCATGGCGACCTTCCGCAAGCGCGGCACACTGCACCTGCTGAAGGACAAGATGGTCGGGCGCATGGCCAAGCGCGGCTATAACGCGGAGCTTGCCGAGCGCTGCTTCAGCCAGATCGAAGGCTTCGGCGAATACGGCTTTCCCGAATCCCACGCCGCCAGCTTCGCCCTGCTGGTTTATGTCTCGTCATGGCTGAAGTGCCATCATCCCGAGGTCTTCGCCTGCGCCCTGCTGAACGCGCAGCCCATGGGCTTTTACGCCCCTGCCCAGATCGTGCGCGGCGCCCGTGACCACGGTGTCGAGGTGCGTGCGGTCGACGTGAATCACAGCCACTGGGACAACACACTGGAGCCCACGCCCGACGGCCGTTTCGCCCTCCGCCTGGGCATGCGCCAGGTCGACGGGATGCGCGAGGACGATGCCGGGCGCATCATGGCCGCCCGGCACGAACCCTATCCCGATGTCGAAGAGGTCTGGCGCCGCGCCGGGGTCAACGCCGCCTGTGTCGAACGGCTGGCTTCGGCTGATACCTTCCGCTCTATCGGGCTGGACCGGCGCCAGGCGCTGTGGGATGCTCGCGCCCTCGTGAAGGGCCCTACCCTGCCCCTGTTCGAAGCCGCAGACCAGCGCGAACAGGGTGGTGAACCCGAGGTCCTGCTGCCCGCGATGGCGTTGTCCGAACATGTCGTCGCCGACTACCAGACCGCCAGGCTGTCGCTGAAGGCGCACCCAGTCTCGTTCCTGCGCCGCAAACTGGCGCGTATGGGTTGCCTCGACGCCGGCACCATCGCCCGGGCCCGCGACGGCCAGCGTGCCGTGATGACCGGGATTGTTCTGGTGCGGCAGCGCCCGGGCAGCGCCAAAGGCGTGATCTTCATGACCCTGGAGGATGAAACCGGTGTCGTGAATGCAGTGGTCAGGCCCAAGACCATGGAGGCCTACCGCAAGGTCGTCATAAAGGCCCGGCTGGTTCTGATCCGGGGGCGGATTCAGCGCGCCGGCGACATCATCCATCTGGTCGCCGACAAGCTGGAGGACATGACACCCGAACTGGCCGTGCTGGCCGAAGGCGGCGAGACCCTGCGCCAGGCGCTGGACCGCGCCGACGAGGTCACCCGGCCGAGCCTGCGCGACGAGGCCTATCTCGGCGCAACCCTGTCACGGCACCCCCGGAACCAGCGCGTGACCCCGAAGTCACGGGATTTTCACTAAGTCGTTCCTCTTCCTAGACACCGCAACGAGACCGAACTCGAGGCATCGTCTGTCCGAGATCCCGGATGTCGCTGTGCTCCTCCGGGATGACAAAGCGGAGATGAGGCTAGAACCGGTCGGCCCGGAACGGAGCAAGGTCGAGGCCGGGATCGCGACCCGAAACGATCTCGGCGACGATTTCGCCGGTACGGGCGCCGAGCGTGAGGCCGAGATGCTGGTGGCCGAAGGCGAACCAACAATCCGACACACCAGGGGCCGGTCCGATCACAGGACGGAAATCGGGCATGGTCGGACGGCATCCCATCCAGACCGTGGCGAAATGATCGTCAACCGACTGCGTTTCCTTGAGCAGACCGCAGCTGCGACGCCAGATCGACCACGCACGATCGTCGTTCTCGACGCCGTCAACACCGGCAAACTCGACCGTCCCGGCAAAACGCAGGCCCGTCGTCATCGGGTTGATGCCACAGGCCAGTTCGTAGTGGATCGCAGGCCGTGACAGGCGCGTCTCCACCTCGGGCACCTCAATGTGATAGCCCCGCTCGGTGTCGAGCAGCACCTTGATGCCCATCATACGTGCGACCTGATTCGAGAACGCACCGGCGGCGACCACCAGCTTGTCGACAGGATGCTCGCCCTGGTCACTCAAAACAGCCGTGGGACGACCGTTTTCGATGCGGATTCCTGTCACATCGGCCTGAATCACCTGACCGCCGGCCACCACGGTCTCATCGGCAATGGCCCGGGTCAGAAGTGAGGGATTGGTCGTGCTGTAGGACATCGGAAAGTAGACCGCGCGCGGCACCGCGTCAGTGAACGAGGGTTCGAGCTGCCGCAGTTCCTCGGTGCTCAACTCCTCTTGCACGGCGCCCAGTGCGGCATTCGCTTCGCGCCGTCCGGCGTCAGCCTGAAACTGCTCTTCGGTTCGATAAATGCCGAGCGATCCGTTGCGACGGATGAACGCATCTGCCGGTGTGTCTCGCACGACGGCATCATAAGCCTCCTGCGTACCGGCGAGTAGATCGGACATCGCCGCGGCGGTGCGCTGTTTGTCGGCCGAGGTGCAGCCCTTCGTCATGGCCAGAAGCCAGGGCATGAACCGCAGGAGATAGGACCAGCGGATCGTCACCGTGGCATCGCTGCCGAACAGCATGCCCGGGATATCCCGCAGAAGATCGGGACCCGGCGGCTGAACCGATGACCCGCGCCCGGAGATCACGCCGGCGTTGCCGAAGGAGCAGCCCATGCCGGGCTCAAGCCGGTCGATCAGCGTCGTCTCGTGGCCTGATTTCTGGAGAAACCGTGCGCAACTGGCGCCGACAATGCCGGCGCCGATGACCGTGACATGACCCATGGTGTTCTGCCGCCCCGTTCCAGACCAGACGGGAGTATTGCAGCATGGCAGGCGCGCGGCCATCCTTGTCGCCATGACTAGCCACTCAGAACCGCATTCGACCGATCACGTCCTCTTTCAGTCCATGATCGAAGCGTTGACCGGTGGCGAACGCGAGATCGCCTTCCACGGCGACGGCGATCTGCCCTCGGCCTTTGCGATCACGGATCTGGCGGCGGCGGCCTTCGGGGCCGCGGGCACGGCGCTGGCCGACTTCTGCGATCTTCACACCTATGACATCTCGCCCTGGCGCGCGATCAAGTCGCTCTTCATGCCGTCGCAACGCCATCGTCGTCTGGATGTCAGCGTCGATCGCAGGCTGGCGTCGTTCTGGTTCGGCTGGTCGATCCACCCGCACGGTTGGGAAATGCCAAGCCTCTGGGACCCCATCGCCGGTGTCTATGAAGCGACCGACGGCTGGATCTGGCTTCACACCAACGCCCCCCATCATCGCGACGCCGCGCTGCGCGTGCTCGGCTGCGACAATGACCGGGAGAGTGTCGCTGCGGCTGTGAAGACCTGGGAGATGACAGAGCTGGAGAGCGCCATCGTGGCCGAACACGGCTGTGCTGCGGCGATACTCTCGCTCGATGCCTGGGCAGCCCACCCCCAGGGCCAGGCGGTGGCCAGCGAACCGCTGATCGCCAAGGAGTGGCATCAGCCGCAGGATCCGCGCCAGTGGTCGTTCGATCCGGAACGACCACTGGCTGATTTCAAGGTTCTCGATCTGACGCGTGTGCTGGCCGGACCGATCGCGGGCCGCTTCCTGGCAGCCTATGGCGCCAAGGTCCTGCGCATCGATCCGCCGTGGTGGAGTGAGCCCGGCGTGGTGCCCGAAATGACGCTGGGCAAACGCTGCGCCGGCCTCGACCTCTCAAAGGATGATGGCCGAGAGGTCTTCCGGACCTTGATCTCCGAGTGTGATGTGATGCTGCACGGCTACCGCGCCGATGCCCTGGAACGGCTCGGCTTCGGCGCCGAGGAACGGCGTGCGATCAACCCGAACGTCATCGACGTCTCGCTCAATGCCTATGGTTGGACGGGCCCGTGGCGCGACCGGCGCGGCTTCGACAGCCTGGTTCAAATGTCGAGCGGCATTGCCGATCAGGGCATGGCCTGGGCCGGCGCCGACAAACCCACGCCGCTACCGGTCCAGGCCCTGGACCACGCCACCGGCCACCTGCTGGCCGCCGCCGCCATCGGCGGACTCTCGAGCCGCCTTCTGACCGGCGATGTCATGACCCTGCGCCTGTCGCTGGCTCGCACAGCGCATCTGCTGACATCCCAGGGACGCGTTGCTTCCGGTGACGCGCTGAAGGCGGAAACAGCCGATGATCTCGACCCCACGATCGAGCAGACAGACTGGGGCCCGGCACAACGCCTGCGCTGGCCCCTCGCCATCCAGGACTGCCCGGCCCGCTGGGATCGACCCGCTACGGATCTGAGGTCAGCTCCACCAGAGTGGCCCTAGGTCGTCTCGCCCAGAAGCAGGCTGGTCTCCAGCACGGTGCGCCTGCGAGGGAAGCCGCCTTTGCTGAGGCGCGTGATCATAGCCTCTGCTGCCTGCTGCCCGAGGTCGAACCCCGGCGAACGGACCGTCGTGAGAACAGGGTCGGAGAACTGCCAGAAGTCGAAGGCGTTAAAACCGGTCACGAGGACGTCGTGAGGAGCCGAGAGACCCCGAACCTTGAGATCTTTCAGCACCGCAATCCCGATCTGGTCGTTGGTCGCCATGATCGCGTCGGGCAGGCCGTTTGATTCGAGGCAGGAGATCATGGCCGCTGACGTCTGGCCGAAATCTCCGGTGCCGCAGGCCATAGACTCCATCGAGGCGCCGGGGACCGCCGCGACCGCCTCGGCGATCCCGCGCTCACGCTCGGTGACCGCCTGCCAGTGATTGTGCGACTGCTTGAGCAGGAGGATCGACCGTGCGCCTCGACCAAGAACATGGTCGCCAAGCTCACGGGCGCCGGCGCGGTCGCTCTGCAGGACACAGCACGCATCACGATGCTCGGACGGCAGGGATTCAAGAAGCAGAACGAACGGCTGCCCTGTGGCTGCTGCGGTGCGCACGATGTCACGCCGCACTGCACGGTCGCCAGACGGAAGGATGCACAAGCCATCGGTCTGCCGGTGGCGGATGAGTCTGGAAGTCCTAACGCGGTCGGCCGTGAGGCCTTCGATCTGCAGGGTGTAACCGTTGTGGTTCAGCGCATCACCGAGCCCTGAGACAAGCTGCGTCGTGTAACCATCCGAAAGATAGGTCGGCGATTCATCGACCACGATGAGACCGACCGAACGGGTCTCGGCCATGCGGATGCTGCGCGCGGCGCTGTGCGGACGGTAGTTCAGGTCACTGACGGCCGCGGCGATCCGTTCGCGTGTCTCGTCGGTCATCGTACCGTCGCGACCGTTGATGAAGTTCGAGACACTCATCGCCGAAACCTCGGCGCGGCGTGCGACGTCGTTCAGCGTTGTGCGTCGGCCCGGTGGAGCCGTTTCAACCATGGCTCAGATATCCAGGATCTCGGCGAGCCGGGCTTTGATCTTGTCCTGCATGGTAACCGCACCATCGTCGCGCCACATCATGGCATCCGACCGCTCGAACATCGGCGGAAACCAGCTCTCTGTGAGATAACGTTCGGTCGTGTGATCGTCGGTCAGGTAGGTGTTGTCCTTGGCCGCACGTTTGACGACCTCGACACCAATGGTCTCTTCAGTGACCTCGATCCCATGGGCGAACCGGCTGGCCCATCCGGCCAGCTCATCGCAGAGCACGAGCATTTCGAGCGATCCCGTGCGGCCAGATGACAGAAAGCCCAGATTGTGAATGAAGGACGTGCCCGCAAGGTTGGCCAGCACGAGGTTGGCGCCGACCTCGGAGGCTGCCTGAGCATCGACTGCATGAGCGTCCGAACAGCCAGCGCCAACCCAGGTCGGCAACCCGATGGCGTTGTAGTAGTCGGTGCCGCCAAGGTTCCCCAGCATATACTCGGGTCCGCCATAAGCTATGGTCGCGGTCTTCATGTCCATGGGCAGCACGGACGAGCCCGCCAGCACCGGCGCCCCGGGCGCTGCGATCTGATGGATCACGACACCGGCCAGCGTTTCGGCCGCCGACTGCGCCAGCACACCAGCCATGGTGATGGGACCGGCCATGCCCGGAAAAATGGCGGGATAGCAGACAACGGGAAGGTTGTTGCGCGCGCCCAGTTGCAGGCGGCGGCAGAGTTCGTCGCCCAGCTTCAGGGGTGAGACCGGCCCCGTGAGATCGAGACCGCACGGCGTGTCGCCCAGGGCCTGCCAGCCACCGACCCGTTCGGCCATCGACTGCCAGATGGCCTGGGCCTTGATCTCGTCATGGGCGGTGAAGGCGATCGGTTTGATGGTGTTGTCCATCATGGCATTGACCGAACTGCGCGCCTCTTCTTCGGCCGGTACATCTGTGGGGTAACCCAGCGAACAGGCGACATCGAGATGGGGCAATGCCTCACAGACCTTTGCCGTGTTGGCAAGGTCCTGCAGTACGCCTGGGCGCAGCTCGCCCGTGCGATGGTCGAGCACGTTGACGCAGTTGTGGCCGGCACAATAGGCAGCCGTGTCCGAGCGCGTGTCGACAACCTGCTTGCCGTCGCGATTGTGGAGCAGGACGCGGTCAGGAATGGTCGAAAGGGCATCGCTCACCCGCTCGGCCGGAATCTGGATATAGCCGTCCTCGTCGGCGCAGCACCCGTGATTTTCCAACAGGTCTTTGCGGGTCGCCTCGTCATCGATCTTGACGCCGACCTCCTCGAGGATGCGCAGCGCGCCATTGTGGATCGCCATAGCCTTGTCCTGGCCGATGACCGGCAGACGAAGATTCTGCGTCCGCCGCAGGTCCTGGGCGGGCTGTGCGTCGCGCGCGAGCGCGGTGTTGCGTCCGCCACGGCGTTTGCCGCGCCGCGTTGCTGTCTCACTCATACTGGATCTCCGTACATGCCGATGATCTCGCCCTCGGCCGTCACGCCGAGCCCATTGAGCATGCGCGCCCAGTAGCAGAAGTTGGCGACGATCTGGTTGACCTCGAAGATCTGAGCGTCGTCGAGCCCGGCTTCGCGCAGAGCGACAACATCGGTCTCGACCATGTCGCCGGGATGAAGGGTGAGCTTTTCCGTGTAGGCGGCAATCGCCGTGATTCTGGCGTCATCGGGATCGGGCGTACTATCCGTATCCATCGCGGCCATCATGGCTTCGCCCCTTTCGCGATCGCCCAGGAGATCGACAAAGTTCGAGCCGTGGTTGTCGCGCGCGTAGGCACAACCGCACAGGATCGCCGTGTGGGTCGCGATGAGCTCCTGCAACCAGTCCTCCAAACTGCGGCGCGGGTTGTGCAGGAGCTCACGGTAGAAGCGGTCGGCGAGAATCAAAAGGTCGGGCCGTGAGGCAAAGACCTGATACATGTTGTGCACGCTTCCGTCGGTCCGGCAGACCTCGCCATAGGCCGCGTTCAGTTCATCGTCGGCACCGTCACGGTCCACGGCTTTGATCCAACTGAAACCAGACATGGTATTTCCCCTTCCGAGCGCATCGAGACAGTCGCTTTAACGATAAAGTCAATGCATGGCAAGTCACTGCAAAGAACGATGAGACCTTTCATCAAACGGCGGTTGGCCGAGCCGCCTCGACCCGGCCGTCGCGGGGCAACAGAGTCAGATCATCACCGGTCCTGATCAGGCTGCAGGGATCATCCTGCAGCTGATGGATCAGAGGCATCCCGGCAAAGAGGGCTCCCTGGGCGAAGATCGGACTGGCTTCGCGAAAAACGATACCCAGAGGGGCGAGGCCAGTGCCCACGACGCTGCGATTACACCCTTCGGTTTGGTGAAGACAAGGATGTGATCGGCGATAGCCTGACCAAAGAGATCGTGGTCTCTGTTGGAGATGATCCCTGTCGTGGCATCGAGGTCATAGCGCAACCCGAACCCATGCGCCGAGACCAGGGCGGGGCCACGCACAATCTCACCCATGCCGCGCCCTCCGGACAGACTGAAGCTGGTACCTTCGGTCATGCGCTGATCCGTCCCGCCACAGCGGCATCGAGACAGGCACCCAGGCGGCGCCAGGCCACATCGTATCCGGCCGACGCCAGCGTGTTCACGAGCTTGGCCGAATTGGTCACAAGATTCTTCCATCCCGTCGCCTCTCGCAACATCGGCGCTTTAGGATAGAAGCAGGTGCCGGTCGAGAAGGTCTCGCCAGCGTCTTCGAGAGCAGCGGTCAGTCCGTCCCTGTCGGACAAAGCCCTGACCTGCGGATCGACCGCCAGAAGGAGCCTGGTGTCCTGGTGGATGCGGCGTCCCTGCAGACCCGCGACAACAGCCCTGACCTCATCGATGGAGAGTTGCGGCGCGGCAAACACGACAAAATCCACGACACCGTCGTGCAACGTGCTGCCTTCCCGGAATGACGCATCGAGATCGGATGGCCGCACAACATCGTCCTCGTCAGGCACCGCGCCGCCGAAGGCCGCCTCCGTCGTCAGCGCTTCGGGTGTCACAACGACCAAATGGAACATCGCATGCCCGCCGTAACTCGCCAGAGCGACCGCAAGCTGTTTGAGCCCGTCAAAGTCCGGCGCCGCAACATCGCCGTCCATCACCGGCACGGTGTCGTAACCCACTGCGAGACGCCCGACGATGGCCGCCAACGCCCCCCAATTCCACTATCTCGGACGGTGCACATTCCAGCAGGACCGACAGGTTGCCGCGGCGGTTCTCCCGCCGATGCATGCCATAATCCGGCGAGCAGCCGATCAGGGCCGACGCCAGAGCCGAAGGGCCACCTTCGAAGTTTGTCCGCGCGCCAAAGATCGCGTTGGCAGCGATCGCCGCGCCGGTGTCACCCCACGCCAGATGATCGCCGAAGGCAGGGGCTTCGATGGTCTGGTAGTTGATGCAGGTGTGGGTCGGACAGAAACCGAGCGCTTGGCAAAGACGTTGTGTCTCGCGGTCCTTTTCAACGAACACCGTGTCGACGCCATAGGACGTGACCCATTCGGCCGCACGTCCGAAGTCGACCGCACAGGGATCAAGCCAGGCGGGGACGGCAACCCTGGCCCCTTCCCGTTCCAGAAACGACAACAACTCCGCACCGGGCTGCCGGGCCAGAACGGTGTCAGCCGCAAGATGGGCCGAGGCGACCGGCACCATCCGCTCGGCATCGAAGAACGATCCGAGATCATAGTTGAAGGCCATTGCCCACTGGCGGGCGGCTCCACCCTCACCGTCGAACCAGCTTTGTTGTTGATCCGTCAGCTGCATTGCTCTGACATCGACCGGCGAAGCTTCACCAGACACCTATCGGCCAGACGGAGAGGCTGGGCTTGGGCCGGGCGGTCGCGGCTTCGACCCTGTCATCGGAGAGTGTGACGCGCAGCTTGCGGGTCATCATCCAGGTGAACAGCCGATCCTTCAGTTCTGCACAGACCGAGGCATAAGCGGGATCGCGCCCGAGGTCCCGACGCTCCTGAGGGTCGTTGCGGAGGTCAAAAAGCATCGGCAGTGCGGCCTGGAAGTGGATGTATTTCCAGTCGTTGGTCCGGACCATGAAACTGCGGGCCTGCGAGCCCGTCAGACCCAGCGCGACACGGGCCGGTTTCATGCCGAAGCAGCCGTCGCTGAACACAGCATCACGCCATTCATCCGGTGCCTCGCCTTCCAGCAGCGGCACCAGAGAGCGACCCTCCAGGCGATGGGGCATCGGCTCGCCTCCGGCCCAATCGAGGAAGGTGGCGGCGAGATCGATGCACTCGGCAAAACGGTCGTCATCGCGGCCGCGCGTGACATCAGCCTGTCTGCGGGGGTCCATCACAATCAGCGGCACCCGCACAATCTCCTCGTGATAGAGGTCCTTTTCGCCGAGCCAGTGATCCCCGAGATAATCACCGTGGTCCGAGGTGAATACGACGATGGTGTTGTCGTCCAGTCCCTGCTCGTTCAGGAACGTCATCAGGCGGCCAATGTGGTGATCGATCTCCGCGATCAGCCCGAGATAGGTCGGGATGACGTTCTCGCGCACACCGGGTTTGCTGAAGGTCTTGCTCTCCCAATGCTCCATGAAAGCCGCGTAGACCGGATTGGCCTCCTCTTTCTCCGTGTCAGCCCGGTTCACGTCGGCGACTGGAACCTCGCGGTAGAGATCGTTCCAGGGAGCCGCCGCGATGTAGGGCCAATGCGGCTTGATGTAGGAGAGATGCAGGCACCACGGGCCATCACCTGCCTCACGGATGAAATCCATCGCGCGATCGGTCATCCAGGCCGTCTCGCTGTGTTCCGGCGCCACCACAGCCGGCAGGTGAGCGTTGCGCATCTGCCAGCCTGAGAGGATTTCACCATCGGGACCGGCTGCGGCGTTGGCAACGTCGTGCCAGGGATGGCGCGCGCGATAGCCCTGGTCCCACAGGAACCGGTTGTAGGCGAGGTCAGGATCAAACAGCGGCTCCGGGTATAGGCCGTCGTCGCGCTCGAAGGCCTCGAATCCGATCTCACGCGCGAGCGCACCCGGCCCCGATTGCGGGTCGAGACCAAGGCGTTCGAAAGCCTTCTTGTCATAGACGAAGTGGGTCTTGCCGGTGAGCGCGGTGCGGTAACCCTGCGGGCGCAGCAGATCACCAATTCCCATCTCGTCGGGACGCAGGGGATAACCGTTGCCGTGACCTCCATGGCTGAAGGCGTAGCGACCGGTATAGGTGGAGTTGCGCGAACCGCCGCAGACCGGCGCCTGCACGAAGGTCCGCGTGAAGCGCACGCCACGTGCCGCGAGAGCGTCGATGGCGGGGGTCTTGAGATGCGGATGGCCGGCACAACCCAGACAATCAGCGCGCAACTGATCAGCCATGATGAACAGGATGTTGGGCCGACGGGGCCCATCCGAGGTGTCAGTCGATGCCATGCGCGACCTGCACCTCGCGGACAAAGGCGATCACGGCCTGGATGCCGGCATTCGTGAGCCCTTCTACCGGCGCCATGTCTCCATAGGGCCAGTGATGGGCCCGGACGCCGTTTCTGATGGCGTTCACGAAGGCAAAGTCGGCGTGGTGGCTGGGTTCGTAGATGATGTGGATGAGCGGTGGCCCCTGCTCCGTGCCGCCGCCGGCCACACCGTGGCAGCTCGAGCAATTCGCTTCGAAGATCGTCTGGCCGCCCTGCGCCAGACCGCTGAGATCGGGCACTGTGATCGAAACAAGATGGTCGTTGCCGAACGCTGTCCCGCTAACGAGCAGACAAAGAACCAAAGCGGCACGATGTGAAAATCTTGTCATAATGCCAGCCTCACGAAATACACTCTTCAATTCAAGGACTTACGATCTTGCGCACCACATTTCTCGGAGTTGGCACGGGCTCTGCTGGTACCCAGCCAACGCAGCTTTGTTCAACAGAGCCCTCGGGGCTCAACAGAAACAAGGAACCAAACGATGGCCATCAACGAACGCTGGAACAGCATGTCCCGCCTTAACTGCACCCGGATTTCCGTGGGTGCCTTCCTCGTCGTCTGCATCCTGGCGGTCTCAGCCGTGCCGGTCGCGTTGATCAGCGGAGTTCTCTAGCCGGGCGCGCATGTCCCAAAAAGAAACAAACGCTTGAAACACCTTGGCCCGCGGTTCGAAAGACCGACGGGCCGCTTCTTTTGGTCAAGAATCAGGCAGCCACGTCGACCTCTTCCCAGCTTGCACCTTTGCACACTAAACTTCTCTAACCGGCAGGGAGGCAAAACCTCATGATTCTCGATGACAGACTGAACCGAGGCGATCTGATCGTGCTCGATGGTGCGACCGGCTCGGAAATCCCCAACTTCGGCGGTGTGGTCGATCCCGTGGCGTGGTGTGGTGTCTCGAACATCAAGTCTCCGGATGCGGTACGGAGCGTCCACGAGGCCTATATCCGCGAAGGTGCGGATATCATCACCACGAACACCTTCGCGACCTGCCGCCACGTACTCAACGGTGCCGGTCACGGTGACCGAACGGTCGAGATCAACCGCCGTGCCGCCGAACTGGCCCATGAGGCTCGAACCAACGCCGCAGACGGCCGAGAGATCGCCGTCGCCGGGTCACTAGCCAACATGGCCGCGTGGATTCCCGGCACGATCAAGTCCGATCCCCGCTACCTTCCCGCCGACAACGAGGCCTATGCCGCGAACTTCCGTGAACAGGCACAGACACTGGCCGACAGCGGCGTCGACTTCCTGATCCTGGAGATGATGACCGGACGCGATGTCGATATGATCCTGGCTGAGGCTGCCTGGGAGACCGGACTCCCGGTCTGGGTTGGTCTGAGTGCATCGCTCGGGCCCGACGGAGATGTGGTCCCATGGGATCCGAAGATTGAACATCCTACCCAGTCCGACGGGCGCGACGGCCAGATTGAAAGTTTCGAGACGTCCATCGAACGGTTCGCCGTGCTCGAACCTCAGGTGATGGGCGTGATGCACAGCACGCTCGCAGCCACTGCGCCGGCGCTTGCGATCCTCAAGGACCATTGGTCCGGTCCGATCATGACCTATCCCGAAACGATCGGGACCGAGGCTGGCGGCAATCGATCGGGAGTCTCCTGCGCGCCGGACCACTTTGCCGACGCGTGCAGCCAATTGGTCGATGACAGGGTACATGTCGTCGGCGGCTGCTGCGGCACCACCGTGGCGCATCTCGCGGCGCTGGCCGAAAAACTGGGCCGCCGGCCGCACTGAAACGGCTTACAATAGTCCTGCGACCGTCAACATCCGCAAAAGTGCGTTCAGTTTCCAGAATCACACAGGGGCGTCTTCAAGGCGCCGGCTCTTCGGAACATCGCTGTGACCGGGCCCTACATGCACGACGGCCGGTTCGAAACAATCGAAGACGTCCTGGTGCACTACAACGCAGGGATCCAGCACAGCAGCACGGTAAGCCCGCTGACCCTTCAGGCCGACAATGTCACCAGCGACCCGGACGCATCATTCGGCCTCAATCTGGAACCGTTCGAGGTCGACGCCATCGTTGCCTTCCTTGACACGCTGACCGATGAATCATTTCTGACGAACCCGCGGTTCTCCAACCCGTTCCTGACGGAGTTGCCATGAAACGACGGATGACAGTCCTGTTAGCTCTCGTTGCGGCCGTCGGGCTTGGTGCCTACACCATAGCTGCTCTGCTGTTTTCCGGGCCACGGGGCGTAACCCTCGTCTTCCAGGCTGTCGCCCAGGGCGACCATCTCGTTTTCAATGATGCGCGCTACGACAATCCCAGAGGCGCGGGCGAACTCGAAATCAACGCGTTTCGGTTCTTTGTTTCGAACCTGCGCCTCGAGGGTGAAGAAAAGACCTATCTGGTTCCGGACAGCTATCACATCGTTCGCTTCGACGGCCCGGATGAGGCCTTCAGGATTCATCTTCCCTAGACCGAGCTGAACCGGATCGAGCCCGTTTATCTCTCCTTGGGAATTGATGAGACCAGGAACACGTCGCTCGACGTTGTCGGCGATCTCGATCCCAACAACCGCATGGCCTGGAACTGGGAGGTCGACTACAAGTTCGTGCTCTTCGAAGGTGCTATGATGAACGAGGCTGAACGCCTGCCGGTGGTTTAGCACATCGGTTTCGACGAGAATCGCCGCGATCTTACCTTCGAGTTCACTCAGGCTGTTCGCACCGGCACGGACACCGAGCTTCATTTCATCGCCGACGCCATGAAACTCTTCGAGGGACAAACGACCATCGACCTCTCCCGGAAACCTGCCGTCCTTTTCGACCGGCAGAACGCGGCAGCGGTCGCAGCGAGCTATCAGAGCCTGATCCACCTCGCCGAGTGAAACGCCCGACAAGCGCGACCTGACGTGAGGAGCAGAGCAACCGGCCCGGCCGATCACCTACTTTTTGTGCGGCGGGGCCAGATCCAGGGCGGGATTGCGGTCGAAGAAGCCCAGCGGCTTGAGTTTGAAGCCGGTGTATTCCATCGGCATGATCGGAAAGTCCTCCAGCCGTGGCACGTGGAACACACCCATCGTGTACCAGAGCACAAGGTCTTCATCCTTGAGCGAGCGATCGGCCCTGGTCCATTTCGGCAACCCGTCCCCGCCCAGGCTCTGTGACACATAACTCCCGCAAGGAAAGTCCTCGCCTTCCGCGTAACGGGTCACCCAGAGGTCATGTTCGACAAACCCAGCCCGGTTCATGAACGGTGACCCCGGCTGGTGCATGGGTTTGATGTTGGCTTCGGGCATCAGCTTGTAGGCCGTGTGGCCACCCATTCGGTTCGTACGACCGCGGTTGATGACCTTCCAGTAACGTCCCAACTCCGGCTTGATGTCGCGCGCTGCCTGCGTCTCGCTTTCCAGCAGTGTTTCCCTCGCGCCATGGGCGTTGCCATGGGGGTTGTCGGGACCGGTCGGCACAAGGTCGGTCTCGACCTCGACCACAGCGTTGTCCGGACCATCGACCTCCATGTCCAGACGCACATTGAAGTAGTGCTCGTGGATCATGCCGTTGACGTTGGGCGCGACCATCCGGCCATAGGCCGTCGGCTGGCCATCCTCGACCGCGCCGCAATAGAGGATGCCGGTTAGCTTGGCCTCGAACTCGATCGTGCCGTCCTGATAGAAGTACCAGAAGATGCCGTAGTCGTAGTTGCCCACCGTGTAGAACGACGACACCACCATCCGCCGGGACCGGCGCACCACGGTCTGGTGCGTGATCGGATTGGTGTGTTTCCAGAGAACACCATAGTCCTCTTCGTGCATGCAGATGGCGTTGGGATAACGCACCACCTCACCTCGGCCATTAGCGATGTGGACATCGAGATAGTGGATCTCGCCCAGGCAGTCGCAGCCCAGCGTCAGCGCGTTCACGCAGGTGCCGAACACGGTCTCGCCCAGATCGAACGAATGGTTGCGAAAGTAGTCGTTGGCGGTTTCCGCGTAGGGCACCACCAGTTCGGTGAGTGAAGCCCGATAGATGATCGGCCGATCGTTCTCGCCGTCGCGATAGCCGATGGTGTGAAGCACCATGCCTTCGCGTGGCGTGAAGCCGACGCGGAACGACCAGTTTTCCCAGGTCACGAGCTGTCCGTCGACCTGGAAGCCCGGGCCGTCCGGCTGGGTGATGTCGAGACGGGCCGGCGCGGCACGAAGCTGTTCCTGTGACTCCGACTGGTAGTTGCCGGTTTCCGGCGGGATCGGTTTGACGCCGAAGTCCTCGACCCGCAGCACGGTCATCTCGTTGAGGTCGACCACCGGAACGAGGCCATCGATCGCGCGGACGTGGGGGTTGTCGCCGGGCGTTTCGACATAAAAGGCATGGGCGCGCATCAGCCGCCGCGTCGCCTCTTCCTCGGTCCCGAAGTTGCCCTGCGTCATGTTCTCGACATTGACCTTGTCGAGGTCGGTGATGCCGCGCTTCCTGAGGCCTTCGATGAAATCGGGATGGACTTTGACCAGTGCGGCCATCTCCTCAAGTTCTTCGTTAATGATCCTCGTCTGGACACCCGGAAGGTATTCCCAGGAGACGAGGCGGTCGTCATCGAGCGAGACCCGCCCTTCAAACACCTTGCCTGCCGTACGGTCCTGCACCGCCACAAAAGCATCACGCCGGATCGCCTGACTGTCCCTGAAGGCGCGAACAACTGATTTGTCGGGCTCCTGAAGCATCACGGTTTCGAAAAGGGCACGCTCGTCGATCGAGGTCTCGCGACGGACGATCGCAATGACCTGCTCGAGCTCATCGGGCGTCAGCGGATCCAGCGGATGCTTTACCTCGATCGTGTCCGGAATCTCAATGCTCTTGGTGGCCATGGCTGTCCTCATGCGTCAGAAGCCCAGAGGTTACGCCGGAGACCGAGGGAATCAAGAAAGCTGACCATGACTTTCCCCAAGCTTGCCCCGGGAGACGATGAGGTTGTCCGCAGGCCAGCGGCATGACCAGGTTGGCGGGAGATTCCTAGGGGAACCTAGATGTCACAGACCAACGTCGTGATCTTCCACACCGGCGACCATCGCCGCCATGTATAGATCGATGGCTCCCAGGGATCCGAAATCCGCACGGGCGTGTTCGCCCGGCGCGGTGCAGTGTTTTGCTGATGCGGGGGCTATCTAGATGCAAACGGTACCCATCTTAAATGAGGGTTCCATTTAGACGTCTGTGTTGGTGGGCTGGCGAAGAGAGCGCTCGGGATCCCGGTTCCTGATGTCTGAGGCGGCGAACCAAGAACACGTTTTCCGTAGATTTTCCGTACGAAATCTTTTTGGCCGTCGTCGAATCAAGTTAAGTGCTTGAAAAACCTTGGCGACCCCTAGGGGCTACACCGCCAAATAGAAGAAATTCAGGTTTTCTGCGGGCTAGAGCCCACCCAGTGTGTCAGAATTAGTGAGGGTTTGTACCAGTATCCTATACCAGACATCATCATTTCTAATATGGTAACGCCCTGGGTAGGAGCGTGTCGTCGACCACTGCAGAGAGACCACGGATAGTGCCGTCATCTTCGACCAGGGCGGGCTGTTCCGTTCCCTTAGGGCCATGGCGCAACAGTCGCATGGATGTGCTTCTCTCTCAGCCGAAGGTCACGCTAACTGAGCCCAACCCGGCAAAGTCGGCGCGGAAACGATCGCCCGGCACGGCGTCGGTAGCCCGCACGCAGGAACCAGGCAGCACGATCTGGCCCGCCTCCAGCACGACGTTGAACGCCGCCAGACGATTGGCGAGCCACGCGATCGCATTGGCAGGATGGTTCAGGATCGCGGCGCCTGCACCGGTCTCCGCAACCTCGCCATTTTTCCACATCACGGCACCGAGCGTTGGCAAGTCCATCGCGCCCGGCTGCACGGGCTGACCACCCAGCACGACCGCGGCCGAGGATGCGTTGTCGGCCACTGTGTCAAGCAAGCCTATCTTCCAGTCTCGAACGCGGCTGTCGACGATTTCGAACGACGGTAGCAAAAACTCAGTAGCCCGCATCACGTCGGCCAACGTGCAGCCAGGACCACATAGCTCGCGGCCGAGAACAAACGCGATCTCGATCTCCACCTTTGGTGCGCAAAAACGTGTGGCTGCTACGGTCGCGCCATCGTCGATGAACATGTCGTCAAGCAGATGTCCGTAGTCAGGCTCGTCGACGCCGAGAAGCTGTTGCATAACGCGTGCGGTGAGACCGACCTTGTGGCCCTTAATGGTGCGACCATCGTCGACTCGGCGATTGATGTTCAGCAGCTGTATGGCATAGGCGTCGTCCAGATCTATCTCAGGCCAGGTCGTGATCAGCGGGTCGATGGGCGCCGATGATTGCTCAGCCTCGAAGAGGGCATCAGCGGCAGACTGACGCTGTGATTCATTCATGGTCCTTCGCTTTCCTTAGAAGAGCACCGAAAGGCTCGGCGCCAGAATGACCGACTGGTCGAGCAGAACCCGGCGGTCCGCGATGCGCCAGTCGCCCTGCTCGTCAGCTACAAGCCGATCGTGGCGTTCGCCGGCGAAGACATGGGTCCGTGTCTCCAGACGATTGGCATAGAGGATGAAGTTGGAGCGAACTTTGCGAGAGCCATCAGACTGTGGTGCCACACGCACGTTACCGATGATACGACGTGTCCGGGTCGCCGGCTGCTCGGACCAGTCGACCTCGGATTTGAGACGCGCGACGCGGTATCCAAGCGTTGTCCGATCATCGTCAAAATGGGCGAGTTCATCGGGTGCGCCTACGGCTCGCTCGGCGTTCTTGTAATCGACATTGCGTCGGATGGGGACGACGTACGACGTTTCGTCAGTGAAGAGGTCGAGCCAATCATCGAAAAGTCGGTCATCGAGGAGCTCGGCCTCGTGGAAGAGAAAGCTCTCGATCTGATGCTGGAGTTCAAGGGTGGCGGCCTCGCCCTCTCGCGCAGCCTGCACCTTACTCTGCGGCATCGATCATAGCCTCCTCGAGATTGTGCGTTTGTGGGCGATCCCGGGACGACATGAGGCTAAGCCAACGGTGGAAGAAGCCACGCGATGCCATCTCGCCAATCACCGGTCCCATCCGGCCGTCGCTGTCCGGAGACGAACCGTTGCGCCCAAGACTCGACTGTAGGTTCATGGGCGTCTTGCGCACCTGCGGGCTGGTGAGGTTGTTCTGGATGGTGACCCAGTTCTCGCCGTCATCCTGCTCATAGAGCCCGCTCGCACCGAAGGTGAGCACCGTAAAGCGGCGAAAGGCGTCTTTCACATCATCGGGCGCGTCTGCGTCGACAAAGACATAAGCCCACACCTCCATCTCATCGGGCGATTTGGGATGCCACACGCGAAGCGTCGGAATGGACGAGTAGAGCCAGGAGAAGTTGGGAAAGATCGTGCCGTGGCTTTCCATGCGCCGTCGGTCGTCGCCAATGCGTTCTGTGACAGCGGCCCGTGTTTTCTCGATGTAGCGCAGC
Source organism: Rhodospirillaceae bacterium (assembly GCA_002722885.1). GTDB lineage: Bacteria > Pseudomonadota > Alphaproteobacteria > SP197 > SP197 > SP197. The sequence goes on from PBNE01000003.1 coordinate 130,544, forward strand.
AGAACCGTCGGAAGCAGTGCGGCGTCAGACGGTCGTTCCTCTTCGGCAATCCACCATCCGAAGCCGTGCCCGTGCGGACTGCTGTACTGGTGCCCATGGATTGTGTCCTTCAGCGGATCATGGTCTAGATCATCCGCAGAGAGCAGCGAGTAGGGCGACTTGTGCGTCGTATATGTATGGTACATGTCGCTGGCAAACTGTTCGGCAGCGAACTTCCAGTTGGCTCGGATACGCCATTTGATGATTCCGCCAACAAACTCAATCCCTGCCGGAGACCGGTCGAGCGACGCGTCGAGATAGTACGCGATATCGCCCATCTCTTCGGCGAGCGGCGGCACGTCCTCATCAAAGCAGCCGAAAATCAGACCCCTGTAACTCTCGATACGCGGTACTTGTTTAAGACCCCAGGCAGCCTTGTCGACGATACCCTCGTACTGATCCTTGAGCGGCATACCAGTGAGCCGGCCGTCGGCGGCATACGACCAGCCGTGATACTTGCATGTGAAGGCCCGAGCGTTGCCCTCATCCTCGCGGCAGACGCGCATGCCGCGATGCCGACACATGTTGAGGAACGCCTTCACCGAGCCGTCCCGCTGGCGCACGACGATGACCGGATCAAGGCCCATATAGGTCGTCACATAGTCGCCGGCCTTCGGAAGCTGGCTGTCATGGGCAAGAAACAGCCAGCTTCGACCAAAGATACGCTCCATTTCCACGTCGAAAATGGCTTGGTCGGTGTAGACCTCAGGACCGATCAAACCGTGTTCGGCGTCAACCAAGCGCTGCAGGTCAGGTGTCATTTCGTCCGCATGCTGTGCTCGGGGTGTCATGTCAGCTCTCCAAAGGTCGTTGGTGTCCCCAAACGCTTTCGGCTGTCATATCGGTGACTTCCCAACTCGCCTCGTCTACCTGCAGGCCGCCCCAACCTAGTTCGACGGCAAAATCGGAGGGCGATTGGGCATAGAAGGAAAACATGCGGTCATTGGTATGGCGGCCCAGCTCGTAGGCGATCGGTGCCTTCCCCGCGCGGCAAGCGTCGCGGGCAAGGCCAACACCGTCCATGTCGTCGACCTCGACCATGAGATGATCGAACCCGACGTCGAGTCCGAGCTTGGCGTCTGCGTTACCAATAGCAATCGCGTGCTCGCGCGGCCCACAACGATAGAAGTGTACGTCGCCGCCAGCGAAACGATCGCTGAGACGAAACCCAAGAGCCTCGTAGAGCTCACACGTTTCGGTGTAGCGCTGCGCGACGACAAAGACATGCCCCATGCCCAGGTCACCGGTGACGAATCCGTGGCCGTGGCCGCAGCGCGTGGGCAGTGGACCCCGCTCTCGGCCATGGAAAATCTCAACCGGCTGCCCTCCTGGGTCGCTGAAGGTAATCATGCCGGCCACACCGCGAGAGGCACTGAGTTCGTCTCCGTCATGATAACTGACGTCCAGGCCTCGATTTTCTACAACAATCGCCGCGGCCTTTAGGCCGTCTGGCGTCGCAGCTTCCCAGCCGATCGCTGCGACGCGCTCAGTTTTTCCGCTTTCAACCTTCAGGCGCCAGACGTGATCGTCCATACGCAAGTGCAGACAACCGTTCTCGCCCTCGATTACTTCCATCCCGAGAACTTCGGACCCAAAGCCGCGCCACTCGGCGATGCGTTGGGTCTCGAGGACGAGATATCCCAATCCGGTTACATTCATGGCTGTCTCCCATTGGCGTTAACGGCTGCAGCGGCATCGCGTCCCCAGACGCCTGCGCCCGCATCGCACGCATGGATCGAGCCTGTCACGACGCTGCCGTCTCGCCGCGATGCGAGCAGTACATAGTGCCCAGCATAGTCCTCTGGCCGCGGCGCGATAACGAGCGGCGACCAGTTGCGCATGATGCCGTCAACATCCTGCGCGCCATAGGAGGTCGACTCCAGGTCGAATGCCGCCGGTCCGCGAAGATCTGTGGCCATGCCGGAAGGTGCTACCCCGTTGACGCGCACCTCAGGTGCCAATTCCCAGGCAAGCTGGCGCACCAAACCGACAAGGGCGTGTTTGGTGGCCGTGTACAGCGCGCCCCCGCCACCCGGATAGAAGGCCGCATTCGACAGCGTGAAGAGCAACGTGCCGCGAGTGGCGCGCAGGTCGTTGAGAGCAGCTCGCGCCCCCAAAAGGCCGGCCTTTACGTTTACACCGAAGAGCTGATCAAAGGCCGGACCGATCGTCTCAGGCGCCATCTTCGCGATGCCGGTGTCGAAGTCCCAGAGACCGGCATTCGCGATAAAGCAGTCCAGCGCACCGAAACGCTCCACCGTGGCGGCGACCGCTGAGGCGTTATCATCGTAATGCGTTGCGTCGCCTGTTGTGACTGAAATGTCGTCGCCGAAGTCGAACTGCAACGCCGCTGACTTCTCCTTAGAGATCTCCAGTACGCCAACGCGGGCGCCTTCCTCGAGAAAACGCGCGACGATGGCACGGCCGAGGCCAGAACCTCCACCGGTCACCACGGTGACTTGTCCGTCAAGGGCGCCCATCGGCGATCACCTGCCACCTTTGATGAAGTCGATGAGCACCTGATCGTGCTCCTCAGGTTTTTCCCACTGGGGCCAATGGGCCGCATCTTCCATCAGGTAGAACTTGCAGCCCGGGATGGCCGACGCGAAGTACTCGCCCAGATCCGGGCCCTCGCCGGGGTTGTGCTCGGTCCAGAACACCAAGCCCTCCGGCTCGAAGTGCTTGAGGTCGCTCTCGACCCACTGAGGATCGAGATCCCAGGGATCGTCCTTGCCCATGTCGACACTGAAGAACTGACGCATCGCGGCGTTGATATCGGGATCCTGGTAAAGCCGCACCCGGATTTCCGCCATCTCATCAGTCATGCGGTCGGGCGAGACCACCAGCCACTCGAGCCGCTTTCGCATGATTTCGAAGGTCGGTTTGGTGATCGCCTGATAGGACAGCGCAGCAAGTTCGCTGTGATCGGACTCAGGCGTCACGAAGTCGGTCTTATCGAGCTTCACGCGGCCTACCCCGGTGTTCATGATCATCTTGCCGGAGCGTTCCGGATAGCGCAGGCCGAACTCGAAGGCGATCTGGCCGCCCATGGATTCGCCTTCGATATGTGCGCGCTCGAAGCCATAAGCGTCCATGAGGTCGACAACCGCATCGACTTGGAGGTCGTGGCGTTTCTTTGCGTCATAAGGCTCTTTTGAGCTGTAGCCGTGATAGAGCGCGTCGATCGCCAGAACATGAAAATGTTGGCCAAGGTTGGCCATGTTGCGGGCAAACGTCTCAGCATGGCCGCCGACGCCGTGGATCAGAATGAGCGGTTCGCCGGACCCGCACTCGATGACGCGGTGTTGCCAGCGCGGCCCCTTGACCATGCGCGTTTGGCAACCCAGAAGCTCCACAGCGATCGTGCTCCACCGATCGAGAGGCTGGCAGTCGACGGTGCGTGACAGACTGAAATGCGGTGTGCCCATGGTGGCGTCTCCCCTTTGGCCAAATTGGTTAGGGAGTCTTAGCGGCATTTAATAATAAAGCCAATATTCATTTTAATATGGCTTGGGTCTGCCGTTTGTAGGCTGCGCGTGCTATGCGTCTCGAACCTCCAAGGACGGTGACAGGATATGTGTGTTACGAAGATACGGACAGAGAGACTGATCGACCTTGACCAGCGGGGGGCACCGCAGCAGAAGCGTGCTCGCGAGGCGTTCGAGCGCATTTTGGCCGCGACCACGGACCTAATCGACGAGATCGGCATCGACCGCATCACGACCATCAACGTGGCCGAGCGCGCCGGCGTCAACGTCAGCTCTCTCTATCGCTACTTTCCGAACAAATACGCTCTTGTGCAGTACTTGGCACGCCGGCTGGGCGAACGACAAAACGTCGCCGTCAATGCCTATTTGGAAACGGTTAACCCCGAGCGTCCGTGGCAGGAGGTCCTCGACGGCATCGTTGATGCGATGGTGGACGTGAGCTGCAAAGAGCGTGGCGCGGTGCCGTTGCAACGCGCACTTCTCGCTGTGCCGGAACTCCGCGAGGAGTATCGTCGCTCCGCCGAGGACGTAGGCACCAATCTGGAAAAGTTCCTGCAACGCTGGGGCGTCGACCTGCCCAGGGACCGGATCAACCTCATCATCATGTCCATGGGCGAGTGTTCGGCAGCCATGCTTGATCTCGCCGTTTCAAAAGGTGCGTCCTACAACAGGGATGTGGTGAGAGAGCTAAAACGCGTCTTCCGCGGGTATTTGGAGACTTATCTCCATACAGACAACTGAGCCCGAAACGCAGACATAACTGTTACGCAAGCGGTCAACTTTACTGCTGTTAACCCCAATCAAGTTAATAGGCATCGCGACCAACTTTGTACCACCCCTTGTACCAGAAGGGGGCTCTGAACATCACAGAAGTCCTAAGAGTAAGGCGTATCAACGCCTTGAGAAAGCTTTGGCGACCCCTAGGGGAATCGAACCCCTGTCTCAACCGTGAAAGGGTTGTGTCCTAACCTCTAGACGAAGGGGTCGCGGAAGGTGGCGGTGAGATAGACGCTCATCGGCATGAAATCAAGGGTTATCGGGTGTTTTGCCGCAGCAGTCTGTGACATCACGCCGTGGCAACATCATCGATCACGAGCTGGACGTTTTCACGGCCCTGCCAGCGGTTCATGCGCAGGTGACCGGCGATATGGAGATCGCCCCCGCCGCGCACCAACAGGGCATCCCCGATCGGCTGGGCGGCAGCGCGGAAGGCAATGGCCTGAAGCCGTGAACCATCACCGCCTGTGAGAACGCAGCGGACGTGTTTTTCGCCGACGAGATCGGCGCGCACAACACGGGCCCCCACCACGGCGAAACGCGGCTCGGCGTTGCCCACACCGAACGGACCGATCCGTTCGACGGTACGGACGAGGTCATCATTGGCCGCCCCCACCGCCACGGCTCCATCGATCCCCAGCTCCGGCGTCGCGGGACGGGCCGCAACCTGGGCGGCGATCCGGTCATCGAGAAAGGCCGAGAGCTCAGCCAGCTTGTCCTGCTCGACCGTCAGGCCTGCCGCCATGGGATGGCCACCACCGTTCACCAGCAGACCGCTCTGGCGCGCCGCCGTGACCGCACCACCGAGATCAACCCCAGCCAGCGATCGGCCCGAGCCCTTGCCGATGCCGTCCTGCAGCGCAATCACAAAGGCCGGGCGGTTGAACCGTTCGACGACACGGCTGGCCACGATGCCGATGACACCGGGATGCCAGCCCTCGCCCGCCAGCACCAGACAGTTGCGACCCACTTGCTCCTCACCGGCCCTGAGCGCGGCATCGAGCACGGCCTTCTCGATCGCCTGACGTTCGGCATTGAGACCGTCGAGCTTCATGGCAAGGCTGGTGGCTTCATCGGCATCGGTGGTGGTCAGCAGGCGCACGCCGAGATCCGGCGCGCCGATCCGTCCACCGGCATTGATGCGCGGCCCCAGAATGAACCCGGCGTGGTAGGCCGTGGGGCGCTCGTTGATGCGCCCGACATCAGACAGCGCCGTCAGCCCTGGGTTGGCGCGCGCCGCCATGGCCTTGAGACCCTGAGCCGCCAGCGCCCGGTTGAGCCCGGTAAGCGGAACGGAATCGCAGATCGTGCCCAGCGCGACGATGTCCAGCCATTGCATCAGATCGGGCTCGGGGCGTTCGGAGAACCAGCCGCGAGACCGCAGCTCCCGGTTCAGCGCGACGATGGTCATGAAGGTCACGCCGACGGCTGCCAGCGCGCCGAGCCCGCTTGTGTCATCCAGACGATTGGGGTTTACCACCGCAAAGGCTGGCGGTAGACCGGCTTCGGCCGTGTGGTGGTCCAGCACGATGACATCGATGCCTGCATTGGAAGCCAGACGCAGCGGCTCGAAGGCCGAGATGCCGCAGTCGACCGTGACCACCGGCCCTGCCCCGCGATCCCGCAGCGCCACCAGAGCCGGCGCATTGGGGCCGTAACCTTCTTTCTGGCGGTCGGGGATATGCACGGTGGCACGGCCACCGATGGCATCGAGATAGCGCATCAGAAGCGCCGATGACGTGGCGCCGTCGACATCGTAGTCACCGAAGATGCCGACCATCTCGTCGGCCATCACCGTATCGGCTAGGCGCGCGGCGGCACGATCCATATCCTGCAGAACGGCAGGATCAGGAAGAAACTGCTTTAGGCGCGGATCGAGAAACTGAGCGGCTTCGTCGGGGCCGACACCACGCGCGGCAAGAACACGTCCCAGAACCTCGGGGCAGTCGAGACGTTGCGAAAGCGCCAGTGCGGCGCGTTCGTCATCGACCCTGGCACGCCAGCGCCGCCCGGTGACCGAATGCTCGACGCCCAGGACCGCCGATGGCACGGATCAATCGCCCAGATCGAAGGACTTGCGATGGAGATTGTGCTCCGCCGAAACCACCCGCACGGTGCCTGAGCGCGACCGCATCACAATCGACTCGGTGGAGATGTGGTTGCCATGGCTGTGCACACCACGCAGCATCCAGCCATCGGTCACACCGGTGGCGCAGAAGAAGATGTCGCCGTGGGCGAGTTCCTCGATGGCGTATTTCTTGTTGAGGTCCTCGATGCCCATCTTGCCCGCGCGGACCTTCTCTTCGTCGTTGCGAAAGTTGAGACGGCCCTGGAACTGTCCACCGATGCACTGCAGCGCCGCAGCAGCCAGCACACCTTCGGGCGCGCCACCGATCCCCATGTAGAGATCGATGCCGGTCTCAGGCCGGGTCGTGGCGATAACGCCTGCAACATCGCCGTCGGAGATCAGGCGGATGCGGGCCCCGGCCGCACGCACGGCACTGATCAGGGCTTCATGGCGCGGACGGTTCAGGATCAGAACGACGAGATCACTGACAGCCACGCCCTTGGCGTCTGCCAGGCTCACGAGGTTCTCGGCCGGCGATCGGTCAAGGTCGACGACGCCGACAGGCAGGCCACCTCCGACAGCGATTTTGTCCATGTAGGTGTCAGGCGCGTTCAGAAAGCCACCGTGTTCTGCAAGGGCCAGGACCGCCAGCGAGTTGGCCCCGCCGGTGGCGCAGATCGTGGTGCCTTCCAGAGGATCGAGTGCGATGTCGACTTCCGGGCCAGAGCCGGTGCCGACCTTCTCGCCAATGTAGAGCATGGGCGCTTCATCGCGTTCGCCCTCGCCGATCACAACTGTGCCATCCATCTCAAGGCCGTTGAGACCCCGGCGCATCGCATCGACCGCCACCTGATCGGCGGCCTTTTCATCTCCGCGGCCCATTAGTTTGGCCGCCGCAATCGCCGCTGCCTCGCTCACGCGCACGGCTTCCAGGGCAAGGTCACGGTCCAGCGTCATCGTCGTCTCACTTGCTCGATTCGGGAGCCGGAATGTAGCGCGGAGCGCCAACCCGTGTCGCGTGAGAGTTCATGAACCATCAACAGGACGGAGGGGAAAACTCCGGGGGCTCAGAGCTCTTCGATGCGAATCGTCATAGGCGCCTCGGTGACCGAGTCAAGATCGGCGATCCGCTCGAGCGCACGGCGCATCGCGGCCTCTTCGGCTTCATGGGTCGTCATCACGACAGGAACCTGCGTCTCCGGGTCGCGGCCGCGCTGGATCAGGCTGCCCAACGAGATGTTTTCGTCACGCAGGACAGCCGAGACATCGGCAATCACGCCGGGTCGGTCGAGCACCATGAGGCGGATGTAATAGGCCCCGTTGCGGCGATCGATCGAAACCGCAGGACTGGCGACCAGTTCGGACGCAGATACGTTGAACATCGGCAACCGCGTGCCACGCGCAATGTCGACCACATCGGCCATCACTGCCGAGGCTGTCGGGCCCGCGCCGGCACCGCGTCCGACGTAGGTTGTGGCATCAACGAAATCACCTTCGACGACCGCCGCGTTGAACACACCGTCAACATGGGCGATGGGACCGCTGAGCGGCACCATGCAGGGATGAACCCGCTGTTCTATGCCGTGCTCGGTCTCCTGCGCGATCCCCAGCAGCTTGATGCGATAACCGAACTCCTGGGCGAATTCGATGTCCATCGGTGTGATCGCCTGGATACCTTCGACATGGACGCTGTCGAAATCGACCGGGCGACGGAAGGCGATGCTGGCCATGATGGCCAGTTTGTGCGCCGCATCGCCGCCACCGATATCCAGCGTGGGATCGGCTTCTGCGTAGCCGAGGCGCTGGGCCTCGGCCAGAACATCCGCGAAAGCCCAACCATCTTCGCGCATCGCGGTCATGATGTAGTTCGACGTGCCGTTGAGGATGCCGTAGACACGCGAGATGCGGTTGCCCGCAAGCCCTTCGCGCAGGGCCTTGATGATCGGGATGCCACCGGCCACGGCCGCTTCGTAACCAACATGAACACCAGTGCTGTCAGCCAGCTCAGCGAGCTTCGTGCCATGGACGGCCAGCAGTGCCTTGTTGGCGGTGACGACATGTTTGCCGTTCTTCAACGCGGTTTCGACGAGATCGAGCGCGATCCCTTCTTCGCCGCCGATCAACTCGACAACGACGTCGACCTCGGGATCAGACGCGAGATCAGAGGCATCGTCGGCCCAGCGAAAACCCGACAGATCGACGCCACGGTCACGGTTGCGGTCACGCGCGGACACCGCGGTGATTTCGATCGCTCGGCCACAACGGCATGAAAGCAGGTCGCGGTGTCGTTTCACGACATCCACGACACCGGCGCCGACCGTTCCCAGGCCGGCGATACCAAGACCCAGGGTACCCATCAGACGCCGAAGAACACTTCGACCCGACGGTCGACGGCTTCACTGTCGATCCCGGCGGCAGCGGACATGGAACTCGACGCTGACGCGGCTTCCACCAGGATATCGCCGGCAGGCACACCGTTGCCGATCAGTGCCTTGGCCACCGCTTCAGCACGGTCGAGCGAAACCTCGAAATTGACCAGTTCCTGATCGGCATCGGCCAGGCCTCCGCCGGTGCGGCTGGCATGGCCGATCAGACGGATCGGCCCTCCGGTCTGCCGATGGATGGCAGCAAGCTGGGCGATGATCTCGTGTTCCTTGGCGCCGAGCGATGCCGATCCGTGACCGAAACGGATGATCGCAGCCAGCGTTTCGGCCACCAGGGCATTGCCCGCGGTCGTGAACGTCGCATCGTCGATCACGGTCGTCGGGCTGCCAGCTGATACCACTGTCTGGGTCTGAAGGGTGGCATCTGGGCTGGAGGCATCGAACAGCTCATCGAAGCTGAGGTCTTCGAAGGCCGGTTCCAGCGCTTCGACTGTGACAGCTTCCTCAACCACGGACATTGATGTGCTGATATCGGCAGCGGCCATGTAATCGGGCACGACCACAATGTTATCGGTGACATCGCGTTCCGACATGGCAACGAGCGACTGCCCGGCAGTATCGTCGGCACTTGAAGCTGAAGCCGACGCCGCAGCGGCCACCATCATGTCGGCTTCGCTGGCGTCGACGCCGGTGACGCGGGTCTCGGTCACGCGCGTCACGCTGCCGACCAGTTCCCCTTCTTCGTCGAGGATGACCTCGGTCTCGGTGCTCATGGCCATGACGGTTGCACCATCCATGATCTCAGCATCGGGCTCCGGAGCGACGGCCGGTGTCACCGCCAGCGTGTCGGCGGGAACCTCGATCGGCTGGGCCGCAGCGATGTCAATTTCTTCGCCGGCGGTGATGATCGTCAGCTCTTCCTCTTCGACCGCGGCAACGCTCGTGACCGGGATTTCCACGGGCGTGACTTCGTCGTCAGCCCTCACGATGTTGCTGGTGTACTGCGCGTTGGCAAGATCAGCAGCCAGGGACTCAGCAACCAGATCGATCTCAGCCGCGCTCGAGACGTTTTGCGGTTTTTCAGGCACTTCGGCAAGCGACGGATACTCATCACTCTCACCCGGGACCTCACCCGAGGTCTCAGCGGCATCTTCACCCGCCGCGGTGCTGTACCAGTCATTCGGATCCAGATCGTCCAGCCAGTCGGCACACGAGGTGAGCAGAACCAGCCCCGAGGCCATGGCCGTCGTTTTGAGCATGGCTGATATGCGCCGTCGCGGAACGGTCTTTGTTGCAGTGCACAATGTCATATATACCCACAAGGTGAGGAGCGCCGGATAGGNTATTGAAACTATACCTTTTTGGCACATCTCTCAACAAAGACGGCGCGACGCCCCCAGACCGTACCCAATTGCATGAACGACCAGACCAGCAAACCCGAACTGCAGATCGAAGACTGGCAATCCATCGCGGAAAAGNGCCAGCGTCTGATGTCGTATTTTATGTCCCGTCAGGGTGACAACGCCGGCCAGTTGGAAGACATGAAGCGGATGGGCGAGGTCTTCATGCAGGCCTATCGACAGCTCCTGACCGATCCGGCAAAACTCGCCGAAGCCCAGGTCAACCTGTGGCAGGGCTACATGGACCTGTGGCAGGCCACCGCCCGGCGCATGGCCGGTGGTTACGCCGAGACAATCGTCGAACCCGATGCCGACGACCGTCGCTTCCGCGACGATGAGTGGCGTGACAACGCAATTTTCGACTACCTCAAGCAGTCCTACCTACTGTCATCGAACTGGGTCCAGGATCTGATGGGCGGTGTCGAGGGTTTGGACGACAAGACCAAGAAGAAACTCGATTTCTACACCAAGCTCTATGTCGATGCGCTGTCGCCAAGCAACTTCGCGGCGACNAACCCCGAAGTGCTGCGCGCCACGGCCGAAACCCGGGGTGAAAATCTGGTCAAGGGCCTTGAGAATCTGCTCGACGACTTCGAGCACGGCAAGGGCCAGCTTTCCGTGCGCATGGTCGATGAGAATGCCTTCGAGGTCGGCGAGACCCTGGCCANCACGCCCGGCAAGGTGGTCTTCCAGAACGACCTGATCCAACTCATCCAGTTCACGCCCGTGACCGAGAAGGTTCACAAGAAGCCGCTGCTGATCGTGCCGCCGTGGATCAACAAGTACTATGTGCTCGATCTGAGGCCGCAGAACTCGTTCATCCGCTGGATCGTTGAACAGGGCCACACGGTGTTCGTGGTCTCCTGGGTCAACCCCGACGTCAGCCTCGCCAGAAAGGACTTCAGCGCCTACCTTCTGGAAGGCCCCATGGCTGCACTCGACGCCCTGCAGGANGCGACCGGCGAGAAGAAAATCAACATCCTGGGCTATTGCATCGGTGGCAGCCTGGTGGCCTGCACACTGGCCTATATGGCGGCCAAGAAGGATAACCGCATTGCGTCCGCGACCTTCCTGACCTCGCTGACCGACTTCGAGGATGTCGGCGAAATTGACGTCTTCATTGATGAGGAGCAGGTCCGGAACCTCGAGTGCATGATGAATGAGCGTGGCTATCTTGAAGGCTTCGAAATGGCGGCGACCTTCAACACACTGCGTGCCAACGACCTGGTCTGGTCGTTCGTGATCAACAATTATCTGATGGGCAAGGAGCCCTTCCCGTTCGACATCCTCTACTGGAACAGCGACAGCACCCGGATGTCTGCGGCCATGCACAGCGAGTACCTGCGCCGCATGTATCTCGACAATGCGCTGGCAAAGGGCGAGCTGGAGCTCGACGGAACCCGCATCGACATGACCAAGGTCAAGGCCCCGGTCTACATGGTGTCGACCCGCGAGGATCACATTGCGCCGTGGGAATCGACCTACAAGGCAACCCAGCAGTTCAGCGGCAAAACGACGTTCACCCTGGCCGCTTCCGGCCATATCGCCGGGATAGTGAACCCGCCCGCCAAGAACAAGTACGGCTACTGGACCAATGACGAGAATCCGGCTAGCCCTGACGCGTGGCTCGAAGGCTCCGAACATCACGACGGTTCCTGGTGGCCGACCTGGGCAGACTGGCTGGCCGGCCACGCCGGCGCCAAGGTCACGGCACGCCAGCCCGGTGAGGGCAGACTCAAGGCGATCGAGGATGCGCCCGGCAACTTCGCCAAGCTCGACCTGCGCAAGACAAGCTGAGGCGGCCCCGGCTTTGTACCCGGACAAGTTCGCGCNTGACGTTAGGGCAGCTACTCTGNCCCTTTCGTCATGACGATTGATCCCGTGCTGCTCTGGGGCGTGGTTGTGCTGGCTTTTGTCGGTTCGATCACGCCGGGACCCAACAACCTGATGGTGATGGCCTCGTCCGCCGCGTTTGGATGGCGGCGCACGCTCCCGCACATGCTGGGCGTGATGTTCGGCTTTGGGCTGATGATCGCACTCGTCACGGCCGGTGTCGGCGCGATCATCCTTGAAATCCCGCTGCTTCTGGGTCTCGTGAAGTATGGCGGCNCAGCCTGGCTGTTCTGGCTTGCCATCAAGATNGGCCGCGCTGCTCTGCAACCGACAGCCACCACGGAAGACGACGGGAACACGGCGGCACGCCCGCTGACCATGATCCAGGCTATGGCCTTCCAGTGGGTCAACCCGAAGGGCTGGGCCGTGGGGCTGGCAGTGGCGGGTGGTTATGTCGAACTGTCACCGTCGATCTGGGTGCGGACCATCGTGATCTCGGCGATCTTCATGGCCTGCACACCGTTCGCGAATGGAAGCTGGATGGCGGCGGGTGAGGTTCTGCGCCGCCTTTTCAACAATCCAAAGTCCGNCCGCGTGTTCGGCCTGATCATGGCGGCATTGATTGCCGCGACTGCGCTCATGATCGTGCTTGATCCGACCGATCTCGCGCAAAGCGCCGGATAACCGGCTTTGCGGGCTCGTTGTTGTCGATGACGACATCGGCCGTGCCCAAGGGATCAGACTCATCCCGATAGAGCCGGTGGCCCGCGAGATAGCGGGCCTCGTTCAGACGCCGCAGTTCCTCGGAATCACCCCCCGCCCGCGCCAGGGCACGGCGCAGGCATTCCTCGTCAGCGACATCCAGATGAACCGTCAAATCCCAAGCATCGCGCAGTTCGGGCCGCAACAGGAAGACACCATCGACAATCACGATCCCTCGGGCGGTGACCGGCAGGGGCCGGGACGACACGGGGGCATCGGCCACGAGATCGAAGGATCGGGTGCGGACAAGAGCGGGCGACAAACCACTGCGCAGAGGATCGAGCAACAGGGACTGAAGCGCCCCGTAATCGAAGCTGTCACGATAGTAACCCTTGGCAGAGAAGCGTCCCCTGGCGTGGCGGTCGGCGCGCGGCTGCTCGAAATCGTCGACGCTGGCACGGATCACTTCGCAGCCGCGTGTCTGGAGTGGCGCAACGAGCGCATCGGCGAAGGTCGTCTTGCCCGAAGCATCGGGACCATCAATGGCAATGACGGCCGGCGCACCCGGCGTCAGCGACAGGATCGCATCGCAGACCTCGGCGATGACCCCGTCCTGGCTCAACGGTCCTTCAGCGCATCGCGGTAGGCTTGGCCGTGGGCCGCATAACGGTCGACCGTGGACATGAAGCCCGCTTGCTCTTTGGGCGAGAGATCGCGCATCTTCTTGGCAGGATTGCCGGCCCAGAGTTCGCCCGACGGCACACGCTTGCCGGGTGTCACCAGGGCACCCGCAGCAACCATGGCGCCGGTCTCCACCACGGCCTTGTCCATCACAGTCGCACGCATGCCGATGAAGCTGCGATCTTCCAGTGTACAGGCGTGGATCAGACAGTGATGGCCGATCGTGACCTCATCGCCGATCCAGGTGGCCCCATCGTTGCTGGAAACATGGACCACCGTGCAATCCTGAATGTTGGTCCGGCGTCCGACATGGATGGCCGCGACATCGCCGCGCAGAACACAGCCTGGGAAGATCGCGGCGTTTTCGAGAACGGTCACATCACCGGAAACAAAAACACCGGGAAAAACGAACGCATCACTTGAAATATTTGGCTCAATACCTCGATATTGTATGATAATTGTATCATTCATCAGGGGAAAACCGCTACGCGGGGCAGCCCGGCTGTCTCGTCGAATCCGGCCATGACATTGAGGTTCTGAAGTGCCTGTCCCGAGGCGCCCTTGACCAGATTGTCGAGTGCGGAGACCAGGATCGCACGGCCCGGTACCCGATCGGCGAAAACACCCAGCAGGCACATGTTGGATCCGCGCACATGACGCGTCGCCGGCGCCTGCCCCTGGGGCACCACAGACACGAACGGCTCGTNCTGATAGCGACGGACCATCGCGCCACGCAGATCATCGGCCGAAGCGCCGTTCTTCAACGTGACATAGGTCGTGGCAAGAATACCCCGGTTCATCGGCATCAGATGCGGTGTGAAGGTCACCTGAACGGGCTCACCNGCGGCCTCGGTGAGCTCCTGATCGATTTCCGGGGTGTGGCGATGGCTTGCGATGCCGTAGGCATGGATGCCTTCTGAAACCTCTGTATGAAGAATGCCTTCCTTCGGCGCGCGCCCTGCCCCGCTGACACCGGACTTGGCGTCGATGATGATGCCTGTGGCGTCGATCAATCCCTGCTCAAGGCAGGGGATCAGGGGCAGCTCGGCCGTGGTGGTGTAGCAGCCGGGATTGGCAACCAGCCGTGCAGCGCGGACCTGGTCACGCTTGATCTCGGTCAGGCCATAGACCGCCTCGGCCTGCAGGCCCATCGCCTTGTGTTCGCCGCCGTACCACGCCTGGTAGACGGCCGGGTCCGTCAGACGGAAGTCAGCCGAGAGATCGACCACCTTCACATGCTCCGGCAGCGCGGCGATCACCTCCTGTGTGGTGCCGTGCGGCAGGCAGCAGAACGCCGCGTCAACCTTGGAGAAATCGACATCATCGATCGCCACCATGTCGGGCAAATCCATGTGTGCAAGATGCGGGTAAACGGCGCCCACAGGCTCTCCGGCGCGGCGATCGGCCGTCAGCGCGGCGATCTCGATTCTGGGATGATCGGCGACCAGACGCACCAGCTCGGCACCGGTGTATCCGCTGGCGCCCAGCACGGCGACCCTGAGCTTTCCGTTGGCGGTCATGACTGTTCTCCGTTTCGGGCCTTGTAGTACCCCACCGTATCGCCCGCCGTCGAGACTCCGAGACCGTTCAGGAGCCGGTTCGAGTAGTTGAAGTAGGCCACGACCTGATTGACCTCAAGAATCTCACCATCGGTACAACCCTCTGCCTTCATGGCGTCGACATCGGACTTCTCGAGGGCACAGACGTCGGTGGTCAGCTTGCCGGCATATCTCAGCATGGCGAGTTCATGCCCTTCGAAGGCATCTTCAGGCCGGTGCGCATCAAGGGCGGCGCGAACGGCATCCGAGCGTACGGGGTCGTCCATCAGACGGCTGGCGTTAGCCCAATGATGGGTCAGGCTGTAGGGGCAGTTGTTGAGGATGCTGACATAGCTCGACACTGTTTCCAGGAACCAGAGGGGTATCTGATTGTCGTCATTGTGCAGCACACTGCGGTAGAGCGTGACATGGCCGGTCATGGTCGCCGGGCGCAGCGAATGCACCCGCATCACATTGTCGAGCGTGCCATGCGGCGTGCGCGCGAGATCGAAGACAGCGTTGAGGACGTCGTCGGCCTCATCGTCGCTGATCATGCGGATCCAGGCGGGTTCGGTCATCGGCTTCAATCCCGTACAGTCAGAATGGCGTCGAGCGGCTTCTTGATCTTCGCTGCCGACGGCACGGTGGCATCATCTGCCGGATGCCCCACAGCGATGATCATCACAGGCTTTTCCGACGTCGGCNGGTCCAGGAGCCCGTTCAGAAACTTCACCGGATTGGGCGTGTGGGTCAGCGTCACCAGACCGGCGTGATGAAGCCCTGTGAGCAGGAAGCCTGTGGCAATGCCGACACTCTCGGGCACGTAGTAGTTCTTGTAACGCGTACCGTCATCAAAGAAGCCGTAACGCTGTGCGAAGACCACGATCAGCCAGAGGGCGATTTCAAGGTGCGGTTTGTCCCCGGTGGTCCAGATGGGTTCCAGCGCCTTGATCCATTCATCGCTGGCGCCACCGTCGTAGAACGCCCTCTCTTCGGCCTCCGCAGCAGTGCGAATCCGGTGCTTGAGGTCGGCCGATGCGATGGCCACGAAGTGCCAGGACTGATGGTTCGCGCCGCTGGGGGCAACCCGGCCGCTGCAACGCAGTCTTCGATCACGCCGCGCCGGACCGGACGATCCGAGAACTGCCGCACGGAATGGCGGGTTTTCATAAACGCCCGGAACGACGATGCGGCGGATATCATCTCGTCATCGGTCATCAGATGCCGATCGGGCAGAGGCAGGGCTTCATAGGCCAGGGCATCGCGCGTGAACATGGTTCTCTCCCGCGCTCAGCCGACCGGCGTGTCGTAGCCATCGAACTGCGGCAGACCGTCGTCGAGGTCGTAGTAGCAACCCTTGTCACCAACGA
The DNA here is from genome assembly GCA_002722885.1 of Rhodospirillaceae bacterium. GTDB lineage: Bacteria > Pseudomonadota > Alphaproteobacteria > SP197 > SP197 > SP197. Next base: position 146,824 of record PBNE01000003.1, read on the forward strand.
AGATATGGCTGCCGAGCACCATGCCCGAGGGATCGTCGATCGTCCCGGCAAGGATCGCCATCTTGTCGTCCGTGCTGGACCGCCAGAACAGGTGGGAACCACAAGCCGAGCAAAACCCGCGTTCCGCAGCTTCGGATGCCCGGAACAGCGTGATGTTCTGCTCGCCTTCCAGCGTAAAATCAGCCGCCACAATGGCCGTCGTGGCGTAACGGTGGCCCGACTGCTTGCGGCACTGCCTGCAATGGCACTCGATCAGCGAGGTCGTGGCGNTCCTGGCGGAGTACCGGACCTNGCCACAATAGCAGCCGCCCGTGATGTCTTTAGTGTCTGGCATCGTTGGTCACCCGGAATGTTGTTNATCTCTATGCAGCACGTTTTAGAGGATGTACCCGGTTTCGTATCCAGGGAAACTGCCGATCCTGCCGGCAGCGCCTTTTCTGCGCTCACATACGGTCACTCCGTTCCGTGCCGAAGACAGCCTTTCATCTTGAGCCCATCGCGCATCTTGAGACCGAGTAGGGTGAGATTGGCGGCGCCCGCGAACAGCTCAAGGCCCTGGANGAGGAAAAAGACGGTATCGAACTCACCCAGCTGCANCTTGTAGGCCAGAAAGAACGCGGCGGGGACTAACACCAGGATACCATTGAGCGCGATCAGGGGCATACGTTTGGCCTTTGTTCCGCGACCAGCCCCCATGCGGCGGCGGCCGGAGAGCTTGAAGCCGGTGCCACCGGCCGCCGCGCATCCGCAGCCGGTCACCTGGCTGGCCCGCGATCGCGGCGCCAACCGCCAGAATGTGCAACGGATCGTCAACGATCTGCACAAGGAGGGACTGGTCACCTTCGAACCCAACCCCCACCACCGCAGGGCGCAGCTGGTGGNACTCACCGAGAAATGACATGACACCTTTGANGCAGCCATGGNCTCAACAACACGAAGCTAGCCAGAGAGGCCCTAGCAATCGCCGGTCGAGAACTCGAGCACGACAGGATTCGACAAGCGAAAGCAGAAACACGGCGACAGATTGAGGCAGAGCGTAAAGCCGACCTCAACGAGCTAATGGCCGAACTACCCGAGCATGAAGCGGTCCCGGCGGCATGACACCTGAGGCTGCGGGTGGCTGTCGGGCTGCCCGCAAGCCCCCTCAAAAATTGGAGGAATCTTATGAATATCCGAACGAAATACCGCCCTTCCACTGTGTCCGACCTTGTGTTCGCGAACACATACGTCAGACAGCTTGTCGATGACTATGCAAACGGCGCAAAATCGACGGCAGTGGGTTGCCGCTACCCTGTTGAACANGATAATTTGGCCATCTTTAAGTTCGACTTTGTTTCAGTATGACTTAGACATTCACCCAAGGTTAAGAGCTGTATTGTTGTAAAAGAATTGTAAGCTCTAGGTAGGTTTTCGTCTAGCGATTGGCTACTTGTAACCTTTTTGTAATACTCAAAAAAGAAAAAGCGCCGAATAAATCGACGCTTTTCCAATAACTTAGTAGGTTCCAGTTTTCTATAAGCACTAGCGCTTCGAGAACTGGAAGCTGCGGCGCGCCTTGCGCTTGCCGAACTTTTTGCGTTCCACNACGCGCGGATCGCGGGTCAGGAAGCCGTGAACCTTCAGGATGCGACGCAGGGCCGGCTCGTAGGCGACCAGCGCCTTGGAGATGCCGTGGCGCACCGCACCGGCCTGGCCGGAGAGTCCGCCGCCCTTGACGGTGCAGTAGACATCATACTGGTCCAGACGATCGGCAACCTGGAAAGGCTGCGACAGAATCAGACGCCAGGTGCCGCGCGTGAAGTATTCTTTGATGCTGCGACCGTTGACTAAAATGCGGCCGGCGCCGGGCTTCAGCCAGACACGGGCGATCGCGTTCTTGCGCTTGCCGGTGGCATATGAGCGGCCATGCTTGTCGATCACGGGATCAGGTAATTCGACCGGCTCGGTCTCCATGACGGGAGC
>PBNE01000004.1 GCA_002722885.1 Rhodospirillaceae bacterium
CGCAGGAGGGTCGCCAGATCGTGGTCGCCTATCTAGCGGCGGCCGGGCAGACGCTCGGCAACGACAGTTTCCAATATGTGCGCGAGCTCGTCGATGGCGATAACGCGATGCTCGAATTCACGACCGAGATGGATGGCATCCACGTGAATGGCATCGACCTCATCCGCTTCGACGAGGATGGCATGATCGCCGACTTCAAGGTGATGGTGCGGCCCCTGAAGGCCGTCAACAAGGTCTGGGAACAGATGGCGGCGATGCTGGAGCGTCAGAAACCCTGAAGTATCAAGCTCTTACGCAGCCATGCGCGGCGTCATGATGGTTTCGACCAGACGCGCTATCGTCGCCTGCGAAATTTCGGTCTGCCGCAGTTTCTGCTCGAGTATCCGGGCGTCACCGCCAGATACCGCCAGCCGCTCCATCCGCCAGTTCGGGAAACAGCGCCCGCGCCCTTCCCGGCGCTCCAGCACCTCGAGGCGTTCGTGCCTGCTGTCGGCCTTGAGATCGTCAAGCAAGGCGTCGAGCGACGCGGCGGGGCTTTCGACGAACTGAACGAATGTGTCGTGGGCGTAGACCAGAAAACCGGTCACATCCCGCGTGGGATTGTTACGCGCGGACGTCTCGATGATCTTGAAAACATCGCCCGACTGGAAATCGTCGCTCGCGTATGAAACGTAAATCAGTTGCTGCATAAATCTTCCTTGCAGCAACTGATACGTCCGACGTGTCTAACAGGTCGTTAACCGCAAATGGTTGTATTTACTGGTTCATATTGGCGAAGAAATCTTCGTTGGTCTTGGAATCCTTCATCTTGTCGAGAAGGAATTCCATCGCGTCGATCGTGCCCATCTGCATGAGGATACGGCGCAGGACCCACATCTTGGAGAGCTTGTCCTTCTCGACCAGCAGTTCTTCCTTGCGCGTGCCGGACTTGCCGACGTCGAGAGCGGGGAAGATGCGCTTGTCAGCGACCTTGCGATCGAGCACGATTTCGGAGTTACCCGTGCCCTTGAATTCTTCGAAGATGACCTCGTCCATGCGGCTGCCGGTATCGATCAGCGCCGTGGCGATGATGGAAAGCGAGCCGCCCTCCTCGATATTGCGGGCCGCACCGAAGAAACGCTTGGGCCGCTGCAGGGCGTTGGCGTCAACACCGCCGGTCAGCACCTTGCCGGAGCTCGGGACCGTGGTGTTAAAGGCGCGCGCCAGGCGCGTGATCGAATCGAGTAGGATGACCACGTCGTGCTTTTGCTCGACCAGGCGTTTGGCTTTTTCGATGACCATCTCCGAGACCGCAACGTGGCGGGTCGCCGGCTCGTCGAAGGTCGAGGCGATGACCTCGCCTTTCACTTGGCGCTGCATGTCGGTGACCTCTTCGGGCCGTTCGTCGATGAGCAGCACCAGCAGGTAGACCTCGGGATGATTGCTTTCGATCGCATGCGCGATGTTCTGCATAAGCACGGTCTTGCCCGCGCGCGGCGGCGAGGTGAGCAGCGCACGCTGGCCCTTGCCCAGCGGCGAGACCAGCTCGATCACCCGGGTCGACAGATCCTTCTTGGTCGGATCCTGGATTTCCAGGTTGAGCTTTTCTTCCGGATAGAGCGGGGTGAGGTTGTCGAAGGGCACGCGGTGACGAGTGCCTTCGGGCGGCGCGAAGTTCACGCTGCTGACTTTCAGCAGGGCGAAGTAACGCTCGTTCTCTTTCGGGCTGCGGATCTGGCCCTCGACCGTGTCGCCGGTCTTGAGCGCCATCTTCCGGATCTGGTTGGGGCTGACATAGATGTCGTCGGGGCCCGGCAGATAGTTGGCTTCGGGGCTGCGCAGGAAACCGAACCCGTCAGGCAGGATTTCCAGAACGCCGCGGCCCACGATGGGCACGCCTTCGTCGGCGCGCTCTTTGAGGATAGCAAACATCAGGTCCTGCTTGCGCAGGACGCTGGCGTTGTCGATGCCGAGCTCCTCGCCCAGCGCCAGAAGCTCTTCGGGCTTCTTGTCCTTCAGATCCTGAAGGTTGAGCGGGGCGTGCCCCGTGGAGGGGGTGAGAGTCGTGTCGTCTGATTCCGTTACGGCCATGATGGACCTTTTCGACGGCGGACAGCGGGAAGGAACGAAAGCTCCGCCGGATATGGGAAGGTTGTGGTGACGCTAGCCGAGCTGCTGCCCGAGGAAGTATGGGCTGCCCGACGCTCCCGGATCGTTCGCCGGGTGGCTGCGCTTCGCTGAGACCTACAGAGATAAGCACGGTCGCGACACGAGTCAAACGACAAGTGCATCGGGCGAACACATCCCCCGTCAGCGCTCCAGCCCCGGATCATGGCGCAGGATCAGCCACAGACCGACACCGGCGGGCCAGGCGGCCCACTGGCTCCAGGGCACCAGCAGGAACAGCGTGCCCATCAGGCTGTCACGGCCGAAGCTCGCCTCGTTATCGGCCAATGCGCCGATGACATGGAGAAACAGCCCCACGCCCAGGCCCAGGAGAAGACCCACGATCAGCGCCGCCACAATGAAAACAGGCAGCATCGGCCAGCCCACACGCAGCAGCAGCAGGCCCAGCTTGAGCGAAAGGATCGCGCCGACAAACGGCAGCGCCAGGGGAAAGGCGAAGGTCAGCGACTGGATCGAATAGGGCCAAACCATCATGTAGGCCACGAGCGAGAGCCCGCCGCTCAGCATCACTGCTCTCGACCAGAAGGTGGGTGTCACGGTCATCAGAACGGCTTCACCACGACCATCAGGACGATGATCACCATCAGCACTGCCGGGATCTCGTTGGCGATCTTGTAGAACCGCGCAGAGCGCGTGTTGCGGTCAGCCTCGAAGTCACGGCGCCAGCGCGAGAACATCCCATGCAGGCCGCTCAGGATCACGAGCGCCAGCAGCTTCACATGCCACCAGCCCTCCGACCAGATCGCAGGCCCGCGGTCGATCACCAGCAGGATTCCCAGCACGAAGACCAGGATCATCGCGGGGTCGATGATGCCGCGCAGCAGGCGCCGCTCCATCACCTTGAAGATCTCCGACTGTGTCGAGCCGGGCTCGGCATCGACGTGATAGGCGAAAAGACGCGGCAGGTAGAGCATGCCCGCCATCCAGGCGATCACCGCCATGATGTGGATTGCCTTGATCCAGAGATAGGTCCCGCCCAGAAAGCCTTCCATCACGCCGCCTCCCGACACGGGCATTTGCCCCAGGTAGCGGAGCAGACCCTGTCACCGGTGTTGGCACACAGCGCGGGGCGGCCGGGCTCAAGAGCGTCGCGAACCATCCCGGCAAGACCCTCGATGAAAGCGTTGTTCACACTCAGCGCTGGCACGCGGATGTATGGCGCGCAGCCTGCTTTGGCCGCCATCTCGGCGTATTCGATATCGAGCTCGACCAGGGTCTCGCTGTGTTCGCTGACAAAGGCGACCGGGATCACCACGGCACCCTTGCCGTCCGATCCCGCGCGCCTGATCTCGTCGTCCGTCGAAGGCCCGATCCAGGCCAGCGGTCCGACCCGCGACTGATAACAGACCTGCCAGTCGAGGTCCGGCAGGTCCGACCGTTCGACCACGGCAGCAGCGGTCTGCTCGACCTGCCACTGGTAGGGGTCACCCGCCTTCACGATCTTCTCGGGCAGGCCATGGGCCGAAAACAGCACCCGCACGGGCTGGTCACCGGCGTCATCCAGCGCATTCTTGAGCAGCCGGGCATGGGCCTCAACAACACCGGCCTGCATGGGATAGCAGCACACGGTCGTGGTCGGCGCGGTGACGCCCATCTTCTTAGCGGCACGGGCCCATTCCTTCAGCGACGAGCCCGTTGTCGTGGTCGAGAACTGGGGATAGAGCGGCAGCAGCACCACCCGGTCTGGTTTGAACTGCGCGACCTCGAAGGCGGTGTCTTCGCTCATCGGATGCCAGTAGCGCATGGCGATGAAGACGCGGGTGTCGTCGTCACCCACCGCCGTTTCCAGCGCACGGGCCTGGGCGCAGGTTTCCTCAAGTAGCGGCGACCGGCCGCCGATTCGCGTGTAGATCTCGCGCGCTTCCTTCTGCCGCTTGTTCGAGATCACCGACGCTAGAATCGGGCGCAGCGGCCAGGGTAGACCGATGATCGCGGGATCGTTGAAGAGGTTATTCAGGAAGGGCCGGATCGCCTCGGGCGAATCCGGTCCACCCAGATTGAACAGCACTACCGCGGTTCGTGTCATCGCACCATCCTCAAACGCTCCTCACACGCCTCGAAGGGCGGCGACCAGAGTCGCGACATGCTCGGGCGGGGTTTCCTTGACCACACCATGGCCCAGATTGAAAACATGCGGTCCACCAGACAGCGTCTCCCTGATACGCCGTACCGCGTTGACCAGATCGTCACCACCGGCGAGCATCAGCTCGGGGTCGAGATTGCCCTGGACCGGGACCAGCGTTTGAAGAGCCTTCATGGTTTCCAGCGAGGTCATCTGATCGACCTGGATCGCGTCGACACCGGTCTCTTCGACAAAGTTCTGATAGCGGTCCCCGGCACCGCGCGGGAAGCCGATCACCGGAACACCCGGACGCTCCCGGTGAACCCGTTCGACAATGCTGCGGATCGGCGTGATCGACCACCGCATGAAGCTCTCGTCGCTGTCGAGCAGGCCGGCCCAGCTGTCGAAGATCTGCACGGCCTCGGCCGCGGCATCGATCTCGGCGACCAGGAGCTGGCTGACGGCTTCAGACAGAACCGCGCAGAGCCTGTCGAGCAGGTCTGGGTTCTCAGCCGTCATCGCCCGCGTTCTGGGAAACACCCCGCCGCCCCGGCCGTCGATCATGTAGGATGCCAGCGTGAACGGTGCGCCCGCAAAGCCGATCAGTGCAGTTGTGTCATCGAGTGCTGCCGCCACACGGCACAGGGTTTCCATCAGCGGTTGGTTTCCTGGTACCACGAGATCAGGGTCGAGCGCCGCGACATCGGCTTCACCGCACAGGGTTTCCAGGAGCGGCCCCTCACCCTCGGCAAAGCGCACAATGCGACCCATGGCGTGGGGCACGATCAGGATGTCGGAAAATACGATCGCCGCATCCATCCCAAAACGCCGGATCGGCTGCAGTGTGATCTCGGACGCCATCTCGGGATTGTTGCAACAGGCCATGAAGCCAGCCGCTTGCTTCCTGAGTTCGCGATACTCTGGCAGATAGCGCCCGGCCTGGCGCATCAGCCAGACCGGCGGCGGGTCGACACGCTGGCCATTGAGAACCCTCAAAAGGGGCTTCGCCGTGGTCGCTTGAGGCGTCGGGATCGGGGTCATGAAGCGAGGTGCTACACCCTTCCCCCCTTCAATAAAAGAAGGATTCTTTGGGTAGTGGCAGTGATGAATCCCTGTCCAAATCGGGGATGGCCTTTTGCTCCTGCTGCGATCAACACACTTCCCCGACCTGGGGACAGGTAGGGTACGATATCGTGATGAAATGCGTGACTCCCGAACTGACCCGGCGAGTCGGTTCTCCTTCGATTCTGTGGATCAACAGAGGATGGATTGAGGCCGATGTGGGCGACGCACAAACATTCCACACCCGGTGGTTTTGTGTTGTCCGCATGGGGACAGCCGGCCGGTGTGTTCTGGCAATCCGGGTACGGACTTGCGGTCGGACGCGATTCCGGCGAGTTATCCACCCATGACGCACCCATCATCCCCATGCAGTTCACAGGCCGGACGCGCCGACTCGGACCGGCTCGGACCATGAAGAGCTTCCACTTCCATCTGGTGTCGGATGCGACCGGTGAGACGATCCTGTCGGTCGCGCACGCCGCCGTGGCGCAGTTCGAGGATGTCGAGGCGATCGAGCATGTCTGGGCGCTGGTCCGCTCGTCTCGCCAGATGGACCGTGTGCTCGCCGCTATCGAGGCCAACCCCGGTGTCGTGATTTACACTATGGTCGACCCGGCCCGGCGCGATCAGCTCACCATGGGCTGTCAGAAAATCGGTGTGCCCTGTGTGCCGGTGCTCGATCCCGTGCTCGGTGTGTTGTCGAGTTATCTCGGCCAGGCGGTGAAAGGTCAGCCCGGCGGTCAGCATGCGCTCGATGCCGAATACTTCGCGCGCGTCGATGCGATCCAGTTCGTGCTGCGCCACGACGACGGCCAGTCGCCGCACGATCTCGACGAGGCCGATGTCATCGTTGTCGGCGTCTCGCGCACCAGCAAGACCCCTACGTGTTTCTATCTCGCCAACCGCGGCCTCAAAGCCGCCAATGTGCCGATCGTGCCTGGTGTCCCGCCGCCCGATGAATTGCTCACGGCCAAGCGCCCGTTGATCGTCGCCCTGATCCAGAGTGCGGACCGGCTGGTGCAGATCCGCAAGAACCGCATGTCGATGCTGCAGCAGGACGGCGAGAGCGACTACATCGAACCTGATGCCGTGCGCCGCGAGCTGGCCTATGCGCGCCGCCTCTACGAGGAACAAGGCTGGCATGTGCTTGATGTCACACGCCGTTCGATCGAGGAAAGCTCGGCCGCCATCCTGCAGCTCTACCAGGACCGCTTCGGGGCCCTGCCATGACCGACACACCCCGCCTCATCCTCGCCTCCAAGAGTTTCGGCCGGCGGCAGATGCTGGAGCAGGCTGGTGTGCCCTTCGACGTCGATGTCGCGAACCTCGATGAGGACGCGGTGAAAGATTCGCTCAAGGCCGAAGAGGCCAGCGTTGAACAGGCTGCCGAGACCCTGGCCGAACTTAAGGCCCGACGGGTCAGCGCGCGGCAGCCCGGTGCGCTCGTGCTGGGCGCCGATTCGATGCTGGAGTGTGAAGGCCGCTGGTACAACAAGGCCGAAACACGCGCCGAGGCCCGCGACCACCTGCTTGCGCTGGCCGGCCGTGAGCACCGGCTGGTCACCTCCGCCGTGGTGCTCCGTGACGAGATCCGGCTGTGGCATCACACCGCCGTCGCACGGCTCACCATGCGGGCGTTCAGCGAACCCTTTCTTGATGCCTATCTCGATGCCATCGGTGATCTCGCCTGTGCCAGCGTCGGCTGTTACCAGGTCGAAGGCCGGGGCCTGCAACTCTTCAGCCGCATTGATGGCGACTTTCATGCCATTATCGGGCTGCCGTTGCTGCAGGTGCTCGATCACCTGCGTCACCAGGGAGTGTTGTCGTCATGACGATCTCGGGCCATGCCGCCGTTGCCGCTGTGATGGGCTGGCCGGTCAGCCATTCGCGTTCGCCGCGTCTGCACGGCTTCTGGCTCGAAGCCTATGGCATCGATGGCGCCTATGTGCCGCTGCCGGTCGCGCCGGAGGGCTTTGAGCGCGCCCTGCGTAGTCTTGCCGCTCTGGGTCTGAAAGGCTGTAACGTCACCCTGCCGCACAAGGAGGCGACCCTCGCCCTCGCCGATGAGGCCGATGGGGTCGCCCGCCGGATCGGTGCGGCCAACACGGTGATCGTGACCGACGAGGGCTCCCTGCGTGTCACCAACACGGATGCCTTCGGGTTCATCGAGAACCTCGACCAGCGTGCGCCGCACTGGAAGCGTGAGCAGCCGGCCGTGGTGCTTGGTGCCGGTGGTGCCAGCCGTGCCGTGATCGTCGCCCTGCTGGAAGCCGGCGTGCCCGAACTGCGCCTTGCCAACCGCACGGCCGAACGCGGCCAGGCCCTGGCTGATGAATTCGGCACACGGGTTCAGGCCACCGCCTGGGAGGAACGCAGTTCCGCGCTTGATGGTGCGGGCCTTCTGGTCAACACGACCCAGCTCGGCATGACCGGACAGCCGGAACTCGAGATCGCACTCGACCCGCTGGGTCAGGATGCCGTGGTTTATGACCTCGTCTATGCCCCGCTCGAAACCGACCTCCTGCATCGTGCCGGAGCGTTGCATCTCACCACGGTCGACGGCCTGGGCATGCTGCTCCATCAGGCCCGCCCCGGCTTCGCCGCCTGGTTCGGCCACGAACCGGAGGTCACCGGTGCGCTCTACGCCTACGTTGCCGAGGGGCTCTGAACCCTTGTTCGTCCTCGGGCTCACAGGCTCCATCGGGATGGGCAAGTCGACGGTCGCCGGCATGTTCCGACGCTGTGGTGCCCTGGTGCATGACGCCGATGCCGTGGTCCATCAGCTCTATGGACCCGGTGGCGCTGCGGTGCCGCGTGTCGCGGCGTTGGCACCCGATGCCGTCGTCGGCACAGGTCGGTCGGCACGGGTCGACCGGGCGGTTCTGGGCAAGGTCGTGCTCAATGACGCCGATGCCTTGAAGGCACTGGAGGCTGCCGTGCATCCGCTGGTCGGCCGGGCCTGCGATTGGTTCCTGCGCCATGCCTGCAGCCGCGGCGTGGATCTTGTGATCATGGATGTGCCGCTGCTGTTCGAGACCGGCGGCGAGAAGCGCGTCGATGCGACCTGTGTCGTCAGCGCGCCCGCCTTTGTCCAGGCCCATCGCGTGCTGGCGCGCGCCGGCATGACGATGGAGAAGCTGGACAGCATCCGACGCCGCCAGATGCCTGATGCGAAGAAGCGCCGTCTTGCCGACTTCGTCGTCCCCACCGGGCTCTCCAAGGCGCTGACCTGGCGCCGGGTCGAGGCCCTGGCCGACGACCTCAAGACCCGCTCCGGCCACATCTGGCCGCCCCGCTGATCCCTACACAGGTGTGTCCCCGCAGGCGGTCGCGGTCTGAGACCGAAACCGTTATGATGGTGCTCCCAACCCAGGCAACGACCATGCGTGAAGTCGTCCTCGATACGGAAACCACAGGCCTCGATGTTCTGGCCGGACACCGTATCGTCGAAATCGGTTGCGTCGAACTGATCAACCATGTCCAGACCGGCGAGTCTTGGCAGGCCTATCTTAATCCGCAGCGCGAGAATGAACGCGAGGCGTTCAACGTCCACGGCCTCTCCGATTCCTTTCTGTCAAAACAGCCGCTCTTCCATCAACGCATGGATGACTTTCTGGAGTTTCTTCAGGACAGCAGGCTGGTCATTCACAACGCGGAATTCGACCTGAAGTTCATCAACAACGAACTCCGGATGGAGGGCGCGGATCCGATCAGCGGCGAACGGGTTGTCGATTCGCTGCATCTTGCGCGTCAGATTTATCCCGGTCAGGCCAACAGCCTTGATGCCCTGATGAAACGGCTTGGCGTCGACGCCTCCGAACGGACGCATCACGGAGCGCTGTTGGATGCCAAACTGCTGGCCGAGGTCTACCTCGAACTCATGGGTGGCCGGCAGTCCGGCCTTGCCTTTGCGGCCGAGACCCAGGGGGCCGAATATATCAACGCCGGCGACGCCACCCCGCGTGAGGCGCACGAAGCACGGCCCCATGACGCCACTGAAGAAGAGATCGCCCACCACGAGGCCTTCCTCGATCAGCTTGACGATCCGATCTGGCGCCGCTCATCCGGCTGATCCTCTACCCGCTTGAGGACTGCGCTTTCTGCGATCTGTCTGGTTGTGTGACCGGGATCTACGCCTAGCGTAACGTCTTGAAAATACTCTGCTTTTAGACGGTACAGCCTGCGGCTCGACAGGTTGAGGTGTTACTTGCAACCGTGATGGGTGGTCGTGTCGAACCAAGAGGCAATCGCGGACATCGGGCCTTATCTCTGTCCTGACTTTGCGAGCGTAAACTGGCCTGTGTAAGCCAAGAACACAAACATTCCCACAGGCTCCACTCCCGATACGACGCCGTCCCCGAGCCTCCCCCGGGGGCGGCGTTTGTCGTTGGGCCTCCGGTGAGGTTAAGCCGTCATCAGGGGATCAGAACCGTCGATCCCACGGTGCGCCGCCCTTCGAGGGCCGCGTGTGCTTCGGCCGTCTGGTCGAGCCTGAAGGTCTGGCCGATCGTGATTTTCACCTTGCCCGACGTGATCATCGAAAGCGCGCGGTCCGCACTCGCCAGGAGCTCCTGCCGGGTCGCGGTGTAGTCGTGCATGCCGGGTCGTGTGATGAAGGCCGAACCATGCTGGGCCAGCATGCGCGTCTGGAAGGCGGGGGGCTCGCCCGAGGACTGGCCGAACGACACCATCGTGCCGCACCGCGCCAGGCAGTCCATGCTATCGTCGAAAGTATCCTTGCCGACGGAATCGTAGACAACCGGCACACCGTGGCCGCCGGTTTCCTCGCGGACCCGGTCGACAATGTTGTCGCGCCCCAGGATCAGCACGACATCGCAGCCGTGCTGGCGGGCGAGATCGGCCTTGGCCTCGGTCGAGACCGTGCCGATCATCCTGACCCCGAGTGCTCTGGCCCACTGACAGGCGATCAGACCGACGCCGCCGGCGGCACTGAGAAAGAGGATCGTCTGACCCCGCCGCACCTGGAAGCACCGTTCCAGCAGATACTCGACGGTCATCGCCTTGGTCATCGCCGCGGCCGCGGTGCGGTCGTCGATGCCGGTCGGCAACGGCACGAGATGACTGGCCGGCGCGATCATCGCCTGGGCATAGTTGCCCGGTCCGGTCAGCACGGCGACGCGGTCGCCCACATCGAGGTCGCGCACGTCCTCGCCCACGGCTTCGACAACGCCGACCGATTCGCTGCCCGGCGTCATCGGCAGCGCGACGGGATAGAGTCCGGTGCGCTCGTAGACGTCATAGAAGTTGAGCGCTATCGCCGTGTTGCGAACCAGCGCTTCGTCGGGTCCCGGATCGGGCAGGGAAACCTCCTCGATCCGCATCACCTCGGGCCCGCCGTGCTCGTGGACACGCACGGCTGTGGTGCCGGTGCTCATGGCAGCAGCACCGTGGAGCCTGTGGTCTTGCGCCCTTCGAGATCGCGGTGCGCCTGTTCGGTCTCGACCAGCGGATAGGTCTGGTTGACCTCGATCCTGACCTTGCCGGACCCCACCATGTCGAACAGGCGTGTGCCCGAAAGCTCGAGCTCGTCGCGGGTGGCGATGTAGTTCGCCAAGCCGGGCCGTGTGTAATAGAGCGAACCGCCTGCCGCGAGCACGGCGGGATTGAAGCTGGTAATCGGCCCGGAGGACTGGCCGAACGAGACCATCATGCCGCGCGTGCTCAACGAGGCGAGAGAGGTTTCAAACGTGTCCGCACCGATCGAGTCATAGACCACCGGCACACCCTTGCCATCAGTGATCTCCTTGACCCGCTCTGCAATGTCTTCCCGGGAACTCACGATAGTATGGTCGCAGCCGTGCGCCTTGGCGAGCGCGGCCTTCTCGTCGGTCGAGACCGTGCCGATCACTGTCACCCCCAGCGCCTTGGCCCACTGACAGGCGATCAGGCCCACACCACCGGCCGCCGCATGGAACAGGATCGTCTGACCCGCTTCGACCGGGAAGGTGCGGTGCAGAAGGTACTCGACCGTCATGCCCTTCAGCATCATCGCTGCGGCTGCGTTGTCGTCGACGGTGTCGGGCACCTTTACGACCTTGTCGGCGGGGATCACCCGTTCGGTGCAATAGGCGCCGCCGGTCATCGGGTAGGCGATGCGGTCACCGACCGCAAGCCCGCTGACGCCATCGCCCAGCGCCTCGATCACGGCGGCGGCTTCCATGCCCAGGGTGGCGGGCAGCGCCATGGGGTAGAGGCCCGAGCGTTGATAGGTGTCGATGAAGTTGAGGCCGACCGCCGTATGCCGGATCCGGATTTCGCCCGCGCCGGGACTACCGACCGCGACGTCCTCGACCCTTAGGACCTCCGGCCCGCCGGCCTCATGAATGCGAATGGCTATTGCCATGATGTGTCGTCCTTGGTTGTTGCCCTGACTCTGCTATGAGAAGCACCGCAAAAACCAGTCTTGAAATGAAGTCGTGAGATTCCAGTGGGTCGACAGTCAGGCAGCCACCGGATCGAGAAGAGGGGCGAGCGCTTCCCGGTCCGTCACCGGCAGCGAACACACCGGCCCCTCGCAGACATAGGCGGTGGCCTGGCCGTCGACCTGGCCCTTGCCAGTGGCGGGATGGCCCTGGGGCAGGGCGTCGCCAGGGGCGACAACGGTAACGACCATGTCTAAGCGACCGCTTGTCCAGACTTCCGCCAGCATGGCCTCGGTGGCCTCGTCACCGCGCTCACCGACGATCACAAGCTGCAATGCCTGGTTGAGCAGATCGAGATTGAGCATGAGCACGGCATGGGCCATGGGGTTCTGGGCGATGTCCTGGCTGAAGGTCCGTGCGATGGCCTCGGCCCGGTCGCGGTAGGCGGGCTCGCCGGTCAGGTGCCAAAGTCGTGCGAGAACGCCCACCATGATACCGTTGCCGGACGGTGTGGCGTTGTCGAGTGCGGTCTTGGTACGCACGATCAGGGCTTCGGCATGGTCGGCGGTGAAGTGATAGCCGCCGTGCTTGGCGTCCCAGTAATGAGCATCGGCCGTTGCAACCCAGGCGCGAGCATGATCCAGCAGTGACGCATCACCCGTGACCTCAAGAAGCGCCAGGGCGGCGTCGCTCATGTGGCTGTAGTCGTCGATCAGCGCGACATCGAGGACACGGCCGTCGCGCGCGCTGTGTTTCAGGCGATCGCCTTCGGTCATGGTAGCCACGATGTGGTCGAAGGCGCGGTGGGCCATGGCGATCCATTCCGGCCGGGCCATCGCCGCACCGGCGCGAGTGAGAGCCCGGATCATCAGGCCATTCCAGTCTGCCAGCACCTTGTCGTCGAGGCCGGGGCGGGGGCGGCGCGCGCGGACCTCCAGCATGGTGGCGCGCAGCGCCGCGAGCCTGGCTTCGGTGGCGGCTTCGGGTTCACCGGTCGCCAGGCGGTTCACGATGGTCTTGCCTTCCCAGTTGCCCTCGGGCGTGACGCCGTAGTGTTCCTTGAATAGCGCGGCATCCTCGCCCAGCGCAGCATCTACCTCGGCTTCATCCCAGACATAAAACGCACCTTCTTCCGAATGACCGCTCCCGTCGTCGGAATCGGCGTCGAGGCTCGAACAGAACGCGCCCTCCGGTGTGGTCATCTCGCGCTGGAGCCAGCCCACGGTTTCCTCTACCCGGCGGCGGTAGAGATCCCGGCTGGTGCCCAGCCACAGCCTGGTGTAATGCTCGATGAGCTGGCTGTTGTCGTAGAGCATCTTTTCGAAATGCGGTGCCAGCCAAATCTGGTCGACCGAGTAACGCGCCCAGCCGCCGCCCAGGTGATCATAGATGCCGCCCTCGGCCATGGCATCGGCGCTGACCAGTACGGCGCGGCCGAAGCTGTCGCCCCGGCCTTTGCGGTGGGCGCGCCACAGAAGGTCGAGACCCGGCACATGGGGGAACTTCGGCGCCTGGCCGATGCCGCCATAGCGCATGTCGACTGCCTGCATCAGCGCGGTAGCTGTGGTGTCCGCGATGTTGTCGGGCAGGGCATCACCGGCCTGTTTGGTCGCCAGCCGGGTCAGCGCCTCCTGCAGGGCCAGCCGGTTCTGGTCGATCTTGTCCTTGCCGTTGCGGTAGGTGTTCTCGACTGCGACTAGCACGTCGGTGAAGCCGGGCCGATCGTACTTCGGCGTGCCGGGGAAGTAGGTCCCGCCCCAGAAGGGCTCGCCGTCGGGTGTCAGGAACATGGTGAGCGGCCAGCCGCCCTGCTGGCCCAGAAGCTGCAGCGCGGACTGGTAGATCGTGTCGATGTCCGGCCGTTCCTCGCGGTCGACCTTGATGTTCACGAAGAGCTCGTTCATCACATCGGCAATGGGTTCGCTCTCGAAGCTCTCGTGGGCCATGACATGGCACCAGTGGCAGGCGGCATAACCCACCGACAGCAGGATCGGTTTGTCCTCGGCCCTAGCGTGCGCGAGCGTCTCCGCACTCCAGGGCTGCCAGTGGACGGGATTGTCGCGGTGCTGGTGGAGATAGGGGCTTGTCTCGCGGTCGAGATTGTTGCGCTGAAAATCCATCGCCGGGCCGCCGAACGTTGCAAGGAAAGGGGAGGAGCCCGTAACGTGGCGGTGTCGCACGGTCTCCGCAACCCCGTGGGCGACAAAGAGGTCACGTGATGAAGGTCAAGATCCAGATCGACTGCACCCCCGAAGAGGCCCGAGCCTTCCTCGGCATGCCGGACATGCGCCCGCTCCACGACGAGCTGATGGCCGATCTCAAGGAACGCATGACCGAAGCGGCCAAGGGCTTTGACCCCGACGAGGCGCTTAAAGCCTGGATGGGCGCCTCGAGCGACGGCATGAACCAGATGACCGACGCGTCAGGCAAGAGCAAGCCCTGACGGGCCAGATGTGTGACCGGAATCCGCAGTTCCGAAGCCCGATGTTTCACGTGAAACACGTCCCTACATGACTATTTTCGCCCTTTCTTCGGCGCCCGGCAGGGCCGCTGTGGCCGTGATCCGGGTCTCCGGACCGTCCGCAGGGGCGGCCGTGCGCACCCTGACGGCCCGGGACCTGCCACCGCCGCGCCAGGCCGTCCTGCGGCGGCTTTATGAGGGCGGTGAAGGGGTCATCGACGAAGCCCTGGTGTTGTGGTTTGCCGGTCCGGCGAGCGAAACCGGGGAGGATATGGCCGAATTCCAGGTGCATGGCGGACGCGCCGTGGTGTCGGGCGTTCTTGGCGCCTTGGCCCGGATTCCGGGGCTGCGGCCGGCCGAACCGGGCGAATTCACCCGCAGGGCGCTGCTCAACGGCAAACTCGACCTCTTGGGCGCCGAGGCAGTGGCTGATCTTGCGGATGCCGATACGGCGGTTCAGCGGGATCAGGCCCTCGACCAGCTCGGCGGCGGGCTGAGCGGTCTTTACGACGGCTGGTGGCAGCGGCTGATCACCCAGATGGCCCATGTCGAGGCCCTGATCGACTTTTCCGACGAGGACCTGCCCGACGATCCCGCAGCGGGGCTTCACGGGGAACTGGAGACTCTGCAGGCGGAGATCCGGGCCCATTTGGCTGACGACCGGCGCAGCCAGCGTCTGCGGGAAGGGCTCCATGTGGTGATCCTCGGCGCGCCCAATGTCGGCAAATCGAGCCTGCTGAACCGCCTGGCACGCCGCGATGCGGCGATTGTGGCATCCGAGGCGGGCACGACCCGCGATGTCGTCGAGGTGACCCTCGATCTCGGGGGATTTCCCGTGATCCTCTCTGATACGGCGGGCTTGCGGGAGCAAGCCGGGATCGTCGAGCAGGAGGGCATGCGCCGGGCTGTGGCCCGGGCTGAGTCGGCGGACCTCCGTCTTGTTGTGGCCGACGGAAGCCGCTGGGGGGAAACGTGGCAGGCTGTGGCCCATCACGTCGATGAGTACGCGGTGATCGTGGCCAACAAGTCTGATCTCGCCGATGGATCAGGCATGTCGGCACTTCCGGTGTCCTGCGAGACCGGCGAGGGGCTCGATGGCCTGGTCCGGGAGATCGAAACGCGCTTGCACCGCCGCTGGAATACCGGCGGGCCGGGCCCGACGCGGGAACGGCACCGTGCCGGCCTCGAGCAGGCTCTTCTGGCTCTGGACCGTGCCGGAAAGGGGGAGGAAGCCGCGCTGATCGCTGAGGATCTCCGCCTTGCCGCCACCGCTCTGGGCCGAATCACCGGCCGCGTCGACGTCGAGGACCTGCTCGATGTCATCTTTGCCGAGTTCTGCATCGGCAAGTGACGCCCGAGAGAGTGTTTCACGTGAAACATTGTCCAATTGGGCCACTGGAGGACTTGCGGGCTGGACCGCGGCGGGCCGGGGCCCTACATACGCGAAATGAACGACACCCGTTCCTTTGATGTCATCGTGGTCGGCGGGGGCCATGCGGGGACTGAGGCCGCTGCGGCCGCGGCCCGCTGCGGTGCGTCGACCTGTCTGGTGACGCACAAGCGCGCCACGATCGGCGCGATGTCATGCAATCCCGCGATCGGCGGGCTGGGCAAGGGCCATCTGGTCCGTGAGATCGACGCTCTGGACGGCCTGATGGGCCGGGCCATCGACCGCGCCGGCATCCAGTTCCGCATGCTCAACGCCAGCAAGGGGCCTGCCGTGCGTGGCCCCCGCGCCCAGGCCGACCGGACACTTTATGCCGCGGCGATCCAGGCGCTGCTTGCCGAGCAGGTCGGTCTTGAGATTGTTAAAGGCGAGGCCGACGACGTTGTTCTCGGCGACGATGGCGCCGTGTACGGCCTGAAACTGGCCGATGGGCGAACGCTCCGCTGTGGCGCGGTGGTGGTCACCACCGGCACCTTCCTGCGCGGCATGATCCATCTTGGGGAGGAGGCCTGGGAAGCCGGGCGGATGGGCGACGCACCGGCGGTGGGGCTGGCTCTGACGCTGGAGCGGTTCGGTTTTGCGCTGGGTCGCCTGAAGACCGGGACCCCGCCGCGGCTCGATGGCCGCACGATCGACTGGCAGGCCTGCGACGTGCAGCCCGGCGATGACCCGCCAGTGCCGTTTTCCTGGCTCACGGACCGCATCGCCGTGCCGCAGGTGCCCTGCCACATCACCCGCACCACCGAAGCGGCCCACGCCATCATCCGGGCCAACCTCGACCGTGCACCGATCTATTCCGGCCAGATCGACGGGACGGGGCCGCGCTATTGCCCCTCGATCGAGGACAAGGTCGTGCGTTTTGCCGAAAAGCCGGGCCACCAGATCTTCCTCGAGCCCGAGGGCCTGGAGACCGACACGGTCTACCCCAACGGCATCTCGACCTCGCTGCCGCGGGATGTCCAGGATGGCCTGATGGCGACGATCCCGGGCCTTGAGAAGGCTGTAATCGAACAGCACGGATATGCCATCGAGTACGATTTTGTCGATCCGCGCGAGCTGCATCACACCCTGGAATCCCGCCGGATTCCAGGATTTTTTCTGGCGGGCCAGATCAACGGCACCACGGGCTACGAGGAGGCTGGGGGGCAGGGGCTTGTGGCCGGCCTGAATGCAGCGCGGCGGGCCGGGGATGTCGAACCGGTGCTGTTCGACCGGGCCGAGGCCTACCTTGGCGTCATGATTGATGATCTCGTGACCCGTGGCACGGCCGAGCCCTACCGTATGTTCACCAGCCGCGCCGAGTACCGCTTGATGCTGCGGGCCGACAACGCCGATCTTCGCCTGACGCCGAAGGGTCTGGACGCCGGGTGTGTCGGTGCGGTGCGGCGCGACGCCTTTGTCTGCCGCCGCGACGCGGTCGACGCGGCTCTGGCGCAAGCGGGCACCTGGTCCGTGACGCCCAACGAAGCCCGGACGGCCGGCTTTCAGGTCAACCGAGACGGCCGCCGGCGCACCATGCTGGATCTTCTAGCGTATCCCGAAGCCAGCCGGGAACGGTTTAAAAGCCTTTGGCCGGACATCGCCGGGTGGACGCCTGACGCCTATGAACAGGTCGAGATCGTGGGCCGCTACGCCGGTTACGTCGGCCGCATGGAGGCCGATGTCGCCGCCTTCCGCCGCGATGAGGCGGTGCGCCTGCCGGTTGACCTGGATTACGGCGCGATCGGCGGGCTCTCCAACGAGATGCGTGAAAAGCTGCTGGCCGCCCGGCCTGAGACGCTGGGCCAGGCCGCCCGCCTGCCGGGGGTCACGCCTGCGGCCCTGCAGGCCGTTCTGGCCCATGTCCGGCGGCGTGCGGCATGACCGCTGAGGAGGTCTGCCGCCAGCTTGGTGTTTCACGTGAAACATCCGAACAGCTCGAAGCCTATGTCGCCACCCTGCTGGACTGGCAGACACGGATGAACCTGATCGGGCCCGGCACGGTGGAGGAGGTCTGGCACCGCCACATCCTCGATTGCGCACAACTCGCCCGTTTCATCCCGCCGGGAACACGTCGTCTGGTCGATCTGGGCAGCGGGGCGGGCCTGCCGGGCCTTGTGCTGGCGATTCTGGGCGTCCCGGGCGTCGAACTGGTCGAGAGCGACCAGAAGAAGGCGGCCTTTCTCAATGCCGCCGCCGGGGCCGCCGGGGTGACGCCTGTCATACACACCGCGCGGATCGAAAGTGTGCCCGTGTCCTACGCCGATGTGGTCACGGCAAGGGCCCTGGCGCCGCTCAAAAGATTGGTTCCGATGGTCTCGCGATTCATGGGGGAGGGCAGCGTTGCGATCCTGCCCAAGGGCTCGTCTGTGGATGATGAATTGAAGACTGTAGCACACCACTGGCACCTGTGGTACACTCGTCACACCAGTATGACAGACCCTCGCGGCTGTCTCCTCGTGATCGACAGGGTGTATCATGACGACCGACTATAATACCAAATATGGGAATGACTTGTGTTTGACCGACCGTCACACACAAGAATTTGGGTATGACAACTCGCAGAGGGTCGTCGCGGTTGCGAACCAGAAAGGCGGCGTTGGTAAGACAACGACAGCGATCAATCTGGCGACCGCACTGACTGCGGTCGGACGTCGTGTGCTGATCGTCGATGCCGACGCCCAGGGCAACGCGAGCACCGGACTCGGGATCGCTCCGTCCGACAGGCGTCAGACAACGTATGACCTCCTGAGCGGGGTCGATGCCATACCGATGGCCACGGCGATCCCGGGTCTGGAGATCATTCCGGCGACGGTCGATCTCTCGGGCGCAGAGATCGAACTGATCGATGCCGAGCATCGCGAGCGGCGTCTCAAGTCGGCCCTCGACCGGATTGCCACCGGTTACGACCTCATTCTGATCGATTGTCCGCCCGCCCTGGGCCTGGTAACCCTCAACGCCCTGGTCGCTGCCGATGAGGTGCTGGTGCCGCTGCAGTGCGAGTTTTTTGCCCTGGAAGGACTCTCGCTGCTTCTGAACACCGTCGAACGGGTCCGTGATACCTACAATTCCGAGCTGAAGGTTTCTGGCATCGTGCTCACGATGTTCGACAAGCGAAACCGGCTGTCGCGCGAGGTAGTTGCCGATGTGCGGGATGTCATGGGCGACACCGTCTATGACACCGTGATCCCGCGCAATGTCCGGGTCAGCGAGGCGCCGTCCTATGGTAAGCCTGTGATGTTACATGCTTTTCAGAGTTCCGGGGCACAAGCCTATGTGCATCTGGCCGGCGAAATGCTGCGCCGCGAACGGGACGAGCGGCCCGCAACCGAGACCATGAAGGGAGCGGCCTGATGAGCGAGACCCGAGGACTGGGCCGCGGCCTTTCGGCCCTGATGGGAGAACCGGCTGCCAAGGTGTCGGCTCCGGCCGGTGACGGCTTGCGCACGCTGCCGGTCGGGCAGCTCACGCCTGGCCCCTACCAGCCACGCACCCGCTTCGATGAAGCCGAGCTCGACAAACTTGCGGATTCGCTGCGCCGCAGCGGCATGATGCAGCCAATCGTCGCGCGGCCCGTGGCGGGAGAAGAGGGCCTCTTCGAGATCGTTGCCGGTGAACGACGCTGGCGTGCCGCCCAGAAGGCCCAGCTTCACGACGTGCCGGTTATTGTGCGTGATCTCACGGACCGCGAAGTCCTCGAACTCGGGCTGGTCGAGAACCTGCAGCGGCAGGATCTGGGTCCGTTGGAAGAGGCCTCCGGTTACGACCGGCTGCGCCGTGAATTCGAGCTCACCCAGGTGGACGTAGCGAACATGGTCGGCAAGAGCCGCACCCATGTCGCCAACATGATGCGCCTGCTTCATCTGCCGTCTGCCGTGCTCGCGATGCTCGACAACGGTCAGCTCACCAGCGGCCACGGCCGCGCCCTGCTCGGGGCCGGTGATGTCGAAGTCCTTGCGATGCGTGTTCTGCGCGACGGTCTTTCGGTGCGTGACACCGAACGTCTGGTCGCGTCGGACGGCAAGACCACCGCAACAGGTTCCGGGGGTTCGTCTGGTTCGTCGAAAATGTCGAACGAGCTGCTCAGCGCCGACCTGCGCGACCTGCAGGAACGTCTGCGGGAACACACCGGGCTCAAGGTCGAGATCAAGGCCAAGGGGGAATCCGGGCAACTGGTGCTGAACTACACCAGCCTCGAACAGCTCGACGATATGATTGAGCGCCTGCAGGCACCGCCGCGTCCACGGCTGGTCAGCGGCTAGGCTCTAGAAGATCCGTTCCGTTCAACGACCGCCCGCGGCATGCGCCGCGCGGGCAAGGTCGTAAAGTGTGCGGCGACAGATGGTGTCCGCCGGCATGCCCGTGGTCTTGCATTGGATCTCGGCTTCGTTGAGATGGCCCAGAGCACGCAAGGCACGGTCGCTGGTCCACCGCCGGCTGCCTGCCTTAAGCGCATCTTCGGCGCGGAAGTGAAAGACCTTCGCTGCCTTGAGGGCCTGACCTTCGGCCATGCCGCGATCCCTGAGCGACAAAAAGAGCTGCAGCTGGGTCATATGCCGCCGCACCGCGCCCAGGATCGTGACCGGCTGTTCACGATCGGCCAGGGCGCGTTCCAGGCTGCGGTCGAGATCGTCCAGGTTGCCCGAAGAGACCGCGTGCGCGATCCGATCCATCGAAAGATAGGAGCTGTCGGCCACGGCCGCTTCGACGTCGGCCACCGTGGCGCGCCCGCCCTCGCCGACGTAAAGCGCCAGTTTGGCAACCTCCGCGCGGGTCTGCCGCCGGTCACCACCGAGATAGGCCACCAGAAGCTGAACCGCATCGCCCTCGGCCTCGACACCGTGTTGCGCCAACTCATCAACAATGACCGAACCGAGATCACGGTCTTCGTCGCGATAGCAGGCCACGGCGGCCCCGTCTTTGGCCTTCTCCAGAAGACCGCGCAGCTTCGAACGACCCTGCAGCTCACCCGCCTCGATCACCACCAGCGTGTCACCGGTCGGCTGGGCCAGAAGATCCTTCACGGCATCGGTCAACCGATCGCCCCCGCCCTTCACACGCACGACCCGGCGTCCGCCGGTCAGGGCGATCGCGCCGGCCTCATCGATCAGCAGCACGGGGTCCGACGCCACGGTGTCGCCCTGCATCTCTGCCATCCGGAACGGATCGCCAAGATCCTCCAGGACACTGGACGCGAGAAGATCGCTGCGTTCACGGACAAGGCCGCTGTCAGCGCCGTACACCAGCACCGCACGGACCGCGGCATCCGGAGCACGGCAGAACGCTTCGGCCTGGCGCGCGGCGATTTTCATGAACCGTGGCCGTTCACGCACCCTCGTTGCGTGAGAAGTAGAGCGAGAGGAGATTGGTGATCGTGTTGGAGAGATCGCTGGCGGCGTCCTGGGCGGTCGCCTGCTCGGCGACCAGCGTGGCATACTCCGATTCCACCACGTCATAACTGCCCGTTGAACGAGCAGTCGAGTGGTAAAGCTCTTCGAATGAGGTCGAATCGCGCAAGACGAACCGGGCCCACAGGACAAGGTTGAACCGGGTCACGGTGTCGGTCGTCTGGATCTGCAGGGGCGAAGTCGACTGGTCGATCTCGATCACTAAATCATAGCGCACCGGTTGAGGCCCGACCCCTGCCGTGAAGCGGTCGATCAGCTCGTTCTTCAGGATCTGACCGATCCGTCGTTCCGTTCCCTCACCAACCTCGTTGATCCGGATCGCGGCGAGCTCGGCCGAGATCGACTCCGAATTGTCGGATGTGGCGTAAAGAGGACGGAAGCCGCATCCTCCCAGCGTCGGCAGACCGGCCAGCGCGGCGAGACCCAGAACGGTGCGGCGGGTCGGCATGGCGTCAGCCAACCACGATGTTGACGATCTTGTTCGGCACCACGATCACCTTGTGCACGGATTTGTCTCCGATCGCACGCTGCACATTGTCATCTGCCATGGCCGCGGCCTCGACATTGTCGTTGGCCGCATCGCGCGGCAGATCGAGCTTCGCACGCAGCTTGCCGTTGACCTGGACCGCGATGGTGACGGTCTCCTCGATCACCAGTGCCGCATCGACGGCGGGCCATGGCGAATCGGCCAGGAGGGCATCGTGACCCAGGGTGCGCCACATCTCTTCGGCTAGATGCGGCATCATGGGACCGATCAAAAGCACCAGACCCTCGAGCGCCTCGCGCAGGACCGCACCGTCACCATCGCCCTGGGGTTTGAAGCCTTCGATGGCGTTGGCCAGCTCGTAGATCCGGGCGACCGAGCGGTTGAAGTGGAACGCTTCGATGTCGCCGGTCACACCGTCGATCGTGCGATGCAGGGCTTGTCGCACCGCGCGGGATGCATCACTTGTGCTGGCAGCCGGATCGGATCCGGGCGCTGGGAGATCATCGATCGCCCGCCCGACCATACGGGCGATGCGCTGGACAAACCGGTGAGCGCCTGCGATGCCCGATTCGGTCCATTCAAGATCGCGGTCCGGCGGCGAATCCGACAGCATGAACCAGCGCGCGGTGTCGGCCCCGAACTCCGCGATGATCCGCTCGGGATCGACCACGTTCTTCTTGGACTTGGACATCTTTTCGGAACGTCCGCGCGTCAGGTCGCGGCCATCGGCGATCAGCCTGGCCGAACCGTCTTCACCAAGCTTGACCTCATCGGGCTGGAAGTACTCCCATTGATCTCCCTTTGAGACCACATAGGTCTCGTGCGTCACCATGCCCTGGGTGAACAGGCCGTCGAACGGCTCGTCGATGTCGAGGTAGCCACAACGGCGCAGGGCGCGCGTGAAGAAGCGCGAATAGAGCAGA
This sequence comes from Rhodospirillaceae bacterium, assembly GCA_002722885.1. GTDB lineage: Bacteria > Pseudomonadota > Alphaproteobacteria > SP197 > SP197 > SP197. Next base: position 22,379 of record PBNE01000004.1, read on the forward strand.
TGCAGCACCGCATGTTCGATGCCGCCGATATACTGGTCGACCGGCATCCAGTAGGCCACCGCGTCCTTGTCCATCGGCGAATCGTCACGCGGCGAGCAGAAGCGCAGGAAGTACCAGCTGGAATCGACAAAGGTGTCGAGCGTGTCGGTGTCGCGTTCCGCGTCTTTGCCGCAGGACGGACAGGTGACGTGTTTCCAGGTCGGGTGACGATCGAGCGGATTGCCCGCTTCACCGATCACGACGTCATCGGGCAGGGCAACTGGAAGCTCCGTATCGGACACCGGCACCATGCCGCAATCCGCACAATGGACGATCGGAATCGGGCAGCCCCAGTAGCGCTGGCGTGACACGCCCCAATCGCGCAGGCGGTAGTTGATCGTGCGTTCGCCGCGATCCGCCGCTTCCAGACGGGAGGCGATCACTTCCTTTGCCGCCTCGACGGTCATGCCGTCGAGGAAGTCCGAATTGGCGAGCAGGCCTTCACCTTTGAACGCCTCATCACCCACCTCGAAGGTCGCGACATCGGCATCCTTCGGCAAAACCACCGGTGTGACGGTCAAACTGTACTTGCGGGCGAAGTCGAGGTCGCGTTGATCGTGGGCCGGGCAACCGAAGATCGCGCCGGAGCCGTACTCCATGAGCACGAAATTGGCGACATAGACCGGCAGTTCGCGCCCGTCGAAGGGGTGGAACGCCCGAAGGCCCGTGTCGAACCCCTTCTTTTCAGCCCGTTCAATCGCTTCTTCGCTGGTGCCGATCCGTCCGCATTCGGCGACGAATTCCGCAAGAGCGGGGTTGTCGGCTGCGAGTTCGCTGCTGAGCGGATGCTCGGGCGAGAGCGCCATGAAGCTGGCGCCGAAGATTGTGTCGTGGCGTGTGGTGAAGACCTCGAGAAGATCGTCGCGCCCGGCGAGGGCAAAGCGCATCTTCAAACCTTCTGAGCGCCCGATCCAGTTGGTCTGCATCAGCCGGACCTTATCGGGCCAGCGGTTGAGCTCTGCCAGCGCGTCGGCGAGCTCGTCGGCAAACTCCGTGATCTTGAGAACCCATTGATTCAACTGGCGTTTTTCGACCGGTGCACCGGAGCGCCAGCCCTTGCCGTCGATGACCTGCTCGTTGGCCAGCACGGTCTGGTCGACCGGATCCCAGTTGACCCAGGCCTCGCGGCGGTCGACCAGGCCGACCTTCAGGAAGTCCAGGAACAGCTTCTGCTGGTGTTTGTAGTATTCCGGATGGCAGCTCGCGATCTCGCGCGACCAGTCGAGCGACAGACCCATGGACTGAAGCTGGCGACGCATCGTCGCGATGTTCTCAAAGGTCCAGTCGCGCGGATGCACGCCCTTGGCAATCGCCGCGTTCTCGGCCGGCAGGCCGAAGGCGTCCCAGCCCATCGGGTGCAGCACGTTGAAACCGCGGGCGCGCTTATAGCGTGCGACCAGGTCGCCCATCGCGTAGTTGCGCACGTGGCCCATATGAATGCGGCCACTGGGATAGGGAAACATCTCCAGGACATAGGCCTTGGGCCGGTTGTCGGCGTTGTCGGCCTCGAAGGTGCCGCGTTCGTCCCAGACCTTGCGCCAATGTGCCTCGGCTTCGCGGAAGTTGTAGCGTTCTTGCGCCATGACGGTTCGATTCTGCCTGATCGTTCGGGCGCGCAAGCTAACGCATGGCGCCAAGGTTTTCCAAGGACGAACGGGCGGTCAGCCCATCCGGATTCTCACCGGATGCACGCCGCGGGCAACCAGTGAAGGGTGTTATTGGCCTAGCTGGGCAATGCGCATCTGGCGCGCGCGGGTGAGGATCGCGTCTTCCAGGGCCGCAGCGGTTCCGACGTCGACCGGCGCTTCGTACCAGTTACCGTCGGCGCCGCGCAGCTGGCGGTTCACGGTGACCGAAACGCCATCGGCCCGCAGCCGTGTGTCCAGGATATAGACGGTTACCTTGAACCGCTCGCTGGGTGTCTCAGGTGGTGCGTACCAGTCATAGATGACCACACCGCCCAGCGGATCGGCCGACAGGGGCGGCAGAAAGGAGAAGGTGTCGAGCGAAGCGCGCCACAGGAAGGCGTTCACGCCCAGGCCCCCGCCGCCCAGCGTGTCGCCGGCGCGCGTCTCATCAAACAGGGAGCTGATGCCACCGGTACCGAAGATGGTCTGACGGTTGGGATCGCTGCCATCGGGTTCATAACGACCTTGGGGCGTCTGGATCGTGTCCTCGACACCGTCGTAAGAGACGTTGTCGCAGGCCGCCAGAACGCCGGAAACCAGCGAAATCAGGGCAAGCCGGCGCAAAATCGGCCCGAATCCTGTTCTTTCGGAGAGAAAAGTCGTGTTCATGGAGACACAAATGTCCTCGGCGGGGCGTAATGCCGCGCACCTTGGCTCAGTAGGGCGCGGTGAGCAAGCACATCTTGCTGACTATCCGGTGTGTCAGTCTGACATGAGGTGAGGTTTTTGTGCAACAGTGAGCCAGAAAGGCAACAAGAAGGCAGAAAAGCCGTGGAGAATCTGGCCGTTGTCTTGTTAGATTGCTCTCGTTCTACCGGGCGATGGTCTGCCGACGCTGATGCTATGAACCAAAGTTACCCGCCGAAAGGCTGGTTTTCCAGGGTTCAGGTTGTCGGGGGCCGGAGATTCGGTCCCTTTCCTTTCCGGAAAGGGTTGGTACTTAAACATCTCATTTGGAGGTTTGCGCAAATGAAAAAGGTACTTCTCGGTACCACGGCGCTGGTCTCGGCGGGTCTTGTCGCGCAGAGCGCGCAGGCAGCTGATCCGATCGAGCTGAGCGTTAGTGGTTACCACAATTGGGCGTTGTTCTTCGCGAACAATGACGAAAACGCTGCTACCGGCTCGCTGCCGGCTCAGCCGGGCTTCGGCCTGGGTGGCCACGACATCAAGTTTAGTGGCGAGGTTCATTTCAAGGGTAAGACCGTGCTCGACAACGGCCTTGAGGTCGGTGTCCGCATTGAGCTCGAAGGCGAGACCGTCGGCGACCAGATGGACGAGAACTACGCCTGGATCTCAGGCTCGTTCGGTACGTTCCGCTTCGGCAACGACGATCCGGCCTCGCTGGCTATGTCGACGGCCGCTCCGTACCTGAACTACATCTTCGGCGCCAACTCGGCGTCCGTGTTCGCCAACGGCTTGTCGCAGTTCTTCGCGACGACCGCCGGTACGGCTTCGCTGCGTACGCGCTTTGCCGCTGGCGGCGGCGCAACTTTTGCGACGTTCCCGAACCAGGCGGGCGACGATGCGTCGCTGATGTACTTCAGTCCGGTCTTCAACGGCTTCCAGTTCGGCGTTACGTATGCCCCGAACAACGTCGAAGCCCGTATGAGTGGTGGGTACCTGCTGCCGGTTCTCACCGGTACCGCCGCGACCTCGCCGGCCACCACCCACGGTGAAGTCTACTCGGTCGGCGCCCGTTATGACGGCGCCGTCGGTGACGTCGGCGTGACCGTGGCCGCTGGCTGGATGCGCATGAACAATAAGGCCCAAAATAATACTCCGGGCACCCTCCTGGGTGCGGATTCGGATACCGTGAACGCTGGCCTGGTGCTTTATATGGGCGACTGGGGCGTTGGTGGTTCGTACAAGTCGGTGTCTGATGCGCAAAACGTTGCGGGCTCGGATAACGAAGCCTTCGACATCGGTGTGGCCTACTGGTCGCCCGGTGGTGCGTGGTCGGCTGGTGTCTACTACCTGCATCATGAGCTCGACTACGCTGCGGGCAACCTCGTTGCTGGCAGGGCGATCACGGATGAGTTCGATGCCTACCGTCTGATGGGCCAGTACGAGATGGGTCCGGGCGTGTCGGTCACGGGCACCATCGGTCTGGACCAGTTCTCGGACGGTGTCGTCAATCGAGATTACGATACCGAGTTTGTCGGTACCGGCATCATGATCGGCTTCTGATCTACCGATCAGTTTGCTATGGGAAAGGGCGGTCTTCGGACCGCCCTTTTTCGTTCATCGTTGAGATCGACCTGCTCTGAAGGGCCCGTGTGTGTTAAGGGATGCCCAAACGATGCGATGGATTGCATGGGCAAGTTGATCTGGCTGGCGTCTTACCCGAAATCGGGCAACACATGGATGCGGGCCTTTCTCACCAATCTGATGACCAATGCAGAACGGCCGGTCGGGATCGACGATCTCGGCACCTTGGCGATAGGTGATTCCGAACCGGGCCGTTATGAGACCCTCTCGGGCAAACAGGCTGCGGACCTCACGCCCGATGATGTCGCTGCTTTGCGGCCGCGGGTCCATGCGCAAATCGCCGCAGAACATCCCGACACGCGCTTTGCTAAAATTCACAGCGCTATGATGCAGCTTGCCGGTCAGCCCACCGTCAACATGGCAGTCACCGCAGGCGCTATCTACATCGCCCGCAATCCACTTGATGTCGCGGTCTCGTTCAGCCATCACCTCGGTGCTGGGATCGACGACATCATCGAACTCATGGGCCGTGACAACGCCTTGACCGACAGCACCGGTGTCGCCATCTCCGAGCTGATCGGAAGCTGGAGCCAGCACGTTCTGAGCTGGACCGCGCACCCCAGTCCGGGTCTGCATGTGGTGCGATACGAGGATATGTTGGCGAAACCGCAAAAAACGTTTGGCGGCGTCGTGAAATTTCTCGGCCTCGACGCGCCCCGATGCAGAATCGAACGCGCGATTCATCATGCCTCGTTCAAGGTCTTGCGCAACCAGGAAGACAAATCCGGATTCCGGGAGCGCAGCGAAAAGGCTGAGCGGTTTTTCCGTTCCGGCCGTGCGGGCGGCTGGCGCGATGCCCTGAGCAGCGCACAGGTTGAGGCCATCACCGAACGCCATCGCGAGCAGATGGCCCGGTTCGGTTATCTCGATGCGCTGCAAGAAGGAGCGCGCTGAGAATGGGACGCATCATCTGGCTGGCAAGCTATCCCAAATCCGGCAACACCTGGACACGGATTTTTCTGCTCAACCTCTTCATGAACCCCTCTAAGCCGCTGTCGATCAACGAGATCGGCGAAATGTCGCCGTCCGATTCCCAGCTCGGCTGGTACACCATGCTCGAAAGCCGTCCGGCAGATCAGTGGAGCCTTCCGGAGGTTGCCAAGCTACGCCTTCGCGTGCAGGAGGAGATTGCGGGAATAACACCCGACTCAATCTTCGTGAAAACCCATTCGCCTTTGCTGCCCTGGCAGGGTGTGCCTGCGTTCAACATGAATGTGACCGCCGGCGCCATCTGCATCGTACGCAACCCTCTGGATGTCGTGGCGTCCTATGCCAATCATTCCGGGCTCGATCTCGACCCCATGATCAGGATCATGGCCGAAAAGGATTACCTCGTGCCGGGTGGAGGCGAGCGGGCGCCTCATCCCATCGGCGACTGGTCCCAGAATGTCGCGAGCTGGACGGCACGGCCTCATCCCGCCATGCATGTCATGCGCTACGAGGACATGCTCGATGACCCGGTGATGGCTTTCGGCAAGCTGGTCAGGTTCCTGCGCCTACCCAAGGATCGTGGCAGGCTCGACAAGGCGCTCAAGTTCTCCTCCTTCGACAAAGCCAAAAAGCAGGAAAAGACCAAGGGCTTCAATGAAGCCAGCAAGCGCGCCAAGGGCTTCTTCCGCAGCGGCAAGGCCGGCGGCTGGCGCACCGAGCTGACCCCCGCTCAGGTGCGTACCGTGGTCAATGCCCACCGAGAACAGATGGAACGCTTCGGTTACGTTCCGGAGGGGTATTAGGCGCGATGGGAAAGATTGTCTGGCTCGCCAGCTACCCAAAATCCGGCAACACCTGGATGCGGGCCTTCCTGCACAACCTGTTCCGCAATCCGGACCGGCCGTTGCCGCTCAACGAACTGGGCGGTGGCAACCTGACGACGGCCGAAACGGCGCTGCACTGGTACAAGGCGCTCGATCCCCGTCCCCTCAAGGACATCCCGCAGGATGAGCTCGATCAGCTCAGGCTGAAGGTTCACGCTGCCATCGCCGCGTCCGTGCCGGGCAACATCTTCTGCAAGATTCATGGTGCGGTGTTCGAGCTGCGCGGCACCATGACCGTCAACCTGCAGGCCAGCGCCGGTGCCATCTACCTTGTGCGCAATCCGCTCGATGTCGTGCCGTCGTTCGCGAACTTCCAGGGCATCACAACCGATGTAGCGATCACCGCGCTTTCGACAGCCAACTTCGAACTGCCGCGCGATGTCGACAATGTCTCGGAGCCCCTGGGAAGCTGGTCCCAGAATGTCGAGAGCTGGACTGGCAAACCCAATTCCGGCCTGCGGGTCGTGCGCTATGAGGATATGCTCGCTTCGCCCGGCAAGACCTTTGCCGGCGTTGCCGATTTTCTCGGTCTGAAGGTGCTGCGACCCAGGCTGGAAAAGGCCCTGCGCCATTCGTCCTTCAAGGTGTTGCGCAGTCAGGAAGATCGCGACGGTTTTGTCGAACGCTCGCCGGCTCAGGATCGCTTCTTTCGGACAGGGACGTCCGGGCAATGGCGTGACGAACTCACAGATGAGCAGGTCGCGCGCATGGTCGAGAACCACCGGGAACAGATGGAACGGTTCGGCTATGTACCCGATGGCTTCTGATCACATCAGCCGTGGAGCGCTTTAGCATGGGCAACATTGTCTGGCTCGCGAGTTACCCGAAATCCGGCAACACCTGGATGCGGGCTTTCCTCCACAATCTTGTCCGTGACGCTGGTCAACCGGTCGACATCAACCAGATGATCGGTGCCCTGACCCAGGGCGAATCAGCGATTGGCTGGTACCGTGTCCTCAATCCACGGCCTGCTGAGACATGGACCGACCTTGAAATGGCACGGATGCGGCCGGCTGTGCACAAGACCATCGCAGCCGGCCAGAACGGCACCGTGTTCTGCAAGATTCACAATCGTCTTGGCCGTCATCACGGGCAACCCACGGTGAACATGGCCGTCAGTGCCGGCGCGATCTACATCGTGCGCAATCCGCTTGATGTCGTGCTGTCCTTTGCCGACTTTCAGGGTGTCCCGATCGATGAGGCCATTACCATCATGGCGACACCTGATTTCAGCACCGAACGCAATGAGCGCAATCTGCCGGAGCTTCTTGGAAGCTGGTCTCAGAATGTCGAAAGCTGGACGGCTGGCGAAGGCAAGGGCCTTTATGTCGTACGCTACGAAGACATGCTCGAGGATCCGATCAAGGCCTTCGGTGCGGTGACGGCGTTCCTGAATCTCGACTATCCCAAGGTCCGGCTCGACCGCGCTGTGCGCAACGCGTCCTTCAAGGAGCTGCGCAAGCAGGAGGACGAACGCGGCTTCAACGAACGGCCGGAGCATCAGGAGCGGTTCTTCCGCAAGGGTACGGCAGGCCAGTGGCGCGATGAACTCAGCGACGATCAGGTCGCGAGGATTTGCGGGGATCACCGCGACCAGATGGCCCGCTTCGGCTATCTTCCCGACGGCCACTGACGAACACAAGGAGACGGACGTGGGGCAGATCATCTGGATCGCGAGCTATCCGAAATCGGGCAACACCTGGACCCGTGCGTTCCTGCACAACCTGTTCCGTGATCCGAAACTATCGTTTAATATCAATGAGATGACGCTTCTCACTGCGAATGAAGCGGCGGCGTCGAACTTCGCCGAGTTTGACAGCCGTCCTTGGGAGGAGTGGTCGCTCGAGGATGTCGCACGCATCCGCCCCCAGGTTCAGGCGGCGCTTGCGGGCTCGCGGCTCCACACGATCTTCTGCAAGACACACCTTGCGGTGTTGAAGGTGCGCGACCATCCCACGATCAATCTCAACGTGACGGCTGGCGCGGTCTATCTCGTGCGCAATCCGCTCGATGTCGCGATCTCCTATGCCAACCATCAGGGTTTGCCGCTTGACCGGCTGATCGAGCTGATGAACCTGCCCAACTATGAAACGCCGAACATGGAGGGCCTGGTGAACGAACCGATGGGCAGTTGGTCCCAGCATGTCCAGACCTGGACCGCCAACCCCAACCCGGGACTTCTTGTCATGCGCTACGAGGACATGCTGGCTAGTCCGGTCAAGGCGTTCTCGGACCTTGCGAAGTTTCTCCAGCTCGACGCACCGCGGTCGCGAATCGAACGGGCGGTTAAGAACTCGTCGTTCAAGGTGCTGCGCAAGCAGGAGGAGCTTCACGGCTTCCACGAAAAGACCGCGGCCCAGGAGAACTTCTTCCGTTCCGGCAAGGCCGGTGAATGGAAGGATGTGCTCAGCGAGGAGCAGGTCGCGGCGATCTGCAACGCACACCGTGACCAGATGGCCCGCTTCGGCTATCTGCCCGAAGGCTTCTGAGAACCGCACGGAGAGTCCCCATGGGTAAGATCGTCTGGATCGCCAGCTATCCGAAATCCGGCAACACCTGGGTCCGGATCTTCCTGTTCAATCTGTTCTTGGAGAGTCCTGAACCGCTGCCGCTGTCTGATGTCAGCCGGATGTCGACCTCCGACACGATCTTGCGCTGGTACAAGGAGGTCGATGACCGTGACCCGGCGACCTGGACCACCGAGGACATCGCCGACATGCGGCCCAAAGTGCAGCGCCATCTGGCGTCTCTGACCGACGAGCCGATGTTTACCAAGACCCATGCCGCGTTGGTGCTTATGGCGGGCCGCCAGCCCTTCGATATGGAGGTGACCGCTGCTGCGATCTATCTCGTACGCAACCCGCTTGATGTTGCGGTGTCCTACGCCAGACATGGCGGTGTTCCGTTCGACGACATCATCCAGGTCATGTCAACACCAAATCACATGCTGCCACGCACCGATGCGCTGGTGGAGTTCGTGCAGGGCGGCTGGACCCAGCATGTCATGAGCTGGACCCGTGAGCCGAGCCCGGCCATTCATGTCGTGCGCTACGAAGACATGGTCGCCGATCCGATGTCGGCCTTCGGCGGGATCTGCGCCTTCCTCAGGCTCGAGGTTCCACCGGAGTCTCTTGAACAGGCCATCAGTCATGCCTCGATCGACACGCTACGGCGCCTTGAGTCTGAACAGGGATTCAACGAACGCAGCGCCAACCAGGAACGGTTCTTCGGTGAAGGCGGCGTCGATTCTTGGCGCGGCGTGTTGAACGATAACCAGGTGCGCCAGATCGTGAGCCGTCACGGCCGGCAGATGGCCCGCTTCGGTTATGTGCCGGAAAGATTTCAGGCGTGAGCCATGGGCAAGATCTTGTGGCTCACCAGTTATCCGAAATCGGGCAACACCTGGGTCCGTCTGTTTCTTGCCAATCTGTTCAAGGGAGACAGGGCATCCCCTGTCGCTCTGAACAGGATCGGCGAAGCGACCCTCGCCGAACCCGGAACGGCCGGCTTCGCGCTGTTCGACAAACGTCCGTGGCAGGACTGGTCGGTTGAGGATATTGCCCGGTTGCGACCACAGGTGCAGGAACGCATCGCATCGACCGGCGACGGGGTCGTGCCGGTCAAGACCCACAACGCCTTCGTTCTGGTCAGGGGCACATCCGTCATCAACATGGCCGTCACGGCAGGCGCGGTCTATGTCGTGCGCAACCCGCTCGATGTCGCCGTCTCCTATGCCCATCATCAGGGCAGTGACATCGATGCCATCATTGACATCATGGCCCAGTCGATGTTTCGGACACCGACCAACGGGACCAATGTCTATGAGGTCATGGGCAACTGGTCCGAACATGTCGCGAGCTGGACCGCCAGCCAGAGCCCGATGATTCACATCATGCGTTACGAGGACATGTTGGCTAACCCGCACGGCGTGTTTGCCGGCCTGGCCGGGTTCATGCGCACTGGCGCCGACGAGGCCGCGGTCAAACGGGCCGTCGACATGAGCGCCTTCGATACGGTCAGCCGGCAGGAGGCGTCCGAGGGGTTCGCCGAGCGCACGCCCGCTCAGGATCGGTTCTTCCGCGCTGGCCGTGCCGAACAATGGCGCGACGTGTTGAGCGAGGATCAGATCGGCCGCATCGTCGAGACCCACCGTGAGCAGATGGCACGTTACGACTATGTGCCCGAAGGTTACTGATCATGGGCCGGATCCTGTGGCTGGCTAGCTTTCCGAAGTCCGGAAACACCTGGATGCGGGCCTTCCTGCACAACCTGATTCACGACCGCGGTGGCTCGCTCGACGTCAACGCGATCTCGGCGACGGCTCTGCTTGACGCCGGCAAACGCTACTACACCCCTTTCACGGACAAGGACCCCGGCGAGCTCAGCCGGGAGGAGGTCGCCGCCTTGCGCCCGAAGGTTCAGGCGGCAATGGCGCGGAGTTCGTCGGGAACGGTCTTCGTGAAAACCCACACCACACTCACCATGCTGGCCGGTTACCCCAGCCATGACCCCGACCTGATGGCGGGCGCGGTCTACATGGTGCGCGACCCGCGCGATGTCGCCGTCAGCTATGCCGATCATCTGGGCATCACACTCGACGCCGCAATCGCCGCGATGGGCCAGGAGAATGGACAGACCGATGCGACCGACAAGGGTGTGACCGAGTTCATCGGAAGCTGGAGCCAGAACGTCACAAGCTGGGTCAGCCAGGAGGGCCCCACGGTTCTGGTCGTGCGCTACGAGGACATGCTGGCCACGCCCAAGACGACATTCGGACGTGTGGTCAAGTTCCTGCATCTCCAGCGGACACCGCATATGGTCAGGAAAGCGATCGAAAACACACGCTTCGACAAGCTCGCTCGCCAGGAAACCAAGACCGGGTTCGGGGAGCGTTCGCCGAAACAGGAAAAGTTCTTTCGCCGTGGCCGCTCGGGCGGCTGGCGCGCCATCCTGAGTGAGGCACAGGTGCAGCAGATCGAACAGGATCACGGCGCGCTGATGCGCCACTTCGGTTATCTCGGGGAACAGTCGACATGAGCGATGTGGATGTGGCCGCAAACCTCAAGGCCGTGACAGACGAGATTGCGGCAGCGGCCGAACAAGTAGACCGCGCCTCCGACGCGGTCACGCTGGTTGCCGTCTCCAAGACCCACGATGCCGATCACATCAGGCCCGCGCTCGATGCCGGGCACCGTGTCTTCGGTGAGAACCGCGTGCAGGAGGCCCAGGGCAAATGGCCTAGCCTCAAGGACGACTTCAACGCTGTCGAACTTCATTTGATTGGTCCGCTGCAAACCAACAAGGCCGACGATGCCGTTGCCCTGTTCGATATCATCGAAACCGTCGACCGCCCGAAGCTGATCAGGGCCCTGGTCAAGGCCATCGACAAGATCGGTCGCAGGCCTGGTTGTTTCATTCAGGTCAACACCGGTGAAGAGGAACAGAAGGCGGGCTGTCTGCCCGACGACACCGACGCCCTGGTGGCCCAGGCGCGGGAGGCGGGGCTGGAGGTTTTGGGCCTGATGTGCATCCCACCGTTAGACGAGGAACCTTCGTTGCACTTCGCCCTGCTGGCGGACCTCGCCAAACGCAACGGCCTCAATCAGCTTTCCATGGGCATGTCCGGCGACTACGAAACCGCCGTGACTTTCGGCGCGACCCATGTGCGCGTTGGCACCGCGATCTTCGGCACCAGGCCCAAACCGGTCGCTTGACCCCTTTGGCGGCGCGCGCGATAACCCGCCGTCCCTGACATGGAGTGGTCCCGATGAATCGGGTGTTTTCCGGCATTCAGCCGACCGGCAGCCTTCACCTCGGCAACTACCTCGGTGCGCTCAAGCGCTTCGTGGAGATGCAGGAGGACTATGAGTGCATCTATTGCATCGTCGATCTGCACGCCATCACGATGCCCTACGACCCGGCGGAATTGCGCGCCAACACACGTGAGGTCACCGCCGGCTTTCTGGCCTCGGGCCTCGACCCCGCACGCTGCATCATCTTCAACCAGAGCCAGTGTGCGATGCACACGCGCCTGTCGTGGATGTTGTCGTGCATGACACCGCTGGGCTGGCTCAACCGCATGACCCAGTTCAAGGAGAAGGCGGGCAAGAAGCGCGACAACGCCAGCCTCGGGCTCTACGGCTATCCTGTGCTGCAGGCCGCGGATATCATCGGCTACCACGCCACGCACGTTCCGGTGGGCGAGGACCAGAAACAGCATCTCGAACTCTCCCGTGATATCGCCGGTGCCTTCAACCATCAGTTCGGGGTCGATTTCTTTCCGCTGCCTGAGCCCGTCATCACCGGCGAGGCGACGCGCGTGATGAGCCTGCGTGACGGCACCAACAAGATGTCGAAGTCCGAGCAGAGCGACTACTCGCGGATCAATCTCAACGACGACCGTGACACCATCGCCCTGAAGTTCCGCAAGGCCCGCACCGACAGCGAACCCGGTGTGACCTATGACGCGGAGAACAGGCCCGAGGCTTCGAACCTGATCACGATCTATTCGGCGTTGTCCGACAGCAACCGGCAGGCCGTGGTTGATGAGTTCGCCAGCGCCCAGTTCAGTGACTTCAAGAAGGCGCTCACCGAACTCGCGGTCGAAAAGCTCGGCCCGGTCGGCGAGGAGATGAAGCGGCTGATGGCCGATCCCGGCTATGTCGATAGTGTCCTGAAAGACGGTGCGGAGCGAGCTAGTGCGATTGCCATGCCGATCCAGGCCGAGGTCGAGGAGATCATGGGCTTTCTGAAGCCCTGACGGGATCGACCAACTCAAAAGCGTGTCATCCCGGCCATGAGCCGGGATGACACGGGTCTACTGAGATGTACCCCGCGCCTTCCGCCGAAAAGTCAGGAACACCGGCGTGCGCCCGGCTTCGATGGCCTTGGCCTCGTAGCGGGTGCCGGGCCAGTCACGGGTCCTGCTGCGCCAGTCACCCGGGCGCCGCGCCGTCCAGGTGAGATCAGGATGCGGCCAGACGGCCGCCATCATCCAGCGAGCGTAGTCCATGATGTCGGTCGCCAGGCGCAGTTCGCCGCCATCGACCAGAAGGTCGGCGAAGCGGTTAGCCGACCAGTGGTTCACGATGCGTCGTTTGTGATGGCGCGCCTTGGGCCAAGGGTCCGGAAACAGAACGAAGATGCGTTCTAGACTGGTCGGCGGCAGGGCGTCGAGAAGAGGCCGGACGTCGCCGTCGATGATGCGGACATTGCCAAGGCCGCTGTCGTCGACATGGGCCAGAAGCGAGGCGACACCGTTGAGAAAGGGCTCGGCCCCGATCACCGTGACATCGGGATGGTGTTCGGCCTGCCAGGCAAGATGTTCGCCACCCCCGAAGCCGACCTCGAGCCACAGCCGGTCGCGGGCAGGTTCAACACCTTTCAGATCGACGGTTCCATCGGCGGCGACGACCGGACGCAGCAACGGCAGGCGCTCGTCAACGAGAGCCTGCCGTCGTGCGGACAGATCGTGGCCCTTGCGCCGGCCATAGAGCCGGCGATCAGCCTCAGGCGCAGGCAATCTTCAGCGCATCGGCGACGTCGGTCTTCTCCCAGGAGAAGCCGCCATCGGCCTCAGCGGCACGTCCGAAGTGACCATAGGCCGCCGTGCGTTCATAGATCGCACGGTCGAGACCGAGATGGTCGCGGATGCCGCGTGGCGTGAGATCCATGACCTCGCGCAGCGCCTTTTCCAGGGCTGCTTCGTCGCACTGGCCCGTGCCATGGGTGTCGACATAGACCGACAGCGGATCGGCAACGCCGATGGCGTAGGAGAGCTGAATGGTGCAGCGGTCGGCGAGATCGGAGGCCACGACGTTCTTGGCGAGGTAGCGGCTGGCATAGGCGGCCGAACGGTCGACCTTGCTGGGGTCTTTGCCCGAGAATGCTCCACCGCCGTGAGGCGCTGCGCCGCCATAGGTGTCGACGATGATCTTGCGCCCGGTCAGGCCGCAGTCACCGTCCGGGCCACCGATCACGAAGTTGCCCGTCGGGTTCACATAGAACTGGTCGTCGGGGCACATCCAGCCATCGGGCAGGACCTCCTCGACATAGGGGCGCACGATCTCCTTGACCTGATCCTGGCTCAGGTCTGCCGCATGCTGGGTCGAGACCACGACAGAAGTCGCCCGGACCGGCTGGCCGTTCTCGTACTGCAGCGTCACCTGGCTCTTGGAGTCAGGCTCCAGGCCCGGTTCGGTGCCGTCGTGGCGGACATCGGCCAGGCGCTTGAGAATCTGATGCGACAGATGAATCGGTGCGGGCATCAGCACCGAGGTCTCGCGGCAGGCGTAACCGAACATGATGCCCTGGTCGCCCGCACCTTCAGCCTTGTTGCCGGCGGAATCGACACCCTGGGCGATGTCGGCGGACTGTTCGTGCAGGTGAACCTGAATCTCGGCGTTCTTCCAGTGGAATCCGTCCTGTTCATAGCCGATCGATTTCACTGCATTGCGTGCCAGGTCTTCGACTTGGTCGATGATCCCAGCGGGGCCGCGGACCTCGCCGGCGATGACAATGAGGTTGGTGCTGGTCAGCGTCTCACAGGCCACACGAGCGGCCGGATCGGCGCCCAGATAGGCATCGACGACGGCGTCGGAGATGCGGTCGCAGACCTTGTCGGGATGGCCTTCCGACACGGATTCACTGGTGAACAGATAGTTGCTCCGGGCCACGATCACCCTCCCATGGCACTTGAAGTCTCAATGATATGAACCCGCAGCAGCCGGTGGGCTGCATAGGCCATGATGCGCCTGCCACGCGTGCGCCAACAGGCGGCGCGACACTCGCCGAACCGTGCGGCAGGGTCAAGATGTTTGACGCCCGCAGCGGACCGAACGGCCGCGACGGATGGTTCAGGACCGGCCGAGGTCGATCACTCGCTTGGTGCGTTGTCCTTCGGACCGGCCGCCTTGACGAGCTCGAACACCTTGCGGCGCAGGCGATCATCAGGAATGCGGTAATAGGCGCGTACCAGTTCCAGCGTCTCGCGCTTGGTTAGGGCGTCGGGACCGGAAGGGTCCTCCGGTGCCGTGGCAGGCGCCTGAGCGCCGCCGCCGGTCGCCGTTTCTTTGGTCATATCGTCGAAGAAGAAGCTCACCGGCACATCCAGGATTTGCGACAGCTTAAACAGCCGGCTGGAACCAATGCGGTTTGCCCCCCGCTCATACTTCTGGATCTGCTGGAAGGTCAGACCCAGCGCCTGCGCCAACTTCTCCTGACTCATACCCAGAAGTGTGCGGCGCAAACGGACCCGGCCACCGACATGAATGTCGATCGGATTGGGATTGCTAGCCATGGATATCGTTTCTTTCTTTTCGTCCCAACGTGTGCGCTCGACCGGCGCTGACAACGGCCAAATGTCCGAAGGCAGTCCCCTAGACCCTATCAGACGCAACGTGGCCCGAAATGATCGGTGGTGCTAGCACCGACCGGTTGCGGAACTTGTTGCTACATCGCCCGCACGTTGTTGTCTGGGCAAGGCCCAGGCCAGACCGGCGGCGAAGGGACAGAGCGCCAGAAACAGGCTCCAGTCACCGATCCGGCCATAGATGGTCGGTGTGTCGAGCCGGGCTGGAAGTGCTACATCGAGGATGCCGCGATGGCCCAGGGGCAGGCTGGCGACGACCCGGCCCAGGGGATCGATGACCCCACTGATGCCGGTGTTGGCCACACGCACCATCGGCAATCCCTGCTCCACCGCACGCATGCGCGCGGCCTGAAAATGCTGATAGGGGCCTGTGGAATGTCCGTACCAGGCATCGTTCGTGACATTCACAAGCCACGCAGGACGGCCCTCGGGTCCTAGAATTTCAGCCGGAAAGATGACTTCATAACAGATCAAGGGCCCGAAAGACGGCAGGTTTCTGAGGCTCAACACCCGTGGGCCCGGGCCCGGTGCAAAATCAACCCCACCCGGCGTGAGCTTGTCGATGGGCAGGACACCGCGCAACGGGACGTATTCGCCGAATGGCACCAGATGGCTCTTGTCATAGCTGTCGACTAGTCCGTCACGGTCGATCACAAGCAAGCTGTTGTAGGGCCGGACGTTGCCGTCGGCATCGTGATCGGCGCTAACGGCGCCGGTGAGCAGGTGTCCGCTTTCGGGCGCTGCTGCCGCAAGTTGTGCCCGGGTCCCCTCACGGCGCAGAAATGTGTGTGGCACGGCGGCTTCCGGCCAGATGATCACATCAGGCTCTTCTCTCGCAGGTTGCAACAGACTGAGTGCAATTTGCGTCGCAAAATGCGATTCATAGAGCCCGCTCTGCCACTTGTCGGCCTGTTCGATGGCGGGTTGCACGAGCCTCACAACGGTCTCGAGCGTGTTGTTCTCGGCATGGCTCGAAAGACGCAACGTCCCGGCCGTCCACACGGCCGCCACCAGCAGGACCGACAACAACGTCCATCCGGCCAGGCGTCGTGGAAGAACGATGCCATGAGTCTGACCGAGTGCCGGGGCAAGCCCCATGATCAGCACCAGACAGCTCAACAGCCAGGGTCCGCCCAGCGCGGCGGGCTGAATTAAGGCGTCCGACAGGGCAAAGGCCGTGCCCACCGTGTTCCAGGGGAAGCCGGTCAGGACCCAGCTCTTGAGCCATTCGACTGCGAGCCAACACAAACCCAGCGCAAGAATCCGGGCCGCCCCCGGTCGTGCCCAGACGGCGCCAAAGGCAACCAGAGCCTGGAACACGCCGAACCCGACACCGATGGCCAGCAGGGCGAAAGGGAACATCCAACCTGTGCGTCCGGCATCGACCAGCAGAGCGTTGGCGATCCAGCCCAGGCCGGCGAGACCGTGACCGAATCCGAACAGCCAACCATCAGCCAGCGCACGGCGCCGGCTGGCGCCGTCAAGTACCCAGGCCAGGCCTGTGAATGCCAACACGGCGGCCGGCAGGACGTAGAAGGGCGGCAGGGCCCCGGCCAGGACAGCACCCAGCAGGACCAAAAGCAGGGGACGGCGCCAGCCCCGGAGTGCGGCCAGCCGTGCCGGCAGGTCGGTCAGGATCGGGGCGGGCGCCGTCACTTCGCACGTTGGCTGGTGGGCCGCACGCGAAGCCGCTTGATCGCCCGCGGATCGGCCTCGATGACCTCGAACTCGACGCCACCTTCGTGACGGATCACCTCACCACGCGCGGGTATCCGCCCCAGCATGTCGTAGACAAGACCGCCGACGGTATCGATGTCCTCGTCACGTTCGTCAGGCAACAGATCGATTCCGATCAGGTTCTCGAGCTCCTCAAGCGGCGCCCGTGCATGGGCTTCGATGAGCCCGCCCGGCCGTTCGCTCAGGAGGTGGGCGTCATCGGTGTCATGTTCGTCCCAGATCTCGCCCACGATCGGCTCGACCAGATCCTCGATTGTGGCCAGCCCATCGATGCCGCCGAACTCGTCCACGACCAGAGCCATGTGTGTTCGTGTGGTGCGCATCCGAATCAGCAGATCGACCACCGGCATCGACGGCGGAATGTAGAGAACCTCCCGGATCATTAAGGTCAGCGGCGGCCCCGGAGGCTCGCATCCCCACTTGTCCAAGAGATCGCGGACATGAATCATGCCCAGGGGATCATCCAGATTCTCACGGTAGACCGGTAGGCGTGAGTGGCCTTGCTGGCGCACCAGGTTCACGATCTCGGCCAGGGGCGTCTGTTCTTCGACCGCCACAACATCGGCGCGCGGCACCATGACGTCGTCGACCCGCAGCTCGCCAAACTCCAGCAGATTGACCAGCATGGAGCGCTCGGCATCCGAAAGTGTTCCGCCATCTTCCTCATAGGCGTCAATCAGTTCCTCGACGGTCTCACGCAGGCTTTCGCCATTGCGCCCGCCCATCAGCCGGCGCAACCAGCCGGGCATACCGGAGAACGATGAAGAGGTTTGAGAGGGTTTGTCGGCCATGGCTGGGATCAGGCGTAAGGGTCGGGGATGCCGAGCCCATCGAGGACACGACGTTCAAGAGCTTCCATGGTCTCGGCACCGACTTCGTCCTCATGGTCATAGCCCAAAAGATGAAGGCAGCCGTGCACCACAAGGTGGCTGAGATGGTGTTCGTCCGGGATCGCACCGTCGCGCGCCTCGCGCAGGACCGTCTCACGGGCCAGCACGACATCGCCCAGTTCAATGGCGGTGTCGGCGGGAAGGCCAGGCTGCGGCACCGGCAGTTCGCCCGCCCGACATTCGATTGCTGGAAAGGACAGGACGTTGGTGGCATTGTCGATGGTGCGCCACTCGCGGTTGAGCCTGCGCACCCGGTCATCATCGCTCAGGACCAGAGACACCGCGAGACCGGGGCCCCGGCAGGCCTTGTCGAGGGCGGCAAGACACGCGCGCTCGACTGTCGATGCGGCGTCCGGAATGTCCTCCAGCCAGGCGGGGTCGGCCAGCGCGAGGTCGATGACCACGCGTGCGTCCCCGCCGGTGATACTGCAGACTTGGTCGTCGTCCATCACGTGGCTCCCCGACGTGGGCCGCGGGCGTCATAGGCACGCACAATGCGGGCGACCAGTTCATGGCGCACCACATCAACATCGCTGAAGCGGATCGTGCTGATGCCCTCGACGCCTTCGAGCATGTCGAGCGCATCAGCCAGGCCCGAGGTCTGACCGGGCGGAAGGTCGATCTGGCTCAAATCGCCGGTCACAACCATGCGGGCGTTCTCGCCCAGACGGGTCAGGAACATCTTCATCTGCACCGGCGTGGTGTTCTGCGCCTCGTCGAGAATGACAAAGGCGTTCGACAGCGTGCGTCCGCGCATGAACGCTAGGGGCGCGACCTCGATGTCGTCATTCGCCAGACGCCGGGTGACCTTTTCGCCGGGCATGGTGTCGAACAGCGCGTCGTAGAGCGGCCGCAGATAGGGATCGACCTTCTCGCGCAGATCGCCGGGGAGGAAGCCGAGCCGTTCCCCGGCCTCCACGGCCGGGCGTGACAGCACGATGCGGTCGACCTTGCCTGTTTCCATCATCGCCACTGCGGCGGCCACGGCCAGATAGGTCTTGCCGGTACCGGCTGGACCCAGCGCGAAGACCAGCTCGGACTGTTCCAGCATCTGCAGGTAGCGCGCCTGATTGCGCGACCGTAGCGTGATGCGGCGTTTCGGCGTGCGGATCTCGATCATCACGGGATCGCCGTCCTGCTCTTCAGCCGGTTCGCTGGCGATCCGCAGCGCCGCGTCAACATCCGCCGGCTCCACCGTCAGCCCGCTCTTCAGGCGGCCATAGAGCTGGTTCAGCACGCCCGCCGCCGTCTCTGCCGACCACTCCGGCCCCGAAACCGCGACCTGGTTGCCGCGCGAGGTCACGGTGACATCGAGCTGCTGTTCGATGCGCGCCAGATGACGGTCGTGATCGCCATAAAGGGCCGTGAGCAGGCCGTTGTCCTCGAAGGTCAGATAACGCTGGGTCTTGGGTGCGTTGCCGGCGCTTTCAATCGCCATCAGGCCACCTTCCCTGCAGGCTCGGCCGCCTGGAGCACACCGGCCAGGGAGTTGGCTTTGGCTTCGACCAGCGTGACATCGGCGAGTTTGCCCATCATCGCCACATCAGCCTCGACATGGACGGCCTGCAGCCAGGGGCTGCGTCCCACAAGCTGGCCGGCCTTGCGGCCGGTGCGTTCGAACAGTACGGGAACGGTTTTGCCGACACTGGCGTGATTGAAGGCGACCTGCTGGGCATCCAGAAGCTGCTGCAGTGCTGTGAGCCGTTCGGATTTCACGGCTTCTGGCACCTGGGCTCCGGCGGTCGAGGCTGGCGTGCCTGGCCGTGCGCTGTACTTGAAGGAATAGGCCGAGGCGTAGCCGGTCTGCTGCACCAGATCGATGGTCTGGGCGAAATCGCTGTCGGTCTCGCCGGGGAATCCCACGATGAAGTCGCCCGACATGGCGATGTCAGGCCGCGCAACACGGATGCGTTCGATCAGCCGAAGGTAGACATCACGGGTGTGGCGCCGGTTCATCGCCTTGAGCACGTCATCGCTGCCCGACTGCACCGGCAGATGGAGATAGGGCATGAGCTGTTCAATCTCGCCATGGGCGGCGATCAGGTCGTCGCTCATGTCGCGCGGGTGTGACGTCGTGTAGCGGATACGCTGCAGTCCCGGCACATCGGCCAGAGCACGCACCAGGCGTGCCAACGACCAGGTCCCGTCGTCGGCCTCACCATGATAGGCGTTGACGTTCTGGCCCAGCAGCGTGATCTCGTGCACGCCGCCCGCGACCAGACGCCGCGCCTCGGCCAGCACGTCGCTCACCGAACGCGAATACTCTGCCCCGCGGGTGTAGGGCACGACGCAGAAGGTGCAGAACTTGTCGCAGCCTTCCTGAACCGAAAGAAAAGCGGTCGGTCCTTCGGTCTTCTGGCTCTCGGGCAGGTGGTCGAACTTCGATTCCGCAGGAAAGTCCGTATCGAGCACCGCGCCCGAAACGCGATGGGCCTGGGCCACCAGTTCGGGCAGGCGGTGATAGGTCTGCGGTCCGACGATCAGATCGACGACGGGTGCGCGGCGGCCCATCTCCTCGCCTTCGGCCTGGGCGACGCAGCCGGCGACCGCGATCAGCATGTCGCCGCCCGCTGCCTTGCGCTGGTCCTTCAGGGCGCGCAGGCGGCCCAGCTCCGAATAGACCTTTTCGGCCGCCTTCTCGCGGATATGGCAGGTGTTGAGGATCACGAGATCGGCGCCCTCGGGCGTCATCGTTTCCTCATAACCCAGGGGCGCAAGCAGGTCCGCCATACGACCGGAGTCGTAGACGTTCATCTGGCAGCCATAGGTCTTGATGAAGAGTTTTCTGGGCAAGCGCGTGTCGCGTTTATGGACGCATCATGGCGTCTAAAATGGGTACGGCATAGGTCGCTTTTGGTCTCGCGGACACCGGTTTCCCTGTCGCAGAGCCTCGCATCCCCTTGATGCTGCTCCAAGATTCTCACCATGCCGCAGGCCGATGGTCTGAGTCAATTGACCATCTGGTGGCCATCAGGCTCCCGACCGGCCCAGGCGTCCCAGCCCGCGGTGGCGCCGAGGCGGAAGCCGCCCGGTCAGGGCGGCGGTGACACCCTCGCCGATGATCTCTTCGCAGCGCCGTGCGAGCTGCCGGCGGTCGCCGCCGACGTCCTCGATGGTCAGGATCGGATGGAATTGCACCACGACGGTGACCACACCGGCTTTCAGCATCTGCCAGGCATGCGGCACCAGCTCCATGTCGCCATACCAGGCGAAGAGCGGACGCAGTTCGCGGTCCATCGGCATGTTCGAGAACCCGGCAAAGGCGATCGAGATCGGCTGGACCGAAACATACTCTCCTGCGATCTGCTGTTGTGCCGTGGCGAAGAGCGCCCGTTTGAACGGCAGAATCTTGTTGCCGTCGCTGGTGGTACCCTCGGGGAACAGGATCAGCCGCTCTCCGGCGTCGAGCCGCTGCTCGATGGCCGTCTTGTGCTTGCCGGCCTGGCTCCTGCGTCGGTCGACAAAGACGGTGCGCTGCAGTTTGGCCAGCAGTCCGAAGAAGGGCCACTCGCCGATTTCCGCCTTGGCGACAAAGCTGCCCCGGATCAACGCGCCCAGGATCTCGATGTCGAGATAGGACGTGTGGTTGGAGACATAAAGACAGGGCCGCTTGCGGCTCGGCCGTCCCCGGACGTCGATCCGGATGCCCAGAAGTCGCAGGACGACCCGATGATAGAACTGCGGGAAAGCGTGGCTCGCCTTGGCGCCGAACAGGATCAGCACGGTCTGGACCGGCAGGCAGATGGCAGTCCAGCCGAGGTAGAGGATGGCACGGCAGAAGGCGACCAGTGTCATGCGCCACCCGGTCCGTCGCCCAGGTCGTCCTCCTGATCGCGGTAGCGTTTGCCGTATTTGTTGTCGACGCTGTGCAGGTCGAGCACGACGCAGACATCGGTCGTGTTGAACTGGTGGTCGATCACCGCACCGTCGCCGAAGCGACAGCCGGCCCGGGCATAGCCCTTGATCAGCGGTGGCAGGCTGGACCGCCCCTTGATCGTGTCGACCTCCTCGTGCGGCAGCCGCGCCATGTCGACGTAGAGATGATCAAGCGCACGGGGCCGTAGATAATCCGGTGCCGCAAGGTTGTACTCCAGGTGCGAGAGCGGCAGCGCCAGAGTGTCGGGCTCGGTTCCGTGCAGGCTGGCGCAGCCGAACATGATGCGGATGTCGTACTGGTCGACATAGGCGCCCAGACCGCGAAGAAGGGCCTGGACGGCCGCGCCGGCCCGGTAGTTCATGTCAACGCAGCTTCGGCCCAGCTCGACCAACTCACCGTCGACCTCCAGCAGCTTGGAAATGTCGTACTCACCGGCGGTGTAAAACTTGCCGAAGGTTTCGGCGACCGATCGGCGCAGGAGGCGGTAGGTACCGACAATCGATTCTTCACCCTGACGCGCGGTGTCGCGTACGATCAGGTGGTCGCAGATCTCGTCAAACTCGTCGAAATCGCGCTTCTCGTCGGCCATCGAGCCGATCGGCTCGGCCTTCATTTCTTCATAGAAGACCCGATAACGCAGGCGCTGCAGGGCGCGGACCTCTTCGTCGTCGCGCGCCATGCGCAACTCCAGCGGCCCCAGCATGATGCCGGCGTCCAGAGGCGCGATCTCGGCTTTGCGGGCGTTCATGACCGCAGTGTGCTCACGAGTCCTTGTCGCTAGGCTTGATCGGCAGACCGTAGAGCTCGAAGCGATGATCGACAAGGCGGAAACCCAGCCGCTTGGCGATCTTCTCTTGCAGGGCCTCGAGTTCGTCGTCGTAGAACTCAATCACCTCGCCGGTGTCGACATTGATCAGATGATCGTGATGCTCGTCGTCTTCGGTCGCTTCATAGCGGGCCCGTCCACCGCCGAAATCATGGCTCTGGATGATCTCGGAATCCTCAAAGATGCGCAGCGTGCGGTACACCGTCGCAAGGCTGATGCGCGCGTCGATCTTCGATGAACGTCGGTAGACCTCTTCCACATCGGGGTGATCCTCGGCATCCGACAACACCCTGGCGATGATCCGGCGTTGTCCGGTCATCTTGAGGCCCTTGTCGATGCATGACTGTTCAATACGCGATGCCATTGTTTTGTCGATTCGGTGTCCGTATGTCGGAGACCAGCGCAATCCTCCCTAAAATCACGAGCTTGTGGATTTTAGACCGCATTTCCCGCCGGCGCCACGTTGTCGCAACCCTGGCTTTGCCGCCGCGTGTTTTGACACCATATAGGGTTCTTACGCCAGCCGCTCCAGTGAAGACATGCCGTGAACGCCACACCGCAGACCGAAAGCGACCGCTTTCTCGATATCACAGCCGATGTTTGCCCGCTGACCTTTGTCAAGACCAAGCTCCTGATCGAGACCATGGCGGCGGGCGAGACGGTCGAGGTGCGCTTGAACGACGGTGAGCCGCTCAAGAATGTGCCGCGTTCGGTGGAAGAACACGGCCACGCCATCCTTTCGCTTGCGCCCGAAACCGACGGTTCCGACGTCTGGCGTCTGGTGCTCAGGAAGTCCTGAGCGTCTGCGCCAGGGTCAGCGCGTCAACCGTGCCGTTCTCGTAGTAGCCGGGGCGCCGGCCGACCGGTACGAAGTCCAGACTCTCGTAAAGCCTGCGGGCGGCATGGTTTGTCTCGGAGACCTCCAGATGCAGGCGCCTCACCTCGCGATGGGCCATGGTAACGATCACGGCCTCCACAAGCTGCCGCCCCGCCCCGCTGCGCCGCTGTGCTTCCGTGACTCCGATGGTCAGCAGTTCTGCTTCATCCGCCGCCGCCCGCGCGATGGCAAAGCCGATTGGTTGTGCTTCGTGATCCCTTGCGATCAGGGCCGCGACGCCTTTGCCGCCCAGGAGCCGTGTTATGAAGTCTGTGCTCCAGCCCTCGTCGAAACACCGGCCGTGCAGGTCCGCCAGCAAGGCGGCATCGTTCCCATCCGCCCGGATGATGTGGTGGCGTGAGGCTGTCATGGGCGCACATACTGCCGTGTGATAGCGTCGCACAGCGAAGGGAGAGCCGGATTTTGGCGTTGCTTGTGAACATCGCGCCGCCCGAATGGGATGTTGTTGTCGATCTGGTTTACGGCCATGACGACAACTTTATGGGTGCGGCGATCTATGAGAACCCGCGGTGTTTTCTGCATCCGGACGCCGCGGCCTGCCTGGCGCGCGCGATCGCGCTTGCTGCCGAGCAGGGGCTGCGTCTGAAGATCACCGATGGCTTCCGCCCGTCCGAGGCGCAATGGGCCTTGTGGAGCCATACGCCCGACACCGATTATGTCGCCGATCCCCGGCGCGGTTCGCCGCACAGCCGGGGCGTGGCGGTTGACGTCACGCTGATCGATAGCGTGGATCGGGAGCTCGACATGGGCGGTCCGGTCGATGAACTCACGACCAACGGCCATCACGACGCACCCGACATCGCACCGGCCCAGCGCGCCAACCGGCTTATGTTGCTCGGCATCATGACGGCCGCGGGATTCGATTGGTATGTCAACGAATGGTGGCATTACCAGCTCTTCCAGCCGCGCCGCTATCCCGTGCTGACGGACCGTGCCGCCGCCACCGGCATGATGCCTGTGGCCTGACCGGCCGATCTCAGGTGATCTGGCAGGCTTCATCGAAGGTAAACCGGTAGGCGCGGGGTTCCAGGCCGCTGCGGTCGCCGTAGCCCAGATTGACAAGGAAGTTGCTGCGCCAGGTCGAGTCCGCAAAGAACTCGGCGTCCACACCGGCGTTGTCGAAACCCGACATCGGGCCGCAGTCCAGCCCCAGGGCACGGGCGGCGAGGATCAGATAGGCGCCCTGCAGCGTGCCGTTGCGGAAGGCGGTCTCCCGGGTGACCGCTTCACTGCCTGTGAACCAAGCCACGGCCTCGGCCATGAAGAGTCGAGGAAGATGCTCGTAGAACGCTGTGTCATAGGCCAGTATGGCAACCACGGGGGCGGCCATGGTCTGTTCGACATTTGTGGAGGAAAGAAGCGGCTTGAGCCGCGCCTTAGCCTCGTCGCTTGTGGCAAAGATGACGCGCAGGGGCGAGCAATTGGCACTGGTCGGTCCCATCTTCACCAGATCCCAAAGGGCCTGCAGCGTGGCCTCGTCGACGGCTTTGTCCTGCCAACGTGTTACGGTGCGCGCCTCGCTGAAGATGAGGTCGAGAGCGGTGTCGTCGAGAGAGGTCATGGCCAACGGTTCCTCCTGTCGGTCCGGCTGGCCGTCAGGTGTAGCGACCCTGTGGCGTGTTGCCAAGTTCGTGCTCCTGTCGCTGTTCGTGCTCGCGGCTTCACCGGCGATGGACGTCTATGCCCAGGACGAAGTGGTTGCGATGCCGTCGGCCGTAGTCGTGATATACCACCGCTTCGGCGAAGACACGCTGCCGTCCACGAACATCTCGCTCGACCAGTTCGAAGCCCATCTCCGGTTGCTGCAGGACGGCAACTACAACGTCGTGCCCCTGGAAGAGGTCGTCATCGCACTGCGCGACGGCACAGCTCTGCCCGACCGCACGATCGCCATCACGATCGATGACACCTTCCGTTCGATCTATACCGAGGCCTTCCCCCGTTTTCAGGTGGCGGGCTTTCCCTTCACCGTCTTCGTCAACACCGATTCGGTGGGCCAGGTCGGCGGCGCGCTGAGCTGGGACGATATCCGTGCCATGCATGCCGCTGGAGCCTCGATCGGCGCCCACAGTGCGGCGCATGCGCACATGCCGTTCATGGACCGTGGCGCGATGGAGGAGGACCTGGTCCGCATGACCTCGACCTTCCTGCAGGAGCTGGGGTTTGTGCCCAACATCTTCGCCTATCCGTATGGCGAATACAGCGACGAGGTGGTTGCGATGGTGCGCGATGCGGGCTACCTCGCCGCATTCGGCCAGCACTCGGGCGTGGCGGTCGCGGGCGCGGATCTTTTCACCTTGCCGCGCTTTGCGCTCAATGAGCGTTATGGCGAGCCCGACCGTTTCGCGACCATCATCGATACCCTGGGCCTGCCGGTCAGCGATCTGCTGCCCGAAGACATGCCGATCTGGGGTACCGCACCCAATCCGCCGGCGATCGGATTCACCGTGGATGAAGAGGTCGGCTCGTTGCACCGCCTGGCGTGCTTTGCGTCGAACGGGGCCGATGTCACGCTCGATGTCTTGGGCGACCGCCGTGTCGAACTCCGCCTCGACCGTCCCTTCGGCCCCGGCCGCAGCCGCATCAACTGCACGATGCCCCTGCCCGACGGCCGCTTCCGCTGGCTCGGCATCCCGTTCCTGGTGCCGGGGGGCGTGGCGTGAATGCACAACGACGTGTTGCCCTTAAGGGGCGCCATCCCTTATTTCTTTGTGTTCGTGTTTGTTTGGTACACGACCACCATGTTCCTGATCGCTGGGGTGATCAGTTACATTGTGTGCATTGGGATCATGACGGGTGTTTTCTTCGCAGTCACAAGCGTCGAAAAGACCAAAGCGCGCCTGTGGTCTGTGATTCTCGACGATGCCAAATACGTAGCCATATGGTTTCCGGTTTTGGCGCTGACGCTGATCGTTGCTCCCCGTATGCGACGCCCTATTTGGCGACCAGATGCCAGGGGCTGAAGCCTTCACAGTCAGTTGCCCAACGCTGTGTGAGCAAGAGTATCTGAATGATCCGCAGCGAAAGCAGGAACCCGTGTGCCGGAAGTCTGGATGATTAAGGATTGACACCGAGTTTCGCCGCGGATTGAGGCTGCTGACAAAAAACGCGCCCGCACCTGAGGGCGGATGCGTTCTGTCACTCGAACTGGCGCGAGGCTTCAGATTGTGAGATCGGCCAGGCGCGCGTCGTCGAAGTCGGTCAGCTTGTTCTGGCGGATCACCGAACGAACCAGATCGACGTAGCCGGGATGTTCGGCGTAGTCGTCGAGGCCACCGGCCAGGGTCCAGCCGTCGATCGCCAGCTCCTGGGCGTGCAGGTCGACACGAAGCTGACGCAAGTGCTCGTAGGCCGGGTGGCGGTTCAGGTTGACCAGATAGGCCAGAACCGAATCGCGCAGGCCGTCGAAGGCCTTCACGACATGGCCTTCGCCGGCGGGCCGGGCCTCGGGCACGATGCCTTCGTCCTCGTTCCAGCTGCGCTGGCCGAACACGGCGTTACCTTCATGGGCGAAGCGCGAGGTGCCCCAACCCGATTCCAGGGCCGACTGGGCCAGCGCCAGCGACGCGGGGATCACATCGACCCGGCGCAGGAGCTCGTCGAGATCGTTGTCGTCGACATAATAGAGGGCCGCGAGATCCTCGAGCCAGATGCGGTCTTCAGTCTCGATCGGTTGATCGATGTCGATAAGCGTCTTGAGATAGAGCAGCTGGGCGCGGTCGTCCATAATGTGCTCGTTGGCGTCCAGCACCAGCGGCAGCATGACCTTGATGAAGATGCGCTTCTTTTCGGTCGTCTGGCTGATTTCGGCCATGTCGGCCGGCAGCGCGGCGGCAAAGACGCGCGGCACCAGAGCGTCTTCCTCGCGAACCTCGGACACGGTCAGCCCGGCGGCCGTCAACATGGCATCGATCGTGTCGGCATTGCTCTCGGGAAGGAAGGCGTTTTCAAGGCGCGCGACCTCAACCTGGGCGGCATCCCGCGTGGCCAGGTCGATCCTTTCCGGCGCGGGGCGGGCGAAGACCGCATCGGCGGCATCGCTTGTGCCCGACATGAAGGCTGCGGCCAGGAGGGCCGCACCGGCAAGGGTAACGTACTTCATGATGGGGAGGCTCCTTTTGAACCCCGGTCTCGACCGCTGCCTTCCGTCCTCCGGGAAAGAAGCGGGGCCGCCCTACATGACGGGGCGGACCTCGATGACCTCGGGTATGTAGTGTTTCAGAAGATTCTCGATGCCCATTTTGAGGGTCATTGTTGAGCTCGGGCAGCCCTGACAGGCGCCCTGCATGGTCAGCGACACGATACCGTTCTGGTAGGACCGGAACACAATGTCGCCGCCGTCCTGCGCGACGGCTGGGCGAACCCGGGTATCGAGCAATTCCTTGATCTGGCCGACCACTTCGGCGTCGTCGTTGGCATAGGTCTCTTCGGCCGCAGCACCTTCGCCTTCGATCACCGGACGTCCGGCGATGAAATGCTCCATGATCACGCCCAGAATGGTGGGTTTCATGAGCTGCCAGTCACCGCCCTCGCTCTTGGTCACGGAGACGAAGTCACCGCCCAGGAAGACGCCCTCGACGTGGGCAACATCAAACAGGCGGTGCGCCAGGGGCGAGCGCTCGGCATCGTCTTGGTTGGTGAAATCGGCCGTTCCGGACGCCATCACTGCCTTGCCGGGCAGAAACTTGAGGGTCGACGGATTGGGTGTGTCTTCGGTCTGGATGAACACTGTTCTCTCCGTTTCCTCCGGCGCCGCAGCCAGAGTGCTGCGATAGACCGCCGACAAAAGAGGACCGAAACGGTCCCGTTCATCGGTGACTGGAACTTAGTGATCATCGTCACAGGGTCAAGGGGCACGGTGGACAACGCATGGCTGCCATGCGCTGCGCTGTTTTCTAGCCTCAGGCGCCGGGCGCTAACTCCAGTCGCTTGGCTCACGCCGCTTTCGCGGCGGGCTCGCCGTTGCTCCCTTCGGCCCCTTGCAGGGGCCTCTCGCCTGCAGGACGTCGGTGATGGTTCCAACGAACACCGGCGCACACGGCGACAGGCATTTTCAGCGGGAGAGAGCGAAGCGCCCGCCGACCGGTGCGACTGCACCGGCGCGCCAAAGACGCGCAAGCCAAGCGACTGGAGTTAGCGCCCGGCGCCTGAGGTAACAAGAAACAAAACCGAACGGAACGAGGGCCAGCGACTGAGGCCAAACAAAAAACAACAACGCGAAGCCGCTCTGCATCTTCATTCCGAGCAAGCCGTCAGGCTTTACGTAATGTTGATAATCTTCTCGTCGCTGAGTGTCCCGGGGATCACGACCAGCGGGATGGTCAGGCGCCCGGCGAGGTGGCCGGCGAGGAACGAGACCAGCTTGCCGCGTCCCTCGGCTGGGTTTGAGCCGACGCACAGAAGGTCGATCGAGGGGTCGTCGTCGATCGCACCGAGGATCTCGTCGCCGATGCGGCCTTCGCGCAACATCAGCTGGGGCATCACGCCGGCGAAGGCGTTGACGTCGGCGGCGATTTCATTGAGCAGGGTTTCGGCCTCGTCGCGCCTTTCCTCTCGCATCATCTCCTCGACGCCGGACCACTGGCGGAAATCGACCGGCTGGGTGACATGCAGCAAGGCCACACGGCCATTGGTCGTTTTGGCGCGGCGGCAGGCGTAGTGCACGGCGACCTTGCTGGGTGCTGAGCCATCGACGCAGACGAGGAATTTCACCTGTCCGGCAATGTGGTCGCTGCTGGGGCCGCTGGAAGGGGTGTCGTTCATGGTGCTCCGTGGTGTTCTCAGGGGGCCGGGGCGATCTCTGCCGCCTGCCATGGCCCGTGCGGTGGCCGTCAGGGCCGCCGGAACAGGAAGTTTCCCACCAAGCCTGCCAGAACTGCACCAATCACCGCAAGGATGCCGTAAAGCGAAGCTTCTTCATGGGCAAAGACGTAGATATCGGCACCGAACCCGGCCTTGTCGACAAACAGCGGTGAGGATTGCGAGGCCACAACATCGCCGTCGCGGATCAGATAGGTGAGCGTGGTGTAATTTCCAACCGGCACGCCGGCAGGAAACGGAATGCTGGCCCGGAACAGGCGCCCACCCACCACGTCGACACGCTCGGGCTCGGTCGGGTAGAGGCCTTCGCTCTGCTGCAGTTCGATCAGGGCGTCGGCGAATTCGGCCTGTTCCTCATCGGTCAGGTCTTCGGACGAAACCATCCGCAAACTGTCGAGCCCGATTTCGACCAGGCGGCGCATTTCGATGGGCCCGATGTCCTCCAGTGACCGGGTCGCTGCTACGCCATAGAACGCGGGAACATTGTCGAACTCGACCGATTCCGCGTTGATCCAGATGCCGGCGACCCGCGCCTTGTGCCGTACCACCATGGTTTCGCGGGGTCCCATCACGACCACCACGATGTCGCCTTCGCCCTCGATGGAGCCGAAAACCAGGAGATCGGTGCCGGTGAAATCCGACGTGATGGCGATCAGATGGTCTGAGATGTCGGCGACCAGATCCTGTGCTGCGGCCGGACGCGGCACGAACGCCAGAACGGCGAGCAATGCCAGCAGCAGGTGGCGGGGCCAGCGATGGGGCCGGGGGTGATGGTAGGAGCGGTGGTTCAATGCAGCCCTATCACGGACAGGCTGTAGAGGCTCGACGGCTCGGCGATCAGGCGCCAGAACAGCGTAGCGCAGACCCCCAGCACGACCAGGGCCAGCAGGCCGCGCAGCTCTTCGCCGCGCAGCTCGGCGCCGACCCGCGTGCCGAACTGCGCGCCGATCACGGCACCCAGGGTCAACAGGCCCGCCAGCAGGACATCGACGGTCTGGGTGTTGGTCGCGTGCAGGAAGGTCGCCACCGCCGTCACGAAAGTGATCTGGAAGAGCGAGGTGCCGATCACCACGCTAACCGGGATGCCCAGCACATAGATCATCGCGGGCACTAGCAGAAAGCCGCCGCCGACACCCATTATCGCGGCGAGCACGCCGACCAGGAATCCTAGCGCAATCGGCATCACCGCGCTGATGTAGAGGCGCGAGGTGCGGAAGCGCATCTTGAACGGCAGACCGTGGCCCCAGTGATGGACATGGGCCTTCTTGCGCACCTGGGTTCCGTCGCGCCGCTTCAGGATCGCGCGTGCCGATTCCACCATCATCAGACTGCCGATCGCACCCAGCATCACGACATAGGAAATCGAAATCACCAGATCGATCTGGCCCAAATCGCGCAGGATGCCGAACAGCCAGACACCGAAGGCCGACCCCGCCATACCACCGACCAGCAGGACACCGCCCATCTTGAAATCGACCTGCTGGCGCCGCCAATGCGCCATGAAGCCGGAGACCGAGGCGGCGACCACCTGGTTGACCTCCGAGCCCACGGCCACGGGTGGCGGTACGCCGATGAATATCAGCAGCGGGGTCATCAGAAACCCGCCGCCAACCCCGAACAGGCCCGATAGAAATCCGACCGCGCCGCCCATGCCGAGCAGCAGGAAAATGTCGACGGACATCTCTGCGATCGGCAGGTAGATCTGGAACATGGGCGCTTCCGCAAGGTTACGACGTTACCATCTCTTTTGCGCCCGCTTCCCGTCGCCGACAAGCGGAAATCGGGCTAAACGGTCCCTGATCACCCCGGTTTGCCCGAATTGGTCCCGCGACCTGCCCTGGGTCAGGCCAGCATCATGCTCAGAACGCTGTTGAGAACCTGACGCCCTTGAGCGGTCGCTCGGACATGCGTCACGTCCCGTTCCAGCATGCCGGTCTCGACGAGATGGCCCAGCGTTTCCGGATCGACCGCTTCGTTCCAGCTCCTGCCGGCGGCGCGGCGCATGTCGTGATCGCTCAACCCGTCGACCAGACGCATTCCCATCATCAGAACCTCGGCCAGCCGGTCCTCGCCTTCGATGGTTTCGGTCTCGGCCGTGGCATGGCCGTCCCGCCCACAGGCGGCGAGCCAGGTTTCAGGCGCCCGTTCCTGGCGGCGCTGAATGCTGACGCCGCCGTCTTCGTTGATCCGCCCGTGCGCGCCGGGCCCCACCCCGACCCACTCGCCCGAGCGCCAGTAGGTCGTGTTGTGGCGGCTCCTGGCATTCGTCTTCGCGTGGTTTGAAATCTCGTAGGCATTCAGGCCCGCCGCATCGGTCAGAACCTGGGTCGTCTCATACATATCGGCCTGGGCGTCCTCGTTGGGCAGATCGAGCGCGCCACGCCGCGCCAGCGTGTGGAACTGGGTGCCCGGCTCGATGGTGAGCTGGTAAAGCGACAGGTGATCGGTCCCCAGCAGCAGCGCCTGAATCAGCTCGTCGCGCCAGCTCTCGGGGGTCTGGCCCATGCGGGCATAGATCAGATCGAAGGACATCGACGGGAAGGTGTTGCGCGCGATCTCGATCGCCGCGAGCGCCTGCGCTTCGTTGTGCTGACGGCCCAGAGCACGCAGCGCGTTGTCGTCCAGCGCCTGCACGCCCAGGGACACGCGGTTCACGCCTGCCGCCCGATAGCCCGCGAACCGTCCGGCCTCGACGCTGCCCGGGTTGGCCTCCAGCGTGATCTCGACATCTGCGGCGACAGACCAGTGCTCCGGCACCGCGTCCAGGACGGCGGCCACGGTCGCTGGGTTCATCAGCGACGGCGTGCCGCCGCCGAAGAAGATGCTGGTCACGGTCCGGCCCGGTGCCAGTTCGGCCATATGGGCAAGTTCGCCCACCAGTGCATCGCGCCACGCCGCTTCGTCGATCGACGCGCGGACATGGCTGTTGAAGTCGCAGTAAGGACACTTCGAAACACAGAAGGGCCAATGAACATAAATGCCGAAACCCAGTTCCTCAGAGGTCATCAATGAAAATCCGCTGCCCCGATCAGCCTCGCGAACCCGCGGGCCCTGTGGTTGAAGGTCTTTTTTTCGGCCATCTCCATCTCGCCGAAGGTGCGCGTGTCGCCGTCGGGGATGAAGATGGGATCGTAACCGAAGCCGTTGCTTCCGCGTGGTGGAAATACCAGCGACCCGTCGACCCGGCCTTCGAAGATGCGGCTGGCGCCGTCCGGCCAGGCCAGCGCCAGTACGCAGAAGAAGCTCGCGCTGCGGTCCGGGTTGTCGGCCAGCTCGGTTTCGACCCGCTTCATGGCCATGGCGAAATCCTTGTCCGGTCCGCCCCAGCGTGCAGAGTAGATTCCCGGCGCACCACCCAGCCCCCAGACCGACAGGCCGGAATCGTCCGACAGTGCCGGCAGGCCTGAGCCCTCCGCCGCAGCTTGCGCCTTCAAGAGCGCGTTAGCGGTGAAGCTGTCGCCGGTCTCCTCCGGCTCCGGCAGGTTTAGTGATGCCGCGCCGACGACCTCCACGGCAAAGGGCTGCAACAGATCATCGATCTCCCTGACCTTGCCGGGGTTGTGGCTGGCAATCACCAGCCGGGGCGGAAGCTGAAGGCGTTCCTCCATCAGGCGGCGCCCAGGGCGGCCTTCTGGTGGTCGACCAGTTCGGCGATGCCGGCGGCGGCGAGATCGAGCAGGCGGTCGAAGGCGGCACGGTCGAACACCGCGCCCTCGGCGGTCGCCTGAACCTCGACCAGGTTGCCCGTGCCGGTCATCACGAAGTTGGCGTCGGCATCGGCGCTGGAGTCCTCGGCGTAATCGAGATCGGCCACAGGTGTGCCCTGGTGGATGCCGCAGGAGATCGCAGCAATGTGGTCGGTCAGCGGCAGGGCCTTCAGTGCGCCCTGCTGCACCAGATCGGCCAGTGCGATGTGGAGTGCGACAAAGCCGCCGGTGATGGCGGCCGTGCGTGTGCCACCGTCGGCCTGCAGCACATCGCAGTCGATCTTGATTTGGCGTTCGCCGAGGGCCTCCAGATCGGTCACCGCGCGCAGGCTGCGGCCGATCAGCCGCTGGATCTCCTGCGTCCGGCCGCTCTGCTTGCCGCGGGCCGCCTCGCGGTCGGTCCGCGTGTTGGTCGCACGTGGCAGCATGCCGTACTCGGCCGTCACCCAGCCGCGCCCCTGGTTCCTGAGCCATGGCGGCACCCGCTCCTCGACCGAGGCGGTGCAAAGCACGTGAGTGTCGCCGAACTTTGTCAGGCATGAGCCTTCGGCATGTTTGGCAAAGCCGGGTTCAAGCACGATCTGGCGCAAGACGTCGGGACTGCGGCCGCTGGGTCGGGTCATGATGGTGTCCTGGGGTGTGAGCAGAGCGGGAACCTAACCATGTTTGCCGCGCGGCGAAACAGCGGCGTGCACAAGTTGACCTGAAAGCCCTCAGCACCTACATGCTCCACGGACCGGACGAGGCAAAACTGTCCGAAACACGGCAATGATTCAGGAACTTAACGAACGCAGCCGCGAGATCTTCCGCATCCTGGTGGACGAATACGTCCGCACCGGGGAGCCCGTGGGCTCGCGCACAATTTCGCGGCGGTTCGACGGCAGCCTGTCGCCGGCCTCGGTCCGCAATGTCATGGCCGATCTTGAGGACGCCGGCCTGATCGCCTCACCGCACACCAGCTCGGGGCGCCAGCCGACCGATCAGGGCCTGCGCCTGTTTGTCGACGGCCTGCTCCAGATCGGCGACCTCACCGCCGGGGATCGCGCTGCGATCGAAGCGGCCTGCGAGGATGCTGGCCGTGCCTTCGAGGACGTGCTGCAGTCGGCCACTGGCCTGCTCTCGGGGCTGTCCCATCACGCCGGGGTCGTGGTTGCGCCCAAACAGGAAACCGCCTTTCGTCATGTCGAGTTCGTCTCCCTGTCGCCGGATCGTGCTCTGGTGATTGTCGTGCTGGAGAACGGCGCAGTCGAAAACCGCATCATCGAGCTGCAGCCCGGCATCACGCCATTCGCTCTGTCGCAGGCCGGCAACTATCTTTCCGCACGGCTGAGCGGGCGCACGTTGGAACAGGCCCGCCACGAAATCACTGAAGAGCTCAACCGCCACGAGGCCGAACTCGACGCGTTGTCCCAGCGCGTCGTGGAAGCGGGCCTGGCGACCTGGTCGGGCGACAACGACGGTGAGGATCAGGCGCGGCTGATCGTGAAGGGCCAGGCCAACCTGCTGGACGACGTGCGCGCGATCGCCGATCTCGAACGCATCCGCGA
Source organism: Rhodospirillaceae bacterium (assembly GCA_002722885.1). Taxonomy (GTDB): domain Bacteria; phylum Pseudomonadota; class Alphaproteobacteria; order SP197; family SP197; genus SP197. The sequence continues at coordinate 56,860 of PBNE01000004.1, forward strand.
CCTCTTCGATAAGCTCGACGAAGGCCAGCACATGATGGGCCTGCTGAACCTCACACAGAACGCTGATGGCGTCAGCATCTTCATCGGCGCCGACAACGATCTCTTCCAGCTTTCGGGCTGCTCGACGATCGTCGCGCCAGTCTCCGATCAGGACGGCCGTTTTATCGGCGCGCTTGGCGTGATCGGCCCCACCCGCATGAACTATGCACGAATCATTCCCATGGTCGACTACACCGCTAAGGTGGTCGGCCGCTTGCTGAGCTGATCGGCGCGCCCAGACACACGATAGGACAGTTGGAACCATGAACGACGAGACCAAGCGCAACCCCGAGGCCGCCGAGGCCGTTGCCACACCGAAACCCGCCAACGACGACAGCGACGTTGCCGCCGAGGATGATGTCGTCGAGGTCGGCGGCGAAGCCGATGTGATGGAAGACGGCTTCGACGAGGCCGACGACGAGTTTTTTGCCGGCGAGGTCGATGAGGACGCCGACGAGCCGGAACACGACCGTGTCGCCGAGCTCGAAGGCCAGGTGTCGGACCTGACCGATCGCCTGCTGCGCACCGCTGCCGAAATGGAAAACGTGCGCAAGACCGCCCAGCGGGACCGCGAAAACGCCTCGAAGTACGCAACGCAGAAGTTCGCCGAGGACATACTGGCCGTGGCCGACAATCTCTCCCGCGCACTCGAGGCCGTCACCGAGGACGCCCGCAAGGACAGCGCCGCCAAGGGCCTGATTGAAGGTGTCGATCTCACCATGCGTGAGCTGGCGGTTGCGCTCGAACGCCACGGCATCAAGGAGATCGAGGCGACCGGTACCAAGTTTGACCCCAACCTGCACCAGGCCATGTTCGAGACCGAAACCGCCGACGTCGAACCCGGCATGGTCATGCAGGTGCTGCGCACCGGCTACACCATCCACGACCGCCTTCTGCGCCCTGCCATGGTCGGCGTCGCCAAGGCCCCCGCTGCGGCCAAGGACGAGGGTTAGAGTCTCACGCCCAAGAGGTTGGCGAGGGCCTTCCGGCCTGTTTCCGTCACGGTCACGTGGCGGCTGTCGGGCTCGCGGCGGATCCAGCCGCGTTCGGTCATGTGGCGGGCCAGATCGGCACCCAGGGCGCCGGACAGATGCGGGCGGCGCTCGTTGCCGTCGATGCACTGGCGCGCGAAGTGCCGGCGCTGGCGTTGAAGGTTCTCAAGGTCGAGCCCCAGACTCCTGAACAGCAGCCGGCCCCTGCCAGTCAGCACAAAATCGGGCCCGTCTGGGCGGATGTGACCGCGTTCCAGAAGCGCCTCGGTTACCGCGACGCCCAGCCGGCCCGCGAGGTGATCGTAACAGAACCGAGCGTCGTGCAGCCCCGTGGGGATCGAGGTCCGGAGCGTTGTCAGCGGCGCGATGGCCGCCGCGATCTCGGGGCTGGCGATGCGGTGCAGTTGACGGCCCTTGTGGACCTCGCTGTCGACCAGCCCGGCGTCACGCAACACGACCAGATGGCTCCGCAGCCGGCTCGGGCTGATGTCGGTCAGCGCCGCCAGGTTGGTGGTCGTGATCATCGGCGTGCTGCGCAGCGCACCCAGCAGCTTCAGCCGCGTGGGATGTTCCAGCAGCCGGTGCACGTCATCGGTATCGAGGCCGATCATCATGGCGTGCCGCGCCTCAGTCGCCCTGGCGCGGCCAGGCGGCGCGCACGATCAGCCCGCCGCCCTCGCGGTCATCGAACGCGACATCGCCGCCATGGGCACGCAGGTTCGAGCGCGTGATCGCAAGCCCCAGGCCCGTGCCGTCGGTCTCCCGGTTGCGCGACGGGTCGCCACGCATGAAGGGGCGGAACGTGGCCTCGCGCCGGTCTTCGGGAATGCCCGGGCCACGGTCGGCCACCTCTAGTGTGATCTCCGTGTCATCGGCTGCGAGCGACACCTCCGCGCTGCCGGCGTAACGCAGGGTGTTCTGGATCAGGTTGGCGATCGCGCGCCGCAGGACCACCGGGCGGCAGCTCGTCGCCAGCCGGTCCGGCCCCGCATAGCTGACCTCCTCGCCCGCATCGGCCAGATCATCGACCAGGCTGCGGACAAGCGACGCGATATCAACCTTCTGGCGCTCCTCACGCGTTGCTTCGCCGCGCGCGGCGTCCAGCGCCTTGGTCAGATCATAGGGAGCGGCATCGGGCCCGTCGGGCAGACCATTGGCATAGTTGATCCCCGCACTGGTCGTCGCCAGTACCTTGAACCCCAGCCCCTCCAGCAACCGTGCACTGCCCGCATTCCAGGCATTGGGCATCACGAAGGTCTCACGCGCCTCATGCAGAGCGCGGAAGGTGGCGGCTTTGTCTTTGAGGGTGACGGACATGGCGGGGTCTCCGAGGCAGTCGGGGCTTTGATGGTCCCGTCATCCTACATCGTTCCCGGTCTCAATTCTGTCAGCAGACCACAGGCCACGTCAGGCACCAGTCCCACGGCAGTTCCTGATCAAGTGCCTTCCCATCGCACGTTGTTCCACTATTGTTCTTGTGTGTGGCAATCCGGAATCAGGAGATCGACAACGGTGAGATCGCGGCATGGGCGGCTAGATATGGTTATGCTCATGAGGAGAAACCACAACATCTACGAGGCATGGCATTGAATGTTGTTTTTTGCCTTGGGCCTCCCCTTCCGCCGGTGCCGAATGGGGCCAAAACCACCACTCCAGCAGCCCTAAATGACTCGAAAACCTCACATTTTTCCGGGTGTTGCACTCTTGCACCACCTTCTACCGGTCCCATATCACACACAGGAAAAAGGGACTTTCGGGGGTCCACCCGGAGGCGCCGCAATTCGGGCCTCTTCCCGGACCCGCCTATGAAGGAGAAGACCAGATGAGCAAAGTAATCGGTATCGACCTCGGCACGACCAACTCGTGCGTCGCGATCATGGAAGGCGGCTCGGGCCGCGTGATTGAAAATTCCGAAGGCGGTCGCACGACCCCCTCGATGGTGGCGTTCTCGGAAGACGGTGAGCGTCTGGTCGGCCAGGCGGCCAAGCGTCAGGCCGTGACCAACCCCGAGGACACGCTGTTTGCGATCAAACGCCTGATCGGGCGCAGCTTCGTCGATCCGATGACCCAGAAGGACAAGGATCTTGTCCCTTACAACATCGTCAAGGCCGACAGCGGTGACGCCTGGGTCGAGGCGCGCGGCGAGAATTACAGCCCCAGCCAGATCAGCGCCTTCATCCTGCAGAAGATGAAAGAGACGGCCGAAGCCCATCTGGGCGGCTCGGTCACCCAGGCCGTGATCACGGTTCCGGCCTACTTCAACGACAGCCAGCGCCAGGCGACCAAGGACGCCGGCAAGATCGCGGGCCTAGAAGTTCTGCGCATCATCAACGAGCCGACCGCAGCTGCGCTGGCCTATGGCCTCGACAAGAAGGAACAGGGCACCATCGTGGTCTATGATCTCGGCGGCGGCACCTTCGACGTGTCGGTCCTGGAGATCGGCGACGGCGTCTTCGAGGTGAAGTCGACCAATGGCGACACCTTCCTGGGCGGTGAGGATTTCGACAAGCGGATCCTCGATTACCTAGCCGAGGAGTTCCAGAAAGAGAACGGCATCGACCTGCGCGCCGACAAGCTGGCCCTGCAGCGTCTCAAGGAAGCCGCCGAGAAAGCCAAGATCGAGCTTTCCAGCGCGGTCCAGACCGAGGTCAACCTGCCGTTCATCACGGCTGATGCCTCGGGCCCGAAGCATCTCACCATCAAGCTCACCCGCGCCAAGCTCGAAGCCCTGGTCGACGACCTGCTCGAGCGCACCCTGGTGCCCTGCAAGAAGGCCCTGAAAGATGCTGGGCTCACCGCAGGCGAGATCGACGAGGTCGTTTTGGTCGGCGGCATGACCCGCATGCCCAAGGCCCAGGAGAAGGTGCAGCAGTTCTTCGGCAAGGAGCCGCACAAGGGCGTGAACCCCGATGAGGTCGTCGCTCTGGGTGCCGCCATTCAGGCCGGCGTGCTGCAGGGCGAGGTCAAGGATGTGCTGCTGCTGGACGTCACGCCGCTGAGCCTCGGTATCGAGACGCTGGGTGGTGTCTTCACCCGCCTGATCGACCGCAACACCACGATCCCCACGCGCAAGAGCCAGGTGTTCTCGACCGCCGAGGACAACCAGACCGCGGTGACGATCCGTGTGTTCCAGGGTGAACGCGAGATGGCGGCCGACAACAAGGTGCTGGGCCAGTTCGATCTGGTCGGTCTGCCGCCTGCCCCGCGCGGCATGCCGCAGGTCGAAGTCACCTTCGACATCGACGCCAACGGCATCGTCAACGTCTCGGCCAAGGACAAGGCGACCGGCAAGGAACAGCAGATCCGCATCCAGGCCTCCGGCGGTCTCAGCGACGACGAGATCCAAGGCATGGTCAAGGATGCCGAAAGCCACGCCGAAGACGACAAGAAGCGGCGTGAGCAGGTCGAGGTCCGCAACCAGGCCGACGCCCTGATCCACTCGACCGAGCAGCAGCTCTCCGAGCACGGAGACAGCGTCGAGCCCGACGTGAAGGCCGAAATCGAGACCGCGATTTCCGAGCTGAAGGCCGAGCTCGAAGGCGAGGATTCCGACAAGGACGCCATCGAGGCCAAGACTCAGATCCTCATGCAGGCGGCCATGAAGATGGGTGAAGCCATCTACAAGGCCCAGCAGGAGGCCGAGGGCGCCGCCGACGGTGCCGATGCCGGCGGCTCGGCCGGTGCGGATGACGGTGTTGTAGATGCCGAGTTCGAGGAAGTCGACGACGACGACAAGAAGACCGGTACCGCCTGATCCGGGCACGGTAACCACAACGGGACCGTGGCGTGATGCCGCGGTCCTGCCCGTCCCAAGGGAGGGGTTAGGAATCGAACATGGCCAAACGCGACTATTACGACGTGCTCGGCGTCGAACGCGCTGCGGACGGCAAGGCGATGAAAAGCGCCTATCGCAAGCTGGCGATGCAGTACCATCCCGACCGCAACGCCGATGACGCCGAGGCCGAGGCCAAGTTCAAGGAAGTCAGCGAAGCCTACGAGGTCCTCAAGGACGATCAGAAGCGTGCCGCTTACGACCAGTTCGGTCATGCCGCCTTCGAGAACGGCATGGGCGGTGGCGGAGGCGGTCATCCCGGCGACTTTGCCTCGAGCTTCGCCGATGTTTTCGACGATCTCTTCGGTGAGTTCATGGGCGGCGGCGGACGCCGGCGCGGCGGCCACGGCGGAGGCCAGCGCGGTGCCGACCTGCGCTACAACATGGAGGTCTCGCTCGAGGAGGCCTTCGCCGGCAAGCAGGCAAAGATCCGCGTTCCGACGGCCGTATCCTGCGAGAGCTGCGGCGGTACCGGGTCCGACGATCCCGAAGCCACAGCGACCTGCACGACCTGTTCCGGTCACGGCAAGGTTCGTGCCCAGCAGGGTTTCTTCTCGATCGAACGTACCTGCCCGGCCTGCGGCGGCGCGGGCAAGGTGATCCGCGATCCCTGCAAGGTCTGCTCCGGCGCGGGTCGTGTGCAGAAAGAAAAGACGCTCAATGTCACGATCCCCGCCGGCGTCGACGACGGCATGCGCATCCGCATCACGGGCGAGGGCGAGGCCGGTGTGCGTGGCGGTCCGGCCGGTGATCTCTACATCGTGCTCGGCGTGAAGTCGCATCCGATCTTCCAGCGTGACGGCGGCACAATCTATTGTCCGGTGCCGATCACTGTGCCCACGGCCGCCCTGGGCGGCGCGATCGAGGTTCCCACGATCGACGGCAAACGGGCTAAGGTTTCGATTCCCGCTGGCACCCAGACCGGCCGTCAGTTCCGCCTGCGTGGCAAGGGCATGAACGGCGTCCGCGGCGCGTCACGCGGCGACATGATAATCGAGACCATCGTCGAAACCCCCGTCGAGCTGACCGCCCGCCAGAAGGAGCTCCTCAAGGAGTTCGAAGAGGCTGGCGGCGGCAAGAGCCAGAACCCTGAATCGGACGGTTTCTTCGCCCGGGTGAAGGACCTCTGGCAGGACCTCACCGACTAACGACACACCGGCTTTCTGCCGTCGTTTCGCTACAGCTTTCGTTCAGTGTCGCGCCGTTCCATCCGGAGGGCCGTGTGGCCATGTCCTGACTGCTGCCTGTCGTTCTCCTTGCCTCGGCCGTGCCGGCCGGTGGGGCGAACGCCCAAACCAACGTGTCGATCCAGGAGATACTTTCGGCCTGCGCCGACGGGCTGCTGCTGGTCGATACCGACCGCGACGGCTGGGTCACGCCGGCCGAGGCCGAGGCGGCTATGGAGGCGAACTTCAGCCTGCTCGATGGTGATGGCGACAGTGCTGTCACCCAGGACGAGTTTGCCGCCTGCCGCACCGGCTCGATGACCGAGACTTGGCGCAGCGCCACGCTTTATGCCAGCAATGTCTTTTTCATTGCCGACGAGGATGATGACGATGTGCTCGACCGCGATACCGTGGTGACGCTGGAGGAATACAGCGCTGCCGGCCGGTTGCGCCACGACCAGGCCGCTGAAGACGCCCTGTCGGACCCGGAGGTCGGTGTGCCGTTCGACGCCCTGGCCGATGGGCGCTAATCGATCCGGTTCCATCTCGCCCTGATCTGCTCTAATCAGAAGCCATGACAACACGGCTTGGCATCTGCGGCGCCGGCGGGCGCATGGGACGCATGCTCACACAGGTGGGGCACGCCCGCGACGGCGCTGCTATCGCCGGTGGCTGTGAACAGCCCGGCAATGATCTCGTCGGCCGCGACATGGGCGAGCTCTCGGGCCTCGGCGCGCTCGGCGTGACCATCGGCGATGACATGGCTGCCCTGTTCGAAGCCAGCGATGTCGTGATCGACTTCACTGCGCCGTCAGCCAGTGTCGCCAACGCGGCCATGGCCGCCGAGCGGGGCAAGGCGCTGGTGATAGGGACCACCGGCCTCAGCCACGACGACAAGGCAGCACTGGTGACCTCCGCGGCCACCGCGCCCATCGTTTTCGCTGCCAACATGAGCCTCGGCGTCAATCTCCTGCTCGGCGTCACCCGTCAGGTGGCTGCAGCCCTCGACGACGAGTTCGATATCGAGGTTTTCGAGATGCATCACCGCCACAAGGTCGATGCGCCCTCGGGCACCGCCCTCATCCTGGCCGAGGCCGCAGCCGAGGGTCGCGGTGTCAGTCTCGATGATGTTGCTGACCGTGGTCGTGACGGCATGACTGGCGCACGTGAACGCGGTGCCATCGGCATGGCCGCGTTGCGCGGCGGTGATGTGGTCGGCGAGCACCAGGTGATCTTTGCCGCCGACGGTGAACGCATCGAGATTGGCCACCGCGCCACCGATCGCGGCATTTTCGCCCGTGGCGCGGTGACCGCCGCCCTGTGGCTCCACGGCCGCGTTCCGGGCCTTTACGGCATGGACCATGTTCTCGGGTTCACCGACGCCGGTTAGACCCGTTCGGGGCTCCAGAAACTTGCCGGTTGATGGCTTTGTCTTCTGATTGACCAGCCATGCGCCGCTCACGATCAGCACCATGTCCAGGGTGCGTCTGCGATCAGCGAGAACGGCAGAATCAGCACGAATCCGGTGGCGACAGTTCCGGTTGCCAGAACGTTGGGATCTATGGTTCTGGCTCGGCGTGCGAGCACCGTGTTGACCGCATAGCGTAGGGCCGCGCCGACAATGGCGAGCGCGTGCAGAAGGTGACCGCCCAGCTCGTCCAGGGCGTCGGCGCCGACCAGAATCACAATGCCCGCCACACCCAGCGCCACGCCGGCCAGGCGCAGGGGGGGTGAGCCTCTCATCGGGGATCACGAGGTGAGCGATAACCGCAGTTGCCAGCGGCATGAAGCCGATCAGGATCGAGGCCAGCGCGCTGGTGATCTCCTGTTCACCGACGGCGATAAGCGTGAACTGGATGACGTTGCCGGTCACCCCCAGAAGGGCGAAGACAACCAGGTTCTCTCGGTCGAGCGGCAGGGACTTGCCGGACCAGCGCAGCACGACAAACAGGAAGAGCCCGGCAAAAGCGAGGCGGCCCGCCACCATGGTGGCCGTGGGGATCTCGACGACCGTGACACGGATCAGGGTGAATGCCGAGGCCCAGATTACTGACAACAGCAGAAGAAGTCCGATGGCCCGAAGAGACGCGCCCTCAGCCGGCATCAGGTGCGCTCCGCCAGCGCACGAGTGCGGTGCACAGCGCGTCGCCCAGACTGCTGCGTTCGTCATCGGTGAGAAAGCCGCCCAGCCGGGTCCGGCGCCCGTGCATGGCAAGCTGAAGGATGGTGCGGTCGTCGGTTTCCTCGATCTCGACACGGACCCAGCCGGGATCGAAGGTCCAACTCATGGAGCGGCCTGACGGCTGAACCCGCTGAACATGGAGCTGGGTGTCGTCGAGCCGGATCACCTCGACGACTCGGCCCGCGCGGTAGTTGAGCTCGAAAGCGCCCCAGACCAGCAGAATCTCCAGACCGCAGAACCCGGCGACCGGCCAGGCACCCAGGCTCCAGAAGCCCAGACCGATAGCACCCAGGCCGACAGCGAGGCCGCCGATCAGCAGGGCATAACCCCGGCGCGGCAGCGAACGGTGCGGGACCAGGACGGCCTGAAAACGGACATCGTTGGTCCTGTTGTGATCGGCTTCGGTCATAGAGCCCGTGATAGAGCAGTTTGTGCATGGAATGAAAGGATTTGGGCGCCACACGCGCATCCGCTGTTGTCATGCGTTATCGTGACCGGATGATGCAGGCTGAGGTCTTTGCCTGCTGTTAAGCGAACCACAGACTCGAAGGATTTCAGCGTGAAGAAGCAGGATATCGACCGACTGTTTACCTCGCTGGCAGCTGTCATCCCCGAGCCCGAAACAGAGCTCGAGTACACCAACACCTTTACTCTGCTCGTCTCGGTCGTGCTGTCGGCCCAGGCGACCGACAAAAGTGTGAACGAGGCAACCCCGGCGCTTTTCGCCCTGGCCGACACGCCGGAAAAAATGGTGGCGCTGGGTGAAGACGCCGTGCGCGACAAGATCAAGACGATCGGGCTCTTCAACTCCAAGGCCAAGAACGTGATCAAGCTCTCGCAGATGCTGATCGATGACTACGGCAGCGAGGTGCCGGCCAGCCGCGGAGAGATGCAAAAGCTGCCCGGTGTCGGCCGCAAGACTGCCAGCGTGGTGATGAACGAAGCTTTCGGCGAGGCCACGATTGCGGTCGATACCCATGTCTTCCGGGTTTCGAACAGAACACGGCTGGCACCAGCCAACACAGCGGACAAGGTCGAGCAGAAGCTCGAGAAGATTGTGCCGGTGCAGTGGGAGAAGGGCGCGCATCACTGGCTGATCCTGCACGGTCGCTACACCTGTCTGGCGCGCAAACCGAAGTGCTGGGAATGCGTCATTGCCGACATTTGTCCCTACAAGCCCAAGACGCCGGATCCGGAGACCGAGGCGCTGCTCAAGGCCGAGAAAAAGGCTGCGGGCAAACGCAAACTCGCGCCGCCGCGTCCCAGGAAAGCCGCGAAGAAGAAGGCCGCAAAACGATTCTGACAGGATGCTGTCAGGAGTAGCGGCCTAGTATCTGCTCCTGATCCGACCGGAGAGGCCCATGACAGATCTCGCGACCTATCGTGCTGCCTCCGACACCTTCGAGCCGGCCTGGACTTTGGAGATTCAGACTCTGGCCGAAGACACCGACCGTATTATGGATGCCGTTCTGGGGGTTCACCCGCTCGAATATGGCCGATACCAGCGTAATGCCAGCATCTCGGCACCGGCACAGGAGACCGCGCGGCCCGAGGCTGGCTCGACGACACACACCCATGTCGAGGGTTTTCAGCCCGGCACGAGCGAGACCTATCCCATGGTGGAATTGAAGATCTCGATCGAACGCGATATCGCCGTTCTTGAGCGTGTCATGGATGCCGTCATGCATGTCCATCACTACGAACAGCCCGTGACCTTTCTGCGTGAAGATTGGGCCAGTCGCGCAGCCTATGATCCCAACCGCGAGAACCCGCATAGCTGGTGAAACAACAGCCGCGGCCTGCCGGAGCGGCTGGAGTAGGCAGGGCCCTAAATCTCCGGCGGTGCCTGGGCGAGGACTTCGCGTTTGCCGACGTGGTTGGCAGGGCTCACGACACCTTCGCGTTCGAGCTGTTCGATGATCGTGGCGGCGCGGTTGTAGCCGATCTTCAGGTGGCGCTGGATGAAGCTGGTCGAGGCTTTCTGCTCCTTAGTCACCAGAAACACGGCCTGGTCATAAAGCGCTTGGCCCTTGTCGCCGCCATCCGCAAAGCCGCCGGTGCCACCCATATCGGTTGGCATCTCGAAGGGCTCTTCGGTCACGGACTCGATGTAGTCGGGCTTGCCCTGCTTGCGCAGGAACTCGGCGACCTGCTGGACCTCGTTGTCGTCGACGAACGGCCCGTGGATACGGGTCAGGCGCCCACCGCCGCGCATGAACAGCATGTCGCCCTTGCCCAGAAGCTGCTCGGCGCCCTGTTCACCGATGATCGTGCGGCTGTCGATCTTGGAGGTGACATGGAAGCTGATGCGGCTGGGGAAGTTCGCCTTGATCGTGCCAGTGATGACATCGACCGACGGCCGCTGGGTCGCCATGATGAGGTGGATGCCCGCGGCACGTGCCATCTGGGCCAGACGCTGGATGGCGCCCTCGATGTCGCGGCCTGCGACCAGCATCAGATCGGCCATCTCGTCGACGATGACCACGATATAGGGCAGCGGCTTTTCGGCGATGACCTCTTCTTCGAAGACCGGCTCGCCGGATTCGGCATTGAAGCCGGTCTGTACGGTGCGGGTCAGCGCCAGGCCTTGGGCATGGGCTTCGGACACGCGCTTGTTGAAGCCGTCGATGTTGCGCACGCCGATCTTCTGCATGGCGCGGTAGCGCTGCTCCATCTCGCGCACGGTCCACTTCAGGGCCATCACGGCCTTGCCCGGCTCGGTCACGACGGGGGTCAGAAGATGCGGGATGTCGTCATAGACGCTGAGCTCCAGCATCTTGGGATCGATCATGATCATCCGGCATTCTTCGGGCGTCATGCGGTAGAGCAGGCTCAGGATCATCGCGTTGACCGCGACCGACTTGCCCGAGCCGGTGGTGCCCGCGACCAGCAGATGCGGCATGTTCGCCAGGTCCTCAACGACCGGCACGCCGGAGATCTGCTTGCCCAGAGCGATCGGCAGCTTCACACTCTGTTTAGTGAAATCCGTGGTCTCCATCAGCTCGCGCAGGGCGACCATCTCGCGGTCCTGGTTCGGCAACTCGATGCCCAGCACGGTGCGGCCCGGCACCACAGCAACACGGGCCGAGACCGCCGACATGTTGCGCGCGATGTCGTCGGCCAGACCGATCACGCGGCTGGCGCGGATTCCGGCTTCGGGCTCGAGTTCATAGAGCGTCACCACGGGGCCGGGTCGCACGTCAACGATCTCGCCGCGGATGCCGAAGTCGCTCAGAACGCCTTCCAGCATGCGCGCGTTCTGTTCCAGGCCCTCCTCGTCGACCTGCTTGCGGGTCGAGGGGTCGACGTCCTGCAGCAGCTGCTGGGGCGGCAGGGTGTATTCGGCATCGGGATCGAAGGCGAAGGTCTGCTGCACCGGCTTCTTGCGCCGCTTTTTCTTCGGCGCATCTGCACGCTGCTGGACCCGCTTCGGTGCGGCGGGCTCGGCCACCAGAGTGGCCGGTTGAGCGACAAAGGTCTCGGGCTCGTCATACTCGTAGAACGCGTCGTCCTCGTCCTCGATGACGAGGTCGTCCGCGTCCGCCGCCGGTGTGCGTTGCAGGCGTGCCTTCAGGATGGCGATCATCTCGGGCGCACGCTCACGCAGCACCGGCAGGGTTTCCCGGACATGCACCATCAGCCATGCCCCCAGGCGGCGCAGGGTGCGGCCTATCAGGGTCACGTCGGTCCAGGGCAGGGCCGTGGCAAAGCCCAAGGCGACGAGGCCCGGCAGCGCCAGGGCCATTGTCATCCAGATGACATGGACCTCGACGAGACCGGGAATCTTCAACAGCCAGGTTGCGTTGAGCGCACCGGCCAGGCCGCCCGCACCGGCGGGCAGGCCGGCAGAGGGCCAGGCGATCAGCGCCATCGCCGGGGTCAGGAGAAGCAGGCAGGCGGGCACCATAACCGCACGCCACACCGGATGCGGCAGGTGGTGACGAACGATCAGCATGCGCGCCCAAACTGCCAGCAGCAGCACCGGCAGCCAGGCCGCCGCACCGGCCCAGGTGAACATCAGATCCGAGGTATAGGCACCGGCCCGCCCGGCCATGTTCATCGCTTCGGCTGCCGTAGCATTGTTGAACGAGGGATCGCCGGCTTCATAGGTGGAGAGCGCGATCAGCAGCCACAGTGCAGCAAGGGCGCAGACGATACCAAGCGCTTCGGCGGCCCGGCGGCGTAGCCAGGCGGCGGCCTGGGGCGGCATAAACTGGATGTGAAAGGCAGGTGCGCTTCTGGTGGCCATGGGTCAGCTCTCGTCAGGGAACGTCAAGAAAGGGTGTCGGCCAGCCGCGTCAGGCCGGTGCGTGTGGTCTCAAGGTCGCTCACCAGAGCGACACGGATATAGGCCGCGGCCTCATTGCTGCCGTCGGGAAGGTCTTCGGCGAGATAGGCGCCGGGTAGGACCTTCACCGCCGCCTGACCCCACAGAGCCTTGGCAGCTTCGATGCCGTCGCCGACATCGAGCCACAGAAAAAACCCCCCGGGCGGACGGAAGAAGCTGAAACGGTTGCCCAAGATACTCTCGGCAATGTCGATCTTCTCGCGATAGAGCCGGCGGTTTTCCTGCACATGCTCTTCATCGGACCACAGCACCTCGGCCGCGGCATAACTCGCCATGGAACTCGACGCCGCGGCGTATTTGCGCAGGCGCAGGAACGCGGCCAGGAAGTCGGGATCGCCCGCCACAAAGCCATGGCGCAGCCCCGGCACGCTGGAGCGCTTCGACAGCGAGTGGAAGCAGACGACATTGGAAAGGTCGCCGTCCTCGGCACAGATCTGCAACACGCCGGGCGGCGGGTCACGGTCGTAGATTTCGGTGTAGCACTCGTCGGAAACCAGCAGGAAACCGTGTTCGCGCGCGAGATCGACCGCCTTGTGGTAGTATGCGAGATCGGCCGTGGTGCCCTGCGGGTTGGCCGGCGAACAGAGATAGAAGATCGCCGTGCGCGCCAGCGTGTCGGCGGGAATGGCGTCGAGGTCGGGCAGGAAGCCCGTGTCAGCTGTGCACGACAGAAAGACTGGCTCGGCTCCGGCGGCCACCGCGCCGCCCTTGTAGGGCTGGTAGAACGGGTTGGGCATCAGCGCGACCGGTGCCTTGTCGCCGCTCGCGCGAGGGACGGCAGCCAGCGCGATCATGAAGAGCCCTTCGCGGGTGCCCTGAACCGGTAGCATGGAGCGATCGGGATCGATCAGGCTCGAGGGCAGGCTGTAACGGTGGTTCAGCCAGGATGTCATGGTCCGGCGCAGGCCCGGTGTGCCCTCGATCGGCGGGTAGATGCCGTAGCCGTCGAAGTTGCTCGCGAGCGCCTCGCGCACGATCTCCGGTACGCCGTGTTTGGGTTCGCCGATCCACATCGGCACCGCCTCGGTCTCGCCGTCGGGTAGCGGAATATCCCGGATCAGCGCATTCAGGCGCCAGAACGGGTAGTCCTGCAGGTCATCGAGCTTGTCGCTGATCATCAAAGCCGCTTTCGCATCAGGCGGTGATTCTAACATGACGCGAATCAGAAGCGCAAAATTTCTGTTTTATCTCAGAGAATTAAGATCGTTCCTTGGACTCGACTATGAGATTTGTGGTGTGGCGTCCTTGTTGCGATGTTCCAGCACAGTCGCACCGAGCGCGGCGACGGTGATCACCGCGACTGCAATCCAGCCCCGCAGGGATAACACATCCGCCAGGGCGATCACGCCGATCAGGTCGGCAGTCACCGGTTCGATGGCGATCAGAATCCCAAACGTGGTCATGGTCATGCGTTTCAGGGCAAGGAATTCGAACAGGAACGGCACGGCCCCCGAAAACAGCGCCAATGCGAGCACGGACACCAGAAGCGACAGGTCGCCGGCCAGCACGGAAAGGGTTGCCGGACCGGTGAAGGGGAACATCACGAGCGCCGCAACCGACATCGCCAGCGCCAGGCCGACACCGTCCTTGAGCGCCTTGCCCAGCCGTTTGCTGGCGACGATGAAGCAGGCCCGGCCCAGTCCAGAACCCCGCGACCATGCCAGCCCGACGGGATCGAGATCGCCACCGACGATGGGGGTCAACAGCACGATGCCTGTGGCTGCTACGGCGACAAAGACGGCATCCATCAGCCTCCGTGAGCTGACAAGGGCCAGGGCGAGAGGCCCCATGAACTCGATCGCCACGGCCAGCCCCAGTGGAATGCGGTCCAGCGCTTCATAAAAGCAGCCGGTCTGCGCGGTCATGATCAGGCCCAGAACAATCATGCCGACGGGTTTCTAGCGTGCCGCGCCCAGCAGTGCGGTGCGGTAGAAGCTGACCAGGATCAGCCCGCCAAAGGCCATACGCAGGAACATCGCGCTGACCGGTCCGAACGACGGGAACAGGGTGACCGCGATCGCTCAGCCGATCTGAAGCGAAACAATCGCTGCGATCAGAAGGATCGCAGCCGGAACACGTTCCAGGGCGTCCAGCGGGTTCATGCGCCGGCCCTAAGGCGCTCCCGGTGCCAGACATAGAGGCCCGAACCGACGATGATGGCGATGCCGATCCAGGACCAGCCATCGGGGAAGGTGCCGAAGACCAGCAGTCCCGCGACAGTGCCGCCGATGATTTCGGCATAGCTGAACGGTGCGAGCACCGAAGCCGGGGCGTAGCCCAGCGCCCGAATACGGAAAGCGTTGCTGACACTCGAGAAGAATGCGACCGCGAGCAGTCCGATCCAGGTCGTGAGGTCGGGCCAGACCCAGTAGAAGGGTGTCGCCGCTCCCAGCACGACGACGCCCACAATCGGGGACCACAAAATGATCGTGCCGGTTGATTCCGTGGCCGAGAGATAGCGTGTCGCGATGACATGGACCGAATAGAGCGAGATGCAGGCCAGCGGCCACAGGGCGGCGATGCCGACACCGTCGAGTCCCGGTCGGATGATCAGCAGGGCACCGCCGAAGCCCACTAGGCACGCGGCCCAGCGCCGCGGCCCGGCCTTTTCCTTCAGCACCACCGCGGCCAGCATGGTCACCAGCAGCGGTCCCAGCAGGATGATGGAGATGATGTCGGCCAGATCCATCGTCTCTAGGCCCTTAAAGTAGAAGATCGACGACAGAAGGATGCAGACCGAACGCAGCAGATGCAGCCGCCAGTGCCGTGACTTCAGGATACCGGGTGCGTTGAGGCTTCGGGAGACAATGAACCCGATCGCGAAGAACCCCAGCGACTGGATGAACGCGACCTGTAAGACGGTCACCGCGTCGATCGAGAGCTTGGCGGCGACGTCGCTCGCGTTGATCAGGGCGAGCGAGATCAGAATTAAGACAATGCCCTTGAGATGCGGGTTGGCCGTGCCCGCCGCGAGATTCTGCGGCCGGTTCATGGCCTCTTCGGGCAATCCCGGTCTATTGCTCATGCTGCGCTCCCGCTGCCGCGCACCCGTTCGCGGTGCCAGACATAAAGGCCCGAGAGCACGATCACCGCAATGCCGGCAAAGCTCCAGCCATCGGGCAGGTCACCGAACACGATCAGGCCCACGACGGTTGCGGTGACGATCTGGGTGTAACCGAAGGGCGCCAGCAGCGAGGCCGGGGCCATCGCCAGGGCCTGGATGCGCGCGCTGTTGGCGACGCCCGAGAAGAGCGCAATCGCGCCGAGCGCGAGCCAGCCGACCCAGTCCGGCGCCACCCAATAGGCCGGGCCCGCCACACCGAGTACGGTCACGGTTGCGAGTGCGGCCCAGACCATGGAGTTGGGCGCGGGGTCATCGGCCGAGACCTTGCGGGTCAGCACGGTGTAGAGCGCAAACAGCACCACGGTGCCAAATGGCCACAGCGCGCCTGGGTGTGCGCCGGTCAGGCCGGGCCGGGCGATCAGCAGGGCGCCGATCAGACCCGTGATGCAGGCGGTCCAGCGCCGCCAGCCGACCGACTCCTTCAGGAAGAGCGCCGCCATGGCGGTGATCGCCAGCGGCAGCAGCAGCATGATGCCAGTGATGTCGGCCAGCGGCAGGTGCGGCAGGCCATGATAGAAGCACACCACCGCGCCGAACTGGCACAGGGTGCGGGCGATCTGCAGACCCAGACGTTCGGTCCGCAGCAGGCGGTCGATCCTGAGGGTCCGCCCGAAGACAAACCCGGCCAGCATCAGTCCGGCAATCTGGGCCAGCACCACCTGCCAGACCGGCATGGTATCGATCATGATTTTGCCGACCGTGTTGGCGGCCACCACGCCGGTCAAGGCAACGAGGTAAAGGCCGATCCCCAACAGGGGTGCCGCCTGGACTTGAGAGGATGTTGGGCCCGCTGTCACGTCTTGCGCGCCGCGACGGCTTCACGCCGCAGCACGTAGAGACCGGCGGCCACGATGATTGCCGCGCCGATCCAGGTCCAGGCGTCGGGGAACTCCTGCCAGATGAGCCAGCCGAACAGAACCGCGCCGACGATCTCGAGATAGCTGAACGGTGCCAGCAGCGAGGCCGGGGCGATGCTGTAGGCCCGGATCGTCACGCCGTTGCTGACGGCGGACATCAGGCCGATCGCGATCAGGCCCGCCCACTGCCAGCCGTTCAGGGGCTTCCAGGAAAGGGCCATGGCACCGACGGTCAGCGAATCGGCCTGCCAGATCAGCACCACGGCCACCGCGCTCACGGTGAGCGGCGCCAGCGAGGCCCAGAGCATCATGTTGCCGGTGGAGTTGCACGGCGAGATGCGCCGGGTGATGACGATGTAGACCGACCAGAAACATACCGCCAGCACCGGCCAGACCGCGGCCCAGCCCATCACGTCGGTGCCCGGCCGCACGATGATCAGCCCGCCGATCAGGCCCACCCCGCAGGCCGCCCAGCGGCGCGGCCCGACATGTTCGCCCAAGAAGACATGGGCTAGGGCCGAGACGACCAGGGGTCCGATGAACAGGATTGCCACGACATCGGCGAACTGCAGAACCTGCAGTCCGGCATAAAACGACAGCCCACTGCAGAGCTGGCAGACAGACCGCGCGGCCTGCCACCACGGGTCCGACGTGCGGATCAGGGTCAACGGGCGCGGCTCGCGCGCGACCAAAGGCGCCAGCGCCATCAGGCCGATGGCCTGAAACAGGATCACCAGAAACAGAGGCAGATCTTCGATGGTCCATTTGGCGATGGCATCGGAAGTGTTGATCAGCGCCAGCCCGAAGATGACCAGAAGAATGCCCAGCACATGCGGATGCAGGTCGCGCCCGCCACCCTCCGGCGGTGACACATCGGCATACTCGCGGGCCGCCTCGACCCGGGGGTCGGCGGGGGTGCTCGTGTTCGGTGAGGTCATACCTCACCGATACATAAAGAACCGCGCCGGGGCCAGCCCGTGTGTTCAGATCAGCGCCGTCTCGACCGCTTTGCCGAGACGCAGCAGGGCTTCTTCCTGCTGCGGGCGTTGCATCAGCATCAGGCCGGCGGGCAGGCCGAGGTCGTCGGGGCCGCAGGGGACCGAAAGTGCGCAGAGTTTGGTCAGGTTGCCCGGGGTGGTGTTGCGCAGGGTCATCACGTTGGTCCGGGTGTAGGCGTCGAGATCGTCGATCAGGTCGGCGATGGCGGGCGGGCTGATCGGCACGGTGGGCGCGATCATCGCATCGCAGCCGGCGAGCTTGCGGTGCAGGTCGGCCGAGATCTCCTCGAGCCGGCGCATCAGGCGCAGCAGGTCGTGGCCGGCCTGTTTGGTGCCGGACCGGAAGCGCGGCAGCATCGGCGGGAAGATCGCGTCGGGGGCGTTGTCGATCAGGTCGGACCAGCACGACCAGGCATCGGTTGTGACCAGCCCGCCCATCGAGATCATCGCCTCCATGGATTCGGCGAGCTCGGGCACGTCGTGCCATTCCACGGCCGCGCCAGCGGCTTCCAGCTTCGCGGCGGCGGCGCGGCAGGCGCGGTCGACACCGGGGTCGACGTCCGACCACAGCGAATCGGCAACCGCGACAAACAGCCGTCCCTTGAGGTCGACACCGCTGAGATCGGCCATGGGTCGTCCGGCCAGCACCGACCACATGGCCGCGGCATCGCCGACATCGGCGGTGAGCGGCCCGATGGTGTCGAGCAGGGGCGAGAGCGGTAGCACGCCGTCGAGCGGCAGGGCGCCGATGGTCGTCTTCAGGCCCGTGATGCCGTTGAGCGAGGCGGGGATGCGGACCGATCCGCCAGTGTCGCTGCCGATCGCGATCGGTCCCAGTCCGCGCGCCACCGCAACGCCTGCGCCCGATGACGAGCCGCCGGGAATCCGTTCGACCTCTGTGTCGCAGGCGTTGGCCGGCGTCTCGTGGGTCGTGTTGATGCCGAGCCCCGAGAACGCAAACTCGGTCATGTTGGTCTTGCCCAGGAACACGGTCCCGGCATGGGTCGCGCGGCTCAGGAGCAGGGCGTCGGTCTTCGGCACGCGGCCCTTGAGTGCGCGGGTCGCCATGGTGGTCTCGACCCCGGCGACATCGGCGAGATCCTTCCACGACACCGGCACGCCGTCGAGCGGCCCCCGGCGCAGGCCGGCGCGTCGGCGCGCCTGTGCGGCCTCGGCCTCGGCTTGGGTGCGCTGGGGGTCCATGCGAATGAATATGCGCTTGCCGGGATCCTCCGCGACGATGCGGTCCAGAAAGAATGTGGCCAGCTCCACAGGATCGATGCTGCCGTCGGCGATCGCCTCGCCCAGCTGCAACCCCGTCATCTCATGCCATGCCGCCATGCTTGTTCTCCTAACCTTTACGCACCATCTGCCTAGCAGACCCCGCCGGCTGCAGCCAGTGGTGACAGGTCCCCAACACGGGTGTTGAATGCCGTCATGACCACGCACTGTGACATCGCCGTCGTTGGCGGCGGCATGAACGGCCTGACCTCCGCACTCGCGCTCGCACAAGCCGGCTATGATGTCGCGCTGGTCGACCGCACTGATTCCGCCGCCATGCTGTCGGACAGCTTCGATGGCCGGGTGTCGTCGATCGCCTATTCGTCGAAGCTGGTGCTCGACGGGCTCGGCGCCTGGGAGGCCATGGCGCCCCATGCCCAGCCGATCCTGGAGATCCGCGTGTCGGACCGCGATGCGCCGCTCTTTCTGCATTACGACCACGCTGATGCCGGCGACCATCCGCTGGGCTGGATCCTGGAGAACCGTTTTATCCGCCGCGCGCTCTATGCCGCCGTGGCGGCGACCGGTCGGGTCACGGTTGTTGCCCCGGCCGAGGTGGCCGCCCTGACGCGCAGCAATGACGAGGTCACGCTGACGATGGCCGATGGCGCCCGGCTCACCAGCCGCCTTGCCATCGCCTGCGACGGCAAGGCCTCGCCGCTGCGCGCGATGACCGGCATCGGGGCGTGGAGCCACAGCTACGGCCAGCACGGCATCGTCTGCACCGTGCGTCACGAACACGATCACCGTGGTATCGCCCACGAGCGGTTCCTGCCGTCGGGTCCCTTCGCGATCCTGCCGTTGCCCGGCAATATCTCCTCGCTGGTCTGGACCGAAAAGGACGCCATCGCGCGGCGTGTGCTGGAGCTCGACGAGGATGAGTTCCTGGAAGAGATCGCCTGGCGCTTCGGCGACTTCCTGGGCGAGCTCGAAGTCGTCGGCCCCACATGGAGCTATCCGCTGGGGCTGAACCTGGCCGGGCGCTACACCGATCCCCGTCTGGCGCTGGTCGGCGATGCCGCGCATACCATCCATCCGATCGCAGGCCAGGGCTACAATCTCGGGATCCGCGATGTCGCCGTGCTGGCCGAGGTCTTGGCCGACGGCCGCCGCCTGGGGCTCGACCCCGGAGACACCAGCCTGCTGGAAGCCTATGCCCGCTGGCGCCGGACCGACACGATGGCGCTGGTCACGGTGACCGATTCACTCAACCGCCTGTTCTCGAATGCCTTTTCGCCGGTCGCGCTGGCCCGCAATCTCGGGCTCGGCGCGGTGAACCAGGTGCCGCCACTCAAGCGCTTTTTCATGCGCCACGCCATGGGCTTGGTCGGCAAGCTGCCCCGCCTGATGCGCGGCGAAGGGCTGTGATGCAGTCGCTGGGTGTCGTGGGACGCCTGTTTCCCGAGATCCTGAATGGTTCCAAGACCTCGACCACCCGCTGGCGCGAGCTGCGCATCGAGCCCAGGCGGATGACCTGCATCTGTGACGATGATCCCAGCAGCACGGTGGTGGTCTGGATCACGCGCCGCACGGATTTTCCGTTGCGCGATGCCGCCGCTTTGGTCGACCATGAGGACGACTGGCCCAACCATGTCATGCTCGCAGGCATGCGCGAGCACTATCGCGACATCACGCTGGACGACACGACGCAGATCGTCGAACACCTCCCGCCGGACCAAACAAAGTAGCGGTTGGCGACCGGAGCCTAATCGCCGGTCCGGTCTCCCGGTTCCGGCACCGTGCGCAGGACGAGCAGACCGAGAGCCATCAGCACCACGATCACCGCCATACCCAGGCGCTGGCTGTCGGTGGCATAGGCGACGAGGCCGACCAGAAGGGGCCCTGCGAAGCTGGTGAGCTTTCCGGAAAGTGCGAAGAAGCCGAACATCTCGCCGGTCATCTCCGGCGGTGCAAGCCGCGCCATGAGCGATCGGCTGGCCGACTGCACGGGTCCGATGAAGAGGCCCAGGACCAGGCCCAGGATCCAGAACCACAGGGCCGACTGCACCAGCAGGATCGCCAGGCTCACGGCCATCAGGCAGCTCAGCGTCACGGTCAGGGTCCGCCGTGCGCCGATCCGGTCGTCCATCCAGCCGAAGCCGAAGGCGCCGAGGCCTGCGGTGATGTTGAGCGCGATGGCAAAGGTCAGCATGCCCTCCTCGTCCATGGCAAATGCCGTGGCAGCGTAAACACCGCCCAGCGCGAACAGGGTGTTGAGGCCGTCGATGTAGAGCAGGCGTGCGATCAGGAAGTGCACGATGATCCGGTGTTGGCCTAGCTCCAGCGTGGTCTCGACCAGACGGCGCACGCCGCGCCGCATCGAGACACCCAGCGGTGCGCCGGCGGAGACCCGGTCCGGGGTCCAGACAAACAGCGGCCAGCCGAACACGACGAACCAGAGAGCAACCAGCAGGGCGACCGCGCGGATGTGTTCGCTGCCGTCCTTGTCGAGCCCGAAGGGAGCGACCTCGGGCATGACAAAGACCACCAGCGCGATCACCAGGCAGGCGATGCCGCCGCCGTATCCCAGGCCCCAGGCCCAGCCCGATAGGCGACCCGTGGTTCTGTTGTAGGCGAGATCGGGCAGCATCGCGTTGTAGAACACTGTTGCTGTTTCAAAGCCGATGTTCACAAGGGCGACCAGCACCAGGGTGGGGATGATCCAGTGTGCCTCCGGTGCGCAGAACCACAGCAGGCCGGTCGCCACGATAGTCAGAAGGCTGAAGCCGGCGATCCAGGGTTTGCGCCGGCCACTGGCATCCGCGATCGCGCCGGTCAGCGGGGCAAGCACGGCGATGACCAGGGCCGAGATCGCGATGCCCCAGCTCCACAGCGCCAGGCCATCGGCTTCGTTGTCCACAATGCCGCGCGCGAAGTAGGGCGCGAACACGAAGGTCACGACCACGGTCGGCGTGGGCGAATTCGCCCAGTCGAACAGGCACCAGGCGGCAAGGCCCCTGCGTGTCACGGGCCGGTCTAGTGGCGCTGCGGGCATACCGTCTCCGGATTGGCGATCCGCACCATACGGTCTTAACGCCACCGATGCGATGGCGCATATGGCAAACTTGACCTAAGACTCGTGGCAACGTTCCGGGGGAGACCTTTGATGCCCGACCTTTTCGATCCTCTCACCCTGCGCGGCGTCACGATGCGCAACAGGGTCGGCATCTCGCCGATGTGCCAGTACGCCAGCACTGACGGCTTCACCAACGACTGGCATGTCGTGAACCTTGGCAGCCGTGCGGTCGGCGGGGCCGGGCTGGTGATCGCCGAAGCCTCGGGTGTTGAGGCGCGCGGGCGCATCACGCCGGGCTGTCTGGGTATCTGGAAGGATGACCACATCGAGGGCCTGACCCGCATGGTGACCTTCTGCAAGGCGCATGGTTCGGCGACGGCGATGCAGATCGCGCACGCTGGGCGCAAGGCCAGTGTTCACACACCCTGGGACGGGGATCATTCGCTCACCGCCGACGAGGGCGCGTGGGAAACGATCGCACCTATGGCCGAATCCTTCGACGGCGCCGATGGCGACATCTGCCACACGCCCCATGCCATGACCGAAACCGATATCGCCGATGTCATCGAGGCCTTCGCGCAGGCTGCGCGGCGCAGCGTCGAGGCCGGGTTCGACATCGTCGAGATTCACGGTGCCCACGGCTATCTGATTCACCAGTTCTATTCGCCGCTGACCAACCGGCGCGATGACGCCTGGGGTGGCAGCTTTACCAACCGCATCCGCCTGGCGCTCGAGATCACCCGTGCCTGCCGCCGCGTGATGCCCGATGCCATGCCGCTGATGATGCGCCTGTCCTGCGTCGACTGGACCGCTGACGGCTGGACATTGGAGGACACCGTGGCGCTGTCCGGTCTGCTGAAGACCGAGGGTGTCGACATGATCGACTGCAGTTCGGGCTTCAACGTGCCCGGCGAGGACCTGCCCCGGGAGTCGATGTGGCATGTGCCCTTCGGCCGCCGCCTGCGCGACGAGGTTCCGATCCCCATCGCCGTGGTCGGTGACATCGCCACCGCCGAGCAGGCCAACACCCTCATCACGAAAGGTGACGCCGATTTGGCACTGATCGCCACCGCCTCGCTCAAGGACGCCTATTGGCCCTGGCATACCGCCGAGACGCTGGGGCTGACCGACAAGATCACCATGCCGGTGCACTACGACTATGTCGTTCGCGGCAACTATTCACCCTCGGACTGGTAAGCATTCATACCGACGGAACGGGAGAGTTCATCATGACCACCGCTGCCGAAACCTTCGAAGCCGTGCTCACGGCCAACGACCATCTCTCGGTGGATGCCGATGGGCACCTGATGATTGAGGAGACGCGCGCGTCCGACGTGGTGGCGCAGTTCGGTTCGCCGCTGTTCGTCTTCTCCGAAGCGACCCTGCGCGGCAACTACCGGCGGGCACGTGAGGCCTTTGCGGCGGTCTGGCCCGGACCGGTCAATGTGATGTTCGCGATTAAGTGCTGTCCCAACATGGCGGTACGCGCCGTGCTGTTCGACGAGGGCGCAGGCGGGGACTGTTTTGGCATCCCGGAGATCGAGGCGACCTTCGCCGGTGGCGCGGATCCGTCGAAGATTGCGCTGAACGGAGGTAACAAGACGGTCGAGGAGCTCGACCGTGCCGCCGAGCTCGGGATCACCGTCAACATGGATGCGGCCGAGGAGATCGATCTGGTGCTGGCTGCTGCCCGGCGCACCGGCCGGACCATTCCGGTCAACATTCGGTTCAAGGTGATGCCGCCGGAGTTCACCGACTTCACCTCCGACGCCTTTCCCATCGCGGGCGACTTCCGCGAAGGCCTGCGCCGCTGGAAGTGGGGTGTCGGCGAGGAGACCGCCATCGCTATGGTCGAACGGCTCAAGACCCTGCCCGAACTCGACTGGACCGGCTGGCACGCCCACTACGGCCGCATGTCGAATGCGCTGGAGAGCTACGCGGCCTTCCACGGCGAATACGGCCGGATGATCGCGGCGGTTCATCAGGCAACTGAGGTCGCACCGCGGGTGATCGACATGGGCGGCGGCTGGTCGCGGGAACGCGATCCCGAATCACGCTCGACCGAAACCCCCGGCGCACCGATCGAGGACCAGGCCGCAACGGCCGTCGGCGCCCTGAAGACCGCTCTGGAAGGTGCCGGACTCGATCCCGCAGGCATCGCACTGTGGCCCGAACCCGGCCGCTACATCGCCGGCAACGCCGCTCTGATGATGACCCGGACGGGGCTGATCAAGCACGACATCGGCTTCTGCTGGATCAATGTCGAGGCGAGCGAAAACAACCTGCCGATGATCTGCAAGGAGGGCAGTGTGAACCACGTCACCGTCGCTTCGGGCATGGATCGGGAGCTTGCGATGGATGCCGATGTCGTCGGGCCGATCTGCATCCCGTCGGTCATCGCCGCGGGCCTGAAGGTGCCCGAGGACATCGCCACGGGCGATGTCATGGCCGTGCTCGATGCCGGGTTCTATGCCGAGGGCGAAGCCTCGCTGATCAACTCCGTGCCCCTGCCCGGCAGCGTGCTCGTCTCGGGCTCTGAAGCCGAACTGATCAAGCGCGCCCAGACCTGGCAGGACGTCTTCGCCACCCAGATCATCCCCGACCGCCTGCGCCACACCGACCTGGGCGACAACCTCTGGCGGGGATAAGGCTGGTGGGTCAGGCCGCCCTGGCGGCAAAACGGTCCGCATCCAGGAAATCAATCGGCAGGGCGGTCGAACCTTCGAGCGCGAGATCGGCGAGACCTTCGCCGATCACCGGTGCGAACTTGAAGCCGTGGCCGCAGAACCCGGCAGTAAAGGCCAGCCCCGTAATTCCAGGGTGCCGGTCGACGATGAAGTGATTGTCGGGTGTCATGGTTTAGGGACCGACGNTGGTGTGTCTGCTCCGGCCTAGCGCCCTTGGCATGTGTCGCCGAAAGAACGCCGAAGCTTCGTCGAGATCGCCCGGGCGCACGCTTCGACAGACCGACTCCGGTGTACAGAGGTCGCCTCCGTCGTGGTGCACCGTCATCACGNCGAGGCCGTCGCGGTGCGGGAATCCGGCGAAGACTCGGAAGATTCTGGCCNAGAAATAGACCGAGTGCGACGCCGCATCGAAAAGCGACAGCGCCATCGGTTCGGTGAAGACACAGACCATGCGATGGCGGGACAGGCCTCGAGCCCCGCCGCCGATTCAATGATCACGTGAAGCAGGGTGCCCAGATCGGCCTCATCGAAATACCCGGCGATCAGCGCGACCTCGTCGGCCGAGCCGACCTTGGGCAGCATCAGCATCACGGTGAACCTCAGCGGCTCGGACGGACAGTTCATCTATCTCTCCCCCCGCCCCTGGGGCTCAGGCCCGACCACGCTCGACCTCTCGGCCTTCGAGAATGTCGACTTCAATATAGGGGCGGAGGCCAGATGGCCTTCGACGACATCATGTACATCGCCTGACCACAGTCCTCGGACACAGAAAACAACGCCCGGCGGATCGCGGTCTGCCAGGCGTTTCTCTTTCTGCGCCAGGCCTATGCCAGGTCTTCGAGATTGTGGTCCTTGCGGAAGGTCACGGGATCGATCTCAACGACGTCGAGCGCCGTCGCCAGGCCCTTGCCGGGATCAACGCCCGCAAGCTCCTTCTTCAGTGATGCGTAGAGAGTGTCGGCGATCTCGGCGCGGACCTCGTCGCTGCGTCCGGCCAGGATGCGGGCCGTGACCATGCAGAAGCGGTGCTCGGGACTGCCGTCGGCCACCACGATCACGTCGCGACGCTCCGCGCGGCTGCGCAGGGACATGCGGTTGAAGGTCGGGCAGGTCACCGCCGTCTCATGTAGCGCACGGACAAGGACGGGGATGTCGACCTCGTCTTCGAGGTTGGCGGAATACTCGACAATAAGATGAGGCATGGCTGGTCTCCGGCAAACATGGCTGACGCACATTACCACATCCATGGCGGTGATCTGCAGGGCCCGAAACCTGGGTCTTGGATTCGCGTTCCCATCCATTACCATGTCGGCGGCGAGGAGGGCCCAGGGCATGAACGAGATCAAGACAGCGTTGCGTGGCGAAGTGTCAGGCTTTGCCGACGATCCCCGGATGTCGCAGACTCTGCCGGCGGCAATCTACACGTCGCAGAAGATCTTCGAGTTCGAGATCGAGAAGATCTTCGCGAAGACCTGGCAGTTCATCGGCCACAAGAACGACTTCCGTGAGCCCGGTGATTTCGTCACCAAGGAGATCGGCCGTGATAGCGTGATCGTGCTGCGCGACCGCGAGGGTGAGTTGCGTGCCTTCCACAATGTCTGCCGCCACCGCGCCCACCGCCTGGTCAGCGAAAAACGCGGCTCGCTCAAGGTTGTGATCACCTGCCCCTATCACTCCTGGGCCTACGGGCTCGACGGCGGCTTGCGGCCCAACAGCGTAAAATCAGATGTCTACGGCTTCGACCCCTCAAAGATCGCGCTGGTCCCGGTCCGGGTCGAGGAATACGGCAGCTTCGTCTTCATCAATCTCGACGATGACGCGCCCACCATGGTCGAGCATTGCAAGGGCTATGACGAACGGCTGCGCTCCCACTTCAGGGATATCGACCGCCCCAAGCACCATTCCACGATGGTCTATGACGTCGATTGCAACTGGAAGGTCGTGATGGACAACGGCATCGACGCCTATCACCTGGGCATCAGCGGGCCGCACCATCAGGTCTTCAACCGCATGTGTGACTTCAAGAACGGCCGCCAGATCGCTGACGATGTCTCGCTGGCGTTGATCGGCGGGCCGGGTGACCCCAACAACGAAGGCTACAGCTTCGCCAACAAGCCCGACTTCTGGCAGTCCGAGAACTTCATCGACGACCTGCTGTTCCCCGCCGTTTTCTTCCTGACCTTCCCCTACACCGACATCATCTATGTCTTCGACGTCATCCCGGTCTCGGCCCAGACGTGCCGCATCGAGATGCTCTACTACTGCGTCGCCGACGAGCTCGACGAAACCTCACTGGGCGCGATCCGCTACATGAACGAGGACCTGGGGCCCGAAGACGTGGATCTCAACGTCGGTGTCCAGCAGGGCCTGAACTCACGGGCCTACGACGCCGGCCGCTTCATGGTCGACACCGCAGCAGGCTACGACGGCGAACAGCTCATCCACCACTTCTACCGCCTCTGGCTCGCCGCCTTCAGCGACGAAGACCGCGCCCGCGTGCTCGTGATGGATTAGGGTGAACATGACCTGCCCTTTCTGAATGAGGCGTTGTCGCCATCTATCTCACCGAATTTATGAGAAAAAATGGAGCGGGCGATGAGATTCGAACTCACGACCCCAACCTTGGCAAGGTTGTGCTCTACCCCTGAGCTACGCCCGCTCATGCGGCGCGGAGCCATGGCTCCGCCGGTCGGAAGGGCGCTTCTATAACGAGAACGGGCGCGGCGCGCAAGCGGCTTGCAACGGTTCGTGCGGCAACGGCATGATGCGCGGCCTCTGCCACGGGAACCCGAGACCATGACCGATCATCCAGGCGCCGCCGCGCCGTCGCCCAAGGGCGCGCGCCGCAGCTTCATCTTCATGCCCGGCCTCAAGCCGGAGATGTTCCCCAAGGCCGTGGCCTCGGGCGCCGATCTCGTGTGCATCGATCTTGAGGATGCGATCCATCCCGACGACAAGGTCGAGGCGCGCCGGCTGACCATGGAGCTGATGGCCTCGAAGCCTGATGCCGGCAATGCGGAGGTCGTGGTTCGCATCAACTCGATCCGCGGCCGCGATGGCCTGCTCGACCTCGCGGCGATCATGAAAGCTGGGGCCGACGGGCCGCCCGCGCTGATGCTGCCCAAGGTCGGCTCGGCCGACGAGGTCGCNCTGATCGCCGGGTATTTCGATGAGGCCGATCTGGGCACCCTGCTTCACGTGATCATTGAATCGGCGGCGGGGCTCGAGGCCTGTCCCGCCATCGCAAGGGCCAGCACACGCCTACAGGCACTGTTTTTCGGGGCGGTTGATCTCAGCTCCGACATCGGCTGCGAGAACACCTGGGAGGCCATGCTCTACGGCCGCAGCCGGGTCTCCGCCGCCGCCGCGGCAGCCGGGCTCGATGCCATCGACGTGCCCTGGCTCGATCTCGAGGACATGGACGGCATGCGCGCCGAAGCCGAGGCCACCCGCCGCCTGGGCTTTGTCGGCAAGGGGTCGATCCATCCCAAGCAGATCGCCACGATTCACGAGGTGTTCAGCCCCAGCGCGGCCGAGATCGAACACGCCCGGCGGATTGTCGCGGCCTTCGACGAGGCCGCCACAGGGCTTGTGGTAATCGACGGCAAGCTGATCGAAAAGCCGGTTCTGCGCGCCATGGAACGCACGCTGGAGCGCGCCGCACGCGTCGGTTAGGCTCGGGCCCATGGCCGTTTCCGACCCCCACGACAGCAGCCTGCTGCCCGTCGCCTCCGTCCCCGGGTCCGCCCAGCGCAAGGCGGAATGGGTGCTGGTCGGCTCGCTGGCCTTTCTCTGCCTGCTGCTGGCGGGCAGTGCTCTGGGCCTGCTGCTCGCGTCCAAGGACGAGTCGGCCCTGGGCGTGATGCGGGCCATCGTCTTCCGCTGTCACTGAAACCGTTCTCGCCGAGAGCCTTGTGAAGGGGGATCGCTTGATTTCCCCAAATTCAACACCACCTGAGTCAGACCCCACCCCCCGGGGGGTGGGATTGTCTTTCGATGGAGTCCGTTCGCATGGCTGTTGCCGCTGCCGCGTCCCCTTCCGATCACGCCTGCCTGCATCTCGATGACGATGCCCGCAAGGATGCGCGCCGCCGTCTGCTGAGTGTACGCGGCCATGTCGAGGGCATCCTGCGCATGCTGGAGGATGACAGCGTTTACTGCGTCGACGTGCTCAAGCAGATCAAGGCGGTCGACNGTGCGCTCGACAAGGTCGGTGCGCTGATCCTAAAGGCCCATCTGAAGGATCATGTCGTCACTGCGGCCAAACGCGGTGACGAGGACGCCATCGTGGCCGAGCTGATGGCGGTTCTGAAGTACCGATGACCCGCCATTTCGACTTCATTGTCGACGGCATGACCTGCGGCGGCTGCGTCGCCAAGGTTGAACGCACGCTCGAGAAGGTCGCAGGCGTGGCAAAGGCCGAGGTCAATCTCGCGACCCATCGCACCACAGTCTCCGCCGAGATCCTGCCGGACACTGAGGCCCTGCGCGAGGCCATCGCCAGCCTGGGTTACATTACGCCCACGATCCAACGCGATTACGCGATCAAGGGCATGACCTGTGCGGGCTGTGTCACCAAGATCGAGACGGCGCTTCTGGCCGAGCCCGGTGTCGTGGAGGCCTCGGTCAACCTTGCGACCCATCGTGCCCGCATCACCGCTCTGACGGCCTCGCTGCACGACACGGATGTTGTTGAGGCTGTCGCCGGTGTCGGCTACACGGCGACGGTCGTCAGCGACAGCACGGCCGAAGACGGTGGCGAAGCCCGCCGCCAGGCCACACTCGCCGCCCTGCGCCGCCGTGTCGTGGTCGCGTCGGTCTTCACGATTCCACTTGTGGTGCTCGCCATGGGCCGCCATGTCGTCGCGGTCGAGGCCTGGACCGCGGCGCTGATGAGCCACCGCGGCTGGATGCTGGTGGAGCTGTTTCTGGCGCTGCCGGTCCAGGTCTTTGCAGCCGGGCTGTTCTATCGGCTGGCCTGGCGTGAGCTCTCCCACCTGGCGCCCGGCATGAACAGTCTCGTCGCGATCGGGACCACGGCCGCCTTCGGCTACTCGCTACTCGCCCTGGCCGCGCCGCATCTCTTCCCCGATGGCACCGCGAACTCCTACTTCGAGGCCGCAGCGGTGATCGTCACCCTCATCTTGCTCGGGCGCCTTATGGAGAGTGCCGCCAAGGGACGAACCTCGGCGGCGATCCGCAAGCTCATGCAGCTCGCCCCGCCCACGGCACGGGTCCGGCGCGACGGCTGTGATGTCGAGATCGCGGCCGAGGAGATCATGGCCGGTGACCTCGTGGTGGTCCGCCCCGGCGAGCGCCTGCCGGTCGACGGGCTCGTGGTCGAAGGTACGAGCCATGTCGATGAAGCGATGATCACCGGCGAACCAGTCCCCGTNGACAAGGCCGAGGGTGACGAGGTCACCGGCGCCACGGTCAACGGCACCGGCGCGCTTGTTGTCCGGGCCACGCGCGTGGGCGGCGACACCGTGCTCGCCCAGATCGTCGCCATGGTCGAGGAGGCCCAGGGCTCCAAGCCGCCGATCCAGCACATGGCCGACCGCATCGCTGGGATCTTCGTGCCTGTGGTCATGGCGCTGGCTGTGCTCACCTTCGTTGTCTGGCTCGCCTTCGGTCCCGCGCCGTCGCTGTCCTACGCCTTTGTCACGGCGGTTTCGGTTCTGCTCGTGGCCTGCCCCTGTGCCATGGGGCTCGCTACGCCGACAGCCGTCATGGTCGCGACCGGGCGCGGTGCGTCGTCGGGTGTGCTGATCCGCCAGGGTGCGGCCTTGGAGCGGCTCGCCCGTGTCGATGTCGCGGTGTTCGACAAGACCGGCACGCTGACCCAGGGCCGCCCTGCTCTGGTTTCCGTGGTTCCCGCCGGGCCGGTGGAGGAAGATCGCGCGCTGGCCCTGGCCGCCGCCCTGGAACGGCAGAGCGAACACCCCATCGCGCGCGCCCTGGTCGAGGGCGCCGAGGCGCGCGGGCTCACGTTGCACGAAGCGCGCGACTTCGCGTCGGAATCCGGCATGGGTGCCATGGCACAGGTCGACGGCCACACGGTGATGATCGGTGCAGGCCGCTTCATGGCGGCCTCGGGCATCGACACAACACAACTCGCCGCCGCTGCAGCGGAGCACGCCGGGCGGGGCGCCACGCCGGTCTTTCTCGCGGTGGATGGTCAACTCGCCGCGCTGTTCACCGTGGCCGATCCCGCCAAGCCCGGGAGCGCTGACGCTCTGGAGCGTCTGGCCGCGATGGGTGTCGCCACCGCCATGCTCACCGGCGACAACGCCCGCACGGCCCAGGCGGTTGCCGACGATCTTGGCATCGGCCGGGTCTTCGCCGAGGTCATGCCGGGCGACAAGGCCGGCGAGATCAGGCGGCTGCAGGAGCATGGCCACACGGTTGCCTTTGTTGGGGAGGGCATCAACGATGCCCCGGCGTTGGCCGGCGCGGATGTCGGGGTTGCCATCGGCACCGGTACAGACGTCGCGATCGAGGCCGGCGACGTCGTGCTCATGTCCGGCGATCCCGCCGGTGTCGCCAACGCCGTCACGCTGGGCCGCCGCACGCTCCGCACGATCAAGCAGAACTTCGTCTGGGCCTATCTCTACAATGTCCTGCTGATTCCCGTGGCAGCGGGTCTGCTCTATCCCTTCGCCGGCGTGCTGATGCATCCCATCTTCGCGGCCTTTGCCATGAGCCTCTCCAGCGTTTTTGTTGTCACGAACTCCCTGCGCCTGAATCGACCCCGCCTGGGTTGACGCTTACCTTGTGGTGCAGGCCCACCTGAGGGACACCGCTCATGNCCATCCGTCACTTCGGAGCTGAAGATCCGGTCGACACCATGCTCGCGGAGCTGCGCGAGACCGGCGTCATCGTCATCGACCGCCTGATCGACGCCGCCGTGATGGATGCCTTGATGACGGAGCTGGCGCCGCATCTGGACGACGCCCCGGTCGGCGGTGGCGAGTTTTTCGGCGGTGCGATGAAACGGGTGCAGGAGGTCGCAGCCCGGGCACCGTCGATTGCGACGATCATCGCCGATCCCACGCTGGTCGCCCTTGGTGACGCCGTGCTGCTGGACAACTGCGAGAGCTATCGCATTCAGGTTCTCGCCATCCTGGAAATCCACAAGGGCGGCNGGNNCCNGCCGCTGCACCGCGATGTCAGGGTCTACGAGCCCTACATCATGCGCGAGCCCGGCGGGAAGGAGATNCTACTTTCCTGGATCGTCGCCGGCACCGACTTCACCGCAGCCAACGGCGCCACCCGTGTCGTGCCCGGCAGCCACACCTGGCCCCGCGAGTGGGTCGCCAACGATGACGAATGGGAGATTGTGGACATGTCGCGCGGATCAACACCACCGATGTACCGCGCACCGGCGTCGTCTCGGGCTATGCCGTCGGCTGGCTGCGTCAGGAGGAGAACCAGTACCTCTCCTGCCCGCCCAAGGATGCCGCCAAACTGCCCAAACGGGCCCAGCAAATCCTCGGCTACCGCANCACTCCGCCATCCTGGGCCGCTCCAGCGACCGCGACACAGACTAGCTCCTGGGCCCGCGAAAACCCGACCTCGACGCCAAGGGTTACAAGAACCAGGACCTGCAGGACGTGTGAGGGCCACGGCAGACTTGCAAACACACAGATTCCGCCTTGAACTGCGGCGCCTTTTCCTCACCCGATGACCTGTTGGGACCACGATGCTCGCCACCGAACATGATCTTCTTGCTAGGCTCGATGAGCTCAGCCTGGTGCACACCACACACCGCCATCCCGCCGTNTTCACGGTCGAGGAGGCCCGTGCCCATTGCAGCCATCTGCCGGGCTGCCACTGCAAGAACCTCTTCCTGAAGGACAAGAAGGGTGCGCTGTGGCTGGTCGTGGCGCGTGACGATGCGCCGATTGCCATGAAGCAGCTCGACAGGCAGATCGGTTCGGCGCGGCTGAGTTTCGGCAAGCCGGACCTGTTGCTGGAGGTGCTGGGTGTGATCCCAGGTGCTGTGACGCCGTTTGCCCTGATCAACGACACGGACCAGCGTGTGAACGTGGTTCTTGATGCGACCATGATGGCATCAGACCTCGTGAACTATCACCCGCTTACCAACGAGGCGACCACGGCCCTGACGCCCGACGCCCTGCTCACCTTCATCCGCGCCTGCGGCCATGAGCCTGTTGTGACGACCATCGATGCCGGGGAACCTGCTTGATTTCTTGTAGTCAAGAGGCCCCATTGGGGCCGAGGTGAGCGACTGCGAGCCCGCGCCGAATGGCGCGTGAGCCAAGTGAGCGGAGCGAACGCCCAGCGATTGAAGGCCGCAAAGACCATGGGTCCTTTGNGAGGACTAGTTCCGCTCCCTTGCGTTTGGCGCCCCGATCCTCCATCTAACCATCAGACGATTGGCAGGGCCGGAGCCTTGCAGGAAAGGTTAAGATCATGGCGATGATTATTGGCGAAGGTGGCGAAGGTGGCGAAGGTGGCGAGGGCGGAGCCGCGGGCCCGCTCGAGGTCAAGGACGTCACCACCGAGAGNTTCGAAGCCGACGTGCTGCTGGATTCGGCCAACCAGCCGGTGATTGTCGATCTGTGGGCGCCGTGGTGTGGCCCCTGCAAACAGATCGCCCCTGTTCTGGAGAAGGTCGTGAAGGCCGCCGGTAGCAAGGTCAAGCTGGTTAAGATCAACATCGACGACGAGCCCCAGATCGCCCAGGCCCTTCGGGTCCAGTCGATCCCGGCCGTGTTCGCCTTCGATAAGGGCCAGCCGGTCGACGGCTTTGTCGGGGTTCAGCCAGAAAGCCAGATCAAGGCCTTTGTCGAGCGGTTTGCGGGCGAGATCGGTCCCAGCCCGGTCGACCAGGCGCTGGAACAAGCCGATGCCGCCATGGAGGCGGAAGAGTTCGAGCAGGCCGCCGCGATCTACCAGCAGGTCACGGCGCACGAGAGTGACAACGTCGATGCCATCGCGGGCCTGTGCCGCGCGCTGATCGCGCTGGACCGTGCCGAGGATGTGAAACAGCTCCTAGAAGCGCTCGATGACGAGATCACCACCGACGACAAAATCCAGGGCGTGGAGGCCCAGCTCGAGCTGATGGAAGGTGCCTCGATCGACTNTGCGCCGCTCGAAGCGCGCATCGAAGCCAATGGCAGCGACTTCGATGCCCGGCTGGAGCTGGCTCAGGCCTATGCCGCGGCCAACCGGCGCCAGGAGGCGGTCGACCAGCTCATCGCCATCATCGAGGTCAAGCGTGACTGGAACGAGGAGGCCGCCCGCACCGAGTTGCNCAAGTTCTTCGAGGCTTGGGGTCCGATGGACGAGGCCACCATGGANGGTCGCCGCAAGCTGTCGGCGGCTTGGTTCGCCTAGGTGACTGTGGCACGAACATCAGGCCATACATGCCGACCAAAAGTGCGCTTGGCGTTTGGGCCAGTGAAGGGCCGCGACTGCGGCCCTNGACCGTTCAAGTCCGTGAGCCAAGGGATGCGGATGCATCCCGNCTGGCGCTTGAGGGTGCTGCGAAGCGGACCCGTCAGGGCCGGCTTCGCAGCGGGATCATAGATNCATGTCGGGTCTGCCTTACTACAACCGTATTGACGAGCTGCCGCCGACGCTCGCTATCTTTCCGCTGCCGGGCGCCTTGCTCCTGCCGCGGGGCACACTGCCTCTCAACATCTTCGAGCCGCGTTATGTCGCGATGATCGAAGATGCGCTGAAGTCGGAGCGGCTGATCGGCATGATCCAGCCCGACGAAGAGGCTGCTGATGTCGGTGTGGCGCACGTTTTTTCGATCGGTTGCGCCGGACGCATCACCCAGTTCACCGAAACCGACGACGGCCGCTACATGATCACGCTCACTGGTGTGGCCCGCTTCCGTGTCGCACGCGAGCTGCCGCAGACCGATCACGGCTACCGTCTGATCGAGGGCGATTTCTCGCCCTTTGCCGACGACCTGCGTTCGCACAGTGGCACCGGCGTGATCGAACGCGACACGCTGATCGGCCATCTCAAGGCTTTTTTTGCCAAAAAGCAGATCGACGCCAACTGGGAGGCGATCGAAAAAGCCGATGATGAGAGCCTTGTGACCGCCCTTTCGATGGTCTGCCCCTTCCGGCCATCCGAAAAGCAGGCCCTGCTGGAGGCGGTCGACTTTGTCGCCCGCGCCCAGACTCTGGATGCCCTGTTGCAGATGGGTGGCGATGGGGATGAAGATGATGTGGTACGCCAGTAACGCCGNCGTCNGCGACACAGCGCAACAGGAGTTTACNTCATGTCTGAAGCTGGTGTTGATCCCAAGCTGCTTGAAATCCTGGTCTGCCCGCTGACCAAGGGCCCGCTCGATTACGACCGCGAGGCTCAGGAGCTGATCAGCAAGCAGGCCGGTCTTGCCTATCCTGTGCGTGACGGCATTCCGATCATGCTGGTCGATGAAGCCCGCAAGCTCGACGACTAGGCATGAAGTCCGACACTGAGCCGACACGTTCCTGGCCCCTGGAGATTCGTCTGAAGTCGGCGGAGAAGATGCTGGAGATCGATTTCGATGACGGTACGAAGGTCGCGTTGCCGGCCGAACTGCTGCGTGTTGAGAGCCCGTCGGCCGAGGTTCAGGGTCACGGCGCTGGGCAGAAGAAGACCATTCCCGGTCGCCGTCACATNGGCATCATGAATGTTGAGCCGGTCGGCAACTATGCGATCAAGATAGCCTTCGACGACATGCATGACACCGGCATCTTTTCCTGGAACTACCTCTACGAACTCGGGCGCGATCAGGAGATCATCTGGCAGGCCTACCTCGACAGGCTCGAGGCGGAAGGGCTCAGCAGGGACCCGTGATGATGGCACGCGCGGGCGCCCTGACCATGTTGCTGGCGCTTCTCCTTTTACCGGACGTGGTGCAAGCCGACTCGGACGGTTTATGCGTTCAGCTCACTGGTGAAGCCGTCGCCTTGCAGCACTCCGACAACGGCGGCGTGCTGGGCATCGGCATCACGACGGACTATGAGCTTGGTGCGGGCACTGTCCACATTGCGGCCGATGTGTACATCCAGGGCTCTGTCATTGTGGACGACCGCGACACCGTTCACGCCTTTGATCTGGGCGTGCGTTACGTGTTTTAGTCCTTGCGTCGGCGCAGACGCCCGAACAGTCCGCGGCGACGGGGCTCGTTGTCTTCTTTATCGGGCATCGACGGTGGTGATTCCGCCGCTTCACGAATCTGCCGGGCAGCCTCTTCGGCGTGCGGGTCGTGATGCCGTGGTGTCGGTTTCATGGTTGAACTGCCGACATATTCGAAGCTGTCGCTGGTGGTTGAACCGGGGCGTGTGATGACCGGTTCTGGTACCGGCTGCGTGGGCAGCGGGCTTGCCTCGACCTTGCCGGCCAGCATGGTGAGCGCATCGGCGATGGCACCCATCTGCTCCTGGCGCCGTGCCTCAGCCGAGGTCATCTCTGCGAGCTGTTCGGCAATACGCGCTTGCTCAACGGCCATGGCCTGCTGCTGCGGGTCCGGCCCGATGTCGCGCGCGCCCTGCTTTTCGACCGTCTGCATGACGCCGTACATGGCCGCAGCGATCTGCTCCATGCGCCCGGTTAGCACCGCTTCGGTGCGATCAATCTTCTGGGTCAGAGCCTGATTGCCGCCGCCGCCACCTTTCTCGAGGTGGGTGACGAGGGCGCCCAGAGCGCCGGCCAGCTTGCCGGTTCGGTCCTGTGTTGCCGGCAGGCTGGCGTTTTCGGCCGCTGCACCGTCTTTGCCCAGATCCTTGTTGGCGGCGGCGATGATGGTCTGGCTCAACCATTCGCCGATCGTCATGTGTTTGTGGTGGGCCGCGCGGGCGGCTTTGGCGCGTGCCTCCTTGGAGACGCCCCGCACAGACCAGGGTTGGCGGTCGCTCATCGCCTTGTCTTCACTCTCTGCTAAGCCATCGCCGCTATGGTGCGGGAAGACCTCGGCCGATTCCAGCCGATTCGCCCTTTGATGCAGGTGTGGGGGGCGAAGGATTGTGAGCAAAGCTCATGATCCTTCGAAGGCCCGCGACTGCGGGCCCGGGCCGCTGAGGCCCGTAAGCCAGGCGTGCGGAGCACGCGCCCGGCGCCTGATGGCTCATGCAATCGGACCGCAGGTTCGATCATGAAACCATCAGTAACCCAGCGCGATGCCGTCCTTGCGCGGTTCGGTGCCGCCGGCCAACGTGCCCTTGGCCCAGTCGATCCAGATCGCTTGGCCACCGCCGAAGGCTTCCGGCGTGATCCTGACGTCATGGCCGCGGCGGGCGAGGTCGTGCATCACATGGTCAGGAATGCTGGGCTCGACATAGACCGCGCCCCGCTCGTGGCAATAACGCGGCAGGTCGAGGGCGGCCTGCGGATCCATGCCGTAGAGCAGCATGTTCTGCAGCACGTGGGTGTGGCCCCAAGGCTGGTAGTCGCCGCCCATCACGCCGAAGGGCATCATCGCCTTGTCATCGCGGGTCAGCATGGCCGGGATGATAGTGTGCATGGGCCGCTTGCCCGGTGCAATGCAGTTGCGGTGTCCGGGCTCGATGACAAAGCCGGCGCCACGGTTCTGCAGTACAACGCCCGACTTCGGCGCCACGCGCGACGACCCGAAGGAGAAGTAGGTCGAGTTGATGAAGCTCGCCGCGTTGCGGTCCTTGTCGACGACGGTGAGGTAAACCGTGTTCGGTGTCGACGGCAGGGATGGGCCGGGGACTTCGTCCATCGCCCGCTCAGGGTCGATGTCGCCGCGGAGCTGTTCGGCATAGGCCTCCGACAGCAGGGTCTCGACCGGAATGTCGGCCATGGCGGGATCGGCGACATACTCGGCACGGTCGCGGAAGGCCAGGCGGCCGGCCTCGATCGTGTGATGCAGGCGATCGGCCGAGAGCGGGCCCATCGAGGCGATGTCGTAGCCCTTGAGGATGTTCATCATGATCAGCGCCACGATGCCTTGGCCGTTGGGTGGGCATTCGTGCACGCGGTAGCCGTTCATGGTGGTCGAGATCGGCTCGACATACTCACCGGCTGCGGACGCAAAATCATCGAGTGTGTGCAGACCGCCGAGTTCGTTGAGATAGGCGACGATGTCTTCGGCGACCCAGCCGGTGTAGAAGCCGTCGCGCCCCTGATCGGCGACCGCCTTCAGGGTTGCGGCCAGCAGCGGCTGGTGATGGATCGAGCCCACCGCGGGCGCCTTGCCGGCCACCAGCAACACATTGGGCGCATGGGCATCCTTCGACAGCCGCTCCTCGGCATCGACCCACGCCTCATGTACCACCGGTGCGACGGTGTAACCCTCTTCGGCATGGTGGATCGCCGGGTGCAGAACCTCGGAGATCTCCATGTTGCCGTGGTCATCGGCCAGCCGGCACCAGGCGTCGATCGTACCCGGCACGGTGACAGCATGGGGGCTCTCGTTGCCGATCTTGTCGATGCCGTTGTCGAGGAACCAGGCGGCGTCGGCCTTCCCCGGCGCGCGGCCCGAACCGTTGTAGGCGATGATGTCGGCCGTGCCCTTGGGCGCGTAGAGACAGAAGACGTCGCCGCCCACGCCGGTCGACATCGGCTCGACTACAGTCAGCGTTGCAGCGGCGGCGATGGCCGCATCCATGGCGTTACCGCCCTGGCGAAGAATATCCAGCGCCGCCATCGAGGCAGCCGGATGCGAGGTACAGGCCATACCGTGTTCGGCATAGGCAGTGGAACGGGGCGGGGAATAGGTGCTGCGCATTGGTCTTGATCTCGCCATGGGAAAGGGGCCTCGGGTGTCTCGGAGCGGAGCATAGAGCAAGTTGCGCCCGGGCCAAATTTCGGTGTGCGGCTTGACGCTGCGGCGAGCCGGGCTCCAAGCTTTCCGGGATCATGAGGAGATAGCCATGGCCGAAGGATTGACGGTGGTATGCGAGGCGCTCAAGGGCGCGCTCAACGCTAGTCACGACACGCCGGCCACGGTCACGTTCTGCTGCTTCGGCGCTGCCGACACCGAGCACTACCGCGAAGCGCTGGCCGAGGAAGGGATCTTTCTTTGAGCGACAAGGATTATGAGGTTCTGCGCAAGGAGCCGCTCTACGACGGCTACTTCCGGGCCGACCGCTGGCATGTCCGCTACCGGCGCCATGACGGCGGCTGGTCCGATGACCACGGGCTCGAGGTCTTCGACAGGGGCCATGCCGTGTCTGTGCTGCCCTATGACGCCGCCGCCGATGCCGTGGTTCTGGTCGAACAGTTCCGTATTGCCGCTTGCCAAACCACCGAGCCGCCCTGGTTGATGGAGGCGGTGGCCGGCGCGACCAAACGCGGCGAAGAACCTGAAGAAGTCGCCCGCCGCGAGGCTCTGGAGGAAGCGGGCCTGTCGCTGGGCCGCCTGCATCACGTCATGCGCTTCCTGCCCAGCCCCGGCGCCGTGACCGAAGAGTTGCACGTCTACATCGGTGAAGCCGACAGCCAGATGGCCGGTGGTCATCACGGTCTGGCAGACGAACACGAGGACATCAAGGTCCATGTCGTCGCGTTTGCCGAAGCCCTCGCCATGGTCGAAGACGGCCGCATCGTCGTCGCCAACACCGTCATCCCCGTGCTCTGGCTCGCCCTCCACAAGGACGAGATCCGAGCGGCGTGGCGCTAGTGGGGGACATCCTTGCCAGTGCCGCGCAGTTCAGCTGTCATTGTCCCTTCAGAGCCATTCAATTGGTCAGCAATACTTCTTGGATACGAGGAACTAGGGCTTCGCTCCAAGGTTTCTGCACCCAATCAAACTCGAAATCCGTCTTGTGCCGACATCGTTCGCACGCAGGTTGTTGATGCGTAGTCGAATTCCATTCGACCACTGAGGGTACAAAGCTGCTACGATTGTGTTTGTTTGTAATCTTGGAAAGCTGACAAAGCCTTTGTCTCCGGGTGCATCAACTACTGCCATCAGCTATGAATGTCGTGATCGACGAGCGAAGATATGCGATCGCATTCTGAAGTCCATTGTTCAGGAATGCGGTCCCGCATGAACCATGCAAATTGTTACTCCCACATCCAATTCTATTGTGAATTGCGACAACTTCGCCACTGGGGGTGCTCTCGTCATCCAAGATAATCAATGGCGCCCCAGAATGCCTCAGTAACGTCGCAACGCGATACTCTATTCTAGCAAAGTTGTAGCTTTATGGGCTCAAGGATTGCCTCAACGACACCACTTCTCTTATCTTCATAAAAATTCAGTACTCTAGTGTATTTACACTATGTAAAACGGATCGCTAACACCAAGACTAGAACCATCCCGCATTGTATGACATTTCTCAGATCGAATTAGTCATAGG
Source organism: Rhodospirillaceae bacterium (assembly GCA_002722885.1). Lineage (GTDB taxonomy): Bacteria > Pseudomonadota > Alphaproteobacteria > SP197 > SP197 > SP197. Next base: position 96,681 of record PBNE01000004.1, read on the forward strand.
GCACTGAGCCGAGCAATAAGATAAATCTAAAGTAACAAAGAGTTGAGGATTTAACAAAAATATCGCGCAACCAGAATCTACCAAGTTTCCGCCTCAGACTTTGAGTTGCTGCTTGAGCTGTTGTTGTCGAGGCCCCAGGCAAGCGTCAACTCGACCAGATGAGTTACTCTAAGGCCCTCGGATACCATTCATCCGTCATGGCACGATTCAGTGTGCGGCCTTCGGAGCCAACTAGGCCACGCCTGCCGCCCGGAGCTTGTCGTGGAGCAGCGCTACGCCTTCTTCGTGGCGGGGGCTGAGCGGGCCGCCGGGGAAGACGCCTGAGGCGAGATTGCCTTGGACAGCCTCGCTGATTGCCATGTCTTCGGCGACGAGGCCGTAGACACCCTTGGTGGTCGCGGCCTTCTGTTCCTCGCTGAGCCCGGCTTCCGGGTCGACGAAGATATCGAACTGCACGCGGGTCTTCTCGGGCGAGAGCGGGCAGATGCGCGAGACGTCGTAGCCGCCGGGGAACAGCACCAGCGTGAAGCCCGGCCAGCTCCAGGTCCACAGGCCCTCATAAAGCCCACCCGCCTTGGCGCCCGCGCGCATAGCGATGGTGTTGCGGTAGGCGGTTGTGGTGAAGGTCCCGGTCTCGAGCTCCGCATCGAAGGCCGGATGCACCGAGGGCACGTGATAACCCTCGACGTAGTTCTCTACGTAAACCTTCCAGTTGGCGTCGAAATCGATGTGCCAGGAGTCGTAGAGCGTGCAGCGTTCCAGCGGCCGGTCGCCGACCAGGCCAGGCATGTCGACCATGGCGGTATCCAGGGGTTCGGGATCATCGCCCAGATGAACGAAGACGTGACCGCGCCAGGTGTCGACATGAATGGGCAGAAGCCCGTGGTCCTCGCAGCGGAAACCGGCGACCTCGCCGAACTCCGGGGTCGTGCGCAAGCCTCCGTCCAGGCCATAGGCCCAGCGATGATAGGGGCAGGTCAGCACGGCCGAACGGCCGTAGCCGTCGTTTTCCACGATCGGTGCGGCGCGATGGCGGCAGACGTTGTGGAAGCCCCTGAGATCGCCGTCGGCCTGGCGCACAACGAGCACGCGGTAGCCCGCGAACCCGGCGGCCAGATGATCGCCCGTCCGCGTCAGGCTTCGGGCATCACCGATATATTGCCAGGTCGAGGCGAAGACGGCGGTGCGTTCCGCACGCCAAGTCTCCGCGCTGGTGTAGATCGCCGGATCGGGGCTGATGGTTAGCGTGCGTGCCAGCTTTGTCGCGTAAACTTCGGGCATATTCATGGATCGCTGTCCCTGCGATGTCGCTGTTCCATTAAAGGCTGGACCTTCGTGCTGCGCAATCTCAGCCCAGAAGCCGCAGGGCCTCTCCGATCATCACACCTGTTGCCGCCAGTACCGCGATCCATGGCCACCAGCCCGGCACCCGGAAACGGTCCGGGCCCAGCGGCTGGCGTTTCTTGATGACGCCCAGGGCGACATTCACACCGGCAAAGAACGCCAGGTTCAGGAGCGCGCTCGCCTGGGCCAGCCGCTCGATGGGAAAGAACAGGGCGCAGGCCAGCACGAGCCCGGCCGCCAGGAGGGTTGCGTGCACCGGCGTGCTTGTTACGGGCCAGACCTGAGCCAGGGCCGACGGCAGGGAACCCTGCCGGGCGAGGCCATAGAACACCCAGGATGCCATGATCAGCAGGACCAGCGCGCCGTTCATGGTGGCCAGGGCCGCGACGGCCGAGAATGTCGTGGCCGACCAGCCGTTCGCCCGCTCGAAGACCAGACCCAGCGGTGCCTGACTGGCGGCCAGATCCTCGACACCGGCCGTGCGGACCGAAACCCACGAGAGCGAGACATAGAGCAAGGTGGTGAGCACCAGGGTCGCGATGATGGCGCGCGGCATGGTCCGTTCCGGGTCCTTCACCTCTTCGGCGACGATGACCATGTCTTCGAAGCCGATGGAGGCAAAAAATGTGATCACCACGACGCCCATGATGGAGCCATAACCGGTGCTCGCTGTTGCGGGAGCCAGGGCGTGGAGCGCGTCCGGCTTGGTGACGGCCAGGATCACGATGAGGCCGCCGATCTCGAGCACGATCACGATGCCGATGAGCGCGACCGATTCCGCAATGCTTCAGATCGCCAGGGTCGTCAGCAGAACCAGCAGAATGATGATGAGGGACCAGGGCGCCAGAGCGACAAAGCTCGCGATGTAGCCAGCCGAGCCGACCAGCAACGCGCCTGCGGAAATCAGGCCGGAGGCCGCCACCGCGAGCCCGACCAGAAAAGAGAGTGCCGGTTTGCCGAAAGCTTCCCGAACATAGACGGCCTCGCCCGCGCTGCGCGGAAAGCGTGATGAGAGTTCGGCGAAGGACAGCGCCGACATGACTGCGACCAGCGCGGCAATCAAAAACGCCAGCAGTGCCACTTCGCCGGCATGCCCGGCGACCTTGCCGACCAGCACATAGATACCCGCGCCCACGGTGACGCCGACGCCGTAGAGCGTGAGGCCGATCAACCCGAGACGGCGGTGCAGTGCCGGTGCGGGAGGTGTCGATGTGTTCATATCGCAGGCAGAGCGCGGTTTTGCGACATTCGCCTTGATTGAGCGCAACGACCATCAGCCCGTGGCGCGGCGGTACCGTGCCCAGAGTACGGCGACGATCACAAGCGGTATCAGCCCCTCGGCGGCCACGATGCGTACAGCGGTCGAAGCCCCGAACAACTCGCCCATCAGGCCGATGTTGGCAAAACCGATCAGGCCCGTGCCGATCGCCAGAACAATCAGGCCGAACATGCGTCCGCGCATGCCGTCCGGTGCGGTGGCGTAGATCAGGGTCGACTGCATGGTACCGAAACAGGCACCGGCCAGGCCAACGCAGAAGATGGCGAGGGCGACGGGTACGGCACTGCCAAGGCTGCCGACGACAAAGGCCATGATCATGTAGCAGGCCGTTCCGCCGACATAGAGCCAGCGAAAGGCAAGCGGGCGGGCGAGGAAGGCAATAGTCAGGGCGCCGGTAAGGGCTCCGGCTCCCTCGAGAGAGGCCAGCACGCCGATCAATTCGGGCGTCAGCGTCAGCTCGTCGGCACCGATCACCGGAATCATGGAGACAAAAGGAAAGCCCCAGATGTTGAAGATCACGGTGACCGAAAGGATAGCAAGGATCTCGCGATCGCGCAGGGCGAGCTGGAGGGCCTCCCGCATTTGGCGCAACAGCCCTTGTGCTGCCGCCGTCGCCACCGGATTGTCGGCTGGCCGTCTCAAGCCGGCGATCAGCAGGGCACTGGTGGCAAACAGAACTGCGGCGAGGCCGAAAGCGCCGCCCGCGCCCAGCCAGGCGTAGAGGCCGCCGCCGATCAGCGGGCCCAGCATGCGTGTGCCGTTGCCGGTGGCCGAATCGATGCCCATCACGGCGGCCAGCCGGTCCGATCCGGCGATGTCGCCCAGCAGGCGGCGGCGCAGGGGCATGTCGCTGCACCAGATCAGGCCAGCCACGAAACAGGCCAGGGCGACGACCCAGTAGGCATCGATCTCGAGCAGGAAAAACATCAGAACGGTGCCGGAGACTGCGCTCACGCAGCTGAGGCCGACGGCCAGCAGAAGGCGCGGTGGTAGCCGGTCGGCCAAAGCGCCGACCAGGGGACCGAACAGCGCAAAGGGCGCCATGCGCAGGAGGATCAGCAACGCAACCAGCATCGGAGAGCCCGTCACATCGAAGGCGTAGATCCCAGCCACCAGCATCTCGAGCCAACGGCCGACACCGGCAAACAGCCCCACGGCCCAGACCCGCCGGATGTCGCCGTCGCGCAGCAGGCTGACAACGGCGTGGCCCCGCAGGTCGGTCACGTCAGGCCAAAAGGATGGGGCGTGCGGTTCAGCATGGTCGCAGCCTCGGTCAGATACCGGGATCGGTCAATTCGTGCAGGCGGCGGGCGGCGGTGGCGGCAAAGCGTAGGGTCTGGGCCTTGCGCCATGCGGCGTTCATCATGGCCTCGGGCGAGGGGCGCAGGATCGTGGCGTCGAAGCGATCGGCAACGATCAGACCGTGATGATCGGGCAACACCTCCCGGGGGAAGTGCTCGGGCACGGAAAAGAAATAGTAGTCACAGAATTCGAGATACTCGGTCCACTTGGTGTCGGACCGAAAGTCGGCCAGCGAGGTCTTGATCTCGACAATCGTGAAGCGGCCCTTTGAATCGAGCGCGATCAGATCGGTCCGGCGGCCGTTCTTGACCGTGAACTCGGTCAGGCTGGTCTGGCCCAGGGCGGCGAACAGACGGCCCAGCCCGCGCGCCAGCCCGACGGCTTCGCGTTCGCCAGGGATCGCTTCGCCGGGGGCCATGGCAGCGCTCAGGCCTCCTTGTCGGCCACACCGGCCTCGGCAAAGGTCGCCATGCCGTTGTGGGTCGCCACCGCGGCCTTCACGATCAGTGCGGCAGTTGCTGCGCCGGAACCTTCGCCCAGTCGCATCTCGAGATCGAGCAGCGGTTCGTGCTGCCGGTCGGCATCGAGATGACCCAGAAGGCGGCCTGTCGCGGGTTCGGCGCTGCGGTGTCCGGCGATGCAGTGATCGAGCGCCGCATCGTCCAGCCGCTTCAGCACGGCTGCGGCGGCACAGTTCACATATCCATCCAGAATGACCGGGATGCGTTTCATGCGGCAGGCCAGGATCGCACCGGCCATGGCCGCAACCTCCCGGCCGCCGACACACGCCAGCGCCTGGAGCGGGTCGCCCATCCGGTCGGCGTGGAGGGCCAGGGCCCGGTCAATCACCTCGGCCTTGTGATCGACCCCGTTGGGGTCGAGCCCGGTGCCGGGGCCGGCCCAGTCGCTGCCCGTGCCGCCGAAAAGTGCAGCACCCACGGCAGCAGCCACCGTGGTGTTGCCGATACCCATCTCCCCGATGCAGGCGAGATCGGCCGTGCCGACGGTCTCGAAGCCGGTGTTGAAGGCAGCACAGGTCTCGATCTCGGTCATGGCGGGGCCGGCGCAGAAGTCCTGGGTGGGTGTGTCGAGGTCGAGCGGCACGACGGTGAGGTCGGCACCGGCGAGCCTGGCCAGCTGGTTGATCGCCGCACCGCCGTGCTCGAAGTTCGCGACCATCTGATGGGTCACCTCGGCGGGGAAGGCCGAGATGCCTTGGGCCGTGACCCCGTGGTTGCCGGCGAAGACCATGAACGAAAGCATCTCGGCCCGGGGCGGATGCTGCCCCTGCCAGCCCGCCATCCAGAGTGCGATGCGCTCCAGCTTGCCCAGGGCGCCGGGCGGTTTGGTGAGCTGGCTGTCACGCGCCTGTGCCGCCTCGATGGCGTCGGCGTCGGCGCCGGGCGTCGTCCGGATCAGCGCGCGGATATCGTCAAAGGACTGGATCGGCATCAGAGAACATTCCTGCAGTGCGACCCGTGAAGTTAGCCATTGTAGCGTGAAACGCACGGCCCGATGACGCCATCGCCGCGACGCAAAGGGGACATTCGCCGCTGGCACGCGTCGTCATGCGCTTGACCATGGGCTCTGCCGTGCCGATAAGCAGGCATGGATGACGAGCACGACAGCGATTGGTTAGGACGTCTACGGTTGGCGGCGATGTTTCTAACGCGCCTGCCGGTTTCGGGCCCGGACGGTATGGCGTTGGCGCGGGCCACGCCGCTGTTCCCAGTGGTGGGTGCCGGTGTGGGGCTTGTGGCCGGGCTGGCCTTTTGTTTTGCGGCCTGGTTAGGGGTTGGTCCCTGGCTTGGGGCCGTGGCGGCGGTACTGGCGGGGGTCGTGGCGACCGGCGCCCTGCATGAAGACGGGCTGGCCGATGTTGCCGACGGCTTCGGCGTGCACGGTGAACGTCAGCGCAGGCTCGATGTCATGCGCGACAGCCGGATCGGTGCCTTCGGCGTGATCGCGCTGGTCCTGGCGCTGGCTGCGAAGATCGGCGCGCTCGCGGCCCTGGGCCAACCGGAACTCGTGGTGGTGGCGCTGGTCTCCTCGGCGGCGCTCTCGCGGGCCTTTGTGGTGGTCGCCATGCGTATGATGCCGTCCGCCCGCGATGACGGGCTCGGCGCCGGAGCCGGTGCGCCGCGTTTCGAGGAAGCCCTGATTGCTCTCGCAGTGGGTGGCGCCATCGCTCTGGCGCTGACGCTCTCATGGAGCTGGTTGGTCGTGGTCCTGGCCGGTGCGACTGCCGCGCTGATCATGGCCTGGCGCACGATGCGCGCCTTCGGTGGCCAGACCGGCGACGTGCTGGGCGCGATCGTGCTGGTTTCCGACATCGCCATGCTCGCCGCCTTCGTGGCCTTCACGTGACGAGGTCTATTCAGGTCCGCGCCACCACCCAAGCGTGCGGAGCACGTGCCCGGCGCTTGAGGGAACAACAAATAGGAAGAACGAAGCGATGACTCAGACACGGTGGTGGTGGGTGCGTCATGCGCCTGTGACCGAAACGAACGGCCGGGTCTATGGCTCGACCGATCCCAACTGCGACACGGACAACCCCGAAGCCTATCGGGCGCTCCACGCGATTCTGCCGATGGAGGCCCATTGGGTCACAAGCCATCTCAGGCGCACCAAGCAGACCGCCGCTGCCATCGCCGCGGCGGGCGGCCGCACCATTGAGCCCGCTGAGGAAGAGGGCCTGGGTGAACAGAACTTCGGCGACTGGCACGGCCTGACCTATGATGAGGTTTATACCCTGCCTACCGCACGACGGTTCTGGATTGCGCCGGCGACCCATCCCGCGCCCAACGGCGAGAGCTTCGCGGATCTCTACGCCCGAGCCGCGCGGGTGATCCACCGGCTGACCGATGAATGGGCCGGCCGGGACATCATCGCCGTGGCACATGGCGGTACGATCCGGGCCGCGCTCTCCCTGGCGCTCGACCTCGAGCCGGAGACCGGCCTGCGCTTCGCCACCGACAACATCTCGATCACCCGCATCGACCACTACACCGGCGATGACGGTCACGCCGAGAACTGGCGTGTCGTCTACATGAACCGTCAACCGCACATGCCGCCGGAATCGTGACTGCCAGAGCGCATCGCGACAGAGTTCGCGCACGTTCTGCTCTAGGCATGGTGCAGCACCCGACTCTCTGTTAAGACCTGTTTCTGGAACGTGACGAGGGAAGCCGGTGCGGAGTTTTCTCCAAGGCCGGTGCTGCCCCCGCAACTGTAATGGTGAGATCCGAAGCGTTGACCCACTGGCAAGACCCCTAGAAGAGGGTATCGCTGGGAAGGGGCTTCAGGGGTCGATGAGCCGAAGCCAGGAAACCTCCCCCGTTCCAGCCCTGGACCCCACGCGCCTCGGAGGGAGGTCGTTTGTCCGTCACGGTTGAAGCCACCGCGCAGTCCGCGCACCGCAATCCCATCGAGGCGGGAAACCCCTTGGTGTGCCTGGTACTGGGCGGCGCACGCTCGGGCAAGAGCGCGGTTGCCGAGGCCGATGTGGCCCGGCAGGGCGGTGCTCTCATCTATCTTGCGACCAGCGAGATCCTTGACGGCGAGATGGCCGACCGCATCGCACTGCACCGGCAGCGGCGCGGTCCCGAATGGACCACGGTGGAGGAGCCGCTGGCGCTCTGTGACGCCCTTTCCAGCCACGCCGGACCCGACAGCGCTGTTCTGGTCGACTGCCTGACGCTCTGGCTCTCGAATCTGATGGCCGCCGAACGCGACATCGAGGCCGAGAGCCTGGCCCTTGCCGACACACTGGCCGGTGTCGCCGGTCCGGTCGTCCTGGTCTCCAGCGAGGTCGGTCAGGGCATTGTGCCCGACAACGCCCTTGCCCGCGGCTTCCGCGACGAAGCCGGGCGTCTCCATCAACGGATCGCCGCAGTGGCCGGCCGCGTGATCTTCTGCACCGCTGGTCTGCCACAAACCCTGAAGGACACACGATGACCCTTACTTCCAAAATCCCCGCCACGGTGGTGACCGGCTTTCTGGGCGCCGGAAAGACGACCCTGATCCGTCACCTGATCGAAAACGCGGGCGGCCGCCGCTTCGCCTTCGTGATCAACGAGTTTGGCGACCTCGGCGTCGACAAAGAGCTGATCAAGGGCTGCGGTTTCGAGGACTGCAAGGACGAGGACATCGTCGAGTTGGCCAACGGCTGCATCTGCTGCACCGTGGCCGACGACTTCCTGCCGACGATCCAGTCCCTGATTGACCGCGAGGACCCGCCCGAGCACATCATCATCGAGACCTCGGGCCTTGCCCTGCCCAAGCCTCTTATCAAGGCCTTCACCTGGCCCGAGGTGAAGACACGGGTCACGGTAGACGGTGTGGTTGCGGTGATCGACGGCCGCGCCGTGGCCGACGGCCGTTTCGCCGACGATCCCGAGGCCGTCGCCGCCCAGCGCGAAGACGACCCCAACCTCGATCACGAAAACCCGCTCGAGGAGGTCTTCGAGGAACAGATACTGGCTGCCGACATGATCGTGCTGAACAAGACCGACCTGATGGATGAAGCCAGCCAGTCGGCCGCGCGCGGCATCGTGGATGCCAACCGGCGCGACGCCACCAAGGTCGTGATGGCCTCGGGCGGCAGCATCGATCCCGTCGCCCTGTTGGGCCTGGGCGCCGCGGCCGAGGACGATCTCGACAGCCGGCCCTCACATCATGACGGCGTCGACGGCGAGCACGACCACGATGATTTCGATACTTTCACCGTGGCCTTTGACAGCCTCGCCTCGCCCGAAGCGCTGGAGGACATGCTGAAGCAGACCGTGGCGCGCCACGACATCCTGCGCGTGAAGGGCTTCCTCGATATCCCGGGCAAGCCGATGCGCCATGTCGTGCAGGGCGTCGGCGCCCGCTTCGAACGTTACTTCGACCGCCCCTGGGCGGCCGATGAGACTCGCCGCAGCGAGCTTGTTGTGATCGGCCTCAAGGGGCTCGATGTCGACACCATCGCCGCAGAACTGGGCGGTCGGGTGATCTGATGCACCTGCTGGCGGCCCAGCCCGGAGAGGTCTCCGACGGCACCGAAGCGATCGACTTGGGGCAAACCCCCGGCGAGATCGTCGTGCTGTCGGCTGCCGACACTGAGCTTGCGCTGCTGGCCGATGTGGCTGCCGAGCGTGAGCGTGATGCGCCGTCGCTGCGGCTGGCCAATGTCATGCAGCTGGGCCACAACCTTTCGGTCGACACCTATGTCGAGGCGGTGATTGCCGAGGCTCGCGTGGTGGTCGTGCGCTTGCTGGGCGGCGCGGCCTACTGGCGTTACGGCGCCGACGAGGTCGCTGCCGTGGCGCGCGAGAAGGGGCTGGCGCTGGCCATCCTTCCCGGTGACGACAAGGACGATCCGGAGCTGCGCCGCCTCTCCACTGTGGCGGCCGCCGACTACGATCGGCTCTGGACCTACCTGATACATGGAGGCCGGGCGAACGCCGCGCAGTTCCTTGTGCATGCGTCCGGCCTGGCCGGTTGTGACGTCGAAGCCGATGCGCCCGAGCTGTTGCCTCGTGCGGGCTGCTACTGGCCGGGCGCGGGTGATGTCGCGCTGGAATCGATGGCGCAGCGCTGGCAGCCGGCCCGGCCCGTTGCAGCCATTGTGTTCTACCGGGCGCTGGTCCAGGCCGGTGATGCCGCCCCGATCGATGCTCTGGTCGAGGCGCTGCAGGACCAGGGACTCAATCCCCTGCCGCTCTACAGCCAGAGCCTCAAGGATCCGGCCGCCGCCAGCTTGGTCGAGGAGGCCCTGGCGGCACATCCGCCTGCCGTGCTGATCAACTGCACCGGGTTTGCATTGGCCAGCCCCGGCGCCGAGCGCGGCCCGACCCCGTTTGATGCCGCCGATTGCCCTGTCCTGCAGGCGGTGCTATCGGGCGGGACCTTTGAGCCATGGGACGAAGGCCTTCGTGGCCTCGCGCCGCGTGACATTGCCATGAACGTCGCGCTGCCGGAGGTCGACGGCCGCATCATGGCCCGCGCGATCTCGTTCAAATCGGCGCGGCGCTGGGATGCGGCGACCCAGAGCAATGTCGTGCGCCACGAACCGGTCGGCGACCGTGTTGTCTGGACCGCACGGCTGGCGGCCTCATGGGCGCGGCTGCGTCGCGCACCCAGCGCCGAACGGCGTGTCGCGCTGGTGCTCGCCAACTACCCCAACCGCGATGCCCGCATCGGCAACGGTGTTGGCCTCGACACGCCAGCTTCGGCGGCCCAGGCGCTGGAGGCGCTTGAAGGGGCGGGTTACGACATCGGTGATGCACCGCGTGACGGCACAACCCTGATCGAAACACTTCTCGCTGGACCGACCAACGCGCTCGATGGCTGGGACGCGCGCCGTTCCGACGTCCGCCTGCCGCTGACCGATTACGCGGCGTTTCTCGCCGATCTGCCGCAGGCCGTGCAGGACGCGGTCAACGACCGATGGGGCCCGCCGCAGCGCGACCCCCATGTCGCCGAGGGCGCCTTCCAGCTCAGCCTGCACCGCTGGGGCAACACGGTGGTCGGGGTCCAGCCCGCGCGTGGCTACAACATCGATCCCAAGGCGACCTATCACGATTCCGATCTGGTCCCGCCCCACGGCTATCTCGCGTTTTACATGTGGCTCGCCCACGACTTCGGCATGCATGCGGTGGTGCACATGGGCAAACACGGCAACCTGGAATGGCTGCCGGGCAAGGCGCTGGCGCTGAGCGAAGCCTGTTTCCCCGAGGTCGCCCTGCCGCCGGTGCCGCATCTTTATCCCTTCATCGTCAACGATCCCGGCGAGGGCACCCAGGCCAAGCGGCGCAGTGCGGCGGTGATCATCGATCATCTCACGCCTCCGCTGGCGCGGGCCGAGACCTATGGCGACCTGCGTGACCTCGAAGCGCTGGTCGACGAATACTTCGAAGCCAGCCAGACCGATCCGCGCCGCCTGCCGATGCTCAGCCGCGACATTCTGGAGCTCTGCGCCTCCACCGGCCTCGATCAGGATTGCGGGATCGGCGCCGGTGACGACGAGACCGAGAAGCTCAGCAAGCTCGACGGCTATCTCTGCGAACTCAAGGAGATGCAGATCCGCGACGGTCTGCATGTCTTCGGTCAGGCGCCGCAGGCGGGCCTGAAAACCTCGCTGCTCGTTGCCCTGACGCGGGTGCCCCGGGGCGAGGGGGCCGGCGGCAACGCCTCGCTCACTCGTGCCCTGGCGGCTGACCTGGCGCTCGCTTTGGATCCGCTCGACCCCGAGATGGCGGCGGCCTGGGACGGTGCCCGGCCCGACGTGCTGCTCGAGCGGACCGACGAACCCTGGCGCACGATCGGCGACACGGTGGAACGGCTGGAGCTCCTGGCGACCGCTCTCATCGAGGGCACTCTCGAGTGTGGTTCCCAATGGAGTGCCACCCTCGCCGTGCTCGATGAGATCACGGGCCATCTGGCACCTGCCGTGGATGCCTGCGGACGCCATGAACTGGGCGGGCTGCTGGCAGGCCTCGACGGTCGTTTTGTAGAACCGGGCCCGTCGGGGGCACCGTCGCGCGGGCGGCCCGATGTGCTGCCGACCGGTCGCAACTTCTATTCCGTCGACACCCGCGCGGTGCCGACCCCCGCAGCCTGGCGGCTCGGCTGGGCGTCGGCGACACGGCTGGTCCAGCGTCATGTTCAGGATCACGGTAACTGGCCGCGCGCGATGGCGCTCTCGGCCTGGGGCACCGCCAACATGCGGACCGGTGGCGATGATATCGCCCAGGCCCTGGCGCTGATGGGCGTGCAGCCGACCTGGGAACCCCGCAGCGGCCGTGTCACCGGCTTCGAAATCACGCCGGCCAGTGTCCTGGGCCGGCCCCGGGTCGATGTCACCCTGCGTGTCTCCGGTTTCTTCCGCGATGCCTTCCCCGCCCTGATCGATCTGGTCGACAGTGCCGCGCGTGCCGTGGCCATGCTGGATGAAAGCGACGACGACAACCCGCTCGCCACCCGTGTCCGGCAGGAAGCCGCGCGCGCCGCCGAAGCCGGAGAGAACACCGAAGACGCCATACGCCTGGCCGCAACCCGTGTCTTCGGCTCCAAGCCGGGGGCCTATGGCGCGGGTCTGCAGGCGCTGATCGACGAGGGCGGCTGGTCCGATGCCGACGATCTCGCGCGTGCCTATGTCGCCTGGAGCGGCTACGCCTATGGCGCGGGCAAGGAAGGCCGCGCGGCGCATGATCTTTTCGAGCGGCGGCTGGCCGGAATCGATACCGTGGTCCACAACCAGGACAATCGCGAGCACGACCTTCTGGATTCCGACGACTACTACCAGTTTGAAGGCGGCCTCACGGCGGCGGTCAGAAAGGCTTCAGGCCGTCAGCCCGCCGTCTATCACAACGATCATTCCAGGCCCGAAAGCCCGAAGATCCGCACGCTCACTGAGGAGATTGCGCGGGTCGTGCGGGCCCGTGTGGTCAACCCGAAGTGGATCGCCGGCGTGATGCGCCACGGCTATAAGGGTGCTTTCGAGATGGCGGCCACGGTCGACTATCTCTTCGGCTTTGCGGCTTCGTCGCGTTGTGTGCCGAACCATAACTTTGACGCCGTGTTTGATGCCTATCTCAACGACGACGAGGTTCGTGCATTCCTTGAAAAGGCGAATCCCGATGCGCTGCGGGACATCGCGGCGCGGCTCGATGAGGCCCAGGCCCGTGGCCTGTGGACCCCGCGGCGCAACAGCACCTCAGACATGTTGAATCAACTCATGGCCGGTTCCGACCCGGCCCCACAAGCCGAACCAGGCCAGGAGAAGGTCGCATGACTGACACCCCGACCCCCGATCAGACCAACGACCGGCATCGCGAGAAGATGCAGAAGCGCAAGGTCGCGCGCGACAAGATCATGGCTTCCAAGACCGAAGAGCGCGGCCTGATCATCGTTCATACCGGCAAGGGCAAGGGCAAGTCGTCCGCAGCCTGGGGCATGGCGGCGCGCTGCATCGGCCATGGCTACAAGATCGGCATCGTGCAGTTCATCAAGGGCCGCGGCGACACCGGCGAACACATGCTTTTCACGAAGTTCCCGGATCAGGTGACCTACAAGATCATGGGCGAGGGCTTCACCTGGGAAACCCAGGATCGCGAGCGCGATATCGAGATGGCTGGTGCTGCCTGGAAGGAATCCAAGAAGCTGATGGCCGATCCTGAAATCCGCATGGTGATCCTCGATGAGCTCAACATCGCCCTGCGCTACGACTATGTCGATCTCGACGACGTGCTCGATACGCTGGCGCACAAGCGGGCCGATCTTCATGTTGTGGTCACCGGGCGTAACGCCAAGGACGAGCTGATCGAACTGGCCGACCTCGTGACCGAGATGACTTTGGTCAAGCACCCCTTCCGCGAAGGCGTGAAGAGCCAGCCCGGCATCGAGTTCTAGGAGGAGCGGGCGATGAAAAAAGGCGCCGTCATTTTCGCTGCTGCGATTCTGTCATGCGTCGTGGCGTTCGCCGGCATGGCCCGTGCCGAGGGTGAGCAGATGGTCGTCGACGATTCGGCCTACACGGTCTACGAGCTCACCGCCGACCCCGACTTTGCCATTCTGGAAGAGCTTCTTGATGAGGCGGTCGGTGTCGTGATCGTGCCGCAGCTCTTCAAGGCCGGGTTGATCATCGGCGGTGAGGCCGGCCACGGCGTCATCCTGGCCCGTGATGCCGACACTGGCGACTGGAGCTATCCGGCGTTTCTGGATGTCGGCACCGCCAGCCTTGGTCTGCAGATCGGTGCCTCGGAGACCCAGGTCGTGTTTGTCATCATGACCCGCGACGGGCTGGAAGCCATGCTGGCCGACAATGTCGAAGTCGGGGCCGAAGCGTCGGTGGCGGCCGGGCACGTGGGAGCCGAAGTCGGAGCCGCAACGACCTCGACGGAGCTCAACGACGATATCTATGCCTTCGGCACCAGTAAGGGCCTGTTCATCGGCCTGTCGCTGGAAGGCACGCTTCTGATCCCCGACCAGGACGCCAACATGGCCTACTACGGCGAAGCGGCGACGACCCGTGAGGTGATCCAGGCCGGCGAAGTGTCGAACGAAGACGCCGATACCCTGCGCCTGATCCTGAAGGGCGAGTGAGACCGGAATGACCCTCGCATTGATGCTCCAGGGCACGGGTTCGGACGTCGGCAAGTCGCTGCTTGTCGCCGGACTGGCGCGTGCCTTCACGCAGCGGGGTCTGAGGGTTAGGCCGTTCAAGCCGCAGAACATGTCGAACAACGCTGGGGTCACCGCCGATGGCGGCGAGATCGGCCGCGCCCAGATGCTGCAGTCCCGTGCCTGCGGCGTCGCACCCAGCGTCCACATGAACCCGGTGCTCCTGAAGCCGCAATCGGAGAAGGGCGCTCAGGTGGTGGTCCAGGGCTCGGTGTTCGGCAGCGCCCAGGCGCGCGATTACCACACGATGAAGCCGGAGCTTCTGAGCCGCGTTCTGGAGAGCTTTAAACACATTGGCCGCGACGCCGATCTCGTGATTGTGGAGGGAGCCGGATCCCCTGCGGAGGTGAACCTGCGCGCGGGCGACATTGCCAACATGGGCTTTGCCGAGGCGGCCGATGTGCCAGTGATCCTGGTCGGCGACATCGACCGGGGCGGCGTGATCGCCAGCATCGTCGGCACCATGGCGCTGCTGGACGATGCTGAGCGCCGGCGCATACGGGCATACTGCATCAACAAGTTCCGGGGTGACACCAGTCTTTTCGACAGTGCGATCACCATCTTGGGTGAGAAGACCGGGCTCGAATGCCTCGGCGTCTTCCCGCACATCGCGGCGGCTCGCCGCCTGCCAGCCGAGGACGCCATGGCGCTCGACAGCCATACGGCGATAGGCCGGGCCGGAAGCGATACCATCCGTGTCGCGGTGCCGCGCTTCGAGCGCATTTCAAACTTCGACGATCTCGACCCACTGATGGCTGAACCCGATGTCGAGGTGGTCATGGTGGCCCCTGGCGAAGCGCTGCCGGGCGATGCCGACCTTGTGGTGCTGCCCGGTTCGAAGAGCACGATGGGCGACCTGCGCGCCATGAAACGGGAAGGCTGGGACGTCGATCTCGCCGCCCACATCCGCCGTGGCGGCTGGGTCGTGGGTCTGTGCGGGGGTTATCAGATGCTCGGACGCCGCGTCGCCGATCCCGACGGCATCGAAGGCCCCGCGGGCGAGGAGGACGGTCTGGGGTGGCTCGACATCGACACGGTTCTGGCGGGCGACAAGCAGCTTGTGCCGGTGGCCGGGCGTGAGCTCCAGACCGGCGAGGTGATCACCGGCTATGAGATGCACATCGGCATGACCGAGGGCCCCGATCGCGCGCGTCCTGTTCTGGAGCTCGAGTCTGGTGCTGACGGTGCCCGTACGGCCGATGGCCGCGTCATGGGCTGTTACGTCCACGGCCTTTTCGCCTCGGACGGGTTCCGCCAGAGTTTTCTGGGCCAGTTACGCGACCGTGCCTCAAGCGGGGTGGCGTTCGAGTCCGGTGTCGATGCGGCGCTCGACGAGGTCGCGGCGGCTCTGGAGGCCGTCACCGATCTCGACCGCTGGCTGGAGATCGCTCATGACCGGTAGACCTCAAATGTTGCTGTTCCTTCCCCCCTTGTGCGGGAAGAGCCTGTCCCGGATGCGATCCGGGATCGGGATGGGGGGTATGCGGCACAGCCGCATCGAAGCCCGGTCGTTCGAGTCGTGCGGGAAGCCCTTCGAGCTCCCCCCCTTCCTGACCCTCCCACACGCCGGGGGAGGGAAGTTCAGGTGAGGTCAGTTGGCCCAGCCGAGCAGCGACACGGCCGCGATAGCGGTGATCGCGCAGGCATAGACATAAAGGCGCAGCACGGCATCGATGTCGGCCGGGGTGCACTGGGCGCGGCCGTTGCCCATCCAGGCATCGCGGATCATCTCGCCGTGGTAGCGGCGCGGACCGGCGATGGCGAGGCTGAGCGCGCCGGCAAAGGCCGCTTCGGGCCAGCCGGCATTGGGCGATTTGTGATGGCGCGCATCCCGCAGCATGGCCTGCGCGGCGGCGCGCGGATCGGCACCCTGCATCGCAACTGCAGAGAGCACGACGATCAGGCCCGACAGACGGGCCGGGATCAGGTTCAGCAGATCGTCGAAGCGGGCCGAGGCCCAGCCGAAGTCCCGGTAACGGTCGGTCTTGTGGCCGATCATGCTGTCGGCCGTGTTGACTGCCTTGTAGATCATGATGCCGGGCAGCCCGGCTACCAAATACCACAACACCGGCGCGACCACACCGTCGGCGAAGTTCTCCGCACAGCTTTCGATCGCCGCACGACAGACGCCGTGACCGTCCAGCACATCGGGATCGCGGCCCACGATTCGGGCGACCGCGCGGCGGCCGCCCTCCAGGCCGTCGCGGCGCAGGGTCACGGCCACGTTGCGGACATGGCTGTAGAGATCGCGCTGGGCGATCAGAGAGAACACGACCAGAGCTTCCAGCAGCCAGCCCCATGTGGTGGCGAGCGTCAGCCAGGCGATCGCACCGCCCAGCGCACCGCTCACAGCGATGATGGCGATCAGCACCAACACCCCGCGCACCTTGCGGTCCCAGGGCGAACGCTGGTTCAGCCGCCGGTCGGTCCAGCCGATCGCCATGCCCAGCACCGCCACGGGATGCGGTACGCGCGACCACAGCCAGCGCGGATCGCCGACGAAGGCATCGAGAAGAAGGGCGACCGCCAGAACCACGGGCGGAGCAAGATCGAACAGCATCGCCTCTACTAGGTGCGATGCGGGAACAACGTCAATGCAGAACAACAAGACCAAGAGGATACGGTATCATGAGTGACATTGCCGTCATGCTGTGTGGACACGGAAGCCGCGACGAAGGAGCTGTGGCCGAGTTCGGCGCTATCGCCGAGACCCTGAAGACCCGCTTCGACTGGCCGATGGAATACGGCTTCCTGGAGTTCGCGACACCTATCATCCGCGACGGGCTGGACAAGCTGCGCGACGGTGGCGCCAGGCAGATCCTGGCCGTGCCGGGCATGCTGTTTGCGGCAGGCCATGTGAAAAACGATGTGCCCAGCGTGCTCAACACCTACGCAGCACAGAACGGTCTCGATATCAGGTTCGGCCGCGATCTCGGGATCGACACGCGTATGGTACGGGCCGCGGGCGAGCGGGTGAAGGAAGCAATGGCTGCCGCTGATGCCGAACACGGTGTCGTCCCGCCCGAGGAGACGCTGCTGGTCACCGTGGGCCGTGGTGCGTCTGATCCCGATGCGAACTCCAACGTTGCCAAGGTCTCACGCATGCTGTGGGAAGGCCTGGGGTTTGGCTGGGGCGAGACGGCCTATTCCGGCGTCACCTTTCCACTGGTGAAGCCGGCGCTGGAGCATGTCGTGAAGCTGGGTTTCAAGCGCGTGCTGGTGTTTCCGTACTTCCTGTTCACCGGTATTCTTGTGCGCCGGATCTATGACGCGACCGACGAGGTTGCCGCTCGGCACCCCGACATCGAGTTCGTGAAGGCCGGCTACCTCAACGACCATCCGCTGGTCGTCGACACCTTTGTCGACCGGGTGCACGAGATTCTCGAAGGCACCGGCAACATGAACTGCCAGACCTGCAAGTACCGCCAGCAGGTTCTGGGCTTCGAGGACGAGGTTGGCCTGAAGCAGGAAAGTCATCATCATCATGTCGAAGGCATCGGCACCGGCGAGGCGCACAGCCATGCCCATGACCATCACCACCATCATGGTCACGGCCACAGCCACGCCGACGGTCACGGCCATCACCCCTATCCCCATGCCAACCACCCGCTGGGTCCGAAGACCCTGAAGGCGTGATGAGGGGATGATGTAGCTTCGTCATGCCGTTGTTCGACGCCTATCTGATGGTCGACTGGAGCGCCAACACGACGCCCAAGACCGGCCCGGATTCGATCTGGCTGGCGCTCGCTGAGCGCACGGCGGCCGGACTGCGTCTGCATGTGCTGGACAATCCCGCGACTCGCGCCGAGGCCCTAGTCCGTCTGGGCGATCTGCTCGACGGGCTGGTCCAACGCAAGCGCCGCGTGCTGGTCGGCTTCGACTTTCCGTTCGGTTGCAGCAGCGGCACGTCCCGTGCCCTGAAGCAGAAAGGTACGCCCTGGCGGGCCACCTGGCGGCTGTTGTCCGAACTGATCGAGGACGGCCCGGGCAATGCCAACAACCGTTTTGAGATCGCCGACACGCTCAACCGCTGGATCGGGCACCGGGCCGGTCCGTTCTGGGGCCATCCGGCGGGTCGATCCTATCGTCATCTCGCGATGACCCGGCCCGGCTATGACCACGCGCTTGAGGAGAAGCGTCTGTGCGAACACGCGATCACCGGGCCGCAGACGATCTGGAAGCTGTCGGGGGTCGGCTCGGTCGGTGGCCAGGTGCTGACCGGCTTGCCGGTTGTCCGCGCCCTGCGCCGTGACCGCCGGCTCAGGGACCACACGCGGGTTTGGCCCTTCGAGACCGGGCTCAAACGTTTGACCGCCGGTGCTCTGAAGGATCATCCCGTCGTGCTGGCTGAAATCTACCCTTCTCTGGTGCGGCCGGAATCGGAAACCGGCCAGGTCAAGGATGCCCTGCAGGTCCAGGCGCTGGCCGCGCACCTGGCCGAGGAAGACGATGCCGGGCGGCTGGGCGCCGCCTTTGCCGGCATGCCGGGGCTCAACGATGGCGAGCGGCGCCGGATTGAAAACGAAGAAGCCTGGATTCTGGGCGTGACCAGGCCGGACACTTGGTCCGGGAAGGTCTCCGTGGATGTCGATGCCGCGTTCCCCGGCGGCCTCGCCTACATCAACGACGGGGCGGCGATCTATGCCGAATCGCGGCGCATCATCGAGAACGAGACCGATCTCACAGCACTTCCGGCAGGGCTCCATCCCCTGGCGGTTCGGCTGGTCCACACCTGTGGCATGCCCGATATCGTGCATGACCTTGCGGCATCTCCGGGCGCGATGGCCGCGGGCCGCAAGGCGCTCCAAGCCGGTGCGCCGGTACTCTGCGACGTTGAGATGGTGGCCAAGGGGGTGATTGCAACACGGCTCCCGGCCGGCAACAAAGTCGTGTCCCGAGTTGCGGCGCCGGCCACACGGCGCCATGCGGCGCGTCACCACACGACTCGATCTTGGGCCGGCATCGATCTCTGCGGCCAGACACTCGAAGGCGCGGTGGTCGCGGTGGGCAATGCGCCGACCGCCCTGTTCCGCGTGCTCGAGATCGCGGCCGCGGGTGGCCCGCGCCCGGCGCTGGTGATCGGTGTGCCGGTCGGGTTTGTCGGCGCGACCGAATCCAAGCGTGCCCTGGCGGCGTCGGGCCTCGACTTTGTTACCGTGCACGGGCGCCGTGGCGGCAGCGCCATGGCGGCGGCCGCCGTCAACGCCCTCATGGGAGGGATCGCATGACCCCCTGGCTTTCGATTGTCGGCCTGGGTGAAGACGGTCTCGACGGGCTCAGCGCCGGCGCGCGCCGCCTGGTCGACGACGCCGAGGTGATCGTGGGTGGTGACCGTCATCTGGCGCTGCTCGGCGCCACCGACAAGGAGACCGTCCCGTGGGAGAGCCCGCTCAAGGCGACGGTCGAGCGGCTGGCCGGTTTCGAGGGGCGCCGTGTCTGTGTGCTGGCGACCGGAGACCCCATGGCCTACGGCATCGGCGTGACGCTGATCCGTCGTTTCGGGCGGGAGGCGGTGGTCGTGTTGCCGGGGCTTTCGGCCTTTTCTCTGGCTTGTGCACGGCTGGGCTGGCCGTTGGCCGAAACGGTGCAGCTCACGCTTCATGGCCGACCCTTCGATCTGCTCCACCTCCATCTCACCCCGGGACAGAAGCTCCTGGTTCTGTCCGATGACCGCACGACTCCGGCCAAGGTCGCGCGGCGGCTGACCGATGCCGGTTTCGGGCCAAGCGACCTCCGCGTGCTGTGTCACATGGGCGGTCCCCACGAACGCTGTGTGACCTGCACCGCCGCTGAGGGGCCGGGAGACGACGTGGACGACCTCAACACCATCGCGATCGACCTGAAGGCCGAACCGGGTACCGTAGCGCTGCCGCGCACGCCCGGCCTACCCGATGACGCGTTCCGCCACGACGGCCAGATGACCAAGCGCGAGGTGCGCGCGGCCACGCTGGCGGCCCTGCAGCCGATGGCCGGCCAACGGCTGTGGGATGTCGGCGCGGGCTGTGGCTCGGTCGCGATCGAATGGATGCGCGCCGCTAACCGTGCGCAGGCCATCGCCATCGAACGGCATGATGGCCGCCGCGCCATGATGGCCGAGAATGCTGCCGCACTCGGCGTTCCCACACTCGAGATGGTCGCCGGGTCCGCGCCGGATGCGCTGAGCGGTCTGGCAGCGCCCGACGCCGTGTTTATCGGCGGCGGTGTTGCCGGTGACGGTATGGTTGGCTCCTGCTGGGATGCTCTGCCCGCGGGCGGGCGTCTGGTTGCCAACGCGGTGACGCTGGAGAGTGAGCAGGCTCTGTTCGCCGCCTTTGAACACCATGGTGGCGAACTCGTGCGTCTGGCGATCTCACGTGCCGAACCCGTCGGCAGGCTCCAGGGATGGCGACCGCTGATGCCAGTCACACAATGGCGGGTAGTGAAATCATGAGTGGAACCCTCTATGGCCTGGGTGTCGGTCCGGGCGATCCCGAGCTGATCACGCTGAAGGCGCACAGGCTGCTGACCAGCGTGCCGGTCGTGGCCTATCCCGCACCGGAGCATGGCGAGAGCCTGGCCCGCTCGATCGTTGCCTCGCATCTCGCCGGCAACCAGACCGAGATCGCGATTCGCATGCCGCTCGATCTCAACCGTTTCCCGGTCGAGGCGGTCTATGACCGTGCAGCGGTGGAGATCGCCGAACATCTCGATGCGGGCCGCGATGTTGCCGCGATCTGCGAGGGCGATCCCTTTTTCTACGGCAGCTTCATGTACCTCTTCGGCCGTTTGACCGACCGTCACCGGATCGAAGTTGTGCCCGGGGTTTCGTCGCTGGTGGCCTGTCCTGCCGCTGCGGGCGCGCCGCTCGCCGCGCGTGACGATGTGCTGCTGGTGTGTCCCGGCATCCTGCCCGAAGAAGAACTGCAGGTGCGCCTGGCCACGGTGGAGGCGGCCGCGGTGATCAAGGTCGGCCGTCACCTCGACAAGGTGCGTCGCGTCCTGGAAGCGCTCGATCTCGTCGAGCATGCCCATTATGTCGAACACGCGACCATGGCCGATCAGGTCGTGCTGCCGTTCTCCGAGATCGACGCGGCCAAAGCACCCTACTTCTCCATGGTCCTGATCCACCGGCGAGGTGAGGCGTGGCGATGACCCTTCCTCCCGGTATTGCCGTTATCTGCCTGGGCCCGTCGGGCCTTGAGGTTGCGACGACGCTTGCCCGTGCCCTGCCCGATGGCGCGTTGCACGGCCTCTCGCGCCGCCTGCCTGATACCGAGGTCGGTTTCGAGGACACAATGGAGCATGTCGCGGAGTTGTTTGCTGCGGGTGTGCCGATCATCGGTGTCTGCGCTGCGGGGATCCTGGTCCGGGCGGTGGCGCCGCTTCTGAGCGCCAAACACACCGAAGCGCCCGTGCTGGCCGTGTCCGAGGACGGTTCTTCCGTGGTGCCTCTGCTGGGCGGCCATCACGGCGCAAATGCTCTGGCCCGCCAATGTGCGGACGCCCTCGGTGGTCACGCCGCCGTGACAACCGCCGGTGACGTTCGATTTGCTGCGGCGCTCGATGCACCGCCTGCGGGCTGGCGCATGAGCCATCCTGAGGCGGCCAGGGAAGTCATGGCTGCGATGTTGGCCGGTGAGGCGGTCGGTCTCAGTGTTGAAGTCGGTGACGCCGCCTGGTTGGTCGAGAGCGATTTGCCCTTTGCCGATGGCGCACCGACCATCGTGCGTGTCACCGACCGGGGAGTCGAGGACAACACGTTTGCTCTTCATCCACCTGTCCTGGCACTGGGTGTTGGCTGTGAGCGCGGCTGCGATCCTGATGAGCTGGCTGTTCTGGTCGACGAAATGCTGGCGCGAGAGGGTCTCAGCCGGGGTGCGGTCGCCTGTGTCGCCAGCCTCGATCTCAAGGCCGACGAAACCGCTATGATCGCTCTGGCCGACTCTCTGGATGTACCGTTCGTGGTGTTTGATGCGCCACGGCTGGAAAAGGAAACACCGCGTCTTGCCACACCCTCCGATATTGTCTTCAACGAGGTTGGCTGCCACGGCGTGAGTGAGGGCGCGGCTCTGGCCGCAGCCGGCGCTGATGCCGAACTGATCGTCCCTAAGACGAAGTCGACCCGGGCCACGTGCGCCATCGCCCGTGCCGCGTCCGCGATCGACGCTGAATCGGCGGGTCTGCGCCCCGGCCATGTCACGCTGGTCGGCCTGGGCCCGGGTGAAGCCGCGCTGCGAACGCCCGCCGCCAGCCGCGCGATCACGGACGCCACCGATGTCGTGGGATACGGCTACTACCTCGATCTCGCCGGACCGCTGATGCGCGGCAAGACCCGCCACGACTTCCCCTTGGGCGAAGAAACCGAACGTTGCCGGGTTGCGCTTGCCCTGGCGGCCGAAGGTCGCCGTGTTGCGTTGCTCTGTTCCGGTGATCCCGGGGTCTATGCAATGGCGAGCCTGGTGTTCGAGGTCATCGATCTCGAGGCAGACCCAGCCTGGCGCGGTGTGGGCGTCGATGTCGTGCCCGGCGTGTCGGCGCTGCAGGTTGCCGCAGCCCGTGCCGGTGCGCCGATCGGTCATGACTTCTGTGCGATCTCGCTGTCGGATCTGCTGACCCCGCGCGAGGTTGTTCTGCAGCGTGTCACGGCAGCGGCCCAGGGCGATTTCGCCATCGCTTTCTACAATCCCGTGTCACACCGCCGCCGTGATCTGCTGGACGAAGCCCGCACGATCCTGCTGCGGCACCGCCCGTCCGACACGCCAGTTATGATCGGCCGCCTGCTGGGCCGGTATGGCGAGAGCATGGGCCACACCACCCTTCAGGACCTCCGCGTTGATGATGTCGACATGATGAGCGTCGTGCTGATCGGATCCTCGACCACCCGCCGCATCTCTCACCGCGGCGCGCCCGCGGTCTACACACCACGCGGCTATGCCAAGAAACGAGACAGCTGAGATGACCGTTCACTTCATCGGCGCCGGCCCCGGNGCCCCCGACCTCATCACCGTGCGTGGCCTCAACATCATCAAGGCCTGCCCGGTAGTGCTTTATGCCGGCTCGCTGGTACCCCAGGAGCTCATCGACCAGGCCGATCCGAAGGCGCTGGTGGTCGACACGGCTCCGCTTCATCTCGATGAGATCNTGGCCATGATGGATGAAGCCCATCGCGATGAAAGTGATGTCGCGCGGGTCCATTCCGGTGATCCGTCGCTTTACGGCGCGATTGCCGAGCAGATGCGCCGGCTCGACGACCTCGGCATTCCCTATGACGTTACGCCCGGTGTGCCGGCCTTTGCCGCCATGGCCGCGGCCCTGGAGATCGAGCTCACGCTGCCCGGCGTCAGCCAGACCGTGATCCTGACCCGCACCGCTGTGCGCGCCACGACCATGCCCGAAGGCGAGGACCTTGCCAATCTCGGGNCCAGCGGCGCGACCCTCGCGATCCACCTCTCGGTCAACAATCTCGCGCGGGTCGTCCGTGAGCTTGTGCCCCACTACGGCGAGGACTGCCCCGTCGTGGTCGGCTACCGTGTGAGCTGGCCCGACCAGGCGTTCCTGAAAGGCACGCTGGCCGACATCCGGCCCAAAGTGAAGGAAGCGGGCTTCACCCGCACCGCGNTGATTCTGGTCGGCCCCGTGCTGGGCGATGCCACCTTCCGTGACAGCCGCCTCTATGACGAAGCGCACCATCACGTCCTTCGCCCGCGCCGTTAGCGCGCTTTGATCTGAACCATGCCGTCCTGCAGCCGGACTTCATATGTGTGGATGGGTTTGGTCGCGGGCCGCCCGGTCGCGGCACCGGTGCGGATGTCAAAGCAGCCCTGGTGCAGGGGGCATTCGATCAGCCGGCCGTCGAAGTAGCCGTCGCAGAGATCGGCGCCGCCGTGGCTGCAGCGAGCGTCGGTGACATAAATGCCGTCGGGCGCGTCATAGATCGCCAGACGCCACCCGCCGTGGTCGGCCGGGGNCAAATCGCCCTGTTCAAGCTCGTCGACGGGAACGAGATCGACCCAACCCTCATCCGGCATTCACATGTGCTCCCAGCCGTTCGCGCCGCCCNGTGAGCTGGNCCATGATGTCGCGGTGCGCGCCGGCATATCCGCCGTCTTCGAAGTAGAGCTGACCATTCAGCCGCTTGTGCAGCTTCGGCAGGGCGTGGAAGGGGACCGCGGCGGCAAAGTGGTGTTCGGCGTGGAACGGCATGTTCCAGGCCAGGAAGCGCCAGGGCCAGGCGACCAGGCTGGTGCGGGTGTTCTCGGTCATGTCGCGCGTGTTGGGCCGCCCGACATGTTCGGTCATGCGGATTGCACGCATCACCGGCTCGCCCAGAAGTAGCGGGACAATCCAGTACCACAGCGGTGCCCACCAGTTGGCTGTGGCCATGACAGCTGCGATGCCGAGATAGAGGCCCAGGAAGACGCGGGCTTCCCGGATCACGGCCCCGCGCTCTTCCTTCGGCACAAAGCGCTTTTCCGTGCTGGTCAGCCGACCGAGCGCATGGCTCACGAGACCGCCGATCATGGCGCGCCAATAGGGGATCGAGGTGATGTAGAGCAGATGGCCACCCACGCTGTCGGCCAGGGGAATCAGTTCGGGATCGCGGCCGGGAACCTGGGTGTGGGTGTGGTGATCGCAGTGTTCGTAGCGGAAGTAGACCGGCGGCACGCAAATCCAGAAGCCGCACCAGGCCGCCACCCACTCGTTCAGCTTGCGGGTGCGGAAAGCGGTGAAGTGGATGCACTCATGCTGCAGGGAGAAGTGATGCACCCAGATGATCCCGTGCAGGAACATCGCCGNCATCATCCANCAGGTCCCCATAGCCCACCAGATCAGCAGCCCGGTCACGGCCAGCAGCCCATACCACAACGGCAGGCGCAGCAGCGCCGGCCTGNTCGAGCGGGCCATCAGGGCCTTCAGTTCGCGCCGTGTGATCGGCGCGCCGTCACTCNGGGCCAGGCTTTGTGAGGGGANGACAGCCTNGTTCATGGGTCCGATTGGACCATGGTGTTGCCTGACGATGCAAGCTAGGTTTGGCCACGATCAGGAGGCACGTGATGACAGGATTGCAGCTCTATTTCGTGGAGGTTCCCGACGACTGGACCGATCACTACGGCCACATGAACGAGGGCTACTATGTCGTGGCTGCGAGCAACTCGTTCTGGGCGTTCCAGTCGCATCTGGGAATCGGCACGGACTATTATGACGAGACCGGTTTTGCCATGGTCACGGTCGAAACCCACGTCCGCTATCTCGATGAGGTCCATCGCGGCGACGAACTCAGGATCACCAACACCATTCATGGTCACGACGCCAAGCGGGCGATCTTCGGGGTCCAGATGCATGTCGGCGAGCGGCTCTGCGCCACCATGGAAGCGATGTGCCTTCACATCGATCACAAGAACGGCGGGCTCGGCCCGCTGCCCGAAAGTGTTCAGCAGGCCTTTGCCGATCTGACGCCCGATCCGCTGCCCGATTGGGCCGGACGCAGCGTCGGATTCCNGAAGAAGGGATAGGCGCATGGCCCGCCCCAGTGATCACGTCAGCGAGCAGCGGCTGTGGGATCGCCACATGGCGATTGCGAAGTTCGGCGCTACCGGCCACGGCGGCGTCAACCGCCAGGCACTCACTCCCGAAGACGGCATGGCGCGCGCCACGCTGGCGGGCTGGGCGGCCGAACGCGGCTTCTGCCTGATCGCCGATGAAGCGGGCAACCTATTTGTCCGCCGGGACGGCACGGACCCTGATGCTCCTGCGGTGCTATCGGGCTCCCACCTCGACACCCAGCCGGCCGGTGGCAACTTCGATGGCATCTATGGCGTTCTCTCGGCCTTCGAAACGCTCGAAGCGCTGGAAGACGCTGGGCTCAGCCACACCCGGCCGATCGAGGCCGTGGTCTGGACCAACGAGGAAGGCTGCCGTTTCGCGCCAGGCTGCACGGGCAGCCTGGTGTTCAGCGGCAAACATTCCATTGAGGAGTTCCTCGACGGCACA
This sequence comes from Rhodospirillaceae bacterium, assembly GCA_002722885.1. Lineage (GTDB taxonomy): Bacteria > Pseudomonadota > Alphaproteobacteria > SP197 > SP197 > SP197. The sequence goes on from PBNE01000004.1 coordinate 122,743, forward strand.
GCGCCCGATGGCGCCATCCTGCGTGATGAGCTCGAACGCACCCTGGAGATGACGCCCGGTGCGGAAAAACGGCGTGGCGGCATCCCGGTGGCGGGCTACATCGAAAGCCACATCGAGCAGGGCCCGCGGCTGGAAAGCGAAGGGATCACGATCGGTGCGGTCACCGGCATCCAGGGCGGCAGTTCCTTCGAGGTCACGGTCACCGGCATGGACGGCCACGCGGGAACGGTTCCNCTGCAACAGCGGCGCGATGCCTTCCGCTCGGCGCACGCCATCATCGATGCGCTGCACAAGGACCTTGCGGACCCGAAAGACACCGTGCGCTTCACCGTGGGCCGTTTCGAGGCCCACCCCGGTTCACCAAACACGATTCCCGGCAAGGTGATCTTTACGATCGACTTCCGCCATCCTGACCAGGAGTTTTTCCGTTCGAAGGTAGAGGCCATGGCGGAATTCTGTGCCGCCCATGCCGGGCCCTGCGAAGTCGTGGTCCAGAAACGTCATGCCGGCGACCCAGCCGATTTCGACGACGCCGTCATCGCGCGGATTCAGCGCATCGCGGGGGAACTCGACATTCCTGCCATGCGCATGCCGTCGGGTGCCGACCACGATGCCAAGTACATGGTCCCGCTCTGCCCCACAGGCATGATCTTCGTGCCCTGCGACGGCGGCATCAGCCACAACGAGGCCGAGATGGCCAAGGCGTCCGATCTTGCCGCCGGCGCCCGCGTCCTGGCCGACGCGCTCTACGAGATGGCGAACAGTTAGACAGCGCGCTGGTCTCGAAGCCCGACGCAAGAATCAACCTCTCTTATGTGTCATCCCGGCCGAGCTCTGCGAGCGCCGGGATCTCGGCGCGCGCGGGATCAGAGACGTTCGCGCGGAACGAGATCCCGGCTCTGCGGCGCATGGCGCCTTTGCCGGGATGACAGGTCTGTTGGGCAGGCTCGTGGGTTGCGCACTGAGACGTGCTGTCCGGTCGCAACGTANCNCCGCGCCCTCCGCATCTTCGCGTGAGCCGGTGTGCGAGTTGATGACCCTAACATTGGTTACGTCATCACGGACCCACCGTTCACNCCCCAGGCCTGGCCAGTGGTGAAGGCGCCGGCCTTGCCGGCAAGCGCCACGACGACCGCGGCGATCTCGTCGGGCTGGCCGATGCGGCCCAGCGGAATATCGGTTTCGCGCGCCAGGAGTTCGGGCGTCAGNCCGTCGGTCAGCAGCGGCGTTTCGACCGGGCCGGGGCAGATCGCGTTGACCCGGATCGCCGGGCCGAACTCGCGCGCCCAGGTCCGCACCAGCCCCAAGACGCCTGCCTTCGACGCGCAATAGGCGCTGCGCTCCTCCCAGCCCATGAAGGCGTGGTCGGACGCGATGACGATCACCCGGCCGTCGCTGTTGCCCAGCATTGCGCGGATTGCCTCGCGGCCGGTCAGGAAGATACCGCTGAGATTCACGGCGATCACCCGGTTCCATTCAGTAAGCGAGGTCTCCAGCAGAGGGCCGTCGTCGGCGATCCCCGCGCTCAGCACCGCGATGTTGATCTCGCCCAGCCGCCGTACCGCATTGGCGGTGGCCTCGGTCACGCCGCTCTCGTCGGTGACATCCATGGTGATGCCGAAGGCGTCACCGCCCGCAGACTCGATAGCGTCCGCAGTCGCGCTGCAGTCGGCCCGGTCGGCCAGCGCCACGCGGCAGCCTTCTGCGGCCAGCGCCTCGGCGACAGCGCGTCCGATTCCGCTGGCAGCGCCCGTCACCAGGCCTGCCTTGCCGTTCAGATTGTTGGTCATGCGCTGTCCTTTCGTTACGGCTTTACGCCTTCCTGGTCGCGACGCATCCTAGAGCAGATCACCGACCACGACAGGTGGCCACCATGACGCCCGAGGNNATGCTCAGTCATCCGCCGCGCGTGTTGAGCCAGGCCCAGCGCGAAGCCTACTTTGAGNCCGGCTATGCCATGGTCGAAAGCCTGGTCCCCGGCGAGGTGATCGAGGGGCTGAATGCCGTCACCGCAGGATTCATCGAAGAGAGCCGGGCGCTGACGCCCAGCACCGAGGATATCGACATCGGCCCCGGCCACAGTACGGAGAAACCCGTGGTCCGCCACCTGATCGCGCCCGACCCCATGCACGAGGATTACTGGACCTTCGCCAACGGCATCATCGCCGATGNCGCCGCCGACCTCCTGGGCCCCGACGTCACGTTCAACCACAGCAAGCTCAACTTCAAGTGGTCCGACGGCCACTACGAGGTGAAGTGGCATCAGGACATCCCGTTCTACCCCCACACCAACTACAACGTGAACTACAACGTGCTCGCGATCGGCTGTTATCTCACCGATGTCACCGAAGACGACGACCCCATCGGGGTCATCTCCAGCAGCCACAAGGGCCCGATCTTCGAACATTTCGACGCCAATGGTGTCTGGACCGGCTCGATCCGCGACGACGACATAGCGGCTTATGACGCCGCCACCTCGTCCTACCTGCCGGGGCCGAAGGGCTCGATCNCCATCCACCACAGCCGCGCCGTGCACGGCTCAAAGCCGACCACCACAGCCAACGGTCGTCCGCTTCTGGTCAACGCCTTCGCCTTCGCATACACCACGCCGAAGAGTTCCCACTCCCATCGCGCCCGCGACCTAGTCCGCGGCCAGCGTGCCACCTGGGCCCACCACGACCCCGAACCCTGCCCTATCCCGCCGGACTGGTCCGGCGGCTACACCTCGATCTACGCCTACCAGGCCGNCGAAGCCGCCGAAGCCACCCCGCGCGACCCCGGCTTCCGGATGGCGGCGGGGTAGTTACTCCGCCGGCTGCACCACACCGCTCCGCCACACGGTCGTCTCGCGGCCCGGTTCCGGGCGGCTGGGGATCAGCAGCGAGAAGCCCAGGGACATGGCGGCCATCACGGCGCCGACCAGGAAGACGGTGGTGCGGCCATCGGCGTCGGCGACCCAGATCAGGCCCAGCATCCAGGGCATGGTGATCGCCGCGATGAGGTTGATCGTGAACGAGACNCCGGCGGTTGCGGCGATGTCGGCGATCTTGCGGAAGTAACTCTTGATCGCGATGGCGAGCGGAAAAACAGGTGGTCAAGGATGTAGAGCGCGGCGACCAGCCAGGCGACCTCGCCGACTGGGCGGACGAGGCCGGGGCCAGCGAACGCACGCTGGCCCGACTCTTCCAGAAGCAGGCCGGCATGACCTTCGGGGCATGGCGTCAGCGCCGCCGCCTGCAGGCTGCTATCGAACGGCTTGCCGCCGGCGATCCCGTCGCCACCGTCGCACTCGACCTCGGCTACGACAGCCCCTCAGCCTTCATCACCATGTTCCGCAAGACCCTGGGCGACACCCCGGACCGCTATCTCGTACACGAGGGGGAGCCGGCCCGCTCATCCCTCGCGGTCCAGTGCGCAGCGTTCGTACTCGGTCGCGAAGTGTTGCATCGCCTGGTCGGCGGGCGGTGCGTCGAAGGGGACGCCCTGGATCGATGTGTCCGCGCCGCCGCTTTCGCGCAGGCTGCTGTTGAGCATCAGAGAGANACCCAGCAGCGCGTTTGCGGCTTCCATGGTTCGTTAGTGGCAGGCCTCGAACGTGTCGGACGGCACCNCGGCAACACCGGACAAGCTGATGCTGCATATCAGGTAAACGGCCAGCCGCTGGCCCTCGATCGCCCGGTCGAGCGAACCGTCCGTGGGCAGATCACCCAGATACCAGCTCACTTCATGGCCCATCTCATCGCGGCTGGCTTGGGCCGCGCGGCGAACCCCCTCGGCGAAACGCTCGGCCCAGTCCTCACAGGCCTCGCGCAGGGCCGTATCGTCGAACGCCGAGGATTGGCCGGGTGAGGCGACCACCACGAGCACGNCTCCCAGGGCCGCCATCAGAGGCAAAACAATACGGCCTGACCCCACGGCATCTCTCCGAAGGTAGGCCATCAGACTACCGCAGCCGCTGGCATTCCCNCGCTCCTCCGATAGACTGCNGCCGTCGCCATCCCGAGAGACCCCATGCAACTGCGCCGCTGGCTCTGGATACCCATTCTTATGCAGGGCCTGACCTGGTCGCTTCTCTTCGTGTTCGGCATCTTCGGATTCGCCGAGGCCTATGCGGCGGCCGACGATGCCTGGTGGCAGGCGTACGGCACCACCTTCTGGCTGATGCTGGGCGGGGGGCTGATCTGCCTGCCGGCCTGGCATTTGGTCGACACGCTGGCCCGGCGCGCCGACCGGGCGATGCGCGAGCGCACGGCATCAGCCGGGGAGGCCGGCTGGTTCCGCCAGGCCTTCCGGGATCACGGCACCGGGTTTTTCTTTTGGGGCCTCTGGCTGGTGATCGTGATCAAGGCCCTCGGCATGCTCACGATTGATGCGCCAGAGTATGACGTGCCTGCGGCCATGTTCAGCTTTGTGCCGGTCGAGCAGGCGCTGTGGGCCTTTTCCTGTGCGCTCGCCACGCTCACGGCTCTCGCTCTGCGCGATCAGGTCCGGCAGGGACGGATCGACGACAGCCTCAACGCCCTGCTGCTGAACGTGGCCTGTTACGTCTGGTTCTATCTCGTGATCGACGACTGGCAGTCAGACCCCACGGACCAGGCCTGGCTGCTGATGCCGCTCTGCGTTCTCTGCGCCGTGCCCAAGGCCTGGCTGCTGGAGCGACGCAGTCACGAGGAAATCGAGGAGACCGCCTGATGACCGAGACCCGTTCCGCCGTCCTGACCGGCGGCTGCCAGTGCGGCGCCGTGCGTTATGCGCTCTACCGCTCGCCGGTGAACCCGCATATCTGCCATTGCCGGACGTGCCAGAAGGCCATGGGCAGCCCGAAGCTCTTCAAGAGCTCGACNATCGTCACCCGCGGCTTCTGCGGTGATTGCGGCACGCCCCTGTGGTTCCGGTTCGAAGGCGACACATGGATCGGCTTCACCCTGGGGTCGCTCGATGACCCGGACCAGGTGCCACCCACCCGCGCCTTCGGCGCCGAAAGCAAACGCAGATGGTTCGACGGCCTCCACAACCTGCCGCACCTCACCACCGATTCCGTGCTTGATGCCGAGATGTAGGTCAAACTTATCAGCCAACAGCACNTGGACGGGGAGAGCTAAACCGCCGCGTAGCCGCCGTCGACGAATAGGCAGTGGCCGGTGACGTAGCTCGCCGCATCGGATGCCAGGAACACCACGGGCCCGCCCATCTCGTCGGCGCGGCCCCGGCGGCCNAAGGGAATGAAGCGGTCAATGAACTGGGCGACCTCGGGTGTGTCGTGCACATCGCTGGTGCCGGCCATCTCGTTGTCGGTGTAGCCCGGGTTGATCGCGTTCACGCGGATGCCGTGGCACGCCCATTCCTGCGCAAGCTGGCGCACNAGCTGGTCCACGCCGCCCTTCGACGCGCCGTAATAGGAATAGCCCCAGCACGCTACCCGGCTGGCCGACGACGAGGTGATCACGATCGAGCCCCCGACGCCCTGACTGATCATCTGCTTGCCGGCAAGCTGGGCGCAGAGATAGGCGCTGTTCAGGTTGACCCCGATCACCGCGTCGAGGTCCTCGTCGGTGACCTCCAGCAGATCCTTGGCCGGGCCCAGGCCATGGTTCACGACCATGATGTCAAGCCGGCCAAACCGTTTGACCGCGTCCGCGATCAGGGCTTCGACGTCGCCGCGCTGGGTCGCGTCGCAGGTCACGGCCAGGGCCGCGCCGCCTGTTGCCGTGATCGCGGACGCGGTTGCGTTGATCCCGTCGGGCGTGCGCGCGGCCACCACAACGTTGGCGCCTGCCAGCGCTAGCGCTTTGGCCATCTCGGCGCCCAGGCCCCGGCCCGCGCCGGTCACGATGGCNGTGCATCCGGAAAGATCGAAGAGAGGATTGGTCATCGTCGTTCTCCCCTCAAATCGCCACGTAGCCGCCGTCGACCGGCATGATGTGGCCGGTGACGAAGCTTGCGGCGTCCGACGCCAGGAAGATCACGGGCCCGACCATCTCCTCNGGACGGCCGCGTCGTTCCATCGGTGTGGTCAGGCGGATGTGTTCGGCAACCTCCGGCGTTTCGTGACGTTCGCTGGCGCCGCGCATGTGGTGTTCCATGTAGCCCGGCCCTACAACGTTGACGCGGATGTTGTGGGGAGCGAGCTCCTGCGCGAAATGGCGACACATCTGGTCCACTCCGCCCTTCGCCGCGCCATAGGTCGAAAGCTGGTCGAAGGCGACCAGGCTGCCGGTCGACGAGGTGAAGACCATCGCACCGCCCGTGCCCTGGGCCACCATGCGGCGCGCCGTCTCCTGGCCGCAAACAAAGGCTGATTTCAGGTTGATGTCTATCATCTCAGCCACCTCGTCGTCGGTCACCTCGACGGCCGGCTTGGCGCGGCCGATGCCGTGGTTCACGACCACGATGTCGAGATGGCCCTGGGCCGCGAGGGTCTCGTCGAAAAGCCGGCAGCAATCCGCCCGGCTGGTCGCATCGAAGGCGATCGCTTGCGCCTGATGCCCGGCGTCGCGGATCTCGCCCGCCACCGCTTCGACATCGGCCGCCGTGCGCCCGGCTGTCACGACCGAGGCACCGGCCGCCGCCAGCCCCATCGCCATCGCCCGGCCCAGCCCCCGGCCCGAGCCGGTCACCACGGCCACCTTGCCCGTGAGATCGAACAATTGCGTGCTCATGCTCCGCTCCGCTTCAAGTCGCTGGGATCAGAGCATGGCGGTGAGGTCGTGTCATCCGGTTGGTTGGTTTGGCGGCCTGGATGAAGAAGAGATCACGGGGCAAGCGCCCGTTCGATCTGGGGCATGACCTTTTTGCCGAAGAGTTCGAGGGACTTGATCACGCGGTCCTGTGGCAGGTCGCCGGGCTGGTTGTGGAGTGCGATGTGGCTGGGGCGNAGGATGCGGACAGCCTCGGCGATCTTCTCGGCGATCTCGTCGGGGTGGCCGATCAGGGTGTTGGCGGCGACCTCTTCGATGCTGCGGTCCTGGGGCATGGGCAGGTCCTTCATATAGGGGCCGTCGCTGTATTCGCCATAGTCCAGGCGCAGCGACAGCGAGACCCGGCTCGAGTAACGCGCCCGTTCGGCGGCATCGAGCGCCAGATTGCGGTCTTCGGTGCAATGGAAGTAGGTCATCAGGGCCAGCCGCTTGCCGATGGGGTCCTCGCCGTGCTCGCGGTAGAGCGCATCGTAGTCGGCACGGANCCCTTCGAGGCTGGCATAAGCGTTGATCGAATTGGTCAGGAACGGCGTCCAGCCCTCGGTCGCCACCCGCTGCTTGACCGCATCGGCGCCCATCATACCAGCGAGGTAGATCGGCGGCATCGGCTGCTGCGCGGGCTTGGCGGCCAGCCGTGTGACGGGGATCTTGTAGTGCGCGCCGTCGTAAGCGAACTCCTCGCGGGTCAGCGCGGCTTCGATGATGTCGAGCCCCTCCATGAACATCGTCGCGGAGTCCTCGAGCTTCAGGCGGAAGCGGTCGAACTCGAAGGGCTGGTAGCCGCCGCCTAAGCCCGCCAGAAGGCGGCCGTCCGACAACAGATCGACCATGGCGATCTCCTCGGCCACACGGATGGGGTCGTAGAGCGGCAGCACGACCACGCCGGTGCCCAGTTTGATCCGGCTTGTGCGGCCCGCGAAGTAACCCGCCGCCAGCAGGGGCGAGGGGCAGAGGCTGTAGCCCGAGAAATGATGCTCACCGAACCACACGGTCTCGAAGCCCATGTCCTCGGCCAGCGCGACCTGATCGTCGAGATCGCGGAACACCGTGACATTGCCCCGCTCGGCATGGCGCTGCTGCATCAGTGCGAAAAGGCCGAAGGTGGGCTGGGTCATGGGCGTGATCGCTTCCGGTGAACCCTGACATGATGACCCAGCAGGGTCGTGCTGACAAAGTGACGAACGTTCTTTGAAGCCTGCCCCTGTTTTGCCACACGGGGGACCCATATGATGAGGCGCCTGTCCTGGAAGTATGCCGATGACCCTCAGCCGTCGTTCTTTCTCTTTTGGTGCCGCCGCGCTCACCGCGCTGGTACCGGCTGCCGCCCATGCCCTGATCGAAAATCAGGCGGCCGTGTTGTCGGAGGTCGAAGCCTATCTCAACGGCATCACCACCCTCGATTCGCGCTTTGTGCAGCTCAACCAGGACGGCACGGTGATGAACGGCACGTTCCAGATGAAGCGGCCGAACTTCGCGCGCATCGCCTATGACGACCCAGAGACCATCCTGATTGCACGCGGCCAGAAGTACATGTTCTGGGACGGTGAGATCGGCCAGTTCTACGAAGGCGCGGTCAGCGCGTCGCCGGCGTCGGTTCTGCTCTATCCCGACATCGATCTCGACGAGGTCGCCAACGTGCTCGACGTCCGCCGCGACAAGGGATTCCTGGTGGTCACACTGGAGCCGTCTGAAGAGCCGGGTGCGGGCCTGCTTACGCTCGCCTTCGAGGAAGACCCGATGAACCTACGCCAATGGTTCGTGCGTGATGCCCAGGGTTATGTTACCCGCATCACCCTGACCGAGTTCGAATACGGCACCACGCTGTCCGATGACCTTTTCGACCTCAACCACCTCGATATGATCCGGCCGGACTGAGGGGGTTTTCAGGCTGCCTGCGCCAGCCTGGCTTCCACCAAATCCAGCCAGCGGCCGGAGATAACGCGGCAGAACTCCAGGGATCCCGCCTCGTTCTCGGCAAAGTCGTGGGGCCAGTTGGCATGGTAGTCGGCGTCGGTCTGCCGCAGATATTCGTCCATGTTGCTTAACCACTCTTTCCAGAGATCGGTCGAGCACTCGAAGTGGCACTGGAAGCCGTAGCTGGCGCCGGAGCGGAAGGCCTGGTTGGCACAGTTNTCGCCGGCCATCAGGTGAGTCGCACCGGGCGGGATGTCGAAGGTGTCCTCGTGAAACTGCACCAGCTTGGTTGGCGCGATGCCGCCGAGCACGGGGTCGTCCTTGGCCGCCGGTGTGGGTGACAGCTCGATGAACCCGAGCTCCGTCCAGCCCTGCTTGTGAACCCGGCCGCCCAGCGCGCGCGCGAGAATCTGGCTGCCCAGGCAAACACCTAACACGGGCTTGCCGGCATCATGAAAAGTGCGGGCCAGCGCGGCGGCGTCCGCGAGGTAAGGGTAGCCCGAATCATCCTCGGCATACTGCGGCCCGCCGAGCATCACCAGGGCATCCCAGCCGTCATGGGCGCCGGGGATCGCGTCGCCCTCCTCAATGCGGTGATAGTCCGCTTCTGCACCCCTGGCGTCGAAAGTCTTGGCGATCTCGCCCAGATGGCAGGTCGGCCAGAATTCCAGGGTCAGGATGCGGGTCATGGCAGGGGCTCCAGGTAACGGGATCGGGCGACACTGCCGCGAAGACGGCGCGCGTTCAAGATATGCGTTTTGTGCATAGCAAGGACGCGGCGATCTCAATTATCCGGCGTTGGTGCACGCTCCATATCAGTAGGGTCGGAGGCGCCGTCGCCTCCTCCCTCGATGACGGCTTCGGATGTCCCCTGGACGTGCCAGGGACCCTGCGTCCCCGCACGACAGCTCTAACGCCGTTTTGGCGCGTCCGACACTCAACTCAGCGCCGTTCGCGCGNACGTCAGGACATCGACCGTTTGCCGGCCCACCTTTGCGCCGACATCGACCTGCCCCGCGGTGACGAGAAGACCAACAGCGATCCGTTCTTCAACGAGGTTCTGGGTCGCTCCTGATTGACAAGTGCCGTGATGAACGGTCACAGAGCGTGATCCCGCCGGAATGTCCGGCGATCCCTCACGCCCTGTGACCGCCATGGCCTTCGATCAATTGCACTCTCTCCCGCTTGCCGCACGNGGCAAGGTTCGCGACGTCTATGATCTCGGTGACCGTCTTCTGATGGTCGCCAGTGACCGCATCAGCGCTTTTGACGTCGTCATGCCCACAGCAATCCTGGACAAGGGGCGGCTGCTGAACGGCCTGTCGCTGTTCTGGTTCGACCGGCTCGACGACGTCGTTCCCAATCACATCATCACCACCGAGTTTGACGGTCTCGACGTCAGCGCCGACGAACGCGCCTGGCTCGACGGCCGCGCCGTTGTCGTGAAGAAGGCCGAGGTNTTGCCGGTCGAATGCATCGCGCGGGGCTATGTCATCGGCAGCGGCTGGAAGGACTACCAGGCCACGGGGTCGATCTCCGGCATTGCCCTGCCCGAAGGCCTGCAGCAGGCCGAAAAGCTGCCTGAACCGATCTTCACGCCCTCGACCAAAGCCGCGGTCGGCGATCACGACGTCACCATCAGCTTTGACGACATGGTTGATCTGGTCGGTCCGGAACGGGCCGAGCAGGCGCGTGCCATCACGCTGCAGCTCTACAACGAGGCTGCGGCCTATGCCGCCGAGCGCGGCATCATCCTGGCCGATACCAAGTTCGAAATGGGTCTGGTCGACGGCGAACTGATCCTGATCGACGAATGCCTGACATCAGACAGCTCGCGCTACTGGCCGGCCGACGAATACCGCCCCGGTATCTCGCCGCCCAGCTTCGACAAGCAGTTCGTGCGTGACTGGCTCGAAACCCTCGACGACTGGAACAAATCNGCTCCGGGTCCGGAGCTGCCCGCCGCGATCGTCGAAAAAACCCGAGCCCGCTACGTCGAAGCCTATGAGCGGCTGACGGGACGCTCCTTCGAGTCGGGCACCAGGTAACACCACAACACATCGCGGAAGGTCGCGATGGTCCGGCGCAGGTCAAAGTCCCTGCGGATGATCGAGCAGACCATCGCACCATCGAGGAAGGTCGAGACAACGCGCCGAANCTCGTCGGTTTCGACGCACTGCGTCGAGACGGTTCGCAGATCCATGCTGGCCTTCACCATCTTGTGGACCAGCTCCAATTCGCGGCTGTGGGTCTCAAGCCAGATCTCGATCTGTGTCCAGGGGTCCTGGCTTTCATCGATCACGCCGTAAAAGTTCGCAAAGATCCTGTCGGAAGCATCTTCGATCGCGGCGCGGCACAGCCCTTCCTTGTCGTCGTAGTTGAATGAGATGTCCAAACTGATTTCGAACCTGAAGAAGACGCGCAACCGGACCACCGCCCGCCATGCTGTAGTCCCGCCAGCTGCGCGATCTCAACCTCGAACGCGTTGCGGTCGTCGACAACCCGGTTTACCAGCAGCGTTTCTGGAACGCCGCCTGAACCGCGGTCCCCAGTGCCGAACGAGAAAGAGCCGGTCTGCCATGCAGNCCGGCTTTCTTCTTGATACGTGCACGGGTTCTGACCATCTAACAGGAAGGCGNCGGCCACCTGCGTAGGGTTGTCGGAGGGTCGTGCGTGCAAGCATGGTCCGGCAGTGTGTCGGGAAGACCGCTGCCATCGTCGCAGTGCAGCAGAATCGGACCGCGTAACCATGAAAGCATCCCATATCATGGCGATCGTTCTTGCGATCGTCGCCGCTACATGGGTGCTCTCGGGCCAACTGGGCGACGACGGCCCTGCGGTCGCGAACACCGTTGNCACCGGGACCATGACCGAGCCGTCTGNGTCTGCGGCGGAAGACGATCGCAAACCGGCACAGGTTCGTGTCGCCACCAGCACTGCGGAAGCCTTTGTCCTTGAACTCCAGCTCACCGGCCGCACCGAGGCGAACCGCGAGGTTGCCCTGCGTGTTCAGACCTCCGGCCGGATCGAAGCCATCGAGGTCGAGGAAGGCGATATCGTTGAGGAAGGCCAGATCATCGCGCGGATCGCGCTGGACGACCGGCCACAGCGGCTGTCGCGCGCTGAAGCGCTGGTTGAACAATTCCGCATCGCCTTTGAAGCCTCCAGCGAGCTGGCTGAAAGCGGTTGGCGTGCCGAAACGGCGAACGCAGAGGCGTTTGCCGATCTGCGCAACGCCCATGCCGAACTGGCCGCGATCCGCCTCGATATCGAACGGACCGAGATCCGGGCGCCGTTCACTGGTNTTCTCGAAAGTCTCGGTATCGAGGTCGGCGATGTCGTGATTGACGGGTTCGGCGAAAACGACGCCGTGGGGCAGATCTTCGACATGGACCCNATCGTCGTGGTCGCCCAGGTCTCGGAACGCGAACTCGGCTATCTCTCGATCGGTGACCTCGGCCGTGCNCGCCTGATCACGGGCGATGAGGTCGAGGGCGTTCTGCGTTTTATCGGTCAGGTGGCCGAACCGGAGACACGCACCTTCCGCATCGAGCTTGAGATCCCCGACCCGGACTACAGGGTTCCCGGCGGCATGACCACCGACATCGTTCTGCCNCTGGAAACTATTCCGAGTCACTACATCTCGCCCTCGGCCCTGTCGCTGGCCGATGACGGAACCCTGGGCGTGAAGACTGTTGATGCCGACAACAAGGTGGTTTTCATGCCGGTCACCATTTTGGCCGATCAGTCTGNCGGCCTTTGGGTCGCAGGCCTGCCGTTTGAGATCACGCTGATCACCGTGGGTCATGACTATGTCATCGACGGCGAGACCGTCGAGCCGGTCGTGGTCGAAGACTCTGTCTTCTCAGAGGCGTCGTGATCGGAATCATTCAGGCGGCGTTCAGCCGGCCGCGTACCGTTCTTCTGCTGCTGGTCCTGATCCTGATCAGCGGCACGGTGGCCTATGTCACGATTCCCAAGGAATCGGATCCGGACATCGACATTCCGATCATCTATGTCTCGATGACCCACGAGGGAATTTCTCCCGGTGATGCCGAGCGTTTGCTGATTCGGCCCATGGAGCAGGAGCTAAAGGGCATCGACGGCGTCAGGGAGGTCATCTCCACCGCCTATGAGGGCGGCGCCAATGTCACGCTCGAGTTCGATGCCGGCTTCGACCCCGACATTGCAATCGACGACGTTCGCGCGAAGGTCGATCTGGCCAAGCCCGAACTGCCCGACGACACCGACGAGCCCAGCGTTCACGAAATCAATCTCTCGCTCTTTCCGGTGCTCGTGGTCACGCTATCGGGGTCGGTGCCCGAGCGCACGNTGCTCGGTCTGGCGCGCGATTTACAGGACGAGATCGAAGGGATCTCCGAGGTCCTGGAAGCGAACATCCAGGGAGAGCGTGACGAGCTTGTTGAGATCGTCATCGATCCCATGCTGGTCGAAAGCTATGCGCTGGATGCCGGTGAGCTGATCGACTTTGTCGGCCGTTCTAATCTTCTTGTGGCGGCGGGTTCGCTCGACACCGGCGCCGGCCGCTTCGGCGTGAAGGTGCCGGGACTGCTGGAGGGTGCCGACGAACTGCTGGCACTCCCGGTCAAGGTCGAGGGCGACGCAGTCACCGTGGTCAGNGACATCGCCGAGGTCCGCCGCACCTTCAAGGATCCCGAGAGTTTCGCGCGTGTCTCGGGCGAGGCGGCTCTCGCCATCGAGGTCTCCAAGCGGACCGGTGAGAACATCATCGCCACTATCGAGAACGTGCGGGCGGTGGTCGAGCGCACCACGGNGAACTGGCCCGAGGGGGTCGAGGNCGCGCTGACCCAAGATCAGTCCAACGACATCCGCAGCATGCTGACCGACCTCCAGAACAATGTTCTCTCGGCCATCCTTCTGGTCATGATCGTGATCGTCTGGGCGCTGGGCTGGCGCTCGGCCGCGCTGGTCGGTGTCGCCATCCCGGGTTCGTTCCTGGCCGGCATTCTGGTGCTGTCGTCGGCCGGGCTCACCATGAACATCGTGGTCCTGTTCAGCCTGATTCTGGCCGTGGGGATGCTGGTCGACGGCGCGATCGTCGTCACCGAATACGCCGACCGCAAGATGGCCGAGGGTCTGCACCGCCGTGATGCCTATCTCTCGGCCGCGACCCGCATGGCCTGGCCAATCACTGCCTCGACCACGACCACGCTCGTCGCCTTCCTGCCGCTCATGTTCTGGCCCGGTCTCGTGGGCGAGTTCATGAAGTTCCTGCCGATCACGCTCATTGCCACACTCACGGCATCGCTGGCGATCGCTCTGGTCTTCGTCCCCACGCTGGGTTCGCTGGTAGGCAAGTCCGGTGCCACCGATCGCGAGAAGGCCAGGGCGCTGGCGGCCGACAGCGAGAGCGGGCTCGATCAGGTCGGCGGCTTCACCGGAGTCTATCTCGCGATCCTGCGCGGCGCCCTGCGCCACCCGGCCAAGGTGCTCTTTGCGGCGTTCGCCGTGCTGGCCGGCGTGCAGATGGCCTACGGCGTCTTTGGTAAGGGAGTCGAGTTCTTCCCTGAAATCGAGCCCGAGCAGGCCGTCTTCCAGGTCCATGCCCGGGGCAATCTGTCGATCTGGGAGCAGGACGAACTGGTGCGCGNGGTCGAAGGACGCATCCTCGTCATGGACGAGTTCGAGACGATCTACGCCACGGTCGGCACGGCGGGCAACCATGATGGCGGCGACGTCGCCGAGGATGTNATCGGTTCGATCTCGGTCGAGCTGGTCGATTGGTCTCTGCGCCGCCCGGCCAACGAGATTTTTGCCGATGTACTGGAACGGACCTCCGATCTCGCCGGCATTGTCGTCGAGCCGCGCGGCCAGCAGGACGGCCCGGTCGAAGGCAAGCCGATCCAGATTCAGATCTCGGCGGTCGAGCCCGATCTGATCGAGCCGGCCACCGCGANGGTGCGTNCGTACATGGAAGACATGGAGGGTCTGATCGATGTCGAGGACAGCCGTCCGCTGCCGGGCATCGAGTGGGAGATCGAGGTCGACCGTGCCCAGGCGGCGAAGTTCGGCGTCGACGTCGCCTCAATCGGCGGCATGGTTCAGCTCGTCACTAACGGCCTCTTGATTTCCAGCATNCGGCCCAACGATTCCAAGGATGAGATCGACGTCCGCGCTCGCTTTCCCAACGATTGGCGCACGCTCGATCAGCTCGATCGTCTGCGTATCGAGAGCCCCTTCGGCCAGGTCCCGCTGGAGAACTTNATCACGCGCTCGGCGGCNCCGAAGGTCGGCACCATCGAACGGGTCGACGGTCAACGTGTCATGACTGTGAAGGCCGATATCGCCGAAGGTGTGCTGGCCGATACCATGGTGCAGGAGCTTGAGGGCTGGATCGCCGAAACCGCGTTCGCACCGGGCGTTGAGATCGAGTTTCGCGGTGAAAACGAGGACCAGGAGGAGGCCGCCAACTTCCTCATGAAGGCCTTCGGTGTCGCGCTGTTTTTGATGGCGATCATTCTGGTCACACAGTTCAACAGCTTCTATTCGGCCTTCCTGATCTTGTCGGCCGTCATCATGTCGACCATCGGGGTCATGATCGGCCTCCTGGTCACGGGCAAGCCCTTCGGTATCGTGATGTCGGGCATCGGCGTGATCGCGCTTGCCGGCATTGTCGTGAACAACAACATCGTGCTGATCGACACCTTCGCCCGGCTGCGCCAGACCGTCAGTGATCCCATGGAAGCGATTCTGCGTACCGGTGCCCAGCGTGCACGCCCGGTCCTGCTCACCACGATCACCACCATCCTGGGCCTGATGCCCATGGTGCTGCAGGTCAACATCGACTTCTTCAGCCGCGAGATCCAGGTCGGCGCACCCTCAACCCAGTGGTGGGTCCAGCTCTCCAGCGCCATCGTCTTCGGTCTGGCCTTCGCCACCATGCTGACGCTCATCGTCACCCCCAGTGCACTCATGCTGCGGGAAAACGTGTCGCGCTGGTGGCGCGGCGGCCGGGCGTCGAAACNCGGGAAACCCCACCGCNGTCTGTTGGGCGGACGAACCTGCCGCAGCAATCCCACACTTTCCGAGACGTGACCGGATGATCGCATCATGATGGTGTCATGACCGATCTTCTCGCCTCTNACTTCGTCGATCTCGCACTTGCCAACCCCGCCAATGTCGCCGTGCTGGAACGCCTGCCGGACCTCGGCGGGGCCGACTGCTGGCTTGTTGCGGGCTGTCTCTNCGGCCCGGTCTGGAACGCACTGTTGGGCCAGCNGGCGGATGCCAACATCAACGACTACGACATCTTCTACTGGGACCCCGACACCTCCTGGGAGGCCGAGGACGCGGTGATCAGGCGGGCCGATGCTCTGTTTGCCTACCTGGGGATCGAGCATGAGGTGCGTAATCAGGTCCGTGTGCCGCTCTGGTTCGAGCAGCGCTTCGGCAGCCCCTTTCCCGCGACCACCTGCAGTGCCGACAACATCGCGGGCTTCATCGTCTCCTGCGCCTGCGTCGGGCTGCGCCGCGATGGTGCGGGCGGCTATGACCTCTGCGCGCCCAAGGGGCTCGATGAGCTCTTCGCAGGCATCCTGCGACCCAATCCCGATAACCCCACCACCTCCCTGATCCGTGATGCCGACGGACGGGCCGAGTTGGGCGAGGCCGGTGCCGGCGACAGCTTCTACTTTGCGCCTGGTTGGCGTTACCGGGTTGAGAACACCGAAGGCACGGTGGCGCGGTTTTGCTGGACCATGGCGCCGGCGGCCGAATGACGGGCGCAGGGGNCATTCCCCACACATCGCCGTGTCACCGGTTGTGTCCGCTCCGCGGACGGCTTAGAGGGAACGGTCCGCTGCAATCGTGACAACCGCGATGACCGAACCCTTTGTCCTTCTTGATGACCGGATCGCCGGAACCGTGCGCCAATACACCGCGCCCGTCCGCCGCATTGTCGCGCATCATGCCCATGAGGTGCCTGTCTGCCTGGAGGCCATGGCGCGGGCTCTGGACGAAGGCCGTCACCTGGCCGGCTATGCCTCCTACGAACTCGGCTATGCTCTGGAGCCGCGGCTGGAACCGTTGATGCCTGAGGGCCGCAACGCCCCGTTGCTCTGTTTCGCCGTTTTCGACGCGGTNAGCCATGAAGCGCCGGCCCTGCCGTCCGGCCCGGCCATGCTCAGCCCGCTCGAACCGGCCTGGAGCTTCGAAGACTACGCTGGGCGATTCGAGAAGGTCATCGCCTGGATCCGGGCGGGAGACGTCTATCAAATCAATCTCACCTTTCCTCTCACGGGCACGCTCTCCGGCGATCCGCTGGCGCTTTATGAAACTCTGCGTGCGCGTCAGCCCGTCGCCTATGGCGGGGTTGTCGCGCTCGGTGGTCCGACGCTTCTGTCGCTGTCGCCCGAGCTCTTCTTTCGCCTGGACGGCAACCGGGCCGAGGTCCGCCCGATGAAGGGCACGGCCGCACGCGGTGCGACAGACAGGGCGGATGCCGCGGTCGCGCAGCAGCTTCGGACCGATGAGAAGTCGCGGGCCGAAAACCTGATGATCGTCGACCTGCTGCGCAACGATCTCGGACGGATCAGCGAGATCGGCTCGGTCGAGGTGACGGACCTCTACAGCATCGAGACCTATCCCACGCTCTTCCAGATGACCTCGGGCATCCGGTCCCGCTTGCGCGATGACGTCGGCGTGCGCGACCTCTTCCGCAGTCTCTTCCCCTGCGGTTCGGTCACCGGCGCGCCGAAAATCCGCGCCATGGAGATCATCTGCGAGATCGAGGCAGGCCCGCGCGGGCCCTACTGCGGTGCGATCGGTTTTATCGATCCCGACGGAATCGCCTGCTTCAATGTCGCGATTCGCACGATGAGTGTTTTTGACCGCGCCCGTGTCGTCTACAACGTCGGCAGCGCCATCGTCTGGGATTCGCAAGCCCGGGCCGAATACGAGGAGTGTCTGTTGAAGGCCAGGTTCCTGACAGCCGCCGAACCCGCCGCAAGGCTTTCGGCATGATTCGTCACATCGTACTGTTCCGCGCCCGCAACCCCAGGGACGTCCAGGCGGTCCGCGATGGCCTGCGCAACCTGCAGCGCATCCCCGCCGCCTCGGTGCTTGAGGTCGAGTTCAACGCCCGCAAGGACACCTGGTCCGAAGAGATCGATGTCGTGGTCTACGGTGAGTTCGCCGACGAAAACGCGCTGGCGGCCTTCAAGGCGGACCCGATCTATGAAGACACCATCAAGATCGTAAAGCCCATGCGTGATCTCAGGATCGCCGTCGACTATCCGNCGCCGGAGGGATGAGGTTGTGGCGTGGATCGAAGTCGTGTCCGCGGCCCACAGTCACCTCATGTCCCTTTCCCCCTTGAGGGGGAAGGTTAGGATGGAGGGTATGCGGCGCAGACGCATCGAAGCCCANTGCAACATGAACCGCTTCGCGGTCCCCTCCTCCCTGACCCTCCCCCTCNATGGGGGTAAGGAACCCTCGTCGTTCACTCCAGCAGCAAGAGTTGCCCTCCAGTCATGACCGAACACACCATCGCCACCTGGAATATCAACTCCGTTCGCCTGCGTATCGAATCGGTGGTTGCTTACCTCAAGGACCATCAGCCCGATGTCCTGTGCCTGCAGGAGATCAAGGCAACCGACGATGTCTTCCCCTATGAGCCCCTGCGCGAGGCCGGCTGGGAGCACATCGCGGTCGCCGGGTTCAAGGGCTACAACGGCGTTGCCATCATCAGCCGCCTGCCGTTCACCACATCGGGCATTACCAACTGGTGCGGGCGCGAGGACGGCCGGCATGTCTGGGCCACGCTGAAGGGCAATGTGGAGATCAACAACTTCTANATTCCCGCAGGTGGCGACGAACCGGACACTGAAATCAACGACAAGTTCGCCCACAAGCTCCAGTTCCTCGACGAGCTCACCACCTGGTTTGCTGGTAAGGCGAGCCCGCGCGCCAGGCGCATCATGGTCGGGGATCTCAATATCGCCCCGCTCGAAGCCGATGTCTGGAACCACAAGCAGCTTCTGAAGGTCGTCTCCCATACACCGGTCGAAACCGAAGCCATGGAACGCCTGCGCCGGGCCCATGACTGGGTCGATGCCGTGCGCCATTTCAAGCCGGAGCCCGAGAAGCTCTATTCCTGGTGGAGCTACCGGTCCAAGGATTGGGCTGCCGCCGACAAGGGCCGCCGTCTCGATCATGTATGGGTTACACCGNTCCTGAAATCCAAGCTGGTGTCGGCCGACATCCATCGCCATGTGCGCGGCTGGGAACGTTCCAGCGACCATTGCCCGGTCAGCGTCACGCTCGACCTCCCGGCATGAGCAATCAGGGCTACGTCATCAGCCGAAACGGCGCCGCCGCGACGGTCCGGCTCAACCGGCCCGAAAAGCACAACCTGCTCAAGATGGCCGAAGTCGACGGCCTGATCACCGACCTCGAAACTCTCGATGCCGATGCGGACCTGCGGGTGATCGCGCTGACTGGCTCTGGCGAAAAGAGTTTTTCCGCCGGGGTTGATCTCTGTGATGTGCTCACCCGCGACTGGAACGACAACCCGCTTGAGCGGCTGGCCTGCAGGATCGAGGCGCTGCGTCCGGTCACGGTCTGTGCGNTCAACGGCAGCGTCTACGGCGGCGCGACCGACCTGGCGCTCGCCTGCGATTTTCGCATCGGTGTCGAAGGCATGCGGCTGGTGATGCCGCCGGCGAAGCTCGGTCTGGTGTTTCACGAAAGCGGCCTGCGCCGCTATGTCGAACGGCTCGGTCCCCAAGTCGCCCGCCGCCTGTTTCTGGCCGCCGAACAGATGGATGCCGCAACACTGCATGCGATCGGCTATCTCGACCGGCTTGTGCCGCGCGATGACCTNGACGATGCCGTTGCCGCCTTCGCCGACGAGATCGCGGCGCTGTCGCCGCTCTCGCTTCAGATCACCAAGAAGGCACTCAACGGCATCTGCCGCGGTGATCTCGATTCCGATTGGCTCAAGCGCGAGACAGTTGCCTGCTTTGCCACCGACGATGCCAGAGAGGGCCTTGCCGCGGCCCGTGAAAAACGGCCGCCGCAGTTCAAGGGACGGTAATGCCATGAGCACACAGGATTTCGACATCGCCACCGCCACCATCCCTGCCGANTGGCTGCCTCATGAGGCGGCCTGGCTGCGCTGGCCGACCCCGNCGAGCCACGATCAGGCCTATGCGCTGAAGCTGAAGTCCACCTGGCTTGCGATGACTGCGGCCATGGCGGGCAAGGTCCTGGNGCGCATGCTGGTCCAGGACGAAGCCACCCGCGATCATGTCAGTCATGTCCTGCGGTACTTCGGCATCCCTGAATCCGGCGTCGAACTCCACATGCTGGTGACCGACGATGTATGGCTGCGCGACAGCGGGCCGATCTTCATCAAGGACGCCCAGGGCCGCATGGCCGTGACGGACTGGAACTTCANCGGTTGGGGTGGCCGCTACGACTGCGCCATGGATGTCGGTGTGGCGCGCCATATCGCAGAGGTGTTGGGCCTGCCCTATCACCAGGGCGGAATCACGACCGAAGGCGGTGCGGTCGAGATCAACGGGACCGGAACCTTTCTTGCGACCCGTTCATCGATCATGAACCAGAACCGCAATCCCAACTGGACCGATGAGCGCATCGAAGACGATCTCGGTCGTCTGCTAGGCGTCGGCGATTTCATCTGGCTTGACGGCGCATCGCCTGAAGAATGCGAAGCCATGGGTGACGACACCGACTGGCACATCGATATCGCCGCACGTTTTACCAACGAAACGACGGNTCTTTACACATGGACCGACGATAGCAGCGATCTGCGCAAACCTTACCTCGACCGCCACAGGGATCAGCTCGCCGCCCACCGCCTGCCCNACGGTCGGGCCCTGGATCTCGTCCCGCTGCCCGCGCCCCATGTCGCCAAGATCAGTGCCGAAACCCATGCTGGCGGCGGGGACGCCACGCGCATGACATGGCCGACCACATCGGCACCATCGAGGCCGGCAAGTGCGCCGATCTCGTGTTGTGGGATCCCGCGTTCTTCGGTGTGAAGTCCTCGCTCATCCTGGTCGGCGGCACCATTGCGGCTACCGCCATGGGTGACCCCAACGCTTCGATCCCGACACCNTAGCCGGTGCACTACCCCCCGATGTTTGGGGCCTATGGCGGGGCACTGACCAGGGGGTCGGTCAGCTTCATTTCCACTGCCGCACAGGATGCGGATCTGCGCGAGGGCCTGGGTCTGGCCAAGGACACCGTCGCCGTGAAGAACACCCGTTCCATCGGCAAGACCGATCTCGTGCTGTACGACGCCATGCCGGTGATTGAGGTCAACCCGGAAACCTACGAGGTCCGCGCCGACGCCGAGCGGCTGACCTGTGAATCCGCCACCGAACTCCCCATGGCCCAGCGTTACTTCCTGTTCTGAGGACCGGTGTCAGCCCACCGCCACAGGGTGCGGGTGTACCATGTGAAAGATGTAACCGCCGTTGTTGAACGGCTGTTCCATGGGCTGGGTCCGGCCCGCCGCATCGGTTGCGCGGGTCATCAGCGTATGCTCGCCGGGCGTCGCGTCCCAGTCGAACGAAAACGGCGCCCAGGCGTAGCGGGCGGGTGTGNTGTCGAGTTGGGCGTCATGCCAGGTGGCGCCGCCGTCGCCGCTCCAGACCACCGCAGCAATCGGTTCCTCGCCGCCGCGGGCATAACCGGCGATGCGGTGACGGCCTGGTGCCAGCGCGGCCGGCCAGGGCAGGGTCAGCGAGCTGCGTACCGGGTGTTCGGTGATGTTGGGGCCGTTGGCCGGGCCCCAGTCCTGGCCGTCCCAGGCGTCGCCCATCATGACATAACGTTTGGTGTTGCGGCTGACCCAGCGATGCTCGCGTGTCACCTCGATGCGTCGCAGCCACTTGACCGAATAGGTCCCGACCCAGCCCGGCACAACCAGGCGGGCCGGGAAGCCGTGATCGGCCGGTAGCGCCTCACCGTTCATGGCAAGCGCGATCAGCGTGTCGGGATGCAGCGCCTTGGCCGCGGGCATCGGGATGCAGGTGCCGTCCGGCTCTTCGTCACTGGGATCGCTGCCGAAGGGCAGGACATGATACGCGTCGTCCATGATCCCGGCGCGCTCCAGCACGTCACGCAGCCTGATGCCGCGCCAGCGCGCCATGCCGACGCCGCCCAGCATCCAGCGCAGCTCCACCAGATGCGGGCGNTTGTCGAGTGGTGTCTTCAGGATCTCTTCGAAGAGCTGGCGCTGGTTGCCGGCACATTCCATCAGCACGTCGAGCTCGACCCTTTCGAAGTCGGTGAGGCCGTCCAGCGACAGGGTCAGCGGTGTGGCGACGGCATCGCCCGCAATGGTCAGCGACCAGCTCGCCGGGTCCACGCGCGGTGTTGTCGTGACGTTGCAGACAAAGAACCGGTCGTTCGGCGTGTAGAACGTGTCCTGTTCGTGGAAAGGCGTTTCCAGCGCGCCCGGCCGTTCCACCAGTTCCTGCGTATCCTTGATGAAGATATTGTCCACCGCGCCACCCCGGCTGCCTACGTCCGGAGGCAGCATGGCGAGGCCAGGATGGGGCCGTCAATCGCCGGTATCGCCGACCACGACAAAGAGCGCCAGGCCGACCAGCACGAAACCGGCCAGCCAGCGCCGGATGCGGGCGATCTGGCGGGCGTTGCCGAGCCGCGAGAGCAGGGTGGCCACACCAAAGGCGATGGCAAGATCGACCGGCAGCGCCGTTGCCGGCACCAGCAGCCCCAGCACGAACATCTCAAGCCCCGGCGATGCGCTTGCAGGCGCCACGAACTGGGGCAGGAAGGCCAGGAAGAACAGCGCCGTCTTCGGGTTCAGCAGCCCGTTGATGAAACCCTGGCGGAACAGCGGACACCAGCTTTGCCGTGCCACCGGCTGGCCCGGATCGGTGTCGGCGTCGTCCTTCTCGGGCCATGTCGTGATGCCGAGGTAGATCAGGTAGGCCGCGCCGGCCCAGCGCACGACTTCGAACAGCACCGGCGTGGCGGCCAGAAGGGCGGTCAGGCCCGTCGCCACCAGCACGACATGCACCACCGCACCGCTGGCGAGCCCCAGGCCCGAGGCGAATCCCGCCGCGTGGCCCAGCGCCGCCTTGCGGGTCACGACATAGAGCTGCGATGGGCCGGGCAGCGCTTTCATGATCGCCGCGGCAAACGCGACGACCATAAGGGTTTCGAACGACGGCACCAATCAGCCGAGGTTGATGTTTTTGAGGTGGTCGGGCTGGGGGGCGCCGTCCTTGAGTTTGGGATCATCCTCGGGCTCGCCGATCACGGTGCGGATCGGCACGACACCGGCCCAGATGTTGAGGGCGTAGTCTTCCTCGTCATCCTCACAATGACCGGTCCGGATCTTGGCACTGGCCTCCTCGATCCCCATGCCGACGATCATGGTCGCCTTCATCTCCTGGGGCTGGATCGGACGCAGCGTGTCCCAGCGCCCCTTCACGAAGTGCTCCAAGAACGCCTTGAGTGAGGCTTCCTTTTCCTCGGCGCCTTCGATCATCGAGGCGGCGCCGCAGAGCGTGACCGAACGGTAGTTCACGCTGGAATGCAGGCCCGATCGCGCGAGCACGAAGCCGTCGAGATGGAGGACGTTCACACAGAACGGAATGCCGCCCTTGACCTGGCGCAGCATCCGGCTGGCC
>PBNE01000005.1 GCA_002722885.1 Rhodospirillaceae bacterium
CTCGGCTTGAAGACGGCCAGCTTTTCTCAGGCCCGTCGCCTCACCGTCGCCAGTCGGCAGGAAGGTGGACCGGTCGTCTGCCTGCGCTGGGACCTCGATCTCATCGGTCAGGAACCCGGGGCAGACTGGCCGCTCTTCGAGGGACCGGCGCCGGGATCAGAGCATCTGCTCGCGCCGCTGGATCAGATGGCCCACGGCACCATCGTACTCTGGGAGAAAATGGACCGTATCGTGACGGATGGCTTCGTGGCCACCGACATGATCGAGCTCGTGGATCGCGTGGAGGCGCATCTTGCGATGACCTTCCATCGCCTCATCGATGGCCAACAGCCTATTCTGCGCCTCTCGCTTAATGGCAGAGGGTTGAAGCCTTGGGATCCGTACCTCATCGGTCATCCCGGCAAGGCGCTCGAAAGTCCGGAGTATCGGATCCTCCACACCACCGGTGTGACCGTGCAATGCCACGTCCTTCCGCATCGCGACATGCTCAAGCCTGCCGAGCAGGAAGCGGCGGCGGGGCCCGGGGGATGGACGCAGCAGGAGGGCTTCTACGTCTACCGCAACAAGCGTCTCCTTCTCGCTGGGGGGTGGCTTGGCCTCGGCGATGACGGCAAACCATGGCCGCGCGATGAAGCTCACAGGCTCGCTCGTATTCGGCTCGACATACCGAACAGCGCGGATGCCGATTGGAAGATCAATGTCCTGAAATCGACGGCCAGCCCCCCGGTGCGTCTGCGATCCCAGCTTCATCGTCTCGCAACAGAAACACGCGACACGGCGCGGCGGGTCTTCGCCCACCGCGGACACGTGACCCCGGCCTCAGGCACGCGCCCGAACGCAGTCGCCGAAGCATGGCAAGCGCGGCGTTCGGCACAAGGAACGTCTTACCGGATCGCTCGTGACCATGATCTTGTCGCCTCGATCCTCGATCGCGCCGGTCCACTCAAGTCCGACATCCTCGCTCTTCTGAGGCTGATCGAAGAGACAGTGCCCGTGCAGCGTATCTGGCTGGATACGGCGGAAGACAAGGAGACGCCGAGAACTGGCTTCACCGGAGCGGCCGAGAACGAGGTGATGGAGACCCTGTCCTCGATGTTTGAAGCACTGGTGAAGTTCCGCGGGCTCAGCCCGACCGAGGCACGCGAGCGGCTCGGTCGCACGCCCGCATTCGACCGGCACCTCGACCTCGTTGCAGCCCTTGAAGAGAAAGACACGCAATGACGATTTCAAACCAGAAGGCCTTCGATTCAATCCTTTCCATGGCCCAGAACATGCTCCGCCTTGCTGCGGAACGCGCTCAGAGCCCGGTCAATCCGGAAATGATCGAAAAGGAGCTGACCAAGCTGTCGATCATGATGGAGGACGATTTCGCCCTTGTTGATCGGGACGCGCTCGTTGACGAACTGATCCGCAGGTCAAGCCGCACGGTGGGCGAGAACGCCACCCTGTCGAGCGGTGAGGACCATATCGCCTGGCTTGATGCAGAAAGGAAGAAGGGCTGGACGTATTGGCAGCGTTACTCGGAGTACATGGAAGCTCGCATCCCCTGGACGGCCCTAGACGCTCTCGATGTCGCCACTGACGAAGTCCTTTCTCAGCTCGAGGACCCGACCCGGGAAGGCGCTTGGGATCGTCGCGGCCTGGTCGTGGGCCACGTCCAGTCGGGGAAGACAGGCAACTACACGGGACTGATCTGCAAGGCTGCCGACGCCGGTTACAAGATCATCATCGTGCTCGCTGGCCTGCACAACAACCTGAGAGCACAGACCCAGATCCGCCTGGACGAGGGGTTTCTCGGCTTTGCTACCATCGCGGATGCTGACGAGCTCCCGGCAGTGGGGGTCGGACTGATCGACAAGGACATGTCGGTCCGTCCCAATGCTGCAACGAATCGGAGCGACAAGGGCGACTTCAACACGGCCGTGGCCGCGAAGATGAATATCAGCCCGGAACAGCGACCGTGGTTGTTCGTCGTCAAGAAAAACAAGACAGTGCTGGAGCGCCTGCTGCACTGGATCCGCAACCGAGTGGCCAATCACGTCGACCCCGAAACAGGTCGCAAACTTGTCACCAACCTGCCTCTCATGGTGATCGACGACGAGTCCGATCACGGATCTGTCGACACCGGTGAAGATGTCGTGGACGAGTTCGGCAACCCGGATCTCGAACACGAGCCCAAGACGATCAACAGGTTGATCCGGTCGATCCTCCACCATTTCTCCCGGAAGGCCTATGTCGGTTACACGGCGACACCCTTTGCGAACATCTTCATTCATGACCGCGGGGAGACTCAGGAGCACGGACCGGACCTCTTCCCCGCAGCCTTCATCACCAGCCTTGCGGCGCCATCGAATTATGTCGGACCGGGTCGTGTCTTCGGATCAGCTTCCAGCACGCCGGAAGACCTGCCTCTGGTGCGCCCGCTTTCGGACGATGAGTTCCTGCCGTGGATGCCGCCACGACACAAGAACGGCTACCGGCCGCGATGGCAGGGGGAGGACCGTGTGCCGGACTCGCTCGCAGAAGCGATCCGCTCCTTCGTCTATGCCTGTGCCGTGAGGAAGCTGCGCGGACAGGGCAGCAAACACTCCTCGATGCTCATCCACGTCACCCGCTTCACTTCGGTACAGAACGCTGTCGTCAACCAAGTCGCAGAGTACGTGCGAGATCTGAAGGGCCGCTACACCCGCGGCATCGAGCTCGACAACCTCGAGGCGTTAATGCGCACGGAGTATCAGGAAACCTTTCTGCTAGGGATGCAGCGTATCCGTTCCGCCCTCGTCGAAGGCGAAGCGCTGGAGGACTTCTCGTGGGCCGACATTCGCGCCGCCCTACCCGACGTGCTGTCCGACATTCGCGTCCGCGAGATAAACGGCACGGCCAAGGACGCACTCGACTACGCCGAAAATGATGGCACCGGCCTCAAGGTGATTGCCATCGGCGGCGACAAGCTGGCGCGCGGTCTGACGCTGGAGGGCCTCTGCACAAGTTACTTCCTTCGGACCGCGCGCATGTACGACACACTGATGCAGATGGGGCGCTGGTTCGGCTACCGCGACGGCTACCTTGATGTCTGCCGCCTCTACACGTCGCAGGAAATGGTGGAGTGGTTCGGCCATATCGCCGATGCCGCCGAAGAGTTGCGCCAGGAGTTCGACAACATGGTCGCGGCCGGCGCCACGCCAAAACAATTCGGTCTGCGGGTGAAATCGCATTCGGTGCTGACGGTGACCTCTCGGGCCAAGATGAGAAACGCTCGAGCGATGCAGCTGACCTATTCGGGCGACCTTCTGCAGACTATCGTGTTCCCCAACCGCAAGGACGACATCACGGCGAGCTTCAAGGCCACGGATCGGTTCATCAACACACTCGGTCCATCGACGGATCTGAATGATCAGCATTTCGTTCCACAAGGCCAGAAGTGGAACGGTCACCTTTGGCGAGATGTGCCGGCCCTGAGCGTCATCTCGTTCCTGCGGGATTACAGAACCCACCCTGCCAGTTTTCGGATCATGAGTCCGCTAATTGCGGACTTCATCGAGGAGATGAACAAGGATAGCGAGCTCACGAGCTGGACAGTTGCGCTGATCGGAAAGGATACGGGCCCGGACGACAAGTACCGCAAGGTCGGCGGCTCTTCGGTCAACATGCTGAAGCGGAGGAGAACGATCGAACATGCAGATCGATATTCTATCAAGACCCTGATCTCGCCTCGCGATCAGGCCATCGATCTGACGGAAGCAGAATGGAAGGCTGCGCTCGACCTCAGCCAGAAAACGTGGCGCAACGATACCGATCGCAATGAGGGCAAGGAGCCTCCGTCAGAGCCTAGAGGTCCGCAGATCCGTCATATTCTCGGGGAAGGAGACACCGAAGCAGGCGTCCGGGCGCGCCGGGAGCGTGGTCTCCTGATGCTCTACCTACTCGATCCCGAGGGTGCCGAGGTCGAAGAGCTAAAGGATGCCGATCCCGTCGTCGCCTGGGCAATCAGTTTTCCGTCAAGCAACTCCGAGAGAAGGGTCTCCAATTCGAGGTACATCGCCAACAGCGTACTGTGGGGAGGCCTCAATGAGTGGGTGGACTGAAGAGGGAATCGCGCGTGCCTGGCGAGCTCTCGCGCGCCAAGAAACGGCGGAAGACTGGCGGTTTGTCCACCTCACAGGGATGGGCGCCGTCTCGGTCGAAGCAGGCTGTCACTTTCCGCTCGGTCGGGAAGCCCTGATCGTCTCCTTTCCCGGATCGTGGCCAGTCAATCCGGCACGACTGCCCGAAGGCAAGGGTTTCGACGTCTCCTGCATCGAGGGTCAAACCGTATTCGCGGGCAAGACGGCGATCGCCCTCGTGAGGCGGCCAGAGGGCTCACCTGATATCTTCGCCATAATGGTCGTGGATGTCTTGAGAACGCTGGAGACTGCAGCCAACAGCGCGAGCCGCGACGTTGCGGACGCCTTCCTCGAACGGGTCCGGGAGTGGCAGGCTTTCATGGCCCGAACGCACCGTCCTCTTTCGTCCGATGCGCAGATCGGCCTGCTCGGCGAACTCTGGATGCTCAGGCTGCTCACGGAAACCTCCCTTGGAGGTGGTGCTCTAGACTGCTGGCAGGGGCCGTTGCGGGCTGCACAGGACTTCCACGTTCGGGGTGGCGCGATAGAGGTGAAGAGCACGGTCCGGACCGGCAGCTTCCTCGCGCGGATCAACAGCATCGAACAGCTGGATGGTGACCGGGCGCCCAACTTACTGTGTGCCTTTCGCTTCGAGGAGAGTACCGATGGGATCTCACTCGTCGACCTTGTGACTGAACTCCGAGAGAGGTTCGGACTGGCTGGAGTGCAACGCGGGTTCGAAGCGCTGCTCATGGTGATGGGGTACCTCGACGAGCACGCAGCGCTCTACGGGCGCACACTGACACTGAAGGACGCAAGGGCATTCCGCGCGGAAGGGGACATGCCGCGTCTCACGCGCGCTGCGCTTCCAGCTGCTATCCGCTCAGCTGCCTATGTGCTCGACCTCGACGCGCTCGAAGTTCCCTCGATCGGACTTTCAGAGTTGATCAACGAATTTGGACTGGATTGACATGAGCCTCGACGAATTTCATCGCAACTTTCGTTCCGACCTGCAGACCATTATCGCCGAGCGCGTAGAGGCTGGCGAAGGCCCATTTCCTTCGGATGAGTTCGTTTTTGCAGAAATGGTCATGGAGCATGTCGCAGAAACCGGGATTTGCGAGTCACCAACCGTCTGCCACTGGAGCGGCAAGGTCGGCAACGCGAAACTCCGCATTACGGGCTATGCGCTCAGCTCCGATGAAACGGCTCTCGACCTCTTCGTGACCCACTATTTCGGGACCGAAGAACTGAACGATCTCAGGGACTCGGATGCCACCGCAACCGCAAGCGAAGGCGTTCGCTTTCTGTTTCGAGCGGCAAGCGGCAATCTCGATGCAAGGATCGATCCGACGCATCCCGTCAGGGATCTGGTTGCGACCATTCGTTCTCGCTGGGGCGACATCGACCGACTTCGTGTGTTCGTGATCACCGATGGCAAGACCAAGACCAAGCGGTTCTCGAACAAAGAGGTTCACCAGAAGATGGTGGCCATCGAGGCCATGGATATGGAGAGGCTGTTCCGCCACACCGAGGGCAAACCGCGAGACGAACTGGCAGTAAGTTTCGTCCAGTCGATCGGTCGGGCGCTTCCCTGCGTACATGTTCCAGACCCGGACGCTGACTACGAGTATGCCCTAACTGCCATTCCCGGGCAGCTCATTCGAGATCTCTATCTGCGCTATGGGACGACGCTGCTCGAAGCCAACGTCCGCACCTTTCTGGGTAACAAGCGCAAGGTCAACAAGAGCATCGTCGAAACGCTGCGAAAGGAACCGGAGCACTTTCTTGCCTTCAACAATGGCCTCGTTCTTGTCTGCGACGAAGCGGCGTTCGAGCGGACTGAGGACGGAAATCTGGGCCTGTCGTTCCTGAAGGGCCTGCAGATCGTGAACGGCGGCCAGACCACCTCGACCATCTACTTCTCATCCCGCGACGATCGCACCATCGATCTCAGCCATGTCATGGTCCCGGCAAAGATCATCATTCTTAAGGGATTGCAGGACGAGGCACGCGAGCAACTGATCAGCAACGTGTCACGGTATGCGAACAGTCAGAACGCGGTGAAGATGTCCGACCTGTCGGCAAACCGCCCGTTCCATCGAGAGCTTGAGAAACTCGCGAACGACACGTGGTGCCCCGACGGTGCAACGCGATGGTTCTACGAGCGCGCAGCTGGCGCCTACAACGTCATGCTGCTGAGGGAAGGCACCACGCCCGCGAAGAGGCGGAACCTGAAAGAGATGGTCCCGCCGAAACGCAAGCTGATCAAGAACGACATCGCGAAGTACCATGAAGCGTGGCGCGGCAAGCCGAACCAGGTCGCCATGGCTGGCGAGAAGAACTTCGCGGCCTTCATGGCTGCTCTCGATGACGATCCGACGATTGTGCCCAGCCCACTCGATGCCCGCTGGTATCGGGCGATGATCGCCAAGGTCATCCTGTTCAAGGCGATCGAGAGCATGATCAAGACGAAGGAGGCGAAGGAGGTGTTCCGCCAGGGATGGGTGAACATCGCCACCTACGTCGTGTCGGTGGTCGCTGACCGACTTGGCGACAGGCTCGACCTCGAGCAGATATGGATGCGGCAAGGGATTTCGGGTGGTTTGCGGGACCTGCTTTGGGACTGGGCCGTGATCGTGAACGCCGAATTCAACAGGATCGCTCCGGGTCAGCAGATTTCAGAAGTCGCGAAACGTGCGGACACTTGGGCAAAGGTCAGAGCGGCTGACTACCCGCCTCATTCGTTGTCTATTCCTGAGATCAAGTCTCTCTGAATCGAAGGCGGCCCACTGGCATGCCAGAATCGAAGCAGGATTTGTTAAAGTTTTGCGGTCCGACGGAATACTCCCTAAGGAATCTCGCGGACGGTGTGATCTATTGTCAGCACTATTCAGCCTATAATGACCCGTTTGAATTCTGGAGCAACATCTACGAGGGAATTCCCGACGCTTTGCGCGAACCTGAGCGCTTTGCAGCGGCGCTCAGGGCGTGGGGCATGGAAGGTTGTTCACCCCAAGACGAGGATGTGATTGCATACTTCAATGAATGCAAGGATTACCAACCACCATTCCAAGAGATGAGAGACGAAGTAAGAATTGCATGTTTTGGCTCGCAACGGGACAACCTGCTTATGTGGTCTCACTACGCAGACGGGCTTCGCGGATTTTGCATTGTCTTTGATGAGAACTTGGTCACCAAGGCCGAACCAGAAGGTTATGTTGTGGACGTGGCCTACATTGATGCGCCACCAACTTTGGACAGCTTCGTCTACGCGATCGCTCGGGACCAGGACTGGTATCATCAGATGGCAATCGAAGAGACGGAAACACGAATCCAGCATTAGCCTCGCGAGGCGATCAAGGAAGTCATTCTGGGAGAGCGAATGGTGGACCACTATCGAGTGCAAATTCTGGCCTTGATGAAGAAACGCTACACTGGAGTTCCGGTGAGGACGGCTCGTCGTGCGAAAGGTGTTTACACTTTGGTTATCGATTAACCGACCTATTGCTAGCTAGAAGGCTTTCAAACACTAGGCGCGCGATCTGCTTTGCAAGGAACGGCGGCACGGCGTTTCCGACCTGGACATACTGCTGTGTCCGATTGCCGAGAAACAGGTAATCGTCGGGGAAGGTCTGCAGACGGGCTGCCTCGCGCACGGTCAGGCTGCGGCACTGGATCGGATCGGGATGGATGAAGTAGTGGCCATCCTTGGAGATGTGGCTCGTGACCGTGGTCGATGCCTCGTCCGCCAACTGAACCCGGAAGCGGTCATTAAACACACCGGTGTGCCAGTTTCGGTGATCGGGGCTGAGCACCAAAGGAAAGTCCGCGGCCTTCGGGCTGTAGCCACGGACAGTCCCGAATACGGCAGCAAACAGGTAGCGACCCAGATCTGATGCCATGTGCCCGCGCGTCTCGTGCTGGGCGATCGCGCGAAGTTCCGGTCGCTCGATCCACTGCAGCAACTCATCGTTCGAAGTGCCGTAGCCGTCTGGCAACCGTGACGCATCCCGAACGATAGGTGGGCTTTCCTTCACTCGCTCCGAAACGGTCAGGAACGCTTCACGAAGCGCATGTTTCTCCTTCCCCTTGGAGATGCCGGCCAGCAGCTTCGCGGCGTCGAGGACTTCTCCTCGCCAGGCAGCCGCGTTGTCGCGCCCGCGGCTGATGCCGCTTCGCAAGACGGGCATCGTTTCGATGACATCGCGGACGGTCCGCGCCATCCCGGATACAGCGATCTCCGCATCGGCGGCACGTCCTGCGAGGTCCGAACGGATGCCGACGATGATCACCCTGTGGCGACGCTGCGGAACTCCGAACGCCTCGGCACGCACGATGAAATCCGAAGGCTGCGCTGCATCCTGCAGGCTGCCTTTGCCATCCTCGACCCGGATGGCACGAAGCTCGTAGTGATGGGCGTGACCCGTGCCAAGAGAGGACAAATCCTCCATCAGCATCTCGAAGACAAGTCGGCTTTCGACGGTGGACGAAAGCATGCCCTTGACGTTTTCCATAACGAAGGCGGCCGGGCGAAGCTTGTCGAGGACCCGGATGTACTCGCGAAAAAGGTAGTGCCGCGCATCCTCCTCCGGGACGTAACCGACTTTGCCTCTGGAGCGGACGCGTCCCACCAGGGAATAGGCCTGACAGGGCGGGCCGCCGATCAGGATCGTGTCATCGTATTTTGCTTTCAGCGTCGCGATGGCGCCATCTATGGCGGTCGCCGCAGCCCCGGTGCCGAGCTCAAGCGCGCGGGCTTCGTCGATGGCATGCTGCCACGCTTCGGCATCGACGGCTGACCAGTCCGGTTCGGATGCCAGCCCGGCATGGAAATCGATGAACTCTTTCGGCAAGACGCCATGACGTGCACGGTACTCGCGCAGAAAGGCACGCAGCGTCAGGGTCCGATGGGCCGACGCCTCCTTCTCGACTGAAATGCCGATCCGGAACGGCGCATGGCCGTCCTCGACGAGGGAAGCGAACCCCTCGCCAAGTCCGCCCGGGCCGGCGAACAGATCGACAATGCCGAAAGTGGAAGGCAAATCAGGCTCCTGACGAATTTCATTCAGCCGGTGTATACCAGGTTCAGAGACGAAAACCAGGACGGATGTGACCGATATCGTGGACCAGCAGACCCGTTCCCGGATGATGTCGGGGATCAGGGGAAAGAACACCAGGCCCGAGCTGGCTCTCAGGCGGGCATTGCACGCGCGCGGGTTCCGCTTCCGGCTTCATTCTGGCAAGGTTCACGGTCGACCGGACCTTTTCCTTCCGAAGCACCGGGCCGTGGTCTTCGTACACGGCTGCTTCTGGCACCGACACGAGGGGTGCCGCTACGCAACCGTACCGGCGACCCGATCGGAGTTCTGGCGGGCGAAGTTCGATGCGAACACCGCTCGAGACAGTGCCGTTCGCACAAGACTCCTCGAAGACGGGTGGCGCGTGGCGACGGTATGGGAGTGCGCCCTGCGGAAGCCGGAACAGGTGGAAGCCTCGACGGAAAGCCTGTCGATCTGGCTGCGAACAGAAGAACCTCAGATCGAGATTGGCGACAACAACGCACGTCGATCCTGAGCTGACCGCGCTGCGCTTGGCAAAGGGATCGATGATACGCAGTGCCCGAGCCCAAAGCCGGAACAATAGGTTTGCAGAATGTTTGCAAATCATGCTGGGCGCTGCGCTTTCAAACTCTTGTTCAAAAGCGAAGAGCGCATAACACACTGATATAACAAAGAAAATGGCGGACGGGGAGGGATTCGAACCCCCGAGAGGCTTACACCCCTAACGGTTTTCAAGACCGCCGCTTTCAACCACTCAGCCACCCGTCCGTGCCCGTTACCTACGCTTTTGGTCGCTTTCGGGCAATCGTTTCAGAACCGCCTCAAGCCGTTGGAGTTTGCTCGCCGACATGGCCACCCCAAGACGATTTTCTATGATATCCTGAAACGTCACCACATCAGCATCATCGAGAGGCGTCGCAATACGCTCTGCATACATGGGAAGCTGATTGATGGCACCAGCCTGCAGATAACTGAACAGTTGCGGTGTGACGGTCGCGTCAAGCTCGGGCGATTACTAGAGGGCCGCCCGAATATCCAACGCCCGATCCCAGGCAATCACCGAGCCCGCCTGCGCAGGGGCCAACATCTCATCGAGCGCCGCGAAGACGGCCTCGGGCTCAAGCGTCGCGATTGCAGCCAGAGCTGTAAGGGAACCCCAAACCACACGGTTGTCGCGGCTGCGTATCGTGCGGGTAAACAGCTTAGTATGAGGCGCCAGCAACGATCGATCACGGGCGTCGGCTTGGATACAAAGGTTCTCGGCCAGCGCCATGTTCAGCTCTTCGTCGCGGCGTCCCAGAGAGCTGGCGAGTCGCATTTCGATATCCGAGGTCATTGGGATGACCCAGTCAGGTCACGCCACACATCCCACGCAGCCACAGCCTCGGCGATCATGGCGTAGCCGTCGGTTCCTGGATGAACCTTGTCTCCCGCATTCAGCGCTACGTGATAGCGGGAGCTGGTGAGAGATGCCGGGAAGAGATGCCGGGAAGAGACGCAGATAGGGAATACCGAGGTCCACTGCGAGATCGGCATAAGCGGCGTCGTATCGGACGATATCGTCGTTGCGCATGTCCCAACTTGCGTGAGGTGTCACAAGTGGGTTGACGGTTTCGTCCAGCGGCGTCGGTCCGATCCAGAGAACATCGGCGCGTGTGCGTGCTTCCTCCATGATCCTGCGCGACGTGTCAACCGATGTGGCGAGATCGACCTGCAAAGCGCCGCCGTCAGGCTTGGCAGCATCATTGAAGCCGTAGGCGAAAACGAGGAGGCCGTGCTCATCCCGACTGCGGACGTTGGCCTCGGACTGCCAGCGGGCGGCGATGTGCTGTGACGTGTCGCCATTGATCCCGAGATTGTAGCCGGTGACCTCATCGCCCTCTGGTGTAATGAGATTACGGACCAGGCGGCCGGGCCAACCGAGGCCTTCGCCATCGTTGTAGCCGACCGTGATGCTATCGCCGAAGAATAGCATGCGTCGGTAGCTCATGCCTTGTGACCCGGTTGGTTGGGCTTCCTCCCTACCGCTTGCGCGCCCGCAGGGCTAGATAGAGGCGTAACAGGTTTGTTTTCAGGGAGAGTTTCATGAGCACGCAGTACACGGACCGGGTCATCGAAGGCATGCAGTCGCTCTACGGCAAGGGTTTTCTCTCGCCTGGCGGGCCCGATGAGATGCAAGTCTTCCTGGAGTGCGTGGACCTCACCGGCTGTCACGTGCTGGACATGGGCTGCGGCATCGGCGGGGCGTCGATAATGCTGGCCGGCACGTTCGGCGCTGATCATGTCACCGGTGTCGACATCGCCAACGACCTCGTGGAACGCGCCAAGGTGGCCGCCGAGGCCGCTGATGTCGGCAGTAAGACAAGCTTTCAACCTTTGGAGACAGGCGTTCTGCCGTTTGACGACGGAACCTTCGATGTCGTCTTCATCAAGGACGTGGTCTGCCACATTGAGGACAAGAACGGGATCTTCGCCGAGGTCGCACGGGTTCTGGAGACGGGCGGCAGGCTAATGTGTGCTGATTTTGTCGACGGCGAGCGGGCTGATGAACTCTCACAGCTCTACCAGGACTGGATCGACGCGATGGCCGCCTATGGCCTGAGCTTCCATTTCACGAAACTCGACGCCTATTCAGGCGCCTGCGAGGCTGCGGGCATGGGCGACTTCACGGTACGCGACCACACCGCACTTTCAGCGAAGGCGGCAGAAAAGGAGGTGACCTTTCTGACCGGTCCCGACTGCGGCCCTCTGCACGAGGTCCTCGGTGAAGAGAAGTTCGCGGCCCGCATTCAGGCCAGCACCATGCGTTTCGGTGCTTTGGACTCTGCGGCGCTGAGGCATGTCCATATGTACGCCACCAAGCGTTAGCGAAAGGCGAGCCCACCGCTTGCGGTGATGGTCTCACCGACAAAGTAGCTGGCCGCGTCGCTGGCCAGAAAAGCGACGGCTTCGGCGACCTCTTCGGGTTCACCGCCTCGGCCCATGGGAATCACCGTGTCGGCCAGATGCGCGATGTGGTTGTTGATGCGCATGGGTTCGGTGTCGATGGCACCGGGTGCGACACCATTCACCAGCACACCGTGTTCCACATTCGCAAGGCCGAAGGTCTTGGTCAGACTGATGACGGCCGCCTTGCTGGCCGCATAATGCGCCATGCCGGGGAAGGGGACGATCCCGTCGACCGAAGCGATGTTGACGATACGCCCCCAGCCGTTGCCTCGCATGTGTGCCGCCGCGGCGATCGAGATGTGATAGAGACCGCGCACGTTGACGTCGAAAATACGGTCCCATTCCTCGTCGTCGATCTCGTCCATGGGCGTACGCAGATAGAGCCCGGCGTTGTTAACCAGAATGTCGATCGTCCCGGCCTGGCCAGCCGCGTCGTGGAACGCGGCATGGCTTTCATCGCGATGACCGATGGTTCCCACTGTTCGGGCGACAATAGAAAGCCCTGACGCTTCCAGATCGTCGGCCGTAGCGCCGAGAGCGTCGGGATTGCGGTCGATAAGAGCGAGGGATGCGCCACGATGACCCAGCAGGTGGGCGCAGGCCTCACCGATTCCCGCGCCCGCACCGGTGATCAGTGCCGTCCGTCCGGAAAGGGAGAGTTTTTCGGTTCCATAGGCCATGACAACCTCCATGATCTGGCCGGAGCCTATCTCTGCAACGGAATCATTCACAGCCCTGTGGTTGGCGGACTGTCGAGAGTCTCTCGAACTGCCGCTAGACTGAGACGACACCACAAGACTGGGACGCCGCCGCCATGATGCTGTTCCGCCAGCTGTTCGAACCACAATCGTCGACCTACACCTACATGCTTGCCTGTTCGGAGGCCCGCGAGGCGATCATTATCGATCCCGTGTTCGAGCAGGCCCGCCGTGATTCCGCGCTCATCGAGGAGCTTGACCTTACTCTGGTCGCAACGCTCGAGACGCATATCCATGCCGATCATGTGACCGGCGGCTGGCTTCTCAAGGAACGGTTCGGCAGCCAGTTCATGGTGGCCGAAGCCGACGAGGTTGAGGGCGCGGACCGGCTGCTGCGCCATGACGACCATGTGCGGTTCGGGGGCTGTCATGTCGCCGTGCGTGCGACACCGGGCCATACGGCGAGTTGCCTGACCTTTGTTCTG
The DNA here is from genome assembly GCA_002722885.1 of Rhodospirillaceae bacterium. Lineage (GTDB taxonomy): Bacteria > Pseudomonadota > Alphaproteobacteria > SP197 > SP197 > SP197. The sequence goes on from PBNE01000005.1 coordinate 13,299, forward strand.
CACGACCGGTCCATGGCATTCACCGGCGATTGCCTCATGATCCGCGGCTGTGGCCGCACGGATTTTCAGGGCGGCAGCGCCGAACGGCTCTATCGCTCCGTACACGATCAGATCCTCTCGCTGCCCGATTCCTGCCTGCTTTACCCCGGCCATGACTATCGTGGCCTGACGGTGAGCAGTGTTGGTGAGGAACGGCGGCACAACCCGCGCCTTGGGGGAGAACTCTCATGCAGCGATTTCACCGGATACATGGACAATCTGGGCCTGCCGCACCCCAAGCAGATGGACATTGCCGTGCCCGCCAATCTGCGCTGCGGCCAGCCTGATGCCTGCAGCATCCCGAACGAACAGCCCGACTGGGCCCCTCTCAACCTGACCTTCGCCGGCGTATGGGAGGTGCCGCCCCAATGGGTCGAGGAGAACCTTTCACAGATCCAGGTGCTTGATGTTCGTGAGGAAGAGGAGTTTTCCGGCCCCATGGGACACATTCCCGACGCCATTCTGATCCCGCTGGGGAAACTTTCGGAGGGGACCGGAGAGCTTGATACGGACAAACCTGTCGTGGCCGTGTGCCGCGCTGGTGGACGCTCGGCCCAGGCGACCAACATTCTGCGCAAGGCCGGGTTCTCCAGGGTCGCGAATCTGCCGGGTGGTATGTTGCGCTGGCGTGCGATGAATCTCGCCACCATCTCGGCGAGCGACGACTGCTAGAGCAGATTGCGCTCCCACAATACCGGAAACCAGTCTTCCCGCATGCGATCGCCACTCTCCAGGTCGATGTCGGGGAAGGGTGGGGAGGTCTCTCCCGGCCTTGTGCAGAAGGTCACATCATCCCCCATCCAACGAGTCGAGAACGCCCGGCGGCGGGCTGTGACAGCACCCGACGTTGTGCCATGTAAGATCCGGAAATCGAACACGATGGTATCGCCAGGCTCCAGATCCCACGCCATGAGATCATATGCGTCGGGGTCAGCATCGATATCAGGCACGGCTACGAGGTCACCATCTTCCGTGTTGAAGCTGTCGCCATCGACGAAGACGCGGGGGTAGTAGAGTTTGCCCCAGAGGTGGGAACCACGGACAAACTGCACGGCGACATCGGCTGGTGACTGATCGAGCGAAACATAGACGCTGGCTGTCTGGGTTCCGTCCACGCAGTAGTACGGAAGATCCTGATGCCAAGGTGTCGCGCGCTGGGTGCCCGGTTCCTTGCAGAAGGCATGTTCGTGGAAGAATTGCGCGCGCTCAGAGCCCATGAACTGGCCGGCCATCGAAGCCGCCTCTGATGTCAGGACGAAATCCCGATATTCAGGAATGAGCTGCCAGTTGCAATAGCTGTCGAAAAAACGGCCAGGTGTGCATTTCGGCGTGCTTTCACAAGGGAATGCATAGAATTCCGGCGCGTCGAGGTTGCGCTGGAGGCCATCGCGCAGCGATTCGACCCAGTCGGCAAACGCCCCACGGAGAAGGACCGCTCCATCAGTTCGAAACATGTCAATGTCGGCCGCGTTGGCTTGATACTGAGGCAGCGAGGCGAGATCGACACTGATATCGCCCGTGCGCCAATCGACCGTGCTCTGATTGAAACCCTGCTGCGTTGTCGCCACCGCATCCATTGTTCGAATCCCCGTTTTGCGGCGGCATGGTGAAAGCTGCGACCTCAAAGGGCAAGCTCGACTCCAAGGGCTTTTCGTTCCTGTTGTACCGGCGTAGCGTCAGGTGGAGAAACGGAGCCTGCCATGGCCACACATGCTTTGAATTCTGATCAGGTCGAGGCCTATCACCGCGACGGGTTTCTCTTTCCGCTTCCGCTGCTGACCTCCGAGGAGGCTGCTGATCTCCGTGTTGCGATCGAGAGTGTGCAGGCCCGCGCGAAGACCATTCCCGACATGCTGCCCTACACGCTCAACGTTCCCAACCTGGTCATCCCCGAAGTGAATGAGCTCTTGATGCAGGACAAAGTCCTGGATCGTGTCGTGTCCATCATGGGTCCTGATCTGATGCTCTGGTCGGCCAGCTTCTTCATCAAGGAAGCCAACACGACCGACTTCGTTAGCTGGCATCAGGATCTGCGGTACTGGGGGCTGGACGACGACGCCCACGAGTTATCGGTCTGGGTGGCTGTCACAGATGCGACACCAGAGAAGGGCGCCATGCGTTTCGTTCCTGGTTCGCACCACGAAGGGCTAGTCGAACACCGGGACACCTTCGCCGACAACAACCTGCTGTCCCGTGGCCAGGAACTCGCGGTGGACGTCGATGAAAACGCCGCAGTGACCGTGGCCCTGAAAGCCGGAGAGTGCTCACTCCATCACGGCAGCCTGTTCCACGCGTCCGGCCCCAACACGACAGATGACCGGCGGATTGGCCTAGTCTTCCGTTTTATCACGCCCAGGATGCGCCAAGCGGTCGGAAACGTTGACTATGCCACGCTGGTACGCGGTGAGGATCACTATGGTCACTTCATGGCGATGCCGAAGCCGGCCTATGGCTTCGAACCCGAACGGATTGCGGCCATCGATTCCATGCTGATGATTTCAAACGAGTATTTCTTCAAGGATGTTGAGGATAAGGCGCCTGCCAAGGGCTACCTCAAGAATACATCCCAAACAGCGCCAGCGGCGACCTAGGCGGCAACAGTGGACGGGACAGGGATCCTCGTTGTGAAGGCATCCATCACCGCCTTACCCGGGGCCTGGATCGCTCTTGGTACATGCGACAACGTCCGGTTTCCGTCGATCAACCGCGACGACGTGGCCCGTGTCCTGGCGCTTGAAGCACTCTCTGACGTGCCTGAGATCAAGGCGCGCGTGGCCCACAGGGCTGTCACGAGCCCCCGAGTGATGAGAACACTGTTTGCTGTGGTCGTTCTGGCCGAGTGTCTGGCCGCGTTGCTTCTTGTGGCCGGGTCCGGGCTGCTTATGCTCTCCGCCACGGGATTCGTCAGTCAGGAATGCGTTCTTTTGGTCGCGTTGACTGGAGCGGCGGCTTTCACGGGTGTCTCGGCATCTTTCCTGATCGGCGGTAAGTGGTTTTACTGCTGGTATGGCGAGTTCGGCCAGCAAACCCATCTTCTGGCGACGCTTTGGGGGCTGGCGACACTGATTGTGCTGCTGATCTGAGGTTCAGATCATGCGCTCCAGCGGCGGCCGACCAACTGGGCACCGCCGTCAATCGGAATGAAACTGCCTGTGATCCAGTCACCTGCCGGTGACAGAAGATAGGTCACCAGCCAGCCAATGTCCTGGGGCGTACCCCAACGTGGCACGGGAAGGGTGTCGATGCGTGTCGCGCCACTCTCGGCCTCGTCGTACTGCGCGATGCCCTCCGTCATCACGGGGCCAGGGCCGACAGCATTGACCAGAATGCCGTGTTCACTCCACTCGAGTGCCAGGGTCTTGGTGAGGTTCACCACAGCGGCACGCGCCGCAGCCGCATGAGCAAAGTGCTCCATCGCATCGATATGGGCGAAAACCATGTTGACGATCCGGCCCGGCGCACCGGCTTCCCTGTGCGCCGAGGCAAAGTAACTCGACATCTGCCAGGTACCTTGCACGTTGAGGTCCATGACGGCCCGAAAGCCGTTGGCGGAGATCTCATCGGCCTTGGCGGCAAACTGGCCGCCGGCATTGTTGACAAGATGGTCAGGCAGACCGCGTTCTTCGATGATCAGCCGGAAGATCGCCGAGACGGCCTCTTCGTCACGGATGTTGAGCTCGTACCAGGCAGCATCGATGCCCTGATCCCGGAGCCGTCTCGCTGCAGCCTCCAGCACATCCGGACGCCGGGCGGCCAGAGTGACCTTGGCGCCGAGACGACCGAGCTCTTCCGCACAGCCATAGCCGATGCCGGTTCCTCCGCCGGTGATCAGCGCATGGGATCCTGTCATCAGGTCTTCGCGAAAGATCGTCATGTCTGGGGCTTGCCCATTCGCACCAGCGCATCGACGGCCATCACACCCTTGCCCTCAGGGCGAACCATGATGGGATTGATGTCGAGCTCCTGCAGAGTGGCCACGTGGGCTTCGGCAAAGGCGGCAACGGACGAAACAGCCGCGATGAGAGCCTCAACATCACCCGCCGGTCTGTCTCGGAACCCGGTGAGAAGCTGGTATCCGCGAAGGCGGCCAAGTGCGACCCCGATCGCCTCAGGCGTTGTCGGCAGCAGCAAGGTCATCGTGTCGCGCATGAGTTCAGTCAGAATGCCGCCGCTTCCCAGCATCAGCCCCATGCCCAGTGTGGCATCACGTTTGATCCCAACGATGATTTCGGCCACCGCGTCGGTTACCATGGCATCAACAAGAACCTGCTCGATGCCCTGCAGTGCCAAAATGGCCGTTGCCGCATCGTGGACCGCCTTTTCATCGCCTAGATTGACGGCAACTGCGCCAAGCTCGGATTTGTGGGCGAGCTCTTCGCCATGGCCTTTCACAACAACCGGAAGGCCCATCGCCCGCGCTGCCCGCACGGCGTCTCCAGCGGTGTTGCACAGCGCAGATTCGGGCACTGGCAAACCAAACGCTCCGAGACGGCTCTTGGATTCCGCTTCACTTAACGAACCGATGGCTTCGAGCGGAGAGCACGACAGCAGACGGGTTTCCGGACCACCGACTGCGGCAAGAGCGTCCCGCTCCGTCACATAGCGCGCGCCCTTGCCGATACAGGCGAAGGCATCTTCCATACCCTGCAAAGTGATGATGCCGTGTTCCGCCAGCATGGTGCGCATCCAATCAGGCGCGCCCTCGGGCAGATTGGTGATGACGTAGCAGGGCAGGTCGGTCGCGGCCTTCACATCGAGCATGGCCTCAGCCGCGGGGTCGTAGCTTGTCGTGTCACCGCGCGACGGGAAATTGATGACCAGCGCAGCAGCATCAGCCGGCTCCGCCAGCATCGTAACCAGCGACTTCGCCTGTGCGAGTCGGTCGCCCCATTGCTCCATGGTGACATCAAGCGGATTGGATGCCGTTGCAATGGTCGGGATGACCTCGGCCACCGCTTGCCTGACCGGTTCGGAAAGAGCAGGCAGGTCGACGCCATGTCGTTCCGCAAGATCCGCGCAATAACCGGAATCTGTGCCCGAACAGGTTTCGACCAGGAGACGGTTCCCCTGTGGCACGCCGTTGTGGGCGAACAGTTTGCTCATCTCAAGAAGCTCAGGGAACGTATCGGCCTTGATGATGCCCAAGCGGTCGAACAGGGCGTCGTAGAGTTCCGGCGACCCTGCCAGCGATCCCGTATGGGTCAGCGCAAGTTCACGCCCCATCTCCGACACGCCGGCCTTCAACGCAATCAGGGGCTTGCCATGGTTGAACGACCGTGTCGCCGCCTGTGCAAAGGACGACGCATCGCGTAGCCCTTCGATATAAAGCAGGATCGCATCGACGCGCGGATCGTCGGCCAGGACGTCGACTGCGTCGGCTATCTCTGTCACGGACTGGTTGCCCATACTGAAGAGATGGCTGATCGGCAGCGATCGTTCGCTGAAGACCATGTTCCCAATGATCGTGCCCGATTGCGCGATCAGCGCCACACCGTGGTCGGGACGTTCGACACCCAACCCCGGCGTCAGGGCAATGGGGACACCGTCGAGGTAATTCACGACCCCAATACAGTTCGGACCGACCACAGCCATGTCGCCGGCGGCATCAATCAGTTGGCGCTCGAGTTCACCATCACCGGTCTCAGAGAACCCGGCCGTGTAGACCACGGCTGACGGTGCGCCCATGGCGTTGAGATCCGCAATGGTCTCAATGGTCCGTTCGGTCGATACCGCAACCCAAGTCGCGTCAGGCACACTGGGGAGATCCTTGACCGAGTGGAAACAGGGCACGCCGTCCACCTCCGTCTGCTTCGGATTGACGGCCCAGACATCACCCTCGAAGCCGATTGCCTTGCAGTAGCTGATCGCACTTGCGGCCTGACGGCCACCGACAAACGCGATGGAACGCGCATTGACGAGTTTCTTGAGGTTCGCCCGCCGTTTGGCCAGGCGATCGGGCTCAGGCGAGGCGTTCACGGCTCACACCCTGTTCAATGCGTGTCCGGGTGCCTTCATAGTTCCTGCCGTAGTATTCCTGATCCCTTTGGGCCTGCGCCTCGTTGAGCCGGAGGTTGCGAAACACGGGACCCATCATGCCAGAATCCTCGATCGCTTTGAGACGGGCATTGAGCCCTTGTTTTTTGGCGGCCTGATGCGGCTGAACGTCATACATCAGTGCCATGTCGCGTTCTTCGACTATTACCACACCGGCCTCGATCGCCGCCTGGATCAGGGAATCCCCCCGAGCCGTGCGGCTGATGAAGGTGCTGTAGCCGCCCCATTCCTCCTCGGTGGGGCCACCGCCTGGCCAGGCGTCGGCGACTGAAATGTCGGTGGCTTCGCCGGTCGGATCGGCACAGATCTTGCAGCGGAACTGGTGGGTCCAGCCCTGTTTGCCATACCAGAAAGTAAGATAGGCCTCGTCGTAAACGTTGCCATCTTTATCAACGGCGCGCGTGGGGCCGGGACAACCATAACCGCGATAGCGGAAGAGCGAGAGGTTGTCCTCGCCGTCCTGCCCACCTGGGAAGCCCACGCGTTCCAGCATCCAGCGCGAACACTGAAGATCGGCAAAAGTGCCACACGAGAAGGCGAGAGTGTACTTAACGAGTTCATCGACCCGCGGGTCGAGCTTACGCATGTTGTGAACGCCGGAGATGTCACAAGGCTTTCCGATCACCGCGAAGGGCCGGCCCTTGTCGAGTTGTTCAACAAAACGATCAAGCAGTGCGGACGGTCCGTAGCGCGACCCCGCACCAGCTAGAACATCACTGCGGCTTGTAGAAACGTGGCTGCGGGAACGCATGGGGCGCTCTTCATCAGCCTTCAGGTGATAAACGAAATCGATCTCATCGCTCTCGATCAGATAGACTCCCAGAGCCGACAGCGCGCCACCGGATGACCCTAGATGATGAATCTCCGGATCGGCTGCGTGCCCTTTCCAGACCCGGATGTAGGGGCCGAAGGACGGATCCTCCGTGGCCTCCGGACCATGGCGTTCCGGATCGAGAGGCTCGTCGAGCAGGACTCCTGGACAGCTCTGCAGTACGGCATCTTCGGTGGCCTCATCAAGCGGTTCAAGGATACGCGGACGCAGACGGCCCGGAGGATCAACCCAGGCCATCTCCGCCCGGTGTTTGCCCGCGACCGACTGACACAGGCCACATCCCACACACAGGCCGCTCTCAACGATGTCCCGCAGAGACGAGGGGTGTTTCATGGACGACCTTTCCGCGTGGTACCTGTCCGCTGACGGATGCGAGTTGGCATCGGACCCGCAGTAAGTTCAAGACCGATTCAGTCCCAGCCCGTGTACATGTCGAGCCCCCGTTTCCTAATCTGCCCGCCGATGACCATCTTCTGGATCTCGGAGGTGCCCTCCCAGATTCGTTCCAGACGCACATCGCGGGTGAGTCGTTCGACGGGGTTCTCGCACATGGTGCCGCGCCCGCCGAAAATCTGGACGGCCTTGTCGACAACCCGGAAGCCGGCCTCCGAGCAAAACAGCTTGATTGCACTGGCTTTGGCATGGGCTGTCTTGCGGTCGAGGCCCGAGTCGATTTCCTGCGCAACACGGTAGAGCATCGATTTGCCGGCCATGATGTCGGACGCCATCTCGGCCAGCATGAACTCGACCGCCTGGAAATGAATGATCGCGTGGCCAAACTGCTCGCGTTCGCGCGCCCAGACCAGAGCCAGATCGGTCGCCCGCACTGCCATACCGATGCTACGCGCGGCAATGGCAAGCCGCGCCTCGACAAACCAATCCTTGGTGAGTTCATAACCCTGACCCACGTCGCCCAGCATTTGTGTCGTGGGAACCCGCATGTCCTCAATGTCGACCTCTGGATGGCCGTGACCGGAACGTTGTGAAAAGCGCGGCAGGCGTCGGATGTTGAAACCCTCCGTTCCATGATCGACCAGGAACAGGGTGGGCTTTGACGGGTCGCCGTCGACCACCGTCGTAAGCAGGTTGAGCTCGGCAAACTCCGCGTTGCTGGCAAAACACTTCTCACCGTTGATGACGTAGTGATTGCCGTCAAGAACTGCGGCGGTCTTGACGCCGCCGGCATCTGACCCTGCCGTGGGCTCTGATGTGCAGAAGGACGTTCTGATCTCACCGCGACACGCCGGGATGAGGTACTTTTCGATCTGTTCCGGTGTACCGTCCTTCAAACAGACCGGGGGCTGCCAGACACGGGCCCACAAGGCATTGGTGGCTGAGCCGACTTCTTCGTTCACGATGCACTGCTGAACAATGGTCATGTCCTGACCACCGACATCATGTGCGTGATTGATCGCGTTCAGACGGAAGTGGAGAACGCCTTGCCGGATGGTCGCTTCCTTGTCGTCGGGAAGAAAGTCGTTCTGATCCAGTTCTTCTTCGTGAGGATAAAGACATGTTCGCGCGAACTCCTGCGCTCTGGCGCGTACGTCGAGATCGTCTTTGGTCAGCCCCATATCCATGGCATCGCCTCCCGCTTGCCGTGATCACGCTGTTTTTGCATAATCTGAATTATGTAAAAACCTTGCAGGGTGATCTGTCAATGCCGAGAATCGTCGACCATCAAGAGCGCAAGGCTATGATTGCCAGTGCGGCCTGCGCTGCCATCGCACGGCGCGGCCTCGAAGCCGTAACCCTTGCCGATGTCAGCAAGGAAGCCGATTGTTCGACGGGAACCATCACCCATTACTTCGCCGACAAAAACGAGGTTCTCGTAGCCGCTCTGGATCATGCCATCGAGACCATGAACAGCCGGATGGAACGGAAGCTGCGGCAAGATCCCGAAGACATCATCGGCTTTCTCAGTGAAGCGCTCCCGCTGAGCCGCTGTGGGCGTGATGAAACCAAGGTCTGGTTCTGCTTCTGGTCCCGCGCCATGCACGACAGCGAACTCGGTCTGATGCAACGATCAATGCACTGCCGGTGGCGCGGCAAGGTCGACCGCTTGCTCGAGGGCATGGTCAAACGAGGCGAGATATGCGTGAACTGTGGTGCGGAAGACGAGGCCGAGGCGCTCTGCGCTTTAATCAACGGGATTGGCCTGCGCGCAACCCTTGATCCAGAAAACTGGCCCGCCAAACGCCAAGTGAAGACGCTGGAGGACCATCTGGCACATCTCGCGCCAAAGGCCTCAGTTCACTGATGTCATGAACGTGCGTGTGGCATCAGCCACAGCCAACGGTCGCTCCAACGGCATCATGTGTGTGACATCCGAGAGCTCCAGAAGTTTAAAGCCGCCGATACGGGCGAGTTCGGGTGCTACCTGTGCCGGTGTCCCCGAAATCTCCCTGTCGTTGCTCCCGACAACCACGATAACAGGGCATCCGGCTAGATCCAGCCGGTCGAACAAACCGTCATCAAAGTTTGTCGCGTAGAAACGGCTTTCCGCTTCCGGTGAGCAGCACAGGGTCCACGCGGATCCTTCGGGCTTCAGAATGGATGCGGCAAGCTCGTCGGCAGCACCGTCTTCAAACAGAGCAAACGCGCTGCGCCCCTGATACTTGGAAGACAGCTCCTCGACGGAACTGAAATGCTCCTGACGCCGCGCGCTGCGTTCAGCGAGCATCCGACGACCCGCGTCAAAGGCCTCAGCCAATGGGTGACCACCGGGAGGCGGGGCAGGCGGCTCCATCAGAACCAAACCGGAGAAGGTCCCTGGATCAGCCGTTTCTACACGAAGCGCCGCCAGGCCCGAGATCGAATGGAACAGGCCTGCGGTCGGTCGCTCACCAAAGGTCTCTCCTATGCCGGCCAAGATTTCGCGGAGATCAGCGTTCTGGCGTTCGGCCGTGATAGTCGCCGGATCGCAAGGTTCATTGCGGCCGTGATGCCTTAGATCGTAGGTGATCACGTCAAATGTATCGCACAGGGGCGACCACAGCCGCCGGAAGCCGTCGATCGCAAAGCCCGTCCCGTGTCCCACCAGAAGACGCGGCTGCTGAGGATTGCCATGACGACGCACCACGAAGCGCGCGCCGTCGGTGAGAGCGAGGGTGATGTCAGTCATCGCGCAGCCTATTCAGACGATCACGGTCGAACCCGGCGACCTTCTTGTATCGAGCGGCAATGGTTTCGAGTTCGGTCTGAGAGATCACGTCGTCCAAGTCGGCGAATCCATCCGGCGCACGATCCTCAACCATCTGCATGACCTGTTCCGGGCCCTGGCCCCGGTTGGCCCAAACAATGGCGGATGTCGTCGTCAAGCGCTCTTGCTCATAAGCCTGCAGCGCTTCAACCGGGTCGGCATAGTCCGCCATCGCTCTGGCAAGCGCATCGGCATCCAGAATCGCCTGGGACGCACCGTTCGAGCCGATCGGATACATCGGATGCGCCGCATCGCCCAACAGGGTGACGGGCCCGAAACTCCAGCGTTCGACAGGATCTTTGTCGACCATCGGGTACTCCAGAACCGCATCCGTTCCCCTGATCAGGGCGGGGATGTCGAGCCAGTCGAAGCACCAGGTCTCGAAGGACGGCAGAAAATCCCCGATATCGGCCCCGCGGCTCCAATCTTCACGACGGAAGGGCTGACCGGGATCAAAGCGAAGCTCCGCCACCCAGTTCGTCAGAGACCGGCCGGCATCCCAATGACACTTTGAGATCGGGTAGCAAACGAACTTCTGGTTTGCGTGACCGGCCATAAACATGGATCGCCCGGAGAGAATCGGCGCGCTCTCCGTGATTGCGCGCCAGAGGATTGCACCGTTCCAGATCGGCGGACGCTCGTCGGGATACAACGCGCTGCGGACCACGGAGTGAATGCCGTCGGCGCCGATCACGAGATCGGCCTCGCGCTCAAGAACGTGCTCGTCCCGCACTCTGTCAACAAAACACAAGCGTGGCAGCGAGCCGTGTGTTTCGAGTGTTGCGAGGTGATGACTCGTCCTGATCGCATCAGGCCCAAGGCGGCGGCTGACTTCGCTCTGGAGAATTCCATGAAGCACACCGCGATGGATGGATATCTGCGGCCAGGCGTAGCCGGCCTCAAGGCCTCGGGGCTCCCGCCAGATTCGCTGTCCATGTTTGCTGAAGTACAGAAGCTCTGCCGTTTCGATCCCTGTCGAGAGCAAGCGTTCCGCAAGGCCCAGTTCGGTCAGAACACGGACCGCGTGGGGCAGCAGGTTGATCCCAACGCCCCACTCGCGCATGGCGCCCACGGACTCATAAAGGACGGGTTTGTGGCCTTTGTTATAGAGAGCCAGGGCCGTGACCAGACCGCCGATCCCAGCACCGACGATTACGACCTCCAAGGTCAGGACCCCCGCTGGAAATGACCTTTGCGGTCAAAGGCCGCGGCATCGGCGATCATATCAGCCAACCGCGCAGCGTGATGAACCAGCAGAGCATGGCCCAGTTCAGCGGTCGCTTTGGCCGCATTGCCCACCACTCCGTCGTTGTTCAGGTCTTCTGCCTGCCAGGCGAAACCCAGGCTGCCGCCATGTCCAAACCGTCGGTGCTTGCCGGCAAGGTCGCGGGCTTTCGACGGAAAATCCGCTGCATGGTCCATCACCACAAGGTCAGGGTGAAGGGCCAGCATGATGGCAGTTTCAGCAAGTCCGCCGTGATGGCCGTGGGAACGTTCGTCATCGTCGATCAGGCCCGGGGGCAGCGGCCAGCTCATGTAGTTCGCACGGACCACAAGCATGGCATGGCGAGCCCGGAGCCTCTGCGCGACCAGATCGACGATTTGCGGCTGACCGCCGTGAGCATTCACGATGACGAGCTTGCGAACACCGTTGCGGCACAAGGCGACACCGATCTCGGTCCAGGCGGCGAGCAGAGTTTCAGCTTCGTGACCAAGTGTTCCGGCAAACGAGGTGTGTTCCGTGCTTTCGCCTATTGCCTGCGTCGGCAAGACCAAGGCAGTGAGGTCATCGCTGGAACGTTCGAGGGCGGTGGCGACGAGGCCCTCGGCGATCAGCGTGTCGGTCCCCAGCGGAAGGTGTGGGCCGTGCTGCTCGATGGCGCCGACCGGAAGGATTGCGACAGTCCCTTCGCCCGCGAACGACCGGAGTTGTTGAGATGTGAGCGTCGCCCAGGTGTGTATCTGCGCCATGGGGGATGCTTAGCCCACTTTCGTGAACTTGGAAATCAGCGTGGTCCGGCTGAGTTACTGATAGCCACCACCACCACCGTCACTGCCGCCACCACCGCCGTCACCGCCGCGGCCACCACCGCCTGCGCTGCTGCCGCCAGCACCACCACCCTGACCGGGCATGGCGCCGGCCGCAGCCGAAGACAAGCCGGAGGAAACGCTGACGCCGTCGCGATCGACACTGGCGCTGGCCGTCTGCCCGGCGCCAACATCCACGGTCGCTCCCCCAGCCGTCGATGTGGCCGTGGCCGTGCCGGAACGGACACCAAGTTCTGTGGTGCTGGGATCGACTCCCACGGCGATATCGGTGCCGCGAATACCGATGATCATGGCCGGGGTTACGATGGTGACGGCCTCGGGCGCAATGTCGCCGGTAACAAAGTGGAAGAAACCTTCGGACATCGTGAGGACCATGCTGTCACGAACCGAACGGTCATAGACCAGTTCACCCAGGACAATTGCGCTTTCGCTGCCCATGCCCAGCGTGGTGCCGTCTTCGAATTCGATGAGGATCTCGCCGGTCTTGACGGTTTCGATCAGTTCCTGTGCATGAACATCCTGGTTGGCCCGGAGGTCTCGGCGCCCCGAATCCGGGGGAGTGCCGTAGGCCCAGACATTGACCATCTCGACCTCGCCGATGACATCGTCGGAGAAGGCGGGGGACGATAGCGGCAGAGCCACTGCCAAAACCGCGAAAAGCGTACGGGATTTCATCATCGCGCCGACCCTATTGAGAGTTTTCCACGTTCCACGATGAGCCGAAACGCCGAAAGTGTCCGTGATTACTGTCAGTCACACTACATATACGACGCAAACCTGTCCCGCTGCTCCGGCGACATGTGCAGCCCGCATTTGGTGCGGCGCCACAGAATATCTTCGGCTGTCTGGGCCCACTCGTTGTCCTGAAGCCATGCGACCTCGCGTTCGGTGAGGCCACCGCCGAAGTCTTTGCCCAGGTCCTTCAACGTCGAGCAGCCCTCGAGTATGTCGTTGCAGAGGACGCCGTGGCGGTCAGCGAGGTCGTCGAGGAGAGGCCTGGGGAGGTAGGGGTAACGAGCGTGGAGGTTATGGTGGAAGGCCTCGGTGTCGGTGATATCGCCACCGGGCAGTCGCGCCGATGCGGTCCAGGGCTGCCCCATGGACGGAACAAAGGGTCCGACCCGCTCGAGGACAGTTTCGGCAAGCTTCCGTGCCGTGGTGACCTTGCCGCCAATCACGGTGAGCATGACGGCCTCGTCGCGTCTTGAGAGTTCAAGTGCGTAATCACGAGACACGGCGGAGGGGTCGCTGTCACCGGTGTTCTTGAGCGGCCGCGTGCCGGCGAAGGACCAGACGACATCATCGGTCCCCGGAACCTGTTTGACATAGGGTGCCACGGCCCGGAGAAGATATTCGATTTCGGCTTCGTCGACCGCGTGCTCGCTGTCGGGGCTGTCGATGGGCGTGTCGGTCGTGCCGATCAGACTGAAACGACGTTCGAAAGGCAAAACGAAGACCACACGACGGTCGTCGTTCTGCAGGATCAGGGCGTGATTGCCGGCGTGGAGACGCGGCACGACAATGTGGCTGCCTTTCACCAGGCGGACGCCGCGCGATTCATTGAAGCCTGCGATGTCGCTAGCGACTTCCTGAGCCCGAACGCCGGTGACGTTCACCACCATCCCCGCTTCGATCGTCTTTTCGCCGCTAGAACTCTCCAGAGTCGCATGCCAACCATTGCCCTTTGCCTCCAGCCCCGTCACCGCCGTGCGCGTCAGCACCGTGGCTCCGTGGTTGGCGGCATCCATGGCCATCAGCACGACAAATCGGGCGTCATCGACCCAACAGTCGGAATAGGTGAAGCCCAGCCGGTAGTGGTTTTTCAGGCCCCGACCCCAGTCCGTACGGCGAAGATTGACCTGATGGCTGGAGGGCAGGGAGGTTCGTCCTGCCAGATTGTCATAGAGGAACAACCCGACACGCACCCGCAGGGCGGACCGGCGGCTGGCGGTCCAGGGAAGCACAAAGTCGAGCGGACGGATTATGTGCGGTGCGGTGCGCAGAAGAATCTCTCGTTCTTTCAGGGACTCACGCACCAGCCGGAACTCGAGATGTTCGAGATAACGCAGCCCGCCGTGGATCAGCTTGCTGCTGGCCTGTGACGTACCACTGGCCAGATCACTGCGTTCAGCGAGCAGAACCTTGAGCCCGCGCCCGGCGCCATCGCGCGCAATGGCGGTCCCGTTGACACCGCCACCGATGACAAGAAGATCGTAACGGTCGCTCATGCGGCGGCGGTCGACACGGCCGAGGAGATACCACGGTGCAGAAATTCTCCGTGACCGGTCGGCGCGGTGAACTCACCATCGTTCCAGACCACGGTGCCGCGCACCATCGACAACACGGGCCAGCCCGTGATCTCGCGCCCCTCATATGGTGTGTAGTCTCCGTTGTCGTGCAGCATGGCATGCTCAAGCGTGACGGTGCGTTCGGCGTCCCATAAGGCCAGATCGGCATCCGCACCCACGGCAATCGTGCCTTTGCGGGGATGCAGCCCGTAGAGCTTCGCGGCATTGGTCGCCGTGATGGCCACAAAGGTCTGCAGGTCGATGCGGCCCTTCACCACCCCTTCGGAGAACATCAGGGGCAGGCGCGTTTCAATCCCCGGCAGGCCCGGGCTGATCTTGTGGAAATGGAGTTCACCGGCTGATTCGATACGTCCGCCCGGACCTTCCATGCGGTAAGGGCAGTGGTCGGACGAGATAAGCTGGAAGATACCGTTCTGGATGCCCCGCCAGAGATGATCGGGATTGTCGGGATCGCGCGGCGGCGGTGAACAGATGTACTTCGCCCCCTCCCAACCCGGTTGGGAGAAATCATCGGTGCTGAGGAAGAGGTACTGTGGGCAGGTTTCCGCATGAATCGGCATGCCCCGGCTGCGTGCCCAGGCGATCTGCTCCATGGCCTGATGCGACGAGACATGCACAATGAACACCGGTGTGTCGACAACCTCCGAAAGGGTGATCGCGCGATGTGTGGCCTCCCGCTCGGCCGCGGGGCCGTGGGCCACACCAAATCGTTCGGGGCCGATGTCGTCCTTGCGTTCGAGCTGCTCGGCCAGCCATCGGATGCAGTGATCGTTCTCGCAATGGATCATGACAAAACCCTGATGCGCCTTGGCCGTGGCCAGCACGTCGAGAATCTGCATGTCCTCAAGGCGCAGGCCGTCATAGGTCATGTAAACCTTGAAGCTGGTGTAACCGTCGGCGATCAGGGCAGGCAGCTCCTGACCCAGAACCTGCTCGTTGGGGTCGCTGAGGATGAGGTGGAAACCGTAATCGGCCACGGACTTACCCGCGGCCTTGGTGTGATAGTCGTCGACCGCCTGACGCAGGCTCATACCTTCGATCTGCTGGGCGAAGGGTATGATCGTGGTGGTGCCGCCGCAGACCGCCGCGCGGCTGCCGCTTTCGAAGTCATCAGCCAGCTTCGCCCCGCCGAACGAAGGTTCATCAATGTGGCAATGGCCTTCGATCCCTCCCGGAAGCACGAGGCGGTCCGTGGCATCGATCACCGAGTCAGCGAGACCAACATCGGCGTCATCCAACAAGGCGATGATCCGGCCATCGCGGATAGCAACATCGGCATGAAACGTATCGGCGGCGGTAACGACGGTTCCATTCTTGACGAGAAGATCGTACTCGACCATTGCATGCTCCAGAGTGTCAGGTTCTGAAATTAGAGGGAGAGAGCGACGATGACCACGGCGTTTCACCTGCGGCCGTTCGAAGACGGCGATCATCTCGCCGTGCGCGACAACCGCCTGCATCTGGCCGGGGCCGATCTCACCGCTCTGGCCGAGGAGTTCGGCACGCCGCTGTTCGTCTATTCCGAACGGCGTATCCGTGAAAACGCGCGTGGCCTGTTGGGTGCCTTCAAGGCGCATCATGACCATGCACACGTTTGTTACGCCAGCAAGGCGTGCGCCAACCTGACGGTTCTGGGAATCATCAAGGAGGAGGGGCTCGATCTAGAGGTGAACTCGGGTGGTGAGATCTTGAAAGCGCGTGAGGCCGGCTTCGCGCCCGACAGAATGGTGATGAACGGGGTTTCGAAGTCGCGTGACGAGATCGCCCTGGCCCTGTCACCGCCGATCAAGGCCATCAATGTGGATTCTCCCTTTGAATTGGAGCGCATTGCAGCGGTGGCATCGGAGCTTAGTGTGCGCGCCAACGTGGCGCTGCGCGGCGTGCCAGGAGTGCAGGGCGGCAGCACGGCCGGCATCGAAACCGGTTCGGAGCGCTCCAAGTTCGGCATGACCGAGGCAGAGATCGAACGCTGCCTTGAACTCGCCGAAAACAACCGCCAGAGCCTTCGTGTGGCCGGGCTGCATGTCCACATCGGCTCTCAGATGACCGACATGGGGCTCTACGCCACGGCTGCCCGCTATGTCGCGGAGCGGGGTGGATCCATTCAGGCGCGTCTGCCCGGTGACCTGCGGCACCTCAACATCGGTGGTGGTTTTCCCAAGACCTATGTGAAGTACAACGACCAGTCCCCGGAGATCGGCTACTTCCACACCGACGTCAGAGTGGACGACGTGGCATCAACAGTGATGCCGATCCTGAAGGATGTACTCGGCGCCGATCTCGAAATCCTCTCCGAGCCCGGTCGCGCCATGATGAGCGATACGGCGGTCTGCCTGGCGCGGGTTGAGGGGCAGAAGGAGAGGGACGGCACCCGCTGGCTCTATCTCGACACGGGCTACAGCGTGATCCCGGAATCAGCACAGGGCTGGTACTTCCACATGACATCGGTCAACCGCGCCGGCGATGAGGACACGGAGCGCCTGCGTGTGGTGGGCCCGCTCTGCGATTCGATCGACGTCTAT
This sequence comes from Rhodospirillaceae bacterium, assembly GCA_002722885.1. Taxonomy (GTDB): domain Bacteria; phylum Pseudomonadota; class Alphaproteobacteria; order SP197; family SP197; genus SP197. The sequence continues at coordinate 30,306 of PBNE01000005.1, forward strand.
TACGACACCGAAGGCGAATCGAAGCTGGAGAGCCTTCTGAAGGCCGAGCCGTCCTTGCAGCAACATCACGATCTGCTGCGCAACACGCTGGTCCGCACGCCGCCGATGCGTGAACTTCAGGCCTCGACAGTGCCCGGCGATGTCATCGCGATTCTCGACACCGGCGCCTACCAGATCGAGCTTGCCAGCCACTATTGCGGGCGTCTGCGTCCTGGCGCCGTGATGGTGCGCGATGACGGCAGCATCCGGACCATCCGGGCCCGCGATACCCTCGATGATTTGGTCCAACACGAGCGGATCATCTAAAAGAAATGGGGGATCAATTTTTCCAGTACACTTGTTACACAACACCTGTTTTGTTAAATAATCCTGATGCCCAAGCACATCAATCACGACGAACAGAAGACCGAGATCGCGCGCGCGGCCCTGCGTGTTATTTCGCGCATGGGTATTGAAAGCGCCACGATGCGCGGCATCGCGACCGAAGCCGGATGCACGACGGGGCTTCTGACCCACTACTTTAGAAGCCGGCAAGACCTGATCGGTCACGCCCTCGATCAGGCCCACAGGGATTTCTTCCGCCAGCTCGACCGCACGATCACACAAGCCGACAACGGTCGCCACGCGCTGCTCAACGCGCTCGTTATCATGAGCAATGTGCCCACACACACCGATCAAAGCGTCCTGTTCCGCGAGATGGCGACGGCACTCGGCGATCCCAATGCGCAGCAACGGCTGTCCAAGCTCTACGTTGATGTCGAAAAGCGGCTGAAGGGGCAGGTGGCCCGGGCGGCAGCCGATGGCTCTCTTGTCACCGCGCAATCAGCGCGCGACCTCGTTCAGAGCCTCACAGCAACAGCCGAAGGGCTATATATGGCGGCCATCGCCAGGCCTCAGACCTTCACCGGACCCCGTCGCCAGGCCCTGCTGGATGCGACTCTCAACGCGGCGGCCACAACACAACACAGCAAACAGGAGGCGGGATGACCATCTACGACCGGCTCAACGCCTGGGCTACCCGGTGCGCCACCGACGGCATCCGACGGGGCCTGCCACCGGCCGCCTACACCGATGACGAGATGCTGGCGCTGGAGTGTGAGCATGTGCTCGAACGTCTGCCCGCATCGCTCCGCCGTCATCGCGGAAGAAACCGGCAACCGGACGGTGTTCCGCTGCCCCTATCACGCCTGGACCTACGACCCGCAGGGCAGGCTGGTTGGTGCGCCACACATCGACAAGGCCCGCCTTGACGACATCAGCCTCAAGGAACTTCGCCTGGAGACATGGCAGGGGCTGGCGTTCGTCAATCTCGATGACAGCGCCGAAGCGCTGGCCCCGAACCTGACCGCGCTCGAAGAGCGTCTCGCGCCACTACATCTGGCCGAGCATCGCGTCATCATGACCGACACGCTGGATGTGACCTGCAACTGGAAGTCCTGATCGAGAACTTCTGTGAGAGTTATCATGTCTTCTCGATCCACAATGACACTCTGGAAGCGCCGGCACCCACCGCACCCACGGCACTCCGCAAGGGCGGGCCGGGCTTCAATCATCATATTCGGCGCAACAGCACACCGATACCGCGCGGTCTTGACGCCAAACTCGAACTGCCTGAGGACGTCGCCAGTGAGTTCTCACAGGACCTGATACGTCGTCTAGGATTCACAGCCGCCTGATCCCGCGCGATGGTACTTTCGGTTCGGATCGCTAGAATCGGCCGCGAAACGGGAGACAAGCGGATGAACCGATCAGCGTCCTGCACCTGCGGGCAGCTCACGATCATGATTGATGGCGATCCTGCGTTTGTCCGGATCACCTTTCCTGATAACTGGACCCTGCACGAGGGACAACCATGACAGCTTCGGATCTGGTTCGGTCGATCGCCGACGATGCGGTCGCAGCGCGTGATCGCATCAAGGGCGTGATCCTCGAAACACCATGCCTGCGCTCGCGCGATCAGCCGGCAGATGAATCAGGACTGATATTCAAGTGCGAGAACTTTCAGCACACGGCCTCGTTCAAGCTGCGCGGGGCGATGTCGAAGCTCTCGACCCTGCCCAACGATATGCCCGTGATCACGGCGTCCTCGGGCAACCACGGAATCGCCTGCTGTCATGCCGCGATGACGACTGGCCACGATCTCACCATCGTGCTGCCGGAGAACGTGGCCAAGGCCAAGCTGGCGATCATTCAAGGTTATGGCGCCAAGACGATCCTGCACAGCCGGGATTCCAGTCTGTGTGAAGTTCATGCCAAGGAACTCGCGGCCGACGGCAGCTACACCTATGTCTCGCCCTACAATGACCCCCAGGTGATGGCGGGACAGGGGACCATCGGGCTGGAACTTCTGGAGCAGCTTCCGCAAATCGACAACATCTTCATCTCCATGGGCGGCGGCGGGCTGATTTCCGGGATCGGGGCCGTGCTCAAGGCGCAGGCACCGGCCACGCGAATCATCGGCGTCGCGGCAACCAACTCAGCAGGTCTGGCGGCCTGCATGGAGGCAGGACGCATCGTTGAGGTCGAACATTTCGATACGCTGGCCGATGGTGTTGCGGGCGGAGTCGACGAAGATTCGTTGACGCTGCCGGTTTCGATGGAGATCGTCGACCGAGTGATCCATTGCTCCGAGCAGGAGATCGGTAACGCCCTCCATCGGCTGGCCTGGGTCGACAAGATGATCGTGGAAGGGGCCGCGGCCCTGGCCTATGCCGCCTATCTCTCCGATGAAACAGCCTTTGCAGGGCAGACCAACGTCATCCTGCTGTGCGGCGCCAACTTCGATCAGAGCAAGATCGGCCCCATCGTCGCGGGTGCCTAAGGCAGGCCGATGAGGTTCTGCATTCCTTGAAACGAGCTAACCTTCAGGCGGTTCCGCACCGGTGCGCTCGACGATCAGGCCGTAGTGCTCCGGCCGGCGGTGGCAGGCGAAGTTGAAGATGTCGCGTTTGTAGTCGGCGCTGCGGCTGAGGTCGCAGTTGTGGACCACGACTTCGTCCTCGATCGTGTTGCACATGGCAACGACCTCGCCGGAGGGCGCGACGATCATACTCTGGCCGATCATGTTGAAGCCTTCCTCGCAGCCCGCCTTGGCGACCCCCACAGCCCAGGTGGCATTCTGGTAGCAACCGGCCTGGAAGCTAAGCTGGTTGTGAAAGGGCGTCAGCGCATCAAGATCATAGGTGTCACCGAGGCCCACCGGCGTGTTGTAGCCGCAAAACACGATCTCTACGCCCTGCAGGCCCATCACGCGCCAGGTCTCGGGCCAGCGACGGTCGTTGCAGATCGCCATACCGCAGACCGCATCAAAGGCGCGGTAAACGGGAAAGCCCATGTCACCGACCTCGAAGTACTTCTTCTCAAGATGCTGGCCGGGGCGATCCAGAACCTCGTGGTGACCGGGAATGTGGATCTTGCGGAACTTGCCGATGATCTCGCCCGCCTTGTCGACGATGATCGCCGTGTTGAAGCGGTGTTTGACCCCGTCCTGCCAGGCGATTTCCGCATACCCGAGATGAAAGCCGATCCCCAGGCGCTTCGCTTCATCGAACAAGGGCTGGGTCGCGGCATTAGGCATCTCTATTTCGAACCAACTGTCGATCTCGTCCTCATCCTCGATGGCCCAGCGGGGAAAGAAGGTCGTGAGCGCCAGTTCCGGATAGACCACAACATCCACGCCCCAGTCCGCGGCCTCGCGCATGAGATCGATCAGGCGCTTCACGACGGCTTGGCGGCTTTCGTTGCGGGCGATGGGACCGAGCTGGGCGGCGGCAACCTTCAAGTTTCGGGACATGACAGGGCTCCTTGGGCGTATCAGCCCGAACGTGCCATACTCCGCGGGCTCTGTAGAGGGGGAGCGGATGACTGGCCGCATTCTGGTGATCAATCCCAACAGCAATACCGGCGTCACGGCAACGATGGATCAACTGGTCCAGCCGTTGCGCTTTGCCGACGGACCCGAGATCGCCTGCACGACTCTGGAGGAGGGGCCCCGTGGCATCGAATCTCAGCGTCATTTCGACGAGGTTGTCGGGCCGCTGTGCGACCTGATCCAGCGCGAAGACAGCGCGACCTCGGCCTTCATCATAGCCTGTTTCGGCGATCCCGGCCTGGGCTCCGCCAAAGAGACCACGGCCAAGCCCGTGTTCGGCATCTGCCAGGCCGGCATGACGACCGCTCTCAACCATGGTGAACGGGTCGGGATCCTGACCAACCTCGAAGGCGATATCAATTTCGGGCTGCGTCACATGCGCCAGATAGGTATCGATGCCAGAGTCGCCGGGATTGAGCCGATCGGGATCACCGTCACGGGCCTGGATGACCCTGGACCGTCGCGCCCGGCACTATGCGACGCGGCTGTTCGCTTGCGCCAGAAAGGCACCGAAGTGCTGGTGACCGGATGCGCCGGAATGACCGCCTACAAGGACGACATTGAAGCGGCCAGCGGATTGCCCGTGGTCGACCCCATCTATGCCGCAACAGCGATGGCGCTGGGTGCGGTGATGGCAGCCTGACACCACAACACAACAATCAAGCGAACGAGGATCATCATGCCGAGTACTGAAATGCAGCAGGTGAAGGCCCAACTGGCCGAGGAGAAAGCCAAAGCGGCGAAGCTCCCGGAACCAAGCTGGGCCGAGATGCGCGACGGCTACGCCGAACTGGGCAAACTGTTTCCGGCAGATCCGGCTGCGAGCCAGCAGCAAATGGAACTCGGCGGGGTCCCGACTGTACGGTTCGCGGGCGAGGGGACAGATGAGTCCCGTGCGATGCTCTATCTGCACGGCGGCGGCTACACTCTTGGCGGGATTGTGACCCATCTTGCCATCACCTCACGGCTCGCCCTTGCAGCAGGTTGTCCGGTCTACGCTCTCGACTACAGGCTGGCGCCCGAGCACCCATTCCCGGCGCCGGTCGATGACGCCGTGGCAGGCTTCCGCGCTCTGGTGGCCTCAGGCGTTGCCGCAGACAGGATCGCCATTGCCGGCGATTCGGCAGGCGGTGGCCTGACCCTGGCCTGCATGCTGGCCCTGCGTGATGCCGGAGACGCAATGCCGGCCTGCGGCGTGCCCATCTCGCCCTGGACAGACATCACCGGTGAAACCGGCTGGGCTCACGCCGATGATGCTGTCGATCCCATGATCAAGCCGGCAGACCTTCACCGGATGACCCGTGACTACATGCAGGGCCAGGATGCTAAACAACCGCTTGCATCGCCGCTGTTCGGCGATCTCGCGGGCCTGCCACCCTTGCTCGTGCAAGTCGGCACAGCGGAGATTCTGCTCACGGATTCGACCCAACTGTCGGAGAAGGCGCGCGCCGCAGGGGTCGATGTCACCCTGCATATCGAGGATGGTGCGCCGCATGTCTGGCACCATTTCACGCCGCTGATGCCCGAAGGTGTGGCCGCCATCAATCAGGCTGCGGATTTCGTCAGACAACACACGGTGTGAGAGCACCATGCTCAGCAGGGAAATGCAGGCCAATCTGGCGCTCCTGAGCGAAGGCTCGCTTCCAGCCGAAGCGACCTGGAAGGAGCGCCGCGAGTCCTACGACAGTCTTTCCGAGGCCTTTCCGCCACTGCCTGAAGTTGTGGTCGAACGGGTGGATCTGGGGGGCGTACCGGGGTTGCGTTATGCCGCAGCGAATTCCGACGAGAGCAGGGCTGTGTTTTATCTGCACGGAGGCGGCTACTGCATCGGCTCTGAAAAGAGCCATGCGATGATCGTGACGCGGCTAGCCGAAGGGGCTGGGTGTCCTGTCTGGTTCCCGCTCTATCGCCTGGCTCCGGAGCACCGCTTCCCCGTGCCGATCGAAGACTGCATCACGGCCTGGAAGGCCCTGGTCGACCAGGGCGTTGACTCCGGACGAACGGGACTCGCGGGCGACTCGGCGGGCGGCGGGCTAACCTTTATCGTCGCTCAGGCGGCTAGAGATCGAGGCCTCGCACTTCCCGCCTGCTGCGTGGCGATTTCACCCTGGACGGATATGGAAGGCCACGGAACCTGGCGGGACGGAGATCCCGACCGCGATGCCTTCCTGCTGCCCGGTGAGCTTGAGATGTTCATCGACGGCTTTCTGGGCGATGCCGACCGGCGCGACCCGCGGGCGTCACCAATTCACGGGGCCTTCGAGGGATTGCCGCCCTATCTGATCCAGGCCAGCCGTTCGGAACTGCTCTACGACGATGCGCTTCGTCTGGCCGAAGCTCTCGAGAAAGCGAGCAATCCGCCCGTGCTCGAGTTGGCGGAGGAGGGCACACCACATGTCTGGCATCACATGGTGCCCGACGTGCCAGAATCAGCCGCGGCGCTGGAACGCGCGGCGGCCTATCTGAGAGAGAATACGGCTGACTGAAAAAAGGGTGCGGGCCGGAACGTTGCTTGGGGGACGTTCCGGCCCGCTTCGCCAGGACAGGGGGCGAGCGCGTATGTCCCTAGTCCGTGGCGTTCGTTCCGCCGCTCACAAGCGGACGCACATCGTTGTCGATAAACGACGAGTAAGCGTCGATCGCTGATGCGACGACATCCTGTTGAGTCCGGTCAAGCTGCGCTGCCGTCATCTTAAGCCGAATATGGATGTCAGGCGAGGCACGAGCGTGAATTTGATGTCGCTTTTGCAAGATTCGCGCGACTTTCTTGGGAATCGTGCGGCGCGGAAGCTCGATAACCCGACCGGAAGTCAACTCTGACATGGTGTTTTCGACGACCAGTCCGCGACGCATATCAAAATCGATTCGCGGAGAGCTCGTCACCGTTTCAAGTTCAGGCTCTCCCAGTTCGAAGGTCGACAGGGTCGCCGGTCGGGCCTGCCGCTTGCGTGCGAGAAGGCCAGCGTGGAGGTGTGCGGTACGTTCGAGTCATGGTGCGCTCCTTCCGTTTCGGCAGTCCGCCCGAGGACGTAGCCGCGACGAACGAGACTAAGCGTGCAGCGGAAAACTGCGCAATGTTGTACGAAGGAAGGAACAGGGACTGGGACGTACCCAGACTTCGGGTTCCATGTCGCCTAAATGTTGTCACCAACATAAGTCCCTTCGGCAACTCCGCTGCCTTGCCCCGAGGGGAGAAGGCCGGTGGTTTTGCGTCCCGCCGTTTCCGGCGGTTTGCCTTTGTCGGGGTGCCGGTATTGGCCGCCCGAAGACCCTTATCGTGCACCCGACTATGTGGGTCCCAGAAAACCCTATTACAAACGCAGCGGGCCTTGGTGTAACGAAGGTCACACCCAATATGCGAATCTCAATGATCACTAGGAGATGCACATGAAGGGTTGGCTGTTGGGACTGGGTATCCTGATTGTCGTTGCAGCAGCGCTGACCTGGTTGTTCGAGTCGATCTTCGCGTCAGACGGCATCGAGATGGGATTTCACGGCACCTTCGCCGTGTTCCTGACCCTTGTGATCATTCCGGGCTTGGCTATCGGCCTGATGCGCCTGGCAATCCTGAGCGACACGAAGGGAGTCGATCAGGCCGTCGGCGATATTTCGTCCGATCAGGACAAGTAGCCGCCAGTGCCATGCCGTGTGATTGCGCGGTCCGAGGCGCTGTGCGACAAGCTTTGGAACAAACCCAATACAGGCTTATCCATGATTCGACGATCCGCCCTGGCGGCCGCTCTGATGTCGCTCGTCCTATTCAGTTCTGCTCAAGCTCAGCAACAGACGTGGGAAGAATTTCTGGAGGGCGTGAGAGCTGAGGCAAGCGCTGCCGGGATCAGCGAAGCAACGCTGGCTGCAGCACTCAACGGACTGCAGCCGATCCCGCGCGTGATCGAGTTCGACCAGCGCCAACCCGAAGGCACCGTGACCTTTGACGAGTACATGAAAAGCAGGGTTCCGGCCGAACTGGTGACCACGGCCCAGCAACGTTTCGCCGAACACGAGCCGCTTCTGGTGGCCATCGCCGATCACTACGGTCTCGACCCAGAGTTCATCGTGGCACTTTGGGGCCTGGAAACACGATTCGGCAGCTACACAGGCGGGTTCAACGTGATCGCCTCGGTCGCAACCCTGGCCTGGGATGAACGGCGCAGCGCCTTCTTCCGTGAGGAGTTGATGAATGCCCTCAGGATCCTGGACGAGGGCCATATCGCGCTTAGCCGCATGATGGGTTCCTGGGCCGGGGCCATGGGTCAAAGTCAGTTCATGCCCTCGAGCTTCGCGACCTTCGCCGTCGACTGGGATCTCGACGGCCGGCGTGACATCTGGGGCACGAAAGGTGACGTCTTCGCCTCGGCTGCGAACTATCTCTCACGCTCGGGATGGCGCGCCGGTCTGCCGTGGGGCGGGCCTGTGGCTTTGCCTGCTGGCTTCGACACCAGCCTGGAGGGCAACCGAACGACGATGCCCCTGGCCGACTGGCTGGACCTGGGCGTGACGTGGCTCGGGCAGGGCCCCGAAGTGGCCTGGGATGAAGAAGCATCGCTGGTGATGCCCGGTGGTGAAGATGGCCCGGCCTGGCTGGTGTTCGAAAACTACAGAACAATCCTGAAATGGAATCGGTCTGACTACTTCGCCATGTCCGTCGTGACCCTTGCGGATGCGATTGCCGGTCGATAAGGTCCCCAAAACTACCACATATGGCGTTTTGGATGCCGTCGACCTCACTATTTCGCAGCCCGGCCGTCTATCTCGCGCCTCTCTTCGCCCTCGCCATGCTGCTTTCGGGTTGCACCGAGACGGTTGCGGCCGTGACCGTCATCAAGGAGTTCACGCCGCCGCCACCAACCGGCACATACAAGGTCGGCAATCCTTACGAGATCAACGGCATCTGGTACTATCCGGAAGAAGACCCCTATTACGACGAAGTCGGAATCGCGTCGTGGTATGGCGAGCCCTTCCACGGCCGCACGACGGCCAATGGCGACATCTACGACATGAATGAGCTGACGGCGGCGCACAAGACGCTGCCAATGCCGATCTATGTTCGTGTCACGAACCTCGAGAACGGTCGATCACTCGTTCTGAAGGTGAATGATCGTGGGCCCTTTGCCGAAGGACGCATCATCGATGTCTCCAGGCGGGCGGCACAGCTGCTCGATTTTTCGGTTCAGGGGATTGTTCAGGTCCGCGTTCAGGTTGTGGACTACGAGACCGGACTGACATATGCCGAGCTTGAAGGTGGCGTGGAACCCCAGATACCCGGCGAAGACGAGCTGCTTGTCGTGACGGCCGACGACAACGTGACACTGACCAACATCGAAGTGCTGGGCGAGCGGTTCGTGCAAGTTGGCGCCTACAGTGACGCCGACAATGCCTTTGTCGTCAGCAATGCACTGACCGATCTAGCTGACGTTCAGGTTCACCGTGTTACTAGCGAGAACTCCGTCCTTTATCGCGTGAGACTGGGTCCGTTCGCGACAGAGAACGATGCCGAAGTCGTGCGGCGGTATGTCGCCATGCGCGGTTATCCAGAGGCCTTGATCGTCGTCGACCCCTGATTTTCTGGCCTTCGTAGGGCTGACAGGCCAGAATTTCGCCGTAACCCATGTTGAGAACTGGTGCTCAGCCCAACCATGAGCCGTCCATGACCGCACGAATCCTGCTTGTTGCCATCGTCCTGTTCGTCCTTGTTGCTGTTTCCGGCCAGGCGAGAGCCTTTGACACGACGGCGCGGGAGGCAATCCTGATCGAGGTCGAAACAGGAACCGTGCTGCTGGAAAAGAACTCCCAGGAAATCACGTTCCCGTCTTCGATGACCAAGCTCATGACGATCTATCTGCTTTTTGAGCGCCTGGCAGAGGGATCGCTGAGCCTAACCGACACTTTGCCGGTAAGTGAAAAGGCCTGGCGCATGGGCGGGTCCAAGATGTTTGTCGAGGTCGACACCGATGTGACGGTCGAAGACCTGATCCGCGGCATCGTGGTGCAATCGGGCAATGACGCGACCATCGTTGTTGCCGAGGGCCTGGCGGGCTCGGAAGACGCCTTTGCGCGGTTGATGACCGACAAGGCGCGTGAGATGGGCATAATGGCAACATCATTCCAGAACGCTTCGGGATGGCCCGATCCGAATCATGTCACAACCGTTGCCGATCTTGCGATCCTGGCCCAACGGCTTATCGAGGACTTTCCGCAGTACTACGGCTACTACTCGGAAACTGAGTTCACCTTTAGCGACATCACCCAATCGAACCGGAATCCGCTACTCTACGCCGGAATTGGCGCCGATGGCCTGAAGACCGGCTACACCGAAGCCGCAGGCTACGGCCTGGCTGCCTCGGCTACCGAAGGCGACCGACGGCTTATCCTCGTAGTCAACGGCTTCGACAGTTCACAGGCACGAGCGTCGGAAAGCCAGCGTATCCTCGAGTGGGGCTTCCGGGAGTTTGACACCTACGATCTGTTCGCCGCGGGCGAACCGGTCAGCGAGGCCGAGGTCTGGCTGGGTAATAGCGCCGATCTGCCTCTTGTGCTGGCTGAAGACCTTGAGGTCACCCTGTCGCGCGAGGCACGTCGCGATATGGTGGTGAAGGTCGTCTACGACGGGCCGATCCCGGCACCGATCGTCGAGGGCGCTCCGATCGCAAGCCTGGTGATCGAACTGCCCGATATGGAGCCGGTCGAACGCACGCTTCTCGCCGGAGCCGATGTCGGCGAGCTGTCGTTCTTTAGCCGACTGGGAGAATCCATCGGCTATCTGATCTTCGGCCCCCCTTCAACACCGTGACAACAGGCCGATTCATCACGCTGGAGGGCGGGGAAGGGGCCGGGAAGTCTACCCAGATCCAGCGCCTGATAGCTTGGCTCACGAAAGAACAGGGCCATCAGGTCATCGCGACCCGGGAACCGGGCGGGTCTGACGGGGCCGAGGCGATCCGTGAACTCCTGGTCAACGGCGAGGTCGACCGCTGGGATGCCGAAACCGAGGCTCTGCTGCATTTTGCCGCCCGCAGGGATCACGTTGAGCGCCGGGTACGGCCCGCTCTTGAGGCCGGGATCTGGGTGGTCTGTGACCGATTTGCGGACTCAACACGAGCTTATCAGGGCATCGTGCAGTGCGCGGGACTCGACTATATAGAAGAGCTCTACCGCCTGACACTCGGGGGCCTAGCGCCTGACCTCACACTTATTCTCGATCTCCCTGTTGAGCTGGGACTGGAACGGGCCAGGGAACGTGGTGGTAGTGACCGTTACGAACGTATGGGACTGGCGTTCCATGAAGCACTTCGCGAAGCCTTCCTCGTGATCGCCGCAAAACACGCAGATCGGTGTGCCATCGTTGATGCAACCGGCAGCGTCGATGAGATCGCGGCACGTCTTCGCCATGTCGTGAGCACACGATGGCCGTGAGAGACGACGATCCCGTCGCCCTCAGGGAACACCCAGACTTTCCCGAAAGCCAAGCACCGGCTCCTCGGGCCAACGCGGACCTGCTGGGCAATGCCGAGGCTGAACGAAGCCTGGCCCAGGCCGCCGCCGACGGCACGCTGGCCGGCGCCTGGCTGATTGGCGGGCCCGAGGGGATCGGCAAGGCAACTCTGGCCTATCGCCTGGCACGCCATCTGCTGGCCGGCGGTGGCAATGATCTCTTCGGCGGCGCCGCGGACACGCTGGCGATCGATGAGGCCGAACCAGCCTTCGCACGTGTCGCTGGTGGGTCCCACGGAGACCTTCTCACGGTGGAACTGGGCCTTAACAAGCAGGGTAAGAAGCGCACGGAGATCGTGGTCGAGGACATTCGTCGTCTGGAACCCTTCTTCCGACAGTCGGCCGGTGAGGGGGGTTGGCGTATCGCTGTTATCGACGGAGCCGACCTGATGAACCGCAACGCCGCCAACGCGGCGCTCAAGCTGATCGAAGAGCCACCGCGACAGTCTCTGGTCATCCTTGTCAGCCATACACCGGCAAAGCTTCTGGCGACCATCCGCTCACGTTGCCGCAAGCTGAACCTTCGCCCGCTGAAGGACGAGCAGGCGGCCGTACTTCTGGAGCGCTTCCTGCCGGATATGGCCGAAGAGGACCGCCTGCCGCTGGCGCGCCTCTCAGGCGGTAGTCCGGGCCGGGCCATGCGACTGGAACAGATGGGCGGCCTCGATCTCTATCGCGAGATCATGGCGCTGATGGCCGATGCCCCGCACATGGATCCCGCCGCCCTGCACGCTCTTGCTGACCGACTGGGCCGTAGCGGACAGGCCCCGGCGTGTCGTACCGCACTCGATTTTCTGTCGGCCTGGCTTGCCGGTCTGGTTCGCTACGCCAGCGAGCCTGATACGCCACTCAACACGGTTGTGACGGGCGAAGAGGCACTGATCTCGCGGTTCGCCGCACGCGGCAACCTTGAACACTGGGTGGACGTGTGGGAAAAGATCACCCGCCTCCGGGACCGGGCCGACAGCCTGAATCTGGACCGCAAGCAGGTTGTGCTTGCCGTGTTCGGCGCCGTTGAGGCCGCCGTCCGCACCTGAGGTTCACGTTAACCGCCGTTTTGGCCAACCACCGCAACAAGGTTACCGAGGAGCCCTGGCATGTCCGGGAAACCGCCGTTCTACATCACGACACCGATTTACTACGTCAATGACAACCCCCACATCGGCCACGCCTACACCACACTGGCGTGCGACGTGCTGGCGCGGTTCATGCGACTGGACGGCCATGAGGTGATGTTCCTGACCGGCACGGACGAGCACGGCCAGAAGGTCGAAAAAGCCGCCGAGGAAGCGGGCATCGACCCACAGTCGTTCTGCGACAAAGTCTCAGAAAATTTTCGTATCCTTTCGAAAGAATGGAACTTTTCTAACGACGACTTTATTCGCACCACGGAACCGCGCCATGTCGAATCCGCCCAGGCCCTGTGGCGAAAATTGCGCGACGCCGACGCGATCTACCTCGATCACTACGAGGGCTGGTACGCGGTGCGCGATGAGGCGTTCTATGCCGAAGACGAGCTGACACAGGGATCTGACGGCACAAAGCTGGCGCCCACGGGGGCACCGGTGGAATGGGTCAAAGAGCCGAGCTATTTCTTCCGTCTCTCGGCCTTCCAGGACCGCCTTCTGGAACTCTATGACAGCCGTCCGGATTTCATCCTGCCGGAATCTCGCCGCAACGAGGTCAAGAGCTTTGTGGCCGGCGGATTGCGGGATCTTTCGATCTCGCGGACGAGCTTTTCCTGGGGCATTCCCGTGCCCGACGATCCCGACCACATCATGTACGTCTGGATCGATGCCCTAACAAATTACATCACGGCTGCCGGCTATCCCGACGAGAATGGTGAGAACTTCAAGAGCTGGTGGCCTGCGCTCCATATGATGGGCAAGGACATTCTGCGCTTTCACGCGGTCTATTGGCCGGCCTTTCTGATGGCCGCAGGCATCGGGCTGCCAAAACGGATCTACGCCCACGGCTGGTGGACCAGCGAAGGCCAGAAGATTTCGAAGTCCCTGGGCAACGTGATCGTGCCGTCCGACATCGTGGCCCGCTATGGCTTGGATCAGGTGCGTTACACGCTGATGCGTGAGGTCAGCTTCGGCAACGATGGTGATTTCTCCCACCGCGGCGCCGTGCAGCGGTGCAACCACGATCTGGCCAACGACTACGGCAACCTGGCGCAACGTGTGCTGTCGATGATCACCAAGAACTGCGATGGCCAGGTGCCCGAGCACGGCGACTTCACTGCCGAGGACAGCGCGTTGATGGCCAAGGCCTATGGCCTGCTGCAGGTGTCGCGCGACCATCTGGACACCCAGGCGTTTCACCTGATGCTTCAGTCGATCTGGAACGTCATCGGGGACGCGAACCGCTATGTCGACGAGACGGCACCCTGGGCGCTGAAGAAGACCGATCCCGCACGGATGGCCACGGTCCTCTATGTTCTCGCCGAAACGGTGCGGGTGCTGGCGCTGTTGACGCAGCCGGTGATGCCTGATTCTTCGTCGAAGATACTGGATCAGCTCGCCGTGGGCGAGGGCGATCGGCAGTTCGACCGAATCAGTGCGGATCACGCTCTGACCAGCGGCACGGCGCTGCCCAAACCCCAGGGCGTGTTCCCGCGCTACCAGAACGACGAGGCCGCGTGATGCTGGTCGACAGCCATTGTCACCTCGACTTTCCCGATTTTGCCGAGGAACTGGACGATGTCGTCGCCCGCGCACAAGAGGCGGGCGTCGGCGTCATCCAGACCATCTGCACGCGCATGACCAAGTTCGACGAGGTCAGGACCGTCGCCGGCCGGTTCGACAACATGTACTGCTCGGTCGGCGTCCATCCGCACAACGTCGAGAGCGAAGGTGTGGTGCCCACGGCCGAGATTGTTGCCAAAACGGTGGACGACGCCAAGGTGATCGGGATCGGCGAGACCGGGCTGGACTATTTCTACAATCACAGTTCGCGTGAAGAGCAGCGTGCCAGCTTCCGTGAACACATCGCAGCGAGCCGGGAGACGGGCTTGCCACTCATCGTGCACACACGGGACGCTGACGACGACACGATGAACATTCTGGAGGATGAGATGGGGAAGGGCGCCTTTCCGGGCCTGATCCACTGTTTCAGCTCGTCCCATGAGCTTGCCATGCGCAGTCTCGCCATCGGGCTGTCAATCTCTATTTCCGGGATCGCCACCTTCAAGAGCGCCCAGTCCCTGAGAGACACGATTGTCGAGGTTCCGCTTGAGCGGCTTCTGGTCGAAACCGATGCGCCGTTCCTGGCCCCCGTGCCGAAGCGAGGCAAACGCAATGAACCCGGTTTTGTGAGTCACACCGCCGCGCTCGTCGCCAAACTTAAAGCGATCTCTGAAGAAGAGTTCGCGACAGCCACAACGGACAATTTCTTTAATCTTTTCACGAAAGTAATGCCTCCAACTACTTGATATGAAAGTTATTGTTCTAGGATGCGGCCCTTCGGCGGGTGTTCCCCAGATCGACAACGATTACCCCGAGGGCATGCTTGACGATCCGCGCAACCACCGCATGCGCTCCTCCATCGCCGTAGAGCATAACGGCACATGGATTTTAGTCGACACCTCACCAGACCTGCGCCGCCAGCTCCTGGACAACGCCATCACGCGGCTGGATGCCGTCTGCTACACCCATCCCCACGCCGACCACTGCCACGGCATCGACGATCTCAGGCGCGTCTGCCAGGCCATGGACAGCGCCATTCCGGCCTATGGCAATGCAGAGACGCTGAAGGAGGTTGACAAGCGGTTCGGATACGTCTTTGAAGCCAAAGATCCGCGCTACGGCTGGTATGCACCGACCCTTCTTCCGCAGACTGTCTCGACAGAGTCGTTTGCCGTAGGCTCGATCCGTGTGGCGCCCTTCGCACAGGATCACGTCGTAATGGAAACCCTGGGTTTCCGCTTCGATGCCGGCGGGGCGTCTGTGGCGTATTCAACGGACCTGAAGAACCTTGATGACGAGGGCTTTAATGTGGTCTCGGGCGTCGACCTCTGGATTGTCGACTGTCAGAACCTGACCGAAAACCCAATCCACGGCGATCTGCAGCGCACACTTGGCTGGATCAAGCGTGCCGGGCCGAAACGAGCAGTTCTCACACACATGAGCCAGGACATGATCTGGGACGAGGTCGATAGCCTTACGCCGGATCACGTGACTCCGGCGTGGGACGGGATGACGATCGATCTTTAGAGATCAGCCGCTGCTGAAAGGTCAGACGCAGGCCCAGAGCGCAGTAGATCCCGCCAACCACACGCCCCTGCCAGCGCAGAATGGCGGGATGGCGCAGCAGAAAGTGGCGGACACGGGGCCGGCGGCCAGCGCGACCACCACCGTGGTCAGCAGGCCCATAACGACAAACAACAGACCGAGCACGGTGAGTTGCAGCGCCGGTGCCCCGTTGGCCGGATTCACGAATTGCGGCAGAAGCGCCAGGAAGAAGAGCGCCGACTTGGGGTTCAGAAAACCTCAGCCAGGACGGTCTGCCTGAAGGCCTTGCGCGGGATCGAAACCGAACACGGGCTGATCGTCGTCCTCGATCACCGACATACCAAGCAGATCGCCGTAGAAGGCTTCAAGACCGGTGGTCTGCTGAACCGTGAGGATTATTGGCGCGGCGGAGGCGCTTCACTGGCTCAGATGATCGCTAGCTCGAGAAACGGCTCGTTGCGCTCGATACGGCTGAAATCAAAGGGCGTCAGGTCTAGCGAACGGTACTCACCATAGGTGATCAGCTCGGCCGTGCCGCGACCCATAGCGGGTGACTGCTGGAAGCCGTGCCCGGAGAAACCGTTGACGAAGATGAAGTTCTCGACCCGCGTGTGTCGGCCCAGGATCGCGTTCTGGTCGAGCGTGTTGAAGGCGTAGTGCCCGACCCAGGAGTTGATCACCTTGATCGCTTCGAATTGCGGCACCCGGTTGGCGATTGCCGGCCACAGCTTCGCCTCCCAAATGTCGTGGTCTTCCGCGAAGTCATCGTAGTCGGTAGCGGGATCATGATCGGGCGGACAACCAGCCAGGTAATAGCGGCCGTCGCTCCGCATGTGACAACCGCTGGGATCGATCGTGAGCGGCAGGTCACGGTCGAGCGGCTGCTCAGCGTCGAAAATGTAAGTGTAGCGGCGGCGTGGCTCGATCGGCAGTTCGATCCCAGCCATGCGCGAGGTCAGCGTAGCACGCGGCCCCGAGGCATTAACCACCGTCCCACACGCCACGATCTCACCGGTGGCCAGAATCACGCTTTCCACCTGCGTTTCCGAGGCGTTTAACGTCATGGCAACAGCTTCGTTCGCGATGAACTCGACACCATGGGCTTTGCCCGACTGTCGCCACCAGTTGAACACCGTGCCGCCGTCAAAGTAACCTTCGTCCTTGAGATTGTGGTTGGCGCCCAGAACACCTTCGAGATTGTAGAACGGATAGGCGTCGGCGATCTCATCGCGGGTCATGAACTGCGTACCGGCTCCGCAGGCTGCCTGGATCGCCTGACACTGCTTCATGATATCCACGGCGTCCTTGGTGCCCGCCATGTAAAGATAACCATAGCTGTGCAGGGCGATCTCCGGGACCTCACGGTCGCCACCCATGAAGTAGCGAAAATTTTTCACGTATTCGGCGGCGAACTGGGAGACCTTGACGTTAATCTCCTGAGAAAACTGCTGGCGCATGCAGCTGTTGGTGCGTGCGGTCGACGAAAACTCGTATGAAGGATCACGCTCGATGACGAGGATCGATCCGTCGAAGTCCGGATTGGTGGAGAGGAACCATGAGACAGACGAGCCATACATGGCACCACCGACAATGACGACGTCATAGCGCGACCGGGAAGGCGCGGAGTAGGAAGTGCGATCGATTGGGGCCATGAACAAATGCTCGTATGCTCGGGGTTCGGCAGGTCAGAAAAAAGCGATAGCATGAGCCGGACAGGGCTGAAAGATTCCGTCGTGCGCTGAGGTCCATACGTGATGAATCCATAATTCAGAAAGCCGGACTAAGATTTTGTTTTAGCTTCATATTCGTTTATTTCCATAATATATATTATACGACTTAGTGTGATGAGCATGTGAAGCACAGGAGAGACCCTTGAATCCCGTCATTCGCCCCGCCGTCACGGCTGACCTGGCCGTCGTGCTTGATCTTTATCAGCACCTTCATGCCAACGCTCCGGAACTCAGACCCGTCCAGGGCCGACGAAGCGTTTGCGCGCATTCTGGCGACACCGGGCATGACAACCTTTTTGCTGGAAACCGACGTTACGGCCTGCGCGTCCTGCGTCCTTAACATCATCCCGAACCTGACGCGTGGCGCGAAGCCTTACGGCGTGATCGAGAACATCGTGACCCATGCAGAGTATTGCGGCCGCGGATACGGCCTTGTCGTGCTGCGTCACACCCTCCTCGCCCATGCCTGGGATGGAGGCTGCTACAAGGTCTTGCTGATGACCGGCCAACCCGAGATCAGAGGCTTCTACGAAAGCGGCAGCTTCGACGCCGGTGCCAAACACGCCATGCTGGCGCGGCGGCCGACCGCACTCTATCCGATCACCGCCACAGGCTCGATTTCGACGAGCAGCTCCGGCACGGCCAGCGCCTCGACGCCGATCAGCGTGTTGGTCGGCAGGTTGTCCGGACCGAAGAAGGCGTTGAGTTCTTCCATGATCCCCGCGAGGTGATCCGGCCTGTAGCCCACGACATAGGTCGTGATGCGCACGACATGTTCGGGTTTGGCCCCGATCGCCGCGAGCCGCTGGTCGATGTTGGCCAGAACCGCACGGGTCTGGAGCTGCACGTCATCGCCGCCGATGAGCGTCCGGGTCTCGTCATAGGCGACCTGGCCCGCCATCCAGACGGTCGTGCCACCTTCCGACGTGACAAGATGGTGGTAACCGCGCGGCGGATAGGCGCCATCGGGGTTCGTGCGCGTGATCGTGGACATGATGATGGTGTCTCTTCCCTGTGTTGTGGCGTTCCGTCGCTGTGCCCCCTTGCTCCGCAGCGCCATCGGGCGCAGCGTTACGGCTCGCTGAACCGGGAGCACGCCATGATCGATCTTTATTTCGACCATACGCCCAACGGGCAGAAGGTCCACATCATGCTCGAGGAGTGCGGCCTGCCGTACAAACTGATCATCATCGACATCGGCAAGGGCGAACAGTTCGCCCCGGAGTTCCTGGCGATCAGCCCGAACAACAAGGTTCCGGCCATCGTCGATCACGACGGTCCCGGCGGCCAACCACTGGCCCTGATGGAATCGGGCGCGATCCTGCAGTACCTCGCGGACAAAACCGGGCAGTTCATGCCGACCGAGCCCCGCGCCCGCTGGCACGTGAACCAGTGGCTGTTCTGGCAGATGGGTGGGTTCGGACCGATGCTGGGCCAGGCCCATCACTTCCTGGCCTATGCCCCGATGAACCCGGCCGGCGCCCAAGTCTTGCCCTATGCGCAGGATCGCTATCGCAATGAAGCCGCGCGGCTCTACAGCGTGCTCGACAAGCAGATCGGTGACAAGGACCACGTCGCCGGCGGCATGTATTCGATCGCCGACATGGCAATCTTCCCCTGGTGCCGCCTGCACGAACGCCAGGAGCAGAATCTCAACGACTTCCCCAACGTGAAACGTTGGTACGGCGCCATGACCGAGCGCCCAGCCGTGCAGCGCGACATCGAGGCCTCCGCCGACATCGTGGAAGGCTTCACCGAGGAAGAATGGGAGGTCTCCTTCGGAGCGGCACAGCGGGACCAATTGTACTAGCGCGCCACGATCCCACCGTACTTGGTGACAAACCGGCCCCAGGCTTCCTGGGCGTGGCTTTCTGCGGCGGCGGCAAGGTTGGCGCCGTCGGCGTGCACAAGAGCCCCCTGCTCCATCACTATGCGGCCGTCGACCATGACCATGTCCACGTTCGAGGCGTGGGCGTGGTATACGAGGTTTTGCACGGGATCGAGCGTCGGACGCAGTCCGAAGGTGCGGTAGTCGATCATCATGAGATCGGCGCGCTTGCCGATTTCGAGCGAGCCGATCTCGTGGTCCATGCCGAGCGCCCGGGCGCCGCCCATGGTGGCCAGCCGCAACGCCTCGGGCGCCAGGATGGCCTGGGCCTCCGATGACTTGATCCGGGCCATCAGGACCGCCGCGCGGATGACCTCGAAGTAGTCGCCATACATGTTGTCGATGCCCAGGCTGACCGGGATGCCGCGCTTCTGGTAATCGAGGATCGGTGCGATCTGGCCGCGTGTGGCGTTCATCAACGGGCAATGGGCCAGGCAAGCACCGGAATGGGCCAGCACGCCGGTGTTGTGATCATCGGTGACGTAGCCGTGGGCGATCACCGTGTCGTCGGCCAGCAGGCCGTTGTCCCTCAGATATTCAAAGGGGCTCTTGCCGTGGAGTTCGCCCACGATCGCGTACTCCTCCTCGCCCCAGCCGCAATGGGTCGTGAGCCGCAGACCCAGGCGGTCGGCCTCGCGACGGCTGGCCTGCAGCAGCTCCGGTGAGGTGTTGATCGTCATGTTGGGCGCCATCATCACCGTGATGCGCCCATCAGCCCGGCCGTGCCAGCTCTCGGCAAACTCCGCCGCCTGCTTCACCTGGGCCTCGGTAACCTTGGGATCGAAGACATACTCTCCACGGGTGAAGGCATCGGCATCAGCGTCCGAGGTCATGATGCCCATCGCGCTGCGGATACCCAGTTTCTCGACGGAGGGCGCGTAGACATCCGCATCCTCCTCCATCTCGAGCACTGTGGTGACGCCGCTGCGCAACAGTTCGGCATAGGTCAGCGATCCCACCGCGCAGCGTTCCTCACGCCGCAGCACCGTGTGCATGGGGATATACATGCCGACGACACAGTTCAGCCCCGCGTCTTCGCTGCGTCCCCGGAAGATCGTGTAGCCGACATGGGTGTGGGTGCTGACAAACCCCGGTGCGACCACTCTGCCCTCACCTTCGACCTCCTGCTGCGGCGGGGCATGGCGACCGACGACCTCTTCGACAGGGCCGAGGTCGACAATACGGCCGTCCTCCACCAGCAGCGCGCCGCCTTCGATCACCCGATCGTCGGCATCGACCGTGATGAGCGTGGCATTACGAATCAGAACGGACATGCGGCCATCCCCAGAGCTTTGTTCCCAAGCCATGTTCGCCGGTTGCGGCGGCCGCGTCCATTGGCCAAGGTCAGGGCATGAGTACCGCTGACAACACTGAGCCCCTCGCCCGCCTGCTCGCCATCATGGCGCAGTTGCGCAATCCCGATGGTGGTTGTCCCTGGGACGTGGAGCAGTCGTTCCGGACCATCGCGCCCTGCACGATCGAGGAGGCCTATGAGGTCGCCGATGCGATCGAGAAACAGGACTGGGACGGGCTGAAGGATGAGCTGGGCGATCTGCTGTTCCAGGTCGTGTTCCACAGCCAGATGGCGGCAGAAGACGGGCGTTTTGCCTTTGACGATGTCGCGCAGGCGATCAGTGACAAGATGATCCGGCGTCACCCCCATGTCTTCGGCGAGCAGACCGGCATCGAGAGCGCCGATGCGCAGACGGTGAATTGGGAGGCTCAGAAGGCCGCCGAACGCCAGGACGCCGCCGACCGAGAGGGTCGTGCTCCATCGGCCCTTGATGGCGTCACATCGGGCCTGCCGGCTCTGACCCGCGCCGCGAAGCTGCAAAAACGCGCGGCCCGTGTGGGCTTTGACTGGCCCGACGCCGATCATGTCTTGAGCGATGTCGACGAAGAGTTCAACGAACTCAAGGCCGAGATGGCAGCCGGCAGCGACCACGACCGGCTGGAAGACGAGATGGGCGACCTTCTCTTCACCGTCGTGAACCTCGCGCGGCACCTCGGCGTCGACCCTGAAAGCGCCCTGCGCCGGACCAACGCCAAGTTCGAAGGCCGGTTCCGCCATGTCGAGAAGCGGTTGGCAGACGAGGGGCAGACGACACAGGATTCCTCGCTCGAAGAGATGGACACACTCTGGCACGAGGCCAAGGGCCAAGAACGATGAACGGCTCGGTTGCTTCCTTCGATGTCGTTGCCGGAGCCGCACCGTCCAGCGCGGTCGAGGCCTTCAACGAGGACGGCGTTGTCGG
Source organism: Rhodospirillaceae bacterium (assembly GCA_002722885.1). GTDB lineage: Bacteria > Pseudomonadota > Alphaproteobacteria > SP197 > SP197 > SP197. Next base: position 51,779 of record PBNE01000005.1, read on the forward strand.
TCTGCGTGACAGCGCAACACCGGACTGGCTCGCCACCGTTGAACAAGGCATCACCGCGGCCCTTTCGGGAGCCAGCGCCGATCTGGACGTCGTGAAGAAGGACGGTGACACGGGCCGCTTTTCGTTCAGTTCGCAGGCCTGGCGCACGGTCGAGCCGTTCCGGCGTTTTATTTTCGAGAGCCCCCTGCCTGATCTTGTCTGGCCCTTTTTGCAGTCGTCGACCCTGACGCTGTTCTACGACTTCCTCCTGATCAAAGAGGCTGGCAGCAACAGCGCCGCGACGCCCTGGCACCAGGATCACGCCTATTACCCGCTGCAGGGCCACAAGGTGATCAACTGCTGGACAGCGCTTGATCCCATCCCTGAAGAAACCGCCCTGCGCTTCTGGAAGGGATCCCACCGTCCCGGGATCGTCTATCGCGCCTCGAACTTTGAAGCTCCGGATACCGACTACCGGCATGTCCGCAAGGAGCGGCCGGCCATTCCGGATATCGACAGTGATGCCTCAGCCGAGATCCTGGTCGCGCCGATGGAGCCGGGCGACATGCTGATCTGGAGCTCACGCACTTTCCACGCGGCGCCCGGGAATCATCTGAACCAGCGCCGTGCCGCTTTCTCCGTTAACTGGGCGGGCGACGACGTGACCTATGAGGATGTTGCTGCGCTGGAAACATACCGGGACGCGAATCTGATGACCGGCGACAGGATCGAGGGCGAAAAGTTCCCGCTGGTGCGGTCGGCTTAGAGAAGGGCGTCTCTCAAACACACCGTCATGACCCGGCTTGACCGGGTTATACAGCCAGCAATTTCAGCAACACGTTCGGTCAACAGTTGCCTGACCGGTTCGGGATGGATCACCCACCCTATCGAGTGGGTCGATGACGGAGTGTATGGAAAGTGTTGGTGTTGGATCAGGCTATCGCTAACGCCATCTTCTTGAAGCGCTCGAGGTCTTTGATTTCTATACCGACCTTCAGGGCGACCTCGCGTTCACCGTCGGAACGTTCGAGGACTTCGCCGTGGTCATAGAGGAAGCTGAGCGCCTTGCCGTCCGTCACCGAGACCTTGAGGTCGACCACCTGCCGACCGGCCCAGACGCGGCGGCTGACGATATCGAGAAGAGCGTCGATGCCTTCGCCGGTGATGGCCGAAATGGCCGTGGCGTCACTGCGGCGGCCGACGCTTTCCTCGACCACCTCCCGTTCCTCAGGATCAAGCAGGTCGATCTTGTTCATGACCTCGATCATGCGTTCGTCACGCTGAGCCTCGTCGATGCCGAGCTCGTCGAGCACGCTCAGAACGTCATCGGCCTGCGTGCCGGCGTCGGGATCGCTCATGTCACGGACATGAAGCATGACATCGGCCTCGATAACCTCCTCCAGCGTGGCGCGGAAGGCCGCGACCAGAGCGGTCGGCAGATCGGAGATGAAACCCACGGTGTCTGACAGAATCACGCGGCGGCCCGACGGCAGATCGATGCCCCGCAGGGTCGGGTCGAGCGTGGCGAAAACCTTGTCGTCGGCATAAACCTTCGCGCCGGTGAGATGGTTAAACAGGGTTGATTTGCCAGCGTTCGTGTAACCGACCAGCGCAACGATGGGATACGGCACCTTGCGCCTGGCGCCACGGTGCTGCTCGCGCATGCGTACGACATCATCCAGCTCCTTGCGTAAGCGCGCGAGGCGCTCATCGATCAGACGGCGGTCGATCTCGAGCTGTGATTCACCGGGCCCGCCAATCGCACCAAGACCACCGCGCTGCCGCTCCAGATGCGTCCAGCTCTTGACCAGGCGACTGCGCTGATACGTCAGGGCTGCCATCTCGACCTGCAGTACACCTTCACGGGTCGCCGCACGTGCGCCGAAAATGTCGAGGATCAGACCGGTCCGGTCGATGACCTTGGCATGGAGCTTCTTCTCAAGATTGCGCTGCTGAACGGGACTGAGCGTGGTGTCGATGAACACCAGCTCGATCTCCTTTTCCTTGATGTAGCCGTGCAGATCCTCGACCTGGCCGGAACCCATGTAGAGCCCCGGCTTGAGGCTACGCACGACGATGATCTCCTCAGAGACGATATCGAGATCAATGGCGCGCGCCAGCGCGACCGCTTCCTCCAGAGCACGATCGTCGTCACGCGGGCGTCGCCACTTACCGCGCAGGGATGGATAGAGAACCAGGGTGCGGGTGGGTGCAGCCCTGGTGTCATAAAGCTCAGACGTCGACCGTCTCCTCGCCTTCCTCGATCTCTTCGTGTTCAAAGAGACGGAGCGGTGCTGCTGGCATCACCGTCGAGATGGCGTGTTTGTAGACCAGCTGCGAATGACCATCGCGGCGCAGCAGGACACAGAAATTGTCGAACCAGGTGATGACACCCTGGAGTTTGACACCGTTCCCCAGAAAAATGGTCACCGGCATCTTTGCCTTGCGGACACCGTTAAGGAACGTGTCCTGCAGGTTGTGCGGTCTGTCCTGAGACATGGCGCAACCTCCCTCCCCTCTGTTTCTCGGGTGGTCCCGCCGATCCCCCGACCGGTCCCGCCATCCGTTGACGCTCTTGCGCGTTGCGAGCCTAGTCGCAGTTGAGGGAGTCACACAAGGGTTGGGGCGACGGAGTTTTCAGGTCGCCACCCTTGCCGGTCGCAATCGACTTCAGGCCGCCTGCTCGGTGACCTCGCGTGCAAAAGCCAAGTAGGCGGCCAGAAGCGTGCGCGTGGTCGTTCCGGGTTGACCGTTGCCGATCACGGTGTCGTCGATCTGGGTCACCGGCTTCACGAAGGAAGTCGTGCTGGTCAGAAAGGCCTCACGCGCACCGAGCGCCTCTTCGACCGAAAACGCTCTTTCCACGACCTCAATTCCGTTTTCTGCCGCCAGCTTGATCACCCGGTCGCGCGTGATGCCGGGCAAGATATCATTGCCGGCAAGCGGCCTTGTGACCAGGCGGTCTTCCAGATCGACGATCCAGGCATTCGACGAACTGCATTCAGTGACGTTGCCATCACCGTCGTAGAGCCAGGCCTCATAGGCCCCTTGCCGAGTCGCCGCCGTCTTGGCCATGGCGTTGGGAAGTAGGGAGACGGTCTTGATGTCGACCCGTTCCCAGCGATTGTCCGAGAGCGTGATGACCTTCACCCCACCGATGGTCTCGGGATCGCTGGGCAGCACGACGCTCTTGGCCGTGCAGACAACCGTCGGCGTCAGGGCCTCGTTGTCGTAGGCGTGATTGCGCGGGGACGTGCCACGGTTGATCTGCAGGTAGACCATGCCGTCGGTGACGCGGTTGCGCAGGATCGTCTGGTCCATGATGTGGATCAGCGCCCGGTCAGACATCGGCGCGACCATATCGAGCTCTCGGATGGAGCGCGCCAGACGGACCATATGCCCGTCCTCGTCGACCATGCGGCCCGCCATCACCAGGATCACCTCATAGACGCCATCGGCAAAGTTGTGGGCACGATCGTCGATGTGAACATGGGCGGCTGAGTGAGGCAGATAGCGCCCGTTGACATATGCAATGCGTGACATGACCGACGTCCCTGAGGTCAGAAGAATTCGAGGCCGACCGAGAAGAGCTTTTCCACCTTCTTGATTAGGTCGGCATTGGTGAACAACACTACACGGTCGTGCGCCTTGATCTGGGTGTCTCCGCGCGGAACGATTATCTCGCCCTCACGAATGACCGAGCCGATCAGAATGCCCTTGGGCAGGCGAATATCACGGATGCTCTTGCCCGTGATGTTCGACGTCTCCAAAGCCTCGGCTTCGATGAACTCACCTGCGCCTTCGCGCACGCTATAGACGCCACGGATGCGCCCACGGCGAACATGCTGAAGGATTGTCGAGACCGTCGAGCCACGCGGGTTCACAACGGCATCGACACCAAGCTGTCCGACCAGGGGGCCGTAGCTGGTCGAATTCACAAGGGTGATCGCCCAGTCCGCACCCAACCGCTTGGCCAGAAGCGACGACAGGATGTTGACCTCATCATCGTTGGACACAGCCACCACGGTTTCGGTCTGCGCGACATTGGCCTCTTCGAGAATCTCTCGTTCGAGTGCATCTCCCAGAAGAACCGTGGTCCGCGAGAGCTGGTCAGCCGCCTGGCGCGCCCGTTCCTCTCCCAGTTCGATCAGCTTGCAGCGAACGTCGGGGTGCTCCTCTTCCAGCTCGTGGGCGATGAAGAGACCGATGTTGCCGCCGCCAATCAGGATCACTCGACGCGCTTCCGCTTCCTCATGCCCGAAGGCCGACATCGCCCGGCGGACATGCGCGGTATCAGCGACGAAATAGACCTCATCGTTCTCCCGCATCTCTGTCTGCGGGGTGGGAACAATCAGTTCGTCATCACGGATGATCCCGACCACGAAAATCTTGAGATCGGGAAAGAGCTCCGTGAGTTCCTGCAACGGCGTGTCCAGCACGGGACAGTCGGGCATGCAGCGCACCGCAACGGCGCGAACGCTGTCATCGGCCATGGGGATGACATCAAGCGCACCGGGCACTTCGAGCCGCTTGATGATCGCACGCGCGACCTCGACTTCGGGCGAGATGATGACGTCAATCGGAAGTTGATCCCGGCCGAACATGTTGCGCCAGGCCGGTTCCAGGTAGGACTGGTGGCGCACACGCGCGATCTTGGTCGGCACGTTGAAGATCGAATGGGCCACCTGACACGCGATCATGTTGACCTCGTCGGCATAGGTCACCGCGATCAGCATGTCGGCGTCTTCGGCACCCGCCGCCGCCAGAACCGGCGGATGGGATGCGAAACCGACCTGCCCCCTCACGTCGATGGATTCGGTGATGCGCCGGATACGATCGGCATCCTGATCGATGACCGTGACGTCGTTGGCCTCATTCGCGAGCTGACGTGCGATATTGAAGCCGACCTGGCCGGCACCGCAGACGATGACTTGCATGGATCAGCGCTCCTTCAGCCGCGGCCGGCCTTGTCGCCGCCTCGATCGTAATCGCCAATTCCCAGGGTCTTGAGCTTCCTGTGCAAAGCAGAACGTTCCATGCCGACAAAGGTCGCCGTGCGGGAGATGTTGCCGCCGAAGCGCATGAGCTGGGAGTTGAGGTATTGCCGTTCGAAGATCTCGCGTGCCTCGCGCAGGGGCATCGTCATCATTTCCGTGTTGTCGCCGGGCGTGCGCGGTATTGCACTGTTGGAGACGATTTCAGGCGGCAGCATATCGGCGGTGATTCCGGTACCGGCATCGCTGGGTGACATGATCAGCAACCAGTCGATGACATTGCGAAGCTGCCGGACATTGCCCGGCCAGTCTGCCGCCTGCAGGAGGGCGATGGCGTCATCGCTGAGCTCACGAACAGCAAGTCCCTGCTGATCGGCAGCACGCTCAATGAAGTGCTGGCACAACAACACAACATCCTCACGTCGTTCGGTCAGAGTCGGGACACGGATCGGCACGACATTGAGACGGTAATAGAGGTCCTCGCGGAAGTTGCCCTCAGCAATCTCGATTCCGATTTCCCTGTTCGCCGTGGCGATCACTCTGACGTCGACCTGGACCGGGGTGTTGCCACCCACGCGTGAGAAGGTCTGTTCCTGCAAGGCGCGCAGAATCTTGCCCTGTGTCTCCAGGGGCATATCGGTCACATTGTCGAGCAACAAGGTTCCACCATGGGCGCGCTCGAACACGCCGACCGTTCGCGGCGAATCCTGCCCCATCGCACCACGTTCGGTCCCGAACAGTTCCTGCTCTACCCGGCCGGGCGCCATGGTTGCGGCATTGATCACAAGGAACGGCCCGTTCGCGCGTTGCGACATGCGATGGATCTGCCGCGCAACGACTTCCTTGCCAGCGCCGGCAGGCCCGGTGATCAGGACACGGCTGCCCGTGGGCGCCACACGTTTGACCGTGGCCCGCAACTGGGACAACGCCCCGGAGGTCCCAACCAGTTCGTCCTCGACCTTGGTCTTTTGACGCAGTTCTTCGTTCTCGCGACGCAGGCTGGCCGCTTCGATGGCGCGATTGACGATGACCAGAAGTCGGTCGGCCTGGAACGGCTTTTCGATGAAATCGTATGCGCCGACCTTGATGGCATTGACGGCAGTTTCTATGTTGCCGTGCCCGCTGATCATGATGACCGGGGTTTCGGGATGTTCGGCGGAGAACTGCTCCAGCAACTCCATGCCGTCACGCTCACTTTCCTGGAGCCAGATATCGAGAATCACGAGCGACGGTACACGCGAGCGAATCGCAGCCTCGGCAGACTGTGAATCAGCCGCGGCCCGAACCGTGAAGCCTTCGTCCTCAAGGATGCCTGACAACGCAGAACGGATGTCGGCTTCGTCATCAACGATCAGGATGTCATGCGCCATCGGCGTCTCCTGACTCGGCTGACGTCCGATCAAGTGACAGAGTCACAACCGCGCAGGCGCCGGCGTCCCGATTGTTTGCGATGTCGAGATGCCCACCATGTTCCTCGATAATGCGCTGGGCGATGGCGAGGCCCAGCCCGGTACCCTTGTCACGGTGTGTCACGTACGGCTCGAAAAGTTTCTCACGGGGCCCCTCGGGCAATCCACGTCCGTTGTCTTCGATGCGGATGATACAATGTCCGCCTTCGGCAGCAACCGAGATACGGATGCGGCCCTTGTGTTCCCTGTCATGCGCGACGCCTTCGATCGCTTCAAGTGCATTCTTGATGAGGTTGTTGAGAACCTGACCGATCTGGCGGCGATCGCAGCTGACCAAAATCTCTTCGGCACTGAACACGCGTTCGAAAGTCACGCCGGACCGCGCGACCTCCTGCAACGTCATGGCGTTCTCAACCAGCTTAACGGCATTTTCGGATGCAAACTCGGGCGACGGCAGCCGGGCAAAGTTCGAGAACTCGTCCACAATATGTCGGAGATCACGGACCTGACGCACAATGGTGTCTGTACAGGCCTCGAAAATCTCGGGTGAGTCCTCAATCTGTGCGAGATACTTTCGCTTGAGGCGTTCGGCCGAGAGCTGGATCGGCGTCAGCGGATTCTTGATTTCGTGCGCAATGCGGCGGGCCACATCGCCCCAGGCAGCCTTGCGCTGGGCTGCCATCAGGGGCGTGACGTCATCGAAGGTGACGACATAACCACCGCGACGAACCACGTCGGCGTCACCGACGTCGTGATTCCGCTCCGAGCTGATCCGGACCATCAGATTGGTCATGTGACCGTCGCGCAGAAGCTCGATGTTACCCCAAGCCAGATGTTCACGCCGTGTCATCGCGGCTGCCAGCAAGGCCGAGAGTTCGGGAACCGACTGACCGAGATGCCGACCGACCAACGCATGGTGCTCCAGCCCCAGAAGTTCCAGCGCGCGCCTGTTAGGCAGTTCCACGAGGCCAGCGTCATCAAGCCCGATAACACCGGCGCTGACACCCGACAGCACCGATTCCGTGAAACGGCGGCGGCTGTCGAGTTGTCGGTTGGCGTCGATCAGTTCATGACGCTGCGTCGCAAGCTGACCGGTCATGCGATTGAACGCTCGGCTCAGCGTGGCCAATTCGTCCGGCGCTTCGGTGTCATCCACCCGAGCCGTCAGGTCGCCGGCACGCACCCTCTCAGCGGCTCCTGCCAGTGCCGTGACCGGATGCACGATCCTCGACGCGAACTGCAGGGCAAACCAGATCGCGACAAACAGAAGCAGAAGCGCCGCCACCACGTAAACAAGTGCGAAGACTACCTGAATGTCATCACGCCGCAGCTCAAGAACCTGGAATTCATCAACGGCAGCAGCAACACGGTCGGTATGTCCGATCACCAGGGGGTCCACGAGGCGCCCGACGTAGAGATAAGCGCCCGGCACGCTCTCCAGTTCGATGAGCGCGCGAACACGGTCTGCTGCTTCGGTCGTGACCAGCACCACCTTGTTCGGTTCGGCGCGCACGAGAAGGTCGTCGGGAACACGTTGAAGGGCGAGCGAGAAGCTCAGCGAGGTCTGACCGAGGATGCGACCGTCCTGGAGGAACACCAACGCCTCAGCGATATCGCGCAAGGCGGCCTGGGCCTCCAGCATCCGGCTAAGGTTGTACTCGGTCGCAAACAAAGCCGGGCCGGCACGATCAAGGTCACGCGCCATGGCAAGGACATGGGCTTCCAGATTGCTGGCGTGCTCGTCGAGATAGGCTTCGGCGACAACAACCGACTCGTCGAGAGCCGTTTTTACACGCTCGCTGAACCAGGCCTCGACTCCCAGATTGAAGAAGAGAGCCGATGAGATTCCGACGAGAATGGCCGGCACGATGGCCGCGAGACTGAATGCGGCCACCAGCCTGGCTTGCAATCGCGAACCGGCCAGACCGCGCCGGCGTTGGGACCACAAGGCCACCAGCCGCCGCGCGACCACAGCGCCCAGAAGCAGCAACAAGATCAGGTCGACATTCAGCAGAATGATGATGGTGTCGGTGTCGGGCCCGAAGGGTCCGGATCGGGTCAGGGCGCCGTAGGTCGCGAACCCGCATAGGGTGGCCGCAACGGCGAGAAGCCAAGTCAGGCGGCGAGTCAGCCCGCGCCGCCGTGGCAACGTTCGCAGATAGCGCCATACGCGGCTGCTTGCGATTCCTCCGTCAACCGCCGTCACCGTTCTGCTCCCTGCCCGCGGACAGACGCCAGATCCAGATCGCGCAGTTTCTTGCGCAACGTGTTGCGGTTGATCCCAAGAATCTCAGCGGCGCGTAGTTGATTACCACCAGTGGCATCGAGTGTGAGTGCAAGCAGCGGCCGTTCCAGTTCGCGCAGCATGCGGTCATAGAGCCCGGGCGCCGGAAGTACGCCTGCATGGTTGTCGAAATAGGATTTCAGGTGGTGTTCGATGCTTTGCCCCAAATTGCCCGCTTCGGTTATGACCGTGCGGGGAGCCGCCTTGCTGAGCTCCGCTTCGACCTCACCCGCTTCGATCACGTCATCGGCACACAAGGCCGCAAGACGGCGCACAAGGTTTTCGAGCTCACGCACATTGCCCGGCCAGTGATGCCCTCCGAGCACTGCCATGGCTTCTCTGCTCAGGGCTTTTTGCGGCAGTCCCAGACCGATCGTGTCCTTCAGGAAATGGCGCGCCAGGGTGGCGATGTCTTCGCGGCGCTCGCGCAACGGCGGCACACGGATCGGAACGACATTGAGCCGGTAAAACAGATCCTCACGAAAGCGTCCCTGCCTGATAGCAACCTGCAGATTGTGATGGGTTGCCGCCACAATCCGCGTGTCGGTCCGGATAGCATGACGCGAACCGACCGGTGCAAACACGCCTTCCTGAAGAACACGCAGCAAGCGTGTCTGTGCCTCAAGCGGCATGTCGCCGATTTCGTCGAGAAAGAGCGTGCCGCCCTGGGCCTGGGCAAAACGACCGTCCCGGCGCTGGTTCGCACCGGTGAAGGCCCCGCGTTCGTGACCGAAAAGCTCGCTCTCGATCAGCTCGCGCGGTATCGCAGCCATGTTGACGGCAACAAATGGTCCGGTCCGGCGGGCGCCGTACTCATGCAGGGCGCGCGCGACCAACTCCTTTCCGCTGCCGGACTCACCTTCGATCAGCACCGTGAGGTCGGTCGAGGCCAGGCGACCGATGGCCCGGAAAATGGTCTGCATCGCCGGCGAACGCCCGACGATGAGCGGCGACTCCTCGTCGTTTTCCATGTCGCCGGGCCGACGCTCGGAATCGTCCAGCGCCCGCGCAACCGTCGAACACAGCGTCTCGATATCGAAGGGTTTGGCGAGATAGTCATATGCGCCACTCTGTGTGGCGCGAACGGCCGTCATGAGTGTGCTGTGTGCGCTGACGACGATCACCGGCAAATCGGCGCGATGGCCATTGATCCGCGGGAGCAAATCCAGGCCATTGCCATCGGGCATGACGACATCGGTGATCACCAGATCACCTTCACCCTGCTGGACCCACTGCCAGAGTGTTTCGACCTTGCCAGTCGCCCGCGTTTCGAGCCCTTCGCGCTGCAGCGCACGTTCCATGACCGTACGCATGGAACGGTCATCATCGGCAATCAGGACAACGGGTTCGGTCATGATTCGGCCTGCGATGCAGACAGGGGTAAGGCGACACGGAACACCGTATTGCCGGGCTCGCTGTCGACCCACACGGCACCGCCGTGACTGTCGATGATCTTTGATACAAGCGACAGCCCCAATCCTGATCTGGTTTCGCTGCCCGACACAAAGGGATCAAACAGGGTCGACCAGACCGAATCAGGAATGCCGCTTCCGTTGTCTGTGACAGTCACGACAAGCGGCAGCAACCGTGCCGCCGTGCCGCCCTGCCGGTGCCGGACGCTTCCGTCGTAGGCTGTCCCCAACGCGATGTCCCCGCCCTCGCCTGCAGCCTCAGCAGCGTTCTTGACGAGGTTGAAGAACACCTGGATCAGCGCATCACGGTTGCCATCAATCAAGGGCAAAGACGGATCGTAGTTTTCGTGCAGGTGCACCCCACGGGCCACACCAGCACGGGCCAGGCGGGCCACATGATCGAGCACCTCGTGGATGTTGAGTGGTTCGCGCGGCATCGGATGGCGTTCAGAGAACGCTTCCATCCGGTCTAGGAGGGCACAGACGCGGTCGACTTCATCAGCAATCAGGTGAGCCAGGTCGGCATCATCATCCGAGACCGCAGTCGCCAGAAGCTGTGCCGCACCGCGGATACCCGATAACGGGTTTTTGACTTCATGAGCCAGGGCAGCGGCCAGCCCCGACAGGGAACGCGCTGTGTTGCGATTGCTCGACAAACCCTCCAGGCGTTCGCCCAGACCGCGTTCACGCATGCTCAGGAGACGGTTGCCATCCTCAACGTTGAAGATAATCTGGACATCAAAGACACCATCCTGGAGGGGTGGCGGGCCGCTGAAATGGAACTCGCGCTCGCGCAAGGACGCCGCTCTCTCGCCGACGGCCTCACAGAGACTCTCCAAGGCAGAACCTGGGCCGAGAAGTTCCGCAAGTGTCCTGCCGGTCAGCTGTGAACGGCTGGAGCCCAACGCTTCTTCGGCACGAGCATTCGTCCAGAGAACCGTGCCATTATCGCCGATCAGCAACAGGACATCCGGCAGTTGGTCCAGCAGAGACCAGGCATTCGGCATCGCACCTTCATCCAGCCCCATCTGCAGTGGAACGACGCTCATGCCGCCATCGCCCCCGCATTATCGGTGAAGGTTCGGGAGATTACATCAAGTACGGCAGAAGGCTCTTCCAGAGTATTGAGCAGTTTGCGCATGGCCGGACCGTGCGGCAGATGCTCCACATACCAGGCAAAATGCTTGCGGAAACACCGCACACCGAGAAGCACACCATGTTCGTCCAGCATGCCTTCAAAATGCTCAGATACGATCGCAGCAATCTCATCCTGATCCGGTTCGCAGGCAATCTTCCCTTCGAGCTCCGCCCCGATCACCCCGGGCAACCACGGTTTTCCCTGACTGCCTCGGCCAATCATCACAGCGTCGGCACCGGATTGATCCAGGGCCTCCTCTGCTGTCGCAGTCGAGGTGACGTCCCCGTTGATCACAACCGGGACCGATACCGCATCCTTGACCTCGCGGACGAAACGCCAATCAGCCTGCCCCTTGTAGAGTTGGGTGCGCGTGCGTCCGTGGACCGTGATAAGGTTGACGCCCAGTACTTCTGCCTTCATGGCCAGTTCCGGCGCATTACGGTGTTGTTCATCCCATCCCGTACGCATCTTGAGCGTGACGGGAACAGGAGCTCTTTGAACAACATTATCAATAATTTGTGATGCAAGATTCAGATCTTGCATCAAAGCTGAACCGGCATAGCCGTTGCAGACCTTCTTGGCCGGACAGCCCATGTTGATGTCGATCAGATCGGCGCCCATTTCACAGGCCACCTGCGCTGCCTGGCCCATGGTCTCGGGATCGTTGCCGGCTAACTGCACGGCCATCGGCAGGTCGTCCGCGCCTTTGGTCGCACGACGGATCCCCTCGTTCGATCCCGTCAACAGCTCCCTGCCGACAACCATCTCAGAAAAGGTCAGTGCCGCGCCAAAGCGACACGCCAGACGGCGGAATGTCACGTCTGTGATTCCGGACAACGGCGCCAGCAGAACCCGGTTGGGAAGCGTGTGTTGGCCAAGCGTGATGGGCATTTTTTCAGCAACATCTGGGGCTGCACAAAATTTGTGCAGTTCTACGACCTACAACGGCCGGACGCAACGATGATTATCCGATCAGAACATCGGTCACGAACTTCACCCCGGGATAGGCCAAAGTCATCAGGAGATAGCCGATCAGGACATAACGCGCGGCCTTGCGGCCCCGCGTGCCCCACGCCTGCCGGGCGACCAGCAACGCCGCGATCACCCCAAACGCCGCCAGAGTCAGGATCGTCTTGTGACTCAGTTCGATCAGCCCACCATCGGTCGCATACTGAGCGCCCATCCCCGTCACAATCCCGGCAGCGAGAATGACCTCTCCCGCCCCAAGCAGCCGGTATTCAAGGGTTTCTGAATCAGCGAGAGATGGCAGGGAGCGGGTGAGCCGGTCGGGCGCACGCCGCTTGAGAGCCCGTTCCTGCAGGATAACGGCGGCCCCGGCCACAGCGGCCAGCGTGAGAAAAACGTAGGTTCCGATCGACAATGCGACATGGATGCCAAACCAGCCCGACGGTGCGTCTGAGACCGACTGCGCCGAGACCTGGCTCCAGATCACGGCCACAATGGCAAGAAGCACGAGGTAAGGCGCAAGCAGCGGCCCCAGCCGCCAGATGTCGGTCATGACGAGACTAAGCACCAGGAAGATCACAAAGGTTGCCGCAACGGTCAGCCAAAGCGCCGCACCGAAACCGGCGTTCCAGCCCGGCCCCATTTGAACTGCCGACCAGGCTGTCGCGACGGCGGCCGCCAACCCGAACCCGGCCCAGAAGAAGGTCCCGCGTTCGCTTCCACCTTTGAAACCTGCGGCAACCGCAGGAAACAGGCACACCAGGGCGAGAATGTGAATCCAGATGTTTGTCACCATGGTCCCGTGTGTAGAGCATTTGCCGGGTCGAGGTAAACGGATGAACGCCCATCGACGGACAAGAACAGTTCACCTATTCTCCGACGATAATATCTCGTCCCAGGTCATTCATGAGCAAAATCGCCGTTGTTGTGGTGGCCGCCGGTAAAGGCGAGCGCGCCGGAGGGGATCTTCCCAAGCAGTACCGCCCCGTCGCCGGACGCTCTCTTCTCGCATGGACTCTGGACAGCCTCACCCGATGCAGCGACTTGGGTCCGATCCAGGTGGTGATCGGCCCAGGCCAGCAAGCACAGTTTGATACTGCAACCGAAGGTCTCGATCTGCCTGCGCCTGTTGAAGGTGGCACCACGCGCCAGGAATCGGTCCTGAACGGCCTCGAGGCGCTCGAGCCTCACAATCCTGATGCCGTTCTGATCCACGATGCGGCGCGGCCCTACGTGACACCGGACCTGATCACACGATTGACGGGCGCCCTTGGTGATGGCCATGCAGCGGCCATCCCTGCCCTGCCCGTCAACGACACTATCAAGCGGACGGACGGTTGGGCGGTGGTGGAAACCGTGGACCGCTCCGTGCTCGTGCGCGCGCAAACCCCGCAGGCCTTTGACTATCAGGTCATTCTACAGGCGCATCGCGATGCCATCGGCCAGGAACTGACCGATGATGCAGCGGTGGTCGAACATGCAGGACTCACGGTCGTCACGGTTCCGGGCAACGACAACAACACGAAGGTGACCATGCCCGAGGATTTCGAGGACGCGGACCGGCGTCTGGGGACTCGTGAAACACGTGTCGGCACAGGGTTCGATGTCCACGCCTTCGCGCCTGGTGATCACATCATGTTGTGCGGCGTCAGGATTGAGCACGACATGGCCCTGGACGGCGATTCCGATGCCGATGTCGGACTCCATGTGCTGGTCGATGCCATGCTGGGTGCCATGGGCGAAGGAGACCTTGGCCGGCAATTTCCCCCCGGTGATCCCACATGGAAGGGACGCGCCTCCTGCGACCTCGTCGCCGTCGCGTGTGATCTCCTGCAAGAGCACCGAGCGCGGATTGTCCACGCTGACCTGACGTTGATCTGCGAGGAACCAAAGCTGGCGCGGCATCAGCCCGCCATGACCAAACAGGTCGCCTCTCTGCTTGGCATTGACCTGAACCGGGTCAACGTGAAGGTGACCTCAACCGACAAACTGGGTTTCACAGGACGTGGCGAAGGCATCGCCGGTCAGGCCGTCGTGACGCTCGACATGCCAGCCCGATGACATTGGACCGGATGTGGGGCCGTCTGCCGCCCGGTGTGAGCCTACGGACACCCGGGGCCCTCGTCGCGACCTGGTTCGGCTCCGGCCTGCTGGTCCCCGGTCCCGGAACATGGGGCTCTTTGGCGACCCTGCCCCTTGGGATCCTGATACTGCTCTACACTGATCACTGGGTGCTTTTGGCCGTCGCCGTGCTGACCTTTGTTGTGGGAACTTGGCAGACCCAGCGTCTGATCGACGCCTTTCCCGATGATGCGCCTAAGGACAACAGCTCCATCGTGGTCGACGAAACCGTCGGCCAGCTTATTGCCCTGATCCCCGCGGCGGCCTCACCGTTGTTGTGGCTCGCCGCATTCGTGCTCTTCCGGCTCTTCGATATCTGGAAACCAGGACCCGTGCGGTTTCTCGAGAGGCGGTTGAAGGGTGTCTGGGGCATCATGATGGACGATGTGGTAGCCGGAATCATGGCGGCCGTCTGTGTCTACGGGCTCGCACTGCTGGAATTGACTGATGTTTGACGACACCGTCCACGATCTCGCATCACGTACGCTGGAGTCGTGCCGCCGCAAGGGACTCATGATCGTCACCGCGGAATCGTGTACAGGCGGTCTTATTGCCGGTGCACTGACAGCCATCCCCGGATCGTCGGATGTGGTCGACCGTGGCTACGTCACCTATTCCTATGACGCCAAGACCGAGATGCTGGGTGTGCCGTCGGCCATGATCATGGAGCATGGTGCCGTCAGCGAAGAGGTCGCGCGCGCCATGGTCAGCGGCGTCCTCAGGCATTCTCCGAATCGTGTCGGTGTTGCCGTCACCGGCGTGGCCGGTCCGGGCAGCGACAGCCAGGCCAAACCGGCAGGCCTGGTTCACATGGCCGCCGGCACCGCGGACAGAATGCTTCACAGAGTCGAGCGTTACGGTGATATCGGCCGTGACGCGATGCGCCATGCGACGGTCAACGATGCTCTCGCACTCGTACTGGACCTGCTCGACTAGATTCCGAGCCTACGCCTTCTTGCGCGGCGCCTTTGCCTTGAAGGTCTCCAGGCGCAGGGGCGTTGACTGGCCGGCGTTGATTAGCTCCGACGAACAGGCGGTGACGACCACGATGCAGTTCATCTCGGCCCGGAACTCGACGTGGTCGCCAGCCCGGGACATCGCAACACCGTATAGGAATGAGCCGTCGGCCTGTGGTGGTGTGTTCTGGAAGATGTTGACCGGGTCGGGAATGTTGGCGTGGTCGATGCCGGCCCCTGCGATCGCCTCGAAATAGTTGTCGCGGCAGTTCGGATGCGCCTTGTGGCCCCGGCGCGCATAGAGCGCTCGGCAGCATGACGCGAAGAGCATGTCGTGGCGGCCGGGTGATGTGTCCTTTATGAAGGTCAAGATGGGCCGGTCACGGGTGGTCAGAAAGACATCGTCGATGCCCGGGAACATGCGGCCCGTCAGCATCCGCGTTGTGGCGGGGCTCATATATTCGTCGTGGTCAGCCGTGTTCACGGCCCAGACATCGGCGACCTGATGGCCCTCGACATCCGTGATCCGCACCGTCTGACCCTTTTTCGCCTGGATGAACCCGTTGCCGTAGCCGCGAATCTCTGTGGTTGCGATTGCCCTCGCCATGAGCCCTGTCCCTCTGTCAGGCCCGCCTCATGTGTCCCCGTCGACGCCGGGGCCATAAAGTTCGCGGGCACGTGCCTCGAAGGCTCCGACCATGCGGCGAACCGCCTCGTGAAACAACACACCGATGGCGCGTTGCAGGAGAGCAGAGCGGAACTCGAAGTCGATGTCGAACACGACCAGGCAGCTGCCATCGGGCTGTGCCTGGAACCGCCATGTGTTTTCCATTCGCTTGAAGGGGCCGTCGGTGTAGACCACGTCGATCCGGGCCTGTGGTGTCAGCGACACCTTCGAGGTGAAGCGTTCACGGAACATCTTGAAGCCGATCGCGAGGTCGGCCCAGAAGACATCACCCTCCCGCTTGCGGATCCGAGCGGCGGTACACCAGGGAATGAACTCCGGATAGGTCCCGACATCGGCCACAAGTTCGTAGAGCAGCTCGGCACTCCAGGGCAGCCGTCTCTGCTCATGATGGACAGGCATCAGACCGCGCCGGCCTCCCGTCTCGCCTTCAGGGTCGCGAAGTCACGGTCGGCATGATGGGATGAACGTGTCAGCGGGCTGGCGCTGACCATGAGGAAGCCCTTGCCATAGGCCAGCTTCTCAAGTTCCTCGAACTCCTCAGGGGTCCAGAACCGGTCGATGGCGTGGTGGTGGGGCGTCGGCTGCAGGTATTGGCCAACGGTCAGGAAGTCGACTCCGGCTTCGCGCATGTCATCCATGACCTGGAGCACTTCGTCTTTGGTTTCACCAAGGCCGACCATCAGGCCCGACTTGGTGAAGATCGTCGGGTCGACCTGCTTCACCAGCCACAGAAGATTGAGCGATGCGAAGTAGCGCGATCCCGGTCGAACCCCGTGATAGAGCCGCGGAACCGTCTCGAGATTGTGGTTGAAGACATCAGGCCGCACCCGGGCGACCGTTTCGATGGCACCTTTCTTGCGCAGGAAGTCCGGCGTCAGGATTTCGATTGTCGTCTCAGGCGTGGTCTCACGAAGCCGTTCGATGCAGGCGACAAAATGCGCCGCGCCACCGTCGGGCAGGTCATCACGGTCGACCGATGTGATCACGACATGATTCAACCCCAAGCCCTGCACCGTGGTGGCCAGACGGTTGGGTTCGTCGGCATCGACCGGACCGGGCTTGCCCGTCGTGACATTGCAGAATGTGCAGCCGCGTGTGCAGATCTCGCCCAGAATCATGACGGTCGCGTGTTTTTCAGCCCAGCACTCACCGATGTTCGGACAGGCCGCCTCCTCGCACACGGTCGCCAGCCCGGCTTCATGAATGAGCTTACGGGTGTTGTGAAATGCAGGTGAACCCGGCGCCTTGACCCGAATCCAGGGCGGCTTGCGCACCGGTGCGCTGGCCTTCTTCCAGACCTTCTCGGGGTGACGGGGCCTGGCGGCAGCAGTCTCATCGATAAGCGATACCTTGGTGATGGCGCGGCTCCTTGAAGCGACAGCGCTAGAGGCTAGATGTGGATCGCCCGATCATAGGCCGCAAGCACAGCCTCGTGCATCATTTCCGAAAGTGTCGGATGCGGGAACACGGTGTGCATCAGCTCTGCCTCGGTCGTCTCCAGCGTCTTGGCAACGGCATAACCCTGAATCAACTCCGTGACCTCAGACCCGACCATGTGAGCCCCAAGCAGTTCACCCGTCTTGGCATCGAAGATGGTTTTCACCATGCCCTGATCATCGTCCAGTGCGATGGCCTTGCCGTTGCCGATGAACGGGAACCGCCCGACCTTGAGCTCGTAGCCGGCCTCCTCGGCCATGTCTTCCGAGAGTCCGATGCTGGCGATCTGCGGATGACAGTAGGTGCAGCCGGGAATGTTGGTCGTGACAAGCGGCTCGACATGATCGAGTCCCGCGATCTTTTCGACGCAGATAACACCTTCGTGGCTCGCCTTGTGCGCCAACCAGGGCGGCCCGACGAGATCACCGATGGCATAGACGCCGGGTTCCCCGGTCTCGAGCCATTCGTTGACCACGACATGGCCGCGATCTACCTGCACCTTGGTGTCTTCCAGGCCAATGTTCTCGACATTGCCCGTTATGCCGACCGCGAGGATCACGCGCTCCACGTCGACCGTCGATGCCTTGCCCTTGGCATCCTCAATATCGACCTTGGCGGCTTTCTTGGTCGTGCGGACGCCCTTCACCTTCGCGCCGGTCATGATGGTCATGCCCTGTTTTTCGAAGGCCTTGTGCGCGAACTGGGCGATTTCGGCATCTTCGGCCGGCAGGATACGGTCGACGACCTCCACCACCGTCACCTCGGCCCCCATCTCGCGGTAGAAGCTCGCGAACTCGATGCCGATGGCGCCGGACCCGATCACCAGGATCGACTTGGGCATGGTCTCAGGCACCATCGCTTCCTTGTAGCTCCATATCACTTTGCCGTCGGCCTTGATGTCCGGAAGGTCCCGGGCACGGGCGCCGGTCGCCAGAACGATATGCTTGGCTGTGATCTCTTCGGTTTCCTGGCCATCTTTGGCGACCTGCAGCGCACCCTTCCCGGCCAAGCGAGCCTCGCCGTCAAAGATCTGAACCTTGTTCTTCTTCAGAAGATGCCCCACGCCCTTGGACAAACGCCCCGCGACCCCGCGGCTGCGTTTGACGATGGCCGCGGTGTTATAGCCGATGTTGTCGGCCTTGAGTCCGAACTCTATGGCGTTCTTCATGAGGTGCATTACTTCGGCCGTGCGCAGCAGCGTCTTGGTCGGGATACAGCCCCAGTTGAGACAGATTCCGCCGAGGTGCTCACGTTCGACCAGGGCGGTCGACATGCCGAGCTGTGCCGCACGAATGGCCGCGACATAGCCACCCGGGCCACCGCCGACGACCACGAGATCGAAATTATTTTTGGCCATCGTCGCCTCCTCTAAAGAAGCATGGTGAGCGGTTCTTCGATGGATCCCTTGAAGGCCATCAGCAGATTGGCGCCGATCGCTCCGTCGACCACTCTGTGGTCGCAAGACAGGGTCACGCTCATGACCGTGGCGACATCGAGGGCGCCGTCCCTCACGACAGGACGCTGCTCACCTGTGCCGATGGCGAGAATACCGGCCTGCGGCGGATTGATCACGGCATTGAACTGCTTGATGCCGTACATGCCCAGGTTCGAGATACTGAAGGTGCCGCCCTGGTACTCTTCGGGCGCCAGTTTGCCGTCGCGCGCACGCTGGGCGAGTTCCTTCATCTCGTTGGAAATGACCGCCAGCCCCTTCCGATCCGCATTGCGAACGACCGGGGTAATCAGCCCGCCGTCGATGGCGACAGCAACGGAGACATCCACGTCGGTATAGCGGCGAATCACCTTGCCGGCCCATTCGGCGTTGGCATCGGGTGTGTCGCGCAGAGCCAGGGCCAGAGCGCGAATAACGAAATCGTTGACCGAGATCTTGTAGGCGTCGCTGCGGCCGTTGAGGTCCTTGCGCATCGCCAGAAGCTTGTCGATCTCGCAATCAACCGTGAGATAGAAATGCGGGATCGTCTGCTTGGCTTCCTGCAGCCGGTCAGCGATGACACGGCGCATGTTCGAAACCTTGATCTCCTCGAAGGCGCCGTGAGGCTCGGGAATCGGTGCCTCACGGCGGACCGAAGGTGCATCAGCCGCGTCCGATTGCGCTGCTGACACGGCGCCCCCGCCCTGAAGTACCGCCTCCACGTCACGCTTGATGATCCGGCCGTGCGGGCCGCTGCCCGTGACCGTTCCGAGGTCGAGCCCCGCCTGTTTGGCCATGCTGCGCGCCAAGGGACTCGCTTTCACACGTTCATCACCTGCTGAAGCCGATTCTGGTGCGAGTGCCACTGACTCTGCTACGGGTGCTGCCGCTTCGGCCGCAGGCGCCGGGTCCGGCGCCTCGTACTGGGCGGCGGGCGGCGCAGCGGACTCGACTGAAAAGCCCTCCATCGACGACCAATCTTCGCCATCCTCGAGCAGGATGGCGATGACCTCGTTGACGGGAACATCGTCGGTTCCCTCTGCGATCAGAATTTTGCCGACCTTGCCTTCGTCGATCGATTCGACCTCCATGGTCGCCTTGTCGGTTTCGATCTCGGCTAGAATGTCGCCGGAGGCGACGTCGTCGCCTTCCTTGACCAGCCAGCGGGCAAGCGTGCCGGCCTCCATGGTCGGCGAAAGCTGGGGCATTGTGATCTTGATCGGCATGGCGTGTTTCCAGTGAAGGATTCAGTCGTCCGTGTAGCAAACGGCCTGGGCGGCTTCGACAATCTGTTCGGACTGTGGCAGCGCCGCATGTTCGAGATTCGCTGCATAGGGCAACGGCGCATTGACCGCCGTCACACGACGGACCGGTGCATCCAGCAGATCAAAGCCCTGCTCCATCACCATTGCAGCAAGTTCGGCACCGATCCCGGCGAATGACCAGCCTTCCTCGACCGTGACCATACGGTTGGTACGAGCCAGTGATTCCAGGATCGTCCCGGTGTCCAGCGGGCGCAGGGTTCGCAGGTTGATGACCTCTGCTTCGATACCCTCCGCAGCAAGCGTCTCGGCGGCCTGCAGAGCCTTTCCGACCATGATTGAATAAGCCACGATCGTGACATCGCTGCCGTCCCGCTCAATCTTGGACTTACCGATCGGCAGGACCAGGTCGTCATCGTCAGGCAGCTCGAAGGTCTGGCCATACATTATCTCGTTTTCGAGAAAGATCACCGGGTTGGGATCGCGGATTGCGGCCTTCATCAGGCCCTTCGCATCCTCGGCCGAGTAAGGTGAGATTACCTTGAGTCCCGGGACCTGACTGTACCAGGAGGCGTAGTCCTGAGAGTGCTGCGCGGCCACGCGTGCCGCAGCACCATTGGGACCACGGAACACGATCGGACAATGAACCTGGCCGCCCGACATGTAGAGCGTCTTGGCCGCGGAGTTGATGATCTGGTCGATCGCTTGCATCGCGAAGTTAAAGGTCATGAACTCGGTGATCGGACGCAGACCGGCCATCGCCGCACCGACCGAAAGCCCGGCAAAGCCGTGTTCGGTGATCGGTGTGTCGATCACACGCTTGGCACCGAACTCCTCCAGCAGACCCTGGCTCACCTTGTAGGCGCCCTGATACTCGGCAACCTCCTCACCCATCAGGAACACGGTCTCGTCCCGGCGCATCTCCTCGGCCATGGCGTCACGCAGGGCGTCACGTACGGTGATCTCTGTCATCGTTCCGCTACCCTCAGGCCTGCGCCGCGCTCTCGGGCGCGTCGACATAGATATCAGTCATCAATTCCGAAAGGTCGGGCTCAGGGCTGGTCTGGGCGAACTCTGCCGCTGCGGCCACCTGCCCCTTGATTTCCTTGTCGATCGCCTTGAGCGCGTCGTCATCGGCCATGCCGCGTTCTGTGATCTTGGCGCGCAGATGATCGATCGGATCATGTTCGGCACGCATCTTCTGGACTTCGTCCTTGGTACGGTACTTCGCGGGGTCGGACATCGAATGACCGCGATAGCGATAGGTCTGCATCTCCACGAGGATCGGCCCTTCGCCCGAACGGGCGTGGGCCACGGCTTCCTGGGTTGCGGCATAGACCTTCTCCACGTCCATGCCGTCGACCTGCATGCCCGGAATACCGAACGCCTCACCGCGATGGCACAGCTCGGTGCCGGACTTCGCTCGCTTGATCGAGGTCCCCATGGCGTACTGGTTGTTCTCGACGACAAACACCACCGGCAGTTTCCAGAGGCTGGCCATGTTGAAGGTTTCGTAAACTTGGCCCTGGTTGGCTGCCCCCTCGCCGAAGAAGGTCAGTGAGACAGAATCGGTCTCCTGATACTTTTTCGCAAAGGCAATCCCAGCGCCGAGCGGAACCTGCGCCCCAACAATGCCGTGACCGCCGTAGAAACCCTTCTCCAGATCGAATATGTGCATTGACCCGCTCTTACCTTGAGAGATGCCTCCCGCGCGGCCGGTCAGTTCGGCCATGATGGCCTTTGGGTCGACGCCCCGGATCAGGGCATGGCCGTGGCAGCGATAACTCGTGATGACCGCATCATCTTCACGGATGCCGGTGTCCATGCCAACCACGACGGCTTCCTGACCAATGTAGAGATGACAGAAGCCGCCGATCAGTCCCATGCCGTACATCTGACCGACCTTTTCCTCAAAGCGCCGAACCAGAAGCATCCTGCGGTAGAACTCGAGCAGGATATCCTCGTCGACCGCCAGCACGTCGGCTGCGGCCTTGTCACTCGCCTTGCGCGAGCTCTTCGCCTTGGTGGCGTTGCGTGCCATGGGCATACCCTCTTGAACCGCCTGTTTCCCAGCGGTCCGCTGAAACTAGGGACGCGGGAAAGGCAATGCAAGGACGCTCGGGTCACAGCATGATGATAAGCATAGGAAGTTTCCCGCGCGCGGGAAACTTCCTAGTAAGTAGAGGTCAGTCTATCCTCATCCCAAAAAATCACGATCTCATCGGGATGGGTCAGGTTCAGCACTAGGCGAACCTGCTCATCGAGCATGTCACGATCGAGGCTTTGCGGACGCAGCAAGGCAACATGATGCGCCAGACGCTCTTCTTCGGATTTTGCGGTGGCTAACTCGATCTGAACAGAAGCGATGCTGCGCTCCAGCGACAGCAAGGTCATGACGCCATTTTCGCCCTGCAGCGCGTGGTAGCCGAAATAGACCACCATGCACATGCCGATCAAACTCGGCAGTGACCTACGGGAAGAGCGGAAAAGGTCGTGGACGCGGCGCATGAGGGCAGTGAATCATGCAACACATGAGACCGTCAAGAAAAATGCAACGATTTCAAGCCACTGTCCGCAAAACCGGAGTCTGAAGTCCAGCTCCCCGGCCTAAACTCTCTAGAATGAGAACGCGGCATGGCCGGGATAAATTGCGGACTGGCCCAGTTCCTCTTCGATCCTGAGAAGGCGGTTGTACTTGGCTGTCCTGTCTGAACGGGAGAGTGAGCCTGTCTTGATCTGTCCGCCACCCAGAGCAACAGCAAGGTCCGCGATGGTCGTATCCTCGGTTTCGCCCGAACGGTGCGACATGACGCTCGCAAAGCCGCCACGATCTGCCATATCAACGGTTTCCATCGTTTCACTCAGGGTGCCGATCTGGTTGACCTTGACCAGAATGGCGTTGCCCGCCCCCTGTTCCAGGCCATCAGCAAGGCGTGTGCTGTTGGTGACAAAGAGATCATCACCGACCAACTGGACACGATCACCCATAGCCTCAGTCATGGCCACCCAGCCCGCCCAATCGTCCTCGGCAAGGCCGTCTTCGATCGAAAGGATCGGGTAATTCGAGATGAGGTCGTCGTAAAGCCCGATCATGCCCGCGGCATCGAGCGTTTCTCCCGTGCCTTCCATGACATACCGGCCATCCTTGAAAAATTCTGTCGAGGCCGAATCGAGCGCCAGCGCGACATCATCGCCGGGTGTCCGACCGGTCGCCTCAATGGCCTTCATCAGCAAATCAATAGCCTGGCGTGTGTTGCTGAGATCGGGGGCGAACCCGCCCTCGTCTCCCACATTTGTCGAAAGCCCTTGATCTGAAAGGGTTTTCTTCAAGGCCTGGAAGACCTCGGCGCCGGCCCGCAGCGCTTCGGCGAACGACTGAGCACCAACCGGTGCAATCATGAATTCCTGAAAGTCGAGGCCGTTGTCGGCGTGGGCGCCACCGTTCAGGACGTTCATCAGCGGCACCGGCAGGCGCCGTGCCGTGAGACCGCCAACGTGACGGTAGAGCGGCACCATATTGTCTTCTGCCGCTGCCCGGGTGACAGCTAGACTGACGCCCAGCGTGGCGTTGGCACCCAGCCGTGCCTTGTTCGTCGTGCCGTCGAGGCCGATCAGCGCTGCGTCGATGTCATTCTGATCGCCGGCATCCATACCACCCAGAGCGTCAAAGATCTCGCCGTTCACGGCCGCCACAGCGTTGAGAACGCCCTTACCGTGATAACGGCCTGCATCCCCGTCACGCAGTTCGACGGCTTCATGGGTGCCAGTCGAAGCGCCCGACGGCACAGCAGCACGACCGACCGCTCCGGACTCCAGGATGACATCAACCTCGACGGTGGGATTGCCCCGGCTGTCGAGAATTTCGCGGGCATGAATATCAACAATGGCGGACATGGCGGGACCTTCCCTTCTGACTGGTTCGATTCTGGCAGGTGACTAACGCGTGGCGGCGTTCAGGTCTTGTTGGAAAAATCCTTAGTCATCGCGTCAAGCGCCATCAGGCGGTCGAGCAAGGCCGACATCTGGTCAAGCGGCATCATGTTGGGGCCGTCGGACGGTGCACTGTCGGGGTCTTCGTGGGTCTCCATGAAGAGCGCCGCGACCCCCACGGCCACCGCAGCGCGGGCCAGAACGGGCACAAACTCACGTTGGCCACCGCTCGAGCCCCCTCGCCCCCCCGGCTGTTGGACCGAATGAGTGGCATCGAAGACGACAGGAACGCCTTTGGCGGCCATTTGCGGCAGCGACCGCATATCTGTGACCAGGGTGTTGTAGCCAAAACTGGAGCCACGCTCGGTAACCAGAACATTGGGATTGCCGGACTCGATCACCTTGTTGACCACGTGTTCCATGTCCCACGGCGCAAGGAACTGGCCCTTCTTCACATTGACTGCCTTGCCGGTTTCGGCGGCAGCCACCAGCAGGTCTGTCTGGCGACAAAGAAAAGCCGGAATCTGAAGCACATCAACGGACTCAGCTGCCGGCGAACACTGTTCTCGTTCGTGCACATCAGTCAGGACCGGACAACCCAGGGTCTCACGCACTTCAGCAAGAATAGCGAGCCCCTCCTCCATGCCAACACCGCGGCGGCCGGTCAGGCTCGTTCGGTTCGCCTTGTCGAAGGAGCTCTTGTAGACGAGCCCCAGACCCAGATCCGCAGCCATGGACACCAGCTTCTCGGCAGTCCTAAGCGCGTGATCCCGATTTTCGATGGCACAAGGTCCGGCGATGATCACCAGAGGCAGATCATTGCCGACCTTCACCGATCCCAGATCGACGTGGCGTTGTTCGGTCATGTTGGTTCCTAGACCAGGCGCGATTGCGTGACAGCTGCCGCAACAAAGGAAGCGAACAGGGGATGTGGCGCAAATGGCTTGGACTTCAACTCGGGATGGAACTGAACACCGACAAACCATGGATGATCGGTGCGCTCCACAATCTCAGGCAGAACCCCGTCGGGCGACAGACCGGCAAACACCATCCCGTTGTCCTCAAGCGAGTCCTTGTAGCCGATGTTGACCTCGTAGCGATGGCGATGCCGCTCACTGATGCGGCCCGAACCATAGATCGAGCCGACCCGGCTGCCGGGCACGAGATCGCAGTCATAGGCCCCCAGGCGCATGGTTCCGCCGAGATCGCTGTCCTGACTGCGGGTTTCGACCTCGTTGCCCTTGGTCCACTCGGTCATCAGGCCGACAATCGCTTTCTCACACGGGCCGAACTCGGTTGAGGACGCACCGCTGATGCCCGCCAGATTGCGTGCGGTTTCAATCACCGCCATCTGCATACCGAAACAGATTCCGAAGTAGGGAATCTGCCGCTCGCGGGCATAGTTTACGGCCGCGATCTTGCCTTCGGCACCACGTTCACCAAAGCCGCCCGGCACCAGAATGCCGTGGACGCCCTCCAGATGGGTGACCGCATCCTCGCGCTCGAAGATCTCCGAATCGATCCACTTCAGGTTGACCCGCACCTGATTGGAGATTCCTCCGTGGGTCAGGGCTTCGGAGAGAGATTTGTAGGCATCGGCTAGCCCCGTGTACTTGCCGACCACGGCGATTGTGACTTCGCCGTCGGGGTTCCTTACCCCTTTGACGATCTGGCGCCACGTCCCGAGATTCGGGCCGCTCTGGTCCGTCACGCCGAAAGCCTGCAGGACTTCCCGATCCAGACCGGCATCATGATAGGAAATCGGCACCTGATAGATCGTGTCGACGTCGAGCGCCGGGATCACGGCCGATTCCCTGACATTGCAGAACTGCGCGATCTTGCGCAGCTCGCCGTCGGGGATTTCATGTTCGCAGCGACAGACAAGAATATCCGGCTGCAAGCCAATCGAGCGCAGTTCCTTTACCGAATGCTGTGTCGGCTTGGTCTTGAGCTCACCGGCCGCGGCCAAATAGGGCACCAGTGTGTGGTGAATCAGGATCGCGTGGCGATGCGGCAGTTCCTGCACGAGCTGGCGCATGGCTTCGAAGAACGGCAACCCTTCGATATCGCCCACCGTGCCGCCAACCTCGCACAAAACGAAGTCGGCATCGCCGGTATCGCCCTGGATGTACTGCTTGATGACATCAGTGACGTGCGGAATGACCTGGACGGTTCCGCCCAGATAGTCGCCGCGCCGTTCACGCGTCAGAACATCAGAATAGACACGCCCGCTCGTCACGGTGTCGGTCTTGCGAGCCGGAACACCCGTGAAGCGTTCATAGTGACCCAGATCCAGGTCGGTCTCGGCACCGTCATCGGTGACGTAGACCTCGCCGTGCTGGTAGGGGCTCATGGTCCCGGGATCGACATTGAGATAGGGGTCGAACTTCCGCAAACGCACCTTGTAGCCGCGTGCTTGCAGAAGCACGCCCAGTGCAGCAGTCGTAAGGCCCTTACCAAGTGATGAGACCACGCCGCCGGTGACAAAGATATACCGCGCCATGGGCGGTTACCGTACCACATCATGTAGGAGGCCCAAGCGGGGAGTCAGGGTGTCGATCGGGAAGTCTGTGGAAGAACGGTGCGATGACCCTGGGGTCATTGCACAGGAACGCTCGGACCTTCGTCCCCGGTCGTGGTTTCGACGACTTCGGGCACGACCATGTTGTCGACGATCGACCCGCGATCCCCGGAATTGGTCACCAGGATGCTCAGAAGCAAGCTGGAAACAAAAAACAGAGTGGCCGCAATGGCCGTCACGCGCGTCAGGAGGTTCGCTGTTCCGCGGGCTGACATCAGACCCGACATGCCGCCAGCTCCGCCACCACCACCGCCGCCCATACCAAGCCCGCCGCCCTCGCTGCGCTGAAGCAGAACGAGACCGACGATCGAAAGGGCAATCAGAACATGCACAATGACGAGGATCGTCTGCACGGGTACCTTGCTGTCGTTAGAGTACGAGAAAACCGGCGGCTTTCGGGCCGCGCGGGCGAGCGTTTAACACAGCCCCTCGCCCAACGCCATAGCTGGTGAGCCCGCCGGCTTCGATCAATCCGGGCGGCCGCTTTCCACAATGGCCCAGAAGTCATCGGGTTTGAGACTGGCGCCACCAACCAGCGCACCATTTACATTGTCGACCGCCAGCAGTTCCGAGGCATTTCCGGCATTGACCGAACCTCCGTAAAGCAGCCTGACAGCATTGCCATCGTCGCCGAAAGCACGGATGAGCTCCCCACGCAGATGATCATGAATTTCGGTCACATCCTGCGGCGTGGCCGTGTTTCCCGTGCCGATCGCCCAAACGGGTTCATAAGCGATCACCGTGTTGGCGGCGCTGGCACCTTCGGGCAACGAACCATGCAGTTGCAGCGTCACAATCTCCTTGGCGCGGCCCTCGACCCGTTCTGCAGCGTTTTCCCCCAAACAGATGATGGCCGTGAGCCCTGCCTTGTGTGCAGCAGCAGCCTTTTCAGTTACCACGGCGTCACTTTCGCCGTGATTGGCGCGGCGTTCAGAATGACCGACAATCGCGTGGCTGCATCCCAGGTCAGCCAGCATGACTGGTGATACATCCCCGGTGTGAGCACCGGATTCCAGGGCGTGACAATCCTGACCACCCAGCATGATGCCACTTCCGCTGATAACCGCGCCTACGTCCGACAGCATCGTTGAAGGTGGGCACACAAGGACGTCGCAGACCGCACCGCTCCTGGCTCTTCCTGCGAGGTCCGAAGCCAGTTCAAGGCTTTCGGCCTTGAGCCCGTTCATCTTCCAGTTTCCCGCGACCAGGGACCGCATCATTCCACTCCGGCTTGCTTGTCGAACCTCGCCTGCCTAACACGTCGTGCAGGCCATGCAAGCGTGCATCCGATGTGACCGATTGGACGGTTGCCGCGCCCGAGCGGCAAGACTAGGATGCGCGGCCTTTTTCCCCGGATTCCAGACGGTACAAGCATGCTGACGCAAATGCGCAAGGGGGCCTCATCCTGGCCCTCCAAAATTCTCCTTGGCGTGATCGCGCTGAGCTTTGTCGGCTGGGGTGTCGGCGACATCTTTATCAATCGGGGTGAGACCACAGTCGCCCAGGTGGGTGATACGGAGATCGATGTCTTCGACCTCGAAGTCGCCTACCGGACACAGATCCGCCAGTTCCAGGACAGCGGCATGCAGGTCGAACCGGGTTCCGATTTCGCCCGTGCCCTCGCGAACCTTTCGTTGCAACAGTTGATCAACGACACATTGGAAGCCGACAACGCGCGCGCCATGGGTGTCACCATTGCTGAAGATACCCTTCGCGCCGATATCGCGGGCAATGCCACCTTCTTCAATGCCGAGGGCGTGTTCGACCCAGCGGTGTTTTCGGGGACGCTGGCCACAAGCGGCCTAAGCGAAGGCCGTTATCTCGGTATTCTCACCAATCAACTGCGCCAGTCGCAGTACATCAACAGCATCGGCGCTGTGCCTCCGCCGCCTGACACGCTGGTCGATAGGATCTTCCGTCACCGGCAGGAGCGCCGCGTGGCCGAGATCGCCGTGATCAGCAACGACACCCTGGCACCGGACCCGACGCCGACAGATTCCGCTCTCGCAACCTACTTTGCAGAGCATGAGCAGGACTATGCGGCTCCGGAGTACCGCAGCGCCGATTACATACTGGTCTATCCCGAGGACCTCGCGACCGATGTCGTGATTGACGAGACAGCCGTCCGTGAAGCCTATGACTCTTCACCAGACGCCTGGATCGACCCCGAGCAGCGTCTGCTGCACCAGATTCCCTTCGAGACAAAAGATGCAGCCCTGGCAGCCTACGAACTGGTTCGGAGCGGAAGCGACTTTGCACAGGTCGCTTTCGATTCTGCGGGGATTGACGCTGAATCGCTCGAACTGGGATGGTTTACGAGAGTCGACCTCTTCGCCGAACTCTCTGATCCCATCTTTGCTGTCGACGCGGGTGAGGTTGTCGCGCCAATCGAATCTCCCCTCGGCGGATGGCTCCTGCTCAGGGTCGCGGATGCGAAGGCCGAGCAGGTCACGCCGTTCGAGGAGGCACAGCCACAGATCGAACAGGCTCTGAAGCTTCGTGCAGCGCGCGAAACGATCTTCGATCTGGCCAACGATATGGACGACATCGTCGCATCCGGGACCAGTGTAGAAGAGACCGCAGCGTCCCTGCAGCTGGAGAGGAAGATGGTCGAGCGCGTGTCTTCGATCGGCCAGCCCGAAGATATCCTTTCCTTACAGATTATTCCCGATGCCCGCGAATTCCTCTCCGAGTTGTTCTTCGGCGACATCGATTTCCCCTCACCGGTGATCGAAACCAACGACGGAGGGCTCCTCGTCGTAGAGGTCACAGCCATCGCACCCGCCAGAATGAGGACACTCGACGAGGTTGAAGATCAAGTGCTGGTGGATTGGCAATTGGCGGAACAATCGCGTCTGGCCCAGGAGGCTGCGGAGGCCACAGCGGCGGCGGCCGGTTCGAGTGGCGATCTGGCCGAAGCATTCGAAACGACTTTCGAAGTGCCTGAACCGTTCCAACGTAACCAGGCCCCAACGCTCGACAACGTTGGCCTTGATACCGTCGAGGCCCTGTTCAGCGCATCACCCGGCGACACCGTTGTGGTCAATTCGGCAGACGGCACCGCTCAAGTCATTGCACGTCTGCTGGATGTTGTGTCCGGTGACCCGATTGCAGATTCCGAGGGGCACATTGCCGTCGAGCAGTCCCTCACGAATGGTCTGATTTCGGATGTCGTCGACCAGAACACTGCGGCGATGTTCAACGAGACCGATGTGAACATCGACGAGGATCTCGTCGAGCAGTACTTCTGATCATGACCACCTACGCACCGGACAGCTCGGCCTTTGACGCGCTCTACAACGAGGGCAAGCCTCAGGTCGTCTGGACCAAACTCGTCGCCGATCTTGAGACACCGGTCTCGGCAATGCTCAAGCTCGCAGGCTCTCAACCCAACAGCTTCCTCCTGGAATCAGTCGAAGGCGGCGACGTGCGAGGTCGCTACTCTATCATCGGGCTGCGGCCGGACATTGTTTGGCGTTGCCTCGACGACAACGCCGAAATCAATCGTCAGGCCCGATACGATGCCGATGCCTTTGTGGCCGAAGAGTGTGGCGCCATCGAGTCCCTGAAACGGCTTGTGCGCGAATCACATATCGATCTGCCCGAAGATCTGCCGCCGATGGCCTCGGCTCTGATCGGCTACATCGGCTACGAGATGGTCCGGCTGATGGAAGACCTGCCGACTGATCGTGATCGGGTGATCGACGTTCCCGATGGATTGATGGTCCGGCCCACGATCATGGCCATCTTCGACAACGTGGCAGATGAGGTCACCATCGTGACGCCCGTTTGGCCTGCAGCCGGCGTGAGCGCGCGGGCGGCCTATGCGCAAGCCTGCGAACGACTGGCCGATGCAACATCAGATTTCGAGCGCAACCTGGCCCACGGCCACGACGCCCCCTTCGAAGCCGATATGGCCGAAGCGACATCGAACACCGACCACGAGCGCTTTCTGGAAATCGTCCAGGCCGCCAAGGACTACATCAACGCGGGCGACGCTTTCCAGATTGTGCTCTCGCAGCGTTTCGACCTGCCGTTCACGCTGCCGCCGCTGGCCTACTACCGGGCTCTGCGCCGCGTGAACCCCTCGCCGTTCCTGTTCTATCTCAACTTCGGTGAGTTCGCCGTGGTGGGTTCAAGCCCCGAAATCCTGGTGCGTGCACGCGAAGGCCGCGTCACCATCAGGCCGCTTGCGGGTACGCGTAAACGCGGTGCTGACAAGGCCGAAGACATTGCGCTGCGTGACGAGCTTCTGGCCGACCCCAAGGAACGAGCCGAACACCTGATGCTGCTTGATCTCGGCCGAAACGACGTCGGCCGCGTCGCCAAGGTCGGCAGCGTGTCGGTCACCGAAAGCTTCCAGATCGAATACTACAGCCATGTGATGCACATCAGCTCGAATGTGGAAGGCGATCTGAGCGACGATTATGACGCGATCGATGCCCTCGTCGCCGGTTTCCCTGCGGGCACCGTGAGCGGTGCACCGAAGGTCCGCGCGATGGAGGTCATCGACGAGTTGGAAGCCGAACGACGCGGAGTCTATGGTGGTGCCATCGGGTACTTTTCGGCCAACGGATCCATGGACACCTGCATTGCCCTGCGCACTGCGGTGATCAAGGACGGCGTGCTCCATATCCAGGCTGGCGCGGGTGTCGTCACCGACAGCGACCCTGAATCCGAGCACCAAGAATGCCGCAACAAGGCGCGCGCGCTCACGAAGGCCGCCGAAGAAGCCTTTCGCTTCGCCGACCGAAGCGGTCTCAATCGCTGACAACGCCTAGTTCGACGCGCCTGCGAGCAACAGTTCATTGTGATCGACGATCCGGCTGACAGGGACCAGAACGAAACCCCGGTCCTCCAGCCCGACAAGCCAGTCGGCCAGGGCGGCAACGGTCACATCGTGCGGATGACCGATACCGATGGCGAATCCCTGCCTGAGCGCCACCTCTTCCAGTTTGGCCAACTGCGCGTCGATCGCCGCGCGCTCGAGCACGTTGTCCAGAAAAACGTCTCTCCGCGCCGCCGGGATGCCGTTGCTACGCGCCGTCGACAGCGCAACCGATGATGCCGACGTCACAGAGTCGACAAACATCAGATCGCGACGCTCCAACTCTCCCATCAGGAGAGCCATCGCCTGCCTGTTCTGGGTCAGCAGGCTACCCATGTGGTTGTTGACACCGACGTAGCCTTCGAACCGCTCGAGGTTCCACATCAGACGCCGAGTCATCTCAGCTTGCGAGAGCTCATCGAGCAAAGCATGAGGCCCGGGATTGTGACGTGAATCGATCGGCTCCATTGGCAAGTGAAGGAAAAGTTCATGACCTGACGCCGCGGCAATCCGGGCCAGGCCCGCGACATCGTCGCCATAAGGAATGAACGCCATGGTCAGTGGGGCCGGCAGAGCCGAAGCCTGCTCGACCCTACGGCGATTGAGGCCGAGGTCATCGATCATGATCGCGATCATCGGGGCACCGTCATAGTCCAGGGGAATGTCGATCACCGGATCCGGCGGGAGCAGATCGGGACCATACTCGCTGATCGTATGGCTCACAGCGTTGTCGAACACAGGCGCTTCAGGTTTCGCATCCGGAACCGGTGCGATGGTGACCTGTGGAAGCAAAGCGACCGTCAACCCCGGCTGATCTAGCGAAGCCAGACGCCAGGTGTGGACGATCACAATGTCTGTTTGGGCGAGAGCTGCGGGTTCGTCCAGAACCACAGGAAGATCAGGCAACTCGGCCGTCGCACGGGGCGATGTGGCGCCCAGCGCCGCCATAAGAAGCGCGATTTCCGGCATTGTGTACGGCGCTGAATCTTCCGCAGTTTGATCAGCCTTCATTAGCAGAAGCGCATAGTGAACCGGGAAATGCGGCAGCCCAGGCAGGACCCGCGTACTGGTTTTCTCCTCCTCAACGCCAACGGCCAGCGTCGGGTTGTCGAGCGCGAGTTCAGCGGGCTGTTCTGCCGGAGGCGCATCCAGCACAACTGCCTGCTCTATTGCGGGAATGTCGGGCGCTGCGGACATCACCTGTCCGGCCCAGTAACTTCCGATCACGCCACCGGACAACGATGCCAATCCAAGCGTGGCGACCATTCTCAGGACAAGGCGCAGCACGCCCTGTTCCGAGGCGACATCGTCAGTCTCTCTGGAGTTGAATGAGAACAGCCTCATGCGGCGTAGTCATCTCCCGCAGGAGGCAGCATGTAAAGTGGCCGATGGCGCATTGTTCGGGCGGTCCCGTATCGCTATTCTCTGCCGCCGCCCAGCCGGGGCGCTTTCGAGGATCATACCATGCTTGTGCTGATCGATAACTACGACAGCTTCACCTACAACCTTTGGCATTACCTGGGCGAGCTGGGTGCAGAGACCGAAGTCCATCGCAACGACCGGATCACGGTCGATGAGGTCATGGCCAAGAAGCCCGACGGAATCGTGATTTCGCCCGGCCCCTGCGATCCCGATCGCGCCGGCATCTGCCTTGAATTGGTCGAGCGCTGCGCGAACGAACGCATGCCCCTGATCGGCGTTTGCCTGGGCCACCAGGCCATCGGCCAGGCATTTGGCGGTAAGGTCGAGCGGTCACCCTTACCGATGCACGGCAAGCTTTCGGACGTGACGCATGCCGGAACCGGCGTGTTCAGCCAGATCCCCTCACCCCTGCGGGCAACCCGTTATCATTCGCTGACCATCGCACCGGGTTCGATGCCCGATTGCCTCGAGGTCAACGCCTGCACGGATGACGACGTGATCATGGGCCTCCGCCACCGCGAACTGCCGATCCACGGGGTTCAGTTCCATCCGGAGAGCATCGAATCCGAGCATGGTCATGCCATGTTGCGGAACTTCCTGAAAGAGACCGAAACCAGGGGCACGGCATGAACGAGATTCCCCAGGGCCTGAAACCCTTCATCATCCGCGCCGGATCAGGCGCGCCTCTCAGCCCTGAAGAAGCCGACCAAGCCTTCGATATCATCATGTCGGGCGAGGCAACACCATCGCAGATCGGCGGTCTCCTGATGGCACTGGCGGTCCGTGGTGAGACCGTCGACGAAATCGCGGGCGGCGCACGCGCCATGCGCGCCAAGATGCACCGAATGAATGCGCCGGAAGGCGCCA
This sequence comes from Rhodospirillaceae bacterium, assembly GCA_002722885.1. Classification (GTDB taxonomy): domain Bacteria; phylum Pseudomonadota; class Alphaproteobacteria; order SP197; family SP197; genus SP197. The sequence goes on from PBNE01000005.1 coordinate 85,485, forward strand.
TGGACATCGTCGGCACCGGTGGTGACGGCATGGGCACGCTCAACATTTCAACGGCCACGGCCCTGGTGGTTACCGGTTGCGGAGTCGTGGTGGCCAAACACGGCAACAAGGCTGCCTCGTCGAAATCCGGCGCAGCCGATGTGCTGGCGATGTCGGGCGTGAACCTCGATGCCGATCCCGATGTGGTCCAGCGTGCCATCGATGAAGCCGGCGTAGGCTTCATGGTCGCACCGAAATATCACAGCGCGATGCGCCATGTGATGCCGACGCGGGTCGAACTTGGTGCGCGGACCCTGTTCAATCTGCTGGGCCCGCTGTCCAATCCGGCCAGTGTGAAACTCTATCTTCTGGGCGTCTTTGCCGAACAATGGGTCGAACCGGTCGCCCGTGTGCTCGGAGAGCTGGGAGCGGAACGCGCCTGGGTGGTGCATAGTGGCGACGGCTGCGATGAACTGACCCTGTCGGCTGAGAATACCGTCGCCGTGCTCGACAACGGTACCGTCATCATGACGACCATGCATGCTGCGGATGCAGGACTGCCCTCCCCGGCGTTCAGCGAGATCATGGGCGGGGCGCCTGAAGAGAATGCCAAGGCATTGGCCGGTCTGCTTGACGGCGAGTCAAGCGCCTATCGCGACACCGTGCTGTTCAATGCGGCAGCTGCACTTGTCGTCGCCGGTGCAGCAGATGACCTCAAGGCCGGTGTCGCCCAGGCGGCCCAATCCATCGACAGTGGTGCGGCCAAGACCAAGTTGGAACGGCTTGTCGCAATCACCTCGGGCACGGCATGAGCGATATTCTCACACGGATCTGTCACGACAAGCGCGATCACATTACGCGCTGCAAGGCAGAACGCTCGCTGGCGGCAGTTGAGGCGGATGCACAACAACAGTCAGCGCCGCTGGGCTTTGCATCCGCGCTGAGTTGTGCTGCTGATGGTGCCTTCGGCTTGATCGCAGAGATCAAAAAGACTTCACCGAGCGCCGGTGAAATCCGACCTGATTTCGATCCAGCGACCATTGCCGAGGCTTACCAGGCGGCAGGCGCAGCCTGCCTTTCGGTTCTGACCGACAAACCCTATTTCCAGGGTGATGACGCCTATGTGCTGCAGGCCCGCAACGCTTCCGGCCTGCCGTGTCTGCGCAAGGATTTCATGGTCGATACCTATCAGGTGGTTGAAGCGCGAGCGATTGGTGCCGATTGCATTCTGGTGATCATGGCCGCCGTTGATGACGGACTGGCAGAAGAACTCTGCAGTGCTGCGGACGACCACAGCATGGACGTGCTGGTGGAGGTCCACAATCGCGAGGAACTCGATCGTGCTCTGTTGCTGGACGCGAAGCTGATCGGCATCAACAACCGAAATCTGAAGACCCTGGACGTCGATCTCGCGACCACCGAGGCCCTCTCGCCGATCATACCGGCTGACCGCGAAATCGTGTGTGAGAGCGGCCTGAAGACCCATGCCGATCTGAAACGCATGGAAGCTGTTGGGGCACGGCGTTTTCTAGTCGGCGAACAACTGATGCGTCAGGACGACATCGAACATGCGACGCGGATGCTTCTGGGCACCGCCAAGCAGGGCCAGGACGTGGCATGAGCGACACGCTAACTCATCTGGATGATCAGGGCCGCGCCCACATGGTCGACGTTTCCGAAAAGGACATCACCGAACGTATCGCCGTGGCCGAAGGCACAATCACGATGGAGCCAGAAACCCTGGCGAGGATTGTCGATGGTGACATGCCCAAGGGAGACGTTCTGGCCGTGGCCCGCGTCGCCGGAATCATGGCGGCCAAGCGGACGCCGGATCTTATCCCCTTATGCCACCCTTTGAGCCTTTCGAAGGTGACGGTCGAGCTGGAGCCGGATCATGCGGCGCATGCCATCACGATTCGTGCGACCTGCAAGCTGAAAGGTCGCACCGGGGTCGAAATGGAGGCGCTCACGGCCGTCACTGTGGCAGGCCTCACCGTCTATGACATGTGCAAGGCGGTTGACCGAGACATGACGATCGGCGCGATCCAGCTGGTGCACAAATCCGGCGGCAAGTCCGGCACCTATCAGCGTGAAGCATGATCCCCGTCGATGAGGCCAGACAGCGGATCCTGGGGGGCGTGAACCGTCTGGCCGCCGAGCAGGTGGCCATCTCCGAAGCTGCTGGGCGTGTTCTGGCCCAAAGTGTAGTATCACGCATCACCAAGCCTCCTCATCCGGTGTCAGCTATGGACGGATATGCCGTCCGTGCTGCCGATGTTGCCGCGGTGCCCGCCACCCTGGATGTCGTGGGCGAAGCGCCCGCCGGCGGGTCCTATGACAAGGCGTTGGAGCCGGGTCAGGCTGTGCGCATTTTCACGGGCGGGCCGGTCCCGAACGGAGCCGACACCATCATCATCCAGGAAAACACGACGCGCGATAGCGCCGTAGTGACGGTCCAGAAGAGCGCCGCCGAAGGCACCTATGTTCGCCGCAAGGGATTGGACTTTGCAGAGGGTGACGCCGGGCCCCAGGCAGGCTGTCTGCTCGGGCCGCGTGAAATCGGCCTGATTGCCGCCATGAACGTGCCCTGGCTGAAGGTCACGCGCCGCCCCCGGATTGCCATCCTCGGGACCGGTGATGAAATCGTCATGCCCGGCGAACCTCTCGGCCTCAATCAGATCGTCAGCTCCAACTCACTCTCCCTTGCCGCGATTGCGCGCGATGCCGGGGCGGAACCAATCAACCTGGGAATCGCTCCCGACAACGAAGATGCCCTGCGGTCCATGGTGTCAGGAGCCAAGCGGGCCGACATGCTGGTGGTGACTGGCGGTATGTCGGTCGGCGAACACGATCTGGTTCGCAAGGTCCTGGCCGACGAAGGGCTCGATCTTGACTTCTGGAAGATCGCCATGCGACCCGGTAAACCCTTGGCTTTCGGCGTGCTTGGCGATACCCCAATGTTGGGTTTCCCGGGTAATCCCGTCTCAACCATGGTTTGCGGCCACCTCTTCCTACGCGCCTGCATCGGCAAGATGCTGGGTTTGCCGCCTGACGACGGTGAAGAAACCGCCACGCTGGGCGCCGACCTGGGGGCCAATGACGAGCGCCAAGACTATATGCGCGCCTCGCTTGATCGCGACGCGCAAGGACATCTGGTCGCAACACCGTTCAACCGGCAGGACAGCTCCATGCTGGCAACGCTCGCTTTGTCGTCTTGCCTCATCATTCGACCCCCCCATGCCGAACCCGCAAGATCAGGAGATCTTGTCAGCGTGATCCGCCTCTGACCCTGGCGGGACAAGGAACAGGCGCGAACCACTACGAGTACAATCCAGAAACAAGGTTGACACGAAATGTGAACCTAACTAGAACATGTGTCGACGTTACTGCTTTGTTCCATATTTTGTGGGGGTGGATAGATGTTGACCCGAAAACAGCAGGAACTGCTGCTTTACATCAACAGCCGGCTGGCCGAGGACGGTGTCTCGCCCTCGTTCGACGAAATGAAAGACGCCGTTGGGCTCAAGTCCAAATCGGGCATTCATCGGCTTATCACGGCACTTGAGGAGCGTGGCTTCATCCGGCGCCTGCCCCATCGGGCACGAGCGCTTGAGGTCCTGAAGCTACCGCCCGGCGTGGAAGGCGTGGTGGCCACGCTGAGCGTGATCGAAGGCGCGCGGGCATCTGTTTCCGAATCGTCGGCCCATCCGGCTGAGGTCAACGACAACACGGTTGCTCTACCCCTGCATGGCAAGATTGCCGCAGGCACACCCATCGAAGCCCTCAGTGATCCGACGCAGAGCATCCATGTCCCGGCAGCCATGGTGGGCGTACGGGATTGCTATGCCCTTGAAATTGAAGGAGATTCAATGATCGAGGCGGGCATCCTGGACGGTGATACCGTCGTGATTGAACGTAGCGATACCTCAGAGAGCGGCGCGATTGTCGTTGCTCTTGTCGACAGCCAGGAGGCAACCCTCAAGCGCTTGCGCCGCAAAGGCGACTCGATCGCATTGGAACCCGCAAATTCCGCCTACGAGACCCATATCTTCGGTCCCGACCGGGTCAAGGTTCAGGGTCGTCTGATCGGGCTGATACGTAACTACTAGAGTTTCCGACTATTCCTGATCAGGGGCGGACGACCACGGTCGTTCGCCCCTTTGTTGTTGGACGGTCTCGATCCGGGCGCTGCCATTGTCGAACCGTATCGCATGAGTCCCAAAGCGCCAGAGATCGAAGCGATCAATCAACCCCTGTGGAGCCGGACATTCGCGCCGGATCGAGACCAGGCTGATCAGCAGATCGGCGACACCACAGTCGTCGCTCAGTGCAGCTGTGCCCAACGCGATGGACACGATGACGGATCGGTTCCTCGGAGGCTCGCAGAGACACTCCAGACTGTCACAGGCAAGCGGCTTTCCCGTCTCGTCAACGCCGGTCGGCCAGGATTCAGCTTCCGGTGAACGGCCATGGCTCTGCGGGCAGAGCAAAATAGAACGCGATCCCTGTCATTACCCCGACCGGAGCAAAGACGATCCAGCGTTCTCGCTCCTCGCCCAGGGTCCGGGCGACACATCCAGTTGGGGGACGACACGAGCCATGACACAACCTAAGGCTGGTTTGTGCACAGCGGAAACACGATTCAAACGTTTGATCTTGGCTTGTGAGCCCTTCGTCATCTGATAAACAACCCGCCAGACTCTCCGGAACCAAACACCATGACCGTTGTTACCCGATTTGCCCCTTCGCCCACAGGCTTCCTCCACATCGGAGGTGCACGCACGGCGCTCTTCAATTGGCTCTATGCCCGCCATCATGGCGGCACCTTCTTGCTCCGTGTCGAAGACACCGACCGCAAACGATCAACCGACGACGCCATTGAGGCGATCTTCGAAAGCCTCCGCTGGCTCGAGCTTGATTGGGACGGCGAACCGCTGTTCCAGTTCGCACGTGTGGATCGACACGCCGCAGTCGCACAGGAGCTTCTGGAAGCCGGCAAGGCCTATCTCTGCTATTGCAGCCCTGAGGAGTTGACAGCGATGCGCGAGAACGCGAGCGCCGAGGGGCGGCCTGTACGCTACGACGGAACCTGGCGTAATCGTGATTCCAGCGAAGCGCCGGACGGGATTGCGCCAGCCATCCGTCTGAAGGCACCACAGACCGGTGAAACGATCATCCGGGACAAGGTTCAAGGCGATATTACCATTGGCAATGAGCAGCTTGATGACATGATCCTGTTACGCTCAGACGGTACACCGACCTATATGCTGGCCGTTGTAGTCGACGACCACGACATGGGTGTCACCGATGTGATTCGCGGCGACGACCACCTGACCAACGCCGCCCGCCAGACACAGATTTACGAGGCGTTGGGCTGGGATGTTCCGGCCTTTGCCCACATTCCGCTGATCCACGGACCGGACGGCGCAAAGATGTCCAAGCGCCACGGCGCCGTGGGTCCCGAAGCGTACCGCAACATGGGCTTCCTGCCCGAAGCCATGCAGAACTACCTGCTGCGACTGGGCTGGGGCCATGGCGACGACGAAATCATTCCCCGCGACAAGGCCGTCGAGTGGTTCGACCTTTCCGGCGTGGGGCGCTCCCCTGCCCGCTTTGACCTCGATAAGCTCATAGCCCTTAACCTGCACTACATGAAGGTCGCCGATGACAAGCGTCTCACGGAACTCACGGCACCCTTTGTGGCCGCAGAGCTCGGTCGTGAGCTGAGCGTAGAGGACATTGCGCTTCTTGCTCGCGCCATGCCGTCGATGAAGGAACGGGCCAAGACTCTGGTCGAACTCGGCGCCAATGCCCTCTTCCTGTTCCGTGAACGGCCTCTGGCGTTCGATGCCAAGGCCACCAAAGTCCTCAGCCCAGAGGCCATCGAACACTTGTCTGCGCTCAGGCCGCTGCTCGCCGAAGTTCAGGCCTGGGACGCAGAAACGCTTGAAGCATTGGTTCGTGCTGCGGCCGAGGCGCGCGAGGTCGGGCTCGGAAAGCTGGCGCAACCCCTTCGTGCTGCACTGACGGGTGGCACAGTTTCACCGCCCATCTTTGACGTACTCGATGTCTTCGGCCGCGATGAATGCCTGGCACGACTCGACGAGGCGATTGCCGCCTTTGGCTGACGTCGCGGTTTCCCGCTTTCGCCGTGCCCTGTGATTTGCGCGAAAATGAGGTTTCCGGGTAGATTGAGACAAAGAAGGCGGCCGGTGCAGTACGCAGCTACGCGCCCTGGATTGCCCACCGACAACAAGAATCAACAAGGAGGAGCGCCGCATGACGCTGGCCAAAACCGTGCCCGAGCCAAGTGGTCCCAGAAAAATCGGATCCGTGAATGTCGTTGATCCGGAGACAGGGAAAAACCTCGCCGAACTTCCGGTTCTGACCGGTTCAGTTGGTGCTGACACGATCGATGTCCGCACACTGAACGGAAAGACCGGGATGTTCACCTACGATCCGGGCTACACGGGGACAGCGAGCTGCGAGTCCAAGATCACCTACATCGACGGTGACAAGGGCGAGCTGCTTTACCGCGGCATTCCGATCGAACAGTTGGCAGAACATTCCGACTTCCTGGAAGTCTGCCATCTCCTGCTCTACGGGGAGCTCCCCAACGCCACGGAGAAGGACCATTTCGAGAAGGGCGTGACCTATCACACGATGCTGCACGAACAGATCAACTTCCTGTTCCGTGGCTTCCGTCGTGATGCGCACCCCATGGCGCTCATGGTCGGCATTGTTGGTGCTCTCTCCGCATTTTATGCCGACAGTTCCAACGTCGAAGATGCCGAACAGCGAGCCATCGCGTCCTATCGCCTGATTGCCAAAATGCCAACCATTGCAGCCATGGCTCACAAATGGTCACTGGGTCAGCCTTTTGTCTACCCGCGCAATGATCTCGGATATGCCGAGAACTTCCTGCACATGATGTTCGCGGTTCCCTGCGAGCCCTATCGCGTGAGCCCTGTTCTCGCCCGTGCGATGGACCTGATCCTGATCCTGCACGCCGATCACGAACAGAACGCGTCGACCTCGACCGTGCGACTGGCGGGATCATCCGGGGCCAACCCGTTTGCCTGCATATCGGCCGGGATCGCCTGCCTCTGGGGGCCTGCTCATGGCGGCGCCAACGAGGCCGTTCTCAAGATGCTGGAAGAGATCGGCAGCTACGATCAGATCCACGAGTTCATTGCCCGGGCCAAGGACAAGGACGACCAGTCCCGCCTGATGGGCTTTGGTCACCGGGTCTACAAGAACTACGATCCGCGCGCGAAGATCATGCGGAAGACCTGCCATCAGGTGCTCGATGAGCTGGGCGTTCATGACGAACCTCTGCTCAAAATCGCCCTGGAACTCGAAAAGATCGCATTGGACGATCCTTATTTCGTCGATCGCAATCTCTACCCCAATGTCGATTTCTATTCGGGCATCATCCTCCGTGCGATGGGCATACCACGGCGCCTGTTCACCGCCGTGTTCGCCGTCGCGCGCACGATCGGCTGGATCGCACAATGGAGCGAAATGCACACGGATCCGTCGCAGAAGATCGGGCGTCCGCGCCAGGTCTACACCGGCGAGACCCGGCGTGATTTTGTGCCCCTGGATCAGCGCGGCTAGGACTCAAAGGAAAGAGCCATGAAGTATCTGCATACGATGGTGCGCGTGAAAGACATCGACGCGTCTCTCGATTTCTACTGCAACAAGCTGGGACTAGTGGAGCAGGACCGCTACGAGAACGAAGGCGGCCGGTTCACTCTGGTGTTCCTCGGCGCGCCCGAGAATCCGGAGTCCCAGGTTGAGCTGACCTACAATTGGGACCCCGAGGACTATGACGGCGGCCGCAACTTCGGCCATCTGGCCTATGAGGTCGACGACATTTATGCCCTCTGCCAGAAGCTGATGGACTCAGGGGTCACGATCAACCGTCCGCCGCGAGACGGCCACATGGCCTTCGTTCGCTCGCCCGACGGGATCTCGGTCGAACTGCTGCAGAAGGGCGGTTCGCTGCCCTCTCAGGAGCCTTGGGTTTCGATGGAGAACACGGGCGAGTGGTAGGCTGAAGCCGACCTCGGCCTAGCGTGTCATGCAGCGCAGGATGTAGCGCGTGAAGTCGAGGTTTTCCTTCTCGAGCCAGCTCAAGGGCCCCGGCTCGGCAAGGGGCGCCTTGACGCCTTCACAGAGTCCCTCAACGACAAACCTGTCTTCCTCGTTGGTCGCATCGAGATACGCCTTGGCCTCAGCAATGCGCGCCTTGAGCTTGCCTTTCTCCGCCATCAGTTCGGGAGCAAAGGCCAGACCGTAGACAATATGGATACGTTCGGTGTCGAGCGGGTGCAGGCTCAGGTACCAGAGATGGTCAGGCGCCAGCACGAACATATGGCAGGGATAGACTGAACCCAGCACCGAGGTGCGCCGCATATCACCCTTCAGAGTCTTGTTCTTCGCATGCGCGGTCCCGACTGGTGCGTCCTCGGTTTTGGTAAACCACTGGAAGGTGAAGTTGTCGTCGGCCTTGCCTGCCGCGAAACGCGTGTCCTCAACCGGGAAGTAGGCGCCGACGGTCTTCCGATGGGTCACTGGCAGGTGATAGCCCTCCATGAAGTTCTCGCTGAGCAGCTTCCAGTTCGTGTTCCAGACGTGCTCCTGGCGGTCGACCTCGACGTAGTCCTCGGCGTGATAGTCCCGAATGACGTCATCGAGCCGTGCCAACTTCCTGGCCACCGATGCCGACCGCTTGTTTAGCGTGACGTAGATCCAGCCGTTCCAGACTTCGCAGCGGACTTTCGGCAGTTCGACCTTGCCCACGTCGAACCTGTTGGTTCGCTCCATATGCTTGGCCGCCACCAGCCTGCCGTCGATCTCGTAGGTCCAGGCGTGATAGGGGCACACGATCCGCCGGCATGACCCTTTGCCCTCGAGCAATCGCATCATCCGATGACGGCAGACATTCGAGAAGGCAGCGATGGAGCCGTCCTTCTGGCGGATAATAAGAACCGGCTGGTCACCGATCTTATAGGTCAGGTAGTCACCGGCCTTCGGAATACTCTCCGCCCTGCCCGCACAAAGCCATTCGCGCTCGAAGATCCGGCTCTTCTCCAGTTCCTGAAAGGCCTGAGAAGTGTAGACCTCCCTGGGCATGGTCTTGGCATTCGGCAGGGTGCGGTCCGCATACGTCTTGAGTTTTGCAACGATGCCTCTGGTTTCGGCATTCAGACGAGGCGCTGCCATCACGGCACTCCACAGATCAGGGCTGGCGAAAGCTAAGGATGCGCTGATGCATCAGGAAAATAACAATTCACGAGGCGTAGCATCACTGCGGCCTATACCGCACCCTGCGACGCATCTTGCATGATGTCCAGCACCGCAGAGGCGGCGCGATTCGACGGTGACACACCCTCAGGCCGAAGAGAGGCGATCACCGAAGACATGCCCTGGCGTTGCCTATCAGCGGCTTCCGGATCATCCAGAAGCCGCGCGACCTCGCGGACCAGGCTGTCGACGGTACACCACTCTTGCAGCAGCTCTGGCGTGACAGGTGCATCCGCAATCAGATTCACCAGAGAGACATACCTGATCGTCAGCATCCTCCGCACGATCGCAGCCGTCAGGGGATTCGCCTTGTAGGCGATGACGTGGGGCACGCCTGCGGCAGCAAGGTCGAGAGCCACAGTACCGGAAACCGCAAGCGCCGCATCTGCCGTCGCAAGCAGTGCGCGCCTTTCTTCCGGTGAACCCAGATGAACGTGCACACCAACTGGCCAGTCTCTCAGACCGTCGCGCACCAGGTCTGCAACATTCTCTACGGTCGGCAGAACAACCTCGAGGCGTGGATGCGATTCCAAGAGCCGCTCAACGACAAGGCGAAAGATCGGAAGGTGACGACGGATCTCACCGGCACGACTGCCAGGAAGCAGTGCAAGTCGATGGCCGGTTTTGACCGCTTCGGTCGAAGGCACAACCATTTGTAAATCAGCGATCGGATGGCCGACGAAGACATTGTCCTGCCCAACGGCATCCCACCAGCGATTCTCAAATGGAAACAGCAGCAACAGGCGGTCAACCACGGCAGCCACCTTCTTCGCGCGCCGGGGCTTCCAAGCCCAAACGGTGGGGGCTACGTAATGCACCACCGGACACGGCGCGGGTGCCAGGGTCCGCGCAACTCGGTAGGAGAAATCCTGCGCATCAATCGTCACGACCACATCGGGCTCCAGGTCGCGCACAGCTTGTACGGTTTCCCTGATACGGTCCAGCAGGGTTCGCAGTCGCGGCAGAACCTCGACCAGTCCCATGACCGAGAGCTCACTCATGGGAAAGAGCGATGTCATACCTTCAGCTTCCATCGCCGGGCCACCAACTCCCACAAATCGTACATGTTCGTCGGTCTTGTGTTTCAGGGCGCGCATGAGATCAGCCCCCAGGGCATCTCCGGACGGCTCACCGGCAAGCAAAAAGATCAGGGGCGAGGCCATGATTTCAGTACACCTGCGTGGGCCAGCCTTGGACAAACAGACCGGCCGCATTGGCCTTGGACACCACAACGTCTTCGTCGATCACGAGGCACATGCTGGCTTCAAGCGCGATCCCCGCGAAACCTGCTTCTACACAGCCTTTGACGGTGTCGGGGCCGATCGTCGGCAGGTCGACACGGTTTTCCTGGCCAGGCTTGGTCATCTTCACCAGCACCGGACCATGGCCATCCCGTCGTAGCAAACGGCAGCGGTCTATCAGGCCATCGGTGCCCTCGATGGCCTCCACACCCAGGATCACACCGTCCTGCACCACGACGGCCTGGCCGACGTCGGAATGACCCAAAGCACGAAGAACGGCAATTCCGCGCTCGACATCTTCGCACTCCTGCTCTGTGGCGGAGCGTGACGTCATTGCGCCTTCGCGTGCCGTGATCCCTCCGGCAATCTCGCGGACATCCAGAACCCGGAAGCCTTCCTCCTCTTCCAACGCGGCAACAATCGCGGATAGCACTCCGTCATCACCGCGCTTGAGAGCGCCTTTCGAGAGAAACTTCAGAGCGCGCCCATCCGGTCGCAGATCCATAAGGCCGGGCCGCTCCACCGGTCCGGCCATGACCACCTCGGCGACGTTTTTGTCGCGAAAGTATGCAATGGCCTTTCCAGCAGCGCCCATCCGGACCCAGGCATGTTCGAACGGCGCCACAACGGACTGATCGGCCTGGTTTTCCAACGCAAGAATGACGACCTCACGGCCCTGTTCGAGCGCGCTCCGGGCGACATATCCCGGCAGCGCACCACCGCCGGCGACGATGCCCAGTTTAGGCGGCATGTCCGTCTTTGGGCTGGCACAGGCCGCGTGAGCTGTCAGTCTGCATGAACGAGAGAATGACCTCGACAGGCGGGCATTCACCGAACACCTTCTCGACGTCGCTGACCCGCTCGCCCAGCGTGCCTTCGTCCGCGAACAGCAAACGATAGGCGTTGCGGAGCGTATGAATATCGTCACGCTCGAAACCGTGACGCTTGAGGCCAACCAGATTGAGCCCCATCAGATGCGCCCGGTCACCGGTCACTGAGCCGAAGGGAATGACATCCTGTTCGACGCCTGACATCCCGCCGACCATCGCATGGCGACCGATCCGAACAAACTGATGCACGGCGGACAGACCACCAATTATGGCATGATCTTCGACGACCACATGGCCGGCGAGTGTCGCGTTGTTGGCCATGATTACGTTGTCGCCAAGCTGACAGTCGTGGGCGACGTGAGAGCCGACCATGAAGAGGCAATTGTCGCCTACCCGCGTGATAAGCCCGCCACCTTCGGTGCCCGGGTTCATGGTGACCGATTCGCGGATGGTGTTGTGGGCTCCAATGACGAGTTCTGATTCCTCGCCTTTGAACTTCAGATCCTGCGGCTCATGGCCGAGAGATGCGAAGGGGAAGACCCGACAGCCGTCACCGATCGTCGTTCTGCCCGCGACCACCACGTGGGAAAGCAACGCGACTCCTGCACCGAGCGACACTCCATCGCCAATCACGCAATAGGGGCCGATCGTCACATCATCGGCGAGATTCGCAGCGGGATCGACGATGGCTGTGGGGTGAATGTCGGGCATGGAAATGTCAGTTGTCCAGAATCATGGCGGAGTAGTTGGCTTCAGCAACGGTTGTGCCGTCGACCTTCACGACGGCACCGAACTTCCAGACAGGTCCACGCTGATGTTCCTTGTGAACATGCACCTTCATGACATCACCTGGCGTCACAGGTTTGCGGAAGCGCGCCTTGTCGACCCCCATGAAGTAGACCAGTTTTCCTTCGAACTCCTTGCCCAGGGTCTCGACGACTAGCACGGCTGCTGATTGCGCCATGGCTTCGATGATCAGCACGCCCGGCATCACCGGATGACGCGGGAAATGCCCCTGGAACTGGGGTTCGTTGATCGAAACGTTCTTGATCCCGATTGCGCTCTTGTCGCGCACGACATCCACCACCCGATCAATCATGAGAAACGGATAGCGGTGCGGGATCATATCCATCACACGCTCGATACCAACAACATCAACGGTGTGACCAGCCTCCTGCTGGCCTGTGTCAACAATCTCGTCGTTCATGCCCCCCTGCCCTGCTTCAACAATCGACGAATGGCAGCCTCTCGCCGCCAGAAATCCTTGATGGGGATAGCCGGTTGACCAAGATAGGTCACACCAGGTTTCAGATCAGTTGCAGCACCCGACAACGCGCCCAGCTTGGCTCCGACACCGACCTTGACGTGATTGGCGGTGCCCGATTTACCACCCAGCATCGCGAAGTCGTCGACCCTGGAACTCCCCGCGAGACCGACCTGACCAGCCAGAACAACTCCCCGCCCCATGGTCACGTTATGGGCGATCTGCACTTGGTTATCAATCATGCAGCCCGGGCCGATCACCGTATCACCGGCCGTACCACGATCGATGGTTGTGTTCGCACCGACCTCAACGTCATCACCGATGATGACCCGTCCAGTGTGCGGAATCCGCACCGCCCCGGTCGGGCCGGGCGCAAAGCCGAAACCCTGGGTTCCGACACGAACGCCAGTGTCGATCCAGACCCGCGAACCAACATGACAAAACATGAGCGTCGCGTTCACACCGAGATGGCAATCATCGCCCAACGTCACATGTCTGCAAATCACGGCACCTGCGGCGATGTGACATCGGTCACCGATCGACACTCCTGCCTCAATCACAGCCCCGGCATCGATACGACAACCGTTGCCCAGAGATGCCGCGGGGTCGACATGCGCCGCCGCGGAGATTCCAGGCTCGACCGGTTCCGGCGGATAGTACATTCTCGTTGTCAGGGCCAACGCCAGATAAGGCTGTTCGCAGACAATCGCGATCATGCCTTCAGGAGCACGCTCAGCCAGATCCTGCTCGACAAAACATGCACCAGCCCGGCTGGCTTCAAACGCCTGGATATACTTCTTGTTGTCGAGAAAACTGATCTCGTCCGGACCGGCAAGATCAAGCGGTGCCACATCACGGAATTGGCGGCCTTTGTCTGCGTCGTCAGCTACCGTCCCGCCGACCGCCGCACAGATCGATTCCAGGTCAAACGGCCCAGAGCGTGAAAAGAACTGGCTGTCTGCCATCTGCTGTGCCGTCCTACTGCACGTTCAATGCAACAGACGGGAGAACCTGATTCAGTTCAATCAGGACATCTTCCGTAAGATCGAGGTCACGACTGGCCACCAGATACCCCGAGCGCGCAAGAACAACATCGATGCCGCGCTGCTCAACGATGTTCTGCAGGATGGTCAGGACGTTCTGTCGCACCGTCGCAATCGCCTCGGCATACCCCTGTTCAATGCCTTGCTGGCGCCGCCGAACTTCCTGTTGAAGTGCAATCACCTCTTCCTCGAACTCGCGACGTTGTTCGGCCAGGACCTCCGGCGCAAGAATTGCGGCCTGTTGCATAAGTTGTTGCTCTTTGCTCCGCAAAGCCGCCTCACGATTCGAGATATCCTGACCGAAGGCCATGCGCTGCTGTTCCATCTGCGATTCGATAGACTGGCCCGCCGTTGACTCGTGCAGCAACCGCTGAACGTCAATCACTGCGATGGAGGTTCCATCATGGGCAACAGCGGCAGGGGCCACCACGAGCAGGCCAAGCACGAGCACCCGGAGCCACGTGATGTGCAAACGCGTCATCAGAATGCCGTGCCGAAGCTGAAACGGAAGAGTTCCGTTCGGTCCAAGGATTCTTCAACCACGGCATGGGCAAAATCAAATTGGATGGGACCCAAGGGAGAATTGTAGGAAAGGCCCACACCCACAGAGCCACGAGGTGACGCTTCATCGGCAATCGTGGGGCCGCTGCTATCGAGTTCAAACAGGCTGCCCCAATCTGTGAAAACGCGCCCCAGAAGACCCAGTTCACGCGGCAACCCCAAGGGGAACTTAAGTTCCGCCGTGCTAGTCCAGAAGATGTTACCGCCCAGCGCGTCGCCTGTCGCAAGATCACGAGGTCCGATACCAGCCGGCTCGAAACCACGCAGACTCGCGCCGCCGACGAAGAACCGGTCTGCGATGCTGACATCTTCACCGAAGATACCGCCGATCACACCCGCCTCGGCCCGAATGTTGCCGGTCCAGTCGACCTCGAAGGGATAGAAATAAGATCCGCCGACACGATTGCGAATGTACCTCTCCGTGCCGCCGAAGCCGGCCAGATCGGTACCCTGTTGCAGCAGATAACCGCTTGTCGGGTTCAGCGCGTCATTCCTGCGGTCGTAATCGAGCTGCGAACCGAACGCTGACGTAACCGACGTCCCTTCCTCCTCCAGAACGAAAATCGACGCGCCGCCGCTGATATCCTCGATCGTCACGGACTGAAGTGTGTAGAACACCATATGGCCGAGGTGCTCGGTCACTGGATACGACATGCGCAGGATGCCGCCGATGTTCTCCTGCTCGAACGACGATTCATCCTGAAGATCGAGCCGCTTGCGGAAGAGATCGAAACCGGCCTCGAGTTCCCGGTCCAGGAAATACGGTTCGGTGAAGCTGAGATCAATCGTCTGGCGTCGGCCCGACAGAGCAAGATCGAGCGACAATCTCTGGCCATTGCCGAGTAGGTTGCGCTCACGAATATTGATGTTGAACAGAAGACTGTCGAACGTCGAGAAACCTGCGCCCAGGGAGAGTTCACCTGTCGATTTCTCTTCGACTTCCACGGCGATCACAGTGGTGTCAGGCTGTGAGCCCCGCTGGCGAGTGACCGTGACGTTGTTAAATAAGTCGAGAGCGCGAATGCGCTGCTCCGACCGCTGCAACCGCGCGAGATTGAAAGCATCGCCTTCGGCCAGTTTGAACTCGCGCCGGATAACTTCGTCAGCCGTGCGCAGATTGCCGAAGATTTCGATCCGCTCGATGTAGAGTGGATCGCCCTGCTGGACGACATACTCAACATTGATCGTAAGATTTTCGCGGTCGCGCGCGGCCCTCGGGCGGACATTGACAAATGCGAAGCCCTGGTTGCCCAACTCGAGCGTCATTTCCTGAGCAATCTCTTCGACTTCCTCGGCGTCATACCAATCGCCCGAATCTGCCGAGATCAAGTCCTCGATCAAGACCGGCTCGACACCGCGCATCTCGCTCAGGACAGCAAGATCACCGAACTCGTAGCGCGGTCCTTCTTCGATCGTGAAGGTGATGAAAAACTCGCGGCGATCCGATGTCAGATCGGCAACCGCTGAAACAACGCGGAAATCGGCGAAACCTTCAGAGAGATAGAACCGACGCAACATCTCCTGATCGAACGCCAGGCGGTCGGGATCATAGGTGTCATCCTGGCTCAGAAACCGGAACCAGGCTGTCTCCTTGGTCAGGATCCTTTCGCGCAACGTCCCGTCGGAGAACTCTTCATTGCCGATAAAGTTGATCTCACGAACGATGGTTGCTTCGCCCTCATCAATCTCAAACACCAGATCAATACGGTTCTGCTCCTGCAGAATTACCTTGGGCTCAACTGTTGCGTTGAATCGTCCGTCACGCCGGTAGAGCTCGAGAATTCTCGCGACATCGTTCTGCACCTTGGTGCGCGTGTAGACAGTTCGTGGGCGAAGCTGAACCTCGACCTCTAGTTCCTCTGAATCGAGAGACTGGTTACCCTCAAAAGCGATGCGGTTGATGATCGGGTTCTCAACCACCTGCACCACGAGCGCAGCGCCTTCACGCCGGATCGTGACGTCGGCGAAGAGCCCAGTGGCAAAGAGACTCTTGAGCGAATTGTCGATCTCCTGAACATCGAACGGATCGCCGGTTCGAATGGTCATGTAACTTGCGATGGTCTCCGGCTCGATACGCTGGTTCCCGACAACCACCACCTGATCAATCATCGACTGAGCGTCCGGCTGCTCCGACATCAGGCCAAGCGCCAGCAGCAGGCCCACGGCCAGCGTGAGGCGCTGCATACGAAGGATGGAAGAACGCAAGCCCAGAAGCATTCAGGACACCAGACCCGTCAGAAAATCGACCACGCCGAAGCGCGACAGATCGTTGAAGGTAACAAACAGGAACAACGCACCAACCAACCCCAATCCAGCAAAGAAACCATACTCCTGCGCACGATCGCTGAGGGGACGACCGCGCACTGCCTCGATGACATAGAACACGAGGTGCCCGCCGTCGAGCATTGGAACGGGGAAGAGATTGATCAGACCCAGGTTGACCGAGAGGATGGCCATCAAAAGCACCAGGCCGGCAAGGCCGTGCTGGGCCACCTCGGCCGACATTCCGGCGATCCCCAGCGGTCCCGCAAGGTCGCGACTGCTCTGGGTTCCCGAGAAGATCTTGCCGAGAAAATCAAAGATCCTCGCGCACCAGGTGTAGGTCTCGGTCACACCGGCCCAAAGCGCCTCACCAAATGGCACCTTTTCGAACACGACCTTGTCTGTCTGGATACCGAGCCGGCCCGTGGCCCGTTCATTTCCGTAGCCGTCATCGACCATCACCGTTTCGGGCACAATCGTGAGATCGAAGACCTCTCCGGCGCGGTCGATGGTGAACAGCATGGGAACACCGGGACTGGTGCTGACGGCGAACTGGAGCTCGTCGAAGCGCGAGATAGAAGTGCCATCGACGGCAACAATCATGTCACCAGGCAGGAGCCCTCCCTGCTCGGCCGCGCTGCCTTCCTGAATGAAGGTCGCCTCCGGCAGGGTTTGGCTCTGCCCCGCAAAGGCAAACACTCCGGCAAAGAGAATGATCGACAAGATAAAATTCGCCATCGGCCCTGCCAGAACGATGGCAAATCGTTGCCCGACGGTCTTTTCCGGAAAAGCGCCGGCGCTTTGTTCTTCTGTCCATTCGACCGTGTTGCCGTCCGCATCGGGGCCCAAATCGCTCTGGCCGAACATTTTGACGTAGCCGCCCAGCGGCAGCCACGCCACCTTCCAGCGCGTGCCCGAGCGGTCGGTCCAGCCGAAAATCTCCCGTCCGAAACCGATTGAGAAGACCTCGACGTGAACACCGTTCCGTTTGGCCGCCCAATAGTGCCCGAGCTCATGGAAGAACACGATGACCGTGATGACGATCAGAAACGGCCAGATATGGTTCAGGGTCTCTATCACGTCGGTACTGCTCTCTTTTTCTTCAGATTATCGAGCGCGTGCCGCGACAAAGGTCTCGGCGAACTGTCGGGTTTCGCGGTCAATGTCGGCGACATCGGCCAGACAATCAACCGTCCCTGAGCCCATGGCGTCGAGGCTTTCCTCAACCACTGCGACAATATCGAGAAAACCGATAGCACCATCTAGAAATCCCTGCACAGCCACCTCATTGGCACCGTTCATGACCAAGGGTGCCTGACCGCCTGACTTAATGCAGTCACGAGCAACGCGAAGTGCTGGAAACCTTTCTAGATCCGTCTGATAGAAGGATAAATTACCAATCTGAATGAGATCGAGGCGCGGCGACGGTCCCGCCATGCGCGAAGGCCATGCCAGAGTATAGGCGATGGGTGTACGCATGTCGGGTGCACCGAGCTGCGCCAGAACAGAACCATCACAGTAGGCCACCATGCTGTGAATAATTGACTCAGGGTGCACAACAACGTCGATTTTGTCTTCACCCACAGGGAAGAGATGCCCTGCCTCAATCAGTTCCAGGCCTTTGTTCATCATGGTGGCAGAATCGACAGAGATCTTGGCCCCCATGTTCCAGTTGGGATGAGCAACGGCCTGCTCGGGCGTGGCTGCTCGCATCACTTCCATCGAAGCTTCAAGAAACGGCCCCCCCGATGCTGTCAAAATCAACTTCTCGACGGCTTCGATACGATCGAACTCGAAGACCTGGTGGATGGCATTGTGTTCGGAATCAACTGGAAGAACCGTGCTGTTGAAGCGCCTGACCTCTTCCATGAAGATATCGCCCGCACAGACAAGCGTCTCCTTGTTGGCCAGAGCCACAATGGCGCCGCGCCGCACAGCCCGGAGAGTCGGAGAAAGGCCTGCGGCACCAACAATGGCTGCCATGACCCATTCCGCCGGCCGCTCAGCAGCTTCATCGAGGGCCGATTCGCCCGCACCACACTCAATACCAGTACCCGAAAGTGCGGACTTCAGGTCGTCGTAAAGGTCCGGATCACCGATTGCAGCGAACCTTGCGCCCACTTCCCGGGCCAACTTCGCCAGAGCGCCGACCCTGGTGTTTGCCGTGACGGCCTCGACTGCGAAGGCGCCGTTCCCTCGCCGTACAAGGTCGAGGGTGCTCTCACCAACGGAACCCGTCGCACCCAGGATCGAAACTGTGCGTGACGTACAGGTGTCAGCCATGAGGGGCGCCCATGAGCGTGCTGACGATCACCACCGCCACCGCCAGAGCCGGCGCCGCGAGCACCAGAGAGTCCAGGCGATCCATAACTCCGCCATGACCTGGAATGATCGATCCGCTGTCCTTGACCCCATAGCGGCGCTTGATGGCAGATTGCAGCAGATCGCCAGCCTGCGCGGTGATGGCGACCACCGCACCCAGGATCAATCCCCTGATTTCATCGGAGGGAATCATTGACGCCAGGGTCATCGCGACAATCGAAGCCAGAGTAAGACCGCCCACAGCACCAGAAACTGTCTTGCCCGGGCTGATTTTCGGAGCGAGTTTCATACCACCGACAAGACGGCCCACGATGTAAGCCCCGGTATCGCTCGACCAGACGACAAGGAACATCCAGAGCAGGAGCCATTGGCTGCCCTCCTCCGCACGCATCCACAGAAGCGCCGCCATCGGCAAGGCTGCGTAAATGGTGCCTGCAGCCGCCCAGGGACCGCCTTCACCGCCCCGGCTCACCAGGGAGAACATGGCCGTGCCAATCGCACCGAACACGGCCATGTAGAGCGCCAGATAGAGGCTGCCGTGCACGGCCATGGCGAACCAGACTCCCACAATGGCAGCCATCGCCGCCCATCGCCCGGCACAACCGCTCATGGCGAACCATTCGTGGACCACGATCAGCGCCAGGATCAGCACAAGCCCGGCGAACCACCAGCCACCCAGCAATACCAGTGCCACCGTAATGGTGGCGAGGACGATGCTGGAGAGCACCCTCAGCCCCAGTTCGCAGCGTGCTTTTTCAAGAAACCGCAACTGCACCATAACGCCTGTCACGTTTCTGGAATTCCTCGATCGCCATGTCCAGGTCGGCGCGGCCGAAGTCCGGCCACAGGACTGGGATGAACACGAGTTCGGAATAGGCGGCTTGCCAGGCAAGGAAGTTACTCAATCTCTGCTCGCCGCTGGTTCTGATAATGAGATCGGGATTAGGTAGTGACCGTGTATCCAGTTCACGCGAGATGGCCTCTTCGTCAATCTGTTCAGCAGACAAGTCGCCGTCGGCACATCGTTGGGCCAAAGTTCGGGTCGCCCTAACAATCTCGTCACGCGCGCCATAGTTCAGAGCCACCGTGACCGTGAGGGTGGCGCCTTCCGCTGTCTCCGTTTCGGCATGTTCCATGATGTCGAGAATATCGGGCGCGAGATGGGCCCGGTCGCCAATAAACCCCAACCGTATGCCGCGCCCCTTGAGGTGAGAGATTTCCTTTTTGAGGTAGAACCGCAGCAGACCCATGAGATCGTCGACTTCTGCTTCCGGTCGACGCCAATTCTCTGAGGAGAAGGCAAAAATCGTCAGATGCGTGATACCGAGCTCAATGCAGCCGCGCAGAGTTCGGCGCACGGCTTCGGCTCCGGCCTGATGTCCGGCAGCACGCGGCAGCCCGCGCGCCTTGGCCCAGCGCCCGTTACCATCCATGATGATGGCAACGTGGCGAGGCACGCGCGGTGTCGTCGCGCCATGTTCGGCGACAGTCTCCACCCGGTCAGACCTGCATGATGTCGGCCTGTTTGGCCTCGAACAACTCATCGACCTTGGCGACTTCCGCGTCGGTGAGCTGCTGAATCTCATCAGACCGGCGGTGCTGTTCGTCCTGCGAAATGTCGCCGTCCTTTTCCATCTTCTTGAGCGAATCCATGCCATCGCGGCGGACGTTGCGGATCGAGACTTTGGCCTGTTCGGCGTATTTTCCCGCCACCTTGGTGAGATCGGTGCGGCGTTCCTCATCAAGCGCGGGAATCGGAATGCGCACCGTCTGGCCATCGGTTTGAGGGTTGAGCCCCAGACCGGAATCACGAATGGCCTTTTCGACCGCTTTCACCAGCCCCTTGTCCCAGACCTGTATGGTCAGGAGTCGCGATTCGGGTGTTGCCACACTGCCCACCTGATTGACCGGCATCTCACTGCCATAAGCCTCGACAGTGATGGGATCCAACAGGCTGACCGAAGCACGTCCGGTCCGCAGGCCGGCAAACTCCGTCTTGAGCACCTCCACGGCTCCCTCCATGCGACGCTTGAGATCCTTCATGTCAGCATTAGCCATTGTCGTATCCTTCGGTGATCAGCGTGTAGCGCCCGTCCCCCTTCAGGGCCGCCGCCAGAGCGCCGGGGTCGTGAAGAGAAAAGACGAGCACCGGCAGCTTGTTGTCACGGGCCAGCGAGATCGCCGCAGCATCCATGACCTTGAGATTGCGGGCTAGTATATCGGTATAGGTCAACGTGTCGTAGCGTTCGGCATCCGGATCGGTCTTGGGATCAGAAGAATAGACCCCATCAACCTGTGTTGCCTTGAGAAATGCATCACAGCCCATCTCGACTGCACGAAGGGCCGCAGCGGTGTCGGTCGTGAAGAACGGATTGCCCGTGCCGGCCGCGAATATGACGGCCCGTCCCTTCTCCATATGTGCCACCGCCCGAGGCCGGACATAGGGTTCGCAGACAGTCGGCATCGGGATGGCCGATTGCACCCGCGCGTCAATCCCTGCGCGCTTGAGAGCGTTCTCCAGCGCCAGCGCATTGATGACGGTGGCAAGCATGCCCATGTAGTCGGCCGTGGCACGCTCCATGCCCTGTGCGGCGCCTGCAACACCCCGGAATATGTTGCCGCCACCGACCACGAGACAGATTTCGCAACCCAGTTCCGCGGCTTTGGCGATATCCGCAGCAATTCTGTCGACCTGGGCGGGATCGACGCCATAGGACCGGTCGCCCAGCAGGGCTTCACCCGATACCTTGATCAGAACACGATTGTAACGCAGCGCCGATGCCATGCGTTGATCCCAGTCTTGTTGTACCCCGCAGAGTCTTGGGCCCCGCGAGCAATCTACTCAAAGAGAAACGGCCCGCCTAGAAAAAGGCAGGCCGTTTCATGAACTTATGCACCGTCCCGAGGCGCTCAGGAACCGCTGACCGCTGCAGCGACTTCAGCAACGAAGTCATCTTCCTTCTTTTCGATGCCTTCGCCCAGGCCGTAACGGATGAAACCGGCGACCTTGACCGGCCCACCGACGTCCTTGGCAGCATCGTCGAGCACCTTCGTAATCGGAGATTCACCGTCAACGACAAAGACCTGTTCGGTCAGCACGACCTCCTGATAGTACTTGCGGAGGCGGCCCTCCACCATCTTGGCAATAATCTCTTCGGGCTTGCCCGAATCGCGCGCCTGCTCCGACAGAACCTGACGCTCGCGCTCGACCAGTGCGGGATCGAGATCGTCCACCGAAACGGCTTCCGGCTTCGTCGCCGCAACATGCATCGCGAGCTGCTTGCCGAGCACGGCCAATTTGCTCGCATCGCCTTCGGACTCCAAGGCGACGATCACACCGATCTTACCAAGGCCCGGCGCAACGGCCGAATGGACGTAACCGGCAACGACACCAGCACCGACCGACAGCGAGGCACAGCGGCGAAGCTGCATGTTCTCACCAATGGTCGCGATCAGATTGGTCAGCTTATCCTGCACTGTGCCGTCCGAGCCGGGATAGGCCAGGCCAGCCAGGGCTTCGATGCTGTTGTTTGCCTGGAGCGCCAGACCAGCACAACCGCCGACAAACTCCTGGAAAGTGTCGTTGCGCGCCACAAAATCGGTCTCGGCATTGATCTCGATGACCGCGCCCGAAAGGCCGTCTTCCGAGGTCGACATGCCCACGAGGCCGTCAGCGGCCACACGGCCGGCTTTCTTGGCCGCGGCGGCAAGACCCTTGGTCCGCAGCCAGTCGACAGCGGCTTCCATGTCGCCATCGTTCTCGGCCAGCGCTTTCTTGCAATCCATCATGCCGGCGCCGGATTTCTCACGAAGTTCCTTCACCAGCGCTGCTGTAATCTCAGCCATAGCTTGTGTTCTCCACGTCGGGGCACGAAGCCCCACCTTGAGCTGGAAGACCTGCGATCAGGCGCCGGCAGCTTCCTTGTTGGTGTCGTCTTCCGCCGGAGCTTCGGCAGCCGGAGCGGCCTCCTCGGCAGGAGCTTCAGCCGCCGGAGCAGCCTCTTCCGCCGGGGCGGCCTCAGCAGCCGGCTCTTCTGCGGCGGCTTCTTCGGCGACGACCGGTTCGGCAGCAACTTCTTCCTGTGCGCCCAGGTCCTGGCCCGACGCAGCAAGCTCGGCCTGAATGCCTTCGAGCGCGGCACCAGAGACGAGATCGCAGTAGAGCGACACCGCACGGATGGCGTCATCATTGCCCGGGATCACGATATCGATGCCATCGGGGTCGGAGTTGCTGTCAACAATGGCAACGATCGGAATACCGAGCTTGTTCGCTTCGGCGATCGCGATGTCTTCCTTGTTGGTATCGATAATGAAGAGCATGTCGGGCAGACCCGCCATGTCCTTGATCCCGCCCAGGGCGCGCTCAAGCTTGTCGCGCTCGCGGGTCATACGCAGGGTTTCCTTCTTCGTCAGACCTGTCGTGTCGCCGTCGAGGCGCTCTTCGAGGTCGCGCAGGCGACGGATCGAGTTTGAAACCGTCTTCCAGTTCGTCAGCATGCCACCGAGCCAGCGGTGGTTAACGAAATACTGACCGCAGCGGCGGGCGCCTTCGGCGACAGGCTCCTGAGCCTGGCGCTTGGTGCCAACAAACAGCACACGGCCGCCACCAGAGACCACGTCGCGCACATGCTGCAGGGCATGACGCAGCAGGGGCACGGTCTGCTGAAGATCGATGATGTGGACGTCGTTGCGTTCACCAAAGATGTACGGCTGCATCTTCGGGTTCCAGCGGCGGGTCTGGTGTCCGAAATGAACGCCCGCTTCTAGAAGCTGGCGCATCGTGAATTGCGGCATCGCCATGGATGTCGTCTCCTTGACCGGTTGAACCTCCGCGGACAGAACCGGACGAGCCGGCACCGGATGGTGAGGGCCATGTGGGCCCCGGAACCTGAATCCGCGTGTGGATTGAGTTGACGTTAGGTAACGGCCGGGCTTTTAACGCGCGCCTGCCGCCGTTTCAAGCGTTACTGGCGCGCTGGGGCGCGAAATTCGCCGATGCCCCGGCTGGTGGTCGGCCACCATGAACACCCCCGGAATAGCCTCAAGCTCTGCCCGTAGCCCGGGCGAAAGCGAAAAGCGCCCCTTGAGGCCGATATCGACAATCGCGCCACCCTGGAGCGGCATCGAGAGCAAAACCTGGCCATTGCCGCGTTCGGCCCGGTCAAAGACCTTCTGGAGACGCTCGGGCGGTATCTCCGTTTCCGATTCCACCACGATGCACTGGCAAGCATCCACCGCTGCCTCGTCGAGGGCGCTGATACGTCGTGCGGAGAACTTCGCCGTCTCGCCATCCACCTTGACTTCGACATCGATCAGAAGCGGCCGCTGGGCGTCCATGAGCTCTCGCGATGCTGCAAGGACCTCGGAAAACAGCACAATCTCATGGCTGCCGGAAAGATCGGACATCACTGCAAAGGCGAATCTGTTGCCGCTGGCACTGGTGCGTTCGCGGCGTGAAACCGGCATGCCGGCGACACGGAAGGTCGCAACGCGTTCGTTGACCGCAATCGCTTCAGCCTGCGCGAATGTGACTACCCCCAACTGCTCCATCGATGCCAGATAGGATTCGAGCGGATGCGCCGTAAGATGGAAACCGATGGCCTCGAACTCCTCCTTGAGCGCATCGGCGATGATCCAGGGCTCAACCTCGTGCAACAGGGGCTGCGACACGGTTGCGGCTTCGCCACCTCCACCGAACAGGTTCTCCTGCTGGCTCTCCTTCTCTTCGGTCAGAACGGCGTTGTGGCGGACAAGCAAATCGACATTACCGACGACCCTGGCCCGGTTGGCCTCGAGACCATCAAAGGCCCCTGCTCGCGCCAGGCTCTCCACCTGCCGTTTGTTTAAAACACGGTTGTTCAGACGGCCGGCGAAATCGAAGAGATCCTTGAAACGGCCGTTGTCATCGCGCTCGGCCACAAGGTCGGCCATGGCTTGTGCGCCGACATTCTTCACCGCCGCCAGAGCATAGCGCACCGCAGACGGGCCGTCCTCGGGCCGTTCGACCGTGAACGCAACACCCGACCGGTTCACATCGGGCGGCAATAACGGAATCTCCTTGCGGCAGAGCTCCTGCTTGAAAATGCTGAGCTTGTCGGTGTTGCCCATGTCGAGCGTCATCGACGCGGCCAGGAACTCGACAGGATGGTTCGCCTTCAGCCAGGCCGTCTGATAAGCCACGATGGCATAGGCGGCCGCATGGCTCTTGTTGAAGCCGTAACCTGCGAACTTGTCGACGAGATCGAAGATCAGGCTGGCCTGCTGCTTGTCGACACCACACTCAACGGCGCCGGACACGAACCGCTCCCGCTGGGCCGTCATCTCCTCCTTGATCTTCTTGCCCATGGCGCGGCGCAGCAGATCGGCCTCGCCCAGGCTGTAACCCGCCAGGATCTGGGCGATCTGCATCACCTGCTCCTGGTAGATGATAACGCCGTAAGTCTCCTTCAGCACCGGTTCGAGCGTGGGGTGCATGTAATCGACCTCTTCGCGACCGTGCTTGCGGTTGCAAAAGAGTGGAATGTTCTCCATCGGTCCCGGCCGGTAGAGCGAGACGAGCGCGATGATGTCTTCGACCGTATCGGGCTGGAGCTGACGCAGCGCGTCGCGCATGCCCTGACCTTCAAGCTGGAACACCCCGACCGTTTCCGCACGGCTGAGCATCGCATAGGTCTCGGGATCATCCAGCGGCAGCTTGTCGAGCTCGATCTCAACACCTTTTTCGGCAAGCAGCTCAACAGCTCTCTGCAGCACCGTCAGGGTCTTCAGGCCTAGGAAATCGAATTTCACCAGACCGGCCTTCTCCACGTCCTTCATGTGGAACTGGGAGACCGGCATCTCCGAACGAGGATCGCGGTAGAGCGGGATCAGTTCCTGAAGCGGCCGGTCGCCGATCACGACACCCGCCGCATGGGTGCTGGCGTGGCGGTAGAGGCCTTCCAGCTTCAGGGCCGTGTCGATCAGCCGCGCGACCTCAGGCTCCTTACGTGCATCCTGAAGCTGCTCCTCACTGTCGAGTGCCTCCTGCAAGGAGATCGGATTGGCCGGGTTGACCGGGACCATCTTGGCCAGGCGATCGACCTGGCCATAGGGCATCTCCAGAACACGGCCGACATCGCGCACAACAGCCCGGGCCTGCAACGTTCCGAAGGTGATTATCTGCGCCACGCGGTCGTCACCGTAGCGGCGCTGCACATAGGCAATCACCTCATCGCGGCGGTCCTGACAGAAATCGATGTCGAAATCCGGCATTGAAACACGTTCGGGGTTAAGAAAACGCTCGAACAGCAGGCCGAAGCGGATGGGATCGAGGTCGGTGATCGTCAGAGACCACGCCACCACAGAGCCGGCACCCGAACCACGGCCCGGCCCCACGGGAATGCCCTGATCCTTGGACCACTGGATGAAATCAGCGACGATCAGGAAGTAACCTGGAAACTCCATGCCCACGATGACATTGAGTTCGAACTCGAGACGATCGCGGTACTCCTTGGCAATCGCATCGCGCTGCGCCTGATCCATCTCCGGCGTGTAGACATGGACCTCCAGCCGCCGGTTGAGCCCTTCAGCCGCCTGACGGCGCAGTTCCTCTTCTTCGGTTGCCCCGCTTTCGGAAGGGTACGGCGGCAGGATCGGCGTCCGCTTGGGCGACATCACCGCACACCGGCGCGCGATCACCAGTGTGTTGCAAAGTGCCTCAGGCAAATCCTCAAAAAGTTTTTCCATCTCGTCGATAGATTTAAAGAAATGCTTGTCTGTAACGCGACGGCGATCAGGCCGGTTGACGGTCGTGCTGCCTGCAATGCACATCAGGGCATCGTGGGCTTCATGCATCGCTGCATCAGCGAACATCACGTCGTTGGTTGCCACCAGCGGCAGATCGAGGTCATAGGCCAGAGCGATCAGCCCATCCTCACTCTGGCGCTCTTCCGGCTGATCATGACGCTGCAGTT
The DNA here is from genome assembly GCA_002722885.1 of Rhodospirillaceae bacterium. Lineage (GTDB taxonomy): Bacteria > Pseudomonadota > Alphaproteobacteria > SP197 > SP197 > SP197. The sequence continues at coordinate 112,251 of PBNE01000005.1, forward strand.
CAACATAGAGCCGGCCCGGGAACAGCGCGACGAGGCGTTCGAGAACCGCGCGTGCTTCAGGCTCACGACCTTCGACAAGCCGCCGGGCCACAGGACCTTCCGGGCCGCCGGTGAGACAGATCAGGCCGTTGGTTCGCCCTTCCAGATCGTCCAGTGCGACCGACGAAAGATCACCTGGTTCTGACTCGAGATACGACTTGCTGACGAGATCGAGAAGATTGCCGTAGCCGGTTTCGTCCTGCGCCAGCAGGACAACGCGTTCAGCTTCTTCCCAGCCGCGGGGCGCATGATCGGTCGATCTCACAGCCAGGAGTGTACCCATGATCGGCTGAACGCCCTTGGCAGCACAGGCGGCCGAAAACTCAAGAGCACCGAACATGTTGCCGGTGTCCGTGATTGCCATAGCGGGCATGTCATCCCGGGCGCACAATTCGACCAGTGCGGCGATCGTCACCGCCCCCTCCAACAGGGAGTAAGGCGTGTGGGTACGGAGGTGGACGAAACCGGTTTCAACCATATGCCACTATCCCACAAAATGGCTTCCCGTGGCGCTCAGCCTTCAGAAAACAATGTGGAAATGTCCGGTCGGAGCCGTGGTCGAGGTCAGCCTTCGACCAGCTTGCCGTCTTCCAGGCGCAGAATGCGGTCCATACGACCTGCCAGTTCAAGATTATGGGTCGCGACCAGAGCCGCCAGTCCCCTGCCCTGCACCTCGGCGGTCAATTGGGCCATAACCTCGTCGGCCGTGTCGTGATCGAGGTTGCCTGTGGGTTCGTCGGCCAGAAGCACGGCGGGCTCGTTGGCGAGCGCGCGGGCGATGGCGACACGCTGCTGCTCACCACCGGAAAGTCTGGCAGGCCTGTGCTTCAAGCGGTGATCGAGCCCCAGACGGCCCAGAACGTCCGTGGCGCGTTTGCGCGCCTCGCCTTTGGAGGTCCCGGCGATCAACTGCGGCAATACCACATTCTCCAGTGCGGAGAACTCCGGCAGCAGGTGATGGAACTGGTAAACGAAACCTAGGTGCCGACGCCGCAGGACGGTGCGGGAACTGTCATTGCGGACATTGCAGAGTTCGCCTGAGATGTAGATCTCACCCTCGTCGGGGCGCTCGAGAAGCCCTGCAATGTATAGCAAAGTCGACTTTCCTGCCCCTGACGGACCGACAAGGGCGACAATCTCGCCCGGCTGCAACGCCAGCTCGGTCCCCTTGAGGACCTCCAGCCTGCGTTCGCCTTGCACAAAGGTGCGTCCGATGCCGCGCAGTTCCAGGGCCGCACTACTCATAACGAAGCGCCTCGGCCGGTTCGATACGCGCGGCACGCCACGCCGGATAGAGCGCGGCAAGGAAGGTCAGGACCAGGGCCATGCCGACAATCGTGGTCACCTCGCCCCAGTCCAGCTTCGCGGGCAGCTGGGAGAGAAAGTAGATTTCCGCGGGGAACAGCTCCGCCCCGAGCATCAATTGAATAAGCTGGCGGATTTCCTCGATGTAGAGGCAGAACAGAACGCCAAGCACGAAACCGACCAGGGTTCCCGCTATGCCAATGCAGGCACCCGTGAGCAGGAAGATCTTCATCACGCTTGTTCTGGAGGCACCCATGGTTCGCACAATGGCGATGTCGCCGTTCTTGTCTTTCACCAGCATGATGAGGCTGGAGATGATGTTGAAGGCCGCTACGAGGATGATAAGCGTGAGGATAAGGAACATCACGTTCCGTTCCACCTGCAACGCGCCATAGAGGTGTCTGTTGGTCTGCTGCCAGTCGGCAATGCGCAGACCCGACACACCGCTTTCCAGGGCAATCTGGAAAGCGCCGTTCCGCGCCTCCTCGGGGTTCTCCGGCTCGGCCACCATGATCTCGATCTGGGTGACCGTTTCCGGTCTTCGGAAATAGGTCTGGGCCTGATCGAGCGGCATGTAGATGATGCCGGAGTCGAATTCGAACATGCCGACCTCGAACACACCCACTACCGGATAGGAGACGGACCGCGGCATGGTGCCGAAGGCCGTGGGCACGCCCTGGGGTGAAATCAGGTTTATCTGGTCGCCGTAGTTGAGCCCCAACCGGTGCATCAGTCGTGTGCCCACAATGACCCCGGGTTCGGCACCAAAATCAGCCAAGTCGCCAATCTTCACGTTCTCTGCAACCAGAGTCTGGCGCTCGAGGTCCTGCGGCCTGACACCGCGCACGACCACGCCGGACTGGCCCCAGGGTGATGTCGCCAGAGCCTGCCCCTCCACAAGCGGCAGAACCAGTTCAGCGCCCGGCACGCCTTCCAGACTGGTGGAAAGGCCGTCGTAACCCTCAATACCGTCGGTGGGTCCGATAATCGTGATGTGGCCGTTGAAGCCGAGAATGCGGTTGATGAGTTCATGGCGGAAGCCGTTCATCACCGACATCACGATGATCAGTGCGGCCACACCCAGGCAGATACCCAGCAGCGAGAACCCGGCCGTCACCGAGATGAAACCCTCTTGCCTGCGCGAGCGCAGGTAGCGGAAGGCGACGGTGCGTTCGAAAGCGGAGATCACGAATCGAAATCGAGAATGCGGGAAAGCGCGGAATCGATCGACAGCTCTTCTTTGTCACCCCCGGCGCGCCGCTTCAACTCGACGGTTCCAGCCTTGACCCCGCGAGGCCCGACCGTGAGCTGCCAGGGCAGTCCGATCAGGTCCATATCGGCGAACTTCACACCGGCGCGTTCGTCGCGGTCGTCATGCAGAACTTGAACGCCGGCATCACTGAGCTTGGCATAGAGATCGTTGGCGACGGCATCACAGACTTCATCGCCCGACTTGAGGTTGATCAGCGCCACATTGAAAGGCGCCACCGCGTCGGGCCATACGATCCCTGCATCGTCGTGACTGGCTTCGATGATCGCCCCCACCAGCCGCGACACGCCGATGCCGTAAGACCCGCCGTGGATCAGGCGTTTCTCGCCATCGGGCATGGTCACCGCACAACCCAGCGGCTCCGAGTACTTCGTGCCGAAGTAGAAGATATGACCGACCTCGATGCCGCGTGCCTCGACAAGATTTTCTCCCTCCACCGAACAGACTGTGGGATCGTGCTTTTCGTCTGTCGCGGCGTACAGCGACGTCCATTTCTTGAAGATCGGCTCGAGATCACCTTCGAAATCCACGTCATCAGCATGGGGGTCCATGTCGAACAGCCGCTTGTCGGCATAGACAGCGGATTCGCCAGTGTCGGCCAGGATGACGAACTCATGGCTGAGATCACCGCCGATGGGACCGGAATCAGCCTGCATCGGGATCGCCTTCAACCCCATGCGCGCATAGGTCCTGAGATAGGCCACAAACATGATGTTGTACGAGCGCTTGGCGGCCTCGAAGTCGAGATCGAAGGAGTAGCCGTCCTTCATCAGAAACTCACGACCTCGCATCACACCGAAGCGCGGTCTGATCTCGTCCCGGAACTTCCACTGGATGTGGTAGAGATTGCGCGGCAGATCACGGTAGCTGCGGATGTCGTCCCGCATGATCTGGGTGATCTGCTCCTCGTTTGTGGGACCGTAGAGCATGTCACGATCATGGCGGTCGCTGATGCGCAGCATCTCCGGGCCATAAGCGTCATAGCGGCCACTCTCGCGCCACAAATCAGCAAGCTGCAGGGTCGGCATCAGAACGGCCTGAGCGCCTGCGGCAGCCATCTCCTCATGCACAATGTTCTCGATGTTGCGCAGCACCCGGAACCCCAGCGGCAGCCAGGAATAGATCCCGGCACTGGCCTGCCGGACCATACCGGCACGCAGCATGAGACGATGCGAGACGATTTTAGCCTCGGCAGGCGTTTCCTTGAGAGTGGTCAGGAAGTAGCGGGACAGACGCATGATCACCGTAGGGGGCTTGTGGAGGGCCAGCGGCGCGCAATCTAAGCCATGCGATGCGGCCTTTCCATCGCCGTCATGCAGCACACAGACGGCAGAAGGCAGAAATGGGGTGTTTCAGCGCCTAATCGCGTTCCTCATGGTTTAACCCTGTCTCAAGCCATGGCGGGTTTGAACCCATGATGCGCGCGAAGACCGGACAACGGGCCGTGTGGGCCCCCGGCAGATATCCCGTCGACAGCAGAAACTCTTCAACCACCAATGGCCCCGTGAAAACGAAGGTCTGACGGAACAGCTTGGTCCAATCTTCGTGCGGGCGCGGGTGATGTGCCTCAAGCCAGGCGTGAAATCCGCCGGCGCTTTCACGCAGGCCAATAACGCGCCGCGCGTTCTCGATCGCTGCTTCGATCTTCTTGCGGTTGCGGATGATGCCCTTGTCGGACAGCAGCCGAGCCTGGTCGACTGCTCCGAATGCGGCAACTGTGTCGACATCGAAGTTGGCATAGGCGGCACGGAAATTGTCGCGTTTACGGAGGATCGTCGCCCATGAGAGCCCTGCCTGATTGATCTCCAGAACCAATCTTTCGAACAGAACGGACTCCTCGACGGCGGGAAAGCCGTACTCTGTGTCATGGTAGCTGGCGTGGACCGGATCGCCGGGCGCCGCCTCGCAATAGCTTTGGCTCAACTACCCTCTCCCGTGGAGCTCTGGAACGCGTCGTCGCCAAAGACCAGAGCACTGATATCAACCCAGCCCGCATGATCAGCATACGTCGTTCCGCCCACCAGAACGATTGCAATCACCGATGTTATGGCAGCCTTGCGCCACAGCATGGGGTTGGCCGGCGCACCTGGGTCATGGCCGGTTTCGACGAGCTCCTGCCGGCGCACTCCGAACGGCAGTGCCGCAAAGAAGATCACCCACCAGACAACGGTGAAAATGACAATGAAGCCGAAAATGGACACCGGACGTCAGGCCTGCTCGATCTCGACCAGAGTGCCGCAGAAATCCTTGGGGTGCAGGAACAACACTGGTTTGCCATGGGCACCGATCCTGGGCTCGCCACTGCCGATCACGCGCGCGCCATCGGCGACAATGCGGTCCCGTGCTTCGATGATGTCATCGACCTCATAGCAGACGTGGTGCATGCCACCGGACGGGTTCTTGTCGAGGAACGCCTGGATCGGTGACCCTTCACCGAGGGGATGCAGCAGCTCGATTTTCGTGTTCGGCAGCTCGATGAAGACCGTTGTGACACCGTGGTCTGGCTGGTCAAGCATCTCAGACACATTGGCGCCCAGGGTGTCTCGGTAGAGAGCGGCGGCAGCGGCCATATCAGGCACAACAATGGCCACGTGGTTCAGTCGTCCGATCATGGGATCCTTCAGGAAGTTGGAAATGTTGGAGCATGCCTACACCAGGTTGGCGCGGGGCACTATCGCAGATCTGTCCACCACGGCGTCGGCGACGTGATCCGGGTCCGCTCCAGAACATGAACCGTGATGGATTCCGGCGCAGCAAAGACATTGGCCGACAAGATACTCTTGCCATCAGGCTGAACGAATGGATCGTTCTTGCAGCCATAGAAATTGTCGTCGCGGAAGTAAGCCGGCAGGTGCCAGTGGCAGGCGTAGTTACGTTCCAGGAGCCAGCTCAGTTTTGCTTCCAAGTTATCCTGGCGATCATTCTCCAGATAGATCAGCGGTTGCTGCTCGGCCACAAGAGCACTGGCCCCTTCCAGCACGTCCAGCTCCATCCCTTCAACGTCGATCTTCAGCAGTCTGACGCCACCGTGCGAAACCCGCATCATCGGACGGTGTTCATCAAGCAAAACAGCCTGAACGGGTTCGACCGAACTCCGCGACCGTTGCCCCCAAAGTTGTTGTTCATGGAGTAATCGAGCTGTGGAACATGCAGAACACCGGGCTGGCGATCGACGGCAAGGTTCCAGGTTCTGGTGTTGAGCAGACCGTTGAGTGCAATATTGGCGGCCAGCGCTTGAAACATCTCTGGCTGTGGCTCGAATGCATGGACATAGCCCCGGTCGCCCGCGGCCCTTGCCAGACCGACTGTATGCGCGCCCATCTGTCCACCCACTTCGATCACACTATGACCGTTGGCAACCAGGCTCTGCAGAATATCGCCCTCGGCAGCACTTTACTCACCCAGGGCCTCGAGCGATCGACCGATGTAGATGTCGTGGCGGTTATGAAGCATCAACTCGTCCCGCGTATGCCGCAGCACGTTGGGGCCGACTTCATAAACCGCGGTCTACCGGTATGATGAGCCATCATTTTTCCACCAGTTATTCACGTCTGTGATTTCAGTCATGTCCCCGCGTTCGACGGTCAGAGACAATGGCGCTGCCAGAAAGTTGACCGATAGGATTAGACGACCCGCCGGGTCCGTGAACGGATTCTGTTCCAGACCATAGAAGTTGTCGCGCGTGAACATGAACGGCAGATGCCAGTAGGCTCGGTAGCCGATGTCCATGAGCCACTGCAAAAGCACCGGAGATTTCTCGCGGATTTTGTTTTCGGCATAGATCACCCGAGGGAAGGTCTCAATCAGCCTGCTCGCCCCTTTGAAGACATTCAGCTCTATCCCTTCGACGTCGATCTTGTCATCAAGCGTCACCGCATCGACGGAATAGCCGGCGCCCGCCTCGCCATTCATCGCGATACCAACAAAGTTGTAGCTCCGCTGGTAGTTGGACGGCGGAATGTAGAGCGTGCCGGGCTCATCGGAGACGGCACAGTTCCAGGCGCGGGTGTTTAGATGCCCGTTCAGTGCGAGATTTGCGCACATAAGCTGGAACATCGGCTGTTGCGGCTCGAACGCGTACACGCGCCCTGCCGGCGCAAAAACGAAGCCAGCGGAACTGTGTGGGCTCCCATGTTCGCACCGACCTCAATCACTGTATGGCCGGGAGGTAGAATACGTCCGTAAAGCTCCGTCTCGACGGGGCTTTACTCGCCCAGGAGCTAAAGAGACCGTCCGGCATACCTGTCGTGCCGGTTTTAGAGCATCGCACCCTCTCGGGTCATCCGCAGGACGTTGGGCCCGGACTGATGCAGGGGGTCGGGTTTCTTGGCCATGACGCAGGCGTTTCCGTTGCCAATCGGCGCCTAGAGATTACGCACCACCCGAGAACGAATAAGGGTTTCAGACGCGCACCAGCTGAACTTCCACCACGGGTCTGCGATTGAACTCCGTGCGCAGGGTGCGGCGCACTGCAGTTCTGACCGCGTCGCGAATTGAATCGTCATCCCTTCGACGGGGACGCGAGAGGCCTTCAACCGCCGCTATCGCATCGTCGATCAGATCATCGATGACCTGTTCATCATCACCCTGCTCCAGCAGCCCGTGGGCGCTGACGATAGGGTCGGACACAAGCTCACCGTCATTGTCGATCACGACCGTGACAAAGGCAGCGCCGTTGAACATCAGCTTGCGTCGCTCACGAATCACACTGCCGTCGACCGGAATCGTCCCACGTCCGTTCCAGGCCAGGCGACCGTGCTCCACATGGTCGATGATTTCCGGTTTGCCAGGAGCCAGACGCACCATGGCACCGTTCTCGACGGTGACCGCCTGGGGCACCTGAAGCCCAAGGGCCAGAGCAGCGTGTTCTCGCATGTGACGCAGTTCGCCATGAACCGGCACGGCAATTTTGGGGCGAACCAACTGGTACATGCGCGCCAGCTCATCCCGGTTGGGATGACCGGAGACGTGCACGAACCGCTCCTTCTCGGTGATGACCTCGACGTTGAGTCGCGTCAGCCGATTGATCAGGTCGAAGATCGTCTTCTCGTTACCGGGAATGATCTTCGATGAGAATATCACGGTGTCGCCGGCGCCAAGCTCGATCGCAGGGTGGTTGCCGTCTGTCGCACGTGACAGCGCCGCGTTCGCCTCACCCTGACAGCCGGTCATCATGTATAGGACCTTGTCGTCGGGCAGATCGCGGGCGTCCCGGTCGTTCATGAAACGCACGTTTCTGGGCAGGTAGCCCGTCTCGCGTGCGCAATCGAGAATGCGCCACATGGACCGGCCCACCGCAACACAGGTCCGGCCATTGGCCTCGGCAGCCTCATGGATAGTGAGCAGGCGCGCGAGATTGCTCGCGAACGTCGTCACGACCACGCGACGACTATGCTCTGCGATGAGCTGCGTCAGACTTTCGCGCACATCCGCTTCGGAACCCGAGGTTCCGAGCTGAAACACATTGGTCGAGTCGCACACCATGGCGAGAACGCCGTCATCCCCCATGGCCTGCAGGGCCGCTTCGTCGGCAGGCTCGGAAATCAGCGGGTCGGGATCGAGCTTCCAGTCGCCCGTATGCATGATCGAGCCATGGGGCGTGTGAACCAGCAACGCGTTGGGCTCGGGAATGGAGTGGGTCAAGGTAAAGAGTTCGATCTGGAAGGGTTCGAGGTCGATGGCGCCGCCCAAAGGCACCTCCGTGATCGTCATGCCCTCGACACCCTCAGCGCCCTCGTCCAGCTTTCTGCGCAGGAGTGCAGCGGCAAACGGTGTGGCATAGACCGGACAGCGCAGCAGCGGCCAGAGATAGGGCACCGCACCAAGATGGTCTTCATGGGCGTGCGTGATTACCAGACCGACCAGCCCTTCCCTGCGCCGCTCGATGAAGGACAAGTCCGGCATCACAAGATCAATGCCCGGCAGCTCGTCACCCGCAAAGGTGACGCCCAGATCGCACATCAGCCAGGAGCCATCATACTCATAGAGGTTGAGGTTCATGCCGATCTCGCCAGCACCGCCCAAGGGCAGGAAATGAAGCGCTTTCTGCTTCGCCACGATCAGTCGACCACACCACAGCTGTGACGCCAGACTTCCAGCAGTCCCCGGACCGTGATCTCAGGGTCGATGTCATCAATGGTGTCTGTAGCAGCATCAAACAGAGGCGCCAGGCCGCCTGTCGCGACAACCCTCATCGGCTTGCCGTACTCCTCACGCATGCGGCGCACGACGCCCTCGATCAGGCTGACGTAGCCCCAGTAGACGCCGCTCTGCATGCACGAGACCGTGTTGGTGCCGATCACGGTTTCGGGTTTGTCGACACCGATCCTCGGCAAACGGGCCGATATCCTGTGCATGGCATCGAGTGCCAGATGAATTCCCGGTGCAAAAACACCACCTGCAAAGCCACCGTCTTCATCGATGACATCGAACGTCGTCGCCGTACCGAAGTCGATCACGATCAGAGGGCCGCCGAACCGGCTGAAGGCGCCCACGGCGTTCACCAAGCGGTCCGCCCCGGCTTCACGCGCGTCGTCGATTCGCAGGGGAATACCGAGATCAGCGGACTCACCGACAACCAGGGGCTCACAGTCAAAATGCTTGCGACACAATGTCTTCAGATCGAACAAGGCCTGTGGCACCACGCTGGCGATGATCACATCCTGAATATCTTGGGCCTGCAAACCATCCAGTGTCATCAGCTGATAGAGCCAGACGGCGAACTCATCGGCGGTCCGGTCGGTCTTGGTGGCAATGCGCCACTGACCGACTAGGTCAGATCCCCGGAATATGGCAAAGACCGTATTGGTGTTGCCCTGATCGATAGCAAGAAGAAGGGAGTCACTCATGCCACGTCTTCCAGCACGAGCGAGCCCGAAACGCAACGGTGTGTCACACCGGCCTGATCATCGACCAGCAGATGACCATGGGTGTCGATACCTCGAAGCCGCCCGGTGACCGGCGGTGACATCTGAACGGTTACACGACGGCCGATCCCTGCGGCCCGCGCCGACCAGTCGTTATGCAGAGCCGCAAAGCCTTCGGATTCCCATTGCTGGATTCGGCGATGCAATGCCACACAGAGAGCCTGGAGCCAGATGTCACGGTCGACGTTCGAGGCACCCAGGCACTGAAGGTCACTGATCCGCAACCCCGGCAGATCCGGATGGCTGGTGAGGTTTACGCCAATCCCAACCACAATCGTCTCGACAGACGTTTTCATGATCGAAGATTCGACCAGGATGCCTGCAACCTTGTGATCGTCAATCAGGACATCGTTGGGCCACTTGCAAAACGCTCGCGGAAGCTCAGGAGCCAGATTGCCCATCGCCTCGGCAACGGCGAGGCCGGTCACCAGGGCAATCTGTGCCGCTTGGGCCGGTGCACAGAACGGACGCATCAGGAACGATGTGTAGGAGTTCCCTGGCGGTGAGGCAAAACTTTTGCCCTGCCTGCCGCGCCCGGCGAGCTGCTCACGGGCACGGACAACCGTCCAGTCCTTCGCGTCCTGAGCGGCCAGCTTGAAAACTTCGTTGTTCGTGCTGCCGACCGCGTCGAGGTCGATCAGATGGAAGGGTTCGGGAAGCTGGGGCGTCACTGTGCCAGAGCAGCCTGCTCGCCCAGCCCCATACCCGGAACCAGCGAGGCTGCGGCAGCCAGCGTGCCGTCGATCAACGGGCCGGAGTATACGAAGAACAGAAGGGTCACAGCCGCCGTCACACCAATCACCGGCCAGACCTCACGACCGATCGGCTTGTCCAGTTCATCGACCGGATCGTCGAAGTACATGATCTTCACGATCCGGATGTAATAGAACGCACCGATCACGCTGGTCAGAACGCCGATGACGGCCAGGGTGTAGAGCCCCTCGTTCAGCGCCGCCATGAAGACGTAGAACTTGCCGAAGAACCCGGCGAGCGGCGGAATGCCGGCCATCGAGAACATGAAAATCGCCAGGCAAAGAGCCAGCTGCGGATGGGTGCGGGACAGGCCGGCGAGATTGTTGATACCCTCCATCATGGCACCCTGCTGGCGCATGGCGAGAATGCAGCCCCAGGTACCAACGCCCATGACGAGGTAAATCGCCAGGTAGATCGCAACGCCGTTGATGCCCTCGGCCGTGCCGGCGGCGACACCCACCAGGGCAAAGCCGACATGACCGATAGAGCTGTACGCCATCAGACGCTTGATGTTGTTCTGACCGATGGCACCGATCGCGCCCAGGAACATCGAGGCAACGGCCAGCAAAAAGACGATCTGCTGCCATTCGTCGAACAGACCGGCAAACGGTCCCATCAGGACGCGCATGAGAAGCGCCATCGCGGCGATCTTGGGCGCAACCGAAAAGAAAGCGGCGACCGGTGTCGGTGCACCCTCGTAGACATCGGGGGTCCACATGTGGAACGGCACGGCGGAGACCTTGAAGGCTAGACCCGCAGCAATGAACACCAGCCCGACCACAATACCCATCGAGACGTCCTGACCATCGGCCAGAAGGGTCGCCAGTGTATCGAAGGCGGTCGTGCCCGAGAAGCCGTAGACCATGGACGCGCCGTAGAGCAACATCCCCGAAGCGACCGCCCCGAGGACGAAGTACTTAAGGCCAGCCTCGCTGGAGCGCAGGTTGTCGCGCTGGAAGGCCGCGCAAACATAGAGCGCCAGGCTCTGCATCTCGAGGCCCACATAGAGCGTCATCAGATCGTTTGCCGAGATCATGATGAACATGCCCAGCGTCGCGAACACGACCAGCACGGGATATTCGAACTTGTCCATGCCTTCGCGCTGGATAAAGCCCAGAGACATGATGAGCGTCAGACCTGCGCCGATAAGCACCAGGGTCTTCATGAAGTCCCCGAAGGTGTCGATGATCACCAGCCCGCCGAAGCTGCTATCCGATGCGTCCTGTGTGTTGATCAGGATGCCGGCAACGGCAAAGACGGCAACGGCCAGCCAAACGGCAAGACGTGTGGTGGGGCCTTTGACAAAGACGCCGAGCATGAGCAGCGCCATGCCGGCCACCGCGAACCACAGTTCGGGCAGGATGGCCTGAAGATCGGAGAGAGCGAGTTCGTGCATGCGTCCCCTCCCCTAGTTTCCGACCTGGGCCAGTATGGCCGAGCCCTGGGTCTGATCGACCAGATGCTCGACCGAAACATGCATGACGTTGAGGAAAGGTTCGGGCCAGACGCCCATCACCAGGACCGCGATGATCAGCGGTACGAAATAGAGCAACTCACGGCGGTTGCAGTCTACGATGGTCTTGAGGTCTTCATGGACCAGTTCACCAAACACAACGCGGCGATAGAGCCAGAGCATGTAGGCCGCACCGAGGATGATGCCGGTGGTCGCCAGCAGGGCGACCCAAGTGTTGGCCTGGAACGCGCCGACCAGCACAAGGAACTCGCCCACGAACCCTGACGTGCCCGGAAGTCCGACCGAGGCCAGCATGAACACCATGAAGATGAAGGCATAACGCGGCATCCGGTTCACGAGCCCGCCGTAGCGCGCGATCTCACGGCTGTGGATGCGATCGTAGACGACACCGACACACAGGAACAACGCGGCCGAGACCACACCATGCGAGAGCATCTGATAGATGCCGCCCTCGATACCCTGCTGATTCAACGAGAAGATACCGATCGTCACGAAGCCCATATGGGCAACCGAAGAATAGGCGATCAACTTCTTCATGTCGTTCTGCATCAGCGCGACCAGCGACGTGTAGATGATGGCAATAATCGACAGCGAGAAAACCAGCGGCGCAAAGTACTCTGAGGCTTCCGGCAACATCGGCAGCGAGAACCGAACGAAGCCGTAACCGCCCATTTTCAGCAGCACACCAGCCAGGATCACCGAACCCGCCGTGGGCGCCTCGACGTGAGCGTCGGGCAGCCAGGTGTGCACCGGCCACATCGGCACCTTCACGGCGAAGGACGCGAACATGGCGAGCCAGAGCCAGCGCTGCATGTCCTCATCGAACCCGGCATTCATGAGGTCAGGAATCCTCGTGGTGCCCGCCTCAAAATACATCACCAGCAGCGCCACGAGCAGAAGCACGGAGCCGACCAGGGTGTAGAGGAAGAACTTGAAAGCCGAGTAGATCCGGCGCGGGCCGCCCCAGACACCGATGATCAGGAACATCGGGATCAGCATGGCCTCGAAGAAGAGATAGAACAGGACGAAATCGAGTGAGGAGAACACACCGATCATCAGCGATTCCATGACCAGGAATGCGATCATGTACTCCTTCACGCGCTTCTGGATCGCGGTCCACGAGCACAGGATACAAACCGGTGTCAGGAACGCGGACAGCACGATCAGAAAGAGCGAGATGCCGTCGATGCCGAGGTAGTACTGGATGCCGTAGGCAGGAATCCACGGAACCTGCTCGACGAACTGGAACTCGGCTGTCGAGGGATCGAACATGATCCAGATCGCGACGACTATCACCAGAACGATCAGCGAGCACCAAAGCGCTGCGTTACGCGCGTTCTCTGCGACACGCTCTTCATCCTCGTTGCGGATGAACAGGATGAACGCCGAGCCGATCAGCGGCAGGAAGATGGCGAGGGAAAGAAGGGGCCAGTCAGACATGCAACAAACCCCTAGCCCAGAACCCGGAACAGGAACCAGCTGGCGACCACAACGAGGCCGATCAGCATGGCGAATGCATAGTGATAGACGTAGCCGGACTGCAGGGTCTTGGCACGGCGCGCCAGATTGAGCGTGGCCGCAGCGACACCATCCGGACCCAGGCCGTCGATAACCTCTTCGTCACCGGCTTTCCAGAGCCCAAGACCCAGCCGCTTGGCCGGACGCACGAACATCCAGTCGAACAGCTCATCGAAGTACCACTTGTTCAGCAGGAACTTGTATAGCGGTCTGAATTGGCTCGCGAGCAGACCCGGAATGTGCCGTCGGAACATGTAGCAGACATAAGCTGTCATGATGCCGGTTAGCACGATGATGAGGATCATCGCCTTCACCCAGAACGGGGTGTCGTCATGCGCCTTGTCGATGATGTCGTAGATATCTTCGGTGCCAGCACCGTGGCCGTCATTGTCGGATGCCGTGCCATGATCGTCCGACGAAGCTTCATCGTGCGAAACTGCGTGGGAAGACCGCTCGACCTGGGCCATGGCGATGGAATCGCCGAAGAAGCTCTGGCCACCATGGTAGACCATCTTGCCGCCGAACATGGCGTAGCCGCCGATCACGGCACCAACAGCGAGCACCGTGAGCGGAACCCACATGACCTTGGGCGCTTCATGCGCATGATCGAAGACTTCTTTGGTCATGCGCGGCTTGCCATGGAACGTCATAATGATCAGGCGCCAGGAATAGAGCGCAGTCAGGAACGCGGCACCCACACCAAGCCAGAATGCGTACTGACCTGAGAAGCTGTCTGTCACCCAGGCGCTCTCGATTATCAGATCCTTCGAGTAGTAACCGGCAAAGAGCGGGATGCCGGCCAGCGCCAAGCTGCCGATCCACATGAAGACGTAGGTAATCGGCAGCTTGCGCCACAGCCCTCCCATCCGGCGCATGTCCTGTTCGTCGTGCATGGCATGGATCACCGAGCCCGAGCAGAGGAATAGCAGCGCCTTGAAGAAGGCGTGGGTAAAGAGATGGAAAAGCGCAACCGGATAAGCGCCGACACCGCAGGCAAAGAACATATAGCCCAGCTGACTGCAGGTCGAATAGGCGATGACGCGCTTGATGTCGTTCTGCGTGATACCGATGGTCGCGGCAAAGAACGCCGTCGACGCACCGACGATGGTCACAACGGTCAGCGCGGTCGGCGAATGCTCGAACATCGGGGACAGGCGCACGACCATGAAGACGCCGGCCGTCACCATCGTCGCGGCATGGATCAGCGCGGAGACCGGCGTGGGACCTTCCATCGCGTCAGGCAGCCAAGTGTGGAGCGGAACCTGAGCTGATTTACCCATCGCGCCGACGAACAACAGCAGGCAAAGCACGGTGATCGCATCGAAATCCCAGGACAGGAAGTGGATTTGCTCACCAACTTTGTCGGGAACCGTGTCGAAGACCGCCTGGAACACGATGGTATCGAACATCACGAAGACGCCCATGATACCGAGCGCAAAGCCGAAGTCGCCCACACGGTTCACCAAGAACGCTTTGATCGCAGCGGCATTGGCACTGGGCCGCTTGTACCAGAATCCGATCAGCAGGTAGCTGCAGACACCCACGCCTTCCCAGCCGAAGAACATCTGCAGGAAGTTGTCGGCTGTTACGAGCGTCAGCATCGCGAAGGTGAAGAGCGAGAGGTAGGCAAAGAACCGCGGACGATGCGGGTCATGGTCCATGTAGCCGAGCGAATAGACATGCACGACGGCCGACACGGTGGTCACGACGATCAGCATCACAGCGGTGACCTGATCGATGTAGATCGCCCAATCGACTTCGAAGGAACCTGAATCGATCCAGATGAAGAGTGTGATGTGAATGATCGAGCCGGTGCTGATGACCTGGAAGAAAACGAGCCAGGCCAGGATCGCTGTGGCGATCAGCAAGACACAGGTGATCATCGGCGCGACCTTGTCGCCAAGCTGGCGTCCGAAGAGGCCCGCGGCGATGGCGCCGATCAGCGGCAGGAAAACGATGGCGGCTGCGTGTGCCACGACCAGTCAGCCTTTCATCATGTTGATATCCTCAACCGCGATCGAACCGCGGTTTCGGAAGTAAACGACAAGGATGGCCAGGCCGATCGCGGCCTCTGCGGCTGCGACGGTCAGCACAAGCATCGCGAAGATCTGGCCGACGAGATCGCCCAGTTCCACGGAAAACGCCACGAGATTGACGTTCACGGCCAGCAGCATCAGCTCGACCGACATCAGGATGATGATCACGTTCTTCCGGTTCAGGAAGATGCCGAGGATACCCAGTGTGAACAGGATCGCCGCAACGGTGAGATAGTGGCCCAGTCCGATCTCCATATCAGATGCCCTCCCCTGAACGAACCTTGCGGACTTCGACGACATTCTCCGGACGGCGGGCGATCTGGTCTCCGATGCGCTGACGACGGATATCGCGATGGCGCAGGGTAAGCACGATCGCTCCGATCATCGCGATCAGCAGGATCACGCCCGCGCCCTGGAACAGGAACGCATACTGGGTATAGAGCACGTCACCGATTGCACCGGTGTTGCTGCGCTCGGTGATGTCCGGGATCGGTGCCTGGCCCAACGTTGCAAGCTCCGGCTCGAAGTGCCAACCGCCTGCGACCACCAACAGTTCGATCAGAAGGATCAGCCCGATCAGCGCACCGATCGGCAGGTACTGCAGGAAACCCTGGCGCAACTCTGTGAGATTGATGTCGAGCATCATCACGACGAACAGGAACAACACGGCCACCGCACCGACGTAGACGACGACAAGAATCATCGCCAGGAACTCAGCACCAATCAGCACAAAGAGCGCAGCAGCGTTGAAGAACGCCAGGATCAGGTAAAGCACCGAATGCACGGGATTGCGGGCCGAAATAACCATCACAGCCGATGCCAGGAGCACAGCGGCGAAGAGGTAGAAGGCGAGCGTCTGAAGTATCATGGTTTCTCTGTGTTCCGGCTCACCTGTAAGGAGCATCCGCCGCGAGACGTGCGGCGATTTCCTTCTCCCACCGTTCGCCGTTATCGAGCAGCCTCTGCTTGTCGTACAAGAGCTCAGCACGGGTTTCGGTCGCAAATTCGAAGTTGGGACCCTCGACAATGGCATCCACAGGACAGGCTTCTTCGCAGAAGCCGCAGTAGATGCATTTGGTCATGTCGATGTCGTAGCGCGTCGTGCGGCGGCTGCCGTCTTCACGCGGCTCGGCCTCGATGGTAATCGCCTGCGCGGGACAGATCGCTTCACACAGCTTGCAGGCAATGCAGCGCTCTTCGCCATTGGGATAACGACGCAGGGCGTGCTCGCCACGAAAACGCGGTGAAAGCGGGCCCTTTTCATAGGGATAGTTGACGGTCACGCGGCGCTTGAAGATGTAGCTGAATGTCTTGCCCATGCCCGAGACAAGCTCGGCAAGCAGCAAGGTGCGGGCTGTGCGGTCTAGGAACGCCATCAGCAGCTGTCTTTCCGGATATGCGCGGGCCGGGTCTTCGCGGCAGGTAGCATGGTGCTCCTCATCACGGCAACCAATCGAAAATCTGCAGCGTGCCCGCCACGATAACGACGGCAGCCAGCGACAACGGTAGGAAAACCTTCCAGCCCAGCCGCATCAGCTGATCGTAGCGATAGCGCGGGAACGTCGCGCGGACCCACAGGAAGACAAACAGCAGCGCGAAGGTCTTCAACATGAACCAGATCGGCCCTGGCACCCAGGTAAAGGGCGCGAAGTCCAGAGGAGGCAGCCAACCGCCCAGGAAGAGCGTGGTGCCCAGCGCCGACAGCAGGATCATGTTCGCGTATTCGCCGAGGAAGAAGAGCGCGAAGGTCATCGAAGAGTATTCGACGTTGTAACCGGACACCAACTCGGCCTCAGCCTCCGGCAGATCGAACGGCGCGCGGTTCGTTTCAGCCAGCGCCGAGATGAAGAAGATCACGAACATCGGGAAGAGCGGCAGGAAGTACCAATTCCAGAATCCGCTCCCCTTCTGCGCCAGAACGACGTCGCCAAGGTTCAACGAACCTACACAGATCAGAACCGTGACCAGCACGAAACCAATGGAGACTTCGTAGGACACCATCTGAGCGGCAGAGCGCAGGGCCCCGAGAAAAGCGTACTTCGAGTTTGAAGCCCAGCCGGCCATGATGATGCCGTAGACACCCAGAGACGACACGGCGAAGAGGTAAAGAATGCCAACATTGACGTTGGCCAGCACCCAGATGCCCGAAGAGGATTCACCAAACGGAATCACGGCCCAGCCGACCATCGCCAGAATGAAGGTGATCATTGGCGCGATGACAAACACGACCTTGTTCGCGCTTGTCGGGATGATCGTTTCCTTCAGAAAGAGCTTGGCACCGTCAGCAATCGGCTGCAGGAGGCCGAAAGGCCCCACCACATTTGGCCCCCTTCGGAGCTGCATCGCCGCGATGACCTTCCGCTCGGCATAAGTAAGATAGGCCACCGACAGCAAAACCGGAATCAGGATCGCCAGGATCGACAGCACGATCAGGACCAACGGCAGGACCCAGGTTTCGAGGAACATCATCGATCAGTCCCCCGTGCCCGTAGCCGCAAGCGGCGTGACAAACGCATCCGTACACTGTGCCATTGTCACCGAACACCGGCTGATCGGGCAGGTCTGGTAGAAGTTCGCGACGGCTGATTCGAAGGCATCCGACGCCATGGCACCATCCGCACCAAAGGAAGCCCACGACGCCGGGGCGATCTCGTCGATCTCCCCAAGATGCGGCACCTTCTCCAGCATTGCTTCACGCAACTCATCGAGCGAAACAAACGGCAGCGGCGAGCCCATCATGCCCGACAACGCCCGCAGGATACGCCAGTCCTCTCGTGCCTCGCCCGGAGGGAAAACCGCACGACTCGCGCGCTGCGGTCGGCCTTCCATGTTGACGTAGGTCGCCTCTTTCTCCGTGTAGGCCGCACCGGGAAGGATGATGTCGGCGGCCTGTGCGCCTGCATCGCCGTGGTGCCCTATGTAGATCACGCAGGCATCACCAAAATTGCCGCGGTCAAGGCCATCTGCACCGAGCAGGAACACAGTGTCGATCGTGCCACTGGCTGCAGCGCCGCAGATGCCCGCAGTATCCAGTCCGCCCTCACCCGGCACAAAGCCGAGATCAAGACCACCGACACGTGATGCTGCCGTGTGCAGCACGTTGAAGCCATTCCAGCCTTCGGCGACGGCACCACAGCTCTCCGCGAGAGAACGCGCGGCAGCGAGGACCGCCGCACCATCGGTACGGGCCAAAGCGCCTGCACCCACGATAATCATGGGGCGTTCGGCATTCTTCAGCACCGATGCGAAATCGTCCTTGCCGTTGATGATATGCTGCAGCGAGTCCGGCCCGGCGCCCAGATGGCTGACGGGGAATGTGAGATCAAGCCGCGCGCCAACCGAGGCAATCTTAAGACCGCCGCGCATCCAGCGCTTGCGCAGTCGCACGTTGACAAGAGCGGCCTCGCGCCGCGGATCACAGCCGATCAGCAGGCAGGCATCGGCCTCTTCGATGCCGGCGATAGTGGTGTTGAAGAGGTAAGAGGCGCGGACAGACGCATCCACGGCCATGCCGTCCTCGCGGCAGTCGCGGCTGGGCGAGCCGATCAAATCGAGCAGCAAGCCCATGGCAAACATGGTCTCGCAATCGACCTGATCACCGGCGATCGCTGCGACCTTCGAGCCGTCACGGCCTTCCAGGCGCTCGGCAACGACTTTGATGGCCTCTTCCCAGGCGACGCCCTGCATCTTGCCGTCCTTGCGGACATAGGGGCGGTCCAGGCGACGCTTGGTCAGCCCGTCCACGGCGAAGCGGGTCTTGTCGGAAATCCACTCCTCGTTCACGTCCTCGTGGAGGCGCGGCAAGACACGCATAACCTCACGGCCACGTGCATCAATGCGGATGTTGCTGCCGACGGCATCCATCACGTCGATGGATTCGGTCTTCTTCAGTTCCCAGGGACGTGCAACGAAAGCGTAGGGCTTCGAGGTCAGCGCGCCGACCGGGCAAAGGTCGATGATGTTGCCCGACATCTCGCTGGCAATGCCGTTCTCGATGTAGGTCGTGATCTCGGTGTCTTCACCACGGCCCGTGGCACCCAAGTCGGGCACACCGGCAACCTCTTCCATGAAGCGAACGCAGCGCGTGCAGTGGATGCAGCGCGTCATGAACGTCTTCACCAGCGGACCAAAGTCCTTTTCCTGGACCGAGCGCTTCTGCTCGTCGAAGCGGCTGATCCCCTTGCCGTAGCCCATGGCCTGATCCTGCAGGTCACACTCGCCGCCCTGATCGCAGATCGGGCAATCGAGCGGATGATTGATCAGCAAGAACTCCATCGCACCCTTCTGGGCCTTTCTGGCGACCGGTCCACGCGTGTGGACAACCATGCCATCCATCAGAGGCTGCGCGCAGGACGCCACGGGCTTCGGTGCTTTCTCGACCTCGACAAGACACATGCGGCAATTGCCCGCGATCGAAAGGCGATCTTGGAAGCAGAACCGCGGCACTTCGGCACCGGCCAGTTCACAGGCCTGGAGCAACGTCAGACGCTTGTCGACCTCGAGCTCCTGGCCGTCGATGGTTACCTTAACGGTATCGCTCATCGTCGCCCCCTACTCTGCCGCCATGGCGGACGAGCCACGATAGGCATGGATGCGACGTTCGAGCTCAGGCCGGAAGTGCCTGATCAGCCCCTGGATCGGCCAGGCAGCCGCGTCGCCCAGGGCGCAAATCGTGTGGCCTTCGACCTGGGTCGTGACCTCCTGCAGCATGTCGATCTCCTCGATCGATGCATTGCCTTCGATCATGCGGCCCAGCACGCGCATCATCCAACCCGTACCTTCACGGCACGGCGTGCACTGACCGCAGCTTTCGTGCTTGTAGAACTTCGACAGTCGCCAGATCGCCCGCACGATATCAGTCGATTGATCCATCACGATCACCGCAGCCGTGCCGAGGCCCGACTTCACCTCACGCAGACTGTCGAAATCCATCAGGATCTCGTCGCAGGTCGGTTTGGGCATGCAGGGAACGGATGAACCGCCGGGGATGACCGCCAGCAGGTTGTCCCAGCCACCGCGCACGCCACCTGCGTGTTTGTCGATCAGCTCGCGCAGCGGAATGCCCATCTCCTCTTCGACATTGCAGGGCTCATTCACATGCCCCGAGATGCAGAAAAGCTTGGTGCCCGTGTTCTTCGGGCGGCCGAGTCCGGCAAACCAGGCACCACCGCGGCGAAGAATGGTCGGCGCCACGGCCACAGTCTCGACATTGGTCACCGTGGACGGGCAGCCATAGAGACCTGCCATCGCCGGGAACGGCGGCTTGAGGCGTGGCTGTCCCTTCTTGCCTTCAAGGCTCTCGAGAAGCGCAGTCTCTTCGCCACAAATATAGGCGCCGGCGCCGCGATGCAGGTAGACGTCGAAGTCAAAGCCGGACCCGCAGGCGTTCTTGCCGATCAGGCCGACATCATAGGCTTCGTCGATCGCACGCTGGAGCGCCACCGCTTCGTTGTAGAACTCGCCGCGAATGTAAATGTAGGCAGCCGTCGCACGCATCGCGTGGCCGGCCAGCAGGCAACCTTCGATCAGCTTGTGCGGATCGTGGCGCATGATGTCCCGATCCTTGCACGTGCCGGGCTCACTCTCGTCGGCATTGACCACAAGATAGGCGGGTTGTCCCTCCGGACGCTCCTTGGGCATGAACGACCACTTGAGACCCGACGGGAAACCCGCACCGCCGCGACCGCGCAGTTCCGACGCCTTAATCTCATCAACGATCCAGTCCGGCCCCTTGGCGATCAGGTCCTTGGTGCTGTCCCAGTCGCCACGCTTCTTGGCGGACTCAAGGTCCGGGCTCTCGAAGCCGTAGAGGTTGGTGAAGATGCGATCCTTGTCCTGCAACATCGATCAGGCTCCACCCTGCAAGGTCTTGGCGCCCGACGCGGGCTCGGAGGTATGGCGACCGTTCTGCGACCCGATCGCGGGCTTCTCGCCGCGCTTCAGGGCATCCAGAATGTTCAACATCTTCTCGGCGTCGAGATCCTCGTAGAAGTCGTCGTTGATCTGCACCATCGGCGCGTTCACGCAGGCGCCGAGACACTCGACCTCCATCATCGTGAACTTGCCGTCTTCGGTGGTCTCCTCGAAATCGATCCCGAGGTGGCTCCGGCAGGCCTCCACAATGCTGTCGCTGTCGCGTAGCATACAGGGCGTCGTCGTGCAGACCTGGATCAGAAATTCCCCGACCGGCTCCAGATTGTACATCGTGTAGAAGGTTGCGACCTCGTAGACCCGGATGGCTGGCATATCGAGCATGTCGGAGATGAGGTCCATCGCCGCAATTGACACCCAGGTCTCCTGACGCTGCGCCAGGTCGAGCAACGGCATCACCGCGCTCTGCTGGCGGCCTTCGGGATACTTGGCAATGATCGCCTGCGCCTTCTCCGCATTTTCTGCAGAAAACGCAAAGCTTTCGGGTTGCTGATCCAGCGCAGTGGGGCGTCCCCGTGCCAGGCTCATCGGTCGATCTCCCCAAACACAATATCCATGCTGCCCACGATGGCTGCGGCGTCGGCGAGCATGTGGCCCTTGCACAGGAAGTCAGTGGCCGCCAGATGCAGAAACCCGGGCGCACGAATGCGGCAGCGGTATGGTTTGTTGCTGCCGTCCGAGACGATGAAAACGCCGAACTCACCCTTGGGCGCCTCGACGGCCGCGTAGGCCTCGCCTTCCGGAACGTGGTAGCCCTCGGTGTAAAGCTTGAAATGATGGATCAGCGCTTCCATTGACGTCTTCATGTCACCACGCGACGGCGGTGCGACCTTCGGATCGGTCGTTTTGACGGGCCCCGACGGCATATTGGCGATGCACTGCTTGATGATGCGGATTGACTGACGAACCTCTTCCAGACGCACCATGTAGCGCTCGAAACAATCGCCCGCGGTTCCGACCGGCACATCGAAGTCCATGTCCGCATAAGCGTCGTAGGGCTGCGATTTGCGCAGATCCCAGGGCACTCCGGCAGAACGAAGCATGGGGCCGCTAAAGCCCCAGTTGATCGCGTCTTCCTGCGACACCATGCCGATGTCGACCGTGCGCTGTTTGAAGATGCGGTTTTCGTTGAGCAGGTACTCAATGTCGGCCACCACCTTCGGCAGCGTATCGAAGTACTCGTCGATCTCCTTTTCCATGCCGGCAGGCAGGTCCTTGTGAACCCCGCCGGGACGGAAATAGGCCGCATGCATACGTGCACCCGACACGCCTTCATAGAATTCCATCAGGCGCTCGCGTTCTTCGAAAGCCCACAGCGCCGGGGTCAGTGCGCCGACATCCATGGCGAAGGTCGTGAGGTTCAGCAGATGGTTCAGGACACGCGTGATTTCAGAGAACAGGACCCGGACATACTGCCCGCGCACAGGCACCTCGATACCCAGCAGTTTCTCGACTGCCAGAGCGTAGGAGTGCTCGAGACACATCGGCGAAACATAGTCGAGCCGGTCGAAGTACGGCACAGCCTGCAGATAGGTCTTGTACTCGATCAGTTTTTCGGTGCCGCGATGCAGCAGGCCGATGTGCGGGTCGGCACGCTCTACGATCTCGCCGTCCATCTCCAGCACCAGACGCAGCACGCCGTGAGCTGCCGGATGCTGAGGCCCGAAGTTGATCGTAGTCGTCTTGATTTCGACTTCAGCCATCGTTGCCGGCCTCCGCCGTCTTGTCCTCAGCCTTCTCATCTCCGGGCAGCACGTCGAGCGAACCCTCCCATGGCGAGAGATAGTCGAAGCCGCGGAACGCCTGGGTCAGCTTGACCGGCTCGTAGATCACGCGCTTTTCGCCTTCGTCGTAACGCATCTCGACATGGCCGGTGAGCGGGAAGTCCTTGCGCTGCGGATGACCTTCAAAACCGTAGTCGGTCAGGATGCGGCGCAAATCCGGGTGACCGGCAAAGTAGATGCCGTACATGTCCCAAACCTCGCGTTCGAGCCAGTAGGCCGCGCTGTGGATTTGGAAACAGGATGGAACCGGCATCTCCACACCAAGTGCGAGCTTGACGCGCAGGCGAATGTTATGGCGCAGACTCAGCAGGTTGTAGATCACATCAAAACGGTGTTCGCGCTTCGGATAATCGACGGCCGTAACGTCAATGAGCTGTTTGAAGAGAGAGTCGCTGTCGTCACGCAGCCAGGTCAGCAGCTCCAGCAGTCCGTCGACCGACGCATGAAGCGTGGCCTGTCCGCGATCAAACGTCAGTTCGCCGGCGCAATCAGGAAAACGCGCCTGCGCAATTCCGCCGATCTCTTTGAGAGCTTCGGACATGGTGCCCTTTCCCTAGCTGCTCTAGCGCCGGATGCTGCCGGTACGGCGAATCTTCTTCTGCAACTGCAGAATGCCATAGACCAACGCTTCAGCGGTCGGAGGACAACCGGGAATGTAGATATCCACCGGCACGATGCGATCGCATCCGCGCACCACCGAATAGGAATAGTGGTAATAGCCGCCACCGTTGGCGCACGAGCCCATGGAAATCACCCAACGGGGCTCGGCCATCTGGTCGTAGAGCTTGCGCAGTGCCGGCGCCATCTTGTTGCACAGGGTTCCGGCCACGATCATCACATCAGACTGGCGCGGACTGGCGCGCGGGATGACGCCGAAGCGGTCGAGATCGTAGCGGCTCATGTAGGCATGGATCATCTCCACGCCACAGCATGCGAGGCCGAAGGTCATGGGCCAGAGACTGCCCGTCCGCGCCCAGTTGACCAGCTTGTCGACATTCGACAGGACAAAACCTTTATCATCGATCTCCTGACGAACACGCAGCAACAGCGCGTCCTGGTCAGGGCCCGGAGGGATATCCTGCAACATGGGTTCTACTCCCATTCGAGAGCTCCCTTCCGCCATTCGTAAACAAACCCGATCGTCAATACGCCCAAGAACACCACCATCGACCAGAAGCCGAACAGGCCTATCTCGGAGAGCGAGACCGCCCAGGGAAACAAGAACGCAACTTCAAGATCAAAGATGATGAAGAGGATCGACACCAGGTAGAAGCGCACATCGAACCGGCCACGGGCATCCTCGAACGCATCGAAGCCGCACTCGTAGGCCGAGAGCTTCTCGGGATAGGGCCGTTGCGGACTAACCAACCACGACGCACCGATCATCACGCACGCCATCACGATGGCGAGCCCGAGGAAGATCAGGATGGGCAGATATTCGAGAAGAAGTTCGGTCATACGGTCCCCGATGAGCGATCCCTTATATGGCCCAAGGGAGCGCCTGTGAAGGCCGTTGTGACAGCCGAACGAACAAGCCGGCAAGGCCATGCACAGCAAATCAAGACGGCGGCATTTCGCCACCACCCTCAGGGCTTACATTGCTGGAAAATGGCGGGAGTGACGGGACTCGAACCCGCGACCTCTGGCGTGACAGGCCAGCACTCTAACCAACTGAGCTACACCCCCAGCAAGGGCTGCTCGTCTAAGTCAGCCGAGCCTGACCTGTCAAGCGGATTGGGGCGTTTGAAGCCACTATTTTAGGGTGGTGGGCGGTGACGGGATCGAACCGCCGACCTACTGGGTGTAAACCAGTCGCTCTCCCAGCTGAGCTAACCGCCCTTTGTCCCTTACAGGGCCCCCGCCCTTGAAACGAAAACCGCCGACAGTCAAGTGACTGCCGGCGGCTTCCGAAATCTTTGAAGAGCAGTCTTAGTTGACCGCGTCCTTCAGGGCCTTGCCAGCCTTGAACTTCGGCTGGTTCGACGCCGGGATGTCGATCGACTCACCCGTGCGCGGGTTACGACCCTTGCTCGCGGCGCGATGCGCCACCGAGAAGGTCCCGAACCCGACAAGGCGGACATCGGTCCCATTCGACAGCGAGCCAGAGATGGAATCAAAAACTGAATCCACGGCACGAGTGGCATCAGCCTTGCTCATGCCGGCAGAGTCAGCGACGACAGCAATCAGATCATTCTTGTTCACGTAAACTCCCCCCCACACGATCGGCGGTTGGCGGTTGGCGATTGAAGTTGCTACCTGGATGGGCGTCCCAAGAGCGATTCGACTCTACCGGGACGAAACCAAAAACGTCAACGCGGAAGCCATGAAAAATCGCAGAATTCTGCGATTGTTGTGGATGCATGAAGAAGCCGTGGCGCACCGGTCAGTGCGTCACGACCTCGCCATCCTTCGAATCCGGAACCTTGTCGAGAGTGGCTTCATCTTCGTCGGACCACTCGATGGGTTCGGGAGCGTCCACCAAGGCAGCCTTGATCACCTCGTCAACCGAGGACACCGGGATGATCTCCAGACCGCGTTTCACGTTCTCGGGAATCTCCGGCAGATCCTTTTCGTTGTCCTTGGGGATCAGCACGGTCTTGATGCCACCGCGATGAGCAGCAAGGAGCTTCTCCTTCAGGCCACCGATGGGGAGCACCCTGCCCCGCAGCGTGATCTCGCCGGTCATGGCAACCGAACACTTCACCGGAATGCCGGTCAAAGCCGACATCATCGACGTGAACATGCCAATACCCGCGGACGGACCGTCCTTGGGCGTCGCACCTTCAGGCACGTGAACGTGCATGTCGCGCTTGTCGAAGATCGTCGGCTTCAGGCCCAGTTCCGGTGCACGGGCGCGCAGGTAGCTCTTGGCCGCCTGGATCGACTCCTGCATGACATCGCCGAGCTTGCCGGTGATGGTCATCTTCCCTTTGCCAGGCAGAACCACAGCCTCGATCGACAACAGCTCGCCTCCGACCTCTGTGTAAGCAAGTCCCGTCGTGATGCCGACCATGTCGTCATGTTCGGCTTCACCGTAACGGAACCGGCGCACACCGGCATATTTGTCGAGGTTGCGGGCCGTAACCTTCACGCTTTCGGTTTCACCGGCAACGATCTCCTTGACCGCCTTGCGTTGGAGGTTGGCGATTTCTCGCTCAAGGTTACGGACACCAGCCTCACGCGTGTGATAGCGCACGATGTCGCGCAGCCCGCCTTCGGAAATCGACCACTCACCTTCCTTCAGGCCATGAGCCGCAAACTGCTTCGGCACCAGGTGGTCCATGGCGATGCGCACCTTCTCGTCTTCGGTGTAACCGGAGATGCGGATGAGCTCCATGCGGTCCAGCAGTGGCTGAGGGATGCGGGTGGAGTTCGCCGTGGTCACGAACATCACGTCTGAGAGATCGTAATCGACCTCAAGATAGTGATCGTTGAAATCCGAGTTCTGCTCCGGATCGAGCACCTCCAGAAGCGCGGAACTGGGATCGCCGCGCCAGTCGGCGCCCAGCTTGTCGATCTCGTCGAGCAGGAAAAGCGGATTTGACGATTTCGCCTTTTTCATTCCCTGGACGATCTTGCCCGGCATCGAGCCGATGTATGTCCGGCGATGACCACGGATCTCGGCTTCGTCGCGCACGCCGCCTAGCGACATACGCACGAAGTTCCGGCCAGTCGCCCTGGCGACCGACTTGCCGAGGGACGTCTTGCCGACGCCCGGAGGCCCCACAAGACAGAGGATCGGCCCCTTCAGCTTCTTGCTGCGGGCTTGAACCGCCAGATACTCGACGATCCGCTCCTTGACCTTCTCAAGACCAAAATGATCGGCGTCGAGAATCTCATTGGCGTGATTGATGTCTTTCTTGAGCTTGGTGCGTTTCTTCCACGGGATGCCGGTCATCCAGTCGAGATAGTTGCGCACCACCGTCGCCTCGGCCGACATCGGGCTCATCGTCCGCAGCTTCTTCAGCTCCGCCAACGCCTTTTCACGCGCTTCCTTGGTCAGCTTGGTCTTCTTGATGGCCTCTTCGTATTCGCCGGCCTCGTCGCGGCCGTCCTCACCCTCACCGAGTTCCTTCTGAATCGCCTTCATCTGCTCATTCAGATAGTACTCGCGCTGGGTCTTCTCCATCTGCCGCTTGACCCGGCCACGGATGCGCTTTTCGACCTGCATCACGCCAATCTCGCCCTCGATCAAGGCATAGACACGCTCCAGACGCTCTAGAACGGAATCGACCTCCAGCAGAGCCTGCTTGTCGGAAATCTTGATGGTGAGATGCGAGGCAACGGTGTCGACCAGCTTGCCGTAGTTTTCGATCTGGTTGAGCGATACCAGAACCTCCGGCGGGATCTTCTTGTTGAGCTTCACATATTCTTCGAACTGGCTGACCACAGCACGGGCCAGAGCCTGCAGTTCGCGTTCATCCTCGGACTTGTCGTCCAGGACTTCCGCATAGGACTGGAAGAATTCCTCGTTGGGCAGTTGGTCGACAATGCGGGCCCTCTGGCCACCTTCAACCAGCACCTTCACCGTACCATCGGGCAGCTTCAGCAGCTGCAACACCGTCGACACCGTTCCGATGTCGTAGATTTCGTCCGGACCCGGGTCATCCTGCGAGCCATCCTTCTGGGCAACAAGCAGGATCTGCTTGTCTTCCTTCATGACGTCCTCGAGGGCACGCACGGATTTCTCGCGGCCGACAAACAGCGGCACGATCATATGGGGAAAAACGACGATATCGCGCAGCGGAAGAACCGCATAAAGGGCGCCACGGGCCAAACTCACGGCTTTCGCCTCCAAATTCAGGAGTTAAACGGGTCTCGAACGGCGTTCAGCGCCATTTGAGGGCCCCAAATCTTCATTTAAGGTGGCGATCACGGCGTCAAACATCAAGACCGTTGTGTCCGGAGACAAAATTTACCTGCGAACGGGGTTCAAACCCCTTGAATCGCTAGAAGCGGCCCTCAGGAGGCCGGTGCGACCTCGTCCTCGCGCTCCGCATAGATCATGAGCGGCTGGCTGCCGTGCTCGACGACCTCCGGATTCACCACAACCTCTTCGACACCTTCGAGACTGGGCAATTCGAACATCGTATCGAGCAGGATGGTCTCCAGGATCGAGCGAAGGCCACGGGCACCGGTCTTACGTGCGATCGCCTTGCGCGCGATCGCACGCAGCGCTTCTTCAGTGAAGGTGAGTTTGATCTCCTCCATCTCGAAGAGTTTCTGATACTGCTTCACCAGCGCATTCTTCGGTTCGGCCAGTATTTCGACCAATGCGTCCTCGTCGAGATCGTCAAGAGTGGCCAGCACCGGCAAACGGCCGACAAACTCGGGAATCAACCCGAACTTCAGAAGGTCTTCCGGCTCAACCTGACGGAGGATCTCGCCCATCTTGCGCTCTTCGGGCGAACGGACATCGGCGCCAAAGCCGATCGACGTCGGCTGGCCGCGCTCGGAAATGATCTTCTCGAGGCCCGCAAACGCACCACCGCAAATGAAAAGAATGTTGGTGGTGTCGACCTGCAGGAACTCCTGCTGCGGATGCTTCCGGCCGCCCTGCGGCGGAACCGACGCGATCGTGCCCTCCATAATCTTCAGCAGGGCCTGCTGCACACCCTCACCCGAGACATCCCGTGTGATCGACGGGTTGTCGGACTTGCGTGCGATCTTATCGACCTCGTCGATGAACACGATGCCACGCTGTGCGCGTTCCACATTGTAGTCGGACGCCTGGACCAGCTTCAGAATGATGTTCTCGACGTCCTCACCGACATAGCCGGCTTCGGTGAGCGTCGTGGCATCAGCCATGGTGAACGGCACATCCAGGATGCGCGCCAAGGTCTGAGCCAGCAGGGTCTTGCCGCAACCGGTCGGGCCGATCAACAGGATGTTGGATTTCGCCAGTTCCACGGCATCGCCACGAGCGCCGTTGTTGAGCCGCTTGTAGTGATTGTGCACGGCGACAGACAGGATGCGTTTGGCGTGGTTCTGGCCGATCACATAGTCCATCAGGACTTCGCTGATCTCGCGCGGAGTGGGAACGCCATCGCGCGACTTCACGACGGAGCTCTTGCTCTCCTCGCGGATGATATCCATGCAAAGTTCGACGCATTCGTCGCAGATGAACACCGTCGGGCCCGCAATCAGTTTGCGCACCTCGTGCTGGCTCTTTCCGCAGAAAGAACAGTAGAGGGTGTTCTTTGAATCGCCGCCTTTGCTCATCAAGCAGGTTCCTTCAGGGGCCTGTCACAACAACATGTTAGACAAAACGTCGGCACGAAAACAACCTGTGCCGTCGCCATTTGGCGCATCCGTGTGGGAATGTGTGAAGGTTGCAACGTTGTCTCAGCCCTCTTCGGACTCGGACCCGTCGTCGATTTCGTTGCGCGACGAGACCACCTCATCAATCAGGCCGAAGTCCTTGGCCTGATCCGGCGTCATGAAGGTGTCGCGCTCCATGTTTTCTTCGATCACAGCCAGGTCCTGGCCGGCATGGCGCGCGAAAATCTCATTAAGACGCTGGCGCACGAACAGGATTTCGCGGGCATGAATCTCGATATCGGAAGCCTGCCCGTGCGCACCGCCCGAGGGCTGGTGAATCATGATACGCGACTGGGGCAGCGCATAGCGATGCCCTTTGGCACCAGCACACAAAAGCAGAGAGCCCATGGACGCAGCCTGACCGATACAAAGCGTCTGAATGTTCGGGCGGATGTACTGCATCGTATCGTACATCGCCAGACCCGCAGTCACGGTACCGCCGGGTGAATTGATGTAGAGCGCAATATCCTTGGTCGGATTCTCAGCCTCCAGGAACAGAAGTTGCGCACAGATCAGGCTGGCGACATGATCGTTCACGCCGCCGGTCAGGAAGATGATGCGCTCCTTCAGGAGACGGGAGTAGATGTCGTAGGCACGTTCACCCCTAGCCGACTGCTCCACAACCATGGGGACCAGGGTGCTGCCGTAAATCTCGATCGGATCGCTCATGCGGTCGTCATACGCCTTTGTGTGAGCCCATTCAGATGGTCAGGCTTCGTCGTCTTTTGAAGGGGCGGCCTTCTTCTTGGCCGCCTTTTTTGCCGGAGCTTTCTTGGCCGTGGACTTCTTGGCGGCAGCTTTCTTGGCTGTCGCCTTCTTCGCGGCAGCCTTTTTGGCCGGAGCCTTCTTCGCCGCCTTTTTGGCGGGCTTCTTCTCTTTGGCCTCGGCAGCTTCCTTGTCGTCAGCTATGTCGGCGTTCTCGATATCGAAGAACTCCTGTGGGGACACGGTACGTTCGCTCAGCTTCACCTGCGTCAGGATCTGGTCGACGACGCGATCCTCGAGGATCGGCGCGGTAACCTCCTGAATGGCCTGTTGGTTCTCCTGGTAGTACTTGACCACCATGGCCTCCTGGCCAGGGAACTGACGAGCCCGCTCGATCACGGCCTGCTGCATGTCCTCTGGCGTGACCTGAATATCGTGCGCCCGTCCGACCTCGCTCAGAAGCAGGCCCAGACGAACACGACGTTCGGCGATGGTGCGGTACTCGTCCTTCATCTCCTCACGCTTCTCGTCGCTGACCGGCTCATGACCCTGGTCGTCGTCGCCATGATCATGGTCGTGCGGCTGGTTGAGCTCCTGCTCCACCTGATGCCAGATCGAGTCAAACTCCGTGTCGGCCAGGCTGGGCGGAACGGCGAAGGAATAGCTCTCCGACAACTGGTCGAGGAGCGTGCGCTTGAGACGCTGGCGGCTCAGTTGCTGATACTCCGAGGACAGGCGTTCCCGCATCATCGTGCGCAACTCGTCGAGGCTCTCGGCTCCCTGGCTCTTGGCGAACTCTTCATTGAGCTCCGGTGTCGTGGAGGTGCGGACTTCCTTCACGGTGATATCGAAAGCCGCTTCCTTGCCCGCCAGATGCTCAGCACCGTAGTCATCCGGGAACGTCACCTTTGCGGTGTAGCTGTCACCCGCCTTCTTGCCGGTCAAACTGCTTTCAAACTCCGGCAGCAAACGGCCGGCGCCGATCTCGGCGACATGATCTTCGGCCGCGCCATCGGGGAACTCTTCACCGTCGACCTTGCCGACAAAGTCGATTCGGAGCGAATCGCCTTCCTTGGCCTTGTAGCCCTCATCGGTTTCCGCAGAGATCTTGCTGCGTTCACGCAGGCGCTCGACAGCCTCGTCGACCTCATCGTCGGTCACTTCGATGACGAGGTTCTCGAGGGCGAATCTAGAGAAGTCATCGGTCTCGATCTCGGGCATCACCTCAACAGCAATGACATACTCAAGATCAGTGCCCTCATCGAACGACATGTCTTCGATGCTGGGCTGGGTTGCCGGGCGAACGCCTTGGCCGTTGATGACGTCGCCAGAGGTGTCCTGCAGCGTCTGCTGCACGACTTCGCCGACAATCGCCTGGCCGTACTGTTTTTTCAGCAGTTCTGCGGGCACCTTGCCCGGGCGGAAGCCCTTGAGCTGAACCGTGCGGCGCAATTCCTGCACACGCGCATCGATCCGTGCACTCATGTCATCGGCGGGAATCACCACCTTGTATTCGCGTTTCAGCCCGTCGGAGGCGGTCTCGGTAACCTGCATGGTATGGCCGTGTGTCAAGAGGTTGGTCGGGTTGTCCGCCAGGCTTTGAATCAACAAGCGACTCGCTGGGACATGGTGCGGGCGGAGGGACTTGAACCCCCACGACTTTCGTCACCAGAACCTAAATCTGGCGTGTCTACCAATTCCACCACGCCCGCGCTGCTCAGGCCAAAGCCAGGCCGACAGTCTGGGGCGGTCCATATAGTCTTGAATGATCGCGCAGGCAACCACGCCGCGCGATTGATCTCAATCGCGTCCAGACCGGGCCAGAGCGCGCACGTCACCGGATGCAGCAATCTCACCTTGTGTTGCGAAGGCCTCATAGTTCGCGGCGATATCGTCGAGACAGTAAAGGTAGTTCACCATCAGACATGCGGATTCATCGAGCCCCTTCTCTGAAAGGTCGCCCATCCAGTTGAGACGCTCCACGCGAGCGCCGTTAGAGAGATGGAACCGCGCGACCGGATCGAGCGGCCTGTCTCCTCTCTTTTCATCCAGAAGGTAACGCGCCGCCAATACCAGCAACTGGTGGCGCCAGGGGCGCACAGCTTCCAGTGTTTCCCTGTCCAGGGCAGCCAAAAGCTCCGCCGGAGCCGCTTCCGCCGCAACGCCGGCCGGCGCATGGCCAAGAGAATCGGCATCGGCAAGATGTCGCCGCAGCCACCGCGTAAAGCCCGGAATTGGTGATAGGGTCGCAAATACTTTGAGGTTCGGCAGTTCACGACGCAGTTCCTCAACGACGCGCTTGATCAGGAAATCACCAAGGCTGACCCCCGCCAGACCGGGCTGCGTATTCGAGATGGAATAAAAGATGGCTGCCTCTGCCGTTTCGGATTTCACAAGCGGCGCATCCTCGTCGAGCAGACGCTGAACACTATCGGCCATGCTGTCGACCAGCGCGACTTCGACGAAGATCAGCGGCTCTTCGGGCATGTTGGGATGGAAGAAGGCAAAGAGCCTGCGATCAGGTTCCAGGCGATTCTTCAGATCGCTCCAGTTGGCGATGCGATGCACGGCCTCATAGGCGATCAGCTTTTCAAGAAGCGAGGCCGGCGAATCCCAGGTGAGACTGCGAAGCTGCAAGAACCCGACGTCGAACCAGGCAGCCAGGAGTTGCTGGAGATCGTCGGCCACGCGGGTGAGCAATGGTTCTTCACGCCTTCCCTCGAGGGCATCCGCGCGCATGTCGACCAGGAACTTGAGACCGTCCGGAAGACCGTTGAATTGGGTGAAGAGCTGCATCCTGGGGGCAATTGTGGCGCTACGCAGGGACGCTGCTAGCGCGCGTTTCGCCTCGGCATCCTCGGCATGGAGCATTGCCTGGGCTTCCCGCGCAACTTCTTCGAGATCCATATCGAAATCAGATGCCAGCACAGCCAGAAAACGGCGACGGCCCGTTTGATCGAGCGAAAGATAACTCTGGCCGACATGCGCAGCCCTGGCCCGTGCAACAGCCTCGCCGCCACGTGCTGCGATACAATCACGTATGCGCTCGCGCATGCGGTCCCGATCGTCGTCGGGCAGATCCGGACGCACCTGGCTCGAGACTCTGATTCGCGCGACATCGGAGATATCCTGCCAGGCTCCCGAAAGCTGATGCAGGGCACGGTCCCAGAAGTTCCTGTTCTTTTCGATCTCGCTCATACGGCACCCAACTTCAAACGTCTCAGCACGGCCGGAACGGCCTCGGGCAAATCCTCGGCAATCAGGCCCGGCCCAACCTGCCGACCTGCCTCACCATGGAGCCAGGCCCCCATTGCCGCAGCGTCGAACGGACCACAGCCTTGAGCAAGTAGGCCGCCAACAAAACCCGCCAGCACATCGCCCGATCCGGCTGTCGCAAGATCGGCTGGTCCGTTGTCATTGATCACGGTATCGCCTGCAGGCTCAGCAATCACGGTATCAGGCCCCTTCAAGAGAACAACGCAGCCGGCAACTTCCGCCGCATGCCGAACATCTTTCAGCTTGTTGTCTGAACGATGAAACAGCCGCTGAAACTCACCTTCATGCGGTGTCAAAACACAGTGCTCATGGAGAGCACTGAAGAGGTCGTCGGCGTTGTCGCGGAACACCGTGAGTGCATCGGCATCCAGAACGCAGGGAGTGCCAAGAGACAGTGTTTTCAGCACATTGCCTTGCGTGGCGTCACTCAACCCCTGCCCCGGTCCAAGAGCGACCGCCCTGACACGCCGCTCTTCCATCAGTTCCGGCAGTGCGTCAGGTGTCGGGAGCGGTGTTGTCATAACCGAGGTCTGCTGTGACGCATAAACCAACAAAGCACTTCGCGGAACAGCACAGGTGACCAGCCCCGCGCCGGCGCGAAGCCCGGCCCTTGCTGCAAGACGGGCCGCACCGCTGGTGGCCATTCCACCGCCAACCACGAAAAGATGGCCCCTGCTGTACTTGTGCAGATCCCCGTCCGGCCACGGCCAACGGCGCCGCCAAAGATCGGGATGATTTTGCCACAACGAGGGCTGAAGAATGTTCACCGTCTCGTCGGTGATTCCGATATCCGCAACGACCACGTCGCCGCAGTGGAAACGTCCAGGTGCCAACAGATGGCCAGGTTTGGCACGGCAGAAGGTCACCGTAAGATCGGCCCGCGGCGCGGGACCGAGCAAGGCACCGCTGTCACCGGACACACCACTGGGCAGGTCAACGGCAACGCATGGTGAGGCGATCCGTTCCAGGACGCTGCTAACCTTTTCACTCAGCCGACGTGAGAGACCGGCTCCGAACACCGCATCAACGATCAGGCCTGCGGACGCTGCGTCCACATCATCCCAGCACTCAACTGATCCTGACCAACGCTCGGCCATCTGCGCCGCATCTCCTTGCATGGCATCCATCGGGCCCAGAAGCGCGACCCGCACCGGCCATCCGGCTTCTGCGAGGAGACATGCCACGGCAAAACCATCGCCGCCGTTGTTTCCTGGACCACACAACACCAGCGTTGCGCGCTTCGACCAGCGTGACCGGATTGCATCGGCAACGGCCTGGCCTGCACGCTCCATCAACGTGATGACTGGCGTTCCTTCGGCGATGGTGCGCAGGTCCGCCGCGGTCATCTCGCCGACAGACAGCAAAGCATATCTGACTTTCGCTTTGTCGGTCGTCATGTCCATGGCGTCACACAGCACCCGCAATGAGGTCGTCCCGCATGGTTCGGTCTGCACGCTTCAGGCATCACTTCTGTCCTGGTTGCTACCACTGACATGGTGGTTGTAGGCGTCCAATGCACGCTGAATGCCCGACTTCGTGCTGAGATCGGCCACACGTTCGTTCGAGCCCCGGAGGATCCTTGCAAAATCCTCCATCAGGTTGATCGAAACCTTGGAATCCAGCTTCACGACCTCAAGCATCACAACCCGAGGAACAGATGCTGTGACGCACTTGATCAACGGCAACAACGGTTGCCGATCGTTCACCACCATCGACCACCGAAAGTTCTCCGAAATGTCCGCCCGCATCGACATCGGCAAAGGCGATCTCCTGACCGGAGGACGCCTGGATCAGGACGCGGGCCGAACCTTACACAAGAAAGATAAAATCGGTGCTGACCTCACCCTTAACGCAGATCTGCTCGCCGACGGCAAAGGTGTTCCACGTCGCCGCGGCCTCAATGCCCTTCACCGTGCGCTGTTCCACACCGTTGAGCACGGCACAGTGCGCAAGGCTGCGCGATTCTGTCTCCGTCATCGCCTTCTGTTCCCGACTGCTGCAACGTCAATCCCAAGGCCCCAGTATGCGATGCCCCCCTGAAGGCGCGATCCCTTTTCCTCAACATTACGCGACTTCTGGTTGAATGAACGCTATCGAACACACGCAGGCCACAGAAGAATATGGTGGGGCTTTGTGAGGAATGGTCGGAGCGGCAGGATTTGAACCTGCGACCTACGGTCCCCCAGACCGTTGCGCTACCAGGCTGCGCCACGCTCCGCCAAGGCAAATTCGGACCGGTCGCGCCGTCCGCGAGCGATGACATAACTCAAGCGCGCCCGGCCAGCAACTGCCTGCATGCCTCTAGTTCTGCAATTGCCTTTTCGAGGGCCGCACGCTGGTCAGGCGTGTCTGCTGACGTCACGGCATCGGTCGTAGCGGCAACATTGTCAGCCGCCGCCTCAACGTCCTGAAGTGCGGCGACACCGCCTTGCCTGATCAGGCGTTGCACACCCTTGATCGTATAGCCGTCTGTGTAGAGAAGGCGTTTGATCTTGCGCAGGAACTCGATGTCTTCGGGCCGATAGTAACGTCGTCCACCACCACGCTTCAGAGGCCGGATCTGGTGGAATTTCGTTTCCCAGAAGCGCAACACGTGCTGGGCAACGTCAAGTTCGTCAGCAACTTCGCTGATAGTGCGGAAGGCAGCCTTCGATTTGCCCCCACGCCGCGACCCGCTGTCGTTGCTGCGTCCGTTGCCCGCGGCCATCGCCTAGTCCTCTCGCCGTGCGGCGTGGTCGTCGTTAATGCGATCCTTGAGGACATGAGACGCGCGGAAAACCAGAACACGGCGCGATGAGATCGTGACCTCTTCGCCGGTCTTCAGGTTGCGCCCGATCCGTGGCGCCTTGTCGCGCACAGCAAAACTGCCAAACGAAGATATCTTCACCGACTCTCCCTGAGCCAGGGTGTCGGAAATCTCCCCCAGTACGGATTCGACGAGTTGAGCCGACTCGCTCCGCGAGAGCCCCACCTCGTGGTAGACGGCCTCTGTGAGGTCCGCCCTTGTCATGGTTCTTTCCACCATTGGCGACGTGCCTCCCACCGCTTTGAGAAACTAGGCTAACTGCAGGGAGAAAATCAGTCAATATCAACTGCTTGCGTCTGAAATCTTAAGCGGCACTGAATCCGATTAGGGCCCATTCCTCATATAATGCTTTAGGTTACCAGCGCACCATGGCGGAACCCCACGTAAAACCCCCGCCCATCGCTTCGAGAAGAACCATGTCGCCGGCCTTGATCCGCCCGTCACCCGTGGCTTCCGACAGAGCCAGGGGGATCGAGGCCGCGGATGTGTTGGCATGGCGTTCGATGGTCAGAACGATCTTCTCTTCGGTCATTCCTAGCTTGCGCGCTGTCGCGTCAATGATGCGGCGATTGGCCTGATGCGGAACCAGCCAGTCGACATCGTCTCCGGTCAGCCCATTGACCTCCAGAGCCTCGTCCACGGCCTGCGCAAGGTTCACCACCGCATGCTTGAAGACCTCGCGGCCTTCCATGCGCAGCAGCCCGGCCCGCTGGTTTGTTGACGGGCCGCCATCGACATAGAGCATGTCCTTGTGTCGTCCATCGGCGTGGAGGTGGGTCGAGAGGATACCGTGATCGGCAGCGGTTCCGTCGCCCTCCTCGGGCCGCAGGACGACAGCACCGGAGCCATCTCCGAACAACACGCACGTGCCGCGGTCTTCCCAATCGAGAATGCGCGAAAAGGTCTCAGCGCCGATGACCAGTGCCCCCTTGGACTGCCCCAACTGAACAAAGTTGTCGGCTACAGCCAGCGCATAGACAAAGCCGGTGCAGACAGCCTGGACATCAAAGGCACAGCCTCGATGGATGTCGAGATTGGCCTGCACCTGCGCCGCGGTTGCCGGAAACGTCAGATCAGGCGTTGCCGTGGCGACGACGACAAGATCAATGTCATCGGTCGTCATCTCTGCATGGTCAAGCGCGCGGCGGGCGGCCCGGGTTGCCAGGTCCGAGGTCAGTTCGCCGTCTGCGGCTACATGACGCTGACCAATGCCCGTTCGGCTCCTGATCCATTCATCGGAGGTTTCCAGGCGATCAGCCAGTTCGGCGTTGGTGATGCACCGCTCTGGAAGATACGAACCGCTGCCTACAACTCTGGAACGCGTGACAGTCACTGGGCGGCGACTCCGGCCGGCACGCCAGAGTCCTGCGCCAATTGCTCGACATCACGAATGACACGCTCGTTGAAGCCCTGGGTCAGCATATCGACAGCAAACCCGATCGCATTGGCATACCCCATCGCATCGGTGCCGCCGTGGCTCTTCACTGCGACTCCGTTGAGTCCAAGGAACATGCCGCCATTGTAGCGGCGCGGATCAACGCGATTCTTGAGTGCAATAAGAGCCGGTTTTGCCATCCAGTAACCCAACTTGGATAAAACTGAACGGCGGAACGTCGCGCGCAGAAATCCGGTGTACATGCTCGCCGTACCCTCGGCGGTCTTCAACGCAATATTGCCGCTGAAACCATCGGCCACAACCACGTCGACGGTACCTTCGGTGATGTCATTGCCTTCGACGAAACCATAGAACTCCAAGGGCAGTTCGGTTGTGCGCAGAATGTCCGCCGCCCGGCGGATCTCCTCGTGACCCTTGGTTTCTTCGCTGCCGACGTTGAGCAGTCCCACGCTGGGACGGCGCACGCCCTGAACACTGCGTGCAAAGGCAGCACCCATCACAGCAAACTGGACCAGATTGTCGGCATCGCAATCGATGTTGGCCCCGAGATCAAGCATGACCGATTCGCCACGCTGGGTCGGGAACATAGATGCAATGGCCGGACGGTGCACCCCGGGAAGAGTCCGCAAGGCCAGCTTGGCCATCGCCATCAGAGCACCGGTGTTGCCGGCAGAAACAATGCCTGCGGCGTTTCCTGCCTTCACATCGTCAATAGCCATCCGCATGCTCGAACCTGCCCCCTTGCGCAAGGCCTGGGATGGCTTCATGTCGGGATCGATCACCATTTCGGCCGGCACAATTTCAGAGACCGCGTCGAGTTTGGGGAATCGCCGAAGCAACTTCTCCAGCTTCTCCGGCTTTCCGAAAAGGCGGAACTGCGTGTCGGGATGGCGCACGCGCGCAGCATTGGCACCGGCAACAACAATCTCCGGCGCACGATCACCACCCATGGCGTCAAGAGCGATGACATGGGGGGTGCTCATGGCAAATTATCCAACCTGCGAAAGGGTGGCGAAAGCGTCAGATGCTGCCCCTGGGCTCCGTGACCTCACGGTCGCGATAGTAGCCGCAAGCCGAACAAACGTTATGCGGAAGTTTGATCTCACCACAGTTCGGGCATTCGTTGATCGTCGCCGCGACCAGTGCGTGGTGCGAACGACGATTGTTACGCCGTGACCGTGTGACCTTTTTCTTCGGAACCGCCATGGTTTGCGTCCCTTTAATTGATCATGAGTTGGGCGGGCTATAACAGGGTTTGTCAGGCCGGACAAGCAGTCTCAGGTATCGAACTTCAGGCTTTTGAGTGCTTCGAACGGATTGGCCGGTTCGAGGCTCTCTTTGTCGGTGTAACGCTCGTCAAGAACGGCGCCCGGCTTGCGTGGATATGGGTCGATAGCAAGGCCCAGACGTTCAGCAACTGCCTCTCCCAGATCAAACCTCTCGTCAACCATCGGCTCCGGCGGATCTTCGCTCCCGACGTTAAGGTCGATGGTCTCGTCAAACTCTCCACTCGGACGAACATCGGGGTCGAAGACCACGTGCAGTTCCTCATCAATGCGCGTCTCGATCGGTTCCAGTGTGATGACACAGGTCTGCCGGAGATCGACAGCAAACAAACCATCCACAACAACCTGCCGCCCTCGCCGCGAAATGATCACCGCGGCTTCGAGCGATATGATCGCATCGACATCGAACCGTTGCGCCAGTGAATGGCGTTCGGATTCATCAGCCGCAATCTTTTCATCGAGTCTGTCACCTTCTTCGAGATCGGTGACATCAATGGAACGCGCAAATTCGACGGTGTCGGTCATGGCTCAGGTTTCCGTGTGTTCGAAGGTCTCTGTCGACCCGAGAGTTAGGGGTGACTGCGTGCATCAGCTCATTCCGCAACGGCTGCTTCAGCGTCGTCGAAAGACACGCGACCGGCCAGAACATCCTCACATCGTAGAGAGTCGAGATGTCGGGCCTGGGATCGGACATAGGCCGTGAGTCTCCCGACATGCCCGTCATCGGGTTCGACGGTACCAAAGACATTGCGCACAATCGTGTCGCGCAGCGGTTCGTCGTCGTCTTCGCCCTCCAATGCATGATCAAGGGCGGATGCACGACCGTAAAATGCCTGGGCCATCTTCTTGATTCGGCGCCCGACACTCAGGTCACCGACCCCGATCTCACGCAAGGCACGATCGAAGTCGGCAAACATGATGTCGAACAGCTTCTGGGCCTGCGCTTGGCCCTCTTCACCACATGCTCTCAGTCGGCGCATGGTCAACAGAGCATGCAGCACCACCATCTCGAAACGTCCATCCAAGGTATCCGGAACGCCAAAGTCGTGGAAAAGAACCGGCTGGCGGGCGTGGGCCACAACAACATCGTAAAGAGCGTGCGTTTCGTTCTCGAACCGCGATCGTGACAGCAGTTTCTTCAGCATGAGGCGCTTTTCCGTGGCATAAGAACGATGCGTGATTGACAGGCCGGGGCCGCTCCCGGCATCGTCCGCGCCTTGATTAGGACTTGAGGATATCGGGGTCAATGATGCCGCGAACAAGCCTGAGAGACCGTGATCGCATGGCTGCCCTGAAGAAGGGGCGAGTCTTGGCGTTCAGCTTGCTTGCGGCGACGGCTCTCAGCGCCTGTGAGCCCCGTATCTCAACACACGGCTATGTGCCCGATCCGGACGTGGTTTCGCGTGTCGAGCCAGGTGTTCACAACCAGCTCGAAGTCGCACAGTTCCTCGGTACACCATCGGCCGCCGCCCTGTTTGGTGAGCAGACATGGCTCTACATCACGGAACGACGCGAAGAGTTTGCCTTCTTCAAACCCGAGGTCATCAGTCAGGGCGTTCTGGCGATCGCATTTGATGACCGCGGCGTCGTACAGGAAATCGCGAGTTTCTCGCTGGAAGACGGTCTTGTTGTGGATCCTGTGTCGCGTACGACACCGACCTACGGCAAGGAACTCGGCCTGCTTGAGCAGCTCTTCGGCAACATTGGCCGGTTCAACACCGAGGGTCAGCAGGGCGTGAAGGTTCCAGGCCAGTAACCTGCTTAACCTTCCAATTTAGCAAGTTATCACAAAAAACTGATATTATAAGAAAAACGCCCGCTCAATTCTGAGCGGGCGTTTTCATTTGATCAAACCTGATCAATCAGGATCAACCACCCAGCATGGCCAGCATCAGCAGAGCCACGATGTTGATGATCTTGATCATCGGGTTGATGGCGGGACCGGCAGTGTCCTTGTAGGGATCACCCACAGTGTCGCCGGTCACCGCAGCGTGGTGGGCTTCGGAGCCTTTGCCGCCGTGATTGCCATCTTCGATGTACTTTTTGGCGTTGTCCCAAGCACCGCCGCCCGAGGTCATCGAGAGCGCCACAAACAAGCCGGTCACGATGGTACCCAGAAGCATAGCGCCGAGAGCCGAGAAAGCGGCTTCCTGACCGGCAATGGCCCAGATGATCAAGTAGACGACGATCGGAGCCAGCACAGGCAGCAGCGACGGGATCATCATTTCCTTGATCGCGGCCTTGGTCAGAAGGTCCACAGCACGGCTGTAATCCGGCTTGCCGGTGCCTTCCATAATGCCCGCGATCTCGCGGAACTGGCGACGCACTTCCTCGACCACAGAGCCCGCAGCACGACCGACCGCCTGCATGGCAAGCGAGCCGAACAGATAGGGCAGCATGCCACCGATAAAGAGGCCGACCACCACGAAGGGATCACTGAGACGGAAGGTCACAGTGAGGTCCGGGAAGTAGTGAATCAGATCCTCAACATAGGCCGCGAACAGAACCAGAGCGGCCAGGCCGGCAGAACCAATAGCGTAACCCTTGGTCACGGCCTTGGTCGTGTTGCCGACCGCGTCCAGAGCGTCCGTGGTCTTGCGCACGTCCTCCGGCAGTTCCGCCATCTCGGCGATACCACCAGCGTTATCCGTGACGGGACCATAGGCGTCCAGGGTCACAACCACGCCGGCGAGGGCCAGCATGGTCGTCGCGGTGATGGCGATGCCGAAGAGACCCGCCAACAGGTAACCGGCAATGATGCCGCCGGCAATCACGATCACTGGAGCTGCGGTGGCTTCCATCGACAGGGCGAGACCCTGAATGATGTTGGTGCCGTGGCCGGTGGTCGAAGCCTGGGCAATCACCCGGACCGGACGATACTCGGTCGAGGTGTAGTACTCAGTGATAACGATCAGGGCGCCGGTGATGACCAGACCCAGGATACCGCACCAGAACATGTCCCAACCGCTGAAGGTGACACCGCTTGAGGTCGTGACTTCCGTGCTGAGCCCGACAAGCCATTCCGTGACAGGAATGAACAGGACCGCAGAGATCACGGCCGTCGCGATGAAACCCTTGTAGAGCGCCCACATGATGTTCTGGTTGGAGCCGAGCTTCATGAAGAAGTTGCCGACAACTGTTCCCAGAATGCAGACGCCACCGAGAACCAACGGGAAGACCATCATCACGGCCTGCTGTTCGCCCGTGAAGAAGATCGAGCCAAGCAGCATGGTGGCGACAAATGTCACGGCATAGGTCTCGAAAAGGTCTGCCGCCATACCGGCGCAGTCACCGACGTTGTCACCAACGTTGTCGGCGATCACGGCGGGGTTACGGGGATCGTCCTCGGGAATACCGGCTTCGACCTTGCCCACCAGGTCGGCGCCGACATCGGCACCCTTGGTGAAGATACCACCGCCCAGACGGGCGAAAATCGAGATCAGCGAACCACCGAACCCAAGGGCCACAAGAGCCTCAACGACTTCACGCTGATCGACACCCATCTGCAGAAGGATCAGGTAGTAGACCGCAACGCCAAGAAGCCCGAGACCAACCACGAGAATACCCGTGACGGCGCCGGCGTTCACGGCAACGGAGAGCGCCTTTTCCATGCTCGTGCGTGCGGCGTCTGCAGTTCGAACGTTGGCACGAACCGAAACCAGCATACCGATGTAGCCGGCAGCGCCCGAAAGCACCGCGCCGATCAGAAACCCGATCGCCTGGCTGATACCCAGGAGCAAGATCAGCACGACAAAAATAACCGCACCTGCGATGGCAATCGTAATGTACTGGCGGTTCAGGTAGGCTTGAGCGCCCTCCTGAATGGCGCCGGCGATTTCCTGCATGCGCTCGTTGCCGGCGCTTGCCGCGACAACGGACCTGATGGCGAACACGCCATAGGCAAGTGCCACCGCGCCACAGGCAATGGCAAAGTAAAGGGCTTCCATTGTTCCGTTAACTCCCCGGAGTTTGGTTGGCTGGAGGCGCTGGCGACCCTCAGTCGCCTCTATCCCCGCTGTCCAGCCGTCGAAAGGTGCCGGAACATGCCAAAAGGATGGACCGATTTCAATTGCTGCAATTCTCAAAGGCCGTGAAAATGGTCGATTTCAGGTGATATACCGCCATCCGGCATCCAAAACGCTGATCGTTTCGCCATCCCTACCCGAAACGCGGACGCTCCGGCCGGCTTCACAATGGCCGATGATAGTGATGTCGACACCCGCACGACGAGCCACAGCGCGAACTTGCCTCTCGTTTGCAGGATCGAACGAAAACAGGAGTTCGTAGTCGTCTCCGCCGGACAACACCGTTGCCAGAAGACTCTCGTTCTTGTCCAACAGATCGGATGCCGCTGCAGAGAGGGGAACACGGGATGCTTCGAGAATGAGCGCCAGAGATGAGGCATCGGCGAGATGCTTCGCATCGGCAATCAGGCCATCCGAAATATCAAGTGCGGCATGGGCGAGTCCGAGAAGTCCCTGCCCCAGATCCAAACGCGGCTGGGGGAGACGGTAGCGGCATGCCAGAGCCTCAGCGTGGCTAGCATTAAATGGCACAAGTTCCCCTCGTATGACCTGAAGGCCAAGAGCGGCGTCACCAATTGTGCCGCTGACAGCAATAAGGTCGCCAACATTCGCTCCGGAACGCGCCAACGTCGTTCCTTCGGGGCATTCGCCGAACAGCGTCAGCGACAATGTCAACCGCCCCTGCGGGTTGGCAATCGTGTCGCCGCCAAGAAGACTGATGCCATAGGACGACTGATCCTGACGCAACCCATCAACGAACCCGGCAAGCCAGGCCTCGTCGCGCCCGGCATCAAGCGCCATACCGACGAGATATCCGATCGGCCGGGCTCCCATCGCCGCGAGGTCGGAAAGATTGGTACGCAGGAGTTTGCGAGCGATGAGATCTGGAGAATCCGCTGCGAGGAAGTGAACGTCCTCGGCCATCATGTCTTTCGTCATGGCGAGCCTGTGGCCCGGTGAGACCTCCAGGACCGCTCCGTCGTCTTTCAGGCCCTGCGCTCCGGGATGATCCGCCAGTGGCGCCATCAATCGTTCGATCAGATCGAATTCATCCACGTGCCGCGCGATACTCCTCGAAGTCCTGCGGTCTCAGCAGTCTCGCCAAGCGATCCAGAACGGCATTCACCATGCCCGGTTCTCCTCGATCATAGAACGCATGAGCAATATCGAC
Source organism: Rhodospirillaceae bacterium (assembly GCA_002722885.1). Taxonomy (GTDB): domain Bacteria; phylum Pseudomonadota; class Alphaproteobacteria; order SP197; family SP197; genus SP197. The sequence continues at coordinate 156,273 of PBNE01000005.1, forward strand.
ATAGTCGCTGATGATCACGCGCACCGGGACACTGGGCTCGTTGAGCAACTCATGCACACCTGCGCGCAGGAGCGCACGCATCAGCGACTCGAGCCGCGCGAGTGACCAGCCCTCGGCGAGCGCGCCATCGACCATCTCGTCGAGCCGTTCGCCATCGGCCGAAATTACGCCTTTTACGATGCCCGTGGTCACATCGCGATCGATGTCGGCCGTGCGGCCTTCGTCGTCCAGCACGGCACCGCGCGCCAGAGCGATGTCGAGAGCCGTGTGTTTTGACTGCGCGTCACGGTCGATCTGATAGAGCGCCTGGACCGCCGCCAGCCGGGAAGCCGTTGTCCGCCGCCAATGCGCGCTGTCGTCGGCTTCGCTCATCCGGTCACACGGAGCGTCGCGGCAAGCTCAACCATCCTGATGCAGGCGATCGCGGCCTCCCTCCCCTTGTTCTTCTGGGCAGGATCGGCTCGAACATTCGCCTGCTCGGCATTCTCGACCGTTAGAACTCCGAAACCGACAGGCGCCATATGCTTCATGACAAGGTCATTGATGCCGCGTGCGACCTCATTGCAGATATGGTCGTAATGCGACGTCTCACCACGGATCACGCAGCCCAGCACGATGTATCCATCGAACCGACCGGTCGCGATGGCCATACGGAGTCCACCGGGAAGCTCGAAGGCGCCGGCAAGTTCGACCCGTTCGTAAGTCGCACCCCAAGCGTCGAGTTCGCCGATCACACCGCGTGCCAGGTTGTCGGTGATCTCGCTATAGTAGCGGGCTTCAAGAATGAGGATATGTGGCGTTGTCGCCATCGTTGTCTCCAAGGTCACACGGTTGGGTCAGCGTCAATTCGACAGCTGGATCGGATTGCCTTCCAGATCCTTCCCATCACACAAAAGAAGATCGCCTGCCACCATTACCTTACCGAACCACGCACCTCGACCATTCCGGTCGTTGCGTGTTGCTTCGACGTCATCGCAGGCGAAAACGATCTTGGTTGGCCGCGGCGGTGTCTCACCGCGGCTGCCTTTGTGAAGAACAATCCGGCAATCACCAGCATCAAACTCCCGCCAGCCGGCTTCCCTGTTGCCCCGAAAAGGCAGCTTCAAAGTTTCGCCACAGAACGACGCCAGGCGATCCAGATCCTTGGCGAAAACGACCACGCGGCTCATGAACAGCATCATCAGCACTCGCCATCGTGGGCCACACCATGGCGCGAGGTCAGCATGCGCTGCATGTGGCGGGCGAGCGTGTCGATCTCCAGGTTGACCGGATCACCCACCTTCAGGTCGCCGAATGTCGTCACCTCTTGTGTGTGCGGAATGACGTTGATGCCGAAGCGGCAACCATCGGGATCGTCCTCGACCGCATTCACCGTCAACGACACGCCATCGATCGCGATCGAGCCCTTCTCTGCGATGAACGCCGCGATCTCGGCGGGTGCATGGAAGGTGAAGCGAACGGAGTCGCCGTCGTTTTCCCAGGCGATGACCTTGCCAACGGCATCGACGTGGCCGGAGACGAGATGGCCGCCAAGCTCATCACCCATCGAAAGAGAACGCTCCAGATTGACCCGGCTGCCTTGGCGCCAGGAGCCAAGAGTCGAACGCGACAGCGTCTCGGCTGAAACATCGACCACGAAGGTATTCCGGGATTTTTCCACTGCCGTCAGACAGACGCCTGAGCAACAGATCGACGCGCCGATCTCGACGGTCTCAAGGTCGTAAGCCGTCGCAATCTCGAAGCGTGTATCGCCGCGATGCTCGATCTTTCTGATCGTCCCCACGTCCGTCACGATTCCGGTGAACATCGGCTGATCTCCGTCTCAACCCTGTCTGGCCAGCATGACCAGAGTGTCATCACCCAGCACCGAGCGCGAGAGCACGCGCCAGGTGGCCGCATCGGCCAACCGTTGAAGGTCCAGTTCCCCGACTGCAGCCTTTGCATCCCCGCCCAAGGCGACCGATGCAAAGAACCAGGCGAGCCTGTCGACAAGACCGGCGCGCAAAAGCGCCGATCCCCATGTCGGCCCGCCTTCCACCAGCAGACGCGTCATCCCGCGTTCACCGAGACAGGCAAACACAGCATACGGGTCAAGACCGCCATCGGATGTCCGAGGCACCTCGACGATGTCGACACCTCGATCCTCAAGCGCCATCCGGCGTTCCCCGTCGGCATCTTCGGCGCCAAACAGCCAGGTCGGATGATCACCGGCACTCTCTACGAGCTTCGACTGCAAGGATAGAGACAGGTCTGAATCACAGACGATCCGAACGGGTGTTGACGCCCTTAATCCGGGCAGCCTGCAGGTCAACGACGGATCGTCTTGTCGCGCGGTGCCACCACCTACAATGATACCGTCGTTCTCGGCCCTCAGAAGATGGCCCTGCTCTCGTGCCAGGGCGCCGGTGATCCACTGGCTGTCGCCGGACGCCGTGGCGACATTGCCATCCAGGCTGGCTGCGACCTTAAGCGTGACGAGCGGTCGACCCAGTGTGATTCGACAGAGGAATCCGGCGTGTAGTTCCCTCGCCTCCTCTTCACCGACACCTATGGTGACCGAAATTCCTGCTGCGTCGAGTCGGGCAATACCGGCTCCCGCCGTTCTGGGGTCTGGGTCGCCAAGCGCAATCACGACACGGGAGACTCCGGCGTCGACCAGGGCATCACAACACGGGGCTGTTTCACCCTGGTGCGCACAGGGTTCCAGCGTGACGTAGGCGGTGCCGCCCTTCGCAGCTACGCCGGCCTGCTTCAACGCTTCGGTTTCTGCATGGGGTCGGCCACCAGGTGCAGTGACACCACGCCCGACAACATAGCCATCCCTGACGATCACACATCCAACGGACGGATTGGGCCATGTCCGGCCCAGATGCCTTCGCGACAGGGCCAACGCCGCCGCCATGTGGCGGCGATCCTGTTCAGTCGTCGTATGAACGGGCGCGGCCAACGGGAACATCTCCATCAAGCTGTTCGACGAACTGCTCGAAGTCCTTGGCTTCGCGGAAGTTGCGATAGACCGAGGCAAAGCGGACATAAGCCACTGGGTCGAGGTTGGACAGACCGTCCATCATCATCTCGCCGATGACACTAGACGGAATTTCCGCCTCGCCCATGCTCTCCAGTCGGCGCTGAATACCGGATACCAGCCGCTCGACGCGTTCCGGATCGACCGGGCGCTTGCGGCAGGCGATCTCCACCGAGCGGGCCAGCTTGTCGCGGTCGAACGGCGCGCGAGAGCCCGACTTCTTCACAACAGTCAGCTCACGAAGCTGAATGCGTTCAAAGGTCGTGAAACGTCCGCTGCAGTTCAGACACTGCCGCCGCCTGCGGATCGTGGCTCCGTCCTCGGTCGGACGTGAGTCCTTGACCTGTGTCTCTTCGTGACCGCAGAAGGGGCAGCGCATCGTCAACCTCGTTCAGCCCAGGTTCATACCTTGATAGACCGGGAACCTGTGGCACAGGTCCAGGACCTTCTCGGCAACCGCCTGTTCGGTCGCGCTGTTGTCGTCCGGGTTGGCCGCAAGACCATCCAGCACTTCAACTATCAGCTCGCCCACCTGCCGGAACTCCGCGACACCAAAGCCACGCGTCGTTCCCGCAGGCGTTCCCAAACGGATGCCCGACGTCACCATAGGCTTTTCCGGGTCGAAGGGAATGCTGTTCTTGTTGCAGGTGATGCGTGCGTGATCGAGGCTTTTGTCAGCGATGTTGCCGGTCACGCCCTTCGGCCGCAGATCGACCAGCATCACATGGGTGTCTGTGCCGCCCGACACGATGTCGAGGCCGCCCTCCATCAGCGACGCCGCCAGTGTCTGGGCGTTGTCGACCACGGCCTGCGAATAGGCCTTGAACTCGGGCTGCAACGCTTCCCCGAAGGCTACTGCCTTAGCAGCGATGACATGCATCAGCGGCCCCCCCTGAAGCCCGGGGAAAACGGCAGAGTTGATCTTCTTGCCCAGGTCTTCGTCGTTGCACAGGATCATGCCACCGCGGGGGCCACGCAGGGTCTTGTGTGTGGTGGTTGAGCAGACATGAGCATGCGGGAGCGGGCTGGGGTGCACACCCGCAGCAACCAGGCCGGCGAAATGTGCCATGTCGACCATCAAATAGGCGCCAACCTTGTCGGCAATCTCACGCATACGGGCAAAATCGATGATGCGAGGAATGGCGGAACCACCGGCCACGATCAGCTTCGGCTTGTTCTCGACGGCCAGCCGTTCGACATCGTCGTAGTCGATCATATTGGTGCCTTCGCGCACGCCGTAGCCGACAGCATTGAACCACTTGCCCGAAATGTTCGGACCAGCGCCGTGAGTCAGATGGCCACCATGGGCCAGCGACATGCCGAGGATCGTGTCGCCGGGCTGCAACAGGGCCAGGAACACGGCACCGTTCGCCTGGGCTCCAGAGTGCGGCTGCACATTGACGAAGTTGCAATCAAAAAGCTTCTTCGCGCGCTCGATCGCCAGGGCCTCAGCCACATCGACATGCTCACAACCACCATAGTAACGCCGACCGGGATAGCCCTCGGCGTACTTGTTGGTGAGAACCGTGCCCTGTGCCTCCATCACCGCGGTGGAGACGATGTTCTCTGACGCGATTAGCTCGATCTGATCTTGCTGACGCCGAAGTTCACCTTTAATGGCATCGAGGAGTTCGGGGTCGCTCTCAGCCAGGCGACGGGTAAAGAAATCACTGGCGGTGTGGTGCTCTGCCGCAAGGGACATGATGGTAGCTCCAGAAAAGTCGGAAAAGCAATGGACCGCGAGGCGTCAGGCCGTCGGCGGCGACAATTTGTCTACTCGACGTTGATGTCGTCCGCCTTCAAACGACGTCTCGATGAACACTTTGAGACAATCTTTGGCTGTTTCGACGCCGATCAGGCGCTCGCCCATAGCCAGAACGTTTGCATCGTTGTGCAGACGGGTCAGTCGCGCCGACGTCACATCGTGGCAGACAGCAGCCCTGACGTGACCATGCCGGTTGGCGGCGATGGAAATCCCGAGGCCGGTGCCACAGATCAGAACACCCCGCTGCGCGGTGCCAACGGCCAGACAAGCGGCCAGTTCATCCGCAAAATCGTAATAGTCAACGGACTCCGGGCTGTGAGTGCCCAGATCGAGGACATGGTGTCCCCATGCCTCCATCGCCTCTTTCAGTTCGTTCTTCAATCTGAAACCGGCGTGGTCGCTGGCGAACGCTGTCGTGATCGTTTTCACGCGGCCCTCAAGATCGGGGGTTTCTATTCGTTTCCCCTACCACATCCGGAATCGGGCCGCCAGCACGATACATGTAGCAGCCCTTTGAAACTGGAAAGATTGAAAGAACTATTAGAAACGCCAAATTTGCTCGCGACTACTCTTGTGAATTGTCTTGTGTATCGCTAAATCAGTCTCATCCTTCACACTGGTGAGAAACATGGACCACAAAGAAAGCTTTGACCTTTTAACACGGGCAGAACTGTTGGAGATGACAACCGAAATTATTTCGGCCTTTGTTTGCAATAACGCTACGGATTCATCCGCGTTGCCGGGCCTTATTGAACAGGTCTACAACTCACTGGCAAACATCGCCGAAAGTGAAGCGGCCGAGCCTGAACCCGAAAAGCCTCAGCCTGCCGTTTCGATCAAGAAGTCGATTACGCCGGACTACATCATTTGTCTGGAAGACGGAAAGAAGCTCAAAGTCCTGAAACGTTACATCCGGACCCGCTACGGCCTTTCGCCGGCCGAATACAAGGCCAAATGGGGTCTGCCGGCCGACTATCCCATGGTCGCGCCGAACTACTCCAAAGCCCGCTCGGAGTTTGCCAAAAACATCGGACTGGGCCGCAAGGCTGGCACCTGACCGCCCTGTCCTTATCAGTTTCTCTACAGCCGGTGTGCCTGATGCCCACCGGCTGTTTTCTTTCGCCAGATCAGCGTTTCACCGGTTCGGGAATCAGGCCTCGGGGCGAGAAGCGCAGAACGATAAGCAGAATGAGTCCCATCACGCAAACGCGCGTGTAGGGGGCTCCCATCAGAAGGTGTTCGCGCAAAGCACTGTCCTCGCCCAGGACAGATGTGGCGGTCTCCATCAGCCAGAGACCGGCAGGCTCGGCCTCGATCCAGACGAACCAGATCACGAAGGCACCCAGGATCGAACCCCAGTTGTTGCCCGAGCCACCGACAATCACCATCACCCATATCAGGAAAGTGAAGCGAAGCGGCTGATAGCTAGAGGGTGTGAATTGACCATCGAGTGTGGTCAGCATCGCTCCGGCAATGCCGATCACAGCCGCACCAATCACAAATATCTCGGTATGTCGCCGTGTGACGTCCTTGCCCATGGCTTCGGCCGCCACCTCATTGTCGCGGATTGCCCGCATCATGCGGCCCCAGGGCGAGTTCAGCGCTTTCTGCGCCAGCACCATCACGACCGCCAGCACAGCGATGAACAACGCGGCATAACAAAGTTTCACGAAGATCGTCGAGGCATCCAGCGTCTCCATGCCCAGACCGGCCACAAACGATTCGAACTGCGCCGAGGACTGGAGATCGACCTCATAGGGAACGGGCCTGTCGAGCCCGACTACATTTTTCACGCCGCGTGTGAGCCAATCCTCGTTCTTCAGGACTGCCAGCACGATCTCTGATATCCCAAGTGTCGCAATGGCCAAATAGTCCGAGCGCAGCCCCAGCGCGACCTTGGCGATCAACCAGGCCGCAGCCGCTGCCACGACACCGCCGATCGGCCACGCTAGCATGATCGGCAGATCCAGACCACCGAGGAACCCGGTTTTGGCCGGATCCACCTCTTCAATCGCGTCCGTTGCCGGATCAAAGAAGATGCGTATCACACCATAGCCAATCAGAAGGACCGCAGCCGTTGCGATCATCCGCAACGCGCCGCGCGGAACCTTCTTCTGAACGAAGACCAACGCTGCAATCGCAATGACCAGGGCCACTGCGGTCCAGAGCAGGTTCAGGCCTCCGGCCTTCCATGCCTCGGCCACCGGCTCGGAGGAGATGAGGACGGCCGACATACCACCCAGCGCCGCAAAGCCCATCACGCCGACATTAAAGAGCCCGGCATAGCCCCACTGCATGTTGAGGCCGAGTGCCATGATCGCCGAGATCAGGCAGAGGTTCACAATCGACAACGCCACCGACCACGACTGGCCAAAGCCAACAATCATCAGCAGACACGCGATCACGGCAAAACAGAGGGGGCCACGCACAGAGTTGCTCATAGCACCTTCCCCTTGAAGATGCCGGTCGGTCTGATCAGCAGGACAACCACCAGGATCACGAAGCTCACGGCGAACTTGTATTCGGTCGACAGAAGCTGAACGAGCCCTTCGGGCTCCCAGGATTCCGGCACGATGTAGATCAGGAACTTCTTGTAGGCATACGTCACCGTGACCTCCGAGAAAGCCACGACGTAGCCACCCACCACCGCACCGACGGGATGACCGATACCGCCGACGATGGCTGCCGCGAAGATCGGGAGAAGAAGCTGAAAGTAGGTGAACGGCTTGAAGCTCTTGTCGAGGCCGTAGAGCGTGCCCGCGATCGTGGCCAGCGTGCCGGCGATCGCCCAGGACACGAGCACAACCTTGTCGGGGCTAACGCCCGACAGCAGGGCCAGGTCCTCATTGTCCGAATAGGCGCGCATCGCCTTGCCGGTCCGCGACTTCTGTAGGAACCAGAACAGAGCAACAACAACCAGTATCGTCGTGGCGATGGTGATGCCCTGTGAAAGCTTCAGCGCGAGGCCTTCGGAAAGGACCGTCATCTCCTTGAACTCGTGCACCTTGATCAGAAACCGGGAGCCGTCAGCGAAGTTCCGTTCCCCTGGCCCGATCACCATGCGCACGATGCCGTTCATGAGGAACATCACGCCGACCGACACGATCACGAAGATCACCGCCGGGCTCTTGTTGCGCCGGTAGAAGCGGTAGACGTAGCGGTCCGTGCCAAGGCAAATCGCGATGGCGGCAACAATCCCGACCGGCAGAGCCAGCAAAGCGGTCGGCAGCGGCGCGATGGAAACACCGGCCTCCTGCAGCAGCCATGTTGCCAGGATCACGAACATGGTTCCGAACGCCATGAGATCGCCGTGAGCGAAGTTCGCAAAACGCAGGATGCCGTAGATGAGCGTCACGCCAAGTGCGCCCAGAGCGAGTTGCGACCCGTAGGCCAGAGCTGGGATGCCGACAAAGTTGGTGAAAAGGACGATGGCGTTCAACAGGCCTTCCATCGTCAGCCTCCCAGAAACGAACGGCGGACTTCGTCGTTCGCAAGCAGTGCTTCACCGGCATCGGTAAAACGGTTCTCGCCCTGCACAAGGACATACCCCTTGTCGGCGATGTTGAGGGCCTGTGCCGCGTTCTGTTCGACCATCAGGACCGCAACACCTGTCCGCTTGACCTCGATGATCCGGTCGAACAGCTCGTCCATCACAATCGGCGACACACCGGCGGTCGGCTCGTCGAGCATCAGAACGCGCGGCTGAGTCATCAGCGCGCGCCCCACAGCCACCTGCTGCCGCTGGCCGCCCGAGAGCTCGCCAGCCGCCTGCCGGCGCTTGTCCTTCAGAATCGGAAACAGCTCGAAGATCTGCTCCATCGTGCCGCTGAAATCGTCGCGACGGAGATAGGCTCCCATCTCGAGGTTCTCTTCGACCGTCATCCCGGCAAACACATTGCTTGTCTGAGGAACGAAGGCCATGCCTTCACTGACCCGTTCCTGCGGCGACAGTGCGTTGATGTCCTTGCCTTCCAGCACGACGCTGCCCTCGCGCAGGTTCAGCATGCCGAACACTGCCTTCATTGCCGTCGACTTGCCCGCACCATTGGGGCCTACGATCACGGCAATCTCCCCGGGATCCACCGCGATGGTGCAACTGTGGAGAATGTCGGCCGCGCCGTAGCCGCCTGTCATGTTCTCGCCGATCAAGAGGCTCATGACACAGCCCCCGGCTTGTTCTTCAGGCCTCGTCCCAGGTACGCCTCGATCACACGCTCATCGTTCTTCACCTCTTCAGCCGTGCCCTGGGTGAGCAGCTTGCCTTCGGCCATCACAATCACGGGATCGCAGAGCCGAGAGATAAAATCCATGTCGTGTTCGATCATGCAGAAGGTGTAGCCACGCTCCTGATTGAGCCGGGCGATGGTGTCGCCAATGGTTCGCAGCAAGGTTCGGTTCACCCCCGCTCCGACCTCATCGAGGAACACAATCTTGGCTTCCACCATCATCGTGCGACCGAGTTCCAGCAGCTTCTTCTGACCGCCGGAGAGGTTGCCTGCCAGCTCGTCAGCAACATGTCCCAGGTTGAGGAAGTCGATAACGTCTTCGGCCCTCTCGCGCACGGCCTTTTCCTGCAGTGCCACGGCGCCGGGCCGGAACCAGGTCCGCAACAGGTTTTCGCCCTGCTGGTCGCCCGGAACCATCATCAGGTTCTCACGCACGGTCAGCGCGCCGAACTCATGAGCAATCTGGAAGGTGCGCAGAAGTCCGCGATGAAAGAGATCATGCGGCTTTAGACCCGTGATGTCGTCGCCGTCGAGCAGTACCTGACCGGAGGTCGGGGGAAAGAGCCCCGCAATGACATTGAACAGGGTGGTCTTGCCCGCACCATTGGGCCCGATCAGGCCCGTGATCGTGCCTGTTCCGATCTCAATGCTCACATTGTCGACGGCATGAAGGCCACCGAAATGCTTGGAAAGTTCAACGACACGGATCATCAGGAGACACCCAAGAAAACGGCCCGGCACCACATGAGCACCGGGCCGTGTCTCCTGTCAGGACAGATCAGCGAACCTGCTGCGTGACGAACTCGCCACCGCTGACTTCAAGCTCCTTATAGGAACCATAGGTCTCGCCAACCTCGGTCAGTTCGACATTGGTCGCACCGACATAGTCGATCTCGCCACCATCGGCGAGAATCTGAAGGCCAAGAGCCAGGTCGCCGGGGCCGATCGGCTCTCCTGGAGCGTTCGCAACATCCATGAGCGAGGCCTGAATAGCCGCACGATCAGCAGAGCCGGCCGCCTGCATGGACAATGCGATCAGAGCCGCAGCGTCATAGGACTCAGCACAGAACGGGCAATCGCCGGTCAGGCCATTGTCCTGGGCATAAGTCACGAAATCGGCCGCTTCCTGTGACTCCGAACCCGGCAGCGTGCCGATTGTACCTTCAAGATCGTCACCGATGTTGTCGATGAGCGACTGGCCGATCATGCCGTCCGCCAGGATGAAATTCTCGAACGCACCGGTATCGATCGAGCTTTGGATGATCCCCTTGCCGCCCTGGTCGACATAACCGAACACGGCCAGGTGGTCAGAACCGGAGGCGGAAAGTGCTGCGACTTCCGCAGCATAGTCGGCCTTGCCGTCTTCATGAGGAGCAACGACCGAAACCTCACCACCCATTTCGGTGTAGGCGCCTTCGAAGCTGTCAGTCAGGCCCTTGCCGTAGTCGTTGTTGGTGTATGTCACGGCGACTTCCATGATGCCGCGGTCGATCAGCACGGCTGCGAGGACTTGACCCTGGCGCGCATCAGACGGCGCAGTACGGAAGAAATAGCCGTTGTCTTCAATGGTGGTAAGCGCCGGCGATGTGGCCGAAGGCGAGACCATGACGACACCGTTGGGCACAGCGACATTGCTGGCGATGGCGGTGGTGACGCCCGAGCAGTCCGCACCCATGATGGCGGCAACACCATCCGACGTAATCAGACGTTCGGCTGCGGCCGTGGCGGCTGCGGAGTCGATACAGGTTGAATCACCACGGACCGGGGTCAGCGTAGTACCACCCAGCAGGAGGCCCGAATCCGACACTTCTTTGAGTGCTAGCTCAGCCGATTCCGCCATATCGGGGGTCAGCGATTCAATCGGGCCGGTGTAGCCCAAGATGATGCCGACCTTAACGTCGTCGGCGAATGCGCCGGAGGCCATCGAAAGGCTCGCGGCACTGATGGAAACCGCAAGCGCGGTCTTGATCGTGCGATTCATAATGTACTCCCGTGTTGTCTGCGCCTTGCCGCCCAACGCGGCGGCGCAACTAGCCCGTTCTTTTGCAGGACGGTCCCCATTGTTTTGTCACGACAGAATTGCCTGCGCAAAAGGTTTTCAGCCCCGGAGGCCGGCCAGAGCCCTGATGTGTTCCAGCCCCAGACCACAGCAGCCGCCGAAAATCGTCACACCTTTCGCCTTCCAGTCCTTGGCCTCCTGCGCCAGGTCCTCGGGCGCAATGATGTCGGTGAACTGCCAACGCGGCATCTTGAAGAAACCTGAATCCGGGTAGGCCATCATCGGTCCATCCCATTGTTGCCTGAGGCAATCGAGTGCCGGCCCGGTCGCGTTGACGTTGGTGTGCATCAACCCCACTACCTCCGGCGAACCGTTCATCACCGCCTCGACGCTCTCCTCAAAGGCAAAACTCTCCCACACGTAGCTGACGACCTTGTCTTCTTCCATGCGAGCGCTCATGCCACACCAGTATGGCAATCCGGATTCGCCGGCTGCCTGAAGCGCCGGAGCTATGTGTATCGGGCGCGACATCATCTCCAGCATCACCATGTCGGCCTCTGCTTCGACGCCGGCTTCGACAATCTCGCGGAAGTTCGCGAGCACCTGGTCAGGTGACGGCCGCAACTCCGGGTCATCGCGTGCCGCGCCGGACACCATCGGCATCTGATGGGAAAGTGACACGGCGACGGCCACATCGCGGCCACCTGCAGCCTTGTCACGGGCCCGCTTGGCAATCTCGACGGCGCTGCGCGTCAAAGAAGCGGCCTTGTCCCCTGCCCCGGCCTGTTCGAGCATATGGCGTGCATTGGAGAAGGAGTTGGCAGTGACGACATCGGCGCCTACCCTGATGTAATCCTCATGCAGAGACTGGAGGATGTCCGGGTCTGTCTCCGTGGCCAGGGCACACCAGGCCCCGCCGCTCATCGTCGCCCCGCGACGTTCCAGCTCCGTACCGGTGGCACCATCAAGAAGCAGGATGTCCCCGTCAGCAACGTGCTGCCGCAATTCTGTCATGATCATTCGTGCAGTATCCTTTTGCCGCCACAACTCACCGGTAACGTCGATTGTCTTAGTATGATAACACGCCTGAAATGCTAGTGGTTGACCCGCTGTGCCATCCGGGTAGTGTTCCAGCTTCACTAGGGAGGTATGGGGAAAAACCATGACCCATAAACTTATTTCTTCTCGCCGTTCCGTGCTCAAGGGCACCGCTGCGGCCACCGGTATGCTTGCTGCACCGGCCGTTCTTCGCCGCGCATGGGCCGACGACCCGATCAAGGTTTCGTCCTACGGCGGCTACTTCGAGGACATGCTCGCCGAGTACGCCTATCCTGAGTTCACCAAGGCGACCGGTATCGAAGTCGAGACCGTCTCGCAGCCGGGTGGCTTCGAATGGTTTGTACAGCTTAAGAGCAGCGTTGCCGCTGGTTCGCCTGCTGTCGATGTGACCATGGGCGGGTTCGGTTCCATGCTTCGAGCGCCGGAGCTTTTAATTCCAATCGATGAAACTAAAGTTCCCAACATTGTCAATGTCCCGGACTATCTAATCCAACGCACCGGCGATGGCACTCCGCGTAATTGTCCAGTTTTGGCTTGGTACGCTACGATGGTGACCAATACAGAAGTCTTCCCTGAGGGCGTTTCCAGTTGGGCCGATTTTTGGGATCCAAAGTTTGAAGGTGAACTCGGCTGGAGCAAAGAAATTAGCTCGAGTTATCTGCTGGACATCGTCGCAGCTACCTTCTTTGGCGGCAACGAAATCATGTCTACCGACGACGGCCTCATGGAATGCATGCACAAAGCCTTAGAGCTTAAGGACAATGTGCGTCTGTGGTTCCGTGACGAGGGCCAGTTCCAGGCCATGCTTCAATCGGGCGAGCTTAACGGCGGCCAATACTACCATGACGTTACACAAGTGATGATCATGGATGGTTTTCCGGTAATCTCCACTTTCCCGAAGGAAGGCGGACTTATGGATTTCGGATCCTGGGGCATGGTGCAAGGGACCGATAAGATCGATGCCGCTCAGGAATTCATGAATTGGTCGGTCTCTTCAGAAGCCCAAACCACAATCACGGATGCCCTCTGGACGGCGCCGGTACTGCCGCGCGACATGCTACCGAACCTTACAGACGAATCGTTCAATCTAGCATCCAGCGAGATCCCACCAATCATCCCGAACTATCAGGTCTATGTCGACAAAGGGGACTGGCTATCCGAAAAGTGGAGTGAGCTGCTTTTCGACGTTTAATCCGTTTAATCCCTTTGGTCCTGTAAATAATGATCAAGGCCGGAGCATCCCGCTCCGGCCTTTTTCGTTGTTCGTGGTTCTATTCCGCAGCCTCACGGGCGATCGGGACCACGCGCGGCATCACCTGTTGGGCGATCAGGTCCATGCTGGCCAGGATCTTCTCGAACGGAAAATGCGGGAACTGCTGCAGCAGCATGACTTGCTCCAGGCCGATCTCCTCCTGGAACATGGCGAGTTTCTCGCAGACATAGTCCGGTGTTCCGACAAGGCTCAAGTTGTGGGCCTGAAGGAAATCAAACCAGTCGGCGTCCTTGTCCTTTTGAGACAGGTCCTTGCCGCCTAGCATCTGACCGCGCAGCCAGATCGGGTTGGGCTGTGAACCGCCGACATACTCGTAGTAGTGATTGAGCGCCGGCCGCACCAGAGCATCGGCCTCTTCCATGGTCTCGGCACAGAAGATCACGATGCACAGACCCAGCCCTTCGCCGTAGCCCAGCTCCCTGCCCTGCCGTTCGGAGGCCGTCTTCTGGAAGGCCGACCAGCAGGTCTTGAGGTTCTGCAGGGGTGCAGACATTGCGATGGCGTTGTGGCCTTCCTTGCCGGCCTGCTCGAAGGTGTGGGGCGAGTTCGACATGAACCAGACCGGCGGATGCGGCTCCTGCACCGGCCGCGGATGCACATACATCCCGACATACTCGCCGTCCTCGGCGTAGTAGCGGCCATCGAACGGCTCGAGGAAACGGTTCTTCTCCTTCCAGCCCGGCACGGGAAACTCGTAGAACTCGCCCTTGTAGCGGAACGGGTCCTCGGTCCAGGCCTTCAGGATGATATCGAGACTCTCCCGCATCATGCGGAATGACGTGTCGCCATCGCGTTTGTCGGCCCTTTTGTCGAACTGAATGCTAGCGCGCTCGGGAATGCCGCGGGCGACACCGAAGTCGACCCGGCCATTGGTCATGTTGTCGAGCATGGCGATGTCTTCGGCGACCCGCAGCGGATGCCAGTCCGGCAGCACTACCGGTGCCTGACCGACACGGATCTTCGGGCAGTGCAGCGCAAGGTCGGCATTGACGAGAATGGGATTGGGGGGCGCGTTCAGATAGCCGTTATGGGCGAAATGATGCTCCGTCACCCAGACGGTCGTGAACCCCACGTCTTCGGCGACGCGCGTCTGCTGGCGCATCATGTCGAGCGTGCGCGTCCAGGAGATGTTCTCGCCCGGGTGAAAGTAAGGAACGAAATCGAAGCGCATCGCAATCACCTTTGTCAGTAGGGGCGGAAATCTTTTATGCAAATGTTTTAAACAAATTCAACCAACTTTGTTCTAGCGTTTTCAACCCGGAGATTCCCGGACTAGACTCACGCCGATGACTGTGTCCTCCTTGATCCCCACTATCCCTGAAGACTTTGACCCCATCGCCGCGGGAGCGGAGATACGTCAGGTGCGCAAGGCTCGCGGATTGACCCTGAAAGATCTCAGTGGCCGGGTCGACCGCTCGGTCGCTTATCTCAGCAGGATCGAGCGTGGCGAGGTCCGCGTCTCTGCAAAGCTCTTGGCCGGCATCGGCGCAGCATTGGATGTCGATCCCGTCTGGTTCTTTCCGGAACGGCAAGGCGCTGGCCCCCGCGAGCGTGCGCATGTTGTGCGATCAGAAGCCCGTCGCCCGCTCAGCAATCTCTACACCCGCAGCGTCGATGAGCTCGGATTTGAGGACGAGCTGATCTCAAGCAGCCTCGCCGGTGGCCACTACATGATGCTGTCGCATTTTCCGGCCGGGGCGGAACATCCTACCAGTCCCGCTGAAGGATATGCCTATGAAGGCGAGCAGCATGGCTATGTCATCAGGGGCCTGGTCGAGCTCACGCTCGACGGCGAAATCATCATTCTCGAGGCCGGCGATGGGTTTTCGTACCCGACCGAACTGCCTCACCGATTCCGCAACGCAAGCAAAAAGGACGCCCTGGTCGTGATGACCATGGCGCCCGTTCGCATCACCTGGTGACGCCTTACTTTTCGTAGAACTCGTATGCAGCAAGCTCACAGAGATCGATGCCATAGTCCTCGACCTCGTCATCATCAGCAAAGACACCGAGAATGTCGTAGACGCAATTACGACGTCCGTCGGCGACCGTGACCGCAGCAGTTTCTCCGGGCATCAAAACCTCCGATCCCAGAACATCCTCTTCCCAGTTGTCGACATCAGTCGGCGACATGAAAAGTTCGACCAGCGCCACACTGGTGTTGTTCGCGAGATCGAAACGGAGGTCTTCCGCATGAGCCATGGACGACGTGGCCGGAGCCATCGCCGCAGCAAGCGACATTCCAAGAAGTTTCTTCATGGCAAGCCGCCTCCTCCGCGGCAAGGTCTTCAATTGGACCCTACACGCACCTGGCATCGAAACCCTACGTACGACGTCGTCGTGTGCCAGGGTTTGTGATCGGCATCGCGATGGAGCGGCAACGATATGGTGAGCCCGCAGGGGTTCGAACCCTGGACCTACTGATTAAAAGTCAGTTGCTCTACCAGCTGAGCTACAGGCTCTCACCATCTCGAAAGCGCGCGGACCATATGGTTGCGCCTCGCCGGGGTCAACCACATCAAGCCCTCAGTCGCGACATTCTCGCCCCTGGCCTATGCTGGCGTCCGAAGGGACGCATCGTTGGCCGAAACCATCACACCGGAGCCGCGCAACTCAGGCTCGGAAACCGCTGCATCCAATCTGGAGGCGGCGTTCTTTCTGATCGGGGCAAGCTTCTTTTTCGCGGTCACCGCAGCGCTTGTGAAGGCCTCCTTCGAGCACGGCATCGGATCGTTTCAGCTTGTCCTCCTTCGTGCCGTGATCGGGCTCGTGATCCTCGCGCCGCTGCTTTGGCACGGCGGCATCGTACCCTGGCGCAGCAACCATCTGGACCTTCACATGACCCGGTCCCTCAGCGGCGGTATCGCCGTCACCATCGGGTTCTTCGCCTTCACAGTCATCCCGCTGGCCACTGCGACAGCCATGAACTTCACGATGCCGCTGTTTGTGACCATTCTGTCTGTGCTGATCCTGAAAGAGGCCGTGGGCTGGCGGCGCTGGTCAGCCACGCTCGTGGGTTTTCTCGGTGTCGTCGTGATGATCCAGCCCGGCACCGAGGGCTTCGATCCCATTGCGCTGATCGTTCTGGTGCAAGCCATCTGCATTGCACTGTCGGTCACCGTGGTGAAGCGCTTTCCGGTGAAGGAAAGCCAGCTCTCGATGATGTTCTTTACCTTCATTTCTTCAGGCCTCATCGCACTCGTTCCGGCCATCAACGAATGGGTCTGGCCCGACTGGACCCAGAGTGGCCTGATTCTCGCCGTCGCGCTGGCGGGCATCGCGGCGCAGGCCATGGTCCTGCGTGCCTACCGCAAGGGACAGGCAAGTTACGTTGCGCCCCTCTCCTACTCCCGCCTGATCTTTGCCGGCGCCCTGGGCATGATTTTCTTTGCCGAATATCCGGATGCCGCCACTTGGATCGGCGCGGGCGTGATTGTGCTTTCCGGGATCTACACCGCGCGCCGCGCCGAGGCCCGCCGACGGGCCTGACGGCCCGGCTTGATCCTCCCCATGCTGTGTTGGAAGCTATGCTATGATCGACCTACCGATTCCCCGCAATGACATCGATGGTCTCTGCGCCGATCTCGATCAGTCCGGCTACTGCCTGGTCGAACGATGGCTTGAACCGGATGCCGTGTCTCAGGCCGTTACCGCCATTCATCGTCAGGCCAATCAGACGGTTCCGGAACCCGACCGACTGGCCGACGTCGAAGACTGGGTGATCCGCGACGGCGATCAATGGGTGCTGTTGCTCGTCCTGGAGTCCGAGCTCGATCATCTGATCACCCACCGCCCGGCCCTCGATCTGGCACGCCACCTTCTCGGACAGAGCATCCACCTCTCAGGGTTTTCGGCCCATGTCGTTCACCCCGGCAATCAGGTGATGGAGCTGCACACCGATCAGTGGTGGCTACCCCGGCCCACCATGCCGGGGACGGAGCCATTCCGTCCTGGCGATGCCTCACGCTCAGTCGCGTATTTCGGCTCGCCCGACCCCGCCGGTCATCCGATCAATCCGGCCGCGGTCATCAATGTGATGTGGGCCCTGACAGACTTCTCGGAAGCCAGCGGCGGCACGCGGCTGGTACCCGGAAGCCATCTTTCCGGCGTCGAGCCAGACCCATCGGTCGCCTGGAATGTCGTGCACGCCGAAGTCCCTGCCGGCGGTGCCGTGATCTGGGATGCCCGCACCTGGCACGCATCGGGCGCCAACACCGGCAACAGCGCCAGGATCGGCGTTACGGCGACCTACTGCGCCCAGCAGTTCCGCCAGCTGCAGAACCACACAGCCGCCATCAAACCCGGTGACTATGGCGCTCTGTCCGACGAGATGAAGCAATTGCTCGGGTTCCGTCTGTTCTCAAGCTACGGCGCAACCGACAGCTTCGAGGCGGAGTTTTCCCGGCCCGGCTTTCTCCGCGAAATGCTCTAGCCGAAGACATTCTGAAGCAATTCAGTCGAACGTTTGAGAGGCCGGCACCGAGATCGCCCAGATCGCCAACCCCATCCAGACAGTCAACTGAGTCGCTCAGGCTGTCGAGAAGGCCGTCCGACCACGCCAGGCGCGGCAGGGTAAGCAGGGGCGCAGCGGCAAAGCCCATAAGGAGTTTGCGGCGGGTGACAATTATCGCGCTTCCTCCAACTGACTGGGCCGGGTCACAATTGTCGCACCCCGGCGTGTGGCCACCAGTGTATGCTCATACTGCACCGTGAACACCCCCGGTTGTGTCAAGAGCGTCCAGCCATCATCGGCTTCCTCGGCCCATTCACCGCCAGTCGACAGAAACGGTTCGATTGTGAAGACCAACCCGTCGGTGATACGGCGTCGGTCGCGCGGTTCGTTCCAGGTCGGAATGGAACCGGGCTCCTCGTGTAGCGAACGCCCGACACCATGGCTCGCCAGATTGCGGATCAGCGTGTAGCCGCCCTTGATCGCAAACCGCTCGACATTGCGGCCGATGCCGCTCAGCGGAGCCCCAGCTTTCACCGCACGAATGCCTTGCGTGAGCGCACGACGGCCGTCCCGGCACAAACGTTCGACAGCGGGCTTGGCCGGCGCGACCGCGAAACTAGCACCGGTGTCGGCGAACAGGCCGTTCATCTCTGCCGAGACATCGATGTTCACGAGATCACCCGCCTTGATGACCCTGTCGCCGGGAATGCCGTGCGCAACCTCTTCGTTGACGCTGATACAGGTCGCACCCGGGAAGCCGTAACAAAGTTCGGGCGCCGATTGCGCGCCTTCCCGCTCGAGCAACAGGCGCCCGAGGTCATCCAGCTCGCGCGTCGTCATCCCCGGTTCCAGCGCCTGTCCCATCGCCTGTAGAACATCGGCAACAACCGTGCCGATGGCCTTTAAACCTTCCAACTGGTCTTCGCCGTCAATGGTCATGCGGCTTCCTTCACATCGCCGCTGCGATAGCGGGCGAGATAGTCATCCGACCACTCAGCAAAACTGCCACCGCCGATGGCGGCTCTGATGTCTGCCATGAGATCCTGGTAGATCGTGATGTTGTGGAGGGTCAGCAACATCGGCCCCAGCATTTCATTGCAGCGGAACAGATGGTGCAGATAGGCGCGGCTGTGATCGGCACAACAGGCGCAGGAACATCCCTCATCAAGAGGCCTGCCGTCGTCCTGATGGCGCGCATTGCGAATGTTGACGGTACCCCTGCGCGTAAACGCCTGGCCTGTCCGCCCGGAGCGGGTCGGCAGGACACAGTCGAACATGTCGATGCCGCGCGCGACCGCTCCGATGATGTCATCGGGCCGCCCAACGCCCATCAGGTAGCGAGGCTGGTCGGCAGGCAGATGCGGTACCGTGGCATCCAGGATGCGGAACATTTCATCCTGGCCTTCGCCCACCGCCAGGCCACCCACGGCGTAGCCGTCGAAGCCGATTGCGATCAGCGCCTCCGCGGAGGCCTGCCGAAGATTTTCATGAACACCCCCCTGCACGATGCCGAACAGGGCATAGCCGTCACGTTTCTCGAAAGCATCCCCGCACCGCTGGGCCCAACGCATGGACCGCTCCATGGAGGACTTGGCCCGCTCATGGGTCGCCGGGTGTTCCGTACATTCGTCCAGGCACATGGTGATCGTGGCATCGAGATCGTTCTGGATCGCCATCGCACGTTCCGGCGACAGCGCGTATTTGCTGCCGTCGATGTGGCTCTTGAAGGTAGCACCCTCCTCCGTGATCTTGCTGAGTTCCTTCAGGGAGAAGACTTGGAACCCGCCGCTGTCCGTCAGGATCGGGCCCGGCCAGTTCATGAATCGGTGCAGGCCGCCTTGTTCGCGGACCCTTTCGGAGCCGGGCCGCAGCATCAGGTGATAGGTGTTGCCGAGAACAATGTCGGCGCCGGCGGATTTGACCTGAGCAGGCAAGAGACCCTTCACCGTGCCTGCCGTACCGACCGGCATGAACGCAGGTGTGCGAATAGAGCCGTGGGCCGTGCTGATCTCTCCGGTGCGGGCAGGACCATCGTTGGCAGAAAGCGTCAGGTGAAACATGGACAAGGCGTCATGGTGAGGTTCGGAACCATTGGAGTCTTCTCAGGGGCGCGTGTTCGCGGTGTTTGGCGTCTTGGCACGATTGGGCCTGTGCGTCACGTCACAGAACTTTAATTGTCATAATTAACAATTAACGTCGATACCCTATCTTGTTCATTATTAAGATCTCGGTCATCACCATCGATGCGCCGCCTTCGGCCCGGCGGGCCTGATAGGCGATGTAGCCGTCAGTCAGTCGCCCCCCTCTGCAGTTTGCTGCCGTGACCGGAGACCACTATGCGGTTTCTCAGTTTTATCCGCCCCAGTGTGATCGGTGAAAAGAGATGAGGATAGGGCGAGGTCATGGTGCTTCTTTCAGGAGGACTGCAATTCCGCCCTGAGATGCCGCCAGTTTTCACGGCTGATGTGCTGGGCGCCGAACTCGCGGGCGCTGACGTAGCGGTTCCAGGGCTGCTGAACCGAGGCGAGGTTGCGGCGCTGGTCGGCGATGACAACGTTGTCCTCGTGGTAGGTCTGGTCCCACAGATCACACCAGTCTTTGGCAAACTCGGGGTTCGTCGCGCGGCGTGCGTAGTAGTGGGTCGTGTGGCGGGTCCGGTCCAGAGCCATGGGCACCATGTCGGCGTGATTCACAGTGTCGCCGGCGCCGAAGCCGACGAAGCCCGGAAAGGCTTGGAGCACCGGATTGTCCGTCGTCGCGGTGTTGGAATTATCGCGGTCTCGGCCGTGATACATGACGCTGCCATTCACATCTTCACGCTCGATCGCTCCCAGGCTCTCGCAGTCCATACCCGCCGCCATCAGATCTCCAATGGCCGGGATGCTGGTTCTCGCAATCGTCCAGAGAAAATCACCAGCCTTTGGGTGCTCCTCCTCGACCAGGCAATAGTTTCCCGGAAGGCGGAACTCGATGGTCTTACCGTCTTCCTCAAACAAAACCGAGCGATCAGCGAAGGCCGACCAGGCGGTGAAAAACGACAAGATCGCTGCAACGGGCAGCGCTTTGATCATCTGTTGTTCTCCAAAAGGCAAGCATCACCGTAGCTGTAAAAACGATAGCGCTCATCGATCGCCTGTTGATAGGCCGCCTTCATCGTTTCGGTTCCAGCAAAGGCACTGACCAGCATGAACAACGTCGACTGCGGCAAGTGAAAGTTGGTGATCATCAGGTCGACGATGCGGAACCTGTATCCCGGTGTAATGAAAATATCGGTTTGGCCTTCGAAGGGATGGAGCTGCCCATCCGCGTCGGCGGCACTCTCAAGAAGGCGAACACTGGTGGTGCCCACGGCCACAACACGACCACCTCCGGCGCGGCAGGCATTCACACGACCGGCAGTGGTCTCATCGATGCGGCCCCATTCGGCGTGCATGACATGGTCGTCAGTGTCCTCAACGCGGATAGGCTGGAAGGTTCCCAGCCCGACGTGAAGAGTCAGCCGTACTGTTCCGATGCCCCGAGCCGCCAAACGATCAAAGAGCGCATCGGTAAAGTGAAGTCCGGCGGTTGGCGCAGCCACGGCGCCGGGCTCGTTCGCATAGACTGTCTGGTAGTCGTGTCGATCATCCGTATCAGCGCCCTGGGATCGTTTGATGTAGGGCGGCAACGGCATGGCGCCGTGCCGGTCAAGCTGATCAACCAGCGCCAGAGCACCCGTTTCGAACCTCAGGATGAGCTCACCCATGTCGCGCTTGGCTTCGACAGTGGCACTGAACCCTTCGGCGAACTCAATCCGGGTTCCGACCGTGAGCTTGCGCACTGGCCGTGCCAGCGCCTTCCACCTTCCCTCTGCCTGAGGAGACACAAGCGTGACCTCGACCTTGCCCTCCCCCTTGCGGCCGAGGAGCCGTGCCGGGATCACGCGGGTATCGTTGATGACGAGCAAATCA
The DNA here is from genome assembly GCA_002722885.1 of Rhodospirillaceae bacterium. GTDB lineage: Bacteria > Pseudomonadota > Alphaproteobacteria > SP197 > SP197 > SP197. Next base: position 178,023 of record PBNE01000005.1, read on the forward strand.
CCCGGCTCCAGAAGATCCGACAGATCACGAAACACGTGATGCCGCGCCGGACCGGCAGGATCGACCACCAGCAGTCGCGCAGCGTCGCGCGGCTCGACGGGATGAGTCGCAATCAGGTCCTGGGGCAGCTCAAAGTCAAACGCATCAACCCTCATGGAGGCTCACGTCCGGAGACCAGCACGCATCACGGTCAGTCCGCGCGTTCCCGATAGCGCTCAACAGCCTTTGCAAGCTGATGGCCGACCCGCTCGGGCACGAAGCTGCGATAGTCACCACCCAGCAGGGCCACTTCCTTGACCAAACGGGAGGCAATGAAGGTGTGCCGCTCCGACGCCATCAGGAACACCGTCTCGACATCCTTCTCCATGCGCGCGTTCATGCCCGCCATCTGGAACTCGTAGTCGAAGTCACTCACCGCACGCAGGCCGCGAACGATCATGCTGGCGCCGCAGCTACGCGCGAACTGGACCAGAAGGCCGTCGATCGGACGCACCTCTAGCTCTGCGAGCCCATTGCCGCTGGGCAGGTCGCCCAGCTCACGGCGCAGCATCTCCATGCGTTCGTCGAAGCTGAACAGCGGGCTCTTCCCGGTGTTGATCGCTACGCCGACAATCAGCTTGTCCATCAGACCCTGGGCGCGTGTAATGATGTCAATATGGCCGGTGGTGATGGGATCGAAGGACCCGGGATAGACGCCGACACGCTCGTTGATCATTTCAGGCTCTCCTCACCGTCGGCGTCGCCTTCCGCAACCGGGCCATCACCTTTCACAGCAGTGACGCCTTCGTCAGTGGTGCCGACTTCGATATCCTCCACCTCGGCGAGGCCTTCCTCATCGTCATCATCCTCATCGATGCGAGCGACTGAGACGACACGTTCATCCTCGGCAACACGGAACACCGTGACACCCCGCGAGCGGCGGCCCGTGATACGGATCTCGTCGACCCCGCTGCGAATGAGCTGGCCGCCGTCGGATACCAACACCACCTGATCTGTTTCCTCGACCGGGAACGCCGCCACGATTTCGGCCCGCGGCTTCTTCTTGCCGCGCTCCAGGTTCATGTTCTCGATGCCTTTTCCGCCACGGCCGGTCACACGATAGTCATAGGCTGAACTGCGCTTGCCGAAACCATCGTTGGCCATGGTCAGCAGGAACTGTTCACGCCCCTTCAGGTCATCGTAGATCGCGTCTTCGAGCACGATGTCCTCGGAGCCGTCGTCTTCGACGTCCATGTCCTCGGCGCGGCGCTCCTGGCTCACGCGCTTGAAGTAGGCTTTGCGCGTCGGTCCGTCGACCTCGATGTGATAGAGTACCGTCATGCCCAGAACTTCGTCGCCGGCGGCCAGCCGGATGCCACGGACACCCGAAGACGTACGGCCGGCAAACAGACGCACATCGCCGACACGGAAGCGGATGCAGCGACCCTGACGGGTGAACAGCATGACGTCCTGATCCTCACGGCATGTCTCCACGCCGATCAGGCGTTCGCCTTCTTCCAGCTTCATGGCAATCAGACCGTTGGCGCGGATGTTGGCAAAGTCCGACAGGCGGTTCCGTCGCACCGAGCCATGGGCCGTCGCGAAGATGATGTGAAGATCGTCCCAGCCCTCTTCGTCGAGCGGCATCGGCAGCACAGTCGAGATAGTCTCGCCGTCCTGCAGGGGCAACAAGTTCACGAAGGCCTTGCCGCGCGCCTGTGGCGTTGCCATCGGCAGACGATAGGTCTTGAGCCGATAGACCAGCCCAGAGGTCGAGAAGAACAGCATCCAGGCATGGGTGTTCACGACAAAGACGCTGCTGACAAAATCCTCGTCGCGCGTGGCCATGCCGCTGCGCCCCTTGCCGCCACGCTTCTGCGCCCGATAGGCCGCCAGCGGAACACGTTTGACATAACCGTTGTGGCTGACCGTAACGACCATGTCCTCGGGCTGGATGAGGTCTTCATCATCCTGGTCGTGGGCGGCGTCGCTGATGACGGTCCGCCGCTCGTCGGCATAGTCCTGCTGGACCTGGCGCAGCTCGTCGGTGATCACACCCATCAGCCGCTCGCGGGAGCGCAGAATGTCGAGGTAGTCCGTGATCTTCTCGACGAGTTCCTTGAGTTCGTCGACGATCTTGCCGCGCTCGAGGCCCGTCAGGCGGTGGAGACGCAAATCCAGAATGGCGCGCGTCTGCTCCTCAGACAGCTTGTAGTGCCCGGCCGCCTCGACCTTTGCGGCCGCGTCATCGCCTTCCACCTGGCCGACAAGCGGCAGGATGTCCCCGAGCGGCCACTCGCGTTCCATCAGGCCTTCACGGGCTTCCTGCGGGTCGGCAGAGCGGCGGATCAGGGCAACAACCTCGTCGACATTGGCCACAGCCACGGTCAGACCCAGCAGCAGATGCGCACGGTCACGGGTCTTGCCCAGCAGGTAGCGGGTGCGACGGGTGACCACCTGCTCACGGAAGGCAATGAACTTCGAGATGACGTCGCGCAGTGTCATCAGCTGGGGTCGCCCACTGTCATCAAGAGCCAGCATGTTGACAGCAAACGTGGTCTGCAGCGGTGTGAAGCGATAGAGCTGGTTGAGCACGACATTGGCCATTGCATCGCGGCGCAGTTCGATCACCACGCGAACGCCATGGCGGTCGCTTTCGTCACGCATCTCGCCGATGCCTTCGATCTTCTTCTCACGCACCAACTCGGTGATGCGTTCCAGAAGCCTTGCCTTGTTTACCTGATAGGGCACCTCGGTGACGACGATCGCCTCGCGATCCTTGCGTATCTCTTCGGTGTGCACTTTGGCGCGCATCATCACGGAGCCGCGGCCTTCGGTGTAAGCATTGATGATCCCCTGGCGCCCCATGATCAGGCCGCCGGTGGGAAAATCAGGGCCCTTCACGTAGCCCATCAGGTCTTCGCTCGAGACCCCGGGGTTGTTGATGTAGGCGCAACAGGCCTCGATCACCTCGCCCAGATTGTGCGGCGGGATGTTGGTCGCCATGCCGACCGCGATACCCCCGCCACCGTTGACCAGAAGGTTCGGGAAGCGCGCCGGAAGCACGATCGGCTCGCTTTCGCTGCCGTCGTAGTTGTCGCGAAAATCAACCGTATCGTTGTCGATGTCGTCCAACATCGTCTCGGCCAGCTTGGTCAGCCGCGCTTCGGTGTAGCGCATGGCGGCCGGCGGATCGGCATCCATCGATCCGAAGTTGCCCTGGCCGTCAATCAGTGGCGCGCGCATCGAAAAATCCTGCGCCATACGCACCATGGCGTCATAGATCGCGCTGTCACCGTGCGGGTGATACTTACCCATCACGTCACCGATGATGCGCGCCGACTTCCTGTAGGCTTTGTCGGAGGTGTAACCCTGCTCATCCATCGAGAACAGGATGCGGCGGTGCACCGGCTTCAGGCCGTCACGAACGTCAGGAAGCGCACGCGCCACGATCACGCTCATGGCGTAATCGAGGTAACTCTTCCTCATCTCCTCTTCGATTGTGACGGGAGCGATGTCGGATGAATCTGGCTGTATGGGGTCAGTCACGCGGCCTGCCGGTTTGCTACAAGATATTGAGGCGGAGCGGTTTTCTCGCCACTAGATAGGCTCTGTTCGATGCGGCAACTTTACCATTTTCAGCGCACGCGAACAAACAAACCGGCGATCACATGGGGACAGAATTTTCGCTCAATCCGCTGGTGCAAATGAGCCCGTCTAGCGCATGGGAAGCAAGCGGACCAATCGCCGGCTCGACCTCGACCTGCGGACCATCCCAACGCAACGGATAACGGCCACGAAATGACGCCGCCATGATGTTGTCCTTCTCGGCCATCCGGACCAAAACCCGGCCGCAGTCAGACCGGCGGTCAATGACTAGAACGGAATTTCGTCGTCGATGTCGGCACCGCCGCCGCCACCGCCGGGCTCGTCGTAGCCGCCGCTGCCGTAACCGTCGCTGCCGCCAGCCCAGCCGCCGCCAGAACCGCCACCGCCTTCACCGCTCCCGCTGCGGCCGTCGAGCATGACAAAGGTGCTGCCGAACCCGCGCAGCACGACCTCGGTGCTGTACTTGTCCTGGCCCGACTGGTCCTGCCACTTGCGGGTCTGGAGCTGGCCTTCGACATAGATCTTGCTGCCCTTGCGCAGATACTTCTCGGCGACCTCGGCCTGCTTTCCAAAGATTACGACGCGGTGCCATTCGGTCTTTTCGCGGCGTTCGCCGGTCTGCCGGTCGTTCCATGTCTCCGACGTGGCGACCGAAAGATTGGCGACCGGATCGCCGCTTTGCATGCGACGAATTTCGGGGTCGCGGCCCAGGTTGCCGACCAGGATGACCTTGTTGACACTTCCGGCCATGTTCACTCTCCGTTCTTGACTGTTGAGGGCACCCTAGACCACGCTGCGGGCCTTGTCACGAGTCGCGACTCGCTGCCGTTTGGCGGACCTTACAGGCGCGTCCGACCGGGCGAAACGAAGAGATCGCGCGCTATCCACAGGTGCACTTGCGATACAGCATGGAGCCACCTAATCAAGGTTCCGGAGCAGGATACACAATGCACAAGTCGATCCGCATACGCGGCGCCAAGGAACACAATCTCAAGAACGTCGATGTGGAGATTCCACGCGATGAACTCGTGGTGATCACAGGCCTCAGCGGGTCCGGCAAATCGTCCCTCGCCTTCGATACAATTTATGCCGAGGGCCAACGCCGTTATGTTGAAAGCCTCAGCGCCTATGCCCGGCAGTTCCTGGAGCTGATGGAAAAGCCCGATGTCGAGCACATCGAAGGGCTTTCGCCTGCGATCTCCATCGAACAGAAGACGACCTCGAAGAACCCGCGCTCGACCGTCGGCACGGTCACCGAGATCCATGACTACATGCGCCTGTTCTGGGCGCGTGTCGGCGTGCCCCACTCGCCGGCCACCGGCCTGCCGATCGAAAGTCAGACCGTCAGCCAGATGGTCGATCGTGTGATGGCGATGCCGGAGAAGACACGCCTGATGCTGCTCGCGCCCATTGTGCGCGGACGCAAGGGTGAGTACCGCAAAGAGCTCGCCGAATTGCTGCGGCGCGGCTTCCAGCGCGTGAAGATCGATGGCGAAGTCCACGCCATTGAAGAAGCGCCGACCCTCAACAAGAAGCTCAAGCACACGATCGAGGTTGTGGTCGACCGCATTGTCGTGCGTGAGGGCCTGGAGCAGCGCCTTGCCGATTCCATCGAAACAGCGCTTGGCATGACCGAAGGGCTGGTCATCACCGAGAACGTCGACAACGGGGAACAGACAATCTTCTCGTCGAAGTTCGCCTGCCCTGTCTCCGGTTTCACGATCGAAGAAATCGAGCCGCGCCTATTTTCCTTCAACAATCCGTTCGGCGCCTGCCCCGCCTGTGACGGCCTGGGCAGTAAGCTCTACTTCGATCCCGAGCTGGTAATACCCGACGAGAATGTCAGTTTGCGCAACGGTGCCGTCGCACCGTGGGCGAATTCAACGTCCCAGTACTACGTCCAGACGCTTGAATCTCTCGCCAAGCACTTCAAACAGAAGATGACCACACCCTGGGGCGATCTGGCCGACGATCTGCGCCAGACCATCCTCTTCGGCTCAAAAAACAAGCCCGTCACCATGACCTTCGACGACGGGCTCAGAACCTATGAGACGCACAAGCCGTTCGAAGGCGTGGTTCCGAACATGGAGCGGCGCTGGCGGGAGACCGAAAGCGACTGGGTGCGTGAAGAGCTCGCCAAGTATCACAACACCGCGCCATGCGAGGAATGCAGCGGCTTCCGCCTCAAGCCCGAAGCCCTGGCGGTCAAGATCGGCGCGCTTCACATCGCTGAAGTCTCGGAAATGTCGATCGGCGCCGCCGGCCGTTGGTTCGACGAGATCGAGGACAAGCTCAACGACAAGCAGCGCGAGATCGCCGTGAGAATCCTCAAGGAGATCCGCGAACGGCTGGGTTTCCTCAACAAGGTCGGACTCGAGTACCTCACCCTGTCGCGCAACTCCGGCACCCTTTCCGGCGGCGAAAGCCAGCGCATCCGCCTCGCCTCTCAGATCGGCTCGGGCCTGACCGGTGTCCTCTACGTGCTCGATGAACCGTCCATCGGCCTTCACCAGCGCGACAACCAGCGTCTGCTCGACACGCTCGTAAACCTGCGTGACCTCGGCAACACGGTGATCGTGGTCGAGCACGACGAGGAAGCGATCCGAGCGGCCAATCACGTCATCGACATGGGCCCCGGAGCTGGCGAACACGGTGGCCAGGTCATTGCTGAGGGCTCGCCCGAAGACGTCATGGCCAATCCGGCCAGCCTGACCGGCCAGTATCTCACCGGCCTGCGCCAGATCGATGTGCCTGCCAAGCGGCGCAAGGGGCGCAAGAAGCAGAGCCTGAAGATCGTCGGTGCCCAGGCGAACAATCTCAAGAAGGTCAGCGCCAGCATCCCACTCGGCACGTTCACCTGCATCACCGGCGTGTCAGGTGGCGGCAAGTCGACCCTGATCATCGAAACGCTCTACCAGGCGCTCGCCAAGCGCCTCAACAACGCCCGCACCCACCCCGGTGCACATGACAGGATCGACGGGATCCAGTTCCTCGACAAAGTCGTCGACATCGACCAGTCGCCCATCGGCCGTACGCCGCGGTCCAATCCCGCGACCTACACCGGGGCCTTCACGCCAATCCGCGACTGGTTTGCCGGCCTGCCCGATGCCAAGGCCCGCGGCTACAAACCCGGCCGCTTCAGCTTCAACGTCAAGGGTGGTCGCTGCGAGGCTTGCCAGGGCGATGGCCTGATCAAGATCGAGATGCACTTCCTGCCCGATGTCTATGTGCAATGCGATGTCTGCAAGGGGGCCCGCTATAATCGAGAAACTCTAGAAATAACCTTTAAAGGCAAGTCAATAGCTGACGTTCTCGATATGACAGTTGAAGAAGGATTGGAGTTCTTCAAGGCAGTCCCATCGATCCGCACCAAGCTCGAGATGCTCTTCAAAGTCGGCCTGAGCTACATAAAGGTCGGTCAACCCGCGACCACCCTTTCGGGCGGCGAGGCACAGCGGGTGAAGCTCGCCAAGGAGCTCTCAAAACGCGCCACAGGCAAGACCCTCTACATCCTCGACGAACCGACCACTGGCCTCCATTTCGAAGACGTGCGCAAACTGCTCGAAGTGCTTCACGCCCTGGTCGAAACCGGCAACACCGTGCTGGTGATCGAACACAATCTCGAGGTCATCAAGACAGCCGACTGGATCATCGATCTCGGCCCCGAAGGCGGCGATGGCGGCGGTCGTGTCGTGGCTGAGGGTACACCGGAAGCGGTGGCAACCGTAGGTGAGAGCTACACCGGGCATTACCTGGCCGACCTACTGAAGATCAGCCGCCACACCGCCGACGCCGCCGAGTAGCCAGCCCGCCTAACGCTTGAAATGTTTGGAAAGTGCCAGAGCCTGACCCTGGTAATGACTGCCGAGATCGGTGCCATAAAGCATGTCGGGCACATCTGTCAGGCGTTCGTAGCGCAGACGCCCCATAATCTGGCCGTGCTCTAACAGGAACGGCACCTCGTGGCTTCTGACCTCAAGAACGCCGCGTGACCCCGCGTTGTCGTCGGGGCTCCAGCCGAACCCGGGATCAAAGAATCCCGCGTAGTGCACCCGGAACTCTCCGATCAGCGTGTCGTAAGCCACCATCTCCGCGGCATGTTCGGGCGGCACTTTGACCCGCTCACGGGTCGCCAGGATGTAGAAATCATCGGGGTTGAGGATCAGCCCGGTGGCCACACGGGCATGGATCGGTTCCCAGAAGTCCTGAGGATCGAGCGCAGCCTTGCGGTCCACGTCGATGACGTCGGTGTGCTGCTTGGCCCGATAGCCCACAAGCGATCCCTCACCGCTGCCTTCGAGATCCAGCGTGAACGCAATGGAATTATCCCGGATCGAACCGGCGGCGCCCTCCGGGGTGTCGACCAGACGGTACTGCTCGTGCAGCCGCACGAGTGTTTTCTCACCGAATACGGGCGACCCGCGACGCAGGCGAAGCTGGCAGAGGCGTGAGCCGCGGCGCACGATCACACTGAACGTGCGCGGGGAAACCTCGGCATAGAGCCGGCCCTTGTAGCCCTTCGGTACGCGGTCGAACTCCGTAGCGTAGTCGGTGATCACACGGGTGAAAATATCCAGACGCCCGGTTGAGCTTTTCGGGTTGGCGACACCCGCCAGCTCGCCGGTCATCCGAACGGCCTCCTGCAGGGGCACGATGTAAACGCAGCCACGCTCCAGCACGGCCCCGTCCGTCAGGTCGATCTGGTGCATGCCCAGATCCTTGAGCTTGCCCTCAACGGTCGACTTCGGCCCCGGCAGGAACGACGAACGCACCCGCCATGCCACATCGCCCAGACGCAGATCGATGCTGGAGGGCTGAATCTGGTCGTCGTCGAGCGGGCTGTCGATCAGAATATCGTTGCCGACAAGATCACGGATGCGCTGCGACGGCAGCACACCGGTCGTAAACCCGGCCTGCGCCGCAGTTTCGTCAACCAATCCTGGGATCATCTGTGCCGAGGCCTGCGCCATCGCCTGTCTCACCTTCGCTTCCGCCCGTTCTATCAGGTCGGAAGAGCGCATTCAGGCCTGCTGTTCGAGGTTATGCACAAGCCAGGGCGATGACAAAGCCGTTGACGACGCGTGACCGCCGACATACCTCAGCGCCCATGATACAACCCGTTCACATTATCGGCGGCGGCCTTGCCGGCAGCGAAGCGGCCTGGCAGGTCGCCCGCGCCGGAATGCCCGTGGTTCTGCACGAGATGCGCCCGGAACGCGGCACCGAAGCACACCAGACTGGAACGCTCGCTGAACTGGTCTGCTCCAACTCGTTTCGATCCGACGATGCAGAGAACAACGCCGTGGGCTTGCTCCATGAAGAGTTGCGGCGCGGTGGTTCGATCATCATGGCATCGGCCGATGAGCACCAGGTGCCCGCTGGCGGAGCATTGGCCGTGGATCGCAACGGCTTCGCCGAGGCCGTCGAACGCGCGATTAAGGCCGAACCGTTAATCACGATCTCGCGGCAGGAAATCACGGCCCTACCCGATCCGATCCAGGGCCTGGCCATCATCGCAACCGGACCCCTCACCTCATCTGATCTCGCCGGCGCCATTCACGCCGCAACCGGGACCAGCGAACTCGCCTTCTTCGATGCCATCGCGCCGATCGTTCACCGCGACAGCATTGATTTCGACACCGCCTGGTTCCAGTCACGCTACGACAAGCCCGGGCCCTCCGGCGATGAAGCGGCCTACATCAACTGCCCGATGTCGATGGCGGAGTACGATGCCTTCATCGACGCACTGCATGAGGGCGAGAAAACCGCATTCAAGGACTGGGAGAAAGATACGCCCTACTTTGAGGGTTGCCTGCCGATAGAGGTCATGGCCGAACGCGGACGCAACACCCTGCGATTCGGGCCCATGAAGCCCGTCGGCCTGACCGATCCGCGCACCGGTGAAAAGCCCTTCGCTGTGGTCCAGCTTCGACAGGACAACGCGCTGGGAACCCTGTTCAACATCGTCGGTTTTCAGACCAAGCTGAAGTACGGCGAGCAGACCCGTATCTTCCGGATGATTCCGGGTCTGCAGAACGCCGAGTTTGCGCGTCTGGGCGGTATCCACCGCAACACCTTCATCAACAGCCCTCGCCTGCTCGACGGCGCCCTGCGTCTACGCAAGCAGCCCCACCTGCGTTTCGCCGGACAGATCACCGGTGTCGAAGGTTATGTCGAGAGCACCGCGATCGGCCTGCTAGCTGGACGCTTCGCGGTTCTGGAGCATCAGGGCCGCGCAATCATTCCGCCGCCGTCCACCACGGCTTTGGGTGCGTTGCTCAACCACGTCACTGTCGGGGCCGACGCCAGGACCTTCCAGCCGATGAACTGCAACTTCGGGCTCTTTCCCGAACCGGACAGTCGCCTGCGAAAGAACGAGCGACGCGCGTCCTACGTCTCCCGCGCCCGTGCCGCACTGTCGACCTGGCTGGGCGAAGACCTCGCTGCCGCCTAGCTTCTGCTCGAACCCGACGTTAGAAGTCGGTCGACCGTCGCCATATCGACCACACCGCCCCCTTCTAGCACGCGGCCGAAGTCTGCTCGGATAGCATCGAATTGCTGGCTGTAGACCTCCGCGAGCCCCATCAGCATGGCTGCATCACCGCCAGTCTCATCATTGAGATCCGCGAGGTCCCGTATCGTCTGCTCGTGGTGGCGCTCCGTCAGAATTGCAATGGTGCCGACCAGTGGGGCCAGCGCCGCTTCGTCGCTACTTCTTGCGGCCCGCTGGAGGCTCATCTTGCTCAGTCCAGATTCGGCCAGGAGGTCATCAGGCAAGGTCAGATGCTGCGGGGCGCGCTCAGCATCGGCCTTGAGGTCCCGCAGGATGTGGACGAGATAGCTGAAGATGGCGAGGTGGCGCGCATAGTCAGCGCAGTCGCGGTTGAGTGATAGCCGCGACGAACCGTCACGCTTCACATCGCAGGCCAGGATGTAGACAAACACCGACGCCGGCGCGACCGCGGCACCTTCCGTGTAGTCGAGAAAGTCACCCCATGTCGCCAGCGGTCGTTCCTCGACATCGCGCTGCATGGCATCAGCCAGACCGTTCCAAGGTCCGGGGCCCATCTCGCCGGTTCCCAGCGATGCGTTCATGGCAGTGAAGATGGTGTCGTCGTCGCCCGACGCCGAGCCGCTGTTGTAGGTTCCCGCAACAGCATCCAAGGCAAAGCTCCGCCAGGCCTCGACCCGGGTTGCCATCGCGCCACGCGAAGCCGCACGCCCGGCATCGCCCTGGCCGAGGAAGCCTTCGTCGACCTCATCGTCGATCACGCGCATGGCGCAGTAGGCCGGATAGAACAGCGGACGCTTGCGTGCCGGCAGCAGGCCAGCCAACCGCGTCACATTGCTGGGCCGTGCCGCAACAAACGCTTCGCACCAGGCCTGTGCCGCTTTGACGTCGGGTGCCAAGCCCATCTCGTTCCCTTCAAACCCGACCGATGAATGCGCGCCACAGGGCGACGATCTGCCGCTCACCACCCGGTCTCTGCACCGCGCCGTGATATGGGTTGTAACCATTCTTGCGCAGGGTGACGAGATCGTGGGCCGCAAAACTCAGCGGCAACAGGGCCGGCACTGCAGCCTTCGGCAAGCACCGCGCGCCCTTCCGTGCCCGCTTGAGATGTTCCTCGGCTCGCAGGGCCACGGACTTTATGGCCTCGCTGATCCTGTTGTTGGTTTCACCGCGCAGGATGTCCCGTACTTTCAGCCGCCGTGACTCCAGCGTTTCCCTAGGTAGCATGACCCTGCCCTGTGCCGCGAAACTAGCCGTCGACCGCAAGAGCCCGCAAAGGGCAACAGCCACACCTGCATCGTCAAACAGATCGCCGTTGTCCTCGCGCTCCTGGCCAATCAAGGCAACAGCCTGCTCCATCATGCAACCGGCCGTCTGTCTGCCGTAGGCTGCAAGGTCATCAATTGTTTCGGGCGGCTCCGGGGCGAGGTCAACGTTGCGGGCTTCGATCATCGCATCGAGCAGGTCCCTGCGAACGCCATTGTCCCAGGCTGTGGCCAGAGCCTCGACCACATCATGGCGACGCGGTGTGCCCTGTTCGATGCCATTCAGCGCTTCACGCCACCATTGCAGCCGGATCTCACCCAGCATTGGCTCGCTCACCGTCTCAGCGACACGCGCAAGTTCGTTGTTGAAGGCATAAAGCGCAAACAGCGCCTCGCGCCGCGCCGCCGGAGCGAACAAAGTGCTGAAAAATCTGTCGGGGTCGTTCTGGCGCACGATTTCGCCGCACGCTGAAAGATCAGTGGTGGAACGGGCCAAGGAGAAGCCTTTCGGGGTTCGGAAAAACCAACAAAATCCTGTCCAAACTGGACAACGCGAGGCATTTACAACAAGAATGCGCACCATCGGAGGCGGGCGCCATTCACGATACAGGAAGCCGCCCCTTTTGAGACACGGCAGACCCTTGGCAGGGTTCATGCCACGGCAATTTTGCCAATCAAGACATCGTTGATGGGGAGCCAATGCCCAAAATTCTCGAATCACTCCAAGGCACGGTGATCGCAGGCTGCGTCCTGACGGTTATCGTCGCCATCATTCTCACGTCGATCTGACCGGGCCACAAGGAGGGGATATCAATGGACGAACTGTCATTTCTTTTCCGCTGGCTGCATGTGCTTTCGGGCGTCATGTGGATCGGCCTGCTCTGGTACTTCAACTTCGTGCAGATCCCGAATATGCCGAAAATCCCAGATGATCAGAAACCAGCGATCGGCAAGGTGATTGCACCGGCCGCGTTGTTCTGGTTCCGCTGGGGCGCGATGGCCACCATCGTGACCGGCCTCATCCTCGCCGGCCTGAACGGCTATCTCGGCGATGCGATCGCGCTCGGCTTCACCGACACCGGCGCCTCGACCGCCATCGGCATCGGCATGTGGATGGGTGCAATCATGTGGTTCAACGTCTGGTTCATCATCTGGCCGAACCAGAAGCGGGCTCTGGGTATCGTCGAAGCCGACGCCGACGCCAAGAAGAAGTCGGCCCGGACAGCGATGCTGTTCTCGCGGACCAACACAATGCTGTCGATCCCCATGCTGTTCTGCATGGTCTCGGCGCAGAACCCCTGGTACTTCTGACCAGCGGTCCGGCACAGGTTGCCGGAAAGGGCGGAGGGAAACCTCCGCCCTTTCTTTTGCGCAGTCGTTCGGTGTCAGATGGCGATCAGCGCCGCAGCGGCCGCACGGCCCTCGGTGAGCAGGATGCTGAACGTGCGGCAGGCCGCCCCTGTCTCCATGGCGTCGATCACAATGCCATGGCTCTTGAGAGCATCACGCAGGGCCTGCGGTACGATAGGGACCTCCTTGCCGCAGCCCAGCAGCAGGAGATCGACATCGGCAGCGGCGGATGTCACGTCAACGAGACTCTTTGCGGTCAAGTCGGCCATAGCCGCAACAGGCCAGGCCAGGACACGCTCCGGAAACAGGATGATGGAACCTTCGTGGCGTTCACCGGCAATCCGGAAACCACCGTCGCCGTAGGCCGTCACGACCTTGCGCGGGCGTGGTTCCTGGTCCGCCATCACTCGTCTTCGAAGTTGCGGACCGGCTTGACGTAGAGCAGCAGGGGTGCGGCGACAAAGAGCGACGAATAGGTGCCGATCAGCACGCCCCAGATCATGGCGATCACGAACGGACCGATGACCTCGCCGCCAAACACATAAAGTGCACCGAGCGCCAGCAGGGTCGTCACGCTGGTCATGATCGTCCGCGACAGCGTCTCGCTCAGTGAGCGGTCGACAAGCTGACCCATGTCCTCCTGCTTGTACTTGCGCAGGTTCTCGCGAATCCGGTCATAGACCACGACCGTGTCGTTCATCGAGTACCCGACGATCGTTAGTAGGGCCGCCACGACCGGCAGGTCGAAGTCGATCTGCAGCAAACAGAACAGCCCGATGGTCAGGCCNACGTCATGAATCAGCGCGAGCACGGCGCCGACACCGAACTGCCATTCGAAGCGGAACCAGATGTAGATCATCATCAAGACGATCGCGACGAGCACCGCCTGGCTCCCTTTCTCAATCAGCNCGCCTGAGACCTGGGGCCCGACAAACTCGACACGGCGGTAGTCAATTTCAGGGAACAGCTCGCTCAACCTGCTCTGGACCGTATCCACGGCGGCCTGTTGAGCCTCCTCTTCGCCGTCCAGCAACGGCAGGCGGATCAGGATGTCGTTCTCGGCGCCGAACTCTTGCAGCGAGATATCGCCCACGCCCAGGCCGTTCAGGTCCGTGCGCAGAGTACCGAGATCAGGTGCATCGGGGGTCTCAATCTCAATGATCGTGCCACCCTTGAAATCGATGCCGAAGTTGAGACCGTTGGCGAAGAGCAGGGCCGCCGAAGCCACAAGCAACGCAGCCGACAGCGCCACNGCGATCCTGTGGTACCGCATGAACGGCAGGCGGATGCCCGCAGGAACAAGGCGAAGGAGCTTCATGGTTCCATCACCTCAGATCGGCAGTTGGGCCGGCCGCGAGCGGCGGAGCCACAGCACACAGATCATGCGCGTCAGCATGATCGCGGTGAACATTGAGGTCACAATGCCGATCGCCAGCGTCGCGCCAAAGCCCTTCACCGGACCCGAGCCCAGGAAAAACAGCAGGAACGCCGCCACGGCCGTGGTGATGTTGGCATCGAGAATGGTCGTCATGGCCCGCTTGAAGCCGGACTCCACCGCGTTGAACGGCGTGCGCCCATTACGCACCTCCTCACGGATGCGCTCGAAGATCAGCACATTGGCATCCACGGCCATGCCGACTGTGAGAACAATGCCTGCAATACCGGGCAGCGTCAGTGTCGCCTGCAGCATCGACAGCGCGCCCATGATGAGCACCAGATTGGTGAACAGCGCCACGTTGGCGACCATGCCGAAACGACCGTAGCAAATCACCATGAACACGATCACCATGGCAAAACCGATACCCGCGGCGATCTTGCCGGCCTGAATCGAATCCGCCCCCAGGGTCGGACCGACCGTGCGTTCCTCGACCACCGTCAGCGGCACCGGCAGCGCACCGGCGCGCAACAGAAGTGCCAGTTCCTGCGTTTGGATCACCGANAAGTTGCCGGTGATCACGCCGTTTCCACCACAGATCGGACTATTGATGCGCGGTGCGCTGATCACAATGTCATCCAGAACCATGGCCAGAAGCCGGCCCACGTTGTCGGTCGTGACCTCGCAGAACAGACGTGCACCGATGCCGTCAAAACTGAACGCCACGACGGGCCGGTTGTCCTGGAACGTCGCGGCGGCGTCTTCGAGGTTTTCACCGCTGACCAGAACCTCCTGACGCACCACATAAAACTCAGGGCCATCGCTCTCACGCACCGGCAGCACCATGGAGCCGACAGGAACATTGCCTGCGACGGCCTCGCTGTAGCTCGCATCGGAATCGACGAGATGGAACGTGAGCTTCGCAGTCTGGCCCAATCTGGCCCGCAGTTCCTGCGTGTCCTCAATGCCGGGAACCTGAACCAGAATGCGGTTAAGTCCCTGACGGGCAATGATCGGCTCAAGCACTCCNTCCGGATCGATGCGGCGACCCAACACTTCGATGGTCCGCTCGATGGCATCGCTAAGGCCGGTCGTCAGCCCCTCATCCGTCATCGTCGCCGTGATCGTGCCCTCATCATCAATGGTGATGACAAAGTCATCGACTACATCGACCATCAGCTCGCGGGCAGCCTCAACGTCTTCGACGTTGCGCAGGGCGAGGGTCACCTCGCGGGCCTGCGTGCCCAACACCCGTGCGCTGATGCGTTCACCCCGGAGGANCCGACGTATCGTCTGTTCGACCGATTCCAGCCGGTCTTCAATGTAGACCGCCTCGTCTATCTCAAGCAGAAGATGGGCGCCCCCGGACAGATCCAGTCCCAGATTGACCTGCTTGTGCGGCATCCAGGCCGGCAGGCTGTCTGCNGTCTCACGCGGCAGCAGGTTGGGCGCGGCAAAGACCACACCCAGAGCGCACACTATGGAGACGATCCAGATCTTCCAGGGAGGAAACTGCAGCATGGAGTGCGGTCAGTCGTCCTTCTTGACGGACNTGTCGTCGTCGTTGTCCGCCTCTACCGCGCGCGGCTCCGGCTTCTGGACCATGCTGGCGATCATGCTCTGGCGCTGCTTGATGCGCACGCCCTCGGCGATCTCGATGATCAGAACGNCATCCCCCTCGATGCGTGCAACACGCCCGATGATGCCGCCGTTGGTCACCACCTGATCGCCACGTTTGATGGCGTTCAGCATGGCCTTATGCTCCTTGGCGCGCTTGGATTGTGGCCGGATGACCAGAAACCAAAAGACGCCGAACATGGCGACCATCATGATGATAAAAGGTGGGTCGAGCATTGGTGCAGCCGCGACAGCTTCCTGCGCGTAGGCCTGTGAAATCAGCATGAGATTCTCCCGCCCTTAGGAAAGGGTGGCGGACTATAGCCGCCAGTGGGACCAATGCAAGCGGCCCGGATTTGCATCAACGGTATTTTGAACTACGGTCCGCGCCCATGAGTGATCCTGACCAGACAGCCCTTCTTTCCCGCATCGCCGACGCACTGGACCGGCTCGCACCACCGGAGGTCGAAAATGCTCCGCTCGACGGCGCCAACGCCTTTGTCTGGCACGCCGAAGCCGGGACGTTGCGCGCCGTTCCCGATGTCCAGCGCGTGCCGCTCACTCTGCTGCAGGGTGTCGACAGGGTGAAGGACATCCTGTTCGGAAACACNCAGCGNTTTGCCCAGGGNCTNCCGGCCAACAACGCCCTGCTCTGGGGCGCAAGGGGTATGGGAAAATCGAGCCTGGTGAAGGCGGTTCACGCCGCCATCAATGCNGACAATCCNGGCACACTGGCGCTGATTGAGATTCATCGCGAGGACATCGCCACCCTGCCCCGGCTTCTTGGCNTTCTGCGCCATAGCGAGCGCCGCTGTATTCTGTTGTGCGACGACCTCTCTTTCGAAGCCGACGACGCGACGTTCAAATCACTNAAGGCCGTTCTGGAAGGCGGAATCGAAGGCCGGCCCGACAACGTNNTCTTCTACGCCACGTCCAACCGACGGCACCTCATGCCGCGCGACATGGTCGAGAACGAGCGCTCCACCGCCATCAACCCGGCCGAAGTGGTCGAGGAAAANGTCTCGTTGTCGGACCGTTTTGGCCTGTGGCTCGGGTTCCACGGCTGCGATCANCCGACCTACCTNGCCATCATCGAGGGCTATGTCGACCATTTCGGCCTCACCATCGGGGCGGATGATCTGCGGGCCCAGGCGATCGAGTGGCAGACCACCCGCGGCGCCCGCTCCGGCCGTGTTGCCTGGCAGTTCATCCAGGACCTTGCCGGACGCCTCGGCCAGCACTTGGATCAGGCCTGACTCATCCTTAGTTCAGGTAGGGTCTTGGATCGACAGCGTCAGTGCCCCGACGCAGTTCGAAGTGCGATTGCGGGCTGTCGACATCGCCGCTCGCGCCTACACTCGCGATGGTGTCGCCACGCAGAACAGTCTGTCCCCGTGACACGAANTTTTGGGCATTGTGGGCATACGCCGTAACCCAGCCGTTTGCATGGCGCACCAGAACGAGGTTGCCATAACCGCGCAACTCGTCACCGGCATAGGCCACCACGCCGTCTTCGGNAGCTCGCACCGGCGTTCCGGCCGGCGCGGCAATGTTGATACCATCGTTGTGCAGGCCGTCAGCCTTGGGCCCGAAGGTCGAGATCACCGCCCCATCAACCGGCCAGGCGAAATCAAGCTCCGCACGTGCCTCAGGCTCCGCGATCTCGGTCACGACCGGTTCGGGCACCGAAGCCGCAACGACCTCATCACNAGCCACATCGTCTTCANCGGCTTCGGGTGCGGCAACATCTGTCCCCGGGATCGTGAGCTGTTGTCCGATCAGAAGGTCGTAGGGTGACTCGAGGCCGTTGGTTTCGATCAGAGAACGCGGTGTCACATTCAGCCGCCGGGCCAGACCATAAAGTGTGTCACCCGATTCGACGGTGATGACAGAGACCGCACCGGTCTCCGTCGGCAGAACTTCCACTTCGACCGGCTCGGGTTCCGGTGCATTTTCCACGTCGAACACGATCGCCTCGATCCGCGCGATCAAATCGCTGTCATCGGCCGGCTGGACCACAGTGATGAAGAGCTCTTCCGCCTGCGGCNCAGGCTTGGTCGTGGGCAGCGGCGGAATCTTGGCAACTTTCTGTGCCGGAGGATCCGACGGCAGCGGCGGCGGCGTTGTGACATTTTGTGTCGAGCCACCGAACGATACAGGCGCAGGCGCCTGGCTGCAGGCCGCGATGGCCAAACCCACACATGAAACAATGAGGCGCAAGAGCATCTCAGGCGCTCCGGGACTCAACGACCAAGGGCACGAATCTTACGTCGAGAAACGGCACACTGTCATAGCCATCCTCGGTTCGCTCGACACGGTAGAGCTTCTGATCCCAAGTGTCGGTCCCGACCGGAACCACCATGATCCCTCCCGGAGCCAGTTGCTCGATCAACGCCTCAGGCATGGTTTCGGCCGCCGCGGTCACCATGATGCGGTCGAACGGAGCCTGTTCCGGCCATCCCCGGGAACCGTCCCCCCGTCTCGTCGTGATGTTGTGAAGCTTCAGACTTTCAAACCGTGCATGGGCCTCACGCAGCAGATCGGCGTGCCGTTCGACCGTGTAGACCCGACGTACCAGCCTCGCGAGAATCGCCGCCTGATAGCCGGAGCCCGTCCCCACCTCAAGCACGCGCATGCGCTCACCCAGGTCGAGCTTCTGAGTCATCAAACCCACCACGATGGGCTGACTGATGGTCTGGCCGCAGCCAATCGGCAGCGCCGTGTTTTCCCAGGCCCGCTCGGCCTGGTCGGCGCTGACAAAGCCATCTCGGGGCGTCTGTTCCAGGGCCTTGAGCACGGCCATATCTGAAACACCCTGGCTGCGCAGCTCCATCAGGAGCCGGATCGTGCCGTCCGCCGTGGTCATCCCAGCGCGCGCGAAAGGAGTTCCAGCGTGGGATGATGGGTCATGTCGAGCGNGATGGGCGTCACGGCGACCCGGCCTTCATGAACGGCGTGGAGATCAGTACCGTCTTCGCGTTCGNCCGCGTCCAACCCCCAGCCACTGGCCCAGAAATAGTCACCGCCGAAAGGATCGGTACGCTGTTCAGGACGCAAATCTGCAAAATTGTGCTGACCCTGGCGACAGACCTCGACACCTGCAACGTCAGCGCTCGCGACCGGTGGAAAATTGATGTTGATCAGCACACCGGCGGGCCAACCCACATCGAGCACGCGCCGCACGACTCCGGCACCATGATCGCGCCCAGTCTCCCAGGGGACGGATTCACCGCGTCCATATTCCTGGCTCAACGCGATCGATGGCACGCCAAGCAGTGTGCCCTCCATGGCTGCTGCCACGGTCCCGGAGTAGGTCACGTCGTCCGCAAGGTTCGCGCCCCGGTTCACTCCCGAGAGCACGAGGTCGACACCACCTTCGGCCAAGACGTGGCGCACGCCCATCATCACGCAATCGGCCGGCGTTCCGTCGACGCTGTAGTGCTTTTCACCGAGACGACGCAATCGCAGCGGGTTCCGCAACGTGATTGAATGACCCTTGGCACTCTGTTCCGTTGCAGGCGCCACCACAGTCACATCATCGGACAACTCCGAAGCGATCTCGGTCAAGACGGCCAATCCCCTGGCCTCGATACCATCGTCATTCGTGACCAGGATTTTCATGGCTTTGCGCTCAACCGTTGGGTTCCAGGCGTTCAAGACCGTTCATGTAGGGCCTGAGAACCTCAGGCACCACAACGCTGCCGTCTGCCTTCTGGAAATTCTCCAGTACCGCGATCAGTGCCCGGCCAACAGCGATCCCCGAGCCGTTCAGCGTGTGCACGAACCGGGTCTTCTTCTCGCCCTTGGGCCTACACCGTGCGCGCATGCGCCGGGCCTGAAAATCACCGCAGTTCGAGCAGCTCGAGATCTCGCGATAGTCAGCCTGACCGGGCAACCAGACCTCCAGGTCATAGGTTCGACGGGCAGAGAAGCCGATGTCACCAGTTGCCAGAACCATCACGCGATACGGCAAATTGAGCCGCTGCAGGATTGTCTCCGCACAGCCGGTCATGCGCTCGTGCTCGTCGTTCGACTGTTCCGGCGTCGTGATCGAGACCAGCTCAACCTTCCAGAACTGATGCTGGCGGATCATACCCCGCGTGTCCCGGCCGGCTGCACCCGCTTCCGAACGGAAGCAGGGCGTGAAGGCCGTCAGACGCTTGGGCAGTGCGTCTTCATCGGTGATCCGCTCGCGTACCAGATTGGTCAGCGTCATCTCCGAGGTCGGGATCAGGTAGCGCCCATCGGTCGTCTGGAACAGATCGTCGGCAAACTTCGGCAGATTGCCCGTGCCATAAGCGACTTCGGGCCGCACCAGAAGCGGTGTCGATACTTCGGTGTAGCCGAATTCCTGTGTGTGGATGTCCAGCATGTAGAGCGCCAGCGCCTTTTCGAGCCGCGCCAGGCCACCCGTCAGGACGACAAAGCGCGACCCCGACAGGTCTGACGCCAGTTCGAAGTCCATCTGGCCCAGACCCTCACCCACGGTGACGTGATCCCGGGGCTCAAAGGCGAACGTCCCGGGCTCGCCCCAGCGGCGAATTTCCACGTTGTCGGCCTCGTCAGCCCCTTCGGGCACGGTCTCATCCACAAGATTGGGAATGCCCGCGAGAATCTCGTCGAGCTCAGCGGCGACGGTCTGTTCGCCGGCCTCAAGATCGGCCATCTCGTCCTTGATACGGCCAACCTCGGCCATGGCGTAATCGGCATCCTCGCCCTTCGACTTGGCCTGGCCGATGACCTTGGAGAGTTTGTTGCGGCGCTGCTGGAGATCCTGCACCGCAGTCTTGGCACCACGCACGGACTTGTCGAGCTCTAGGATACGCAATGACTGCGACTCCAGCCCACGCTTGGCGCAGGCCGCATCGAAGGCATCAGGGTTATCGCGTATCCAGGCTATGTCGTGCATCGGACATCTCCTGCACTTTCGAGCAAAGAGGAGCAGGCACCATGCCGCTCCCGGGCGGCTGATATACAGCCCCACCCCCGACCGGTCCACAGATCACACCCCTATCGAGTGGGATTGAAGTCCGTTTCCTCGAAATCGGAGAGGTCGTCGGTGTCTTCAGGCTCGATATCGGGCTGCTCGGTCTCGGCATCACCGGCTTCGCCGGCGGCTTGCGCCTTCTTGCGCTCGGTGATGCGCGCGCACCAGATCGAAATCTCGTAGAGCAGGATCATCGGCAGGGCCAGACCAAGCTGACTGAACGGATCGGGTGGTGTGATCACCGCCGCCAGCACAAACACGGCCACAATCGCGTATTTGCGTTTTTCCTTCAGTCCCTGGGCCGTCACCATGCCGGTGCGTGCCAGCAATGTCATCACCAGCGGAAGCTGGAAGCTGATGCCGAAGGCAAAGAGAAGCTTGAGCAGCAGAGAGAAATACTCGCTGACCCTGACCTCCATCACAATCGGCAGTTTGCCGAGAGCTTCACCCTGCTGGAACCCCAGGAAAAACTGCAGCGCCACCGGGAAGAAGGCGTAATAGACCATCGCCGCCCCCAGTGCGAAGAGCAGCGGGAACACCAGCATGAACGGCAGAACCACCGTCTTTTCCTTGCGATAAAGACCGGGGCCGACAAAGGCCCATAACTGGTATGCAAGGAACGGCAGAGAAACGCAGAGCGAAACGAAGAATCCTACCTTCACATACGTCAGGAACGCTTCCTGCGGACTCGTGAAAATGAACCGCGGAGGAAACTCCGATTCCACACTGCGGTCGATCGTTGTGCCTTCCGTGACGACATTGCCGTCGGGGGTCTCTTCATCTGAGGGGCCGTCTTCGGTGAACAGCAACGAGATGTCGTTGAGAGTTCGTTCGAACCAGCCCTCCTCGCCGGGTTCTTCATCCTCTTCGACAGGCGCCAGCCCGTACGCGTCATAAAGCGGCAACGCGAGGAAGTTGAAGATGGCCGGTGCGAAGTAGAAACACGGCAGGAAGGCGATCAACACCACCGCCGCACTGCGGACCAGACGCTTGCGCAGTTCAATCAGGTGTTCGAGCAGCGGCAGCTTGGTATCGTCGATGTCCGTGATCACAAGGTGCTACCGGCTGCCGCCTTGGGCTTGTCCTCGGAGACGTCAGGCTCGGGCTGCTGAGCAAACGCGCCGGCGGCGGTCGCCGCGACAGGCGCCTCAGGCTCCGCCTTCTCGTCCGCGTTAGCGTCGGTGTCGGTGGACTTCTTCCCCTCGACAGTCTTGCGCAGCGCGCTGTCGGTTTCCGTGAGCTGTTTCTTTATCGTGCCCGTCGGGTCCAGCGCGCTGGTCACGGCCTTTTTGGCTTTGATCGGCGCCTCGACGGCCTTCTTCACGCCATCGAGTTCAGCGTCCTTGGCGTAATCGTCCATCGCCTTCTGGAACTCACGCGCCATCTTGCGCGCCTTGCCCATGTATATGCCGACCGTCCGCAGAACCTTGGGGAGGTCCTTCGGTCCAACGACGATCAGCAGCAAGCCGCCGACCACCGCCAGTTCAAACCAGCCGAGATCAAACATGGCGCGTCACCAGAACGAGGTTCGGACCCTTAGGCCCGGTTGACGGTCTGGTCCTTGGGCTCGTCGCTTTCAGCCGGAGCCGCCGTGCTCTCGATCGTCTGAGGGGCTTCCTCGACGGTCTTGGCCTGCGCGGTGTCCTCCTCCTTCATGCCGGACTTGAACTCCTTGATGCCCTTGGCGAGGTCGCCGGCGAGCTTCGGAATCCGGTCACGGCCAAACAGCAGAAGAACAATCACCAGCACGATCAGCCAGTGCCAAATACTGAAGGTACCCATAGTCGTGGACCTCTTGTTTCGTTCGGTTCCTGTGGGCCGCTTGCGTGCAGCCCTCCCTGTGAAGGGAAACATATAATGGTCTTGGCCTGCGCCCGCCAGCGCAAAAGCGTGCACATTCGCGCGCGTGGCAATCGATCATTTCCGATAACTTAGGCGAAATTGTTGCAAGAACGGGTCAGCAATCAGCCCGACAGGGGTTGGTTCCGTTCATGATCGGCTCTGCAAGGGAAGACAAATACGGCATCGGGTTCAAACCGGATTTTGACATCCTGTCCCGGCGACGGGACGTCCTGACCGGTGATCCTGGCCCTGAGTTCGTTGCCGTCGTCCAGGCGCAAGGTCACAAGGCTCACGTAGCCAAGCGGATGATTGGCAATCACCCAGGCTCCGCGACCCACGGCATGTGCCTCACTGCAGAGTTTCAAGCCTTCGGGGCGAACCAGCACATCAACCTGCTCGCCCTCGCCAATATCTCCCGCATCCACCCTTCCGATCGGCGAATCCACAACGCCATTGGTCACAATACCGTGCAGCCAGTTCACCTCGCCGAGGAACTTCGCAACAAAGGCCGATGCCGGGTTGCGGTAGATTTCCGACGGTTTTCCGACCTGTACCAGACGGGCTTCCTGCATGACCGCAATCCGGTCACCCATATACATCGCCTCCTCGGCGTCGTGGGTCACCACGAGCGCGGCGGCACCGACATCGCGCAGGATGCGCAGGGTGAGATCGCGGACTTCTTCGCGCAACCGAACATCAAGGCCGGAAAAGGGTTCGTCGAGCAGCAACACGGGGGGCCGGGGCGCGAGGGCGCGCGCCAGGGCGACGCGCTGCTGTTCACCGCCCGACAGCATGTGCGGGTACTTGCGGCCATAACCCGGGAGGCCGACCTGTTCGAGCAGTTCCCCGACCCGCGCCTGCCGTGTTGCCCGGTCCAGCCCCTTCAGGCCAAAGGCGATGTTGTCCTTGACCCGCATGTGCGGAAAAAGCGCAAAATCCTGGAACACCAGCCCGACGCCTCGTTCCTCCGGCGCCCAGTCACGACCGCCACCCGAAACATGCTCGCCGCCAACCAGAATGTTGCCGTGGGACAGCGGCTCAAGCCCGGCCGCGAGGCGCAGCGCCGTTGTCTTGCCGCACCCAGACGGACCGACGAGGCAGACGATCTCGCCGTCGCGGACCTCCAGGTCGAAACTGCGCAGCGCTTCAACGCCATCATAAGCGTGGGTCACGTCTTGGAATGACAGTCCGGCCATGAACCCTTCACTGTTGGGATGCAAAAACTATCTGCAGATCATTCGCAGTTACAAGTGCGCCACTCAACCCTCGTCTTCAAGGACCTCATGATCACGATCATCGTCATCGTCGTCCGAGACCTCGGCGGGATCAACGTAAAGATGATCCTTCAGACGACCGACCGGCGGCAAGTCTGGGCGCGCATCCAGAAGACCCGCAGCCTTCATCTCGTCGCGACCAGGCAGATCGTCCAGTGAATCCAGACCAAAATGCTCAAGGAATTGCTGATTGGTCCGCCACTGCAGCGGCCGCCCCGGCACGCGCCTGCGCCCCGATGGCCTGATCCAGCCAATTTCAAGCAACAGATCAAGCGTGCCCCTGGACAGCCCGACACCACGGATCTCCTCAATTTCGGCGCGAGTCACGGGCTGATGGTAAGCCACGATCGCCAGGGTCTCGAGCGCAGCGCGCGACATCCGGCGTTGCCGCTTCACCCTGATTTTCAACCTATCGCCAAGATCGCCGGCGGTGCGGAATGACCATTTCCCAGCCACCTTGACCGGTTCGACGCCCCTGCCCTCGTAGTCGTTCTGAAGGTCAGCAAGCAGCGCGGGAACATCACGATCGGCAGGAAACCTAGTCGCGATCTCCTCCTCGCTCAGCGGCTGGGGTGAAGCAAACAATAGGGCTTCAACCAGACGGGCGTCTTCAGACGGCATGCTCATGTGTCGTCCTCCTCGCGCTGGGTTCGCATTTCGATCGGCGCGAAGGCGCCGGTCTGACGCAGTTCGATCTTGCCCATCCTGGTCAACTCCAGACTTGCGGCCAGCGTGGAGCTCACCGCGGAACGATAATGTATGCCGCCCTTAACCTCCGGAGGCAGCAGGGCAAACATGTCGCGCCAATCCGGCAGGTCGCCCACCAGTTCGGTCAGGCGTTGCAGCGCCTGCTCCATGGTGAACACCTCCACCGGCCTGGGCTTCCAGTCCCGATGCTCTGTGCGGCGAGTATGATCTGCGTAGGCATTCAGCAGATCGTAGAACGAAGCATTCCATTCGACATCGACCTCGACCGGAATGCCCTCGGCGTTGCCGCAACGGAAAAGATCGGCACCCAGTTGAGGGCGCTGCATCAGCTTCTTGGCGCCTTCGCGGGTCGCTTCGAGCCTGCGCAGATGGAACTGCAAGGCTTCGGCCATTTGTTCCGGACTGGGGTCTTCGTCCTCATCGACCGGCAACAGCAGGCGCGATTTCAGATAAGCGAGCCACGCGGCCATCACGAGATAGTCGGCCGCAAGATCCAGCCTGATATCGCGAACTTCTGCGACAAACTGAAGGTACTGATCGGCCAGTTCCAGGATCGAAATCTGCGTCAGATCGACCTTCTGCTGCCGGGCGAGCGTCAGCAGGATGTCGAGCGGGCCCTCGAAGGCATCGACATCGACAATGAATGCGGATTTGGTCGCCTTCGCGTTACCCGGCCAGGGATCCTCGAAGGCATCGCTCGTTCCCTGCATCTCGCCGCTAACTCCCCAGTCCCGCCATCATCAGGATCACATCTCGGACATACAGCAACGGACCCGTGAGAATCCAGCCAAGGACGTTGAGATTGGCACCGATCTGTTGACCGATCAGCGGCGGCAGGGCGATCAGTCCGATGATGATCAGCATGCCATAGCGCTCGATCTGGGCGAACTGCCGCGCCAGCGGGAGTGGCAGCAACCCGGTCAAGACCCTGCCACCGTCCAGCGGCGGGATCGGCAGCATGTTGAACAGCGCTAGAACGATGTTCAGCAGCAACGCGTTGTTGAGATTGTGGGCCAGCCAGAAATCCACGCTGTCCGGAAACAGCGTGACGGTGTGAAACAGCAGTGCCGCGATGAACGCCATCAACAGATTCATGCCCGGTCCTGCTGCGGCGACCCAGATCATGTCCCGCTTGGGCTGTTCCAACCGGTTGACATTGACCGGCACCGGCTTGGCGTATCCGAACAGGAAAGGTGCACTCATCAGCAACAGCAAACCCGGAAGCACAAGGGTTCCAAAGCGGTCGATATGGACAAAAGGGTTGAAGCTCACACGGCCCATCTGCTTGGCCGTGTCGTCTCCCAGCTTCCAGGCCACCCAGCCGTGGGCGGCCTCATGCAGCGTGATCGCAAGGATCGACGGAATCAGCCAGACCGAAATCTGGTAGAGCAGAGTACCGAGATCGAGACCCATCAGGCACTCATATCCAGCAGATCCTGAAGCTCGAACATGGCGGCAGCACGGTCGAACGAGTTATCGCGAGCCGATCGATTGGCTGCTGCCGCAGACACCCGGCGCAGAGCATCCCCCGCCAGTTCCGGCACCGCTTCAGCCACCGCGCGGCGTGTCACCAGGGGCTGATTGCAGTGCATGACGACATCGCAGCCTGCCCCAAGCGACAGTCGTGCCCGTTCTTCGTGACTGCCTGACAAAGCGTTCATGTCGATGGCATCGCTTGTCAGCACACCATCAAAGCCCAGTTCGCCACGAATAACATCCCCGATCACCGCCGCCGATTGTGTGGCAGGCCAATCCGCGTCGATCGCCTTGTAGACAACGTGAGCCGTCATGCCCCAGGGAATGTCGCGCAACGCCTGGAACGGTTTGAAATCTTCACCGCGAAGCAGGTCCAGCGGCACATCGGTCGATGGCAGAACATCATGCGGGTCCGCGGCGACACGGCCATGACCCGGCATGTGTTTGATCATCGGCTGAACGCCGCCGGCCGCAAGGCCGACACAGTAAGAGCGCGCCGTCGAGGCGACTATCTGCGGATCGTAGCCGAAAGCGCGGTCGCCGATCACGTCATGCATGCCCGCAACCCTCAGATCGAGGCACGGCGCACAGACGACATCGATCCCCATGGCGGCCATATCGTCGGCCAACAGATGCCCGGCCAAGTATGAAGCTCGGTCCCCGGCCACACCAAGCTTTTCGGCAGGCACGCCCGGCCACCAGTGCGGCTCCCGCAAGCGGGCCACGCGGCCACCTTCCTGATCGATCATGACCGGAGCATTATCCCGACCCACAAGAGAGCGAAATTCTTGTGTTAGTTTCGATACTTGATCAGGTTTTTGAATGTTTCGCGAGAATAAAATTATGCCGAGGGGATCACAGTCCCGGACGAACGAACGCTCCTCGTCGTCATCGAGAGCCAGACCGCCAAGATCGGTGATCAGCGCACGCGCCATACCCTCAGGGCCCGACCACGAGACAGTCGATATCACGCTGCTTCAGGGACGCACACAAGGCTTCGGCCCCAGCCGGGCTGTCGTAGGCGCCGACCTGAAGCTGATAGAATGTGGCATTACCCAGAACCGCCTCGATGATCAGAGCATCGACATCGCCGAGCAGATCGTGCTCGTTGTTGAAATGTCGCGCCCACGCCGCGTCGGCCGCCTCGCGAGACGAGTAGGCCGCGATCTGGACACGCGAGATGCCACCGGTGTCCGGCGTCGAAAGCGCGGCAACTTCTTCGCCTTCTTCGGGCATCGTGTCGGTCGAGGTCGAGGTGGAAGATTCTATTGTCCCACCTTCGAGTGCCGCAGCAACATCGGCAAACGAGATCGCACCACTCGCGGTGCCGGACGCTTCCAAGACAGCCGTTTGGGTCTCGGCCGGATCCTCAGGCGGTTGGGGCTTGTCGCTTGGCAGCGGCAGTCCTGTGGGAACTGCGTTGGCGGCCTCGGTCATGACGTCGTCCATGAACGTCGTGACCTCGTCGGCACTGAAAAGCGGATCGGTCTCAACGCTGTCGATGATGTCGGCCACCCCCGATGCCTCGACGTCGATAACCCCCTCATCAGCGTCGCCTGCGGTTTCAGCTTCCAGCGCCATGGGCTCTTCAGGCTCGGGAAGCAGAACCTCCAGTGTTTCGCTTTCTTCACCGGTGATCGGGCCTTCCAGGACAAGAATGTCGGTGTTGGGAATTTCTTCGCCGCCCGGATCGTCCGGGACCTCCTTGTAGGGAGACGTATCGGCCATGAACAGCGGCACCTCGCCCGACGTTGTCGTCGTGCCCTGCATCATCTGGTAGCCCTTCCAACCACCAAATCCCACGACCGCGATCAGAAGCGCAGCCACCATCCAGATCATTCGAAACCCGCGCCGAGGGCCGTCGTCACCTTCCCGGGACTCCGGCTCGACATAAGCAGGGCGCGGGGTTGCCGCCGGAGGCGGTGGTGGCGGCGGGGCCGGCGCCTCGACCTCCAGGAGCACCTCGGGGGCCAGCTCGGGTGTCTCCGCGACCTGTTGGGGCGTCTGGGGGCTGCTGCCGCCGAAAAGTTTGGGTTCACGCCGCGTGGTCAGCGCATTTCCTCCTTGGGCTCGACACCGAACAGACCCAGCCCTGCGGCCATGACCTGCCTGACGCCGTCAATCAACGCAAGCCTTGCACGAGTCAGGTCGACATTATCCTCCACAAGAAAGCGGAGGGAAGGATCGTCACGTCCTTTGTTCCACAGGGCATGAAACTCACCGGCAAGATCATTGAGGAATGTGGCGATCCTGTGAGGCTCATGCGCCTCGGCTGCGCCCTGCACGACACGCGGCCAGCGCGCCATCGTCTTGATCAGGCCGATTTCCGCTTCATCGATCAGACCAGAGAGATCGGCACCCGTCAGATTGCCCGTATCGACCCCCGCTTCGGCCGTGTTGCGCATGACCGAACAAATCCGCGCATGTGCGTAGTGCACGTAGAACACGGGATTGTCCTTGGACTGCTCCTGCACCTTCACCAGGTCGAAGTCGAGCGGCGCATCGGACCGACGGGTCAGCATGATGAACCGCACCACGTCCTTACCCACAGCATCGACCACATCACGCAAGGTAATGAACCGTCCCGCCCGCTTGGACATCCTGAACGGCTCACCGTTCTCAAACAGGTTCACCAACTGGGTCAGCAGGATGTCGAAATCAGCCTTGCCGTCCGACAGAGCGGCGACCGAGGCCTTCAAACGCTTCACATAGCCGGCGTGATCGGCACCGAAGACATTGATCAGCAGATCAAAACCGCGTTCGACCTTGGCGTTGTGGTAGGCGATGTCGGGCGCGAAGTAGGTCCAGGTGCCATCGGACTTCTTCAGCGGGCGATCGAGATCGTCACCGAAATCCGTCGAACGGAACAGGGTCTGAGGCACCGGTTCCCAATCTTCCGGCGCCTTGCCCTTCGGCGGTTCCAGAACGCCCGTGTAGATCAGCCCCTTGCCTTCCAGTTTCGCAAGGCACGCCTGAATACCCCCGGATTCCACCATGGCCCGTTCGGAACTGAAAATCTCTTGGCGAATGCCGACTTGCGCCAGATCATCTCGGATCATGTCGAGCATCGCCTCGATCGTGGTATCCCGGACCGCTACCAAGGCCTCGGGCAGCGGGCTTACGCCGCGTTCGACGGTGCCCACCGCATCCTTCAGGGCATTGCCGCGTTCAGCTGCCAACTTTTCGGCCACCGGGATCAGGTATCCGCCCGGGTAAAACCCTTCGAACGCATCATCGTCGACCGTCTCACCGATCGCCTGGAGGTAACGCAGGTAGACCGACCATGCCAATGTATCGACCTGTGAGCCGGCATCATTGACGTAATACTCACGTGTGACGTCGTAGCCGACCGCTGCCAACACTGAGGCCAGAGCATCGCCATAGACAGCACCACGGGCGTGACCGACGTGCAGGGGCCCCGTGGGGTTGGCCGAGACATACTCAACGTTCGCCGTCTTGCCTTGACCGATATCAGGTAGCAGCGCCGCGGGGCCCATGGTCAGCAATTCGGCCAGGCGTTCGTGCCAGAACGTGGTGGCTAGGCGAATGTTCACAAATCCGGGACCCGCGACATCAACGCTCGACACGTCGGCATCGTACTGCAACTTCTCGGCAATCCGTTCGGCGACATCGCGCGGTTTCATGCCTACGGCCTTCGACAGAACAAGAGCCGCGTTGGTCGCGACATCCCCATGGTCGGGATCGCGTGGCGGTTCAGCAAGAATGCGCGAGAGATCACCGCCTTCCGGCAGTGCGCCCGAGGACTGCAAATCTTGAATAACTACCTGAACTTTTGATGTAAAATCGTTGAAAACATTCATCTTTTTTTGACCAAAAAACGTTGATGTTCGTCTTGGGCGAACCGATCCGTCATGCCCGCAATATAATCGGCGATCACACGCATCCGCGCGGTCTCGCTTCCGGCGTCTGCCCTTCGTCGCCACTCGTCCGGCAGGCGTTCCGGGTCAGTCGAATAGTGGGCAAAGAGATCGCGCACAACCTCAGCCGCCCCGAGGCGACCGTCCTGGACACGTTCATGGTGGTACATATTCGTGAACAGCCACGCCTTCAATGCCTGGTTTGCCTCGGCCACTGACGAACTGAAGGCAATCACCGGGGCGCCGTGCCAACGAACGTCATCGGCCGTTGTCACACCGCTTTCCGAAAGACGAAGGCGAGATTCCTCGGTGAGGTCACCCACCAGCCGGTTGATGATGCGGCGGACTGTTTCCTGGACCAAACGGTCCTTGTCGGCATCCGGATATCGTTGGGTCACGTCCCGCACGGCATCCCCGGCCAGCGGCGCTTGCTCCAGATCCTCCAGTAGGAACAACCCTGCCCGCAGACCATCGTCGATATCGTGGCTGTGGTAGGCAATGTCGTCGGCGATCGCGGCCACCTGGGCCTCCGCACCGGCGAAGGTATCGACCTCCAGGTCATGAACGGCACAGTAGTCGCTGATGGCGCGCGGGACGTCGGCCGTGACGGGGCCGTTGTGCTTGACCACCCCCTCCAGCGTTTCCCAGGTCAGGTTGAGCCCGTCGAAATCGGCATACCGGGTCTCAAGTTCCGTCAGGATACGCAACGTCTGCACATTGTGGTCGAACCCGCCCCAGGGCGTCATGACGTCATCCAGCACATCCTCGCCGGCATGGCCGAACGGGGTGTGGCCAAGATCATGCGCCAGGGCCAGCGCTTCGGCGAGGTCTTCGTTCAGGCCCAGCGAGCGGGCCACGGAGCGGCCGATCTGTGCCACTTCCAGGCTGTGTGTCAGCCGCGTGCGGTAGTGATCGCCCTCAGTCGCGATGAAGACCTGGGTCTTGTTCATCAACCGGCGAAAGGCGCGGCAGTGCACAATCCGGTCGCGGTCTCGTTGAAACACTGAGCGGCTGCGGCTCTCTGCCTCGGGAAAGCGCCGCCCCCGACTCAGATCGGGATCGCAGGCATAGGGTGCTAGAGCGCCGCTGGTCATGTCGCGGAACCTAGTTTGCCCGGGGTGCAAGAGCAATCGGATGAATTGACACACCCTCCCGACTGCCTACATAGAGGACACAGGAGATTGAACGTCATGAGTGAAGCGGCAGTCCAGACCGGAATCAACGTCACGCCCGACGCAGCAAAGCGGATCGGCGAGATCATGGCGGCCGAACACGGCAGCCCCGAGACGGGCCGCCTTCGCATCGTCGTGACCGGTGGCGGTTGCTCCGGTTTTCAGTATCACTTCAAGATCGACGAAGGCGCCGAAGACGGCGACATCGAGTATGTAACCGATGGCGCCAAAGTCGTGGTGGACGATGTATCTCTGCAGTTTCTGGCGGGCTCCACTCTGGAGTTCATCCAGAACCTTGAGGGCAGCTACTTCACGCTGGAAAACCCCAACGCGACGTCGTCCTGCGGCTGCGGCACCTCCTTCGCGATCTGACCGTCCGGCTCCGGCGCCATCAACGCCAATTTTGGTGGTTATCCCCACGACCACGGACCTTGTGCTCTGGCGACCGCGTGAACGGCTATGTATCGTCGGGCCATGAAAATCGCCACCTGGAACGTCAATTCCATCAAAGCCCGCCTGCCGAATGTCCTCGAGTGGCTGAAGGACGCGGCACCCGATATCGCGCTCCTGCAGGAACTGAAAACCGTCGAAGACGGCTTCCCGTTCATGGAAATCGAGGAGCTCGGCTACAACTGCGCGGTTGCCGGACAGAAGAGCTACAACGGCGTCGCCGTGCTCTCCAAGCATCCGCTCGACGTCGAAACGAAGGTTCTTCCGGGCGACGACAGCGACGAACAGGCTCGTTACCTCGAGGCCTTCACAAACGGCGTGCGTGTCGCGTCGATCTATCTGCCCAATGGCAACCCGGCACCGGGTGACAAATTCGACTACAAGCTCGCCTGGATGGGCCGCCTCGTCGATCATGCGCGCGAACTCCTGGCTTTGGACGAGGCCGTGGTGCTGGGCGGCGACTACAACGTCTGCCCCACCGACGCTGATGTCTGTGATCCCGCCGGCTGGGCCGATGACGCCCTGTGCCGTCCGCAGTCACGCGCACGGTTCCGGGAAGTCCTCTGGCTGGGCTATACGGAAGCCTACCGCATACTCCACCCCGACACACAAAGGGCTTGGACCTTCTGGGACTACCAGGGCGGCGCCTGGCAGAACGACAACGGCGTCAGGATCGACCACCTCTTGCTGTCACCCCATGCCGCCGATCGACTGGTGGCCTGCAAGATCGACCGGGAACCGCGAGGAAAGCCAAGGGCCTCCGACCACACGCCCATCTGGTGCGAGCTGTCGCCATGACACTGGCAATCGCTCGGCACGCTTGAGACTTTGCAGCCGGCCGCGGCTATGCTTCCCTGTTGTCGATGCACAGAAATGAGGAAACGCCATGGCAGCCGTTCCTGAACAAGCCAATTCCTGGCCCTTGTCCACCCCTCGCGAAACACGCCTGGGGCGTGGCCGACACACCCGCGGCCGGCTCGGTTTTGTCCTCTTGAGCAGCGAAGAAACCGCTGACGACGATATCCGCACCATTGTCCCGGACGATGTGGGTGTTTTCTACACACGCGTGCCGCTGGCTGATCCCGTAACAATCGAGACCCTTGCCGCCGTCGGCTCGGATCTCACACGGGCCGCCTCCATCCTGCCGCCGGAAATGGACGCCATCGCCTATGTCTGTACATCAGGCAGCGTGGTCGTGGGCGAAAACGAGGTCGCACGTGCACTTGCTGAGGGACAACCCGGCGCAAAGACAACATCGCTCGTGACCTGTGCTGTCGAGGCCATGCACGCCTTGGGCATGCAGAAGATTGTNCTGGGGACACCCTATCTGGATGAGGTCAACCACTTCGAAGCCGACTTCCTCGTCGACCGAGGTTTCGACGTTCTCGACGTCCAGGGCCTGTGCCTGGAGACCGGTCAGATGATGTGCATGGTCGAACCCGAGGACATCGTAAAGCTCGCCCTGGAGATCGACCGGCCCGATGCCGATGGTATCTTCATCTCGTGCAGCGCGCTGCGAACCGTCGAGGTGGTTGAGGAAATCGAGCAAAAGACCGGCAAGCCCTGTGTGGGCAGTAACCACTCGCTGATCTGGCGCATGATGCGGCTGGCCGGTATCGACGACCATATCGAGGGCCTGGGTCGGCTCTATCGGGAGCACTGAGCCATGGCACCCGATGATGCGCGGCCGTCACGTTGGCCTGCTTCCAGGGTCCGTACGCCCAGATTCGACCAAGGCAGAAACCACCGCGCGGCCATCGGTTTCATTCTCCTCGCCATGGAGCAGACGGTCGACAGTGACATGGCACTCCATGCGCCCGATGGTGTCGGAGTGCATTGCGCCCGAGCGCCCATGGCCAACCGCGTCAGTGTCGAAACCCTCAAAGCGATGACCACCGGTATCGGCGATGCGGCCGGCCGCATCCTGCCCGACAAGCAGCTCGATGTGGTGTGCTACGCCTGCACTTCGGGCAGTGTCGTGATCGGCGAGGACGCCGTCTTCGCCGAGCTCAATCGCGGCGCGCCCGGCGCAAAGACCACCTCGCTCATCACGGGTGTCATGCGTGCGCTCGACGCTCTTCAGGCAAAGCGCATTGTTGTCGCCACGCCTTACCTCGATGAGGTCAACCGTATCGAGGCGGACTACATGGTCGCGAAGGGTTTCGAAATCCTCGATATCCAGGGGCTCAACATCGCTGATGACGCCGACATGGTTCGTGTCACCCCTGACTACCTGCTCGAGTTCGGTACCGAGGTCGATCATCCTGATGCCGATGCCATTTTCATCAGCTGCGGTGCGCTGAGATCGGTCGAGATCATCGATGAACTGGAGGCGCGCACCGGCAAGCCTGTCGTGACGTCAAATCAGGCAATGCTGTGGGACTGTCTGCGTCTGGCCGGTGTCGATGATCGCCTCGACGGTATCGGCCGCCTGGTCCGCGAACACTGATGGGCGACAGAACTGTCTGCGAAGGCGGGTGCCTGTGCGGTGCCGTTCGTTATCGGTTCATCGGCGCGGCTCCGGCGACAAACTACTGCCATTGTTCCAACTGTCGGCGTGCAACTGTCGGCGTGCAACTGGCGGCGCTGTGGCGGCGTTCGCCGATCTCGCACCTGGCCAGTTTGACTGGGTGTCCGGCGAGCCCATGTTTTATGCCTCCTCACCCGGGGTGCGGCGCGGATTCTGCAACGCCTGCGGTACCTCCCTGACCTATGAGTCCGACGATCAGGATGGTGGAGTCCATGTTCTGTCAGCCACGCTGGACCTACCGGNGACGCATCAGCCATTGGCGGTCTTCTGCAAGAACGAACGATTGCCGTGGCTGGATGTCGTCCTGCCTTCAACCTGAGAGGAACGATCATGACGGTTGATGCCGAAGGTGGCTGCCTGTGTGGCGCTGTTCGATATCGGATCACCCAGGACCCGCAGGTCCAGTGCTACTGCTGCTGCGAAACCTGCCAAGGCGCAAGCGGCGCACCAGCGGTGGCCTGGATCGCTGTTCCTGAAACAGGGTTTTCCGTGACACAGGGAGAACCCGTCTCCTACCATTCGTCCGCCCAGGGCATTCGCGAGTTNTGCGGTCAATGCGGCACGGCACTGACCTATCGGAACGAGGGCTACGCTGATCAACGGTTCCAGGCCGACAGCCTTGTCGCCATCACCATGGTGTCGCTCGACGACAAGGAAGCCTTCACACCATCCGAGCTGTTTCACGACGATGAATTGCCCACTTGGCTCACGGCCGAGAATCTGTGCCCCGGCGCTCTGCGTCACCATCCCGCAGATCCGTCATGGTGATGGTTCACGAAGACGGCTGTCTGTGCGGTGCCATACGCTACAGAATCAGTGAGCCCGCCAGGTTTTCAAGCCTATGCCACTGCCGAAGCTGTNGGCGCGCCNCGGGGGCGCCCGTTTCAGGATTTGTGGGTGTAGCCTCTGATCAATACGTTGAAACCCGAGGCGAACGANCCCTCTATCGCTCGTCGCCCGGCGTCGAACGCGGCTTCTGTACGGCCTGTGGGAACTCCCTCACCTATGCCGGATCCGACTGGCCCGGTGAGATTCACATCTACACGGCCACCCTGGATGATCCTGACGTCACCCCGCCCGCCGTCCACACATCGATGGCTGACAACATTTGCTGGTTTGAAACCAGCGACAGCCTCCCCCGTCTCGACTCCTTCAGCAACAAGCCGAAAAACTGAAGCCGAATACAAAACCGGCACGCCCTCCAGGAGAACGAGCCGGTTTCTGAAGTCAGGTCGAAGTCATCAGTTCACAAGAACCTCGAAGCTGCCGCCCTGCTCGCCGGTGTTGCGGATCATGATGAACACGTCATCGATCCCATTGCCATCGGTCGAGAGGAAGACCTCTCCGTCATAGCCCTCGTGGCCATCGTACCAGTAGAACCCGTAGCCCGGTTCGTAACGGTAGATATCGGCCCGCAGGTACGGCATGTCGCGCGACGTCACCTCAATGTCGTACCAGCCTTCAGCCAGCGCCGGCAGGCGCATCCAGGTCAGGTCGCCATCGGTGAGAAGGGTCCCCTGCGCGGCCTGCGGTCCTGGCTGAATCGCCTCGGCGGACTCGGGCAAACCCTCGACCTTGGCATGATCGACAATCGTCAGGCTGTACTCGCCTCCACGGGTGCTCTCGTAGCCCGCTACCACAGCAACCAGTGACGCCCCATGGAAGGTGTCGACGATACGGCTGCCGTATCCCACGCCACCGTCATCGTCGAGAGCCCAGGCCGTCATGTCCCAGGTGTCGTAAAGCGCCAGCGTGCTGTCGAAACCGCTGATCGACGTATCGATTTCGATATCGACAAGCTGACCTTCGGCGACATCCAGAATGTACACGTTGGCCGGAGCCTGCGTGTAATCGGTCGGAATGGTCTGGTGCAATCCGATCGCACCAAGCGAAACCTGTGTCGGCTCGATCTGATAGGCCTGCAGGATCACTTCGCCGTAACCGCCATCGAAGCCGTCGAGCGTCAGCGTATACGACCCAGGCGTCAGTTCGGTCACAATCANCGGATGCAGCGAGAACGCGGCATCATCTGATTCAAACAGGAGCCAGCCGTCTCCATCGAGCAGTGACATCACCGGATCGACGTCATCGTAGGCCGAGGTCGAGAAGTAGTACCAACCGGTCTCCTCAACCGTGAATAACAGATCACTGCCCAGTTGCTGAACGGTTTCGTCATTCAGCNCCAGGTCAGCGAAGACACGCGGACCACCGCCACCNAAACCGTCGGTGCTGTACTCAACAAGGAATGTGCCGGCGTCACGCTGAAGATCCTCGATCACCATGACGTACTCGCCGCCATAGATGAACCCGTTCAACTCGACGGTCGCGTCCGGGGTCGGCAGATAGGGCGACGTAAAGATCGCTTCGCCAGAGATCCCGCCATAGCTGTCCGATTCATAGACCCGCACGCCAGGCTGCGCGCCTTCCAGACCGGTCACCGAGACGTATGGTTCCCNGGCCTCATAGGAGATAGAGAGCGCAACACTGGCGCTCTCACCGTCAGCTAGCATGACAGGCTGGTACGCAAGGCCACCGCCGCCGACGCTGACCCAGATTT
Organism: Rhodospirillaceae bacterium; assembly: GCA_002722885.1. Classification (GTDB taxonomy): domain Bacteria; phylum Pseudomonadota; class Alphaproteobacteria; order SP197; family SP197; genus SP197. The sequence continues at coordinate 214,606 of PBNE01000005.1, forward strand.
CCGTGCCGTCGATCGAGGGCGCCTGCTGGGTGACGTTGTCGGCACGAACATCGAAATCGCCCGGCGAGCCAACGATGTCCTTGACCGCGATGTCGACCATCGCACCCGCGGGAACGTCGTAGAGGTAGAGCACCGCACTCCGGTCACCGCCATCACCGCGACTGACGTGCTCGAGACCACCGGCGCCTGCGATGCTCGCGCGCACGACCGGATCGAACCCGACGCCGCATGCCGCGCCACCCTGACCGGTCGGTGTGACCTCGATGCGAACGATCCCGGTATCCCCGGCCGTGAAACTGAATCGGGCGTTACCGCCAAGGGTATAGATGCTCTCGGAGACCGGAGCACCGCCAGCAAGCGTTGTTGTGGTCGCCTGCCCCCTGACATGGGACCGCAGGTTCGCGAGCGTTTCACCAGTTGGTGTCAGCGATGTTTCGTCACGACTCACGAGGCCAAGCGAGGTCAGCAGTGTGACATGGTCTTCATTATCGCCACCAAAACCCCTCTGGGCGATCGAATCGAGCGTGGCAGCCACACCAACGCTCTCAATGACATGGCCCAGCGTTTCCAGATTCGAGCGCTCGACCGCGCGCGAGACCGCGCAGCGGAGGTCGAGGTCGCCATCGACATCCAGCGGGCCGCCAGATGATTGCGCCCAGGCCGGCACCGTTGAAGCCAGAAGGCCGGCAATNGCAAACCCCTTGAGTCCGTATCGTTGCATCGCATCGCTCCTTCGCNCCGAATGNTCCCACGTGGGGCCGCTTTCGTGAATTACCATACANGCTATCGCAGGCGTACGGCGGAACTATGACCTCCGTCACCACGTCGGAGGTAACACGCTTCCGGGCCCGCGATCCTACACAGGGGACCGTGACGGTTCAGAGATCGGCGAAAACGTGCGTTTCGCCCTTGCCGCCGGGATGCGTCACCGCACCATAGCGGGCTGAACCCACCGTTTGCGCGTATTTCCAGATCGTGCCGGCGTTGTAGTCGGTCGGGCGCGGATTCCATGCGGCCCTGCGTGCGGCCAGTTTGTCATCGCTGAGCTCGACATCCAGCGTGCCCTTCTCGGCGTCGATGACAATCATGTCGCCGTCCTGCAGCAGGCCGATCGGGCCGCCTTCGGCAGCCTCGGGTCCGACATGGCCGATGCAGAAGCCTCGAGTGCCGCCGGAAAACCGGCCATCGGTGATCAGAGCGACCTTCTCACCCATGCCCTGGCCATAGAGCGCGCTGGTCGTCGACAGCATCTCGCGCATGCCGGGGCCACCCTTGGGNCCCTCAAAACGCACGATCAGCACGTCGCCCTCGTTGTATTTCTGGGCCAGAACCGCATCCAGGCACTCTTCTTCGGTGTCGAAGCAACGCGCCGGGCCGCGGAACTGAAGCGTCTTCTGCCCGGCGATCTTCACGATCGCGCCGTCGGGCGCCAGATTGCCCTTCAGACCCACCACACCACCTGTCGTCGAGAGCGGATTGCTGGTCGGGTAGACAACGTCCTGGTTGGTAGGAAACTCAACGTCGGCATGGTTCTCCGCCAGTGTTTTGCCCGTGACNGTCATGCAGTCCCCGTGCAGAAAGCCCCCGTCGAGCAGGGCCTTGATCAGGATTGGAATCCCGCCGGCTTCGTAGAGATCCTTGGCGACATACTTCCCGCCCGGCTTCAGGTCGGCGATATACGGCGTCTTGCGGAAGATATCGCAGACATCCTCCAGCGAAAAATCGATCCCGGCTTCATGAGCCATGGCCGGGAGATGCAGTCCGGCATTGGTCGAACCGCCAGAGGCCGCCACCACGGTGGCCGCGTTTTCCAGCGACTTGCGCGTCACAATGTCACGTGGGCGCAGATTNTTCTCGATCAACTCCATTACGGCATGACCCGCGCGTTCGCAGAAGGCATCCCGGCTCTCGTACGGCGCAGGCGTCGAAGCGGAGTATGGCAGAGCCAGGCCAATTGCTTCCGAAACCGTGGCCATGGTGTTGGCCGTGAACTGGCCACCACACGACCCGCCAGACGGACAGGCCGCGTGCTCCAGAACACCGAGCTCGTCGTCGCTCATGCCGCCGGCGGCGTTCGAGCCAACGCCTTCGAAGACGTCGATGATCGTAACGTCTTTGCCGTGGAACTTGCCGGGCAGAATCGAGCCGCCGTAGATAAAGACCGACGGCACGTTGAGCCGGATCATCGACATCATCATGCCGGGCAGCGACTTGTCGCAGCCGGCCAGACCGACCATGCCGTCATAGCAATGGCCCCGCATGGTCAACTCAACCGAATCAGCAATGACTTCACGGCTGACGAGCGACGACTTCATGCCGGCGTGGCCCATGGCGATGCCGTCGGTCACGGTGATCGTCGTGAACTCACGCGGTGTGCCGCCTGCAGCCTTCACACCTTTCTTCACCGCCTGGGCCTGACGCATCAGGGTNATGTTGCAGGGCGCAGCCTCGTTCCAAGTTGTCGCGACACCGATGAACGGCTGAGCGACGTCATCATCAGTCAGGCCCATGGCGTAGTAGAACGCGCGATGCGGGGCGCTCCTGGGGCCGACGGAAACGTGACGGCTCGGCAGTTTGGACTTGTCCCAACGGGTCATAATGATNCTCCTGAAACCGCGTGATCTGTTGCGCCGGAGATTAGACCGGTTGGCGCACCAAAGTCACGGCTGTAGCCGCATCAAGCAGGCCTGTGATAGCAAGACTCCGCTGCCCGCGTCTGGACCCGTTTCTCATGCGTTACCCTCATCACGTTGCGATCTGCATCNGCGTCGCTCTGGCAGCTGGAGTCTGGGGCCTCTACTGGCTGCCCCAGCGGGAGCTGGAAGCCGCGGGCCTGACGGGCGGTTGGGGAACACTGGCGCAGTTCGTTTTGCCGTTCATCGCCATGACGCCCTTTATGATCTGGCGCTGGCGACGCCACGGCCTTGTCACCGGCGCCCGCTGGATCCTGACCGGTGTTCTGTTGGGCGGCGGGATTGTCTTTTATGCCAACAGCTTCCTGCTCACCGATGTCGTCCGCGCGCTGCTGCTGTTCTACATCACGCCCGTCTGGGCAACGCTTCTGGAGATTTTTGTCCTTAAACAGGCCGTGGCGANGAGCCGTTACATCACACTCGTGCTGGCCTTGGCAGGAGTCTGGGTCGTCTTTGGACAGGACGGTGGTTTCCCCATTCCCGAGAATGCCGGTGACTGGCTGGCGCTGGCCGCCGGCGCCATGATTGCCGGCGGGGCGGCCCGCGTGAACGCGACACAGCCCGACAGTCCTCTCCCGATCCTCTACGCCTTCTATCTCTACGGTAGCATCATCGCGTTGGCCCTCGGTGCGGCGCTTCATGCATCCCTTGGGCCGTCCCCGCCTGTCGAGGCGTTGTGGGCGATGCTACCGTTCCTCCTGGTTCTGGTGTTTGCCCTGCTGATGCCGACAAACGGGCTTCTGATCTGGGCGCCGGCCAAGATCGGTGCGGGTGTCTTCGGCATTCTGATCCTGAGTGAGATCGTGACAGGTGCCATCAGCGCGGCCCTTCTTGCGAACGAATCCTTCGGCTGGCATGAGGCCATTGGCTGCTTTCTGATCCTGGCTGCCGGCACATTCGAGGTCGTGATGTCCAATCGCCGCGAAAGTCCGCAGTCATGATGAAACGTCTGTCCGGCGAGGGCCAGTTGATCCCGTCGCTCATGCTTATTGTCGCGGCTGCCGGCTGGGGCCTCTTCTGGATTCCCCTGCGCAAAATTGAAGAATCGGGAATGGACGCCGGCTGGGCCGGTGTCGCGCAGTTCATCACGCCCACACTAGTGATGCTGCCTATCGCTATTCTCTTCCTCTTCCAGCGCAANCCGACCGGCCTTGGACGATGGAAGACCGCCATCTTCACCGGCGGTGCCTTCGCGCTTTANGCCGACAGCCTGCTGCTCACCGAAGTCGCCCGCGCTTTGATCCTGTTCTACGTCTCGCCGGCTTGGAGCACGATGCTCGAGGTCTGGCTGATGAAGCGCAGGCTGACCTCGGCCCGTGTTGTCGCGATCCTGCTCGGCTTCGCAGGGCTCTATGTCATCCTGGGCGGTGACGGTTCGCTGCCCCTGCCCCGCAATGCCGGTGACTGGATGGCGATCGCGTCGGGCATGTTCTGGGCTTACGGCTCGACGCGCATCCGCATGACCCAGGAAGCTTCGCTCTTCGAAAACGTCTTTTCGTTTTTCACCTTCGGAGCAATCATTGCGTTGGGCCTTGCCCTTTTGCCGATCGAGGCCCTGGGTTCACCACCCGACAANGAAACGGTGATCGATCTTCTGCCCTGGCTCCTGCTGATCACCTTCGGATTTCTGATTCCCGCTATGAGTATGCAGCTCTACGGCGCCAAGAAGNTCGACCCCGGCAGGGTCGGCATCCTGTTTCAGACCGAAGCGCTCTTCGGCATCTTTAGCGCCGCGCTTCTGACGGCTGAGCCGTTCGGTTGGCAGGAGGGCATCGGCTCGGCCCTGGTCGTGGGTGCCGCGCTCACGGAAGTTTTCGTCAACCGCCCCCGCGCGCGGGGTGGCGCCGGCCCGCCCACCGCCGCACCGCCGTGATACCGCAGATCAAATTCCGGAATGCTGTCGGATCGATGCGCACAGAGCCTGGTAATTCTCCAATCCCGTAGGCTTGGTGATGNGCTCGTGTCAGACATNACGCAGCAGGGCCTTAATTTCCTCGCTGAGCGNTTCCTTGCCGGACTGGCTGGTCGCAACNTTGTTGGATTCGCCGTCAGACGGCAGCCCGGCCACTGCATCGCGCTTGCGTCGCAGGAGATTGTCGTCGAACTGCCCCGCATGCGCTTTCATGAAGTCGAAGCGGGACTGGGGTGTGGCGACNTCCAGGGTCTCGTCNTCAGCATCCAGACCGATAAAGTCAGCCACCCTGGCCACGACATCAGGCAATTAGTCGGCCATGCCCTCGTAGACAAAGGGCAGAACGTCATCGCGGCTGACCGCTTCCCACCAGGACCCCGTGTTGTCCCAATAGTTGTCGCCGTCATCCGACGCCACGAACGACTCCCAGATGTAGGTGTCCTGATCGATGGAATCCGGCTCGAANAACTAGCTCCGCATGAACCGGAAAAGCCAAACGGCCACCGCCTCTGGATCGCGCGCAATCACGATGTAGCGTCCGCCCTTGGGCACCTCGTCCCAGCTCAGGTGCACTTTGAACGCGCGCGGGTTGGCGACCTGTTCGGCTTCCGGGTCCATGTCGAGGGCATGGGCCACCTCGATCCAGGGCACGACCTCGGTGATCTCTCCGAAATCCACGGGACCCCGCGTGCGCAGACCATGAACGATCTGCTGCATCCAAGTCGTNCCGGCCTTCGAATGNTTCGCAACAAACTCATCTGAAGGCCACGGTCTAAAAGCCACGCCCTTTTCATGGGCTTCCTCGGAAAAAACCGGCCGCCGGCCGNCCTGAATTCCTCGATGGTCGTGGCNCGGCGTGCAACCTCAATCATGCCGGCTCCAGGTAGGATTCCCAGAGATCGACACACACCGTGTCGCCCGCCGTGCCCGCCTCACCCCACAGTTCCACGGCGCCAAAACGCACCGTGTAGCAATGTTCCGGGTTCTCCCCCTTATTCTCCGAATTCGTATCCGGAAACACAAACACACCGTGGTCGGTGATCACCTCGCCAGGGCGGCCCCGGCAGTAGCGCGTCGAACGGGTGTGATGACGCGGGTGATCGTTTTTTACCCAGACACGGTCACCGGGTGCAAAGCGCGGCGCGATCTCCANGTCCGACCGTTTGGTGCTGGCGCCCGCCGCCATAGCCGCATCGATTTCGTCGAGCGTAATGTCGCTGCCGCCGTCAGCCCGTCCGGGACCGTCCAGCTCAGCCATGCGGGCTTCGACTTCTGCCCATGTGAGAACNCCGCGTTCCTCAGCAATCGCCATGGTCGAGCGGATCCAGAGTTCGTAGTACGTCGACCGCAGATAGGTCACCGGTGGAATGCGCTCAATATTGGCGCGCAGATGATCGTCGACGAAGCCGATGCCATCGGCAGCCTGCAAAGATACTCCAAACGCCCGCGCCTCCCAGTCGGCATGGAACAGAGGTTCATTCTCCTCCCGCTCGACCTTGCCGAAGCCATGCATGCCGCCCATGTCGTGAATGCTGTCCATGATGCTCTCCTCAAACTTCGGCCACACCGATCATGCCGTCGCGGGTAACAAGCTCCGCAAGTTCATCCTCGGATTTGCTTTCGGTGCCTTCGGGTCGTTTCGGCAGCACCAGATAACGGATCTCCGCNCTGGAATCCCAGACTCGAACCTCGACGTCTGACGGGACCTCACAGCCCATCTCATCAAGAACCGCACGCGGCTCACGGACAATGCGGCTGCGATAGGGCGGGCTCTTGTACCAGCGCGGCGGCAGGCCCAGGACCGGCCACGGATAACAGGAGCACAGCGTACAGACGACGACGTTATGAACGTCATCGGTGTTTTCGACGACCACCATGTTCTCGCCCTGNACACCGGAGATCCCCAACTCCGCAATCGCGTCGGTGCCGTTCGCCAGTAGGCGTTCCTTGTAGTCGGAATCGCTCCAGGCCTTCGCCACAACCTTCGCACCGTTGTGGGGTCCGACACGCGTCTCGTAGAGCTCTATTAACCGATCGATCGCGGTCGGATCGACAACACCCTTTTCAGTNAGGAGCTGTTCGATCGCCTTGACGCGGAGCGCCATCTCGGATTCCGGCTGGTTGTGTCGATGCGAAGTCATGACTGTCCTCGTTGCTGGAGCGCGATCCTATCAAGCACCACTGCGGGTTTGAACCCGGACACCGTCTAGTGCGGTCTTGATCACGCACAACACAAGAGGATTGCGACATGACCGCCTTTCAGAATCTGGTGGGTTCGCACCACGACACCGTCCACCTCAAGGCCATCGCGCCCGACCTCGACACATTTGACTCGGTCGCCGAACCTCACGCCCATCTCGCGAGCGGAGCTGCACGCACCCGATACGACATGGGCTGCCAGACCTTCGTCGGCAAGTACTGGGCGGCCGACGGCGGTTAGAGTGAAGCTCGACGCTCGGGCACCACCCCTATTAGCCGAACTTGTTGTTGCTGGCAAAGCCGGCCGGAGCCACCCGGCCGGCTTGGCTGCGCTTGCCCACCCAGTCTGCCAGCTTTGCTTCGGTTCGGGTCCGGCTGCCTGATTGCCAAGTCAGCCCCTCGGCCAGCGTGAACGTCTTGGCATCGGACATACCACCGGACTTGTAGCGCTGAAGGATCACACCGCGCCCACGGGTCATCTCCGGAAGTTCTTCCAGCGGGAAGATGATTACCTTTCGGTTTTCGCCTACCACTGCGACATGGTCTCCGTCCACGATCCGTGCCGTGACTGCCTCAACACCCGACGCCACGTTCAGCACCTGTTTGCCGTTTCGTGTCTGCGCCATGACGGCGTCTTCAGGCACGATGAACCCTCTGCCCTCGCTTGAGGCGACGAGAATCTTGCGCCCACCCTGGAACACCATCATCGCCGAGATTTCGACATCGTTACCCAGGTCCAGCATCAGCTTGACCGGGTCGCCATAGCCGCGCCCGCCGGGGAGTTTATCGCAGCCGATCGTGTAGAAACGGCCGTTGGTTGCAAAGATCAGCAGCTTGTCGGTCGTCAACGCCTCGGCACGGAACCGCTCGCGGTCACCCTCTTTGTAACGCAGGGCGCCCACCTGCTCGCCATGGCCCTTGGCCGCGCGGATCCAGCCTTTCTGCGACAGCACCACTGTGACGGCCTCGCGTTCGATGGTGGCATCAATCGGTACCTCGATCACGGCGGGCGCGCCTCCGACAACGGTCCGCCGGGCACCGAGCTCCGTTTTGGCGCCGAACTTCTTGCGAATGTCACGGAACTCTTCCTTCAGATAGGATTTCTGCTTGGCCTCACTCTTCACCAGCACCTTGAGGTCCTTCTCCTCGGAGGTGAGTGCTGCCTTCTCGCTGGCAATCTCCATTTCCTCCAGCTTGCGCAGGGAACGCAGACGCATGTTGAGGATCGCCTCGGCCTGCACCTCGTTCAGCTTGAAGCGCTTCATCAACGCAGGCTTCGGTTCGTCCTCCTCACGGATGATTCGGATCACCTCGTCGAGGTTGAGGTAGACGATCAGATAGCCTTCAAGAATTTCCAGCCGACGTGCAATCTTCTCCAACCGGTGGTTCGAGCGGCGCAGCAGGACTTCACGCCGATGGTCGATGAACGCCTGCAAGGTCTCGCGCAGATTCATGACCCGAGGCACGCCAGTGGCATCCAGCAGGTTCATGTTCAGCGAGACACGGGTTTCGAGATCGGTCGCCCGGAACAGGTATTCCATCAGCACTGCGGCATCGACGGTGCGGTTCTTCGGGGTCAGGACAAGACGGATGTCCTCGGCCGATTCATCGATCACGGCGTCCAGCATAGGCAGCTTGCGCGCTTCGACGAGCTCGGCGATCCGTTCGACCAGCTTCGACTTCTGCACCTGATACGGCACTTCGGTCACCACGATCTGGTACACGCCGCGGCTCAGGTCTTCCTGCTTCCAGCGAGCACGCAGGCGGAACGATCCGCGCCCGGTGGCATAAGCCTCCATCACCGCCTCACGTGATTCCACCAGTTCACCGCCCGTCGGGAAGTCTGGGCCCTGAACCATGCCGACAAGCGTTTCGAAGGTCGCGCGGGGCTTGTCGACCAGATGCGCCAGTGCCTGGCAGAGCTCATCGACGTTATGGGGCGGAATGCTGGTCGCCATGCCCACGGCAATGCCGCTGGCGCCATTGGCCAGGAGGTTTGGGAAACGCGCCGGCAGGACCACCGGTTCGATTTCGGACCCGTCATAGGTGTCGCGGAAGTCGACCGCATCGTCGTCCAGCCCCTCAAGCAGGGCCATGGCGACCTCGGTCATACGCGCTTCGGTGTAGCGCATGGCCGCCGCGTTATCGCCGTCGATGTTTCCGAAGTTGCCCTGCCCGTCGACCAGCGGGTAGCGCGCGGCGAACTCCTGGGCCAGCCGCACCAGAGCATCGTAGATCGATTGGTCGCCGTGGGGGTGATATTTGCCGATCACGTCACCCACAACGCGGGCCGACTTCTTAAAGCCATCCCTGGGGTCCAGTTTGAGCTGGCGCATGGCATAGAGAAGCCGGCGATGCACCGGCTTCAGGCCGTCGCGCACGTCGGGCAGAGAGCGCGAGGTGATGGTCGACATCGCATAGGCGAGATAACGCTCAGTGAGCGCGTCAGCCAGGGCGACGGGTTCGATATCAGGGGCGTCGAGTACGTCAGTCATGAGGTGACTTATAACACCACATCTTGTGGATTATCGAGACAGACGTGCCACAAATCGTTCCCGGGCTGGGGGCGGACCGCTGCGGTCGCCGGCGAACAGATGGCGCTCCAGGAAATGCCCCGTGAGCGCCAGACCGGCCCGGATATCGGCCTTGCCCCTGATGTCGCCGCCGATCAGAAACTTCGGCAGAGTCAGAAGCCTCTCCCTGTAGGGCTCGCCCGCCGATGCGGAGACCGCGCGGCCTGTCCGGGGAGAAACGTAGACAAGATCGTCGTTGACTCCGGTCACCGCACAGGCCGTGAGATCAAGGCCGAAACCGAGCACATCCAGAACACCGAGCTCCCAGCGGACATAAACCGCGTCCCAATGCTCCGCATCACCCGCCAGAGCTTCGAGCAGAGCAGAAAATCCGTCGTAGAGGCTCGCGTAGGGATGGCGTTCGGGCAGCGCCTGTTCGGAGACCGCACAGGCGCTGGCAAGGCATGCCAGGCGATTTGCGTCCTCCAGGAACGACGACGGTGCCGATTGTTCCAGTTCAACGGTGTAGCTTCCCAAGTGTTCGGCCAGTCGTCCGCGCCAGTGCGCCGCGACGACATTGCCCGGCTGCAGGGCGCCCTTCAGGCGACGACCCGCACCGCCGCGCACCAGCCCGGCATGACGACCATAGTCGCGCGTCAGAAGATTGACGATGGCTGCACTTTCACCATGCCGGCGTGCCGAAAGAACGATTCCGCGATCACTCCAATCCATGGCCGGCTGCGCCCGCTCCGTCGCTAGTGTGGAAACTCCAGCCTCATCTCACGGTATCGGGCGGTATCGTCAAGCCAGTTCGCACGCACCTTCACGTGCAGGAAGAGATGCACCCGGCATTCCAGGATCGATTCCAGCTCCTTGCGCGCGGCCGTACCGATCTCCTTGATCGTCTGTCCCTTCTTGCCCAGCAGGATCGGCTTGTGGCCGTCTCGTGCGACATAGATCACCTGATCGATCCGCACAGCCTCCTCTTCGGGAATCTCCGTCCAAAGCTCCGTCTCGACGGAAATTGCATAAGGCAGTTCCTGGTGGATCCGCAGGAATAGCTTCTCGCGCGTGATTTCCGCGGCCATCTGGCGCATCGGCAGGTCCGAGACCTGATCGTCCGGGAACATCCAGGGGCCTTCGGCCACCCGCGCCCTCAGGTGCTCGACCAGATCATCGACGCCCTCACCGTTCAGCGCGGACAGAAAGAACACCTCATCGGCCACACCGCTCTCGTTGATCGCCGCGGTGATCGGCAGAAGCCTGTCCTTGGAGACCATGTCGATCTTGTTGATCGCAACGATGGCCTTCGCACCATGCTTCTCGAAGCGTGACAGGATCAGGCGCACGTCGTCAGTCACGCCCTTGGACGCGTCGATCAGCAGCAGCCCCATGTCGGCGTCATCGGCGCCCGTCCAGGCGGCGTCGACCATGGCCCGTTCCAGCCGCTTCTTCGGAGCGAAAATTCCGGGTGTGTCGACAAACACTAGCTGATCCTGCCCAATGTTGCGAATGCCCATGACCCGGCCCCGCGTGGTCTGGACCTTATGCGTAACAATCGAAACCTTGGTCCCGACGATCGCATTCACCAGCGTCGATTTGCCCGCGTTGGGCGGACCCAGAACCGCGGCAAAGCCGCAGCGTGTTGTCGCCTCACTCACGAGGCCATCTCCTTGTTCAACGACATGTCGAGGAGCTGACCGGCGGCCTCCTGCTCCGCAACTCGGCGCGACGGTCCTTCAACCGAAACCGTCCCGAGCCCTTCAACGACCGCCTCGACCGTGATGGTGGGCGCATGGGCCGGTCCGACCTTGTCGACCATGGTGTAGCTCGGCAGGGCATAGCCTCGTGCCAGGGCCCATTCCTGCAGCCGTGTCTTTGCGTCACGAGGCGGTTTACGGTGGGCCGTCATCCGCTCGGTCCAGTGCCGCTCGACAAACGCGAACGCGGTATCAACGCCGCCATCGAGATAGAGCGCCCCGATCAGGGCCTCCACAACATCGGCCAGCACGGTGTCGCTGTCGCGGGTGCCGCCCTGCGCCTCCCCGCGCGACATGACGATGTGATCACCCAGACCCAGGTGCCGCGCCACATCGGCCAGTGTCTCCTTGCGGACCAGTTCAACCAGCCGCATCGAAAGTTTGCCTTCGGCTTCGTCCGGAAAGCTGCGGAACACCATCCACGCCACGGCCATGCCCAGGACCCGATCGCCCAGAAACTCCAGGCGTTCATATCCATGACGGCCCACGCCTGCCGCACTGCGATGGGTGATGGCCTGCTCCAGCAGGCCGGGATTCCCGAACTCATGACCGGTCAGTGCCTCGAGAGCCTCGCGTTCTGCAGGGTCGAAGGTGTTCATTCGACGGGCTGGAACAGCCGATCCCAGCGGATCGAAGACGGCCATGTCCAGGGATAGAAAAGCCCCCCGCAGCCGTTGGTCGAAAAGAACAGGATATCGGCCCGCCCGATCAGGTTCTCGAGGGGCACAAAACTGACCCCGGGCGTCCGGCTGTCGTTCGAACTGTCCCGGTTGTCGCCCATCATGAAATAGTGGCCCGGCGGAACCGTTTCCGGTTCGGTATTGTCGTACCGGTTCGAATCGGAATGGTCCAGCACCTCGTGCGAGACGCCGTTGGGAAGGGTTTCGATGTACTGATCGGTCGGCCGCGCGTCCGTACAGCTCTGATCGAGGAACGGAAGCGCCTCCTCAAGCTTTACCGAAGTACCATTGATGTGAAGCACTCCGTCAAGCATCTGCACCGTGTCACCCGGCAGGCCCACGACCCGCTTGATGAAGTCGATCGAGGTGTCGGTCGGTTTGCGGAACACCACGACATCGCCCCGTTCAGGTTCGGCTGAGAACAGACGCCCCTCGAAAAGGTCGAGGTCAGTCCCGAAACCCAGTGCGTAGTTGCTGTAGCCATAGGCAAACTTCGAGACGAACAGATAATCCCCGACCAAAAGCGTCGGCTTCATTGATCCCGAGGGAATGTTGAACGGCTCATAGGCGACCGTTCGAATGACCATTGCAATCAGGATCGCATAGGCCACGGTCTTGATCGTGCCGAGCAAGCCGTCGTCGCCACGCCATGACTTCGGCAGCAGCATCTCCAGGGGAGCAAAGAGGATCTGCAGAACCCATTCGAACGGCTTGAGCACAAGTCCGATCAACAGGAACGGGAACATGATGATGACCATCCACAGCGGCATCTTCCTGGTGCCGTCGCTGTCGAGCTCATCAAGAGGATCAATATCGCCCTCGACTTCGGGTTCACCCAAAGGGGTTTCTTTTTTCCCGAAGCCAAACATACGGCCCAGTAGGTTGAAGAGAATGTCAATCATGGAGTATCGATATCGCGTTCCTGATCGGCCGGAACGGCCGAGATGATGACAAGTGCCTGCGCAAGCGGCGGATCGTCGGTCATGGTGAGGTCAATCTGGGCCTTCATGCCTTCGGGCACCATTTCAGCTAGGCGCAAGGCTGCTCCGCCGGTGAGTTGGAGCGTCGGCTTGCCCGACGGCAGGTTGGCGACCTGAAGGTCGCGCCAGTAAACACTGCGGCGGAAACCGGTGCCCAGAGCCTTGGAACAGGCTTCCTTGGCAGCGAACCGTTTGGCATAAGTCGCGGTGCGCTGGGCGCGGCGGTCGGCCTTGTTGCGCTCGGTTTCCGTGAAAACGCGATGGGTGAAGCGGTCTCCAAACCGCTCAAGTGTCTTTTCGATGCGACGAATGTCGATGGTGTCGAGACCCAGACCCAGAATCATGTGTGATCAGGCCGAGCGCGCGCCGTTGGCAGCCGCACGAGCGTTGTCCATCAGCGCCCGCATACGGATGATCGCACTCTCCAGCCCGCCGAAAATCGCCTCGCCGATCAGGAAATGACCGATGTTGAGCTCCATCATGTCTGGGATCGCCGCGATCGGCCCCACCATTCCGAACGACAGTCCGTGGCCAGCGTGACACTCAATCCCCAGTTCGGTCGCACGGCCAGCGGCCATTTCAATCCGCTCCAGCTCGGCATCACGCGCCGATCCGGCTGCCGCCTCGCAGTAGGTCCCAGTATGAATCTCCACCACGGGAGCGCCAACCTCGTGCGCGGCGTCGATCTGCCGGATATCGGGGTCGATGAAGAGCGAAACACGAATGCCGGCGTCGAGAAGGCGACCGGCATAACCCTTCAGATCCATGTTGGTGCCTGCGACGTCCAGACCGTTCTCGGTGGTGCGCTCCTCGCGGCGCTCCGGCACGATACAGGCAGCGTGCGGCTTGTGGCGCAGCGCGATCTCGAGCATCTCCTCGGTCGCAGCCATCTCGAAGTTCAGCGGCAGGTCGATCTGCTCCATCAGGCGCTGAATGTCACCGTCAGAGATGTGGCGGCGGTCTTCCCGCAGGTGCGCCGTGATCCCGTCAGCGCCTGCAGCGGCGGCCATGCGCGCCGCACGGACAGGATCAGGGTGCGGCCCACCGCGTGCGTTGCGTATGGTCGCCACGTGATCGATGTTCACGCCAAGACGTAGCCTGCGACTACCCATCATCGGTCTCCCGAACGGTCGGATCCGCAGCGGATCCGATGCCGGCCAAGGGTATAACCAATGCTTTGGTTCGCCGAAAGGACCATTTTCGGGGCGCTCAAAGGGTCCAACTGTCTCGAGTCACGGGCAAAGCCGGGCATCAATCGCGTACCCGCTCGACGGTCGTGACGCTCTCGTTGGCACGCAAGGCGGCAATGATGTTGGTCAGATGGCGCAGATCGCGCACCTCGACATCGATACGCATCTCGAAGAAATCCTCGGCCCGGTTCGTGAATTTGAGGTTGGAGATGTTGCCGTTGTTGCGCCCGATCAGCGTTGTGATCGCACCGAGTGTGCCGGGTTCGTTGACCACCACGACGTCGATCCGGCCGACATGTAGGTCCGGCGCCTCGCCATCGACTGTCCAGGCGACATCCAGCCAGCGTTCCGGCGTCTCTTCGAACTGCTGCAGCGTGTCGCAGTCGATTGTGTGTATGGCAACCCCCTTGCCCGAGGTCACGATGCCCACGATCCGGTCGCCGGGCAGCGGATGACAACAGTTGGAAAAATGCACGGCCATCCCGGGGATCAGGCCGCGAATGGGAATGGCATGATCACCCGCTGAGCCGTCTCGCGGTTTGGAGCGGGGTGGCACCGACGTAGGGTCGACAGCCTCGGGGTAGGCTGCACCGACGACCTGCATGCTGGTGATCTCACCAAGGCCCACGGCCTCGAACAGGTCATCGGGCTTCTTGCGCCCCAGGGCACTGCCGGCGTGCTTCAGCGCCTTGGTCGACATGTCGCAATGAACCTGGGCAAATGCCCTCTCCAAAATCGCCTTGCCAAGCCGCATGTGTTCATCGCGCTCCCGGCCGCGGACATAACGCCGGATGCGCGAGCGCGCCTTGCCCGTAACAACAAACTGCTCCCAGGTCGGGCTTGGAGCAGCCACGTTCGATCGCACGATTTCTACCTGATCTCCATTGTGAAGAATTGTTCTCAACTGACTGATTTTACTGTTTATTTTGGCTCCTACACATGTATCCCCGACATCGGTGTGAACCGCATAGGCAAAATCCACGGCCGTCGCCCCGCTGGGCAGGGAGATCAGGTCCCCCTTGGGCGTGAAGCAGAACACCTGGTCCTGGAACATCTCGAGTTTGGTGTGCTCCAGGAACTCTTCGGGATCAGAGACATGATCAAGGATTTCGAGCAGCTCGCGGACCCAACGGTACTGACGTCCATCGCTCAGCGACGTTCGCTCTTCCCCCGCGCTGTAGCTCCAGTGCGCGGCAACGCCGAAATCCGCGATCTCGTGCATTTCCTGGGTCCGGATCTGGATTTCGAGCCGCTGGTGTTCCGGCCCATAGACCGTGGTGTGAAGCGAACGGTAACCGTTCGGCTTCGGCGTCGAGATGTAGTCCTTGAAGCAGCCGGGCACCATCGGCCAGGCGCCGTGGATCACGCCCAGCGCCGCATAACACGCCGGAAGATTGCTCACGACGACCCGAAAGGCCACGATGTCGGAAAGCTGCTCGAAGGTCACGTTCTTGCGCTGCATCTTGCGCCAAATCGAATAGGGTCTCTTTTCCCGACCCAAGGCCTCACCTTCAATTCCCGCGTCGTGGATCGTCTTGCGCAGACGCTCGACGATACGCGGCAACAGATCACCGCCCTCGTCACGCAGATATCTGAGGCGCTCAACCACCGAATCACGGGCACCGGGATTGATCTGCTCGAAGGCAAGGTCTTCGAGCTCGTCCTTAAACGACTGCATCCCGATGCGTTCGGCGAGCGGCGCATAGATTTCCATTGTCTCGTGGGCGATGCGCAGCCGCTTGTCAGAGCTTTTCACGAAATTCAGCGTGCGCATGTTGTGAAGACGGTCGGCCAGCTTCACGAGTAAAACACGAATGTCTTCGGACATCGCCAGGAACAGCTTGCGGAAGTTCTCCGCCTGGCGTGTGTTTTCCGATTGCAGTTCGATCCGCGACAGCTTGGTCACCCCATCGACCAGCGATCCGATCTGATCACCGAACTGGCCGTTGATATCGTCGAGCGTTGTGTCGGTATCTTCGACCGTGTCGTGCAGCAGGCCCGTGATGATCGAAGAGCCGTCGAGCTTCATGTCGGCCAGAATGCCGGCGACCTCGATAGGGTGCGAATAGTAGGGATCACCGGAGGCACGGGTTTGCGTACCGTGGGCCATCATGGCGAAGACATAGGCGCGGTTCAGCGCGTCTTCGTCGACATCGGTGTCGTAGGCCTTGATCCGTTCGACAAGCTCAAACTGGCGCAGCATCGTGGGTCATCGGATTGCCGCCCGCCCGGACCGCCGTGGAGAGCGCGTCAGGTGTTCTCCAGGCCGTCAGTGAAGGCGGCTTCGTTGTGTTCGTCATCTGTCGACGCCAGGGCTGCGGCAGCGGCAGCGATGGCATCGCCGGACAGACCGACTTCGTCGGCGATACCGCCGTCGTTCTCAAACTCGTAATCGTCTTCCTGCGGCTCACCGCCGTATACCAGCTTGCGGCGGATCGCATCGAGATCGATCGTGTCATCGGCGATTTCGCGCAACGCGACCACCGGATTCTTGTCGTTGTCGCGTTCCACCGTCATCGCAACGCCATTACCCAGTTCACGGGCTCGCTGGGCCGAAAGCAGGACCAGTTCGAAGCGATTCGGGATACGTTCAATGCAGTCTTCAACCGTAAGACGGGCCATTCACCGGCTCTCCAGAAGGACGGGTTGTTGGATTTGGCGCTGTGATTGCACCAATCGAGGCCAAAACGCAAGTGTTTCCAGTCATTTGGCCTTCAATCCGTGAGTTTTTTGACCTCTCCGGCGTCGGGCGGCAAAGCCGCAATCAGATCGGCGATGGCCTTACCTGTCACCGGATGGATCCAGGATGGCGCGATATCGCCCATGGGGCGCAGCACAAATGACCTCTCAGCCATCCGGGGATGCGGCAGTTCCAGAGCGCCATCACTCGCCTGACCGCGATAGTCGATGAGATCCAGGTCGACCACCCTGGCTTCCCAGCGTTCCCGCCGTACACGGCCCAGATCAGCCTCGATCTCGTGCATCAGGGCCAACAAAGGCTCTGCGGCCAGTTCGCTCGAAACCTCCGCAACACCGTTGACAAACCACGGCTGGTCCGACGGGGGCACCGGCTCGCTCGCGTACCAAGGGGAGCGGGCGACCACGGCGACACCCGCGGACTGCAAGCGCCGCAGTGTCTCCTGCAAAGTCTCGCGTGGCGTTCCCAGTTCTGACGGCAGATTGGCACCCAGAGCGATAAAGATGCCGCCCTCGCCTGCCCAACTTGCTGACATGACACGAAATCCCTATGAAAGCGCGATCCGCGCTGACAGCGACACATCAACTGTTCGGCAGGTTCTTTCAAGGAGAAACAGTTTCATCATGCACGACTTTTATCGCGAGGAGCGTCTCGCGCTTTTTATCGACGGCCCCAATCTTCATTCCGCCGCCAAATCCCTTGGTTTCGACATTGATTACAAACAACTCAAGACGCTCTTCTCCGAGAAGGGTCGCCTCATCCGCGCGATGTACTACACCGCACTGCTGGAGGATCAGGAGTATTCGCCGCTGCGTCCGCTGATCGATTGGCTCGACTACAACGGTTTTACGGTGGTGACGAAAACCGCCAAGGAGTTCACTGACGCCATGGGCCGCCGCCGCGTGAAGGGCAACATGGATATCGATCTTGCCATCAACATGCTCGAGATGGCCGATCATCTAGATCATGTCGTTCTGTTCTCGGGCGATGGCGACTTCCGTCCTCTTGTCCAGGCCGTGCAGCACAAGGGCGTGCGGGTCACCGTGGTCAGTTCGATGCGGACTCAGCCTTCGATGATCGCCGACGAACTGCGCCGTCAGGCTGACAACTTCATCGAACTGAACGATCTCGCCTCAGAGATCGCCCGACGTCACGAGGATCGGCTACAACGCGCGCCGGTCCACGATGACGACGAGGACGATTATGATGCGTACAAAGACAGCGGTGCGGAGGTGATCCGCCGGTGAGCGCCGCCGAGCCCGGCCGTCATTGCCCGCTCTGCCCCCGCCTCGTTGCCTTTCGCGAGAGCTGGCGTGAGAAGGAAGCCGGCTGGTTCAACGCACCTGTTCCGGGGTTCGGACCCAAAGACGCCCGTCTCCTGATTGTCGGCCTGGCGCCAGGCCTGCGCGGCGCCAACCGGACCGGCCGTCCCTTTACCGGCGACGGCGCCGGCAACCTGCTCTATCCCACCCTGCTTGAAACCGGCTTTGCCCAAGGCGAGTTTGATGCCCGCCCTGATGACAGCCTTGAACTGCTGGATTGCCGGATCACCAATGCCGTCCGTTGCGTTCCGCCCGAAAACAAACCGGTCGGCGCTGAGATCAAGGCCTGCAATCAATTCCTGTCCAAAGAGTTCGCGGGATTGGCCAAACTGCAGGTGATCGTGGCTCTGGGCGGCATTGCCCACAACGCTGTGTTGGATGCCCTCGGTGTAAAGCGGGCCTCTGCCAAGTTCGCCCACAATGCGGACTACCATCTCGAAAGCGGCTTGCGGCTGGTCGACAGCTACCACTGCTCCCGCCTTAACACGAACACCGGCCGTCTGACGCCTGCGATGTTCCGCGACGTGTTCGCCACGGTGCGCGAGAGCTTCCGACCCGCCTGACTCAACCAGATGCATTCTTGCGGCGTGGCAGGCTGAACAGGATCGCAGCAAAGATCACAACGGCACCGAAAACCTGCTGCGACAGCACCGCTTCACCCAGAAACAGCCAGCCCAGTAACAGCACTGTCACGAGCTCCGCCGAACCGGCCACAGCCGCACGGCTGCTGCCCGCCATGGAAGTACCAATCACAACCAGCCCTGTCGCGATCAGCCCGGTCACGGCGGCCATGTATAACATCGCGACCCAGCCCATGCCCGTCACCGGCAGGCCGAAGTGATCCTCGGCGGCAAGGTGATAGCCGACGGCCACGGCGAGCGCCGACCAGCTCAGAAGGAAGGTGCGCAAACCGACATCCACCGTGTTGGGCAACCTGCCCAGGCAGGAGAGATAGGTGCCATAACCGAGCGGGGCGCCAAAGGTCACCAAAATGGCCCACAGCGCCACGCTTTCACCACCACCGGGCGACAGAATCAGCGCCGCCGCCCCGATCACCAAAGCGATGGCTGCAATCATCCTCGGCTCCATCGCCACGCCGAAGACCGACCGCACAATCAGCAGGGTGAAGGCCGGGTAGGTATAGAAGATGAGGACGGTCATCGAGGCAGGAAGACGGGCATAACCTTCGAACAGAAAGATTGTCCCTCCGCCAAGACCAGCGCCGGCCGCCAGCGACAACACCACGCCGTGCCATGCCGGTTTTCTCAGCAACACCCATATGCCGAGCGGCACCACGGCGCCGAAGTAGCGCACCACGAGCGAGACGCCTGACGGCACATTCTCATCGCGCAGAATTTCCAGAAACACCGGCAGAATGCCGTAACACATGGCCCCAAGGGCAACGAGCACAACACCAAGCCCAACCCTGGCAACGGGTGCAGCCACAATCTCGGACATCGGGGCTCTATCCTTTCGTTGACGCTGCCGGAGTAACTCCGTATGTCGGGCGCACATCGCGCCCACCCCACATGACGGAGATACGAGGATGGACGGAACAATCGACGCGCGCCTTGCCGAACTTGGCATTGAGCTGCCGCAGGCTGCCGCACCGGCGGCAAACTATGTACCCTATGTCGTGAGCGGCAACCACGTCTTCGTGGCCGGCCAGATCACGCTCAACAACGGCGAGATCCATTACCAGGGCAAGCTGGGCGAAGACTTCTCGGTCGACGAGGGCTATCAGGCTGCACGCCTCTGCGCACTCAACATCATCGCCCAGATCAAGTCAGCCTGCGACGGTGATCTCGACCGTGTCGTCCGCATCGTGCGGCTGGGTGGTTTCGTGAACGCCGGTGGCGATTTCCACGACCATCCCAAGGTGATCAACGGCGCCAGCGACCTGATGGTCGAGGTTTTTGGCGACAAGGGCCGCCATGCCCGCGCGGCGGTGGGCTGCCCTGCCCTGCCGCTCAACGTCGCGACTGAAGTCGACGCCATCGTCGAAATCGCCTGAGGCGCATCCAATGAACGGCGGCGAGGCTCTGGTTGAAACGCTGGCGTCCCACGGCGTCGACACCGTGTTCTGCGTGCCCGGCGAAAGCTATCTCGCTGTTCTGGAGGGGCTGCGCCGCCACGCGAACACGATCCGACTGGTGACCAACCGGCACGAAGCCGGCGCTGCGTTTGCGGCCAACGGCTATGCCAAGATCTCTCGCCGCCCCGGTATCGCCTTTGTCAGCCGCGGGCCTGGCGCCACCAACGCCTCAATTGGTGTCCACACAGCCGACCAGGATTCGATTCCGCTGGTGCTGTTCATCGGCCAGATTCCGCGCGAGGAGTTCGGCCGCGAGGCGTTCCAGGAGATCGACTACACGGCGTTCTTCGGCAGTGTGGCCAAGGCCGTCCTGGAACCGATCGACCCCGCCGATGTTGCCCGCGCAACGGCCGACGCGCTGACCATCGCGCAGACCGGTCGTCCCGGTCCTATTGTGGTGGTTCTGCCGGAGGATGTCACTGAGGCTGATGCCGGCAATGTTGTGGTGCCCCATCCCCTCGCTGTGGGCTCGGCGCATGCCAGCGATCTGCAGATCGAACAGGCCGCAGCCCTGATCAACAAGGCCGAGCGCATTCTGATTGTCGGCGGCGAGTTGATCAAAGCCGAAGCGGCCACGATGAAACTTGGCGCTTTTGCGGAATCGGTCGGTGCGGCCGTCGTGTCGGCCTTCCGCTGTCAGGATGCACTCAACAACGATCATCCAGCTTATGTCGGACTCTTGGGTCTGGGTCGCCCGCCCTATCTGAAGCAGGCTTGGGCCGATGCCGATCTCGTGATCCTTGCCGGCTCGCGGTTCGATGCCATCACGTCAGAAGATTTCGCCCTGCGCGACAGCGGCAAGACCACGATCATGATCCACCCCTGCCACGAGACCATCGCCCAGGTGCGCCCGTCCTTTGGCATCGCCGCAGCGGTCGGCCCCACGCTGATGGCGCTGTCACGCGCGACTGACGTGCCCAGTGCTGTCCGTGCTGCCTGGCAAGCCGATCTGCGCGAGGCCTTCGCGGCCTATCAGGCCGATGCTCCTGAAGCACTCGGTGCGGTCGACATGACCGCCGTCATCCGCCACGTCGACAGCCGCCTTTCCGAGATCGATCACGTTGTCACCAACGATGCTGGCAACTTCTCGACATGGTTGCATCGTCACTTCCGCTATCGCATGCCCGATAGCCAGGCTGGCCCCATGGCCGGCGCGATGGGTTATGCCGTGCCGTCGGCCGTGGGCGCAGCCATGGCGCGCGACAGCGCACGCGTGGTCGCATTTGTCGGCGACGGCGGCTTCATGATGACCGGCCAGGAGATCTCGACCGCTGTCCAGAACGGCCTGAAGGTCACCGTCATTGTCTGCGACAACAGCCATTACGGCACAATCATGATGCATCAGCACCGTTATGCCGGTGCCGGAAACTATGCCGCGACCGAACTCAACAGCCCGGACTTTGAAGCCCTTGGCGCCGCCTACGGAGCCAGGGCCTGGAAAGTGGAAACGACCGATGCGTTCGCCGCAGCGTTCGATGAGGCGCTCGCCTACGATGGCCCGGGCCTGATCCATGTCGTGACTGATATCCGGGACATTTCGGCGGCCGGCCCACTCAAAACGTGATTATCGCCGGCGGTTAGCGGTTCATCGACCTGCGCCGACCTGCGATACTCCGTGCCTTGGTCTCCGAACCTTCCGGCAAGAGACGGACACACGGTACCCATGTACGACACCACGACCCCTACATTCCAGGCACGCAGCATCGCCAGCATCCACGATGCCGATGACGAGGCCTGGGATCACTGCGCCGGTCCGGACAACCCGTTTCTGCATCACGCCTTCCTCGCCTGCCTGGAAGACAGCGGTTCGGCGACACCCGAGACCGGATGGGCACCGGCCCATATCCTGCTGGAGACGATGGGTGGCGAACTGCTGGCCTGTGCTCCGGCCTACTTCAAAAGCCATTCCTATGGCGAGTTCGTCTTCGATCATGGCTGGGCCGACGCCTTCGAACGAGCCGGCGGACGGTACTACCCCAAGCTCCTCATCGCGGTGCCCTTCACCCCGGCGACCGGACGCCGCCTTCTCGTCCCGCCCGGAGGCGACGCCGACGGCCTGCGCAAGACCCTCGCGGCCACGATCATGCGCGTGGCGCAGGAAGCCGGCGTCTCGTCTGCCCACATCAACTTCGCGACCCAGGACGAGTGGGAACAGATGGGCGAGCTGGGCTACCTGCAGCGCACCGGCGTGCAGTTTCACTGGGACAACCACGACTACGCAGACTTCGACGCCTTCCTGGCCAGCCTCGCCTCACGCAAGCGCAAATCGATCCGCAAGGAGCGCCGAGAGGCCACGGAGAATGGCATCGAGATTGTCCAGCTCTCAGGTGGTGACCTCACCGACGATGTATGGGATGCGTTCTATGCATTCTATCGCGACACCGGGAACCGCAAGTGGGGCACGCCCTACCTGACCCGGGAGTTCTTTGACCTGCTCGGCGAACGGCTCGGCGATCGCGTCATGCTGGTGATGGCACGGCGCGAAGGCCACTGGATTGCCGGCGCACTGAACCTCATCGGCGACAACACGCTTTACGGCCGCTACTGGGGCTGCATTGAGGATCATCGCATGCTGCATTTCGAGTGCTGCTATTACCAGGCTATCGACTATGCAATCAGCCGCGGACTGGGCCGCGTTGAGGCCGGAGCCCAGGGCAGCCACAAGATCCAGCGCGGCTACATGCCGATGCATACCTACTCCGCCCACTGGATCGAACACGGCGGATTGCGTGATGCCGTGGCGCGTTTCCTCAAGGAGGAATGCGATCACGTCGACTGGGAGGTCGAGGCGATCGAACAGAACTACTCACCCTTCCGCAAGACGGAGAACGACTGACCATGCTGCGCCTCGCTCTCATCGCGGC
This sequence comes from Rhodospirillaceae bacterium, assembly GCA_002722885.1. Lineage (GTDB taxonomy): Bacteria > Pseudomonadota > Alphaproteobacteria > SP197 > SP197 > SP197. The sequence continues at coordinate 237,512 of PBNE01000005.1, forward strand.
GCTGGCCTTGATGGTTTCGTGGCCCGCCCACGCCGCAACGGTCGAGGTCAACGGACAGGAGCGGAGCTACCGTCTGGATGCCCCTGACGGCGATGGTCCCTAGCCGCTGGTCATGGCGTTCCATGGCGGCAACGACAAGGCCAACCGCATCCGCCGCCGCATGGGTTGGGCCGATCTGAGCGAACAGGAAGGCTTCGCGATGGTCTATCCGACCGTCATCAACCGCGGTTGGAACGATGGCCGTGAGAACAGCGTCCGTTACGATCGAGGCGAAGCACCCGACGATGTCGTTTTTTTCGACGCCCCGCTCGATCACCTGATCGACACAAGCGTTGCTTACCCCAAACGCGTCTTTGTCACCGGGCCGTCCAATGGTGTCATGATGACCTACTGCCTGATGTGCGACCGCGCCGAGCGGATCATGGGAGCCGCCCCGCTGATCGCCAACATGAGCGAAGCGCTCTATCCCGTCTGCACACCGTCCGGCCCGGTTCCCATCATGATCATCAACGGCACGGAAGACGCTCTGATTCCTTGGGGCGGCGGCCTGGTCGCCGACAACGAAGAGCGCGGCCGCGTCATGTCGACGGTTGCTTCCGTACTCTTTTGAAGTGACGTGAACGGATGCGCCAACACCTTCGACGAACGGCAACTGCCCAATGTCGACCCTGACGACGCCAGCATTGCGATTCGTCTCGACTCGCAGGGTTGCCAGGCACCAGTTGTGTCCTGCGCATCAAAGGCGGAGGCCACCGTATCCCCGGCGACGAGATTCTGTTCGGTGAGGTCCTCGTAGATGCTGCGTTTGGCGCCCAAAACAACGACCTCAAGACCGCGCTTTACGTCTGGAGCTTTTTTCGTTCGGTCGCGCCCTAGCGCAGCGCGGCAATCTTCTGCCCGACCTTCGTCAGGAAGGATTGCCGTTGCCGATCCGTCGCTGGATCCATGTTGTGAAGACCGAGCCAGAAGCTCCGGCATCGACGATGGCAGCAGCTCTTCAAGGATCGCAGCACAATTGTACGGCCCGGGGCGCGCATCATGAAGGTCCAGTGCCACCACGGCGCGCCCAGTGTGGTAACAACACCCACCCATCGAATATGCGTCAGGCTCGGCGCCATGGCGGCCGGTCGGTCGGCCATGGAAAAGGCTTCTTGAGGCAGGAGCACACGCTCGAACCAGCCCTTCAGCATGGCGGGTTCAAAGCCTTCGGCATGAAGGTCCATCAGGTCGACGTCGTGGCCGGCAGCCCTGGCCGTCTCAACAACACGATCCCGCAGGGCTGCCCCGAAACTCTCCGGCACCGGATGGCTGTAGACGACGAGGAGCTACACGGCGACGTCGCCACGCAGATCATTGGCTGGACAATGAGCGCTGAGCAGAATACCTGGTGAGACAAGGGGCGCTTCCGATCCATGCAACATGGTTCTTCGGCCCCATTTTAAGCCGGCACCAGAGGCGTGTTCTTCCCTCTCACCGATCGCGCGGAACGTCAACACTCCCGATCAAACGGGTCTTTCACGGTTTTCAGCGGGTCGCTTTGACCGCAGTCTTCTTTTTGCCGCGCTTCGTCTTTTTGGTTTCGCCCTTCATGAAGTCGCGCGTGACAAACTCGAAGCTGAGCTTGTCACCCTCTTCCACGATCACACGGGCACGGCCGCCGCCGACCAAATTGCCGAACAGCAATTCATCGGCCAGCGGCTTCTTGATCGATTCCTGGATTACGCGCGCCAGCGGGCGGGCGCCGTAGTTTTCGTCATAACCGTGGCGACCCAACCAGTCCCTGGCCTCATCGGTCAGCTCAATGGTCACGCCGCGGTCGGCGAGCTGGGCTTCCAGTTCCTTGACGAACTTGTCGACGACAAATCCGATGGTCTCACGGGCCAGTGGCGCAAAGCTCACGATGGCGTCCATGCGGTTGCGGAACTCCGGCGTGAACAGTCGTTCGATCGCCTCGGTGTCCTCGCCCTCCCGCTTGGTCCGGCCGAAGCCGATCGGCGGCTTGGCGAGATCGGCCGCACCGGCGTTGGTCGTCATGATCAGGATAACATTGCGGAAGTCGATCTTCTTGCCGTTGTGATCGGTGAGTTTGCCGTAGTCCATGATCTGTAACAGCACATTGAATAGATCCGGATGGGCCTTCTCGATCTCATCGAGCAGCAGCACGACATGCGGGTTTTGGTCCACTGCATCGGTCAGGAGGCCGCCCTGATCGAAACCGACGTAACCCGGAGGTGCACCAATCAGGCGCGAGACCGTATGGCGCTCCATGTACTCCGACATATCAAAACGCACGAGCTCCACACCCATGATGCTGGCGAGCTGGCGTGCGACCTCGGTCTTGCCGACACCCGTGGGACCGGCAAAGAGGTAACTGCCAATCGGCTTCTCGGGTTCGCGCAGACCGGCCCGCGACAGCTTGATCGCATCGGCCAGCGCATCGATCGCCTGGTCCTGACCGAACACCACCGCCTTCAACTCATCAGAAAGTGTCGCGAGGGACGCTTTGTCCTGGCGGGAGACATTCTTCGGGGGAATCCGCGCAATGCGCGAGATCACGGTCTCGACGTCCCTTACCCCGATGGTTTTCTTGCGCCGCGTTGCGGGAATCAACATCTGCGCCGCGCCGACCTCATCCATCACGTCGATCGCCTTGTCCGGCAGCTTGCGGTCGTGGAGATACTTGTCCGATAGCTCCACGGCAGCCTTGATCGCGTCGTTGGTGTAGCGGATGCCGTGGAAATCCTCGTAATGAGGCTTCAGGCCCTTGAGGATCTTCACCGCATCGGGCACCGACGGTTCAGCCACATCGATCTTCTGGAAGCGGCGGGCCAGCGCACGGTCCTTCTCAAAGTGGTTGCGGAATTCCTTATAGGTCGTCGAGCCCATGCAGCGCAGCGAACCTTCCTGGAGAGCCGGCTTCAGCATGTTCGAGGCGTCCATCGCACCACCCGATGTGGCGCCCGCACCGATCACGGTGTGAATCTCGTCGATGAACATGATCGCCTTGGGGTCGGCCTGCAGTTCGGAAACCACGGCCTTGAGGCGCTCCTCGAAGTCGCCGCGATAGCGCGTTCCCGCCAACAGTGCGCCCATGTCGAGCGCATAGATTGTGCAACCCAGGAGGACCTCGGGCACATCCTCTTCAACAATGCGCTTGGCAAGGCCTTCGGCGATGGCTGTCTTGCCCACGCCGGGGTCGCCCACGTAGAGCGGGTTGTTCTTGGTCCGGCGGCACAGCACCTGGATGGTGCGCTCGACCTCGCGGTCGCGGCCGATCAGCGGATCGATCTTGCCGTCCGAGGCCTTGGCGTTGAGATCGACGCAGTAGGCATCGAGCGCCTCGGCACCCTGCTTGACCGGCTCTTCGTCCTCATCGGCACCGTGGACGGTCTTCGGCTCGGATTCTCCGGGAACCTTGGCGACGCCATGGCTGATGTAGCTCACGGCATCCAGGCGGGTCATGTCCTGTTGCTGCAGGAAATAGACCGCGTGGCTCTCGCGTTCGGAGAACAGGGCAACCAGAACATTCGCGCCGGTGACCTCACCGCGGCCCGACGACTGCACATGCATGGCCGCGCGATGCAGGGCCCGCTGGAAGCCGGCAGTCGGCTTGGCTTCGACGAATCCGTCGACCACCAAACCGGCCAGTTCGTGATCAACAAAGTCCTCGACCTCGTTGCGGATGCGGTCGACATCGACATTGCAGGCGCGCATCACTGCGATGGCGTCATCGTCTTCTGTCAGCGCCAGAAGCAGATGTTCCAGGGTTGCGTACTCGTGCTTTCGCTCGTTGGCGAGTGCCAGAGCGTTGCGCAGCGTGCGTTCCAAATTGGCCGAGAGCATTGATTCTCAGTCCTTTTCCAAGGTCGCCTGTAAAGGATGGTCGTTCTGTCGCGCGTAGTCTATGACCTGGGTAACTTTTGTTTCTGCTACGTCAAACGGGTAAACACCGCAAATCCCGACGCCGTTTTGATGAACATGCAGCATGATTTGCGCGGCTTCGTCCGAATTCTTATGAAAGAACTTCTGCAGGACATACACGACGAACTCCATCGGCGTGTAGTCGTCATTCAACAGAAGAACCTTGTACATCGACGGCTTTTTGGTCTTCGGCCGCGTCTTGGTGACCACGCCCGTTTCGGGACGGTCATCACCACTCCGCTTGTCGTCGTCGCTCATCAAAATCGGAAACACCATCGTGGTCGGTCGGTTTCTTTACGCGTGGAAGGGTCAGACGGATGATATTGGAACTTCGCCCGCCATTGAAAGGGGCACGACGCGATCAAGCGCGCTGAAGCGTGAACGACCACCCTGTTCCGAAGCCGCTGCTGATGTGCCAAGGTTGCCGCCGAATTGAAATCGGCACCGGCCATGACCCCTGCGAAACACCTGACATCCCGCATCAAACAGAGCCATTCCGGCACCATGACCAGGCGCCAGGCACTCGCTGGCGCAGCCGCACTGTCTGCCGTGCCATGGACTGTGTTTGCATCAGGGAACCCTGATGTCGTGGTTATCGGAGCGGGCGCAGCTGGGATCGGCGCAGCGCGAACGCTGATGGATCTGGGTCTTTCGGTCACTGTTCTGGAGGCACGTGACCGGATTGGCGGACGCGCCCATACTGAAACCGAAACCTTCGGCGTGCCCTACGACCAGGGCTGTCACTGGTTGCATAATGCCTACATGAACCCGTTCGTAGGCTACGGCGTGGAGAACGGTTTCAACCTCTATCCGTCCGGCGGTGGTGACTACGGGCTGTATGACGGCACAACCCGTCTGGCCGACGACGCCTATCGAGAGATCGATCAGACGCTGGCCGATGCGTGGAATGCCATTCTCGATGCGGGTCGCGAAGGGCGGGACATCGATGTCGCTTCTGTGGTCCCGCAGGACCAACCGTGGTCCCCTCTGGTTGCCTGCTACATCGGTGGCTGGTCGATGGGTAAGGATCTTCGCGATCTTTCCTGTCTCGATCTCTGGAACGGAGAGGCCGGATCGGAAAACTGGTTCTGTCGTCAGGGTTTCGGCACCGTGATCAGTCATTATGGGCGCGAGATTCCGGTTGAACTCAACACCGCCGTCGAGAGCATCGACTGGAGCGGCTCCGGAGTTCGCGTCGGGACCAGTTCGGGCTCAATCGAGACCAGCGCCGTGATCCTCACGGTCTCAACCGGTGTCCTGGCTGCAGAGGGCATTCGCTTCACCCCCGCCCTTGACGCTCAGAAGCAGGAATCCTTCCACCGTATTTCGATGGGAACCTACAACCACATCGCGCTGATGTTCTCCAAGGACATCTTTGAGCTCGGTGAAGACGGCTATTTTGAATACAAGCCGGCCACGACGGATGCCGTCGGCTTTCTCACGAACATCTCCGGTTCCAACCTGGCTTTCGGCTATGTCGGCGGCAGTTTCGGCAAGGAGCTGATCGATGCAGGTGTGGATGCGGCGGTCAATTTCGGTCTCGAAAAGATCAAGGCGTCGCTGGGCAACGATATAGAGAAGTCCTTTGTCAAAGGCACATACACCGCCTGGGACAGCGATCCATTGACGCTCGGATCCTATGCTTCAGCAGAGCCCGGTTACGCCTGGATGCGGCGTGTGTTGCGAGAACCCGTGGGCGATCGTGTCTTCTTCGCCGGTGAAGCCTGCCATCCGCTGTTGTGGGCCACCGCCGCCGGCGCGTTACTTTCCGGTCAGGACGCCGCCACGGATGTCGCCACGCGCATTGCAGCCTAGAACACCAGATTGGTTTTCAACGTGACCTCGACTCCGGTCTCGACAAAGTTGTAGCTGTCGCCGAACTTCCAGACGTCGAAACACTGGCCATTGGTGCCCAGCGTGTCCGACAGGCAGATGGCGTGGTTCTCCAGATCGAAGCGATCCCAGCCGTATTCTGTGATCTTGAGATTCTCGGGGTCGCTGCCCCTTTGCGTATAGATCGCGTGGTTGTCGCCGAAGAAGACCATGCGGAACCAGCCGTTGTCGTCTGCCCCCAGGATGGCGCCTTCGTGGGCCATGCCTTCGATCACGAGCGGCAACGTGTCGGCCAGGATGCGCTCTGACCCCTGCTCAAGAACCGTTTTCGGCTCTGCAAGCACGAACCAAGACACAACATCACCATCCTCGACGTGTTCGTAGACTTCGCCATTGAAGTAGACATCGTTGCAATCGAAGTCCCCTCCGTAGGTGGTGCAGCTCTGGCCTTCTTCGATGCTCCACTGACCGCTCCAGCTCCACATCGTTGGATCGATGTCCGGGCCGCCCTTGCCCCGGATATTGCCGCTCACCAGATAGTTCTCTTCGTAGTGGTACCACTCACGGTCGCTGTCATCGTAGTACCGGCCGTCGTGGATCTGCCCCTCGAAAATCTCGACAAGTTCCTCTTGTGTCAGCTTGCGGGCATCGGCCGAAACGCCGGACACATTGGGGTCGCCCATGATGACGATCCAGAGCGTGGGCGCCGCGAACGACGAGAAGAAGTAGAGGAGCCCGACCGAAGGGATCATCATCGAGAGGCCGATCGCGGGGTTGCGCCGCTTGAACAACCAGACAAGGCCGTTCAGCGCGACTGCGACACCGGCTCCGCAGAAAATCAGGGCAATCAAGATGCCGACCCACATGCCGGGCGCCTCCTTCTTCTTTCGTTTACCGGGGACTGCCAGAGAATGGCTAGCACACCAGAACACCAGACTGATCTAACAGCATTGGCTGCGTGAACCTATGTCCCAATCGTCCGCACGCACCATAGTTTGATCGACAAGTTTACGATCATTTTCGACAATTTACAGAAATTCGGATATTGCCTTGGGGTATGAGTATGCCCAACGATATCATATGACACGCATCCCAACCCACTGCTCGCCCCTGTCCCTATCCAGACGTCAGGTCCTCGGAGCTGCAGCACTGCCGCTGGTCAGCCTGATCATCGATCTGATCTATGCGCGCCTGGATCCCAGGGTGCAGCTGACATGACCGACAGCATCGGCCTTCGATCCCGAAACAGCGGCAGCAAGCTCGCAGCGGTCGGGCGGTTTGCAAGGCATTCACCGCTTAACGCCATCGCTCTGTGTCTTGTTGCAGCAGCGCTTCTCCTGGCCCTGCTGGCAACCCTGGGCCACGCGTTCGAGTTTCCGTTCACACCCTGGGAGCCAGCCCGAGCCGACTGATGTGGCGAACCCTTCTGCCGCTCATTATGCCCTACATCCTTGTTCAGGCCACGCTTGATGCCGGCTTTCTGATGTTATCGGTCGCCGGTCTTGCGTTCCTGGGGCTCGGCGCCGAACCGGGAACACCGGAATGGGGGACGATGATTTACAACTCGCTGACCTATCAGCCCGATGTCTGGTGGCTCGCAGCCGGCCCCGGCGGTGCACTGGCCCTCACGGCGCTGGGCTTCAATCTCCTTGGCGACGGCCTGAGGGACTGGCTCGACCCCATCAGCGGATCGATCGACCTGGGCTCAAGCGGCCAATAGCCGCCCACAAACGACAAGAGCCCGGAGCGTTGGCCCCGGGCTCTTGGAGGATTTGCCGTGGTCATGCGCGTTACACGGCCTTGCCGGCCTCCTGCATGACGTCCGTCAGGCGCTGGCCGATCGGCTGGCCGGCGTCGGTGGCGACCTTCATCCAGGCGTTCGACAGCTCGACACCGTCCTGGACGGCGCGATCGAAGCTGGTCTTCACGAAGCCCTGCTGGATTTCCACGGCTTCCTGGACCGTCTTGGCGCCGAACAGAGCTTTCTGGGTGTCGACACCCTGGGCGATCTGCGCGCGGGCAATCTCGAGCATACGGCCGTTGAGGCTCTCGAAGCCCTTCACGAAGACTGAACCGGCCTCGACCATGGCTTCGAAGTTGGCCTTCGGCAGGTCAGCAACATTCTCGAAGCCCTTCAACTCGGCGGCGGCCTTGCAGGCGTTGTCGATCGCTTCGCGGCCCATGGACACGACGGTATCGAAGCCCTTCTGGGCGGCATCGGCGTTGGTCTTCACGGCAGTCTCAGCGGCCTTCAGGCCGGCTTCGATCGCTTCATCAATCTGGGGAACCGCGGTCTGGGCAGTCTTGTTCTTGGCAGCAGCCATCTGACACTCTCCTGTTGATCTCAAATGCTGCACTGCAGCATTATCGGAGATATGCAAATCGCCGTCCGTTTTTTCAAGCTTAATTTGTGCGATGCAGCATAGTTGTGCAGCGCAGCATATCATCTTAGTTCAACCACCACCCGACAAACGTGTTTTCGCCCACATCCACAGCATAGTAGAGGTCGCCGGATCGGTCGGGGCGACCGGCATTGCGCACGGCGTTCAGGGGCGGAAGGGACTTCAGGACAACCGGTGGCAGGTCATACTCGAACTGATCGAGTTGAGTGATGGCGTCGGAAAAACGTACGTCGTCCAGTCGATCGCGCGGATAGGCCTGGACATGAAACCGGCCGTCCAAGCAAGCGACGCCAGACCAGAAGTAGTCATCCGAACGCAGTAAGGCGCCCAACGGCGGCGGACCATAGAACCCGCTGTCGTCGAGTGCAGCCACGAGATCCGCCATGTCCTCGCCCGGGATATGCACCCTGCTGGTCTGCGGGTCCAAGGCACGCCCAATGTACCCGTCTGAGAGTCGAAGCGTCGACGCGCTTACCCAACGCTGCGCCACCAGGTCGGTCGCGCCGCCAGGCGCAGCCGTGAAGTCCCAGGTCCGCGTTTCCTTGTTGAAGTCAGCGTTGTAGATCAGCCGTAGGCGGTCCTGAGAGCCCTTCTCACAGAGTTCACGGATGTCATCGCCAGCAAGATAACTCAGCCACTGCCAGCGATAGCTCAAGCGGTTATCGGACGGCCCTGTCGTCTTGCAGGAGGCCAGAACCAAAGCCGCAAGACACAGTATGAACAGACGTTTCATCGGCGATCCTTCATGCCATACCAGAGATAGGCCGCACGTAGATACCAGAGCCGCATCCATGGCAGCGGAAAGCGGCGCAACTGTGACCGCACGACGGGCGAGAGCCAGGCATCGGCGGGCTCATTTCCCACGATCAGTCGCGCCACAGCCCGGCCCGAGAAGGTGGCCCAGCCCACCCCGCCGCCGTGATAGCCGAAGGCATGCCAGACACCGGGTGACTCCGGAAGTTCACCGATATGCGGCACACGCGCGGCCGAAAGGCACACGAAGCCGCGCCAGAAATAGTCAATCTCGATGTCGCTCCACTGCGGCCACATGGCGTGAAACTGCTCGATCAGCCAGCACCGGTACTGCTCGGTCGCCGCCTCGGTGTTGCGGGTCGCGGCACGTGCTCCCAATAGGAAACGGTTACCCTTGATCATGCGGTAGTAGAACACGAGCGTCCGGGTGTTCCAGACCGGGCATTCGGTCACCCATTTGTGCCGTGCGACCTCCTCGTCGCTCATCGGTCGCGTGACGATGATGTTCGACAGGGCCGGCAGCAATGTCCCCGAAACGCCAGGATGCAGCTTGTCCCGGGTGAAGCCGTTGGTCGCGATGATCACCTTGTCGGCGGTCAGCGTACCACCCCTGGTGCGCAGCCGATGGCGCGGGCCGTCCTGCTCCCAGGCCATCACTTCACTGTGACCGTGAAAACCGACACCACGCCGGATGCAGGCGCGGGCCAGGCCGCGCCCGTACTTCAACGGGTGAAGAGCGAAGCCTGCATGTGTGAAGTAGCCACCGAAGGCTTCCGGCCCAGCGTAGCCCCGCTCGGCCAGCTGTTCGCGGTTCCAGACCTCCACCTTGCGGCCCAGCATGTCGCCCCAGACCTGGGCCCATTCGTGCATCCCGTCCATACGGGAAGCGGTATGGGCCACGCCGAGTTCACCATCGCCCTGCGGATCGAAGTCGATGCCCTCCTCTTCACCCAGTTGGCGTACCAGGTCGATCGCCTCGAGCCCGTTGCGGTAGTAGGTACGGGTCGCTTCGTCGCCGAACGCATTCTTGAGCTCGGACAGGCCTAACTTCGTGCTGTCGGGACCGACAAATCCGCCGTTGCGTCCCGATGCGCCCCAGCCCGGCGGCCCGGCTTCCAGAATGCGGACATCACGGCCGTAGTCGCGCGCCAGGTGCAATGCCGCGGCCATGCCGGTGTAGCCTCCGCCGATCACGGCGACATCGCACCGTTCGTCACCGGAAAGCTCGGACCAGCCGTCCACTTCGTCGCCGGCACTGGCGGCCCAGTAGCTCTCGACGTGGCGGTCCGCCTTGTAGATCGAAGGATGATAAAGTTCTGCCATGGCGCGGATCATAGGGTCCGACGCATCGTCGGCAAGCGGTGATTGACAGGCATCAAGCCAAGCGCCGATAACGCCGGTCTCGTCAGCCGGAGACGATCATGATCGCGCCCTTCAACTTCGATGCCCCCATCCCATTGGCCTTCGGCGAAGGCCGCCTGGCCAAACTCGGCCGCGATGTCACGAAGCTGGCCGGAGAGTCCGCCCGGGTCGTGCTGGTCGCCGATCCCTTCCTGATCGAAAGCGGTCTAGCGGCAGATGCCGAACGTCCCCTGACGGAAGCCGGTCATGCGGTCACCGTGTTCAGCGACATCCGCAGCGACCCCCTGGCATCCTCGATCGATGCCATCGTCATCGCCTGCCGCAACAGTGATGCTGGCTGTGTTGTTGCAATGGGTGGCGGCTCGACCATGGACGCGGCCAAGCTTGCGGCCGCACTGGCGGTGGAGGGCGACGCCACGGAAGCTTACGCGCTGGGCTCCCAGCCGATCCCGCGCAAGGGCCTGCCCAAGATCGCCATCCCGACCACCTCCGGGACCGGTTCTGAAGTCACCCGCACCTCCGTGTTCAGCACTGACGACCGGAAGCTCTGGGCCTATGGTAACGAGTTGCGCTTCAATCTCGCGCTGCTGGATCCCACAGTCACGGCAGGCATGCCCCCTCACCTCACCGCCGCGACCGGGATCGATGCGGCGGTTCACGCCATCGAGTCCGCCACCTGCAAACGACGCAATCCCGTTTCGTCATCCATGGCTCTGGGTGCAGTGCGTACGCTGCGTCGCTGGCTCAGGATCGCCATCAGCGAACCCGGCAATATCGAAGCCCGCGGCCATGTCCAGATCGCGGCCTGTGTTGCGGGCATTGCGTTTGATGTGACCGGCGTGGCGGTGGCGCACGGCATGGGCCATGCCATCGGCGAGCTGGCCGGGGTCCATCACGGGCGCGCCGTGGGCCTCGCTCTCAACGCCACCATGATTGACAGTGCCGGTGCTGCGCCCGAAGCCTATGCCGCCGTCGCCGACTCCCTGGGCACAGACGTTGCAGGCCTCGGTGATGCGGAGGCCGCGCACAAAGCGGGACCTGCGTTTGACGCCTGGTTGCGTGAGGTCGACCTGCGCCTGTCTCTGGACGATCACGGACTCTCGACCGCTGATGCAGGCCGCATCGCGAGCCTCTGCCTTAAGCCCGAAAACAAGGTCATGGTCGACGGCGACAGTTTCGCCTTTACCCACGACAGCCTGAAACAGGCCGCCGAGCGGATGCTTGCCGCGGCCTGATCAGCTTCCCGACGAGTAACGCACCACGGCACAGGGCAGATCGCGGGCATAGAGCTCGCGACAGCCTTCACGCGCCTGGTTTTCGGTCAGGTTGATGATGCGGGCGCGATAAAGCGTGGTGCCACCGTTTTCGGCTGCCGTCACCGTCGTCGACGCAAAACCTCCGATGATCGCGCCGAGGTAGGCCTCGGCGTTGTCGAGAGCCCGATAGGCATTCTCAAACTGGGAGAACGCGCCCACCTGAACGGCCCAGGGGAGATCATCTGCACTGCCCTGAGCGGTGACGAAGGCTTCATAGTCGAGATCCAGCGCCGATGCGACGAAGCTTTCGAAGCTGCCCTCAGCGGACGTAGCGATGCCCGCACCTGCGACCGGGTCGAGCACGTCGGTGTCCGCGCTGGCGAACTGCGTCGCCGATTCACCGCGCAACGGATGCTCGTCCGGCACCGGCACGATACGGTCCAGTTCAGCCGCGACGATGAAACCGTCCGTGATCAGTTCGGTCATGCGCTGGTCGCGCCATCTCCGTGTCTCACCGCCCATGACCACGGCCACGATGCGGCGCCCCTCGACCAGCGCCGAGGCGGCTAGGCTCCAGCCCGCCGGGTTGGTGTAACCCGTCTTCAGACCGTCAACACCTTCCACCACACCGATGAGCTTGTTGTGGTTGCCGTAGGTCCGGCCGTTGTAGTTCCACTCGGTCGTGGCAAAGAGATGGTAGTACTGCGGAAAGTCGCTCTGCAGACGCAGCGACAGGATCGCCATGTCACGCGCGGTCGAAATCTGATCGTCGTGATGCCATCCCGAGGCATTGGTGAAGGTCGTGTTGTTCATGCCGAGTTTCCGTGCTTTCTCGGTCATCATGACGCCGAAACGCCACTCGCTGCCGTCTCCCAGGCCTTCGCCCACAACAGAGGCAACGTCGTTGGCCGACTTCGTCATCAGGGCCATGATCGAATCATCGACATTGATGCTCTGGCCTTCGACCAGACCGAGCTCCGACGGCTGCGCTGCCTGGGCATGGGCCGACACTGGCCACTCCGTCTCAAGTGTGACCTCGCCGGCTTCGAGCGCCTCGAAGATCATGTAAAGCGTCATCATCTTTGTGAGCGACGCGGGATACATCGCTGCATCAGGATTCCGCTGATAAAGGATGTTTCCGTTCGTTGCGTCGATGACGATCGCGGTCCAGTCGTCCGCCGCGTCGGCGGAGCCGCTTGCAAGAGCCACAAACACAGCTGCCGCGGCAGCTCTCAGGTCGCGCAAGCTCTTTAAAACAAACAGAAAATCAAGTCCGGTTCGTGTCATATTCTGGCCCCGAAGCACATCCCTGAGCGAACACACTATACGCAAACGCAACGAATCCTGTCCACTTTCATGTTGAAGGAATCAACGAATCTTGTTGAATCCAAAAGAAAAATCATGACACAGCTTCTATGACCGGCGCCGAACGACCCGCAGTGGGCCAGCGATCGAGCGTCGAAAAAGCGTCCTGATAAGCCGTACCGGCACGCATGACGTGGGCATCGGCCTGGGTCGGCCCGATGATCTGGAGACCGGCCGGCAAACCGTCGCTGTTGAAGCCACATGGCACAGTCAGAGCAGGCTGGCGGGTCAGGTTGAACGGGTACGTGAACGGTGTCCACGTGTACCAGCGCTCGTAGGGCCAGTCCTGTGGCACCTCAAGGCCGGCCTCGAAAGCCGGAATGGGCAGCGTTGGCGTCACAAGCAGATCAAAGCGGTCGAACAGAGCGCCAATCTGGCCGCAATAGACCCCGCGCGCCCGTTCAGCCTCGATCAGATCCATCGCCGAAATCTTCGCACCCTCTTCCGCGATCTGCGCCAGTCCGTAATCCAGGAAACGGCGGCGAGTCTTGCTCTCGGTACGGATCGAAACGGCCGCTGCCGCATACCAGATCGTGCGAAACGCCTCTTCGGGCTTCGGAACATCGAACTCGATCCGCTCGACCTCGGCTCCCAGGCTTTCCAATCCTTCGACCGCCTTGTCGACCAACGCGGCGATCTCCGGGTCGACCCGGACATAACCAAGGTCCGGGCTGTAGGCGATCTTCATGCCCTTGATGCCGCCTTCGGCGCTATCGACAAAGTTCACACCATCATCGGCCAGCGACCACGGGTCGCGGCTGTCGGGCTTACCGATCACATCCATCATCAGCGCGGTGTCACGCACGGTCCGTGTCATCGGCCCGATGTGTGACAGCGTGCCGAACAGGCCCGGCGGCCACGCCGCCACCCGTCCGAACGTCGGCTTCAGCGCCACAATCCCGGTGAACCCGGCCGGAATGCGGACAGACCCGCCACCATCGGTGCCAAAGGCCAGCGGCCCCACACCGCAGGCGACGGCTGCAGCAGCGCCACCGCTGGAACCACCGGGGGTCATACGCATATTCCAGGGGTTGCGCGACACGCCGTAAACCGGACTGTCGGTCACACCCTTCCAGCCCATTTCCGGCGTCGTCGTCATGCCGATGAAGACAGCGCCTGACTCACGCATGCGCTTAACGCTGGGCGCGTCGACCTCGCCCATTTTTTTGGCATCGACGGTTTTCGACCCCAGCCTTGTGGGCCATCCCTTGATGCGCAGAACGTCCTTCACGCTGGTCGGCACGCCATCGACAGGCCCCTGGGGCTCGTCCTTCATCCAGCGTGCCTCGGACTCCGAGGCCATCGACCGGACGGCGTCGTCATCGCGGTAACAAAACGCGTTGAGATTGCCGTCGATCTCTTCGAGCCTCGCCAGCACGGCCTCGGTTACCTCGACCGGAGAAAAATCCTTGGTGCGATAGCCCTCGACCAGATCAAGCGCCGACAGTTTCGAAAGATCTGTCTCGCCGTTCATACCACCACCGCCTCGGCCGTCATCCTCAGGGCACCATCCGGTCCTTCGATCCAGAGCCGCGCGCGATCATCGCCCTCGGGACACCCACACACCGCAAAATTGTCGGGCGTGAAGAGCGGCGCCACGGCACGATAGTCGAACGATGTGATGCGGCGGTCGGGCATCATCTCCTCGGCAAGGCTAAGCAGCAAAAGCGCCAGCATCGGGCCGTGGACCACCAGGCCCGGATAGCTTTCTACGTCGCGGCAGTAGTCGATGTCATAGTGAATACGATGGCCATTGAATGTCAGCGCCGAGAACCTGAAGAGTAACAAGGCATCAGGCTGGACTTCCCTACGCCATACAGCATCACCCGGTGAGTCGATCCGTCTGGCGCTCTCGCCCGGTTTAGGCGCATCGCGAAACACCAGGTTGCGCTTTTCGATGATCGCATCGTGGCCTTCCTGGGCGACCCGGTGTTCGGTCGTGATGAAGGCCAGCGGACCTGAACGACCCTCCTTGCGCGCCACATCGGTAATCGTTGTCGTACAGGTCGCAGCATCGCCGAGCCTGAGATCGTGCTCGAACCGAAAGGAACCGCCGGCCCACATGCGGCGCGGCAGCCCCGTCTCCGGCAAAAACCCTCGGGCCACAGTGCGCCCGTCGTCGCCCACAACGGAGGTAGGCGGCACATCAAGGAAGTAGAGCCAGTGCCAGCCAGACGGAAGCGAACCGCCATCCACAAGCACGTCCTCGTCACGACCGAAGGTCGCCGCAAGATAGCGGGCCTGCGCAGAAGCAAGAAGGTCTTCTTGCACCATGGTGCGGCCTACCGCGTCTTCCGGCGCATCGATCACGGTTTCGGTCATCCCGGCATCTCCCTCTTGGCAACCCGTGCGACGTGCCACATGTTACAGCCTTACGCCACCGGGGTAGCCGTTTTCGTGTTGGCACCTTCGATCTCTCCCAAGTTTCGGCGCTCCTAAAGATCATCCTCATCGACATTGTGATGTCCAGCGACAACGCCATCGTGATCGGCATTCTGGCGGCCACGGTTCTTCGTATCTGCTTCGCTATGGTGACCTTCGAGCTGCTCAGCATCATCGGCCTGTTGCTTGCAGGCGGCCTCTTGCTGCTTTGGGTCTGCTGGAAAATGTGGCGTGAGATCAGGGCGGCCGGAGCACGGAAGCTTGCCGAAGGGCTCGACGACAACCTCGGCCTCGACAATGACAAACCCGTCACATCCTTACGCCAGGCGCTGATGTGTCCATGTCGCTCGACAACGTGCTCACTGTCGCAGGCGCCGCATATGGCCATCAGGGCATGCTAGTCTTCGGCCTCATCCTGTCGATTTCGCTGATGGCGTTTGCCGCCAATTACATCGCCAACCTGCTGCAACGTCATCACTGGATTGCTTATCTCGGTCTCGGCGTCGTTCCTTATGTCGCGGTTGACATGATCTGGCGGGACAGCGAAGAGGTCTTCATCGCTACCGGAATGGCCTGACGGATCAAAAGTTTGGTGGCACAATCCCGCTGGGGCTGACCGCAGACAACAGATCCTGCTTCACCAGATCGAGCGCGGTTTCATCGGTCGCCTCGCATCGCGCCACCAGCACCGGCTGGGTGTTCGAGGCACGCAGCAGCCACCAGCCGCCCGCAACCGACACGCGCACCCCGTCGACATCAACAACATCGTCACCGCGATCGGCCAGCCGTGCCCGCACTTCATCAATCACCGCAAACTTGCGGACATCATCACAATCGAACCGCATTTCCGGTGTGTTGGTCACAACGGGAAAGCGCTTGCGAATGTCGGCAAGGTTCTCATCACCTGCCGCCAGGACATTTAACAACCGGATCGACGCATAAAGCGCGTCGTCGAAGCCATAGTAATGATCGGCAAAGAACACATGACCGCTCATCTCGCCGGCCAGGGGGCACCCGATTTCCTTCATCTTCTGCTTGATGAGAGAATGGCCTGTACGCCACATCAGCGGCTCACCGCCCATCCGGGCAATCTCGTCGAACAGGACCTGACTTGCCTTCACATCGGCAATGATCGTTGCGCCTGGGCGCTCACGCAGAACATCGGCGGCCCACAGGGTCATGAGCTGGTCGCCCCATAACACGGCACCCTGCCCGTCGATCACGCCGATACGGTCACCGTCGCCATCGAAGGCGATGCCGAGATCGGCGCCCTGTTCAACGACAACCCTGGTGATGTCTTCGAGGTTCTCCGGCACCGTGGGATCGGGGTGGTGATTCGGGAAGTTGCCGTCGATCTCACTGAACAGCACCGTGTGACGGCCCGGCAACCGCGCGACCACGGCGTCAAGAATCTCCCCAGCAGCGCCGTTGCCTGCGTCCCAAACCACATTGAGTTCACGACCGGGCACAAGATCGGCCAGCAGCCGCGCAACATAGTCCTGCCGGATGTCGGCCCGCTCGAACGTCCCGCGCTGTTCGGCTCTGGCGTCGTGCTGCGTCCGGCGCGCGACCTCCAGAATCTGATCACCATGAAACGGGCCGTGGCCCAGCATCATCTTGACACCGTTGTAGTCAGGCGGATTGTGCGACCCGGTCACCATGATACCCGCGTCGGTGCCGAGGTGATGGACCGCGAAATAGAGCATAGGCGTCGGCCCTAGCCCCACAGACACCACATCAGCGCCACCATCGTTGAGACCGGAAACAAGAGCATCCTCAATCTCGGGCGAACTAAGGCGGCCGTCGTAACCCACGGCAATCCGTGGCGCCCCGGAGACCGTTTCCTGCACCATCGAGGCGAAGGCCCGACCGATAGCGCGGACCGCGTTATGGGTCAGCGTGTCCCCGACAATCCCGCGGATGTCATAGGCACGAAAGATCGTGGGATCGATTGGATCAGCCACCGCTTGCACGCTCCAGATGACCAAGCCCAACGCCGTGATACTCGAACCCGGCCGCCGCCGTTTCTCCGGGGCTGTAGATGTTGCGCAGATCGATGATCAGCGGTCTTTTCATTGCCGATTTCGCGCGCTCCCAATCGAGCGCACGGAATTCGTTCCATTCCGTCACGACCACGACTGCATCGGCGCCTTCCAGCGTTTCATAGGTGTCACCACAGAGCGTCATGCCCTCGATCAGTTTCGCGGCTTCCTCCATCCCTTCTGGATCATAGGCCCGGACGATTGCGCCGCGTTTGATCAACTCGGGCACGATCACCAGGCTCGGTGAATCGCGCATATCATCCGTGTTAGGTTTGAAAGTCAGGCCCAACACGGCAACCGTTGCTCCTTCGAGCTCACCGACGTATTGGGCAACACGTTCAGCCATGTCATGCTTGCGCTTCTCATTGGCCGCCACCACTGATTCAACGATAGTGACAGGGCTATCAACCTCCTGTGCGGTCCGCACGAGAGCGAGCGTGTCCTTCGGGAAGCAACTTCCACCGTAGCCCGGTCCCGGATGCAGGAACTTCGGTCCGATACGACCGTCCAGCCCGATGCCACGTGCCACATCCTGCACGTTCGCGCCGGTCTTTTCGCAAAGATCCGCGATCTGATTGATGAACGTGATCTTGGTCGCAAGGAAGCTGTTGGTTGCGTACTTGATCAGTTCCGAGGTCTCAAGCGTCGTATGCATCACCGGCGTCCGGTTGAGCGACAGCGGACGATAGAGTTCGTTCATCACAGAGCCCGCGCGCTCGTTGTCGCAGCCGACCACAACGCGGTCTGGCCGCATGAAGTCTTCGATCGCCGACCCTTCGCGCAGGAACTCTGGGTTGGATGCCACATCGAAGTCGGCCTCAGGAGCTGTCTTCCTCACGATAGCTTCGACTTGTCGGCCCGTGCCCACCGGAACCGTCGATTTGGTCACAACAACGGTGTAGCCATCGAGATAACCTGCAACCTCTTCAGCAGCGGCGAAGACATAGCTGAGATCTGCGTGGCCGTCGCCACGTCGGCTCGGCGTACCCACCGCAATGAAGACGGCATCAGCGCCATTCACCGCCCTGTCCAGGTCTTCGGTGAAATGAAGGCGTCCAGCCTCGACGTTGCGCGCGACGAGAAGATCCAGACCCGGCTCATAGATCGGTATCTCGCCTGCGTTCAGGCGGCCGATCTTGTCGGAATCCTTGTCGACACAGGTGACATCGACACCGAACTCGGAAAAGCAGGCCCCAGACACCAGCCCCACATAGCCGGTCCCGATCATCGCAATACGCATGAGTTGCTAACCTCTTGTCTGGAGTTCGCTTTTGGCGAAGGCACGCAGTTCGACGCTGACATCAGGATCACGGAGTCCATAGGCCAGATTGGCCTGCAGAAAACCCAGTTTCGTCCCGCAGTCGAAACGTGTTCCCGTGAATCGGAGACCGTGAAAGGCCGCTTGGCCGATCATCTGCGCCATGGCATCGGTCAACTGTATCTCGTTGCCTGCCGCGGGCTTCTGGTTCTGAAGGTGATCAAATATCTCGGGCAGAAGGATGTAACGCCCAATAATGGTCAACGTTGATGGCGCAACCTCGGGCTCAGGCTTCTCGACCAGCCCAATCACCTCAGCGACACGTCCGTCGTCCCTGCCGACATCCAGCACACCGTAACGGTTGGTGTGTTCACGCGGCACGTCCTGCACCGCGACCACATTGCCACCAGTCTGCTCATAGAGTGCAATCAACTGGCCGATACACGGATTGGAGCCCATCACCAGGTCGTCAGGCAGGAACACGGCAAACGGCTCGTCGCCCACTGCGTGGCGGGCACACCAGACGGCATGACCCAGGCCGAGCGGCTGCTGCTGACGCACCGAAATCACGTTGCCGGGTGCCGGAACCATCTCACGCGAACGCCCCAGCTCGGCCGCCTTGCCACGGGATTCCAGGGTTCGTTCGAGCTCGAAAGCAAAATCAAAATGATCGTCGATCGCATGCTTGCCGCGCCCGTTAACAAAGATGAACTGCTCAATTCCGGCCCTGGCGGCCTCATCCACGGCATGCTGAATCAGCGGCCTGTCGAGAACCGTGAGCATCTCCTTGGCCATGGATTTCGTCGCCGGGAGAAAACGGGTGCCAAGCCCCGCGACCGGGAAGACTGCCTTGCGTACGCGCGGATACGTCATTGTCGTGAAATGTCCCTGAAAACAGCCGTTTCGACTTCGCCAGCGCGGATACACCATGTGCGCGCCGGAAACCAGCGTCGTCTCCGCGATCCGACCGGTTTGGTGCAGAGCCTAGGGATTGTCTTCAAACGCCGAAAGCAGCAGGTCCCGAGCCTCGTTGATCCGTCGCGCAAACCACGGTGAGCCGCCCTTGTCAGGATGATGTTTCAGCATCAGTTCATGGTGTGCCGCCTTGATCTCATCGGCGCTGGCATCGGGTGCGACGCCCAGGATGTCGGCCGCCTCACCAAAGGTCATGCCGCTGTCAGCCATCGGCCCCGGGCGTCCGGCACCCTGTTGCTGCTGCGCAAGGCGCTGTCGTCGCCAGGGAATCAGGATCGGAAGCAACAGAAGACCCGACATCATGGCAGGCCGAAAGAGCCCCATGGCCAGCAGCACCACCACAGCAATCACAACAATCGTGATGATCGTCCATTTGGCCCACCACAGGACCTTCGACGCTGGCGCCTTGATGCCGATCCAGGCCAGGGCCCAGATCAGCAAGACAACACCGACACCTGCGATCAGATAAGACATGGCGCAAACGTGTGGTGGAAAAGCAGCAGATACAAGGCGAGTGTCAACCGCGGTCCCGCATCAGGCGCTCTTTCTGGCGCTTCCAGTCCCTGTCCTTCACAGCCTGCCGCTTGTCGTAGCTGTGCTTGCCTTTGCCCAGACCCATTTCGAGTTTGGCCATGCCCCGGCTGTTGAAGAACAGGCTGATCGGAACCAGCGTGTAGCCGGACCGGTTTGTTGCACCAATCAGACGGGAAATCTCGCGGCGATGCAGCAACAACTTGCGCGAACGCGTAGGCTCATGGTTGTCGCGACCCGCCGGGTCGTACTGCGGGATATGGCATGACTCGAGCCAAATCTCGCCGCCGCGCTCACGCGCGAAGGCGTCGTTGATGTTCGCCCTGCCACCGCGCAGCGACTTCACTTCCGTACCGGTCAGAACAATGCCGGCCTCGAAGCGGTCCTCGATGAAGTAGTCGCGTAATGCCTTGCGGTTTCGCGCAACGTTCCCGCCGGTCGACGTATCCTTCTTCTTTTTGGCCATCGCGTGGTCAGTTGAGCAGGCCGACGCTCTTCATGGCCTGCTCCACCTTCTCGCAGGTCAGCTGGCCGGGCTCGACCAGCGGCAGACGCACGGCGCCGTCGCCCCAGCCCATCAGGCTGGCGCCGTATTTCACAGGACCCGGGCTGGTTTCCGCAAACATCGCCTCATGTAGCGGCATCAGCGTGTTCTGAATGTCGCGGGCCTTTTTGTAGTCGCCGTTCTGCCAGGCGACATGCATCTGCGAACACAGCGCCGGCGCAAGATTGGCCGTCACAGAGATGCAGCCATGTCCGCCCATGCCCAGAAGGCCGAGAACGGCAGCATCCTCACCGGAGAGCTGAACGAAATCTGGACCACAGTGGTAGCGCTGCTTGGACACGCGATCGGCTGCGGCGGTCGATTCCTTGCAGCCCACAACGTTCTCCAGCGCGGCAATCCGCGCCATGGTCTCAGGCGAGATATCAACGCCGGTCCGGCCAGGGATGTTGTAGACGATGATCGGAATGTCTATCGCGTCGTTGACTGCCTTGAAGTGCTGATAGAGCCCTTCCTGGGTCGGCTTGTTGTAGTAGCCGGTCACGATCAGCACAACGTCGGCGCCCGCAGCCCGCGCATTCTTCGAGAGCATGATGCACTCTTCGGTCGAATTCGACCCGGTTCCGGCGACCACGGGAACGCGCCCGTTCGCAGCCTCGATGCACAGGCGGACCACGCGCATGTCTTCCTCGTGCGACATGGTCGGTGATTCACCGGTCGTACCCATCGGCACCAGGCCATGCGTGCCCTGATCGATCTGCCAGTTCACGAAATCCTGGTAGCCCTGCTCGTCGACTTTGCCATCACGCAACAGCGTGATGAGCGCAACGAACGATCCCTTCAACCTGTCGGTTGTCATGGCTCCAGATCCTTTTCCCGCAAAAAGCCGCGCAACATAGTCACGTCACCCATGGTTCGCAAGCAGACCTCGCATGAGCCGGCGAGTCGCGATAGGTTCCGCGAAAGCTCATCTTCAAGGCTGATCATGACCGCAAACCGACCGCAACTTGACGATATCAGGGCCGCTGCTTCACGGCTGAACGGCCAGGCCGTCAGGACGCCCCTGCTGGAATCCCCCCTCCTCAACGAGCAACTCGGTGGCCGTCTGCTGGTCAAGCCGGAGTGCCTGCAGAAGACCGGTTCCTTCAAGTTCCGGGGCGCCTTCAACCGTATCAGCCAGTTGACCGGGGCCGAACGCGAACGGGGCGTGATCGCCTTTTCTTCGGGCAATCATGCGCAGGGCGTTGCGGCGGCAGCGAATCTCTCGGGCACACCGGCCGTCATCGTGATGCCGGAGGATGCGCCCGCCATCAAAATCGCCAACACGAAGGCCTGGGGTGCCGAGGTCGTGACCTATCCGCGCCATGGCGCGGACCGTGAGGCGATCGCAGCCGAGATTTCCGGCATACGCGGTCTGATCATCGTGCCACCCTACGACGACAACGACATCATCGCAGGCCAGGGAACGGTCGGCCTCGAAATTACCGAGCAGTGCTCGGACCTCAGCATCACGCCGGATGCCGTGACGATCTGTTGCGGTGGCGGCGGCCTGAGTTCCGGATCGGCCATCGCTCTGAGCGCAGCGTTCCCTGACTGCGATCTTCACACCGTCGAGCCCGAGGGCTGGGACGACACGGCACGGTCCCTCGAACAGGGCGAACGGGTAACCATCGTCGATGCCACGCCTTCTCATTGTGACGCCCTGCTTGCGCGCTCGCCAGGTGAGCAGACCTTTGCCATCAACAGCGAGCTCATCACATCCGGGCTCGTTGTCAGTGAGGCCGAGGTCTTCCACGCCATGGCTGTGGCCAACACCTTCCTCAAACTGGTCGCCGAACCCGGCGGCGCGGTCGCCCTAGCCGCCGCCCTAGCCGGCCATGCGCCGGTTGCCGGACGCACCGTTGTTGCCGTCATCTCAGGCGGCAATGTCGACCCCGCGCTCTATGCCGAACTTCTGGAGAAGACCGCTTGAGCACGTCGCGAACCGAGAACCGCATCGACCTCGCGCTGCACACCTTCAGTTACGAGCAGCATTTTCTGCACATGCCGGGATTCGATGCCCATGCCTTTCTGGCCAAGGCCAGTGAGTTGGGTGTTGCCGGTGTTCACCTCAGTCTGAACGGCGTGAACTTCCGATGCGCCGGCGGCACGTCGCCCGAACGCCTTGCCGAGATTGCCGCCGACGCGCACGAGCGCGACTTTTTCATGGAATGCGATACCTCCGGAACCGACCCGGACCATCTGGTCTCTCTCGCCCGGGCGACACGCCAGCTGGGCGGTGACCGGCTGCGGACCTACACCCGCCATACCGGGGCCATCGAAGACGTGATCACGGCAACAGCCAGAGACCTCGGCGCGGCAATGCCCCGTGTTGCCGATGAAGGGGTCACACTGCTGCTGGAAAACCACGAGGACTTCACCGGGCAGGAGGTCGCGGCCCTCATCGACCGCGTGGCTCACCCGGCCCTTGCAGCGCTCTTTGACTTCGGCAACTCTATGAACGTCCTGGAAGACCCGCTCGAAGCCGCGCGGGCCATGGTGCCTCATGTGCGCTCGGTCCACCTCAAGGATCAGGCTGTCATCAGCAATGGGGACGGTGCACCGGAGATCATAGGTGTCGTCAACGGCACGGGATCTGTTGATATCAAGTCGATCCTTGCCCTGCTGATCGACGACGCGGGGATCGAACGCCTGTGCCTTGAGAGCAGTCACGGTTACCGCTCCGACATCGCCCGCCATGCCGACCGTCTGGGTCAAACCACGAGCCCGACATTCGCGATCCGCGAAGCACCCTATGCGCCGGAGACGATTCCCCTGCATTTGGACGCCCTCCGACGGAGCGATCCACAGGCTCTATTCAATCTTGAACAGGGCGCCGTGGCGGCAGGCATGGCCCACACACGGCGCATCCTCGGCGAGCTCGGGTTCAGCCCCGTCCTCAACAGCCGCGGCGGCCGCTACACACGCGGGACACAAGAGCTTGCCTTCGCCCAGCGACACTTCTAGATACCAGCGCCCTCACCGGAACATGCCATGACCGTTCTCGTCACCGGAGCCGCAGGTTTTATCGGCTCGCATGTCTCTCACGCCCTGCTCGACCGGGGTGACGACGTGCTCGGCCTTGACAACATGAACGACTACTACAACTTGACGCTCAAGGAGGCCCGCCTTCGGCGCCTCGAACTGCGCGACGGTTTCCGTTTGCTGAAGGCAGATGTGTCCGACAAGGACGCCATCGTCGGCCTCGCGAAGCGAGTCCCTGAGATCGACCGCATCATCCATCTGGCGGCCCAGGCCGGCGTCCGGCATTCGCTGACCGACCCCCACGCCTATACTGCCGCCAACATCGAAGGCCAGCTCAACATTCTGGAGCTCGCACGTGCCCTGCCCGACCTCCGGCATCTCGCCTACGCCAGTTCATCATCGGTCTACGGCGGCAACACGGATGTCCCCTTCTCGGTCGAAGACAGGGTCGAAAAGCCGGTCTCGCTTTATGCCGCGACCAAGCGTGCCGGCGAACTGATGTCGTACTGCTACAGCCATCTCTACGGCATCCCCGCGACAGGCTTGCGGTTCTTCACCGTCTACGGCCCCTGGGGTCGCCCTGACATGTCGGCCTACATCTTCACCAAGGCGATCTTCGAAGGAAAGCTGATCAAGGTCTTCAACAACGGCGACATGCGCAGGGATTTCACCTTCATCGACGACATTGTCGCCGGTGTTCTGGCGGCGCTCGACCATGTGCCGCAGGGCACCCCGCCTCAGACCGTCTACAACCTGGGCAACAACCAGAGCGAACCGCTCATGCGTTTCATCGAGGTTCTCGAACAGGCCATCGGGCGCGAAGCCATCAAGGAGTTCGCGCCGATGCAGCCCGGCGATGTCAAAGAGACCTATGCCGACATCGGGGCTTCGCAGCGCGAACTCGGATTCGAACCGGTGACCTCGATCGACGAGGGCCTGCCCCGGTTCGTCGAATGGTTCCGGAACTACCACGGCTACAACTAATTGCCGGGTCCCGGAAACAGCTCATCGGTCCGGTCCATCATCTTGTAGGCCAGAAGACCGACATATTCGTGCAACGCCAGGGTCAGGGCCCGCAGATTGCCCGCGAGGCCGGGGCTGAACGGCTCCGGAAAACCCGCCACCGTCTGGTAGTCGACCGGCATGGCCAGAATGTCCCAGCCTGCCTTGCGAAACGCACCTAAGGCGCGCGGCATGTGATAGGCCGAGGTGATCAACAGCCAGGCCTCGCCCGGCTCAGGTTCCAGAAGACCAAAGGTCAGGATCGCGTTGTCATAGGTGTTGCCCGCAGAATCCTCGAACAACACCGTCGCGGGATCGATCCCCAGGGCCTCGAAAGTCATCCGCGCCACATCGGCCTCGGTCAGGCCGTGGGACCCGTTGCCTCCCGTGAAAACACGCTGAGCGTCGGGATAGAGACGAAACAGCCGGGCCGCTTCGATCAGTCTCTCGGCATTGTCGTTCAGGGTGGCCTGCCCCCTGCTCTGCGTCACGGCGGGAGCCTGGCCGCCTCCCAGAACGATGATGCCGTCGATGTCGCCTGAGAGGACCGGCTGGTCGAAACGGTCTTCCAGAGGCAACAGCAGCATGGTTCCGACCGGGAACAGCGCGATCAGAACGAGCAGCGCCGTCGCCACGCCAACACACCACAGGCCGATACGCCGTGTCCCCCGGCAGACGGTCATGACACAGCCGCCGACCAGCATCAGCAGCAACAGATGGCCGGGCTGGATCAGGGTCCACACGGTGTTGGAGAAACTTGCCATGACATGTTTTGCTGCCAGTCGCGAAGCTTTGTAAAGTCCGCCTTTCCGTCCTCCTTCAAGACTGTTCGTCACCATGAGCTCTTCAGGGCAACCGCCCATTGTCCCCGTCATCCTGTCAGGCGGTTCCGGAACCCGTCTGTGGCCGCTGTCCAGGAGCCTCAGGCCCAAGCAGTTCCTGAACCTTGTGGGTGACCGTTCACTCCTGCAGCAGACCGCCGAGCGCTTTGCCGGCCACGACGTCTTTGGTGCACCGATCGTCGTCTGCAACGAAGAGCACCGCTTCGTCATCGCCGAACAGCTGCGTGAGATCGGTGTCGAGCCCCACGCCATTGTTCTGGAGCCCGCAGCCCGCAACACCGCCCCCGCCATCGCAGCCGCAGCGGCCCTCGTCGACCCCGACCATCTGATGATTGCCGTCCCGTCCGACGGTCACATCGGCGACCTGGCGGGTTACCGAGACAGCATTGCCGGTGCGTCCGAGGTTGCGGCGCAGGACTGGATCGTCACCTTCGGGGTCGAGCCCTCTCGCCCCGAAACCGGCTACGGCTACATCGAACAGAGCAAAGACCTGCTGGCGCCGGGCATTCATCGCATCGCACACTTTCGGGAAAAGCCCGATGCCGCGACCGCCGAAAACTATATCGCCCAGGGCAACTTTCTCTGGAACCCCAGCCTCTTTCTGTTCCGCGCGGGCTTTCTGCTCGACGAATTGGAGGCTCTGACACCGGGGATCGTGACCCCGGTGCGCAACGCCGTCGCTGAGGCCCAACGGGACCTCGATTTTCTCCGTCTGGATGCCGATGCCTTCGGCCAGGCGCCGTCGATCTCGATCGACTATGCCCTGATGGAAAAGACACAGCGCGCCGCCACCTCGCGCCTGGCGTCGTCGTGGAGTGATGTCGGGTCATGGCAGGAGCTCTGGAACCAGGGTGCGCAGGACCAGGACGGCAACGTGCTCACCGGTGACGTGCTGGTTGAGGACAGCCGCGAAAGCTACGTCCACAGCGAGGGCCCCCTCGTCGCGGCCCTCGGACTCGAAAATCATGTCGTGGTCGCGACCAGCGACGTCGTCATGGTGGCGCCGACCGAAAGATCCCAGGAGGTCAAACGCCTGGCCGAACGGGTCGCCAGGGAAGGCCGCAACGAGCACGAACTGCATCCGCGTGTTCACCGGCCGTGGGGCTATTACGAAGGTATCGACTCGGAAGCCGGCTTTCAGGTCAAACGCATCATGGTGAAGCCCGGCGAACGGCTTTCCCTGCAGCGCCACGCCCGCCGTTCCGAACACTGGATCATCGTCGAGGGCAGGGCCCGCGTCACGGTCGATGACCAGATCACCGACCTCGTTGCCAACCAGTCGACCTACGTTCCGATCGGCGCCGTTCACCGCCTGGAGAACGTCACCGACAAGCCACTGCTCATGATCGAGGTTCAGTGCGGTGATTACCTGGGCGAAGACGACATCGAGCGGCTGGACGACGACTACAACCGCGACTGATCAGCGGTCGGACCACCAGGCCGCGAGAGACCGGGCGAACACCTCCGGCGGTGAGTCCTCGCCTTCCCCGTCGCGCAGCAACGCCTGCCACTCAACCGACACGCCGTCAGGCGCCAGCCTGGCGCTGGCCAGCGATCCGCTCTCCAGGTGTGGCGCCATCGCCCAGCGCGCCAGAATGCTGATGCCGAACCCGGCCTTCACCATCTCGACGATCGCCTCGATCAGCTCCACGCGACGGTAACGCCGCGGCACCACATGGGACGGCCACCAGAAGCGGTCGAGCTCGTGACCGGGCAGGTTCTGAAAACTGTAGGCCAGCACCTCATCATCGCCCAGATCCTCGGGCGTGACCCAGTCGTGACCGGCCAGGGGATGGCTCGGCGCCATGATCGCGACAAGCTCGTCGTCGAACAGGGAAACGCCCTTCAGGCCGGCCGGTGCCGGAACCTCGGGCAGGATCGCGAGATCGATGGTCCGTTCCTGTAGAGCCGCAACCGGCGTGAACACCGCGTTGGCCGCGATGTCGACATCGTAATCGGGATGCTCGCGCGCGAACCATGCCAGGAACTCGGGCAGCCAGTGGTAGCTGCTGTACGAGCCGATCGTCAGCCGCACGACATAGCGCACCCCCTGGGCCATGCGCACGACGTTGTGTTCGATCTCTTCCATGTCGACCAGCAGATGATCGGCGGCCCGGGCCAGCATCTCGCCGGCCGGTGTCAAACGCAGCGATCGGCCCATCCGCGTAAACAACGTCAAATCGAGCCGCCGTTCCGCCTCCCGAATCCGATGGCTCAGCGCCGAAGCCGTCACGCCCAGTTCCAGCGCTGCATCCGCCGCACTCCCGGTTCGGCTGATCGCCGCAATCATCTGAAGATGGTGTACATCGAGCCTGGGCCGCATGGCGCCTCACATGAAACGAATGAGCACATTCATCTATCTTCCATGAAATCAGCTCAACGTCACACATCCATGACCTCTGGACTTTGGCGGCCACGCTCCCGATATCTCGTGCCAGGACTACGCGGGAGAGATCCATGAGCGACAACGGCATTCGTGGCCTGCACCACGCCGCCTACCGCTGCCGGGACTCCGGGGAGACCCGTGTCTTCTACGAGGACTTCCTGGGCCTGCCGCTGGCCAACGCCTTCGAGATCAACACAACGATCACCGGACGCGAGGCCCGTGTGCTGCACAGCTTCTACCAAATGGCCGACAGTTCGTTCCTCGCCTTCTTTGAATCCCCGCTGGAGGATTTCGACTTCAAGGACCAGCACGACTTCGACCTCCACATCGCGCTCGAGGTCGACATAGAGACGCTCCACGTCATGTTCGACAAGGGCCAAGCGTCAGGAATCGAAACCCGCGGCATCTCAGACCACGGCTTCATCCACTCCATCTACTTCCGCGACCCGAACGGCTACGTCGTCGAACTCACCGCCAAGACCGACCCCGACGACAACGGCCTGCGGAACAGCGCCCGCGCCAACCTTGACACCTGGCAGGAAACGAAACCTGCAGGCTGATCGTTTCGGCTAGTTCGGTACCTGTCCTGCAAACGTCGCGCGGTGCATCACGCGGCGGAAGCCGGTGCCGCCGTTCTTCGCGGCGAAATCGTCATCGATGGCGCAGTGCATGGTGACCCGGTTGTCCCAGACCCCCAGGGTTCCCGGCTCCCAATGAAGGCGGGTCGTGAACTCGATCCGTGAGGCGTGATCGCACAGGAAATCGATCAGCGGTTTGCTCTCGGCGACCGTCATGTCCTTGAAATGGGTCGTGTAGGATCGGTTCACAAACAGCGCCTTGCGGCCCGTTTCGGGATGCGTGATCACGACGGGATGGGTCGACCGGTCGCCCACCGCCGCCTTGCCCTTCATGCTGCGGAAGGTGTTGTAGTAGTCATAACCCGTGGAATCGTGGATGGCTTCGAGCCTGTCGATCATGGCCTTCATGCCATCCGACAGGGTCTCGTAGGCGAGATACATGTTAGCAAAGCCGGTGTCGCCGCCGAAGTCCGGCACCTCCCGCGCGTAGAGCGCCGCACCGATCGACGGCTCTTCCTTGAACGTGACGTCGGCGTGCCACGGTCCGCCCCAGTTCTTGTACTCCTCGGGCTCCTTCACGATCGCGATGATCTCCGGGATGCCGTCGAGCCCTTCGACATAGGGATGCTCCTCGAGCTTTGAGAAGCGCAGGGCGAAATTGCGGTGCTGTTCGGGCGTTAGATCCTGATTACGGAAGTAGATCACGAGGTGATCGAGCCAGGCCTGATGGATGCCGGAAAACTCTTCGTTCGACAGTGGCTTGGAGAGATCGACCCCTGCAATCTCCGCACCCAGTGAGCCCGCCATGGGCCTGACCTTGAACTCTGAAGCCACCGTGCCAACTCCCCTTTTTCTACCAAGGACACAAAGTATAGCGGACAATGGACCATTAAGGCCAGACCACACCACGGCATGCCACCTTCGCGACGTTCGTGTTCGCCATTCCCGGCGCGCGCCGAACCTGTCAGTGTCTGCGCCGGACAACACGTCACCGCGCGCCTGTCACGGAGTACTGATGACCGCCGACCCACAAGCACCGTCTCCGGAGACAACGGAAGCCCGTCCCTCATCGGGCCGCATTCTCAGTGCCAATGCCGGGCTGGCCTGCGTGATGCTGATGTGGGGCAGTGCCTTCCCGCTGATCGAAGATCTGCTCACGACCTGGGACGTCCTGATCAACACAACAGTGCGGATGGCGGCCGGCGCGTTTGTCCTCGTGAGCATATTTGTCGTCGCCGAATACGGCCGGATATTCCGGGGACCCATTCCCTGGGGTCGCGTCTTCCTGCTGGGATTCTTCGGTTTCGGCGTGAACACCGTCATTTTCACGGCCGGCGTTGCCAACACCGGCGGCGCGAACGCCGCCATAGTGGCGGCCCTGATGCCGATCATCGGTGCCATTGCGGCACGGGTCATCAACGGCGAACGGCTGCGCCGCGCGACCGTGATCGCCGCAACGATCGCGTTTGCGGGCTGTGTCCTGGTGGTTGTCGCCCGAGCGCGCGAGGTCGGCGAGTTCCGAGGCGGCGCGCTGCTGGTGCTGATCGCGATGAGCCTGTGGGCCTGGTATTCGATTCAGGCCCAGCGCTGGCTTTCGGGCTGGAGCCAGGTGCGTATCGGCGCAATGACCGCAACCGCGGGCGCGCTATCGCTTGCCGTCATGAGCGTGGTTGGTGTCACATTGGGTCTGGCAGGCAACCGCCACGACTTTTCGCCTGGTGCGATCGCCATCATCATCTATCTCGCGGTTACCTCCAACGGTGTCGCGCTGGTGCTTTGGTCCAATGGCGTGAAAGTCCTCGGCGTCACGTTGGCGACACTATTCTCCAACACAATTCCCATGATTGCGGTGGCCATCAGCTTCCTGTTTTTCGATCAGACTCCGCTTCCTTTGGAACTGGTCGGGGGCGCCGTCGTGATCGGCGGCGTGATCTACGGGCAGATGGCCCTGCTGAAACGATAACCATGCAGCCTGATCCCGACCGGTCGATCCCAAAGGGCACTCGTTCGGACAAACTTTGCGCCTCAAAGAGTTGTCCGATGTGACAACAAGCCGCTCCCGGGCGTGACGGACGAGGTCGAGGCGGACCTCGAGCCCCATTGGGAGACCATCCCCACCGGCAACTCCGACTTCATCGGCTTTCAGACCCAGCGGGCGCCGCAGCTGATCGCCATCTCGGAAGGCTGCCGGGTGCTGGCCGAGCATCCTTTGGTGATGGCCGTGATGGATCGCGTGCTGCTACCGATGTGCAAGCGCTACCGGCTTCATGTCACGAACGGCATCCGCGTGGGGCCGGACGAAACGCCACAGATGCTCCACCGCGACGACGAGCTCTTCCGCGGCTACGTGCCCCATGACCGCCGCCAGTTGCTGACCAACATGATCTGGGCGATGTCTGACTTCACGGCCGCGAACGGTGCAACGCGGATACTTCCGGGCTCACACACCGGGAGCGAAGACACCGTTCCCGACGAAGAGGACTTAGTGCAGGCGGAGATGCCACGCGGTTCGCTAGCTCTCTACCACGGCTCCACCTTCCATGGCGCCGGGCGCAACACCACCGACCAGCCGCGCACGGGCGTGCTGTTCGGCTACAGCCTGGGATGGCTGCGGCAGGAGGAGAACCAGTACCTCGCGGTCCCACCCGATGTCGCGCAAACCCTGCCGAAGTCGCTGCAGGAGCTCATCGGCTATGCTGTCCACCCGCTCTTCCTGGGCGGGGTCGACCAGAGGGACCCGTCGACCGTGCTCGGCGATGGGACGGATGCTCTTCTTGAACCAGCCGAAAGCGGCAAGGGATCGTAATACTCAGTCCTTAAGCAGAGATCCCAGCCCGCCGATGACCGAGCCTTCGCCCTGGCTGGCTCCTGACCCGCTTTGCGGCGCGGCCGGCCAGACGCGAGAACGGCAGGCTCTGAAGCCAGACCGTGCCCGGGCCCTGCAGGCGCACGAAAAACACGCCTTCTCCGCCGAACAGCATGCTCTTCACGCCACCCACTGTTTCGACGTCGTAGTCGACATCGGCCGTCATGGCAGCGAGGCAGCCGGTGTCGGCATGCAGCACCTCGCCCGGCGCCAGTTCGGGCGAATGAGCGTGCCGCCCATGTGGACGAAGACCCAGCCGTCGCCTTCGAGTTTCTGCAGCATGAAAGCCTTACCGCCGAACAAGCCGGTCAGGATTTTCTTACGGAAGGCGGTGCCCAGCGCCACACCCTTGGCCGCAGCGAGAAAACTGTCCTTCTGGCAGATCAGCCCACCGCCGACGTCACTGAGGTTGATCGGCAGGATGGTTCCGGGAAACGGCGCGGAGAAGCCGACATGGGTTTTGCCGGAACCGTTGTGCGTGAAGACCGTCGTGAAGAGCCCTTCGCCCGTGACCAGACGCTTGCCGGCACCCACCAGCTTGCCGAAGAAACCGCCTTCCTGCTCGGAACCGTCACCGAACACCGTCGACATCTCGATCAACTGGTCCTAGTACATCATGGCGCCAGCCTCAGAGATGGCGCTCTCTCCGGGGTCGAGCTCAACTTCAACGTACTACGTCCCCTCACCTTCGGTCTTGAAATCAACCACGTCTGATCCGGCCATTACCTTCTCCACTATGTTGAATGGACGTCTGACGATGCGTGTCGCCTGCCAACACGAAGTCTCCGACAAATCCCGATCCTCAGGCGCCTTAGTCGAACGCGACCTTGTGTTCCTGAAGGGTGTTGCCGCCGTCTACCACAATGAGTTGTCCGGTGATGTAGCTGGCTTCCTCGCTCGCGAGAAACACCGCGACATGACCGATCTCGTCGGGCGTGCCGGCACGGCCGGCCGGGGTATAGCGGCCGGCGATCACCTCGTCCTCACCACTTGATGGCGTGTGAATCCAGCCCGGCCCGACACAGTTCACGGTCACGTTGTGTGGCCCCGCCTCGATCGCCAGAGACTTTGCCATCCCGAGCATGCCTGCCTTGGCCGCGCCATAAACAGCGCTACCATGAATACCGACCACCGGCCCCGTCACCGACGACATCTGAACGATGCGGCCGTAGTTACGCTCCATCATGCCTGGCAGCACGGCACGGGTGACCAGAAAACAACTCGTGAGGTTGATGTCGATGCCGTAGTGCCAGCCCTCGTCCGAGGTCTCGTGGATCGGTGTCGATGGCTCATCGCGCCCGACTTGCACCATGCCGGCGTTGTTGACCACGATGTCGATAGGCCCCAGAGCCGCTTCGGTCTCAGCCACCAGCGCCTCGACCTGGCTCCGGTCGGTCAGGTCGGCCAGTTTGGCGAAACTCTCGCCCTCGCCGCCGGCGAGCTCGCCCAGACGCTCGAAGATACGGTCCGTCGTCGAGGTGATCGCCACCTTCGCCCCGGCGGCGCGCAACAGCCGCGCGCAGGAAAAGCCGATGGCCCCCGCACTTCCCGCTCCGGTCACCAATGCAACCCGTCCTTGAACTCCAGCCATATCGCCCCTCGCTCTTCGAAAGACAGCGTAGCCGTCTCTGCTGGGAGCGCCACCCTTGTGTCACGAATTCCGATCGTCGGTCGTGGTGGCCGCACCGGCGGTTCCCGGGACGCTGACCAGATCGAACCCGGCCGGGACCGTGAAGCCGTACTGGAAAACAATACGCGGCTCGTCGGACTGGTGTGGCAGGGTCCAATGCAAACGCTCCGACGGAAGAAAGGCCCAGAGAGAACGCACAGACACCGGCCAGGATTTATGCTCAACAATGGGGTTGCCCAGAGGGTCACCCTTTTCGACCATGACGTTGCAGCGCAAATCAAGTTGGCCGGTCTGTTCGTGAAGCGGAAAGCGGTCGTGATGGCGCTGAACAAAACCACCCTGTTCGACATAAGACACGATCCAGCCCAGGTGTGGGTCGACCGGGCAGGCATCGAGGCCGAATGCCTTGACGACACGGTCTTAAATCATGCTGACGACACCATCCGCATAGGCCGTTTCGTGGATTTTCCGGAAGAACAGAGCCGGGCCGCGCGGGTTCTCCATCAGTGCGCCATCCTGCCACATGGCGCGGGCGCGCTCAGACAAGCTGGGACATTCCCGCTCACTGACGAAATCAGGAAGAACGACGACATCCATGGCACGCTCATTCCCTGGGGCCTCGCTACAGAATCAGCGTCGATCGTTGTCGAAGACACTGACGTCATCGAGAACGACACCCGAAAAGCAACAGACCCAAGCCATCTCATAACGCCTCAGCGATGGCAACTCAGCCGGTCAATCACATCTCGGACACCGCGCGGCATCCGCCCGTCAGGGCAGCGGGACAATTTCGATTTCAAGACCGTCGGGCGTGCCATCCATGCTTAACGAAGACACCGTGATCGTGTATGGACCCGGCGCTTCAAGGGTCAGCGATGTGCCGGCGGAATCCTCTTCGCGCCAGCCGGAGGATGCTTCGAACTCTTCACCGGTCTCATCGTTCATGGCGGTGATCTTGACCCGCATCTCGTGGTTTATGCCGGTGTCACGCGCAACACCACCCACCAGCACCTCCACAGGTGTGGCGACCGTGTAGGTGCATGTGATGTTCTGCGCGGTCTCATCCAGGAGCGGCTCACAGACGTGTTCGCTGGCATGGGCGGGAAGCGCCATGAAGGCAGCGGCACTCAAGGCAAGCGCGGCGGCGAATTTGGTCATGGTCAGTTTTATCATGACCATTGTTACGCACCTCGGGCGTTCCCGGATCAGCGGTCTTCGCACCCGCTTCTGCCTCCTTCAGAACACCAATGATCTGTTCCTCAGAAAACCTCGTTCGCTTCATCGTCTGTCCTTGCATAAGGGCCAGACTCTAATCAAACGTGGAGGAAAATCAGGAGGTCACGTCATGTGGGATAGAAAACCCACGAATCTCCAAAAGACGTTTATTATCAACAAGTTTAGAAAGAGAAATGGCGGAGAGGAAGGGATTGCATCAGGCACCCTCTCCCCACTGCCGCACCCTCAAGTCTACCTAGGCTCCACTCAGGTTATCCCTGCTATTCACCGGGCGAGTTCAGCAGCATGAATGGGGCCGCAGATGAACGCTCAACGACACCACCTACTTGGAACCGAACAAGACAGTTTCTGAGACACGAAAGGTGGCCAAAGGGGGAGACGCCTAGGGACCATCTGTGCAGATGGCCTCTCAGAAATCTCTGCCAAAAATAGGACTTGCGCGAGCCGTGAAACAGGGGTGTTCAAAGCGGCAAGTCATCTTGTATCTCGCACCAGTCGGGTTGGTCTTCGACGTAGATATGAGACTCCGGTCGCAGACCATGCCCGTGGTCCAGCGTTCCCACACGCAGAATCACATAGTCGTCACTCTCGTCGCTGGAAATCGCGAAGACGTGACCTCCGCAGTTCGAGCAGAAATAGCGAACCTTCTCCGAGACATTGGTACAGTGGACTGTGAAGTCCTAGAAATATCAAAGAGAACGGAGGAAGGCGATGAGGTGGCCGCGTTCTTCAGCGGTCATTGCAGCAAAGTTGTCCCTCGATTTCTGGGCTTCGCCACCATGCCAGAGGATGGCCTCGGTGAGGTTGCGCGCACGACCGTCATGTAGGAAAAATGTGTGGTCACTCACGATTTCTGTGAGGCCGATACCCCATAGTGGCGGTGTACGCCACTCAAAACCGGTTGCGAGCCCCTCTGGCCTTTCATCAGACAGTCCCTCCCCCATGTCGTGGAGCAAGAGGTCTGTATAGGGCCAAATCAGTTGGTCAGACTGTTCCGGCTGAGCCTCGTTCAAAGGCGTGATGAATTTCGGGACATGGCAGCCGATGCAATTGGCTTCGTAGAAGAGTCGCTTCCCAGCTAGCACATCTAGATCATTAATAGCCCGACGCGGTGGCACAGCTAAGTTACGAGTGTAGAACAGCAACTTCTCCATGATTTCGGCAGTTACTTCAACGACAACTTCGTTGCCCCCACCGCTGGCGCTCAGACAATCGCTCTGGACGGGCGCACAATCCCCCCTGGCAAAAGGCGATAAAGGGGTTGAAAGTCCGATATCAATTGAGAATGCGTGTGAATTTTGTTGGTTGAGATTGGGTTCTCCAGCTTTCCAGCCAAATCGGCCAATAGCATGGGAATTGAGTTCTTCGCTCCAGACAATATTGGCGCGGCCCGAGATACCATCGCCGTTGAGATCATCAGGGTCTGCGTGGCCCAAGATGTCTGCCGGCGCTATCGCTTCGAGTAGACCCAACCCAATCATCGGGGGGGCAATCCGCGGAGAAGTCATAATTTCCTCAGATAGTGGGCCGTACCCTAACTCCTCAATGATGTATGTAGGATTGCGAAGGAAGATGACCGTGCCATCAGCGAGCACGACTTCAATCTCTTCGTAGTCAATCGATATCAAACCTTCGGCAATCAGTCCCGGAATCGCAAAATCCTGGAGCTGGACCCCATATACAGGATCAGAAATGACGTTCTGGCGGTGAGTTTCGAGCAACAATTCTTCTTCCCGATTCGACGGCGGGATGCTGAGACGCATGACCATTGAGATGGCGTTGTCGTCGGGCCAGTTTCCATTGGGTGGATGACCGCGGCCATCTTTGATGTGGCATTCCTGACAGGCGCGAGCATTGTATAGGGGTCCCAAACCGCCGCCGAATGGAGTTGAAGAGGGAGCTGCAACCCAGAGACGCTTGAATAAATCGTTACCAAACCTGAAATCCAGCCGAGCTTCCCGTGACATGTTTGCGGCGGGCGTGGAAAAAGCATTTTGAGAAATTGAGCCGTAAAATGTTCCAGAACCGCCCTGGCGGGCTTCGAATCGCTCTGCCGAAGAGAAATCGGTAGTTGGAGAAACAATCAAGGAATCATCAGAAAAAACTGCAAACGATATTAAATAAATAAATAAAAATGAAATTTTACTTAAAAAATAAATTCCTAATTTTTTCGTAACAATACTTAATATACTGAGAATGTTTCTTATTATAATGCCCTTGATGTGATAATTATACTTCATGTTATTCTAAAGTTAGATTTAATATCTCTATACTATATTATCAGGAACGAAATTCTGTTTTCGAGAAACGCCTCGGCGGCTCCGTGCGGAAATGGGCTTCGCGGCCAAGGGCGACGCCAGGTGTCGTGCCGACGATCGTCGACGCGATCATCGCAACCGTTACCACCACACTTTGCTGCGCTGTTTCAGCTTTAGGGGATAGGCCTACCGTGTCAAGGACACGCCCCAGCCCTGCGTGAAGCCGGCCGATGGGCTGGTGCGAGGCATCCCAGTGCGGCGTGAGTAGAAATGACCAACACCCCACCGCCAACTTCTGACGAACATGGATCACACAGCGCCAGCGACGCTCGGGGCTTAGAAGTTTGCCTCCGCGGCCTCCTTCAGCACCAGCTTCTCCAATGTCAGGTCCGACACCGCCCTGCGCAGTCGCGCATTCTCCCGCTCAAGATCCTTCAGGCGACGAGCCTGATCCGTCTTCAGGCCGCCGTACTCACGCCGCCATCGATAGTAGCTCTGCTCCGATATCCCGATCTGGCGACAGATCTCGCCAACCGTGCGACCCTGCGAGAGCCACACATCCGCTTCACGCAGGTGTTAGCAGAATTTCAAGTGGTTTCCTATTGGACCGCCGTGATAATGCGCCATTGGAGCCCAATGGCGTAAGACCTTTAGCTTACCCTATCCACGGCGGTGATCCAGAGCCATTCACGAGGATCTAAATGCCTAGGAAAAAAGGGACAATGGCGGTGGAGGCAGACGGATGCGAACTCGTCTCTCTCGTACGGGTTCCGAAATGTGCTACAAAGCTGACATTCAAGCAAATCTGGACCTTGGTCTGCTTCTGACCCTAAGCGGACATTACCGGCACCGCTCATCTATTAGAAAATGAGGTTGCAACATCTCAGGCAAGGCTGCTATTCGCGGTATCACAGTCCCCAATCAAACGCATCGCAGGTTTGGTCGAATTGCCGCAAATAGGAAGACCTCTGCTGGCTTGTCATCCAGGCCGATTGATAACCGTTGCGCATGAGTTTGATTAGGGTCTCAGATGGCAGGTTCCCGTTTCTCTGGGCCTCAACTATTGTCCTGTTCAACCACCCTGAACCAAACTGTTCCGGATCATCCGAATTGATCGATACGACGACACCGCGTTCCATCAATTTGATCATCATATCCAGATTACCCCCAGATGCAGTCTCATCTTCGGACACATACCGTGTAGGGCACCCCGTCAACGCGATCCCCTTGTCCAAGAGGAGTGATACGAGATCATCATCGGCGACGAGGTGCTGGGTCCTGATCAGACCCTTATCCGACTCCTGAGCCTCGCTCACCAGGATGTTAAGGCGCTCAAACAAGGAGTGCCTCTAAGGGCTCTTGCTAAAAAGGTCGACGTAACACCGGCCTACATTCGAACCCGCTCAAAACTGGCATTCCTGTCACCCAGGATTCAAATGACGATTCTGGCCGGACGACTCGATCCCGGGTTTACCGCCAACCGTCTCATGGCGATGAAGATTCCGATGGATTGGGAGAAACAGGCTTCCTTGTTCTTCGCTGTGCAATCCCGCTTAAACTGGTTACTCTTCTCTGATCCAAGCAAGGCGATACCTTGTTATTTGAAGAACAGGGAATTGCCCTCTAAACCGTTGAAGTGGAGCGACTATTCACGGCGAGAACCTCTGAAAACGGCCGAAATAGGTGAAGAATTGAGCAATTTCCCTGTTGATTCCCTGTTCTTTGAAAAAACGGACGTAAGGGAACTGCCCAAAACATCCAACTGAGGCTCAAGCCGTGTTGTCGCGATTGAATACGCCATGATGCGTCTCACTAGTGCACCGCCAATCACAAATACCGAGAACTACAAAGTAATTTGGGAGGAAAAGACACCAGTAACGAGTGAGACTGGTGAGTGGCGGAGAGGAAGGGATTCGAACCCTCGATGGGCTTTTGACCCATACTCCCTTAGCAGGGGAGCGCCTTCGACCACTCGGCCACCTCT